>JAFXQM010000026.1 GCA_017527075.1 Selenomonadaceae bacterium
ATAAAACGCGGGCGTTCGGACATAATCGCAAAACGTCCGCAGGATGATTTTAAATCTCATGATTACAATGATGAATTCGACGACAGCATTTTGAAATATCGTGCCGCCCGCGCAAAAAATTTTTCCTTCGAGAGCGACGGCGACAGAATTAATCGCGTGATAAATTCTCTCGTCCAAATTCTTACACAAAATTCGCTTGAAGAATCTCTCGCGGGCAAGCTTGAAACTTTTTTGACGTGCCGATACGCAGCGGAAAAATTTCAAATAAAAATCGGCGAGCACTCGGCGGAAGAATTTGCGCTCGCGTGGATTTATCGGACGCTGGCAAATGTCGCCCCGATAACTTATGCAGAAATTCAAATGTTCCTGAAAGCGTTGCCGGAAATTTTATCGCGCCCATTTCCAATCTGCAAAGAAATTAAACGACTGACTCAAGAAAATATTCTTCCGCGTCTTTGCGAGTCGTTAAAAAAAGGTGACGGTCTGAAAGCTGACGATGATTGGTATGTTCGCTTCAACTTGCTTTACGTCCAAAAACTTTTGCGCTTGATAAAGTGATAAACGGAGATGATTTGATGGTCGACAAAAATTTGTTCCTGTATGACTTGGCGGTCGTTGCGATTTTCAAGGACGAAGCGCGTTACCTGAAAGAGTGGCTGGATTATCATTTGCTCGCCGGTGTCGAACATTTTTATCTTTACAACAACGACAGCTCCGACGACTTCACAGAGGTGCTCGCCCCTTACGTCGAAGAAAATCTCGTGACGCTGATTGATTGGTCGGGAAAGCTTATGCAATACCCCGCATACAATGACGCGGTTGAAAAATTTCGTTTCGAATGCAGATACATGATGTTCATCGACATTGACGAATTTATTTTCCCGAAGAGCACTCGTTCCATTACTGAAGTCGCCGACGAAATTTTGGCGCGCAACCCGAACGCGGCGTCTCTGGCAATCAACTGGCAAGTCTTCGGCTCGAACGGACAAATCGACGCGGATTATTCTCGCGGCGTGCTCGAAAGATTTACGCGCCGTGCTCCAAGCAATTGGATTCTGATTGACGAGAGAGGAATAAAGGAAGGAAACAATATCGTAAAAAGTATCAACAACCCTCGGCTCATTCGTCACATATTTCATCCGCATTTTGCCAATCACTTCAACAGTAAATTTGCCGTGAATTCTGACGGCAAGCACGTGCCCGGCTGGAGCAACGAGCCGGTTCTTGCCGACAAAATCGTCGTCAATCATTATTACACCAAGTCCGCAGAAGAGTACAGAAAAACTAAACTGCAACGCGGTTATGCAAACGAAGCAAGGTCTCCTTACGGCGACAAAAATTTTTCCAAGTACGACCGCAACGAAGTCTTTGACGATGATATTTTAAAATATCGTGCCGCGCGCGCAAAAAATTTTTCTTTTGAAAGCGACGGCGACAGAATTAATCGCGTGGTGGATTCTCTCGTTCAAACGCTGACGAAAAATTTTTACGCCGAATCTCTTGACGGAAAGCTTGAAACTTTTTTGACGTGCCGTGCCGTGGCGGAAAAATTTCAAATAAAAATCGGTGAGCACTCGGCGGAAGAAATTGCGCTCGCCCGAATTCATCAAATCTTGAGCGAAGGCACAGCTTTGATTTATCACGACATGCAACTCCTCATCGATGTGCTGCCCGAAATTTTGTCGCGACCGTTTCCGCTCGCAAAAAAAATTTCTCAAATCGTCGCGCAGAAAGCTTTGCCCGCGATGATGAACGCCGTGAAAAAATCTTCGGCGTGGATTGAATATAAAAATCTTCGGAGCTTGCAAAGACTTCTCGAATCGATTCAATAAAAAAACGGAGATGATATGATGATTGACAAGAAGAACGTCCTGCACAACTCGCAGAACATTTACTACCGCTCGACGGTGGGTGCTGCGGAGGCGGGCTCGTCCGTGCGGCTCGGCATCACGATTAAGACCGACGCCGTTATCAAGCAAGTGCTCCTGCACACGTGGGAGGAGGGCGCGGGCGAGAAGTGGTCAAACCTTGCCACGCGCGACGACGAGAAGGCTGAAGAAAAATTTTACTCTATCGTCACGAAGATGCCCGACAAGGGCGGCTTGCTCTGGTATTACTTCATAATCGTCACGGGCGGCAGGACTTACTACTACGGAAACAATCACGAACTCCTCGGCGGCGTCGGCGAACTTTACGACCATGTGCCGCCCGCCTTCCAAATCACCGTCTACCAAAAGGGCGCGAAGACTCCCGACTGGTTCAAGCACGCCGTCATGTATCAGATTTTCCCCGACAGATTTTATCGCGACGGAAATGAAATCATCGAGAAGGAAGGCGCGGTTTATCACGCGAGCTGGAGCGACGACCCGATTTATTTCAAAGATTATGACCGCGACGAAATTGCGGCTTACGACTTCTTCGGCGGCAACCTGCGCGGCGTTGAAAAAAAATTGGACTACCTCAAAGAGCTGGGAGTCAGCGCGATTTATTTTAATCCCGTCTTCGAATCGGAGAGCAACCACCACTACGACACCGGCGACTACCACAAGATTGACCCGATACTCGGCACGAACGAGGACTTCAAACATTTAATCGACGCGGCGGCCGCCAAAGGTATCCGAATCATAATCGACGGCGTGTTCAGTCACACGGGCTCCAACAGCATTTACTTCAACCGCAAAGGCAAATATGATTCTGTCGGCGCGTTTCAATCGAAGGACTCGCCCTATTACGAGTGGTACGACTTCAGAAATTATCCGACCGATTACGACAGCTGGTGGAACTTTCCAACGCTGCCAAACGTCCGAGAGACCACGCCGAGTTACATGGACTTCATCATCCGCGACAAAAACAGCGTCCTCAAGCATTGGATGCGCGAAGGCATAAGCGGCTGGAGGCTGGACGTTATCGACGAGCTGCCCGCCGAGTTCAGCAGATTATTTTTCTCCGAGCTGAAAAAAATTAATCCCGACGCCGTGATGATTGGTGAAGTCTGGGAAGACGCTTCAAACAAAATTGCTTACGGCGTTCAGCGACAATATCTCTGCGGATATGAAATGGATTCGGCGATGAATTATCCGTTGCGCGCGCACATCTTCGACTTCATCCTCGGACAGATTGACGGCGAGCTGTGCATGCGGCGCATGGAGAGTCTGCGCGAAAATTACCCGAAAGAAAATTTCTACGCGATGATGAATTTAATCGCCAGCCATGATATCATGCGTCCCGTCACGATTTTCGGCGAGGCTCCCTATTACGACCAAATGCCCGTTTACGAGCAATCGCATTTCAGATTGGACGAGGCGGCGGAGAAACTCGGCAAGGCGCGCCTGAAGATGGCGGCTCTGTGGCAGATGACTTACCCCGGCGTCCCGTGCATTTATTACGGCGACGAAATCGGAATGCAGGGCTTCAAAGACCCGACGAATCGGCGGCCGTATCCGTGGGGCGGCGGCGACCAAGAACTGCTTGCGACTTACAAAAAATTTATCAAACTGCGCAACGAGAAATTGGCACTGCAGACGGGCGAGTTGCTTCCTCTGCCGAGCAAGGGAGATATCGTCGCTTTCGCGCGCGTGATTCGCAACGGCCACGATGTCTTCGGGCACGAAGCTCCCAACGATATTTATCTCGTCGCGTTCAATCGTTCGAAGAATCGCGGCAAGGAAGTTTCCTTCGACGTGAGCGACTTCGCCAACGGTGCATTCGTCGACGCCTTCGACGAGGACAATCCGAAGAAAAAATATCCCGTCGCCCGCGGAAGAGTTTCATTCAAACTTGAGCCGCTCGAAGGTCTTCTCCTCCACCACGTCCCTCAGCAGCAGAATTACGACCGCCGCGCAGGAATTATTCTTCACCCGACCAGCCTGCCGAGCAAATACGGTATCGGCGACCTGGGCAAGGAAGCTTTTGAGTTCGTCGACTACCTCAAGGCGGCGGGGCAGAGCATTTGGCAAATCCTGCCGCTCAATCCCGTCGGTTACGGTTACTCGCCTTACCAATCTCCGTCGGCGTTCGCGGGCAACCCGATGATAATTTCAATCGACGCGCTCATTGCGGACGGCTTGCTCGAAGAGGGCGACGTTAAAGTTCCGCTCAAGCTCGGCAAATCGAAATTCGTTGACTTCGAAAGCGTCGACCGCCTCAAGACCGCCGCACTCAAGAAAGCGTTCAAAAATTTCAAAGCCAAGCTCAAGACGGACGCCGCGCTCAAGAAAGCCTTTGAAAAATTCTGCGCGGCTCAGAAATATTGGCTGGAAGATTACGCGCTGTTCGCGGCGATTAAAAATAAAAACGGCGGCGCGTATTGGATTGAGTGGGACATCAAAATCAAACAGCGCGACAAAAAAGTTTTGGCGGCGTTGAGGAAGGAACTCGCCGACGAAATTTTATTCACGGAGTTTGAGCAATTTATCTTCGAGGAGCAGTGGCAGAAGGTTCACGCTTATGCACTGGAGCGCGGGATTCAAATCATGGGCGACATGCCGATTTTCGTTTCGGCGGACAGCGCGGACGCTTGGGCGAATCAGCAGGAGTTCCAACTGGACGAGGAAGGGCACCCCGAAAAAGTTGCGGGGGTTCCGCCCGATTATTTCAGCGCGACGGGTCAGCTGTGGGGCAACCCGCAATATGACTGGGACGAGATGAAGGCGACGAAGTACAAGTGGTGGAAGTTGCGCTTCAAGCGGATTTACGAGCTGGTCGACATCGTTCGCGTTGACCACTTCCGCGCGTTTGAGTCTTACTGGTCGATACCTGGCGACGCAAAGACTGCCATTCACGGCGAGTGGCTCAAAGGTCCGGGCTTGAATTTCTTCAAAGAGATTCGCAAGGAAATTGGTGACGCGCAAATCGTCGCTGAGGACTTGGGCATCATCACCGACGCCGTCGACGAGCTGCGCGAGGACTGCGGCTTCCCCGGCATGAAGGTTTTGCATTTCTCTTTGCACTTCAACGAGCACGGGCGAATCGGATTCGTGCCGCCCGAAAATTCCATAACGTACACGGGCACCCACGACAACAACACGACCGTCGGCTGGTTCATGGAGGACGTGGACAACGACTCCAAGGCGACGATTGCCGCGCTCATCGGAGCAGACGTGCGCCGCCCCGACGACGTGTGCAAAAAGTTGATTGAGTTCGCTTACGCCTCAAGCTCGCGCTTCGCCATCGTGCCCATGCAAGATATCCTTCGCCTCGACGGCAAGAATCGGATGAACACGCCGGGCACCGTCGGCACGAACTGGGGCTGGCGGCTCAAGCCCGATTATTTGGCGGAGGCGGAGCCCGATAAGCTCAAAGCTCTCTGCAATAAATATTTGCGGTAAGTAGGGATTAGGGAAGTCAACTCCTAACTCCTAACTGAACAGAGGTAGTGTCATGAAAAAATTTTTAACCAAGTTCGCCGTCGGCTTGGCGGCTCTGTCGTTCATAAACGTCGACGCCGAAGCTTGCACGATTATGCTCGTGACTAAGGGCGCGTCGGCGGACGGAAATGTTTTCGTTTCGCATTGTGACGACGGATTTGGCAACGCCCCCAATACCGTCTTCGTGCCTGCGAAAAATCACAAGCGCGGCAGTCTTCGCCCCGTTTATCTCGGTACCGCCGTTACGCATACAAAGGCGATTGGTCATATCCCCGAAGTCGAGCACACTTACGCTTATATCGACGCTGATTATCCCGCCATGAACGAGCACGGCTTAATGATGGGCGAGTGCACCGACAAATCCGCGCGCTTGCCTTACATTGCTTACGAAAAAAGGCGTCGAGATTTTTTACTCTGCCGAACTTGGGCGCGTGGCTTTGGAGCGTTGCAAGACGGCGCGCGAGGCAATTAAACTCATGGGCGCGCTTATCGACGAGTACGGGCTTTACGGCAGATCGAAGACGATGTTTGTTGCCGACAAGGACGAGGGCTGGCTCTTTGAAATGCAACCGACTCCTTCGGGAAAGGGCGGCTTATGGATTGCGGAAAAATCCCCGACGGGCATTTTTCCATCGCCGCCAATCAGCTGAGGATTCGCGCGATAAGAGAGAACGACCCGAATCAAATTTTTAATCCGCGCTTGCCGCAGATGTTGGAAGAACTCGGCTGGGCTGCTTACGACGAGCAAGGCAATTTGGATTGGGTAAAATCTTTGCAGGCCGAGGAATACAATCACCCATATTATTCAATGCGGCGCGTGTGGCGCGGCTTGAGCACCGTGGCTCCGTCGAAAAATTTTTCACCCGAGGTCAGCGGCTGGGATTCGGATTATTATCCGCTGAGCGTTAAGCCCGATAAAAAATTGGCGGTCACCGACGTCATGAGTTTGCACCGCGACCATTACGCCGGCACCGACTTCGATAAGTCGGCGAGCACACACGCGGGACTGTTCGGCTCTCCTTACCATTTACGTGAAGGAAAACACCGAGCGCGCAATCCTCTCGGCGAAGACAATTTACACATGCGTCGCGCAGGTTAATGACAAGTTGCCCGCGCCGATTTGCTGGGTCTCAATCAACACGCCGCCGGAAAATCCGTTCGTGCCGTTCGCCGTGGCGAAGATGCCCGACGCTTACAATTTCGCGCTCAAAGATAAATACGATGATTCCAAAATGTTTTGGGCGTCCGGTCAAGTCACGGCTTTAAGTCGCGGTTATTGGAATTCTTTAGGCGAAATGGTCAGCGATGCGGTTAATCAATCCGAAAAAAATTCGCTTGAGCTCGTCGAATCGTCGCTGAACCTGCCGAAAAATAAATTCGCCGCGATCTTGAATCAAAACGCGGAAAAAATCTTCGGCGACTGGAAAAATCTTTACACGCGGTTGATGATTCAATATAACGGCGGCGCAGGACTCAAGTACGACGAAAGAAATTTGCCCGCGCCCTCTGCTCCGACTGAGTATTGAAAGGAGAGTATATGGCAGAGATAGAAAAAACTTTTGTGGTTGAAAAAATTTGTCCCGTCTGCGAAAAAGAATTTCGCGTGGTCAAAACTCGCTCGCGGCTCATGGTCACCAAGCGCGACGACGACGGCTGCACGCATTACGAAGATTTCAATCCGTATTATTACACGGTGTGGGTCTGCGAACACTGCGGCTTCGCGGCGGACGAGGCGACCTTCACAAACAAAATGCCCGATAAGCATTTAACAATTTTGCGCGCCGTCCTCCTCACGAAGAACATAAAAATTCCCTTCGCCGAGGAGCGCACGCTGGAGAACGCGGCGACCGCCTTCCGACTCGCCATAAAGTTTCAAGAACTGATTCGCGGCAAGGCATCCAAGCGCGCGAAGTATGCTCATCAGATGGCGTGGATTTATCGCGAGGCGGGCGACAAAACTCAAGAGGACGAATGCCTGACGAAGGCGGCGGAGTTTTACGAGGACGCACTCATGCGCGAGAGCTTTCCGATAGGCGAGCTGACCGACAACGCGGTGATGTATCTCATCGCGGCGATTTACAATCGGCTGGGCAACAGGAAGAAGGCGACGTCGTATCTGTCGAAGCTGATAAGCGACCAGGGCGTCCGTGAGCGCGAGCCGCGGGTTCACGATAAGGCGCGCGACCTGTGGGGCGACATGCGCGCTGCCTCTCGGAGGAGATAAGGATTGGTGATTGGAAAAAATTTTTTGCGAATCGTTGCGTGTGCGCTGCTGAGCGTGATGATTTTGGTCACGGGCACGACGGACTGCGCGGCGAAGAAAAAAGTTGCCAAAGAAAAAATTTTGTACATCCCGCACGACAGCCGTCCGATTGTAAACACCGAAACGATTGAAGTTTTGGAGAAGGCGGGCGTCCAAATCGTGTCGCCGCCCGTGGAACTTTTGGGCGACAGAGAACATGTCGGCGACCCGGACTTGCTGTGGGATTGGCTGAACAAAAACGCCAAGAAAGATTTGACGGCGGCGGTTATCTCTGCGGACTCTCTGCTTTACGGAAGTTTGGTCGGCTCGCGCAAGCACGATTACGACGGCGACGAAATTTTGGCGCGCGCGGATTTGTTCACCGAGTTCCGCAACAAGCACAAGAAATTGCCGCTGTATGTCTTCGGGTCAATCATGCGGACGCCGCGCAGTGGTTTGGCGTCGGGTTACGAGGAGCCGGATTATTATCGATATTACGGCGCGAATATTTTCCGATTGACGGAACTGATGGACAAGCAGGAGATTGAAGGGCTGACGCCGCGCGAGATTAAAGAGTTCAACTTTCTGCAGCGATTGATTCCGAACAAGGCCATCGAAGATTGGATTGGACGCCGCGAAAAAAATTTCGACGCGAACAAAAAATTAATCGACTGCGCCCGCGATAAAACTTTCGATTACCTTTTGCTCGGACGAGATGACAACGCGCCCTTCTCGCAGACGCACAACGAGGGCAGAAAACTTTCGGAGTACGGACGCGGGATTGGCACTTACCTGACGACGGCGGGCATCGACGAGTTCGGGCTGATTCTCTTGGCGCGCGCGGTCAACGAAAATACAAACGTCTCGCCGAAAATTTTCGTCAAGTACAACTGGGGGCGCGGCGAGCTGACGATTCCCGCTTACTCCGACGAGCCGATTGACACTTCGATTCAGGCGGCGATTCGGGCGGCGGGCGCGACCTCCACCGACGACGAAGCCCGCGCGGATTTTATCTTGACCGTGAACACAAACCCCGCCGGCGAAACTTACGAGGCGAACGACGCGATTAACGACGGCAGGGAACGCGAGGGCACAAAATTTTTCGTCGACACCATTCAAGATTACGTCAAAGGCGGGCGGAAAGTTATCGTCGCGGACATCGCCTTCGCGAACGGCTCGGACAACGCGCTCATGGAACGGCTTAAACAGCGCGGGCTCCTCTTCAAGCTCAAGGCTTACTCGGGCTGGAACACGCCGACGAATTCTTCCGGCTTCGCGCTGGGCACGGGCATTTTATCCGCGCGCATGAAAGATAACGCCGTCAACGAATTGCTCTTGAATCGTTACCTGGACGACTGGGCTTATCAGGCGAACGTCAGGCAAATCGGCGCGGGGCAACTCAGCTGGCTGTCGGGCGACGGGCGTTACGAATTTTTGAATGACAAGCGCGGCTCGACGGAGGACAATTGCTCTTCGCTGCTGATGAGTTTCGCGCAGAGGAATTTGCCCAAGTTCACGGGCAACGACAATATCCGCGTCCGCTTTCCGTGGAACAGAATGTTTGAGGCGGAAATTTCGATTGGGAACAAAGAATCGGTAACCAAGAATAAAAAATTGAGAACCGGGAGATAAGAATTGGAAGAAAAAAATTTTATAACGGTCGCGCTGCCGAAAGGAAAACTTTTCAAGCCGAGCGCGGAACTTTTAAATCAAATCGGTTGGACGGCTGAAGGGCTTCACGAAAAATCTCGCAAGCTCATCATCACGAACGAGTCGGCGCGCTTGAAGTTCATCATCACCAAAACCGCCGACGTTCCCACTTACGTTGAGTACGGCGCGGCGGACATCGGCATTATCGGCAAGGACGTTATCGTTGAGTCGGGCAAAGACGTTTACGAGCTGTTGGATTTGGGCTTCGGCAAATGTCATTTGATGATGGCCGTGCCCAAAGATAAAAAGCGTCCGCGCCTCGAAGATTACGCGCACACTCGCGTCGCCACCAAGTTCCCGCGCCTCGCCGAAAATTTTTTCGCCGCGCAAGGCATGCAAATGGAATACATCAAATTGAACGGCTCGATTGAACTCGGTCCGATTGTCGGCTTGTCCGAAAGCATCGTCGACATCGTGGAGACCGGCACGACCCTCCGCGAAAATAATTTGGAGGAAATCGTCACGATTATGGACTCGACCGCGCGGCTCATTGCCAATCGCGTCAGTTACAAGCTCAAGTTCGCCCGAATCAATTCACTCGTCGACGACTTGGCAAAAATTTTGAGCCGCTGAACTCGCAAGCGTATGTCAAAATAAATTTTCCCCGCCGAAATTTTTGGCGGGAATTTTTTTTGGAGTATTGCGCCGAAAAATTTTCTGTGTTAAAATGCACGCGTCTTTTTTCAGAGAAGAGGTGATTCACATGTCAGCTTACTGCGAGATTTGTCAGAAGGGCGCGATGTCCGGCATGAACGTGAGCCACTCGCACTTGAAGACCAAACGCAAATGGAAGCCGAACATTCAGCGCGTGCGTGCTGTCGTCGACGGAAAAATTCAGCGCGTCAACGTTTGCACCCGTTGCCTTCGTTCCGGCAAAGTTCAGCGTGCGATTTAACTTTCGGGCAAAATAAAAACTCCTCAGCTGCAATTCGGTTGAGGAGTTTTTTTTAATTAGGAATTAGGAATGAGGAATTAAAGTGCGCCGTCGGAAAAATGCTCGTCAAAAAATTTTTCAGCCGCGCAAAATTATTTCGGCGGACAAATTTGGTCGAAGGTCGCGCCGTCGGCAAAGTGGTCGTCGTGAGCTTTGACCCAGCCGCCGAACGCTTCGTCGACGGTGAAAAGTTTCAGCGGCTTGAAGACCGACGAATACTTCTCCAAAATTTTTTCGTCGCGCGGGCGATAAAAATTCTGCGCGGCGATTTCCTGACCTTCGGGCGAGTAAAGCCAGCTCAGATATTCTTCGGCGAGAGCGCGCGTGCCCTTCTTGTCAACGACGGCGTCGACGATGGCAACGGACGGCTCGGCGAGGATGCTCAGGCTTGGCGTGACGATTGCATATTCTTCGGGGAACATTTCCTTGGCGAGCAAAGCTTCGTTCTCCCAGGCGATGAGGACGTCGCCCTTGCCGCTCTCAAAACTTTTTGTCGCGCCGCGTGCTCCGTCGTCGAGTGCAACCACGTTGGCAAAAAGTTTGCGCATGAAGTCCTTGATAACTTCCTCGTCGTCGCCGATATTTCTGCGCGCGAACTCCCACGCCGCCAAGTAATTCCACTGCGCGCCGCCCGAAGTTTTTGGATTGGGCGTGACGATTTTTACGTCGGGGCGAATCAAATCATCCCAGTCGCGAATGTCTTTCGGATTGCCCGCGCGGACGAGGAAAACCATCGTCGAAGTGTACGGCGAGGAGTTGTCGGGAAATTCTTTGCGCCAGCCGCCGCGAATCAGTCCGGCATTTTTAATCGCGGTCACGTCGTAAGAAAGTGCGAGCGTCACCACGTCGGCTTCGAGTCCGTCGATAACCGCGCGCGCCTGCTTGCCGCTGCCGCCGTGCGATTGCAAGAGCATGACTTTGCCCCTGACCAATTCGTTTTCCCAGTGCGTCTTGAATCGTTTGTTGTATTCGGCGTAAAGTTCGCGGGTCGGGTCGTAGGAGACGTTCAACAGCTCTTGCGTGTCGAAGGTCGTCGCCCTGTCGCCGCAACCGCTCATCATCATCAAAACAAAAATCATTGCCGCAAAAATTCTGAGCCGGGTCATGACGAAGCCTCCCATTTTTTTGACAGTGTCCACGGATTAATTTATAATCGAAAAAAGTTTTTTTATCAAGCGGGAAGTGATAAGAGTGAGTTACATTCCGCGAATTTTGCTTTGCGGAGAGTTGTCGTCGTTCAGCGCGGCGGCGGACATGGCGGTCGAGGTCGTCGGAAAAATTTCTTTCACGGGCTCGCCCGAACGCGATGAAAATTTTTTGTTCACGAACCCGAAAGACCTCTTGGCCTTCAAGCCGAAGGAGCTGCACATTTTTTTGAACGGAGAAGAAATTTCTGCCGAGGAGCTGAGAAAAATTTTGGACGGCACGGCGGATTACATTGTCTTCGACGACAAAAGCGAGTTCGCCGTCCGACACAACGATTTGAGCTCGCTGAAAATTTTTGACCGGTTCATTCCGCGCGAAACTCTTTTTCATCAGGCGCGAAAAAATTTTCATTCCGACCGAAATTTTTTGATTCTTTCCAAGATTGTTCGCGAGAAAAATTTTGAGCGGCTGCTGGACGTCGACGGACTTTTCCGCGAGACGGATTTTTTCATGCTGTACGAATCCTTCCCGAAGGTTGAAGGCGTCGTCGAAGAGCGCGAACCGATTCTCGAAAACTTTTACGAAAAAATTTACGGCTCGCTCGACGAGTGCCGCTTCAGATTTTTTGACGCGCTTTTGCTCGCCGAACGCACGCCCGAAGAATTTATCGACGCCGTGCTGGCGACCGACGGCTTGTCGGAAAATATTTTGACGTTCGCCCGAAAAAATTCCGCGCTCGAAAAATTTTTGGCGACGCACAAAAATATTTTTGAAAAAATTTCCGTCTTCTCCATAATCAACGGAGCGTGGTATCTCCTGGAAAAACGCGCGGAAAAAAATTTTTGCGTTTACGTCGTCACGCACAAGGACGCAAAGCTCGACGCGCTGCCCGACGGTTACAAAATTATTCACGCGGGTCACGCGCAAGCCAAAGAAAAATTCGGATACCTCGGCGACGACACCGGCGACCATATCAGCCAACTGAATCTTTATCTCAACGAAGCCACCGCGATTTATTGGATGTGGAAAAATACTTCGCATTCAATCGTCGGGCTCAATCATTACCGCAGATTTTTCACCGAGACGCCGACCGAAAATTTTTCCGTCGAAAAAATTTTGCCGCGCGCGAAGGCCGAAGAGCTCCTGCGCGACTTTGACATTATCGTCGCGAAAAATATTTTGTCGCGCATGCCCATGACTTGCCTGCAAATAATTTTGAGCGGCGGCGACTTGGAAGATTTCGTCAGCAAAATTTTTGAGAAACACATCGCGCGCAAGCAGCCCGAATACCTCGACGCCTTCAAACTCACGGCGAATTCTTACACGTGCTTTCAATATGAAATGTTCATCACGCGGCGGAAAATTTTCGACGCCTTCTGCGAGTGGCTCTTCTCTTTTCTGCTCGACGTGACGGAAGAAGTCTTCGCGCGGACGAACATCAGGCAAATCGACAACCCGCGCAAGTATCGAACAATCGGAATCATCTGCGAGAGATTGATGACCGTGTGGCTGAGAAAAAATCGTTTGAGGATAAAAAAATTGCCCGTCATGTTTCGCGAGGGCATTTAAAGGCAGGTGAGCAAAATGAAAATTCAAGGCGCAGTCATAATTGAGCAGGGCGTGACGTTCGCGATAATCGTCGTCAATCAGACGGTGACGAATTACACCACGCGGGCGGTTCAGGTTCGCGCTTACTTGTCACAATTTTTTCCGAACATGCCGATAATTTTAATGTCACAGGACAAGAACGGCACGCCGCATTATTACGGGCGCAAAGACATCGTGGAGTTCTTGCGCTCGATTCGGCTCGACCAAATCCCGTGGAAATTTTATCACATTTATTGAACGTCATCATCCAGCAGCCCCGAAACCGTCAAGCGGAAAAAATCCAAAGGGTCTTCGCGGTTGACGGCGCACAGGAACAGCCAGTCGTAAGGATTTCCCGCGTAAAGAGATTCGTATCCGCACTCCTCCAGCAAAGAATTCATTTCGTCGATAAAAATTTCCGCCAAATAATTTTCCGCGAGTGTCGAATCGATTTCGCCGAGTTTGACTTTGCACCGGAAAATATAAAAATAAAAAAGCACCAGAGTTTTCCTTATCGGGTCATACGCCTCGGAGGTTGAAGCCTTGGTCGCGTCCAACACGTCGGACAAAATTTTTTTGCTCGGAAAATTATTTTTGACCACGTAAGGAACGTTCAAATCTTTTTTTATCCCCGTGAACGTCGTCAGGAGATTATCCAGAACAAAAGTTCGCGAGAAAATATTTTTCCCGCTCACTCTGTCGATAATTTTCTCAACGTCGTACCTGCGGGGATATTTTTTATTCCGCGCGTCGGAAAAAATTTCCCGCATGAGCAGCCCGCATTGATTCAGTTGCTCGACGTCCAATTCAATCTCGCCGCTTTGACGCCTCTCGCTGAGGCGTTTTATTTTTTGCACAATCGGGCGGGATTTTTCTTCGTCGCCGACAATCTCGGCGAAAAAATTTTTTACGTAATTCAAAGCGGTGTTGTTCCATGAGCGGAAACCGTTTTTGTTTTGCAGCAGAAAATTTTTGAGCTCGTCGACGGTTTGAAGTTCCGAAATTTGATTTTTAACAAGTTGCGTGTAAATTTGTCCGTCACTTTCGGCGGAAATTTTTTCGGAGGCGGGCGCGGCTTTAATCTCGTCGATTATCTTGCGGGATTCGGAGTAACTCAAGCCGTGGACGAACGAAAAATAAAAAACGACCTCGGCGACGCTGTGGCAGTTGAAGGCTCTGTCGAAGTACACGTGATGAAAAAACCATTGGACTTCTTCCAACGTCAGCCCAAGCGCAAAACAAATCTCGTACATCGGCTGACGGCTGCGCGGCTCGATTTTCGGACGGTGCTCGCCCGTGAACCATGCCCGAACGGTTTTTGGATTCAACTTCGAATCAATCTTGCGCAACGCTTCGGATAAACGCTCCGAGGCCGCGACGGCGTCTGTGATTTTTTCTGCGGGAAATTTTTTCTGCAAAAGCTCAAGCAAGCCGACATGAAACGGGCGAAAATTTTTTGGCTCTCTCAAAAAATCGACGGCATCAAAATCGTCGGAGACAAGCTCAAAATCTTTCACGCTGCCTTCCATAAAAATCGTGTAAGGACTTTTCATCACATCGCCTCCCAAAAATTTTCTTGCGTGAAATTATACAGGCGCGCCGCGGAAAACACAATTACAAATTCGCGGCGGCGGAAGTGTATATTGCGCTGCAGAAAGGACAAAAAAATTTTTCATGGGAGGCAAAGCCAATGAAGAGCAAAATCATCGTCACGAAGAACGGCGACCGAATGAATTTCTTTCTGCAGACCAAGGAAGGGCGTTTCTTCCTCTTCAGCCAGAATTTTTCCAAAGGCGTCTATCAATTTTTTTGCAATGGAAAATCCGAGAGCGAAATCATTTCCTTCAAAAAATGGGGACGCAACCCGCGCCTCGACAAGACGATTGAAAAAATTCCGCTTTACACAAAATACGTGCGCAAAGAAATTATCGCCGCGTGAATGCTCGACGGAAATCAAAATTACAAATCGTCGACGCCAATCGTGTATAACTCAGCTAAAAAATTACGGAGGAAAAAAATGAACGGCTTGAAAATCAATCTGCACATCTGCTTCGCGCACTTCGCTCGGTGCAAAGATTTGTCGCTTGAGCAGTGGGAAAAAATTATCGACAACGTAAAACTTTCGGGGAAAGTGTCCGCGATGAAGCTCGCGCCCGACAAAATTTTTTCCGACTCGGACATGCCGGGCATTTCAATCGACAGCTTCGACGAAAAAATTTGGTCGCGCCGGGCTACTGCGACGGCTCCCGCAAATTTCTTTCTGAGGAGAAATTGATTGCGATTGTGAATCTTCGACAGCGAACTTTATCACAGTCGTTACAGCGCATGAAAGGAGGTGAGGCTCGGCAAAAATTTTTTCAACAATCGTATTGTCCACTCTGTAAAAATTTTTAAGGAGAAATGTATCATGGCTAATGTGAATCAAGAAGATATTTTCGAAAGCTTGAAGCAGGACGTGTTGAATTCCAATCTCGACGAAATCAACAAAAACAAAATGCTCAAGAACATTCTGCACCTGCAGAGCCAGGAAATTAACATCATGATAACGGGCGCGACGGGCTCCGGCAAAAGCTCGACAATCAACGCGCTGTTCGACGCGGACGTCGCCAAAGTCGGAATCGGCGTTGACCCCGAAACGATGGACATTCAGAAGTACACGCTGAAAAATTTGATTCTCTGGGACAGCCCCGGCCTCGGCGACGGCAAAGAGGCGGACACCCGCCACGCGAAAAACATCATCAACAAATTGGCGGAATGCGACGCGAACGGCAACGCGCTGATTGATTTGGTGCTCGTCATTCTCGACGGCAGCACTCGCGACTTGGGCACGTCCTACGAATTGATTAACTCCGTCATCATCCCCAACCTCGGACCGAACAAAGCAGACAGGATTTTGGTCGCGATAAATCAGTGTGACGTCGCCATGAAAGGTCAGCACTGGAATCACGCGGCGAACAAACCCGACGCCGTCCTCACGAAATTCCTCGACGAAAAAGTTCAATCCGTGCGCCGCCGAATCCGTGAAGGCACGGGCGTCGACACTGAACCGATTTATTATTCCGCCGGCTACAAAGAATCGGAATACGAAAAACAAAATCCTTACAACCTTTCCAAACTTCTTTACTACATCATTCAGCACACGCCCAAAGAAAAACGGCTCGCCTACGTCGACAACATTTCCAAGAAGCCCGAAGTCTGGCGCGACAACGACGACCTCAAAGATTATTCGACGGAAATAAAAAAATCCTGGGGACAAACCATAAGGGACTGCGCGAGCAAGGGCGCGGAAATCGGCGGCGACATCGGCGGAATTTTCGGGAGGACCGGCAGAGCCGTCGGCAAAGTTATCGGCGGGGCGGCAGGTGCCGTGTACGGTTTCTTCAAAGGTTTGTTCTCGTGAGGGGGAATTAAAATGTTTGCGGATTATCGTGTGGAAGACATTCGCCGGAAGATGCAAGCCATGGAGATTCGCCCGCTGGACGTGATGGTCACCGGCGTGACGGGCGCGGGCAAATCCACGACGCTCAACGCTCTGTTCGGAAAGCAGGTCGCCAAAGTCGGAAACGGCGTTGAACCCGAGACGATGGATTTGAGCTACTACGAATTGAACAATGTCGCAAGATTTTGGGACACGCCCGGGCTCGGCGACGGCGTCGCCAAGGACAAAATCCACGAGAAAAAAATCGTCGACTTGCTCTACAAAACTTATTACAAAGACGACAAACCCTACGGCTGGATTGATTTGGTGCTCGTGATAATTGAGGGCATTAACCGCGACATGGGCTCGACTTACAAGTTGCTCAATGAAGTCATCGTTCCGAACTTTCAACGCAACAGAATTTTGGTGGCGGTCAATCAGGCGGACGTGGCAATGAAAGGTCGCCACTGGGACAGCTCTTACAACTGCCCCGACGCCACACTCGAAAATTTTTTGCGCAATCAAGTCAGCTCAATCAAAGGGCGCGTCCGCGAGGCGACAAGCGTCGATATCATCACGCCGATTTACTATTCGGGCGAGTACGGTTATAATGTCAACAAACTCATGGATTTGATTATCGACAACATTCCGAGAAACCGCCGCGATTTGGTTTTGCACTGAACGTTACTTGGGGTTGCGAGGCAGGAAGCTGAAAAATTTTTGTCTCGCGCCTCACTTTTTTTTTTGAGGACGGATAAATGACAGACAACAGAAAGAAATTACCCGCCGGCACCGTGCTGGAGGACGGAAACGCGAAAATTATTTTGCGCGAAGAAGTCGGGCGCGGAGCAAGCTGCATAGTTTACAACGCGGAGCAAATCGACAAGGCCGGCATAAATCACAACGTCCGAGTCAAAGAATGTTATCCCGTGTGGCTGTTCTTGGAGCGCGACGACCGAGGCAACTTGACGGCGAACATTTCGGACGCCGAAAAATTTTCCGCAGAGAAAAATCGTTTCCTCAAGGCTTACGAAAAAAATTCGGCGATACGAAATACGCTCGGGCTCGTAAACTCCACCGTGAACGTCGGCAACTTTTTGTACAAGAATCAAACTTGCTACTCGGTCATGACTTTTGACGAAGGCTCGGATTACAAAAATTATACCGACGCCTCGCTGAAGGAGCTGCTCATCCACATCAAAAGTTTGTCGCTGATTATCGGCAAGTATCATCAAAGCGGTTACCTGCACCTCGACATCAAGCCGGAAAATATTTTGATACTGCCCGAAACCGCCGAACACATTTTGCTTTTTGATTTTGACTCGATGATCTCTTTTGCGGATTTGAAAAGGGGAGCCGCCGTCACTGTCTCCTACTCCGACGGATTTTCCGCGCCGGAGCAAGTGCAAGGCAAAGTCGGCAAGATTGGAACTCACACGGATATTTTTTCTATCGGCGCGGTTCTTTTTTACAAACTCTTTGGGCGCAAAGTTCAATTCGAAGATTGCACTTTGTCGGCTCGATATGACTTCACGAAAATAAAATATCCCGACAGCCGTTATCAGCCGCCGCTTTACAAAAAACTTCGGCAGTTTTTTAACAAGACTCTGTCGCTTTCAATTTTCTCGCGCTGGAAAAATATTGAGCCGCTGCTGAAAACTCTGGACGAATTAATTTTGCTCGTCGACACGGAAAGAATTTTCCCGTGCGACAACTTCCATTACAACACCGCAAATTTTATCGGCCGCGCAGAAGAGCTTTCGGAGATTCACGAGACGCTCAAGCACAATCAATTAATTTTTCTCTCAGGCCTCGGCGGACTGGGCAAAACGGAGCTCGCGAAAAAATATGCGGCTCAGCACCGCGAAGAATACGACACGATTATTTTCTGCAGATACGACACGTCAATCGTCGACCTCGTCGCGAATGAAATTATCGTCAACGGTTTGGAGCAGGAGGAAGACGAATCGGCGGAAAATTTTTTCGCACGCAAACTTTCCGTCATGAAAAAAAATCTTGACGCGCGCTGCTTGATTATCGTCGACAATCTGGACACGGACGCGGACGAAAATCTTGAAGAATTATTTTCCTGCCCGTGCAAATTTATAATCACGACGCGCGAAGATTTCAGCGATTACAATTATCGTCAGCTGACCGTGGAGAAAATAAAAGACCCGACGGAAATTTTGGAAGTCTTTCGGACTTACAACGACACGCGTTACGATTCCGAAGATTTTTCGGCGACGGAAAAAATTATTCGGCTCGTCGACAACCACACGATGATGGTTGAGCTTATCGCAAAATATTTGCGCGAGACCGAAGAGAGCCCCGCCCGCCTGTACGAAAAATTTTTGGCGAACGAAGGCATAACCGCCGTCGACGACACGCGGGTCAAGCAACGCAAAGACAAACGGTTGCGCGCGACCGACCTCAACAAACATTTGCGCTTCCTCTTCAACCTCTCAAACTTTTCCGAGGACGAGCAGGAAATTATGCGGAGCCTCTCGCTTATGGGCGGCGTGCGGATTCGCGAATCGTATTTCGTCGAGATGCTCAGCCTTGAAAATTCTTCGCGCGTCGACGGACTCATAAAGCGCGGCTGGATTGAGTTCAACGACGCCACGGAAAAAATTTCTCTCCACCAAATTATTTTGGATTTGGTTTACGCGGACTTGAAGCCGACCACGGAAAATTGCCCGCACATAACCGCCGCGATGATTCAAACGTTAAAAAAAAATTTTTCGAGTTGGACGGAGGAAAGGGTCAGAGATAAATTCGCGGACATTTTCATGAGCAGAATATCGGGCGACGATTTGGCTTATGCCGAGTTGTGTTTGAATTACGGCGTGGAAAAATTTTTGGAGCCCGCCGAAAAAATTTGTCGCGACCGCGAGGCTTGGGACACACTGCAAAGACTTCACCGACTCAAAATTAAATACGCGCTGCAAATTAACTTTGAGGAATTTTCCGACGCGGCGGACCTGCATGAATATTTGAGCGGAAAATTAATTCGCGCGGCGGAGCTGCTCGACGAGGCGATTCAATTTTGCGACCGGCACTCGACCAATCCGAATTATTCCGCCAAAAATTATCTTGAGATTTCTCTGCTCGTCGACGAGGCGATACGCGGAGAAATTTTTTTCATCGCGGACGAAGAGTTCGCCGAGGAAATAAATCTTCTCTGCGGGAAAATTTTTTCATTGGCGGATTCGGCGGCAAAAAATTTGTCGGCGGCGACGGAGCTCACGGCGGAAGAAAAAATCATCATGCTGGAAAAAATCCGCGACCTTCACAGCGCGAGCGATTTCACCGCCCTGTACAGAAGTGAAAATTTTTCCGACCCCGCAAAGCAAATTTTTTACCAAGAGAAAATAAATAAGCTGAAGCCGAAAAATTTTTCGGAAGGTATCGTCGTCGACGCGACGGGCGTTTCTTTGAGCGAGGCGGCGTTCGATTGCCGATTCAAGGGCGAATTCGACAAAGCGATTGCTCTTTACGAAAAAGCTTACGCTCTCGGCGTCGAGCCTTACGATTATGTTTTGCACGCGCTGGCGGAGACTTGTCGGGAAGCGGGTTACACGGCGCGCGCGATTGAATATTTGGAGCGCATATTGGAAATTGACCGCGAGCAGGAACGTCGCGGCGCGTCGAATTTTAAATTCACCTGTTACGCCTGCGACGACCTGATAAATATTTTTTTGGAGGAGGGACGGCGCGACGAGGCACGAAAACTTTCGGAAGAGTTGATTCGGCACAACGCGGGCGCAAAAAATTTTTACGAGGCAACTTGGTTGATTGTCGGGCGGTACGATTTGTATCGCTTGGAGACGGAGCCGCAAATAAAAAAAATTTTTTGGAAGAACTGCACGGAAAAATTTCGGTTGCTCGACGGCGAAGAAAAATTTCCAAACGCTTTGAACGGATTTTTAAAAGAGTATGCGCGCAAACTTCCCGCCGAAGAAAAAAGTTTGGCGACGCTCGACGCGCTGATAAAACGGGCGGAGAATTGGGGCGCGGAAGAACTCAAGCGCGCGCTTTTTGAGCGGGCGATAAAAATTTCGGAGGAGCTGTCGTGCGCCGAGTATCTCGTAAAATTTTTAACGGAGTACAGTTTGTTTTTGTGCGATAAGCCCGACGCGGCGTGCAAGGAGGCGATGACTTACTGCGACCGCGCCGAAAAATTTTTGGCGGCGAACAAAATCCGCGACGAATATCTTCAAAGCCTGATTTATTTCGCGCTGGCAAAATGTATGCGCGGCACGGAGGATTTTTCCCGCGAAGAAATTAACCGCGTCAAAGAAAAGTGCAACTGCATTTTGCTGACGGAGAAAAAAATTGAGCACGCCGCGGCCGCCGCTCGGAGCGAGGCATGGGAAGAGGCGGCGGATTTTTACGAAAGCTTTGACGCCCATGCCGAACGACTTCATTGCCTGAAGAAGGCTGCCGAGACGGTTCATGACTTTGAAAAAATTTGGCGGCTGAATTGCGGGATAATCGACTGCCACATTTCTCTGAACGCGGCGGCGGAAGTCAACGGCGCGGTGCTCGCGCTTTACGAAAATTTGTTGGAAAATTTTTCCGCAGAGGAAAACTTTGCGGAGAAGATAAAAACTTTGGCGGGATACCTCGCAAAGACCGATGCCGCCGAAGAATTTTTCGCGCTGAATTTTTTCGCGGTGTATGCGGCTCTCGGCGACGCGGTCGACACGAAATTAATTTCTTCCCCGAAGTTTAATCGGGCGGAGGAAAAAATTTTCTTTGAAGCTTTTCGGGCGGCCTTGGAAAATTCTTCCGCCGATAAACTCGACTTTGTGAGCGACGTCTTCGCGGAGATTAAATCTTCCGCGAAAAATTTTCCCGCCGCCGAAAAATACGTCGCCGCGCTCGAAGAATTTCTGTACCGGAATCAATTCAACGAAATCGAATTCAAAAATTAATCGGGAGATTTTTTATGGAAAAAATTTTGTTGCACATGTGTTGCGGACCGTGCTCGTGTTACCCGACGAAAAAATTGCGCGCGGAGGGTTTTGAGCCGGTCGGTTATTTTTTTAATCCGAACATTCACCCGCACCAAGAATGGCGGCTGCGTTTGCGGACGGCGCGCGAATTTTCCGAGAAGGTCGGGATAAAATTTTTCGCGGACAATCATTACCGCCTGCGCGAGTATCTGGCAAAAGTTTGGAGCGTCGTCGACGAGGCGGACACGATTCAATTCGGCGACGGCTTTCACAGACGCTGCGGCATTTGTTACGCTTGGCGACTGGGTGAGGCGGCGCGATTCGCGGCGGAAAATAATTTTGAAATTTTTACGTCGACGCTTTTTTACAGCCGCCACCAAAATCACGCGCTGATGAAAAAAATCGCCGAGCACTTCGCGGAGAAGTTCGGAGTAAAATTTTTTTATGAGGACTTCCGCGCGGGCTGGCAGGAAGGCATTGACTTGAGCTTGGAGCTGGGGCTTTATCGGCAAAATTATTGCGGCTGCCTGTTCAGCGAGGAGGAACGCTTCAGCAACGACCTGCGCAAGGCACGGAAAAAATTTTTCGCCGACAGACAATCGCGGGCTTGAAAAAATTTTCGGCGGCTTTTCGGCACAAAAAAACTCCTTTGCACGTGGCAGAGGAGTTAAATTTTATTTTCCGATTTCCTTTTTGACTTGCTGCTGAAGTTCATAAAGCTTGCTCATGGCTTCAATCGGCGTGAGGCTGGGCACGTCCAGGGCGAGTAAATCTTTCATGCTGTGCGCGACGAACAAATCGGGCGCGGCATTTTTTTTGTTTTCGACGGGACGAACGGGCGCGGCGGTTTCCATGGACTTGAGAATTTCTTCGGCGCGACGCATGACGGATTTCGGGAGCCCCGCGAGTTTGGCGACCTGAATGCCGTAAGATTTATCCGCGCCGCCCTGCTTGATTCGGCGCAGGAAAATAATTTCGTTGCCGCGCTCTCGGACAGCCACGGAAAAATTTTCAATGCGCGAAGAAGTTTCCGCCAAGTCGGTCAGCTCGTGGTAATGCGTGGCGAAAAGAGTTTTTGCGCGGATTTTTTTGTCGAGATACTCAATCACGGCGCGGGCGATGCTCATGCCGTCGAAAGTGGAAGTGCCGCGCCCGACCTCATCGAGGACAATCAGGCTGCGTTCGGTTGCGTACTTCAAAATTTGCGCGACCTCATTCATCTCCACCATGAACGTCGATTGCCCGCTGACCAAATCATCACTCGCGCCGATTCGGGTAAAAATTCTGTCGACGGGAGAAATATCCGCGCTCGCCGCGGGAATGAAACTGCCCGCCTGCGTCATCAAAGTAAGCAACGCGACCTGCCGCATGTAAGTGGACTTGCCCGCCATGTTCGGGCCGGTGATAATCATCATGGCGCAACGATTCGGCGCAAGGCTCGTGTCATTGGGGACGAACAATCCGCCCGTCAAAATTTTTTCGACCAGCGGGTGTCGCCCGTCGCGAATGTCAATCCGTCCGTCGATATTCAAATCGGGGCGCGTGTAATTATTCGCCTGCGCGGCCTCGGCCATGCTCGCCACTACATCAATCAGCGCGATTCTCTTGGCGGTGTTCTGAATCTGCGGCAGACGCGTTTTGATTCGGTCACGAACCTCGCAGAAGAGATTGTATTCGAGATTGACGATTCGTTCCTGCGCGCCGAGGATTTTTGTTTCAAAATCTTTCAGCTCCGGCGTGATGTATCGTTCGGCGTTGACGAGAGTTTGCTTGCGAATGTAATTGGCGGGGATTTTACTCGCGCCGCTGTGCCTGACTTCAATGTAATAACCGAAGACGCGATTGTACCCGACCTTGAGCGCGCGAATGCCCGTCCGAGTTTTCTCGCGCTCCTCAAACTCTTGGAGGAAGGCGCGGCTGTCCATGGAAATGCGGCGCAGTTCGTCGAGCTCCGCGTTGTAACCGGCGTTGATGATTCCGCCGTCGCGCACGGAAAGGGAGGCGTTCTCGCTGATTGCGGCGTCGATGAGTTTTGCTTCGGCTGTGAAGTCGTCGAGGCCGTCGCGGCACGCGGCAAGGATATCGCTTTGCAAATCGCCGAGAGCCTCAAAAATTTTCGGCACGGCCAAGAAAGAAATTTTCAGCGCGAGCAAATCGCGGGCGTTGGACGAGCCGACTTCAATCTTTGTCATGAGCCGTTCGAAGTCGTGAATGTCTTTCAGCGTCTCGCGCAAACTTCTTCGCGCGTTGAAATTTTTAAACAGCTCCTCCACGGCGTCGAGCCTGCGATTAATCGCGGTGATGTCGACGAGCGGGCTTTCCAACCAGCGACGCAGCAGCCGATTGCCCGCGGCGGTCTTCGTGAAGTCGAGCACCGCAAAGAGCGTATCTTTTTTGGAGCCGTCGCGCAAATTTTTTACGACCTCCAAATTTTTCAGCGCGGTTGCGTCGAGGATTAAATGGTTGCTCATGTCGAGCCGCGCGAGTTTGGAAATGTGATTCAAATCCGTGCGAACGGTTCGATGAATGTACTGCAAAAGATTTTCCACAGCTTGGGCGGCGAGTTCGGCGGCGGGCAGTTCGTCTTCGGGGAAATGTTCGGCGGAAAAATTTTTGTCGAAAGTTTTTTCCGCAGTAATCGTCGTGAAGGAGCAGCCGTCGAGTTTCAGTTCGGAGAAATTTTTCAGCCGCTTGAAAAAGGATAAGCCGTCGGGAATTAAAATTTCGCGCGGAGAAAGTCGGTAAAGCTCGTCGAAAAGATTTTGCTCGCGTGAGCCGCCGTCATAAAGCGCGAAAAAAATTTCGCCCGTGGAAATGTCCGCGCCCGCCAGAGAAATTTCGCCGCCGTCCTCCAGAATCAGCACGAGATAATTGTTGCCGCTGTTCGAGAGAGAATCTTCCGTGAGAATCGTGCCGGGCGTTACGATTTTTGTCAGCGCGCGCTCGGTCAGCCCCTTTGCCTTCGGGTCGCCGATTTGGTCGACGACTGCCACGCGATATCCCTTGTCGACGAGTTTTTGCAGATAATTTTCGACGGCATGGGCGGGCACGCCGCACATCGGAACTTTTTGCCGCTTGGTCAAAGTCAAACCGATTTCCTTGGAGGCGGTCAGCGCGTCGTCGTAAAACATCTCGAAGAAGTCGCCGAGTCGGAAAAATAAAAGTTCATCGGGGTGCTGCGCCTTCTGCGCGTGATATTGTTCCATCATCGGCGTCAAGTTTTTTTCGTTCAAATCTTCACCTCCGAAAAATTTTTCAGCGGCAGTTTAACACCTCGCGCCGGCATTGTCCAAAAAAAAATCGCCGCGCCCGACGAAATATTCCGCAACGCAAACTTGATACTCGCGACACAAAAACTTTTTCCGCCGATAATTCCCGACGGCATAAACGAGCCGCGAATCAGAGGCCGTCATGGATGACGGCCGCGCCGCGTCTGACGCCGTGATGGCGTCATCCGGCGCACACCAGGCACGGGTTACTCGATACTCCGAACTACGAACGAGCAGCCGCCCCCGCGAGGCGTCCTTTCTCTTTGCTTCTTTCTCTTTGGGCACGCAAAGAGAAAGAAGGTTCAGCAGACAAAAAAATTTTTTCCGCCCTAATGAGCAAGACGCGCCCAAGCATTGAGGACGGATTCTGCGTGCCCACTCTTGAGAAAGACAGGACAAACCTCCGCAAAGCAAAAGTGCCGCCTTTCGACGACACTTTGATTTCAATGTGGTGGGCAGGGATGGATTCGAACCATCGTACTCAGTGAGAACGGATTTACAGTCCGTCGCCTTTAACCACTCGGCCACCTACCCGTGGCGACCCTGGAGGGACTTGAACCCCCGACCCTTTGATTCGTAGTCAAATACTCTAATCCAACTGAGCTACAGAGTCGTTTATGCAAAGTTGGTGGACCCACCAGGACTTGAACCTGGGACCGACCGGTTATGAGCCGGTTGCTCTAACCAACTGAGCTACGGGTCCAACCGGTTAACCAACTTGTTGTCAAAAAAATTGGAGCGGACAACGAGGCTCGAACTCGCTACCTCAACCTTGGCAAGGTTGCGCTCTACCAGATGAGCTATGTCCGCAGACCTGGAGCGGAAAACGAGGCTCGAACTCGCGACCCCAACCTTGGCAAGGTTGTGCTCTACCACTGAGCTACTTCCGCTCGTATCAGTCGCTTGACTAACACAAGCCGCATTATAATGGCTTAGTTAATTTTTGTCAAGAAATTTTTCCGAAGTGATTCAACATCATTCCGACCGACTCGAAAACCGCCGACGCCTCCCGCTTGACGAAAGCTTTTGCCGTGGCGACCGTGTATCCGCCGAATCGTTTTATCATCGGCAAATCGTTCGACTCGTCGCCGATCACGAAAATTTTCCCGCGCCAATTTTTCAGCTCCAAAAGTTTCGCGACGCCCGCGCCCTTGTTCATGCCCGCCGGCACGATGTCCAAGCTGTGCGTGTTCCTCTGCGCGAAGATTTGCGCGCCATATTTCCGATTCAAAAAATCTGCCGCGAACTGAGCCGTCTCCGAAGTCTCGAAGCCCAACGCCAGCTGATTAATTTTTTTCGGCAGCGATTCGACCTGCGCGGCCTCCACGAATGTCAGGAAGAATCCCCAAAGATTTTTCTCGCGCATCACCCACGAATTTTCTTTGACGTTCACGCAAAAAGTTTCGTCCGCCGCCTCGAACAAAAAATGAAAACTGTTTTGCGCCATGAACGGCTCGCGCATTATCTCAAGCAAAATTTTCGGCGGGAGTTCCGTCTCGAACAAAACTTTGCCCGCGCCGTCGCAGATTATCGCGCCGTTGCAGCAGATGGCGAAGTCCAACGCCAAATTGAATTCGCGCAGGTGCGGCGTGAGCATTTGGTAGCAACGCCCCGTCACGAGTCCGAATTTATTTCCGGCCGCGCGCCAATTTTTTATCGCCGCGAAGTCTTCCGCAGAAATTTTTTGCTCGCGGAACAAAGTCCCGTCGAAGTCGCTCGCCGCAATTTTAATTTCCATAAATAACCGCCTCCGTCGCCCGCAAATAATTTTTTTCGTCCGAGTAGTTGCCGAGAATTTTTTTCGCGCCGTCGAAAATTTTTTCGGGCAAGTCAACGTCATGCGTCGTGAAATTCACCGCGACGATAATTTTTTTCTCGCCGAGCGTCCGCGTGAAGATGAACAGCTCCTCAGTCCGCGGATAAAGTTCTTCGTACTCGCCGACGAGCAAAACGTCATTCGAACTCCTCAGCGCGCTGAGCCGCCGATAAAAATTCAGCACGGAATTTTCGTCGCGCTCCTCGACCGCCGCGTTGCAAGTTTTAAAATCGTCGTGAACGGGCAGCCACGGTTTGCCGCGCGTGAAGCCCGCGTTCGCCGACGAATTCCACTGCATGGGCGTGCGTGCGTTGTCGCGGCTGAATTTTTGAACGAAGCGCATTGCCTCCTTTGCGCTCAAGCCGTCCGCCCGCGCCAAGTTGTATGCGCCGCGCGATGAAATGTCGTCGTACTCGTCAATCGAATTGAACTTCGTGTTCGTGAAGCCGAGCTCCTCGCCCTGATAAATGAACGGCGTGCCGCGCAGTCCGAAAAGGATAATCGCCAGAGCTTTCGCCGCCAAAATTTTGTCGGAGCCGTGCGGGAAAAAATTATTCACCGAGCGGGGCTTGTCGTGGTTCTCGAAGTAAATCGGATACCAGCTGTCGCGCGTGGCGGCTTGGCTGTCACTCAACGCCTTTTTCAATTCGCTGAGCTTAATCGGTTTGGATTGGTGCCAAACGTCGTCGCCGCGCTTGAACATGACGTTGACGTGGCTGAACTCGAAGAGCATATCGAAGACGCCGCGTTCGCCGACCCATTCGGGCAAGTCTTCGGGCTTAACGCTGTTGGCCTCGCCGACCGTGAAGATGTCGTGTCCGTCGAAAACCTCGCGCTTGAGTTCGTGGAGGAAATCCAAAATGCCGTCGGTGTTTGCAATCATGTTGTGCACCGCGCATGAGCCGTCGGGGGAATCGGGCGCGCCGTCCAAAAATTTTTCGGGCTTCTTTATATAAACAATCGCGTCGATTCGGAAACCGCCCACACCGCGCTTGAGCCAGAAATTTGCCGCGTCGTAAAGTGCCTGACGAACGTCGGGATTCTCCCAATTCAAATCGGGCTGCTCCGTCGCGAACGTGTGCAGATAATATTGCCCGCGCTCCTCGCACCATTGCCACGCGCTCCCGCCGAAAATTCCGCGCCAATTTGTTTTCTCGTCGCGCCAGACGTACCAATCGGCTTTCGGATTGTCGCGGCTCGACTTCGACTCAAGGAACCAAGGATGTTTATCGGAAGAGTGATTGAAGACCAAGTCCATAACGATTTTTATGTCACGGGCGCGCGCCTCGGCGATGAGCTCGTCGAAGTCCGCCATGCTCCCGAAGAGCGGATTAATCGCCGTGTAATCCGAAATGTCGTAACCGTTGTCGACCATGGGCGACGGATAAATCGGCGTCAACCAAATCGCGCCCGCGCCCAAACTTTTTATGTGGTCAAGTTTGCTGATGACGCCGCGCAGGTCGCCGACGCCGTTGCCGCTCGTGTCCAAGAAACTTTTCGGATAAATTTGGTAGACGGGATTTTTCTTCCACCAATTCATAAAAATTTTTTGATTCATGACGAAACCTCCTCGGAAAAGATTTTAACACAATCAGAAACTCCTGACGAAAATTTTTGTGGCGAGCCCGTCCCCTCTTTCTCAAGAGTGGACTCGCAGAATCTTTCCTCGTTACCGTGGCTCGTCGCTTCGATTAGGCGTAAAAATTTTTTCGTTTGTTGAGCCTTACTTTTCTTTTGCGTGCCCAAAAGAAAAGTAAGCAAAAGAAAAGGGCACCTCGCGGGGGCGGCTGCTCTCTCGTGATTCGGAGTATCGGATTACCCGTGCTCGGTGTGCGCCGGATGACGCCATCACGGCGTCAGACGCGGCGCGGCCGTCATCCTTGACGGCCTCATCTTCCCTTTAGTTTAAAATTTCCTGACGAAAATTTTTGTGCCGCGCGGAAATTTTTCGTAAAGGTCGTGCTCGCGTCCGTCCAAAAAAATTTTCAGCTGAGTGCCCTTGCCCGTCCGCAGCTCCAAATTTTCAAAACGGCGATTCATCTCGTCGACGACGAACCACTCGCCCTCGCGATGAAATTTTCCGTCCGCCGCGTCGAAGGGAAGCCCCACGCCCTGAGATTTATATTTCGTGCGGAGTAAAATGAATTCGCCGCCGCGAAACTCCAACTCCTCGATGACCGGCGTCTTTTGCACCGAGTGAATAAAATTTATCGTGAGCGGAAGATTTTCCCTCGCGTCGACGACGGCAACCGTTTCATTCTCCGTGCCGACGAAAATTTTCGGCGCGCTCGTGAGGAAAAATAAAATCGCCAACGCGATGGCAGCGAGTAAAAATTTTTTCATGACGACCTCCCTAACTTGAAAAGAATTTTAAAGCTGATACAATCTGCGCTTGGTGATGAAATTGTTTGAATACGAATTCATGCGCAACGCGTTGGCGGCGGTGATTTTGGTGACGCCGCTGTTCGGGTTGCTGTCGACGATGGTCGTGTCGAATCGCATGGCATTTTTCTCGGACTCGCTCGGCCACGGCGCGTTCACGGGAATTGCGCTCGGCGCGCTGCTCGGAGTCGGCTCGGAAATTTTCGGGCTGCTCGGATTTTCTGTCGGCTTCGCGCTGCTGATAACTTACATAAAAAATAAATCACACGCGGGCGCGGACACAGTCATTGGCGTGTTCAGCTCGACGGCAATCGCGCTCGGCCTGATGTTGATGTCGGCGGGCGGGCAGTTCAATAAATTTTCGCGCTTCCTCATCGGCGACCTGCTGAGCATCACGCGCGAGGATTTAATTTCGTTGGCGGCGGTGTTCGCGGTCGTCGTGATAAGTTGGGCGGTGCTGTTCAATCGCCTGCTGATAATTTCCGTGAACCCGACGCTGGCTCGCAGCCGCGGAATAAAATCTCAACGCGTCGAATCAATCTTCGCGGTGCTGTTGGCGGTCGTCGTGGCGTTGAGCATTCAGTGGGTCGGCATTTTGATAATCAACGCGCTTTTGGTTTTGCCGGCGGCGGCGGCGCGCAACGTCACCAACTCGGTCAAAAGTTATCACGTGCTGAGCGTGCTCGTTGCGTTGAGTTCGGGGCTGGCGGGTTTGTTCACGGCTTACGAAATAAATTCGGCGGCGGGCGCGACGATTGTGGTTTTCGCGGCGACGATTTACTTTGTGACTTTAATTTTAAAGCCGCGATTCGTCAAGTGAGTTTTGGTTTCAAGCGCGGCGAACGGCTGAAAATTTTTCTGTCGCTTTGAACGCGGCAGATTTTTTTGCGCCGTGTATGAAAATTTTCTGGCGTGTGTTATAATCAACGAAATTTTTTACAGAGGAGTTTTCAGCATGAAAATAATTTTGACGGGCGACAGACCCACGGGCAAACTTCACCTCGGACATTACGTCGGCTCTTTGCGTGAACGTGTGCGGCTTCAGAATTCCGGCGAGTTCGACGAGATTTACATCATGATTGCCGACGCGCAGGCTCTGACCGACCACGCGGGCACTCCCGCCAAGGTTCACGAAAATATTTTGAACGTCGCGCTGGATTATCTGGCTGTCGGGCTGGATCCCGCCAAGTCCACGATTTTTATTCAGTCGCAAATCCCGCAGCTGTTCGAGCTCACCGCTTATTACATGAACATCGTCACGGTTTCGCGCCTTGAACGCAACCCGACAGTCAAAGCGGAAATCGCGCAGAAAAATTTTGAAACGAGCATACCCGCCGGCTTCCTTTGCTACCCCGTCAGCCAGGCCGCCGACATCACCGCCTTCGACGCGAACCTCGTGCCCGTCGGCGAAGACCAGGCACCCATGCTTGAGCAGACCCGCGAAGTCGTTCGCAAAATGCACGAGCTTTACGGCGAAGGACTTTTGGTTGAGCCCGAAATTTTTTTGCCGCGCAGTCAGGTTTGCAGACGGCTGCCAGGCATCGACGGCAAGGCAAAAATGAGTAAGACTCTCGGCAATTGCATTTACCTCAGCGACGACAGCGCGACCGTCGCCGCCAAGATTAAGGACATGTACACCGACCCGACGCACATAAAAATTTCCGACCCCGGGCACATCGAAGGCAACGTCGTCTTCACGTATCTGGACGCCTTCGCCGAGGACACCGCACACGTTGCCGAGCTCAAGGAACATTATCAGCGCGGCGGACTCGGTGACGTTGCCGTCAAAAAATATTTGCGTGAAGTGCTGGAGGAAACTTTGGAGCCGATTCGCCGCCGCCACGCCCAATACGAGGCGCGCCCCGATGAAGTTATGGACATCCTCAAGGAGGGCACCAAGAAAGCGCGCGCCAAGGCGTCGCAGGTTCTCAATCGCGTCAAACGCGCCATGAAGATTGATTACTTTAATGTGTGAGAAATTGTCCCCTCTTTTTCAAGAGTGGGCACGCAGAACTTTTCGTCGCTGGGATTGAGTCGTTCAATGACTTTTATTTTTTGAATCAACTTTCTCTTTGCTTGTCCAAAGAGAAAGTTGCAAAGAGAAAGGACACCTCGCGGGGGCGTCGGTCGCTCGTGATTCGGAGTTTCGGGTTACCCGCAGCTCGGAGTTGCCCGCTGACATCACATCACGTGATGTGCGCGGGCGAGGCCGTCGTCCATGACGGCCTCATTTACTTCATTTCAGGAGGTTTCAATATGAAAAAATTTTTAAGTTTTGCATTAATCTTAACGCTGATTCTGTCGCTGACGGCCTGCGCGGACGCCGCCAAAAAAGAAAAAGTAAAATTCAACAAAGGGCAGCTCAAAAAAATTGAATTGGTCGCGGCACCCTCTCAAGGCTCGCCGATGATTGTCTTGCGCGAAAAATATTCCGACGTGCCGATAATGGGGCAAGCAGTCGCCACGCCTGAACAGATGGTCAACTTCATCAACAAGCGCAACCCCGAACCGAAACTCAACTGCACCGTCAAGCAGCTCGTCCACCTCTACTACCTTGAGGCCGACCGCGAGGGAATTCGCCCCGACATTGCTCTTTGCCAGGCGATTAAGGAAACGGGCGCGTGGGGTTACGGCGGCGACGTTATCCCCGAACAAAATAATTATTGCGGGCTGGGCACGACCGGCGGCGGCGTCAAGGGCGAATTTTTTGCCACGCCTCAGCTCGGAGTCCGCGCGCACATTCAGCACTTGCTCTCTTACGCGTCGAAGCGTCCGCCCAAAGTTGAAGTCGTCGACCCGCGTTACGATCTCATAAAAAATTTCCGCCCGCAAATCTTCGGCAAACTGACGAAGTGGACGGAACTCAACGGCGTGTGGGCTGTGCCCGGCAATCATTACGGCGAGGACATTTTGAACTTGTGGGCGCAGGCGCAACTGCCCGACGGCTCCGACGCGTCGATGGAAGCGGCGGACTTGAAAGTTTTGTTGGAGGATGACAAAGCGGCGGCTTACGTCTATCGCGGGCTGGTAAACTTCGAGCGCGAAAATTTTTACGGCGCGCGCGACGACTTCGAGGCGGCTCTGCAGGTTGAGCCCGAACTCAAGGAAGCCCTCTTCGACCTTGCCCTCACCCAAGAGAAACTCAAAAAGTTCGACGACGCAATTAAAACTTACGACGAGATTTTAAAAATCGACGAAAAATTTCCCGCCGCCTGGTACAACCGCGGACGCCTCAAGCTCGCCAAGGACGACTTCAAGGGCGCGATAAGCGATTTTGAATCTTCGCTGGCGATTGAGACGATTAACGCCGAAGCTTACAACGACATCGCCATTGCCTACTTCAGACAGAAAAAATACGCGGAGGCTTGGGAAAATCTTCAGAAGGCCGCCGCGCAGAGCAAGACCAATAAAATCGTCCAAGAGAATTACGCGAAGTTCGCCGCTTGCGTCAAGGTTAAGAAATGAGAATCGAAAACGAACCTGAGGACAGAATTTTATTCACCGACAAAAATTTCGGACACGCCTTGGGCATTGGTCGCGGCACGGGTGCCGTCGGAGCTGATGCCTTGTTCAATTGCGAAACTTCAAGCATTTTGATTGGGTGTTTTTGTTCTCTCGCAAACAAAATATATTTCATCATGGGAGCCAACCACCCTTACAAAAACGTCACAACATTTCCGTTTTATCTGGACTTTGTGGTTGAAAGCGTTTTCGGCAACGTCAAACCTCTTCCGTTTAAAATTCCAAACCACTACCAGGTTATCTTGGGACATGACGTGTGGCTGGGATACGGCGTGAAAATTTTGAGCGGCGTGAAGATTGGCAACGGCGCAGTCGTCGGGGCGGGCGCGGTCGTCGCCAAAGACATTCCGCCCTACGCAATCGCCGTCGGCAATCCCGCGCGCGTCATCAAGTATCGCTTCGACGAGGAGACGATTAAAAAACTTCTCGCGGTCAAGTGGTGGAATTGGGACTTGAAAAAAATCGCGGACAACATGCCGCTCGTTACGAACGTCGAAAAATTTTTGGCGATTCATTACTCGCCCACGCTTGAAAATTTTCCCGAAGACGATTTGAGCCGGCTGATTGAAAATTTCGGCGGGCGCGTTTATCAATTTATTGCCGACTTCCGCGCCGCGCGTCCGCTGTGGAAAAAAGTTGTGCGTGACTTCTGCCGCTCGGACTTTGAAAAAAATTTGCTCGTCATTTACCTCGGCAGAGACGCAACGGAAGAAAATTTTCAATCGTTGGCGGCGGAGATTAATCGCTTCGGCAGCGGCGCGAGAAAAAATATTTTGCTCCTCACCACGGGCGACAAAAATTTTTCGGTCGCTGCGCTGAGGAAGGGCACGCACTTCATCACGTCGGCGCGAAATGGTGACGCTTGAGGCTCTCGATTATCTTTGGAACACGGACGTAAAAATTGTTTCCGCGCTCGACGACGGAATTTTTTGTGGCTGACGTTTGTTTTGTCGCCGAGGTCGACGGAAAAATTTTGTCGCGCTTGGCGGAAAAAAATTTTCGACGAGTTTCGCTGTCCGTTCAAAAAAAATTCGCCGACAGATTCAAAGCTGTCGACACGCGCGGCGAAGAATTTTTGATGACGATTGAGTTTTGAACATCAAACCGTTCAAGTCAGTTGCTTGAGCGGTTTTTGTTTTGTATAATGGCGGAAAAATTTTTGGAGGTTGAGACTTTGAAATTTGCAAAGCGCATGAGCAATTTCGGCGAGGGAGTTTTCGCGCGGCTCGCGGCCATGAAGCGGGAAAAAATTTCGTCGGGCGCGGAGGTCATCGATTTATCGATTGGCGCACCGAACATCCCGCCGCCCGCGCACGTCATGCAGGTTTTGGCGCAGGAGGCACTCAAGCCGTCGAATTACGTTTACGCGATAACGGACACGCGCGAACTTCTGCAGGAGGCGAGCGACTGGTATCAGCGACGCTACGGCGTGGAGATTGACCCGTCCGCAGAAATTTGTTCGCTGTGGGGTTCACAGGAGGGCTTGTCGCACATCGCGCTGACTTTGATTGACGACGGCGATTTGACTTTGGTGCCCGACCCGTGCTACCCGATTTTTGCGGACGGAGCAAAATTGGCGGGTTCGGAAATTTTTTACATGCCGCAGCTTCGCGAGCACGAGTACATAATTCAGCTTGAAAAAATTCCCGCCGACGTCGCAGCCCGCGCGAAGTTCATGATTGTCTCCTACCCGAACAATCCGACGACGGCAGTTGCGCCCGCAGATTTTTACGAGCGTTTGATTCACTTCGCCAAGCGCAATGAAATCGTCGTCCTGCACGACAACGCCTACAGCGAGCTGATTTTCGACGGCACGCGCGGCTTCAGCTTTTTGAGTTTCAAGGGAGCAAAGGAAGTCGGCGTCGAGTTCAATTCCCTGTCAAAAACTTACGGCTTCGCGGGCGCGCGCGTCGGCTTCTGCCTCGGCAATCGCGAGGTCGTCAGCCGCCTGAAACTTCTAAAAAGCAACATTGACTACGGACTTTTCCTTCCGATTCAGAAGGCGGCAATCGCTGCGTTGAGGAGTCCGCAGGAAGTAATCGACAAAACTCGCGAGGCTTATATTGAACGGCGCGACGCTTTGATTGACGGGCTGAACGCGGCGGGCTGGCAGATTGACAAGCCGCGCGCGACGATGTTCGTTTGGGCTCCCGTCCCGAAAAGTTTCGGCACGTCGGAGGAGTTCGTCAAAACTCTGCTGGAAAAATCAAATGTGCTTGTAACTCCCGGCAATGCATTCGGATCGAGCGGCGAAGGCTTCGTGAGGATGGCTCTCGTTCAGACCGCCGACACCATGAAAAAAGTTTCCGCTCTCGTTCGGCGGACACTCGGATAAAATTTTCTCGCCTCGGACTTCGGGGCGATTTTTTTTGCACGAAAAAAGCCGCGCCTTTCGACGCGACTTTGGAATTTCATATGGCAGGGGCAGAAGGACTTGAACCCTCAGCCTACGGTTTTGGAGACCGTTGCTCTACCAATTGAGCTATACCCCTGTGGGGCGATTGATGGGGATCGAACCCATGCGTGCCGGAGCCACAATCCGGAGTGTTAACCGCTTCACCACAACCGCCATTTTCAAATTAAGCCTTGAATCTTTCCAGACCCAAGGCTCTGAGAATCTTTAAGCGGCAAATACCTACTCTCCCGGGGCGTCGCCACCCAAGTACCATCGGCGTGTGAGTGCTTAACTGCTGTGTTCGGAATGGGAACAGGTGGAACCACTCAGCTGTCTTCACCGCATAGGGAAAATTCCCTGAAAATCACACAGGAGAAAACACATTAGATTGGAAAGAAAAGCAAACGACAGATTAGTATCGGTCAGCTGAATGCGTTGCCGCACTTACACTCCCGACCTATCAACCTTGTAATCTGCAAGGGGTCTTAAAAGATATCTCATCTTGAGGCAGGTTTCACGCTTAGATGCTTTCAGCGTTTATCCTTTCCGAACGCAGCTACTCAGCAATGCCGCTGGCGCGACAACTGATACACCGTAGGTTCGTCCACTCCGGTCCTCTCGTAC
>JAFXQM010000008.1 GCA_017527075.1 Selenomonadaceae bacterium
CCGTGAATCAAGCTTGCTTAATATACACCCGAAACTGCCCTTTGTCAATACCTCCACCAAAAAAATTTTTTACCCCATCTTTCCCGCCGCGACGCCATCTTCCCCGCTTTTCCACTCCAAGCCCAAAAAATTTTTTAAAAAATTTTTCCCCGCGCATGAAAAAACACCCCGACATTTTTCTGCCGAGGTGCCCAAAAATTTTTTCGTCAGCCGAATTATTTTGCGAGCCCTTCCAAAATTTTTTTCGCGGCGTTGAACATTTCGGGGATGCCGTCGGGATTTTTTCCGCCCGCCTGAGCCATGTCGGGACGCCCGCCGCCGCCGCCGCCCACGAGCTTGGAAATTTCTTTGACGATTTTGCCCGCGTGAACGCCAGCCGCCACAGCCTTTTTGTCAGCCTTGACGACCAGAGAAACTTTTCCGTCGTTGACCGCCGCCAACACGAGCACGCCGCCCTCAATCTTGTCGATGATGAAATCCGCCATGCCCCGCAACTCGTCGGGAGTCTTCGCTTGGACGACGCCTTTCAAATATTTCAAGCCGCCGACTTCCTCGCCGCCGACCAAAAGCTTCTGAGCCTCCGCGCGCTCTTTAATCTTCTGAACCTCTTCAAGTTGCTTGCGCATGGATTTTTCCTCGGCGAGAAGTTTTTCGACCTGCGCGGGCAAATCATCTGCGCGGACTTTTAAAATCGCCGCGACCGAATTCAAAAGTTCATTCTGATGAGTGGCGTCCTTAATCGCCGCGCGACCCGTGACCGCCTCGATTCGACGAACGCCCGCCGCAATTCCGCCTTCGCTGACGATTTTGAATCTGCCAATCTGCCCGACGTTCTTCACATGCGAGCCGCCGCAAAGTTCGCAGCTGAAATCCTCGACGCTGACGACGCGAACAATGTCTCCGTATTTTTCTCCGAAGAGAGCCATCGCGCCGAGTTTCTTCGCCTCGGCAATCGGCATTTGGCGAATCTCAACGTCCGCCGCTTTCAAAATTTCTTCGTTGACCATTTCTTCGACGTCCGCCAGCTGCTGAGGAGTGACGGGCTCGAAGTTGGAGAAGTCGAAGCGCAAACGTTCGGGCGTGACAAGTGAGCCCGCCTGATTGACTTGGTTGCCGACGATTTTTTTCAGCGCGGCTTGGAGCAAATGCGTGGCCGTGTGGTTGCGCGCCGACGAAAGTTTTTTGTCGCGGTCAATTTTAATCTCGACAGCGTCGCCGACTTTAACTTGCCCCTCCTCGACGTAAGCCTCGTGGTAAATCGTGCCGTCGGGAAGTTTCTTTGCGTTGGAAATTTTTATCTTGCCCAGTTCGCTGATGAAGTAACCTTCGTCGCCGACTTGCCCGCCGCCTTCCGCGTAAAAGGGAGTGCTCTCCAAAATTATTCCCGCCTCGTCGCCGTCGTGAAGTTCGTCGACAAGTTTGCCGTCCTTCCACAGCGCAAAAATTTTCGACGACGTGCAAGTTTCGTCGTGAGTCAAGTGCTCCGTGTCGACGTTCAAGAGGTCGGGCACGTCCAGGCGTTCGTTCGCGGCGCGCGCGGCACGAGCCCTTTGCCGCTGAGCCTCCATTGCCTTATCGAAGCCGGCTTTGTCGGGCGCAAGATTATTCTCCGCCAAAATTTCTTCCGTCAACTCGAACGGGAAGCCGAACGTGTCGTAAAGCTTGAAACAAATTTCTCCGCCGAGTTCAGCCTTGCCCGCGGCCTTTGCGTTATCAATCTCGTGCGTCAAAACTTCCATGCCCTGCGCGAGCGTCGCGGCGAATCTGTCTTCCTCCAGGCGCACAACTTTTTTGATGTACGCGATATTTTTTCCGAGCTCCTCGAAGTCGGGAATGTCCGAATAAATTTTCGCAACGGCGTCAATCGCGCCCTCAAGGAAGGCGTCCTTAATGCCGAGCATTCTGCCGTGGCGAATCGCGCGCCGCAAAATTCTGCGCAAGACGTAACCGCGTCCCTCGTTCGACGGAAGAATCTTATCCATAATCATGAACGCCATCGAACGCGCGTGGTCGGCGATAACCTTCATGGAAATATCTTTCTTCGGGTCGTCGGCGAATTTGAGCCCGCTGACCTTCTCCACGTATTCGATTATCGGGAAGAGCAAATCGGTTTCGAAATTTGAATTCTTCTGCTGAAGGACGCTCGCAAGCCTTTCAAGCCCGCAGCCCGTATCGATATTTTTGTGCTCCAGCGGTTTATACTCGCCGTCCTCGGTTCTGTCGAATTGCGTGAAGACCAAGTTCCAAATTTCCAAAAATCTGTCGCAGTCACAGCCGGGCGCGCAAGTTTCTTTGCCGCAGCCGCGCTCCTCGCCCAGGTCGATATAAATTTCGGAATCGGGACCGCAAGGACCGGGACCAATCTCCCAAAAGTTGTCGTCCAGGCGCACGATGTGAGCGGGATTGAGCCCGGGTTGCTTGAGCCAGATTTGCTCCGCCTCGTCGTCGTTCGGGTAAATCGAAACCCAAAGTTTTTCTTTCGGCAAGCCGCAAACTTCCGTGAGGAATTCCCACGCCCAAGGAATTGCGTCCGCTTTGAAGTAATCGCCGAAGGAAAAATTTCCCAGCATCATGAACGCCGTGTGGTGTCGCGCAGTCCGTCCGACGTTTTCGATGTCGCCCGTCCTCACGCAACGCTGATTCGTTGTCACGCGCGGGCACGGCGGCTTGAGCTTGCCCGTGAAGAACGGCTTGAGCGGAGCCATCCCCGCGCCAATCATCAGCAGCGTCGGATCGTTTTCGGGTATCAGCGAAAAGCTCGGCATGACCAAGTGTCCTTTGCTCTCGAAGAATTTCAGGAACGCCTCGGCGACTTCTTTGCCTGTCATGTATTTCAAAATATCTGCCTCCTGTTTAGCTTTCAGGTGTCAGCTTTCAGCTGTCAGGTTTTTCCTAACAGCTAATCGCTAACAGCTAACAGCTGATTTGCGCGCCAATTTTAGCACAGCGGCTTTTACTTGTCGATTGATTAATTAGGGGCTGTTGGTAAAGTCCAACAAGTGACGGTTCTTTTTCCGCCTGACTTTGTTGCCGCGCGCTTGACGTAGCTTACTACGCCGTCGCGCTTGCGCCTCGTCATACGAAAAAATTCCTCGTCACATAATGATTTTGAATTTATCAACACGCTCCAATTCGTCGCGAACGCGCGCCGCTTCCGTTGACTTTTTTGAGTCCTTTTGCTTAACCGCCGAAGGACGACTCCGACCGCAAAAAAATTTTTGGAAAATTTTTTTATCGGCAAGCAGGAAGATAAAAGGGCACGGCGAATAGCATTTCCGAAAAGGTTGCCCGAAAGGGTGACGACCGTTGGTAAAATTCTGTACAAAGATAGGAGAGGGTTTCTAATGACTGAAGCAACCACCACGATTGAAAACAAAACCGGTATTCATGCGCGCCCCGCGTCGGTGTTCGTGCAGAAAGCGTCCTCGTTCAAATCCAAAGTCCAGCTCAAAGCTAAAGGCAAGACTGTCGACGCCAAAAGTATTCTCATGATCATGAGCATGGGCTTGGTCAAAGGCACCGAGGTCACCATTTGCGCCGACGGCCCCGACGAAGCAGATGCAGTCGCCCAGCTCAAGGCTATGATCGACTCGAAATTCGGCGAAGAATAATTCCCGCGCTCTATCGCAAACTCAGGGGAGGAGGAGTTAGTGGTTAGTGATTGGTGTTTAGTGGTTAGAGAAATCTAATCGCTAATCGCTTTGTGCTAATCACTAAGCCCGCCTCCCCTTTTGCATAACCTTGTGGAGGAAAAGTTATGGCAGAGAAAATTAAAGGCAAAGGCGTAATCGCCGGTATCGCTGTCGGCAACATTCTGCTCGCGGGTCAAAACCTCGACGGCTATCTCGCAAAGTATAAGGCGGGCACCAAGGCTGCCGAAAAGAAAAAGGCCGCCGACGCACTCGTCGCGGTCGCCGAAAACCTCAAGAACAGCATCGACAGCTTCAACGAACAGGGGCTCAAAGAACAGGCCGGCATCCTCGAAGCGCACCGCATGATGGTCGAAGACCCGGCAATGAGCGGCTCGATTGACGAACAAATCGACGTCAGCGGCTCCGCCCCCAAGGCAGTCCTCGACGCTTACGAAGCAACAGCGCAAGTCTTTGAATCCATGGAAGACGAATACTTCCGCGGGCGTGCAGTCGACATGCGCGACGTCGGCAAGAGAATCGCCAAGTACCTCCTCGGTATCAAAGACCCCGAAATCGTCGGCAAAGTTATCGTCGCCGGCAAAGACATTGAGCCCTCCGTTATCGCGGGCCTGCCCACCGACAAAATCGCGGGCGTTATCCTCGGCGTCGGCTCCACCACCGCGCACGCCGTCATCATTGCAAAGACTCGCGCTATCCCGACTGTTGTCGGTGTCGGCGACGGCATTTCCCAAATCGCCAACGGCGACCCCGTTATCCTCGACGGCGAAACCGGCGAAGTCTTTATCCGTCCCTCCGACGAAGAACGCGCCGCTTTTGATGAGAAGATTAAGAAGCAGGAAGAACTCAAAGCTCACTACGCCGAACTCAAAGACAAACCCGCCATCACTCTCGACGGCAAGGAAGTTGAACTCGTCGCCAACATCGGCTCGCCCGCTGACGCTGACGCCGCCGTTAAAAACTTCGGCGCAACCGGCGTCGGTCTCTTCCGCTCCGAATTCGTCTTCATGGGCAAAACCGACGTCCCCAAGGAAGAGGATCAGTTCAAAGAATACAAAGCGGCTGTCGAATACTGCGCGTCCGTCACTCACGGCGAAGGTCTCTGCGTCATTCGCACCATGGACATCGGCGGCGACAAACCCCTGCCCTATATCCAGGTCGGCGTCGAAGAAAATCCCTTCCTCGGCTATCGCGCAATTCGTATCAGCCTCCAGCGCAGAGATTTGTTCCTGCCCCAGCTCAAAGCTATTCTCCGCGCGGGCGTTTACGGCAAAGCCGCTATCATGTTCCCGATGGTCATCAACGTCTCCGAATTCCTCGCGGCAAAACAATTCGTCGAAGATGCAAAGATGGAACTCGTCCATGAAGGCAAAGAATTCGCCGACAACGTCCAAGTCGGTATCATGGTTGAAACTCCTGCGGCGGCCGTCATGGCTCCCGCGCTGGCAAAATACGTTGACTTCTTCTCTATCGGCACCAACGACCTCGTTCAGTACACGCTGGCCGTCGACAGAGGCAACGCGCAGATTTCTTATCTCTACAATCATTTCAACCCCGCAGTGCTCCGCCTTATCAAGCGCACGATTGAGTCCGCCAACAAGGAAGGCAAGTGGGCAGGAATGTGCGGCGAGATGGCGTCCGACCCGAACGCGGCAATTATTTTGATGGCAATGGGCATTAAAGAATTGTCGATGAGCGCGCCCTCCATTCCGCGGGTCAAAGAACGTATTCGCAACATCACCTTCACCAAGGCGAAAGAAATCCTCGACAAAGTTATGGAGATGGAAGACGGCGACAAGATTAAGGATTATCTTGCCACTCTCGGATAATTTTTTAATCCCCTGTCCGTCTTGCGCGGTTCGGAAAAAAGAAAAGCTCCCGTCGATTTTGGCGGGGGCTTTTCTCTTTTATTCGTCTCAGCGAGCTGTTCAAAGACTCGGCGCGGCGGTAAAAATTTTCGGCGCGACGGAAAAGAAAAAGGAGCCGCGTTTGCGACTCCCGACGAATTCAATCCAAAAAATCTTTCAGTTTCTTTGAGCGGGCAGGGTGACGAAGTTTCCTCAACGCCTTTGCTTCGATTTGCCGAATGCGCTCGCGAGTGACGTTGAAACTTTTGCCGACTTCCTCAAGCGTGCGGGCTCTGCCGTCTTCCAGCCCGAAACGCAAGCGCAAAACATTTTTCTCGCGCTGAGTCAAAGTTCCCAAAACATCTTCAAGCTGTTCCTTGAGCAACATGAACGAGGCGGCGTCGGCGGGCGCGGGCGCGTCGTGGTCTTCGATGAAGTCTCCAAGGTGCGAATCGTCTTCCTCACCGACGGGCGTTTCCAACGACACCGGCTCTTGCGAAATTTTTTTAATCTCTCGGACACGCGCGACGTCCACTTCCATTTCCGCCGCGATTTCCTCGTCAGTCGGTTCGCGTCCGTTTTTCTGCAACAGGTTGCGCGAAACTCTCGTCAGCTTGTTAATCGTCTCGACCATGTGCACGGGGATTCGGATTGTGCGCGCCTGGTCAGCAATTGCCCGCGTTATCGCCTGACGAATCCACCACGTTGCATACGTCGAAAACTTGTAGCCCTTGTGATAATCAAATTTCTCGACGGCTTTAATCAAGCCCAAGTTGCCCTCTTGAATCAAATCAAGGAAACCCATGCCGCGGCCGGCATATCTTTTGGCGATTGACACGACCAAGCGCAAGTTTGCCTCGGCGAGTTGTTTTTGCGCCTCGGAATGTTCTTCCTCGTCCTCCGATTCCATTCTCATGGCGAGTTCTCTTTCCTGCTCGGCGGTCAACAGCGGCACGCGCCCGATTTCTTTCAGGTACATGCGCACGGGGTCATCGATTGACACGTTGTCGGGTATCAAATCGACTTCCACTGTCGGCTTGGGCGTTTCGGTATCGTCAGCGGGCGATTCGGTTGATTCGACGGCGGCAAGGGCTTCGTCCTGTTCAAGTGCGGCACCTTCCGTTGACAAATCGGCGTCGACGACGGCGTCGCCCATGTCCTCCAACGGTGCTTCCTCGTCGGTTATCGCAATGCCCTCGCGCTCGCAAATGCTCAGAATCTCTTCAATCTCGTCCGTGTCATTTTCCAAGCCGAACTTTTGAAAAATTTCGTCCAAGTCACCCCAAGTCAGCTTCCCGCCGGTTTGTTTAGCTTTTTCCGTTAAGACCGAAATAATTTTGGGCGGACGACCTTTGGAGGATTTGGCTGCTTCCTCCGCCGCCACGTTCGCCGCAGAATCAGATTTTTTTTGTGCGGAATGATTTTTTTTGTTTCCCGACAGGCTGCCGCTCAAGCCGCTTTTCTTCGGCTCGACAGTTTTATTTCCTCCTGTCATCTTGCAGCCTCCTTTCAATCAGTTAAGAATTTGAAATTAGGAGTTAGGAGTTAAAATCTTGTTCCCGATCCCTAATCCCTTGTCCCTACTTTCAGATTATCCATTTTCCTTTTTATCTTGAGCGACTCTTCGACAATCTTGACGTAAGCCGCCTCGTCGTTTGAATCAAATTTTTCAGCTTGCGCCAGGAGCTCGTGATATTTTTTATTCAGCACGACTCCTTGCAAAATCCGAATCGAATCGCCAAATATATTTGCTTCCGTGTCGCGCGACACCTCCGCGCCCGTCATCAATATCCGCGCGAGTTCCGCGTTTGCCGCATCACTCAATTCCGTCGCGGCACTCAATTCGTCGGGGCGTCTCTCTTGCTCCACGCAAGTTTTGAACCAGTTGATTATTTCCTGATGAATCGGCGAGAAAACTTCTTGCGGCAAAACCGTCGCCACGTAGGAAATCGTATTGTTATCGTGCCACATCACTCGGAAAATATCTTCGCACGCCGTTCGGAAGACGCGGTCTTTGTTGTCGGAAAGTTTCGTCCGGCTGATGACAATCGGTTTATTGTCCGATTCGGTTCGCGCAGAAATTTTCTTCCACGCGTTCAAGACAGCCATTTCGTCCAAGCTGAGAGCCGCCGCGATTTTTTTGCGATATTCCGTCCGCGCCACTTCGTCCGTGATTTTGACAACGACCGGCAAAATTTCCTGCAACGCGCGGAGCTTTCCGCTCGTGGTCACGTGCTCGGTGTTCGCCAAAACATAATTCATGCGGTAATCAACCAAAGTCGTCGCGTTCTTTAAAAGTCCGTCGAAGGCTTCCTTGCCGTGCTTGCGGATGAATTCGTCGGGGTCTTTGCCGTCGGGCACGTTTATGACAAAAACTTCCGCGCCCGCCGCCTGAACAATCGGCAGTGCCCGAAGAGTGGCGCGTTGCCCCGCCTCGTCGCTGTCGTAGCAGAAAATAATTTTCTTAGCGTATCGCAGAATCAACTTGGCGTGTTCGGGCGTGAAAGCCGTGCCGAGTGTCGCGACGACATTTTTTATTCCCGCGCTGAAAAGTGAAATCGCGTCCATGTATCCTTCGACGACGATAGCCTTGCCCGAAGTGCTTATCGCGCGATTCGATTTGTCCAGGCCGAAGAGCAGGTTGCGTTTGTTAAAAAGAACGGTTTCGGGCGTGTTGAGATATTTTGGCGACGAATCATCTTCCTTGCCGAGGATTCGTCCGCCGAAGCCCGCCACGTGTCCGAAAATGTCGGTTATCGGAATCATGACGCGCTGGCGGAATCTGTCGTAGTAGCCCGAAGAATTTTTTCGTTTGACGATGAGCCCGACCGCCTCAAGCTGCTGCGCGGAAAAATTTTGGCGAATCATTTTGTTGAAGAGATTGTCCCACTCGTCGGGCGCGTAGCCGAGCTTGAAGGTTTCGATTGTCTCCGCCGTAATTCCACGCCCCGAAAGATATTTCCTGCCGACTTCGCCGCGGGCAGTCTTGATTAAACATTCGTGGTAAAATTCCTGCGCGAGTTCATTAATTTTTTGTAAAGTTTTTTCCTCGCGCCGCCGCCGCTCCTGCTCGGGCGAAGTTCTTTGGGCGGGCAACTCGATGCCGAGCCGCTGAGCCTGAAGCTTAACTGCCTCGAAGTAAGTTATGTTTTCAATGAGCGAGAGGAACTTGAAAGCATTGCCGCCCGCGCCGCACCCGAAGCAATAAAAAAGTCCTTTGTCGGCACTGACGCTGAAGGACGCCGTCTTTTCGTTGTGGAAGGGACAACGCCCCCAATAACGACCGCTCCTCTGAGTGAGCGGCACGTAACGCGACACGACCGAATAAATATCCGTCCGTTCGGTGACGCGTTCAACGAAATCGTCAAGACCGGCACTACTCACAGCTTTCAACCTCCGTGGCGTGTATATTCCCCGCGCGTTTTAAATTTCCTTTTGCCCCGTCAATAAATTTTGCGGCGGGCACAGCGGCGGCGTTGACAGAAAATTTTTAATAAGCAGGAATTCTTTTGCCGTCATAGAAAAATGCGGCATGAAATTATTCTTATTAAGGGACAAGGGAGAAGGGACAAGGGACAAGAAAAAAATTCCTAATTCCTAATTCCTCATTCCTAATTAACAGAGGGGGTCGGGGGAATTGATGTTTCTACTTGCGCTGTCGCCGATTTTGTGGCTGGTGATTGCGCTCAGCGTGATAAAAATGCCGGCGTGGAAGGCGTGCCTTGCCGCGTTGGTAATTTCGTTGGCGGCGGGCATGGGCGTGTGGAACATGGAAAGTGTTCGCGCGATTGAATCCGTGCTCGAAGGCGTCGCGCTGGCGTGCTGGCCAATCTTACTGGTCATCGTCGCGGCGATTTTCACTTACAACTTAACACTGCACACCAAAGCAATGGACACGATTAAAGACATGCTCACGAGTGTCAGCCACGACAAAAGAGTTTTGATTCTTTTAATCGGCTGGGGCTTCGGCGGATTTTTGGAGGGCATGGCGGGTTTCGGCACGGCGATAGCTGTCCCCGCCGGCATGCTCGCGGGCATCGGTATCAATCCGATTTTGTCCGTGTCCGTCTGCTTAATCGCAAACTCTGTGCCGACTGCTTACGGCTCAATCGGAATCCCGCTCGTGACGCTCGCGAACGTCACGGGCTTCGACCCTGTTCAGCTGGCGACGTTCACTTCGTTGCAGCTCGGCGTTTTAACTTTGCTTTGCCCGTGGCTGATGGTCATCGTCACCGGCGGCAGCCTCAAAGCTCTGCGCGGCATGACAATGCTCTGCTTGGGCGCGGGGCTCGCGTTCTTTATCCCTGAGCTCGCGCTGTCGATGTTCGTCGGTCCGGAGCTGGCAGTCGTGGCGGGCGCGATTTGCACCATGGGCACAATCGTTTTCCTCGCGAAAAAATTTCCTGTCGACGACCCCGAATTCGCAATGAGCGACCAGGCGCACACAAAAATCACCACGGCGCAGGGAGTCAACGCGTGCCTGCCGTTCATCCTGATTTTTATTTTCCTGCTGTGCACGAGTAAACTTTTCCCGCCGATAAATTCGTTCCTCATGCAATTCAAAACGGCGGTTCCGATTTACAACGGCGAGGGCGGCGCACCTTACACTTTCGTCTGGATAAATACGCCCGGCGTGCTGATTCTTTTGGCGGCATTCATCGCGGGCAAAAAGCAGGGCGCGAGTTTCGGAGAAATGTTCGGCGTGCTCAAGAAGACAATCAACGGTTTGAAATTTACAATGGTCACGATAATCGCGGTCATCGCCACGGCAAAGGTCATGGGTTACAGCGGCATGACGGGTCAAATCGCGGACACGGCGGTTGCGGCGACCGGCACTGCTTATCCGTTAATCGCGGCGTTCCTCGGCTCCGTCGGCACATACATCACCGGCTCGGCGACTTCAAGTTGCGTTCTCTTCGGCAAGCTGCAAGTCATCGCCAGTCAGGCAATCGGCGCGAGTGAATCCGCTCAAGCGTGGGTGGCCGCCGCCAACGCCACAGGAGCCTGCGCGGGCAAAATGATATCGCCGCTGTCAATCGCTATCGGCTCGGCGGCTATCGGCGTCAAGGGCGCGGACTCTCAGTTGCTTGCCTTCGCCGTGAAAATTTATATCCCGTTCGTCATATTCATGGGCGCGGTCGTTTACCTCGGACAATCTTTGCTCGGATAAATTTTTTTGTAACAAAATCTCTCCACGCGCGTATAAAGAGCGAAAAAAAAATTGAACGGAGTGATTCGGTTGCTAAAAAAAATTTTAATGGGCTTTGTCATCTTGAGCGCGATAGTGGGAGTGATATCGGTCGTACTCACGGGTTACGGCACTTACAAAATTGCAGATGAAGTTATCAAGATGCAGGAACCGAAACTCCGTCATTACATGTCGCTCGACGAAACCGCGCAGAACAAATACATTTTGGAGAACGTCGACGAAATTTTGGTGGAGATGGACTTGGATAAAGACGGCAAGCCCGAAGACAAAGAAAAAATTCAACGCCTGAGAAAATTACACGCAGAGCCCAAAATTCAGAGCGCGCTCATCGATTTATGTCGCTCGTTCATGGCGACGGGCATCATGATTTCCGATCCGATTGTCAAAGACCTGAGCGCGGACGCAAAAGCCAAATACGAAAAAGAATCCGACCAACTCGAAGCGAGCTTCGACAAGTACACGCAACTCGTCGACGCGGTGGATCCGAATTTGTTATACGACGAATAATTTCCGGCGAAAAAAAATCCTTCCCGACTGCGGAAGGGTTTTTTCTTTTTTATTGCGCGGGGAGTAGTCCTTTCGTTCGTTAAGCAAAAGGACACAAAGTCAACTGAGATTTTCACGGGCTCTTCTTGCTCCTCGGGCTGAAAAAATTTTTGTCTGTTGAACCTTACTTTTCTTTTGCTTGCCCAAAAGAAAAGTAAGCAAAAGAAAAGGGCACCTCGCAGGGGCGTCGGTCGCTCACAGTTCGGAGTAACAAGTAACCCGTGCCCGGTGTGCGCCGGATGACGCCATCACGGCGTCAGACGCGGCGCGGCGCGCGTCCATGCGCGCCTCAAGATTCGTGACCGACGCTCAAAATTTTTTCGACGCGATGAACGCTCAAATCGTTGTGCCAGTGAACGTAACCGCCCGATAAACTCATGTAAGCATTCGGGCTCACGACTTGGAACTGCACGGCGCACGGCACGAAGTCGCAAAGCTCCACCGCGCTCAGCGTCTCGTCAAGCGGCGAGGAGATGACGCAGGCAATATCGTAAAGCTCTTGGCGCAACTCAACTTTGAATCGCCAATCGATGACGTAAACTTCGCCGGCCTTCGCGTCGAAAATCGCCTTGGTGTCATTGAAGCGCGAATCCGTGTAAACCAAATCGATTCCCGTCGCGTTACGGATGTGATAACCCATGCCGAGGATTGCCACGTCCTTTTGGAAGTGGACGACCATGCGCAGGATAACTTTCTGCCCGAAGATGACTTCGTTGATTAAGTCGCCGTCGTCGCTCAGCAGCTGAATATTTTCAAAGACCGCGCGCCCGTCGCCGCTCCGTTGATACGTCGCGTTCTTGAGGAAAATTTCTTTGCCGCGCTCCAAACTCTCCGCTGAAATTTTTTCCTCCGCGAAAATTTTTTTGTCCGCGCGAAGATTTTCAACCAGAGTGTCTCGCCGCGCCGATTGCTCGTCAGTCAGCTCGCCGCGCGATTCAAGCAGCATGTTGCGATAAACTTCGACCACTTCCTTGGCGGGTGCGTCCATTAAAATTTTTCCCGACTTCATGAGGAACGCACGCTCGCAAAGATTTTTTACGGCAAAAGTATCGTGGCTTACAAATAAAACCGTGACGCCGCCCTGAATCATCGAACGCATTTTATCAATGCATTTGCTCTGGAAAAAAGCGTCGCCCACGCTTAAAGCCTCGTCGACGATTAAAATATCCGGCTCGACGAAAGCATTGACCGCGAACGCCAGCCGCGCGAACATTCCCGACGAATAAGTTTTCACGGGCTGATTGATGAACTCGCCGATGTCCGCGAAGGCAATTATGTCGTCGACCTTCGAATCCATAACGGCTTGACTGTGCCCGATTAAAAGTCCGTTCATGTAAATATTTTCGACGCCGGTCATTTCGGGATTGAAACCCGCGCCGAGTTCAAGCAGGGAGGCGATTCGCCCGTTGACTTCCAAAGTGCCGCTGCTCGGAGTGAGCACGCCCGTGATGATTTTCAGCAGCGTGGATTTGCCCGCGCCGTTCTTGCCGACCAGCCCGACGTTTTCGCCGCGCTTTATCTCGAACGACAAATCATTCAGCGCGTAAAAATCTCGGCTGTATCTTTTGTGGAACGGGTGAAAAGTTTCCTTGAGCCTGTCGATGTCCCGCTCGTAAATTTTATAAATCTTCGTGAGGTGTTCAGCTTTGATTGCAATGTCCAAAAATTTTTCTCCTTACAGTTTGAACTGAGCGACTTCGCCCTGCATTTCGTTGGCAAGTTCAGCAAGAGTTTTGCCGGCGTCGGCGACCTCCTGCATGGCGGCTGATTGCTCCTGCGCCGCCGCACTGACCGAGTTCGCGTTTTCGCTCGAACGCTCTGCAACTTCTTTAACGTGCTCGACCGCCGAAAGAATTTCTTCGTTGCCTTTGTCGACCGCGACGATGTCCTCCATGCTCTTGCTGACGTTGGCGGTGAGTTTCGTCGCTTGCGCCTCGATGTCCGCGAACGCCGCGCCCGTCTGTGCGACCGACTGCGTGCCTTCCTCGACGCTTTGATTGCCCTGCTCGATTGATTCGACCGCTGACGTTGTGTCGTGCTGAATCGTGGCGATGAGTTTGGAAATATTTTCCGTGGCGGAGGCTGATTGCTCGGCGAGTTTGCGAACCTCCTCGGCGACGACGGAAAAGCCGCGACCGTGTTCGCCGGCGCGCGCTGCCTCGATTGCCGCGTTCAGTGCCAAAAGATTTGTCTGCCCCGCGATATTGGAAATGGTCTCGACAATCTGCCCGATTTCGTCCGAACGCTTGCCAAGCTCGCCGACAACCCGTGCCGAAGCACTGACTTGCTCGGCGATATTTTTCATGACCGCAATTGCCGCGTCGACCTTCTCTTTGCCGACCGCCGCATTGCTCGCGCTGTCCACGGCGATTTGCTCCATTTCCTTGGCTGTGGCGCGCAAATCGTTCATGCGCTCGTGCACGTCGCTGATTTTTTCTTCCAGCGTGGCAATCGTCCGTTCCTGCTCGGCGGTGCCGCTCGTCAAAACTTCCATGTTCCGCGTGACGACCGTTATCGATTCGTTCGTCTGCTGAGTGCCGGCGGATAATTCTTCGCTCGACGCCGCCACGCGCTGAGAACACTCCGCGATTTTTGTCAGAAGATTTTTCAGCCGGATTTTCATTTCGTTGACGTTGTCGGATAAAATTCCAATCTCGTCGCTCGATTTTATTTCCAAGTCCGCGATGCGCAGGTTGCCGCCCGAAATTTTTTTCACCGCGCCGACGACTTCATCCAGCTGCCCGACCATCTTGCCGATAAAAAAATTCGACGCAAGCCCGCACAAAATTACAATCACCAGGACAGCCAGCGCGATTGACATGATTAAGTTCTCGACGACGTCATCCATCTCGTGAACGCTGACGCCCACGAAAAGCATTCCGATTGTTTTGCCCGACGTGTCCTTGAGCGGCTGATACGCGGCGTAATGTTGCTCGCCCATGACAGTCGCCTCGCCCACGAAAAATTTTCCCTGATTGATTACGTTGTCGATGACTGCCTCGGAAGCTTTGGTGCCGACGGCTCGATTGCCCGCCGCGTCTTTGACCGTCGTCGCCACGCGCGTGTCCCCGTTGAACAGCGTGACCTTGCCGTTGCAAATGTTGCTCAGGAAGTCCGCGATTTCGTTCACGCCGTCAATCTGTTGCCCGCCCTTAAAGAGAATTCCGTTTTCCACGTGCCAGTCGCCGTAATATCTTTGGTTGACGATTTCCGACAGCGATTGAACGTCGGCGGCGGCTTTCATCTGCAAAGCTTTGGCGAATCCCTCTTCGGCGCGAAAATATCCGATGACGCCCATGAGCACGCACGCGACGATGACAATCAAGTTGACCGCGAGGATGGCTTTTGTCTTCAATCCCATGTCTGACACCTTCTCAAACAAAAATTTTATGCATTGTATCACACGGCTCGCAAGCTGTAAAAAATTTTTTCGGCGAGAGCAAAGTTTAACTGCGCAGAAAAATTTTTCGATACACTTTCGAAAGAGGTGAGGCAAGAAATGGCAACAAACACAAACATAATGATGATAGCTCCGACGCAACCGGCAACATCGCCGCGAACGGCCTCGCAGAGCACACAGCCACGATACAGACCAACCCAGCGCGCAGGCAAAAAAAATTTCGGCGCGACTCTCGACAAAATCAATGCCAAGCTCGACGAGATTAAGCAGAACATTCAAAGCGTCAAAGACTTGCAAGAGGCTCCGCCCGAGCCCGCGCAGGTCGAACCCGACGAAGAATTTTCAAATACGGAGACTGAGACACCGGCTCAAGGAAAGAGCGACGCTCCGCAGGACGCACCTCAGCAGGACGAAAAAGTTTTATCGGCGGATGAAAAAATTTCTCCCGAAGATAAACCGAAAGGCAAAGTGCCTTCGCCCGAAGAAGAGGAGCAGCCCGCGGAGATTTCTTTTTTCCCGAAGAAAATTTCTTACAGGGCAAAAAATCTCGACGCAAAAATTCCCGCCGCCGAAAAAAATTCGACGAGTCAGCCACCCGAAGTGAAAGCTCCCGCCGAAGAAAAAAATCCGTCGCCGACGAGTCAGCCGCCCGAAGTGAAAGCTCCCGCCGAAGAAAAAAATCCGCCGATTCAGCCGCGCGAAGTGGAAATTCCCGTCGAAGAAAAAAATCCGCCGACGACTCAGCCGCGTGACGTTGAAGTTCCCGTCGCTGAAAAAATTCCGACGAGTCAGCCGCGTGACGTTGAAGTTCCCGTCGCTGAAAAAAATCCGCCGACGATTCAGCCACTCAACGTTGAAGCTCCCGCCGCTGAAAAAAATCCGCCGACGACTCAGCCGCGCGAAGTCAAAGCTCCCGTCGAAGAAAAAAATCCGTCGACGACGATTCAGCCGCGCGAAGTCAAAGCTCCCGCCGACAAAAAAAATCCGACGAGTCAGCCGCCCGAAGTCAAAGCTCCCGTCGAAGAAAAAAATCTGACGACGATTCAGCCGCTCGAAGTAGAAATTCCCGCCGACGAAAAAATTCCTGACGAGTCAATCGAAAATCAATCGGAGAACTTTTTCGCGGCGAACACAATGGCGTATCTCTTCAGCATGAACTCGGAGTCACTCTTGGCGGCGAAACCCGTCGCGCCCGTCGAAGCCCCGAAGGTCGAAGGCGTACAGAATTTGATGGCAATAATGCCGCAAACGAAGAGCGATAACTCCAACTCTATGCTGAACATGCTCGGCAGCAAATCGTGGCGACCGATTGAAATTCAGCCGACGATTCAATCACAGCCCGCGGAAAATCCGATTCAGCCGCAAGCTCAAGCTCAGCCCGCGGAAAATTTAATTCAGCCGACGGTTCAAGCACAGCCCGCGGAAAATTTGATTCAGTCGACGATTCAAACTCAGCCCGCGGAAATTTTGATTCAGCCGCAAGTTCAGTCTCAGCCCGCGGAAATTTTGATTCAGCCGCAAGTTCAGGCTCAGCCCGCGGAAAATTTAATTCAGCCGCAAGTTCAAGCTCAGCCCGCGGAAATTTTGATTCAGCCGCAAGTTCAGGCTCAGCCTGCGGAAAATTTGATTCAGCCGCAAGCTCAAGCTCAGCCCGCGGAAATTTTGATTCAGCCGCAAGTTCAAGCTCAGCCCGCGGAAAATTTGATTCAGCCGCAAGTTCAGGCTCAGCCCGCGGAAATTTTGATTCAGCCGCAAGTTCAGTCTCAGCCTGCGGAAAATTTAATTCAGCCGCAAGTTCAAGCTCAGCCCGCGGAAATTTTGATTCAGCCGCAAGTTCAGGCTCAGCCCGCAGAAATTTTGATTCAACCGACGGTTCAGTCTCAGCCCGCGGAAAATTTAATTCAGCCGCAAGTTCAGGCTCAGCCCGCAGAAAATTTAATTCAGCCGACGGTTCAAGCACAGCCCGCAGAAATTTTGATTCAGCCGCAAGTTCAGTCTCAGCCCGCGGAAATTTTGATTCAGCCGCAAGTTCAGTCTCAGCCTGCGGAAAATTTAATTCAGCCGCAAGTTCAAGCTCAGCCCGCGGAAATTTTGATTCAGCCGCAAGTTCAGGCTCAGCCCGCAGAAAATTTGATTCAGCCGAGAGTTCAAGCACAGCCCGCAGAAAATTTGATTCAACCGCAAGTTCAAGCACAGCCCGCAGAAAATTTGATTCAGCCGACGGTTCAGGCTCATCCCGCAGAAAATTTGATTCAGCCGACGGTTCAGGCACAGCCCGCAGAAATTTTGATTCAGCCGAGAGTTCAAGCACAACCCGCAGAAATTTTGATTCAGCCGAGAGTTCAGTCTCAGCCCGCCGAAAATTTCATTCAGCCGACAGTCCAAGCACAACCCGCAGAAGTTTCGATTCAGCCGCAAGTTCAGGCTTCGCCCGCGGAAAATTTGATTCAGCCGCGAGTCCAAGCTCAGCCCGCTGAAAATTTGATTCAGCCGCAAGCTCAGGCACAGCCCGCAGAAATTTCGATTCAGCCGAGAGTTCCAGCTCAGCCCGCGGAAAATTTCATTCAGCCGCGAGTCCAAGTTCCGCCCGCAGAAATTTCGATTCAGCCGCAAGCTCAAGTGCAAATCGTCGAGAGCCAGCCGCTGATTCAGGCGCAAGCGCAATCGGTCGTCGTGCCGCAGAGAGCTGACGAGCGCCCCGCGCCGCAAAACTTTTCGCAACTGCTCGGCGTGAACGTGCAAGCGGAAGAGGTTCCGACGGCAGCACCGGTCACCGCGCCGCAGTCGACGCCGCAACAGTTCGAGCAGGATTCTCGTCGGCAAGACCCGCAACAAAATTTCCAAGCGCAAACTTTCCAAGCACAGGTTGAAGCACCACAGCCGCAGCAAGTTTCATCGGCGGGCGGAGAAATTTTCGCAGCGAACTTGGCGGCAACGAACGATGTGCCGCAAACTCAACAGCCCGCCCCCACTCAGGCACCCGACGCGCCGCCCTCCGCTCCTCAAAATGATTTCGACGTGCCCGCGCAGATTGTCCGACAGGCGCGACTGATTCGCACGGCGGAAAATACACAGATGGTCATCAAGCTCAACCCCGAACACCTCGGCGAGTTGACGCTGCGAATTTCAGTCAGCCAGAACGGCGCGGTCAATGCCAGCTTCCACAGCGACAACGCGCAGGTTCGGACGATAATAGAAAACTCACTCGTTCAACTCCGCCAAGAGCTCAACAACGTCGGGCTCAAGGTCGAGAACGTGCAAGTATACGCGGGCTTGACCGACGGCGGTCTGTCGAACGGGCAAGGAGGACAGGCTTGGCAACAAAATCGTCAGCAACGTCAGGGCAATCGCCGAATCAACTTCGACGCCCTGGAACGCGACGCAGACATCGCTCAGCCCGTCAATGAAAATTCCGCCACGGACGGCGTTGATTATTCCGTTTAAAAGTTTGGAGGAATTAAAATGGCAAATGCATTCAACACAATCACCGTCGACGGCGTGACTTACAATGCCGCCGCTTACGAAGCCTCGCAGACCAAAGAGACCAAGAAGAACGACGACCTGGGCAAGGACGCGTTCCTGCAGTTGCTCGTCACTCAGCTGCAGAACCAAGACCCGCTCAATCCTCAGGACAACAGCAGTTACATTGCGGAGCTCGCACAGTTCAGCTCGCTGGAGCAGATGACCAACGTCGTCAAGAATTTGGAAGACCTGGGCAAAGTCGTCGGCAACATCGACACCTCCGTGCTCATCGGTCAGCTCTCAAGCATGATTGGCATGAACGTCGATTGGGTTGAAACGATTAACGAGGCAGACGCCGAGGGCAACCCGATAAGCCATGAAGAGGCAATGACGGGCATGGTCACCGGCGTGACGATTGTCGAAGGCGCACCGAATATCGTCGTGGAGAAGGACGGCGAGAAACACATCGTCGACATCTCCAAAATCGGTCACGTTTACGAACCCACCACGGAAGTCGTCGAATAAAATTTTTCGTCGCAAATCAAAAGAGCCGCTCAAACTTGAGTGGCTCAATTTTTTTTTGCGCGCGGCAGTTTGGTTGAAAAACCTTCCGCCGTGTGTTATCCTCTCGGCGAGGTGAATCATCATGTTCATTGAAGAACGTCAGGCAAAAATTTTGTCGCTGCTCGAACGCGACGGAAAAGTTTTGGTCAAGGAATTGGCAGAGATGTTCGCCGTCACCGAAGACTCAATCCGCAAAGATTTGTCCGCGCTGGAAATGGACGGGAAATTGAAACGCACATACGGCGGCGCGGTCTCGATTGAACAGAAACTTCAGATGACCGAGGCCAATAAGCGACGAATCTCCGATGTGGAAGCCAAACGCAAAATCGCGGCGGCTGCCTTCCAACTGCTCCGCCCGAATCAATTAATCTTCCTGGACATCTCGACGATTAACATTGCGCTCGCTCAGCTGCTGGAAAAAACTTCCGCGCGTTATCGAATCCTCACCAACATGATTGACGTGTTGGTCATGCTCGCGCGCAACCCGAACATTGAATTGCTTTTCGCCGGCGGATTGCTCAATCAATCTCGCGACGGTTTCTCCGACCCTTTGAATTTGGATTTTCTCTCGCACTTCCGCCCCGATATTTCGTTCATGGGCACAGCCGCCGTTCACATCACGAAAAATACTTTGTCGACGAACACACCCGCCGACGGTTTGCATAAGGCGCGCATGATTGAATTGAGCAAATTCAGTTGCGTGCTCGCCGAGGAGCGCAAGCTGAACGTGGAGGCAGGCTATTGCTTCGCGCCGCTCGAAAGTGTCGACGCACTCATCACCGACGCGACGGTTTCTCCCGCGCTCAAGGAAAAGTCAAATAAATTGGGCGTGAATATTATTTCCGCCGAGTAAAAAATTTCGGGCAAAAAAATTCCCTCCGCAACCTTCGCGGAGGGTTCTTTATTTTTCATCGGGCTTGAGCCGCTTGATGTGGAAGGTGCCCGTCTCGGTTTCCTTTCGGTGGCAATGAGGACACTCGTTGGCAATGATTCCCGTGTATCCGCAGACGGGGTCGCGGTCGACGGGATGATTGATTGAGAAGTAACCCATGCCCGCGTCGTGCATTGCCCTGACCAGCACCTCGAACGCCGAAATATTTTTCGTCGGGTCGCCGTCCATTTCAATGTAAGCGATGTGTCCGGCGTTGCACAGCGCGTGATAGGGAGCTTCAATCCGAATCTTTTCCGCCGCGCAGATTGGGAAGTAAACGGGCACGTGATTTGAATTCGTCATGTACGGTCGGTCGGTCACGCCCTTGATGATTCCGTAAACTTTTTTGTTCGCGCGCTGAAATTGTCCTGCGGTGGATTCGGCGGGCGTCGCGAACGTCGTCCAATTTCTTTTCTCGCGGCGAGTATAATCGTCCGTTCTTTCGCGCAGGTGCCCGACGATTTTCAAGCCGAGTTGCTGAGCCTCGTCGCTCTCGCCGTGGTGTTTGCCGATTAACGCAACCAGACATTCCGCCAAGCCGCAAAATCCGATTGAGTAGCTCGCGTGCTTGAGGACGTTTTTAATTTTATCGGTCGGCTTGAGTTTCTCCGAATCCATCCACACGCCCTGCCCCATGAGGAACGGGAAATTGTAAACGTGCTTCTCCTCGATTGTCTTGAGCCGCAGGAGGAGATAATCATGGCACAGCGTGATGTATTTGTCATAGAGCGCGAAAAATTTTTCAACGTCGCCCTTCGATTCCAGCGCGAGCTTCGGCAGGTTAATCGTCACGAACGCAAAATTTCCGCGGCTGCCCGATTCCTCGCGCCCGTTGACATTGCTCATGACGCGCGTGCGACAGCCCATGGTCGCCACGCAGCTGTTGTAGTCGCCGGGTTTGTAGTATTGCAAATTATACGGCGCGTCGATGTTCACGAAGTTCGGGAAAAGTCTTTTGGCACTGACCTTGCAGGCTTGGCGGAACAAATCGTAATTCGGGTCGTCGACGTTGTAATTGACGCCCGCCTTGAGTTGAAAGACGCTTATCGGGAAAATGGGAGTCTCGCCGTTGCCGAGCCCCGCGTCGATAGCGTTTAGGACTTCGCGAATCACCAGCCGTCCTTCGGGCGAAGTGTCCATGCCGTAATTGATTGAGCTGAACGGAACCTGCGCGCCCGCCCGACTGTGCAACGTGTTGAAGTTGTGAATCAAGGCTTCCATCGCCTGATGAGTTTCTTCCTCGACGTCCGCGCAGGCCAGCTTATAAATTTTTTTCGCGAGCTCAACCGAGCCGACGACTTGCGCCAAATTTTCCACGGCGGCAGGATTTTCTCCCTCCGAGTAAGTGCAAACATCGAAGTCAACTTCGCCCGCCGCCTCCACGCCGCAAAATTCGCGCGCGCGATTAATTTCCTCGCGAATCACCCTCTTGAAAGATTTCTTTACACCTTCAGCCATCGCATAATCGAATGCGTTAATAGATTGCCCACCGAACATATCGTTCTGGTTGCTCTGAATAGCAATGCACGCCAGCGACGCATAGGAGCGAATTGAATTCGGCTCGCGCAGGAAACCGTGCCCCGTCGAAAATCCGCCGCGGAAAAGTTTTAGCAAATCAATCTGGCAGCAGTTGAACGTTATCAAACTGAAATCTTTGTCCGTTTTGACTATATCATAATCTCTTTCGAGACCCCGAGCACTTCGGAATGCGGAATTTCGCCGCAAACCTACTCTACTTGCCTGTCGGCTTTCGATAGTCGATTAACTTTACCTTTCAAGTTTTGAAAAGGTCTTAGCACAGGATTCGCATTTGGCATCCCCTGTTAGCTCCGCCGCAAATTGCCATTTCCTGCAATTCCGCTTGAAGCGTCGGCAGAACACCTCAAATTTTTGAGTTCACTCGGTTTTTCATAGCGCGTCACCACGCTAAGCCACGACTTTTTCATGGATATGAATCCAGTTTTCTTTGTCCGCAACGGCAAATTCTTCGGGCAGGACGTAGTTGTCGACGAAATGCTTTGAACTTTCCGCGCCGAGTTTGAGCATGATACCCATCGAAGCGTCCGTGTTGATGTTGGCGTTGTCGCGCTTGAGGTCAATGTCCACCGAGTCGGCGAAAAAAATATCGCGATACGTGTCCATTAACTTTTTCTGCGCGGCACGTCGCTGAGCATGTTTCTGCCGATAGACGATGAATTGTTTCGCCACGTCGAAGAAGCCGTGAGCCATTAAAGATTTTTCCACTTGGTCTTGAATCTCTTCGACGCCGACGGTTTCTTCCTCGGCGAGTGCCTGCTCCACCGAATCTGTCACGAGCTCCACGTCCTCGGCAGAAAGTTTGTCGGCGGGCGTCGACGCATCTCGATTCGCGCCGGCAATCGCGTTACGGATTTTTTCTCGGTCGTAGGAAACTTTTTGCCCCGAACGCTTCCGAACTTTTGTCAGGTTCAAAATCCTCCTCTCCCTTCAAAAAAAGTGTGAAAAAAATAATCGCGCCCTCCTTACGCTTTAAATTTCATGATTCAAAATTTATGAACGGCGCAATTATATCATTAGGAAATTTGTTTGTGAACAGCCGGCGATACGTAAGCAAGACGCGAAATTTTTGATTGGGGTGTTGATTCGTTGCGGTTTCACAAAGTTAGCGGCGCGAAAAAATTTTTTTCAGAGCTCGGCGGTGAAGATTGATTTGCCTCTGTCGGAGTGAACGGAGTATTTCACATGCCCGCGCGTCGTCGACCAGTCGTAGGTTCCTTCCGTCGAAACCTCTTTGAGCAGGCGAAGGTCGCGCAGGACTTCGCTGCGGTCTTCGACGTCGAGTTCAGGATTAAGCGTGGCGATTATCAGACCGAAGACGTTAATCACTTGGAAGGATTCGTCCTTGGTTTCGGGCTGAGCGAAAATTTTCAGCGCGGAAATATTTTCGCCGTCGACGGTTCCGACGAGCTTGAGTCTCGGAGAGAATTCGTACTCAAAATTTTTTCCGTCGATGACAAACGGCGCGGCAATTTCAATTCCCAAATTGGATGCCAACTTCCTCGACGCGGCGTTAAATTTTTCGCGGAACTGTTCGGGCGTCATGGTCTGCTCCAAACCTTCCTTGCTGCCCAAAATGTTGTGCATGTTGCCGGCGGTCATGTTCGCGTGGATAAAAAACGCCAGGCACGCGGTCGCCAAAATAAAATTCGTCCGCCTGTCGAAGGTCGAGTACTTGTACATGAACCACCAGCCGAGCGGCGGAATGAAAATGCAAAGCGTAATCATCGCCGCGATTTTTATATAAGAAGTCAAAGCGTTGCCTCCCGTCCGTCGATAAAAGTTTTTTTGATATTGAAGTCGTCGTCGAAGAGAGTGATGTCCGCCGCCTTGCCGACCTCCAAGCTTCCGAGCCTGTCGAAAATTTTCAACTCGACGGCAGGATTTTTCGTGACGAGTTCGACGACCTCAGCCACGCTCCAGTTTGTGTTCGCGCGAAAATTTTTTACGACATTGTTCATGGGCGCGACGCTCCCGACGAGAGTGCCGTCCGCCAAAGTCGCGCGGTTGCCCTCGACGAAAACTTTTTGCCCGCCCAATTCGCTGACGCCGTCGCCGACTCCGCAAGCCCTGCACGAATCCGTTATCAAAATAATTTCATTGCGCGGCTTGACCTTGGCGACAATTCTCTGCGCGGCGGGGTGGACGTGAACGTTGTCGGTGATGAGTTCGACGGTCGAGCTTGAATCGAGAGCCGCCCCCACGACGCCCGGCTTCCGATGATGAAAACCCGTCTGCGCGTTGAAAAGGTGCGTGATGTGATTCGCGCCGCGAGCAATCGCCGCCGTCGCCTCCTCGTAAGTCGCCGCGCTGTGCCCGATACTCACGACGATATTTTCCGCGCGGCAACGGTCGATAAATTCCGCGCCGCTCACTTCGGGGGCAACGGTGATGATTTTAATCACGTCGACAAAATTTTTTATCAGGCTGAAGTCGGCGGGCAAAATATTTTCCTCAGCCTGCGCGCCCTTGAATTTTTTGCTGATGAAAGGTCCTTCGACGTGTGCGCCGAGAATTTTTGCGCCGCGAGAAAAATTTTTCCCGACACGAATTCTTTCCAGCGCGCGATAAATTTTTTCCAGCGGCATGGTCATGGTCGTCGGAAGAAAACTCGTGACGCCTCCGCGCGGCAAAAACTCCGCGAATTTTTTCAGCGCGCCAATGTCGTCGTCCATGGTGTCGACGCCCGCCGCCCCGTGAATGTGAATGTTAATGAAGCCGGGCGAAACGAAATGATTTTCCGCGTCGATAATCTCCGCGCCGTCGACGGGCTCGCCGATTGAAATTATTTTTTCGTCGAAGGTCAGGCAGCCCGCGCAGATTTGGAAATTGCCGCGCGCGTCGGGCAGAATCAGCCGCCCGTTAATCAAACTCTTCATAAAATCTCCTTGGAAAATTTTTTCCGCATTATAAATCATCTCGCGCGCAAAAAAAATAGAGACGGGAGAAAAATTTTCTCTCGCCTCAGTTCGTCGCCGCTCAGCGCGGTGTGTATTTCATCACGATATTTTTGTTGCCCTTGCCGAAGTAAATCGGAATGAATTTGTTCGCGCCGCCTTTGACGACAATTTCTCCGTCGCCGACCGCGAAGGTAACGTCGCCCGCGTTGTCGACCGTCGGAGAATTTACATCGCCGCTGAGCACTCGGATTTTGTCCAGCGAGTCGTCAAAGTCTTCAATAAAAATTTTTCCGTCGCCGGATTTGTAAACGAACACGTCGGAGCCGTCGCCGCCGAAGAGCGTATCACTTCCCGCGCCGCCCCAAAGTGAATCGTCGCCCGACCCGCCGACGAGCGAATCATTTCCCTTGCCGCCAACGAGCGTGTCATTGCCGTCCGCGCCGAAAATTTTATCGGAGCCCGCCGCCCCGTCGATGAAGTCGTCCTCTTCGCCGCCCGTGATTTTGTTCGCGCGCTTGTTGCCCACGATTTTCAAATTGTAATCAACCGCCGAGGCGTCGATTGTCTTGAGCATGTCGGCGAAGTCGCTGTACTCGTTCGGCGTGAATTCGTCCGCCGTGTATTTGGCGGTGAGCGTCGCGCCCGTGCCGTCGCCGTTGTACTTAACGTCGTCGGAAGCTTTCTTGAAAATTTTTTCTTCGCCGTCCTCAATGTACGTGATTGATTTATCCGCCGCGCCCGTCACGGTGATTTTTCCGCCGAAGATAACGTCGGAGCCGCTCACGGAAATTTCCGCCGCCGAGCTGAGAGAAATTTTATCCGCCTCTTCGTAATCGCTGACAGTGCCCGTCGATTTGAATTGGAAAATATCCGAGCCCGCGCCGCCTTTGACGAAAATATTTTTCCCGCGCGCGATAATTGTATCAGCGGAGCTTGAGCCGGTGATTGTCGCCTTCGAGTAATCGCTTGCGAAGTCAAAGGTATACGCGCCGCTGACGGTGACTTTTTTGGACAGCGCGCCGCCCGAAAGTTTTATCGTCTTGCCGCTGACTTTCAAGCCGCTCTTGTCATTGACGTCTTTGACGGTCGCCAGCGTCTTTGAAGATTTTTTCGTGTAAGTTATCGTGTTGTCTTCGAGCGAGTAACCCGCGGTCGTCGTTTGCTTGTAAGTGGCGGTCGTCCCGCTTAGGCTCCAAGATTTTTTCGTCGAAGAATCGTCGACATCATCGCCGAGCGCGAGCGTGTATCCGTCGCCGCTGAGTGTAACCTTGCTTGTGCCGAGCGATTCAGCCGAGACCGTTACAACTTTTCCGCTGACGCTGAGCCCGTTGAGAGATTCAACGCCTTTAACCTTCGCCAGCGTCTTTGAAGATTTTTTCGTATAAGTGATTTCGTTGTCGACGAGCGAGTAACCCGCCGTGGTCGTCTGCTTATAAGTGGCGGTCGTCCCGCTGAGGCTCCAAGATTTTTTTGTGGTCGAAGCGTTCACGTCTTTGCCGAGCTTGAGCGTGTATCCGTCGCTGACTGAAACTTTTTCCGTGCCGAGAGACACCGCCGATATCGTTACAACTTTTCCGTCCAAAGAAATGCCGTCGAGAGAAGTGACGCCTTTAACAGTGAGCGAACCGTAAGTGGCAGTCGTGCCGTTCAATTTCCATGAATCGCTTTTCTCAAAATCAATGTTGACCGACGCCAAAGACGCCGCGCCCTTCAGAGTAATTGCACCGTCGCCGACCATGACAATGATGTCCGAGCCGCTCTCCTTCGTCGCAAAGTAGAAGCTGTTGGAAATTTTCAGCGTCGAGTTCTCCTTGAAGCCCCAAATTGTGTCGTTGCCGTCGCCCGCCGCATATTTGAACAAAACATTGGAGCCGTCGTTTGCAATGTAATCGTCGCCCGTGCCGGCGTCGATAGTGAAATTCGAGCCGAGGTAGTTGTAAATGGAATCGTCGCCCGTGCCCGCGTTGATTGTCACGTTAGAGCTCATGTTCAAGATTGAATCATTTCCCGCGCCGCCGTTGATTGTCACCTGCGAGCCGTTGTTGTCAATAGAATCATTGCCGTCGCCCGCGCTGATTGAGACGTTCTTGCCGTAAAAGTTGGAAATGTCATCGTCGCCGCTCGTGCCGCTGAGGAGCGTGTTGCTCGCGGTGTTGTAAATGTTCGCCATGAAATCATCTCCTTACCAAAAACAAAAATATATCTTGCGAGCATTATACGAGAAAAAAAATAAACCCGCAACGCCGAGCAAACGTCGCGGGAAAAATTTTCGTTTGAATTTATCAGTGGTGGAAAAGTCTGATGTGCGTGAACGCCATGGCAATGTTGTAACGGTCGCAGGTCTCGATGACATTGTCGTCGCGAATGGAGCCGCCCGTCTGCGCGATGAAGTCCACGCCTGACAGGTGCGCGCGCTCGATGTTGTCGCCGAACGGGAAGAACGCGTCCGACGCCAATGACACGCCGCGCAGATTCGCAAGCCAAGAAATTTTTTCTTCAGCAGTGAACGGTTCGGGACGCCGCGTGAAAAGATTTTCCCAGCTGTCGGCAAAAGTTTCGCCGCCGAGGTAAACGTCAATCGCGTTGTCGCGGTCGGGGCGTTTTATCCCGCGCTTGAACGGCAGATACAAAACTTTCGGGCACTGGCGCAGGAACCAAAAGTCAGCCTTGTTGCCCGCCAGCCTCGTGCAGTGGACGCGGCTTTGCTGACCCGCGCCGATACCGATTGCCTGCCCGCCCTTCGCGTAACAAACGGAATTCGATTGCGTGTACTTCAAAGTTATCAGCGCGATTAAAAGGTCGCGGCGTGCTTCGGGCGTGAAATTTTTATTTCGGGTCGGCACGTCGGCGAGGCAGTCTTCAGAAATTTTTACGTCGTTGCGCTGCTGCTCGAATGTCACGCCGAAAATTTTTTTGGTCTCAAGGGCGGGCGGCTCGTAAGCGGGATTCATCTTGAGCACCAGATAATTTCCGCCGCGTTTGGTTTTCAAAATCTCCAGAGCTTCGGGCGAGTAAGCGGGGGCGATAACTCCGTCGGAAACTTCGCGCTTGAGGTATTTGGCGGTCGGCTCGTCGCACTCGTCGGACAAAATCGCGAAGTCGCCGTAAGAACTCATCCTGTCCGCGCCGCGCGCCCTGATGTAAGCCGTCGCCTGCGCGGACAACTCAATGCCCTCCGCGAAATAAATTTTTTTCAGCACGTCGTCGAGCGGAGCGGCCACCGCGGCACCGGCGGGGCTCACGTGCTTGAAGGAGGCGGCAGCGGGCAGATTGGTCGCCGCGCGCAGCTCACGGACAAGTTGCCAGCCGTTGAGCGCGTCGAGCAGATTGATGTAACCCGGTCGCCCGTTCAAAACTTCAAACGGCAAGTCGCCCTCCTCCACGAAAACTCGCGCGGGCTTCTGATTCGGGTTGCAGCCGTACTTCAATTCCAATTCATTCATTCAAATCACCTCATCAAACTTTGATTGAAATCTTCCACGACGCGCTCAACAATTTTTTTCGTCGCGTCCTTGTGCACGTCATAAATTTTTTCCAAAATCTCCTGCCGCCTCTCGAAGAGCGGGTCGTTGCCGTTCATCAGCTCCTCAAGATATTTTTCGACATCCTTGCGGCTGTGCGCGACGTAAAGTGCCGCGAACATTTCTTCGTATTCGGGCAGGGGAATCGCCGCGGAGTATTCGCAATAAATAATCGGTCTGCCCGTCAGGAAGAGCGGACACATAATCGACGAATAATCCGTGATGAAAATATCGACGGGGCGAATGCTGTCGAACATGCCCGCGAGCGTCGTCTGCCGATGAATTTTATTTGCCTTGAGGGTTTCGTCGTACGCCGTGATTTTTTCGCGGCTCATAAATTTTTTCTTCATGAGTTCATTGAAGAGGTCGGGGTGCGGGCGGAAAATTAATTTGACTTTGTCGCCGAATTTTTTGCTCAGCGCGATGAAGTCGTCCTTATACTCCATGAAGTGACTGCCCGCGATTTTTCCGTCGAAACTCCAGCGCGGCGACCACATGATACACGTCGCGCCCGAAGATTCTTTTTCCAGTTTGTAATAAGGTTTAAGCGCGGGGAAGCCGAGGAACTCCACGTGCTGATAATTCATGCTCGCGTCCTGCGGAAATCTTTTGAGGAACTCGGCCTTAACGGTTTCGGCGGAAGGAAAATAAAAATAAACGTTGCGCCAAAAATTTCCGAAGTCGTCGAACAATCTGTCGGAGAAAGCGTAAGCCAGCGTCGTGCCGTAGGAGATGGCACAGACCTTTGCGAACTTCACGATGTCATTTGTCCTGAAGCCCGGCATCGTCCGCCGAATGTCATAAGGGTTGGGCAGGAAGACGTAATCGGGTTTGAGCCTGCGCAAGTCCGGCAAGCTGTAACTGTAAATTTTTTCGTCGGGATATTTTTTTTGGAAGTAATCCCACGCCCGCTGCAGATATTTTGAATTGTCGCTCGGATAAACGACGATAAAAGTTTCAATGTCGCCGCGCGCCTTCATGGCCTCGCAGACGGGCAAAATTTTTTCGCCGGTGATGTAAGAGTTCACCATGAACGCCACGCGCATTTTCCGTTTCTCGTGGCGCGCCATGTTTTGTCGGTGGAGGTAGTAAGTCGCAATCTCGGCGTCGGAGTAATCTGATTCGACGTAACAATCGAGGAAGACGGCTTGCACATCTCTGACCAACTGCTTGTGCCACAGGTGTTGATTGAAGGGAATGTTCAAATCGGTCGGCTCCGTCAACTGAAGCATTCCCAAGACCGCAAGCTCCCGCTCGTCACGATTTATATTTTGATTGAACCACAGCCGCAACTTCTCGGTGTACTGCTCGGCGAAAAATTTCAGCGTCGGATTCTCCAAACGAATCGAAAGCAGCGCGAGATATTCCGCGTACCACGATTGGTCGGGCGCGCTGAGCAAATCTTTCGGAGAAATTTTTAACAGCCGCGCCGCCAAAGATTTTTTCCTAAAAAAAATTACGGCTTCGGGATTCAGCTTCTTGTAAAAGTCGAGTTCCAACTGAATCTTGTCCAAATTTTTTTCCTCACTCAACGTCAATCACCTCCGCGGAAAAATTCTTCGGGCGGCGTTTATCCCCTGCCGCGTCCGTGATATAATGACGGAAAATTTTTCGGAGGCGAAACTCATGAACAAAAGCGATTGGCAAAATTTTTTTAAGACGCGAGTCGAACGCTGCAAGGTGCTCGTCATCGGCGACATCATGATGGACAGATATTATTACGGCGACGTAAAAAAATTTGCGAGCGACGCGCCCGTCCCCGTCGCCAAAATTGTTAAGCGCAAGTCCTCACTCGGTGCCGCCGCAAACATCGCCAACAACTTGGCGAACCTCGGCTGCCAAACTTCGATTGCCGGTTTCGTCGGCGACGATCACAACTTTGAAATTCTTTCCGAGCAACTTTACGAGAGCGGCATCGACCAAGACGGATTGATTGCGACCGATTGGCCGACCACGACAAAGATTCGAATCATGAGCGGGCACGTGCAAATGTTCCGCATGGACTTTGAGGATTTGGCTCCGCGCACCGAAGACCAATTCGACGCGCTGAAAAGTTTCGTCAAGCAGCGACTCAACGAGAGCCTCGACGCGATTGTCCTGGCCGATTACGAGAAGGGAGTTTGCACGGAAAGATTTTGCGCCTCGGTGATTCGCGCCGCGCACAATCACGGCGTGCCGGTGGTGGTCATGCCCTACGGTCAGCAGTGGATTAAATACGCGCAAGCCGATTACATCACGCCCAACGTCGCCAAGATAAATAAAATTTTGCTCAGCCCCATTCCGACGGACGACGACGACGCGGCGGAAAGGGCAGGGCGTTACATCATGCGCAAATTCCGAATCAAAAATGTTTTGGCGACTCGTTCGGAGGCGGGCATGACACTCGTGACGGACGACGACGTTGCTCACCTTCGCACGCGCGTCCAAGAAGTTTTCGACAGCGCGGGCGCAGCGGACACCGTCGCGGCGGTTTTCGCCATGGCACTGGCGGGCGGCTTGAAACCCGTCGACGGCGCGTACATTGCAAATTTGGCGGCGGGCATCGTCTTGCGCAAATCGGGAACGTATGCAATCACCCGCGAAGACGTTTTGAACGAACTGGCCGGCTGACTTCAGTTAGGAGTTAGGAGTTAAGAGTTAGGAATTAGGAATGAAGAATTGAGGCCGACAGGGATGTCGGCCGCGCCGCGTCTGACGCCGTGATGGCGTCATCCGGCGCACACCAGGCACGGGTAATTCGTTACTTCGAATCATGAGCGACCAACGCCCCTGCGAGGTGCCCTTTTCTTTTGCTTACTTTTCTTTTGGGCACGCAAAAGAAAAGTAAGGTTCAACATACAAAAAAATTTTTTTAGCCCGATTAGCAAGACGCCCTGTGACAGTGAGGAAAGGTTCTGCGAGTCCACTCTTGAGAAAGACGGGACGCCCCCGCCATAAACGGAGGGTATTAAGTACTACAATAAAATATATGACAAAAAACGGCGCGCCCAGTGAAGGATTTAGTTTAACTTTGAAGAATTAACCCGAAAGACATCTTAGACGCAGAAGGAGCCGCAGCAGGTAGAAAACCACTACAACACCAAAATGCAACAAGGGAGGAGGATCAATCATGGAAGTTCTAAAGGTATCAGCCAAATCTAACCCCAATTCCGTCGCCGGCGCACTCGCGGGAGTTATCCGCGAAACCGGAAGTGCCGAGATGCAGGCGATAGGTGCCGGAGCGCTGAACCAAGCGGTGAAAGCGGTTGCCATTGCACGCGGCTTCGTGGCACCGCACGGCGTGGACCTCATCTGCATTCCTGCTTTTACGGACATTGAGATTGACGGGAGTGAACGCACTGCTATAAAGCTCATAGTCGAGCCGCGTTAATTCCTCCCGCCCAAAGCATTTAAAAATTTTTTGAAGCCGTAAGAGGCGGACAGCACGGAGGGAAAGTTAATGGCCGGCGATTTGCACACTCATACAAATTTTTCGGACGGCTCGTGCTCCCCCGAAGAACTCGTGGCGGCGGCAAAAAAAATCGGTCTCCATTATTTGGGCATAACCGACCACGACACCGTTGACGGCGTGCGCCAGCTTTACGAGAACGGGCTTTATCCCGGCAGAGGCGTAAACATAATTCCCGGGGTCGAGCTCAGTGCGAACCATCCCGAAAAAGACATCCACATCGTCGGTTACAACATTGACATCTACAACGAAGCCCTCTTGGAAATTATTGAAAAGATTATCGAGGCGCGCTGGGAAAGATTCAGCGAAATAATTGAGATCCTTCAAACCAAAAAGTACAACATTCGTGAGGCGGACGTTTTGAAAGTCGCGGGCACCAGTCGTTCAATCGGTCGGGCGCACATCGCTCGGACACTGGTAAAAATCGGCGCGTTCAAAACCGTTCGCGAGGCTTTTGAAAAAATGCTCGGCAAAGGAAAACCCGCTTACGTGCCGCGTTACCTGCCCGAAGTCGACGAAGTTATCGACGTGATTCATCAGGCGGGCGGCGTGGCAACTCTGGCGCATCCCAAACTCGTCGGTGACGATGAACTTGTCGAGGAGCTTTGCAAAAAGTTGGACGGCTTGGAAGTTTATTACCCCTGCCACAAACCCGAAGACACGCAACATTATTTTTTCATGGCGAAGAGATACAATTTGCTGATAACGGGCGGCAGCGACTTTCACGGCACGTCCTCCCGATTCGTCAAAGACCTCGGCGACTTCACGATAAGCGACGCCCTCGCCGAAAAATTTTTCCTCAAGCATTCGAGTTAATGCAAAAAAAATCCGTCACAGAATCGTGGCGGATTTTTTCGTGCGGCGAAAAATTTTTATTCGAATAAGTCCTTGAGCTTGTCGAAGAAAGATTTCTTTTCGGGATTGTTGGTCGAGTCGGAGCCGCGGTCTTCAAACTCGCGCAAAAGTTTTTTCTGGCGTTCGGAAAGATTTTTCGGCGTGAGAACTTTGAGCTTGACGAATTCATCGCCGCGCCCTTCGCCGCGCAAATGTGGAATGCCTTTATCGCGAATCCTGAGCACCGCGCCCGATTGAGTGCCTTCGGGAATCGTGAGCTCAACTTTGCCGTCAATCGTCGGAGCGTCAATCTTCGCGCCGAGAGCAGCCTGCACGAAGCTGATTGGAATTTCGCAGTAAACGTTCGTGTCTTGCCGCGAGAAAATTTTGTGCGGCTTGATGTTAATGTAAACGTACAAATCGCCGGGAGTGCCGCCGCGTTCGCCCGCCTGCCCGCCGTTTTGAATGCGGAGCCGCTGACCGCTGTCGACGCCGCGCGGAACGTTAATTTCGATGTCGCGCGTGACTTTGATTTTTCCCGCGCCGTGACATTTCTCGCAGGGGTTTTTGATAATCTGACCGGAGCCGTGGCAGCGTTCGCACTCTCTGGCATTTTGAATGATTCCGAACGGCGTGCGAGTCGTCGTCTGCCGCATGCCTGTGCCGTGGCAGTCGGGGCATTCGTCGGGCTTTGTACCTTTCTTTGCGCCCGTGCCGCCGCATTCTTCGCAGGTCTCCATGCGCGGAACTTTAATCGTCATCTTCTTGCCGAACGCCGCCTCCTCGAACGTGACGTACAAATCGTAACGCAAATCTGCGCCGCGCTGAGGACCGCGCTTTTGACGCGTGCGAGCACCGCCGCCAAAAAAGTCGCCGAAGATATCGCCGAAGCCGAAACCGCCGCCCATGTGGTTGAAGATATCTTCCATGTTGATGTTGCCGGTGTAAGTGCCGCCGCTCTGACCGTAACCGCCGCCGCTGAATGCCGCGTGCCCGAATTGGTCGTACTGCGCGCGCTTTTCTTTATCCTTGAGCACGTCGTAGGCCTCGTTAATTTCTTTCATCTTTTCCTCGGCGGCTTTGGGGTCGTCGCGGTTCAGGTCGGGGTGATATTTCCTGGCGAGCTTGCGGTAGGCTTTTTTTATCTCGTCATCCGTCGAATTTTTATTGACGCCGAGCACCTCGTAATAATCTTTTTTGTCAGCCATAAAATCATCTCCTTGACAGGGAAAAGGGAGTAGGGACTAATTTTTTTCATTCCCTACTCCCTGATACCTACTCCTTAAAAATTATTTCTTCTCGGTGAACTCCGCGTCAATCGTGTCGTCGTCCTGCTTGTTGGAGCTTTGCTGTTGTTGCTGCTGAGTGAAGTCGGCATTGGGCTCGCCCTGATTAGGAGCCGCGCCCGCCTTGTAAGCCGCCTCGCTGAGTTTGTAAAGGGCTTGGCGAACTTCCTCGGTCAATTTCTTGAGCGTGTCGGTGTCGGCGGTGTCGATTTTCTCTTTGAGAGCCTGCGCGGCGTTGCGGACGTTTTTAATCAAGTCGTCGTCAACTTTACCCTCGAAGTCCTTGCAAGTTTTTTCGGACTGGTAAACGGTGTGCTCGGCGTCGTTCTTTGCGTCGGCTGCCTCGCGTTTCTTTTTATCTTCAGCCTCGTGCGCCTTCGCCTCGTCAACCATGCGGTCGATATCTTCCTTGCTCATGCCGCTGGACGATTGAATCGTAATTTTCTGTTCCTTGCCGGTGGATTTATCCTTCGCGCTGACGTTGACGATACCGTTGCGGTCGATGTCGAAGGTGACTTCAATCTGCGGGACGCCGCGCGGTGCCGGCGGGATATCGCTGAGAACGAAGCGTCCCAAAGTTTTGTTGCCCGCTGCCATCTCGCGTTCGCCCTGCAGGACGTGAATCTCAACGCTGGTCTGACCGTCCGCCGCCGTGGAGAAGACTTGCGATTTTTGCGTCGGGATGGTCGTGTTGCGTTCGATAATCTTGGTGCACACGCCGCCGAGCGTTTCAATGCCCAGAGACAACGGAGTGACGTCGAGCAGAAGAATTTCATTGCCCTTGCCGAATTCGCCGCTGAGGACGCCGCCCTGAATCGCCGCGCCAATCGAAACGCATTCGTCGGGATTGATTCCTTTGGACGGTTCCTTGCCGAGGATTTCGCGAATTGCATTTTGCACGGCGGGGATTCTGGTCGAGCCGCCGACGAGGATAATCTTGTCGATGTCGTTGCCGCTCAAGCCCGCGTCCTTCATGGCACTGCGGGTCGGTCCCATTGTGCGCTCAACGAGGTCGCGAGTGAGGTCGTCGAACTTCGCGCGCGTCAAAGTCAAATCCAAATGCTTCGGACCGCTGGCGTCGGCTGTGATGAACGGCAGATTGATATTCGTCGAAGTCATGGAGCTCAACTCAATCTTTGCCTTCTCCGCCGCCTCAATCAGACGCTGGGCACTCATTTTGTCTTTGGAAAGGTCGATGCCGTTATCGCGTTTGAATTCGCTGACCATCCAGTCCATAACCTTTTTGTCGAAGTCGTCGCCGCCGAGGTGTGTGTCGCCGCTGGTCGCTTTGACTTCGAAGGTGTGCTCGTCGAGTTCGAGGATTGAAACGTCGAACGTGCCGCCGCCCAGGTCGAAAACCAAAATCGTTTCGTCATTGTCTTTGTCCAAGCCGTAAGCAAGCGCGGCCGCCGTCGGCTCGTTGATGATTCTCAAGACTTCGAGACCCGCAATCGTGCCGGCGTCTTTGGTCGCCTGGCGTTGGCTGTCGTTGAAGTAAGCGGGCACGGTGATGACTGCCTGCGTGACGGTTTCGCCGAGGTAAGCTTCAGCGTCGGCTTTGAGCTTTTGCAAAACCATCGCGGAAATTTCGGGCGGCGTGTAATTTTTATCGTCGATTGAAACTTTGTAACTTTCGCCCATGTGACGCTTGATTGAACTAATCGTTCTGTCGGGATTGCTGACGGCCTGACGCTTTGCCAGCTGACCGACGAGGCGTTGACCGTCCTTGGTGAAGCCGACGACCGACGGAGTGATTCGGCTGCCTTCGGGGTTTGTGATGACCGTGGGCTCGCCGCCTTCAATGACGCTCACGACGCTGTTTGTTGTTCCCAAATCTATTCCGATGACTTTACTCATGATTTATTCCTCCCGTTAAGAATTGTTCACCACTTGAACCATGCTCGGACGAATCACTTTGCCGCGCGCGGTGTATCCGCGTTGGAATTCCGCAGCGATTGTTCCGTCCTCTTTTGTCTCGTCCTTGACCGTGCCCACTGCTTGATGGAAATTCGGGTCGAACATCTTGCCGACGGTTTCAATCGGCTCAAGTCCGTGCTTGCCCATGACTGCCACGGTCTCCTGCTTAATCATCTCAATTCCTTTGCGAAGGGTCTCAACGTCAGCTTGCTCGGCTTTCTCCGCCGCCTCCGATGCCCGGCTCAAGTTGTCGAGCAGCGGGAGCAAATCTTTCAAGAACGATTGCTCAATCACCGCCGCCAGCTCTGACCTCTCGCGGTCGGTGCGCTTCCTGAAGTTTGCGAAGTCCGCTTGCAACCTGAGGAATCGGTCGTCCTTCGCGCTGAGTTCCGCCTTTAAATTTTCAAGCTCCGCCGTCGTGTCCTCGGAAATATTTTCTTCGACTTCGGGCGCGGCTTGTTTCATCTGCAAAGTTATTTCTGCGCTGTCGCCGTCCTCGTTGTTGACGGTGACTTTTTTTTCTTCTGCCAAGTCGTCCACCTCTCTTTCGGCGCAAACCTTAACACCAATTAGACAAAAAGTCAAGAGTTTTTCCTTACAAATTTTTCTGCGGGATTTTTTTTTGCGCGCGGCTCTGATATAATCGGCGCGTGATTCAAAGATAAGGAGTGCTTGAGATGATAAAATTGTTCGTGACCGATATCGACGGCACGCTCTTGCCGGTGGGCAGCGCGGTCGTTCCCGAAAAAAATATTGAGGCAGTCAAAGCGATGACGGCGGCGGGCGTCAAGGTCGTAATCGCGACGGGTCGAATGCACGGTGCCGCCTTGCCGATAGCCGCGCAGCTCGGAGCGTCCCTCCCGATAATTTCATTCAACGGAGCACTGATAAAATCTTCGGCGGGCGAAATCCTTCACGCACAATATATGGACGCGGCACTTGTCGTTGAGCTGATAAATTTTTTTGAGGAGCGCGGCTGGCATTTGCAAAGTTATTCGGGCGATGAACTTTACGTTCCGAAGCGCAACAGCCTCGTGGAGTTTTACGAGAAGATGATACGCGTCAAAGCTGTAGAAGTCGGCTGGAACGGCTTGCGCGCGCGGACGAAAAATGTCCCGAAACTTTTGACGGTATCCGACACGCCCGAAGAGGCTCTGCAAAAACTCGACGCGGCAAAAAAAATTTTCGACGGACGCGCGGAGATAACTCGGTCGGCGGCGCGCTTCACGGAGTTCATGTCGCTCGGCGTGAGCAAGGCGGGCGCGATAAAAATTTTGGCGGAGAAATTCGGCGTCGATAACTCGGAGGTCATGGCGATTGGCGATTCGGAAAATGATTTGGCGATGATAACTTCGGTCGGCTGCGGTGTCGCCATGGGCAACGCAGTTGATGCCGTCAAAGCCGCCGCCCCGCACATAACCGACACCTGCGAAAATTTTGGTTTCGCCAAAGCCGTTTACGATTTTGTTCTGTGAAAAATTTTTACGCGGTAAAAAAATTTTTCAGCGGTTGCGGCTGAGAATTCGGACTCAAAAAATTTTTTCGACGCTCGCGGCTGACAATTCGGGCTCAAAAAATTTTTCGACGCTCGCGGCTGAGAATTCGGGCTGAAAAAATTTTTCGGCACTCGCGGCTGACAATTCGGGCTGAAAAAATTTTTCGGCGCTCGCGGCTGAGGATTTGGGCTGAAAAATTTTTCGACGGGCGCGGCGGATGATTCGGGCTCAAAAAATTTTTTCGACGGTCGCAGCGGCGAAAGCATTTACGAAAAAATTCCAAACTCCTGAGGAGAAATTTTTATGGAAGAGAATAAAGAGTTCGCGGACAAATCGCGGATAATAATCGTGACGGGCATGAGCGGCAGCGGCAAGACTCAAGCCTGCCGATACCTCGAAGACCTCGGATATTTTTGCGTCGATAACTTGCCGCCCGTTTTCATTCCAAAATTCGTGGAGCTGTGCACACACGCCACCGGCCACTTCAACAAGATGGTGTTCGTGGTCGACACGCGCAGCCGAGAATTTTTTGATGACCTCGTTCAAGTCCTCGACGACATGGACAAGGACAATCAAGATTACGAAATGCTTTTCATGGACGCGAGTGACGACGTGATTATCCGCCGATACAAAGAAACCCGCCGCCGTCACCCGATGGCACCCGCGACGAGAATTTCTGACGGCGTGTTCAAGGAGCGCAAAAGATTGGAAGGCGTGCGCTCTAAGGCGACTTACGTTATCGACACTTCCAATTTGTCGCGCGCCGAACTCAGAGAGAAAATTCATCTGCTCTTCGGCAAGGGCGACGGCGACATCATGACGATTGCGGTTTTGTCTTTCGGCTTCAAGTTCGGAATGCCGCTCGACGCCGACACGGTTTTCGACGTGAGATTTTTGCCGAATCCTTTTTACGTTCAAGAGCTGCGGCATAAAAGCGGAACTGTTCCAGAAGTCGCCGCTTACATTGAAGAAAAATCCGTAACGCAGGAATATCTCAAGCGGCTCGATTCGTTCATTGACTTTCTCGTCCCGCAATATGTTCGCGAGGGCAAAAGCCAGTTGGTCATCGCGGTCGGTTGCACGGGCGGAATGCACCGCTCGGTTTTCGTCGCCAAACACATTTACGATTTGCTTGCCAAAAAAGGTTACGCCGTCAATCTGGAGCACCGCGACCTTATGAAAAACGACGTATGGGAGGTTTAGGGAATTAGGAATGAGGAATTAGGAATGAGGAATGAAAAGCGCGTCTCAATTCCTAATTCCTAACTCCTAATTCCTAATTGAATATGTTTCATTTGCTCAAGTGGCTTTACCCCGGAATGAAGATGAAACGCTGGCTGCTGCTGTTCGCGGTGGGCGTCATGCTCTTCAGCCTCGGCGGCGCGCTCGCGATTAACTACGAATACCTCGGTCGCGTCGAAGAAGAAATTTTCATGCTGGTCTGGCGAATGGTCGGCAGTTACAATTACATGGTCACGGCTGTCGTCGGAATCATCATCGTGATAATCGGCGCGTGCCTCATGCTCTGGGCGACGCGTTCAATCATCCGCTCGATAATCGCCGTGCTCATTCCCGACCGCTCGGAAAATCTCGTCGACATGATTTACGAGGAACGGAAACTCGGACGCGGACCCGCAGTCACGGTTATCGGCGGCGGGCACGGGCTGAGTGTTCTTTTGCGCGGAATAAAAACTTCGACGAACAATGTTTCGGCGGTGGTGACGGTTGCTGACGACGGCGGCTCATCGGGGCGTCTGCGCGAGGAGCTCGGAATCATTCCGCCGGGCGATTTGCGCAACTGTCTGGTCGCCTTGGCGGACACCGAACCGCTCATGGAAAAACTTTTCCAATATCGCTTTGAAGGCGACAGCGCGCTTGCCGGTCACAGCTTCGGGAATTTGTTTATCGCGGCGATGAACGAAGTCACGGGCGACATGGAAACCGCGCTCAAAGAATCGTCGAAAGTTTTGGCGGTCAAGGGGCGCGTCATTCCCGCGAGCAAAGAACACGTTCGCCTGGACGCAATCATGAACGACGGCACGATTGTCGAGGGCGAGTCGCAAATCCCCGAAGTCCACAAAAAAATTCGGCGCGTTCGACTCTTCCCAAAAAAAGTTCAAGCCGTCCCCGCCGCATTGGAGGCGATTGAATCCGCCGACGCGATTATCCTCGGACCCGGCAGCCTTTACACGAGCATCATGCCGAATCTTTTGGTTGACGGTGTCGCGCAAGCTCTGAAAAAATCCAAGGCGATTAAAATTTATATCTGCAACGTGCTCACTCAGCCCGGCGAGACCGACAACTACTCCGCCGCCCAACACGCCAAAGCGATTCTCGACCACGCGGGGCAGGGCGTGATTGATTATGTGTTGGTCAACTCCACGCCGATTCCCGAGGAGATGTGGCGCGGCACGGGCTCGACACCTGTTGAGATTGACGAGGACAAAGTCAATGCGCTGGGCATGGGATTAATCAAAGCTGACTTGATGAGCACGAAGGAAGTCGGGCGCCACGACCCCGAAAAACTTTGCGCGGCCGTCATGAAAATTATTTACAGCATGGGCGGGCGCAGATAGTTAGGAGGTAGGAGTTAGGAGGTAGGAGTTAAAAAAAATTTTTACAGCAAAAAGCGGCAAGCTCATCGCTCATGACAAAAAAAATTTCCGTCGCTCAATCGAGTGACGGTTTTTTTATTGAAAAAATTTTTCCTCCATTGTAAAATCCTCTCATCACCGCCGTGAATCCCATTCCGGCTAACGGAAGGGAGGTGGGAACTTTGGATTTTTTGTATTGGCTTTTTGAAAACATAGGTAGCTCCGTCATTGGCTATGGCGTCTACCGCGTGCTCGACTTCTTCTTTAAACGTCGGTGATTCGGGCACTCTACAGAGCATCCTCCAACGATGCAACCCCGTTCGTGATAAGCGGCGGGGTTTTCTGTTTATTAAAGCGCGAAACCTCCAATCGTTGGCTGGACGACCGGAGGCGGCACGTTTAGTGGTAACTTTGGATTTAATTTGGCTTTTCTTTTTGTATTATAAATCACGGCGAAAAAATTTGCAAGCAAAAAGCGGCAAGCTCTTTGCTCACCGCGCCCGCCGAAAAAAATTTCCGCCTCTCAATTGAGTGACGGTTTTTTCATTGAAAAAATTTTTCCTCCGTTGTAAAATCCCCTCATCAATGCCGTGACTCCCAATCCGGCTTCGGAAAGGGGGTGAAAGGTTTGGAGTTTGTTTTATGGTTGCTACAAACTATACTTGGCTCCGTCATTACTTATGGCGTCCGGGAAGTGCTTGACTGGCTGCGCAAACGGCGTTGATTCAAAGCACACTACAGAGCCTTCCTCCACAAGGCAACCCCGTTGCTCGGCAAGCGGCGGGGTTTTCTTTTTCTTAAAACGCGAATCCCCCGACGTTGGCAAGGCGACGGAGGATTTTGGTTGATGCGTTAGACAAATTGATTGTTTTATGGCTACTGCCTGCATTATAAATCACGCCGAAAAAATTTGCAAGCAAAAAGCGGCAAGCTCTTTGCTCACCGCGCCAATTGTACTACTCAATGTCAACAGAGACTTTTTTCTTTTCGCGTGTTGCAGCGGATTTGACTATGGTACGAATCGCCTTTGCAATCCGCCCTTGTTTGCCAATCACTCTGCCCATGTCCTCTTGTGCGACGTGCAGTTTCAAAACCGTGCGATCCTCTTCTTCGACCGCCTCGACCTGCACCGCTTCGGGTTTTTCGACAAGTGCCTTTGCCAGCACCGTTACAAGTTCTTGCATGGTCCTCTACCTCAACTAATTTGTTCGATAATTACTCTGCAGCCTTTACCGCCTTGCGCTCTTCGTGGATTTTTTTCATGATGCCCTTTTTGCTGAGGAGCGAGCGAACCGTATCGGTCGGCTGTGCGCCGTTTTTAATCCAGCCGATAACTTTTTCCTCGTCGACATTGACAATGGCGGGATTTTTGGTCGGGTCGTAGTTGCCGACGATTTCGATGAAGCGACCGTCGCGCGGCGAACGACTGTCCGCAACGACTATGCGATAGAAGGGCTGTTTCTTCGCGCCCATTCGATTGAGCCTGATTTTTACCACACTCTCACCACCTTTCTTATATGCGGTTTACATTTTTTACTTACCGAAAGGAAACTTGCCGCCGAGCTGACCGAGAAGTCCGCTGAGATTCGGGAGCGTCGGCATCTTGGGTTTTATATTCTTCCCCTTTTTAACTTTTCCTTTTTTGCCCTTAACTTTTTTTGACGCTTGCTGCTGTTGAGCTTGAGTGGTTTTGAAGCGGCGCATCATTTTGCGCATCTCGTCGAATTGCTTGAGGAGTTTGTTGACGTCGGCGACCTTCGTGCCGGAGCCCATGGCGATTCGCTTGCGGCGTTTGGCGTCGATTATGCCGGTGTCGGCGCGTTCTTTGGGCGTCATCGACAGGATAATCGCTTCCATGTGTTTGACTTCTTTTCCGTCGAGGTCGAGGTCAACACCCGTCAATTTTTTCTTCAGCCCGCCGAGCCCGGGCACCATGCCGAGCAAATCGTTGAGCGAGCCGAGCTTTTTAACCTGCTGAAGTTGTTCGAGAAAATCTTGGAGCGTGAATTCGTCGGCTTTGATTTTCTTGACCATCTTTTCGGCGGTCTTTGCGTCGATTGTCGACTGCGCCTTTTCAATCAAGCTGAGCACGTCGCCCATGCCGAGGATTCGACTCGCCATTCGGTCGGGGTGGAAAATTTCCAAAGCTTCGAGCTTCTCGCCCATGCCGACGAATTTTATCGGGCAACCCGTCGCCGCCTTGATTGAAAGTGCCGCGCCGCCGCGAGCATCGCCGTCGAGTTTCGTCAAAACAATTCCGTCGACGCCCAAAGCTTTGTGGAAAGTTTCGGCGACGTTGACTGCCTCTTGACCAATCATCGAGTCGACGACCAAAAGAATTTCGTGCGGCTTGACCGTCGCCTTGATGTCTTTGAGCTCTTGCATGAGCTTTTCGTCGATTTGCAAGCGACCTGCCGTGTCGATAATCAAAACGTCGCGGGCGTGCTTGTCAGCGAATTTTATCGAGTCGCGCGCGATTTGCACGGCGTCCTTTATGTCCTCGGTGAAGACGGGGACGTCCGCCTGCTCTCCGACGACTTGCAACTGTTTGATTGCGGCGGGGCGATAAATATCTGCGGCGACGAGCGCGGGGCGTTTACCCTGACGCTTCATCAGCAGCGCGAGCTTGCCGGCCGAAGTTGTCTTGCCCGAACCTTGGAGCCCGACCATCAGGATAATCGTCGGGGGGCGCGAGGAAATGTTCAGCTTCGCCGCCTTGCCGCCCATCAAGTTCGCCAGCTCTTCGTCGACGATTTTTATGACGGACTGCGCGGGCGTCAGGTTGCTGAGAATTTCTGTGCCGAGCGCGCGAGCTTTGACTGCCTTCTCGAAGTCGCGAACGATTTTATAATTTACGTCCGCCGCCAGCAGTGCCATGCGCACATCTTTGAGTGCCTTGTTAATGTCGTCGTCGGTGAGCTTGCCATGTCCGCGCAGCTTGCGAAAAGCTTCTTGAATGTTTTGGGAGAGGTCTTCAAACATTTTCTTTCCCCCGTCAAAATAATAGGCACTCCCACGTTGCGGCAGTGCCGGATTTTTGCAAAGTTGGAGGCGACACCCGGAATCGGACCGGGGATAGAGGTTTTGCAGACCTCGGCCTTACCACTTGGCTATGTCGCCGCGTCAACGTCCTAAGCCGTCAACGCCCGCATTATAAACGCTAGCTTTTTACAAGTCAAGTATTTTCTTGCGGGAAAAATTTTGGCGAGTCACTTGCCGACGCAAAACTTGGAAAAAATTTCGTTGAGGACATCTTCGCCGACGGATTCGCCCGTCACGGAGCTCAGGCACTCCAACGCCGCCCGCAAATCAATCGACACGAAGTCGAGCCCGACGTTTAATCGAATCGTCTCTTGAGCTTCGCGCAAATGGCTGACGGCTTGGCGCAGGAGATTTGCCTCGCGTTCGTCGCGGACGAAACTCATCTCAAAATCAATCGCGCCGACGCGGTCGGTTATCGCGCGCAAAAGTTTTTCAGTGCCCGCTCCGCTCTTGAGAGAAATTTCAATCACTTGCGCGGCGGGAATTTTTTTTGCCAAAAGGTCGGCGGTCGTGACGGGCGGCAAATCAATTTTCGTCAGCAGAATCAAAGCGTCGCGGTCGGTCAGCAGCTTGAAAATTTCTTCGTCCTCGGCGTCGAGCGGGCGTGAGCCGTCGAAGAGCGCGAGAATCAATTCGGCGCGCGCGGCACAATCTTTGGCGCGGGCAATGCCGATACTCTCCACCGCGTCGCCCGAATTTCTTATGCCCGCCGTGTCGATTATCTTCAGCGGAATGCCGCCGACGTTGACGAACTCCTCAATGCTGTCGCGGGTCGTGCCGGGGATGTCCGTGACGATTGCGCGGTCGGTCTTCGCGAAAAAATTCAGCAGGCTGGACTTGCCGACGTTGGGCTTGCCGATTATCGCCGTCTCCAAACCTTCGCGCAAAATTTTTCCCTCCGCCTGATTCTTCAGCAGCTCGTTGAGTTTAAAAATCTGCGCGGAAATATTTTCGCCGACATCGTTCAAAGTCACGGCGTCGAGGTCGTCTTCGGGAAAATCAATCGTCGCTTCGATGTGCGCGACGGAATTTAAAATCGCCCGACGAATCTCGGCGAGTGTCTTTGAAGTCTTGCCCGCCAATTGATTCTGCGCCACGGTCAACGCCGCCGAAGTTTTCGCCTGAATCACGTCGAGAACCGCCTGCGCCTGAGTCAAATCGATTCGCCCGTTCAAGAAGGCGCGCTTGGTGAATTCGCCGCGCTCGGCAGGACGCGCGCCCGCCTCCCAAGTCAGCTTCAAAACTTCGCGCAGGACGACACTGCCGCCGTGACATTGCAGCTCGACGACATTTTCCCGCGTGTAAGACTTCGGCGCGCGCATGACCAGAGCAATCGCCTCGTCGACGACCGCGCCCGAAAAATTTTTCACGTGCCCGAAAGTAATTTTCCCGTGCCCGACTTGAGTCAGCGGCCTGTCAAAAATTTTCTCGGCGATGGCAATCGAATCCTCGCCGCTCAATCGAATTATGCCGACGCCCGCCGCGCCCGCCGCCGTGGTTATCGCGCTTATCGTTTCCTCGTTCAAGTTCTCGTCCTCACTCACAAAAATTTTTTACGCCCGAAATTTTTCCTCACGCCCGAAATTTTTCCTCATGCCCGAAATTTTTTCAAGGGTAATGCAAAATCTTTTCGCCGTCAAGAAATGCGCCGCGGAAAATTTTTTGTAAAAGTCAGCGGGCTCTGATATAATGCGGGAAAAAATTTTTGGAGGATTTTTTATGAAGGTTGCATTGGCAAAACAAATGCACGAGATAGACAAGAGCGCGGTCGAAGAGTACGGCTTGCCCGAACTGTCATTGATGGAGAGCGCGGGGCACAGAGTCTTCGAGGCGACGAAAAATCTTTTGGGCGGCGTGAGCAAGAAAAGCATTTGCATTCTGGCGGGCAGCGGCAACAACGGCGGCGACGCGTTGACGGCGGCCAGATATCTGTCGAATGCCGGCGCGCGCGTGAAAATTTTTTTGCTCGGCGACAAAGACCACCGCACGGCTTCACTCAACGTTCAGATGAGAATTTTGCGGGGCATGGGCGTCGAACTTCAGCAGCTCGAAAGCGACAGAGCTTGGGAGCGGTTGCAAGTGACGCTGAGATTTTCCGACGCGGTTATCGACGGAGTTTTGGGCACGGGCTTCAGCGGTCAACTTCGCCCCGCCGCCCTGCGTTTGATTCGGCTGGTCAACTCCGCGAAAAAAATTACGGTCGCGATTGATATTCCGTCGGGCGTGGAGGCGGACACGGGCTCGGTCGGCGAGGCCGCCATGCTTGCCGATTGCACGGTCGCGCTCGGTCTGCCCAAGATTGGTCATTACGTTTGCCCGGGCGCGAGTCACGTCGGAAAACTTTTGGTCGACGACATCGGATTGCCCGCCGAACTTTTGAACGACGAAATTCATCAAACGCTCGTCGACGACGAACTTGCGCTGACATTTCTGCCCGCCCGCCCGAAAGATTCGCACAAAGGAACTTGCGGGAAAATTTTAATCGTGGCAGGTTCGCGGGGCATGACGGGCGCGGCGTCCTTGGCGGCAATGAGCGCGATGAAAGTCGGCGCGGGGCTCGTGACGTTGGCGGTGCCCGAAAGTCTCAATCCGATTTACGAAATGAAATTGACTGAAGTCATGACGGCTCCGCTCGACGAAGTGAAACTCGGAATAATCGGCGGCGACAAAGCTTCGGAAAAAATTTTGGACTTGGCGGAAAAGGTCGACGCGATACTTCTCGGACCGGGGCTCGGTCGCGAGAGAGAAACTCAAGCCTTGGTGAAAAAAATCGTCGCGGAAGTCGATAAGCCGCTCATCCTCGACGCCGACGCAATTTATCCGTTCAACGCACATGCGGACGAACTCAAAGCTTGCAAACAAATTCCGATTCTCACTCCTCACCTCGGCGAACTTTCCGCACTGCTCGACATTCCCGTCGAAAAACTTCGTCCCGCGCTCGTCCCTGAAGTTCGTCGCGCCGCGCAAGAATATCGCGCGATAATCGTCGCCAAGTGCGAGGCGACAGTTGTCGGCTACCCGAACGGAGAAATTTTTATCTCGCCGCTGGGCAACAGCTCGATGGCTTCGGGCGGCTGCGGAGATGTGTTGGCGGGCGCGATTGCCGGCCTCATGAAACAAACTCCTTTCGCGCCGCTGACTGGCGTTTGGCTTCAAGGCACCGCAGGAAATTTCGCCGCCGAAGAAAAAGCGGAAGGTCTTATCGCCTCGGACGTGATGAATCATCTGCCCGCCGCCATAAAAAAACTTCGCGCTCTCGGCTACAAAAATTCTTGAGAAAAAAATCGCCTCTCGACGTGAGAGGCTTTTTTTATTCAGGAGTGAGTAGTTGAGGCGCGCATGGACGCGCGCCTCGCCCGCGTAATGAGCGTGACGCGAATTCAGCGGGCACTCAGAGCACGGGTAAGCTGAAACGTTCGAGCTGTGTACGAAGAGCCGCCCCCGCGAGGTGTCCTTTTCTTTTGCAACTTTTCTTTTGGACAAGCAAAAGAAAAGTATGATTCAACAGACAAAAAATTTTTCGCGCCCAATCGAAGGAACGAGCCGCAACAATGAGGACGGATTCTGCGAGTCCACTCTTGAAAAAGATGGGACAAGCCTCACGTTGAACTCGGAAGAACTTCGCGCAAAACACGAACGATTTTTACCTGAAACAATAATGAATTCCCATTGCTTAAAGCCGGCGGCTCTGATACACTACGCTCGACGCAAGGAAGCGCGGCAGTCTCAAGGGAGTTCAAAGGAGTTGTTCAAAAATGAAACGCGCATACAAAACTAAAAATAAAAATAAAGTCGTGCCGCTCGTCGAAGTTCAGACGGATTCGGCTCACGAAGAAGAAGTTGCATTCATCATGGTTGCCAAAGGCGTGCTCGGCTTCAGAGAGAGCGCGCACCTCGTCAAGGTCGCCGAAGAAACCGGTTGCTCAATCAGCATCGCCTCCGGAAAAAAATTCGGCTCGACGAAAAGTATCCTCTCGTTGGTCAATCTCGGTATCATGGCCGGCAAAAGCCTCGTGCTCAACATCAAGGGCGCGCGCAACGAAGAGGCCTTCCGCGAAGTGTCGAAGGTCATCGGCGGCGAAACCGATTCCAACAGTTAATTTGCATTCATCTTAACCTACCCACTCATAGAAACCCACCTGAAAAAAAGTCTCCGACTTCAGAAGTCGGAGGCTGATTTTTTTTACTTGGCTGTCGGCTTGTCGGTCTCGGCAATGTAAGCGCGCGCGACCTCGACGACAGATTTTTTCAGCTCAAGAATCGGTTTGTTCTTAACCTGCGCGCCCGCGACGTTTTGATGACCGCCGCCGCCAAATTTTTCCATGATGACTTGAACGTTCAAATCGCCGCTCGACCTCGCGCTTATCCCGACCATGTCATTTTTCATTTGGAAAAGGATAATCGTCATGCGCACACCCTCGACGCGCAAAAGTCCGTCGGCCGCCTGACCCGCGATGGCCTGCACGTTCGGAATGATGTTATCGATGGAAGAAACGACCAGCCCGCCCTCGTAATACTCCGACTGCGCTTTTGTCTTGGCGAGTGAAACCGTTGTTTCGTAATCGGATTTGAAAAGATAATTCACGACGACGGGATCCGCGCCGCTGCGCCTGAGGTAAGCCGCCGCCTCAAAAGTTCTCGCGCCCGCTTGGATTGAAAAATTTTTCGTGTCGACGACGATGCCCGAATAAAGAGCAGTCGCCGCAACTTTTCCGATACGAAGCTTATCGTCGAAGTACATCAAAAGCTCCGTGACCATCTCGCAGGTGGAAGACGAGCCCGGCTCCAGATAACTTATCGCGGGATTTTTAATCGTGTTCTCGCTGCGGCGGTGGTGGTCGATGACGACGACTTTTTTTATTTTGTCGAGAAGAGCGGGCGCGGCGACGAGATTTGGAATGAACGTATCGACGACGACAAGCAACGGCTCAATAGAAGAGGAAATTGAAACTTCACTGCCGCTGACGAACAAATCTTTGTAATCGTCTTCCTTCTCCAGCAGGTCGATAATTTTTTCTACGCTGTCAAGCCAGTTGCTCAAGACAATGTGCGCGGGCTTGCCCAAATTTTTTGCCATGAGTGCGACGCCGACAGCCGCCCCGAACGCGTCGTAATCTTCGCGGGTGTGCCCCATGATAAAAATTTCGTCGGCGGCTTCCATGGTGTCGCGAATCGAATGACTCATGACGCGCGCCTTAACGCGGGTGTTGCGCTCGACGGCCTTGGCTCTTCCGCCGAAAAATTTCATCCGCTCCCCGACGTTGACTGCCGCCTGGTCTCCGCCGCGCGCCAGTGCCAAGTTCAAACCCGCCTGCGCCTTCACGTCCAGCTCACTCATCGTTTGCTCGGCGGAAGATTTTTCCGCGACGGACGCTCCGATTGATAACGTCACGGGCAACTGGTTTTTGTTGACCAGCTGACGAACTTTATCCAGCACGATAAATTTTTGCTCGACCGCCGCGTCCAAAGCGCGTTGCTCCAGCAGCACGAGAAATAAATCGCTCGACACACGCCGCATAAAGCCCGCCAGCGACTCGACCCACTGCTCCAAAATTTCGCTGACGGAAAGCATGAGCGAAGTTTTTTCCGCCTCGGTGAGCCCCTGCGTAACTTCGTCGTAATTGTCAATCTGAACGTAAATGAGAGCCGTGCGACTTTGCGCGTATTCAATCTTCAATTCCTCGTAAGGCGTAATTTCCCGCGCGAAGAGCACGACCAGCCGCGAATAATCTTCCGTGGCTTTCAGGTGACGATACTTAACCAGAAAGTGGCGATAAAATTCTTCGACGGAACCGCCCGCCGATTTTCTGTGCCGCAGAGATTTTATTTGGTACTCGCCTTCCTCCAGCTCCTCGGATTTTTTTTCTTCGGGCTGAAAAACTTCAGCCGCCAGCAACCCTTCCCAAAAATCTTCAATGTCCATGCCCTGCTGAGGAAGAACTTCGACGAAATCTTCCGCGACGTTGTTGCACCACTGAAGCCGCCGCTCCTCGTCGACGACGACAATTCCTTCGGGCAGCTGAGTCATGGCGTAATACATCATGTCATTGAAATTGCCGATGACGTTTTCGGTGTACTCTTTAAATTTTTTCTCGCGGTCACGGCGGCGCACGACGGCGAACCAAGTAAGCAACGCCCAAACCAAGAGAGCCATCGCGCCCAAGATTTTATTGTACTGAGAGATTATCACGACCATGACGACCATGACCGCCAGATTAATCGCCGCGTCGGGCCACGCGGACAAAATTCTCGGCACTCAATCGCCTCCCTTGAAAAGTCTTTTGCGATAATCGAAGAGCATGTCGACCAAGCCGGTTATCGCCACGAGCTGAATGAAGAACATGTTCAGCAGAATCATCACGTAAAAAAATCGCCGCATGAGTTTTGAAATTTTGTAACGGTCAAAGACCGCCGACAGCAGCGAGAGCCCTTGCACCAATCCGATTATCGCCGAGACAACGAGTAAGTTCAGCGCGACTTCGTAAATTTCCGTCCAGCCGCGCGTGACGCCCCAATACATTCCGAGCCCGCCGATTATCGCCGTGTAACAGAACAGCGACGGGAATCTCCACTCGGCGAAGGCGGGCAGCGTCGGAATTTTTATTTGCAACTTCGGGAAAATCCAGTGCGCCGTCAGCCAAACCGCCACGGCATTAATCAGCGCGGTCAACATCAAAATCGTCGGCATGAGGTAAACCATCATTTGAATTGCCGGCTCCACTTGAGCTTTTGCCTCGGTGATTCGTTCCTTCTCCACGCCCATCGATTCGTAAAGCGCGAACGATTCGCTGAAGGACTCGCGAACCATGTCGACTTGCGTATCGACCAAGTTTATGTCCATGACGGCAATCAGCAACGCGAGCGTGACGACCTGCGCGGCTGAAGCGACGATTAACGTCACCAGAAAAATTTTTGTCGCGCCGAAATTTTTTCTGACGCACCAGCCGAGTGCCACGCCGCACACTCCGAAACTCAGCGCGAGCCGCACCGACAAAATCGGGCTGATTAACATCGACAGCAAAATGAACGTGACGACCAGCGCACTGAAACCTTTGCCCGCTCCCTGCCGCGCAGTCAGAACCGCCAGAGGCACCGCGCAAAAAAATTCCGCGAACGTGCCGAGAATCGGAATGTAAACCGAGACCAATCCGATTATCAAAGTCATCGCCACGAGCAGCCCGCCTTCGACCGTCGGCGTAATGTTTCTTCCCATCAAATTTCCTCCGAAAAAATTTTACGCATTATACCAGACGCCGAAAACTTTTACCAGACTTGAACTGCGTTATTGACACAAAGACAAAAACAGGTATCATACAATCACATGAACCGAAAAATTTTTTTGAGGAGGCGATAAAATGCGAGTGGCAATGATGACTTTGAATGTCTATGACAATTACGGAAACATGCTGCAGAAATACGCGCTGTATCGCACGCTGAAAAAATTCGCGGACTCCGTTGAAGTTCTTTGGCACCCCGCCACGAAACCTTTTTATCCTTACAAGCTTGAACTCGAACAGCAGGCGGAAGGAAATTTGAGGCAAGCAGTCTTCAGAGGCGTCCGTGAGTATAAATTAAAACAGTTCAATGACGCAAACATGGTCACGCGCTTTGACATCACGTATCTCGAAGAACTCGCCGACGAGTACGATTATTTTGTCGTGGGCTCCGACCAAGTGTGGAATCCGGAATTCAGTGTCCCCGGCAGATTTTTGGAATTTGCGCCGCGCGAAAAGAGAATCGCATACGCCGCGAGCATCGTCATTCCCGAATTGCCAAAGAATGTTCAAGGGGCTTATAAGAAAAAAATTTTGGAGATACCGCACGTATCCGTCCGCGAGAAGGAAGGCTGCGACCTCGTGGAAAAACTCACGGGCAAAAGGCCGTTGCAAGTCGTCGACCCCGTGTTTCTCTTGACGGCGGATGAGTGGCGCGCCATTGCAAAGCGACCGCCGTGGCTGGACAAAAAAATTTACGACAACGGTTACCTGATGACTTACTTCCTCAGCGGCACCATTCCCGAACAAGTTAATCGGCTCGCCAATAAACTCGGCTTGCCCGTGATAAACATGCTCGACAAAAATAATTTTGAGCATTACATCACGGGCATTGAAGAATTCATTTACCTGCTCGACCACGCGACGATACTTTGCACTTATTCTTTCCACGGCACGGCGTTCGCGAACATCTTCAAGAAACCGTTCATCGTTTATCGCGTCGGCAAGTTGCGAACGACGAGATTTTCTCGCTTGGGCTCGTTGCTTGAAATGTTCGGCTTGAGCGACAGGGTTTCGGACATGGCTTTGAATATAAACCTCGACGACCCGCTGAAGATTGATTTCACTCGCCGCGAAGAAGTTTTGCCGCTCGAACGCAAGAAGGCCTTCAACTTCTTGGCGAACGCACTTTGGAAATAAATTCTCGGAGGTGACGAACACATGAAGATTGAAGAAATGATTGCCGCCAAGCGCGCCGACTGCAGCGGCTGTGAGGCTTGCGCGAACATCTGCCCGAAGAAAGCGATAACCATGACCCGCGACGCCGAAGGTTTTGCTTACCCGAAGATTGACCCCGAACTTTGCATACGTTGCGGCAAATGCGACGCGACCTGCCCTGCGCTCAACTTCAAAGCAAAAACCGTCGACGCTCTTCCTGCGACGTTCACGGCGATTTACGATAACGATAAAGTTTTGCGCCGCTCTTCGTCGGGCGGAGTGTTCACGGCGTTGAGTGAAATTATTTTGAGTGAGGGCGGAATTGTCTTCGGCGCGGGTTACGATAAAAATTGGCACGCGGTTCACACCTCGGCGAAAAATCTCGACGAACTGGAAAATCTTCGCGGCAGTAAATATGTTCAAAGCAAAATCGGCGACGTTTATCGGCAAGTCAAAAGCGCGCTCAAGTCGACGAAAGTTTTGTTCACGGGCACGCCCTGCCAATGCGCCGCTCTGAAACATTTCCTCGGCGGCGACCCGGAAAATCTTTTGACTGTTGAAATCGTTTGTCACGGAGTGCCCTCGCCGAAGCTGTGGGAGAGTTACATCGACGCGGTTGGTTACGCGCACGAGATAACTTACGTCACCTTCCGCAGCAAACGCAACGGCTGGGGCGGGCGCGGCCTTTCTTTTATCGACATAAATTTTTCCGACAAAGAACGAATCTTGAGCGCGAACTCCGCCAATCCTTACGGCAAACTTTTTTTGCGGAATGTGACTTTGCGCCCGTCGTGTTCAAGCTGCAAATTCAGATATCCGAACACGCAAAGCGATTTGAGTTTGGGCGACGCGTGGGGCATTCCCGATTTTGCCCCGGAAATGTTCGACACGCGCGGCGTGTCGGTCGTGTTCATTCACACGGACAAAGGCAGAAATTTTTTTGAGCGGATGAACTTGAAGACGAAGCCCGTCCGATTCGCCGACGCTGTCAGGAACAATAAATTGTTCATCATGCCCACGGTTGCCGACTCGCGCCGCAAAAAATTTTTCGCCGAGCTTGCCAAGAGCGATGATTGGTTGGCTGTCCTGCAAAAATATTTCGCTCAAGACGAAACGGAATTTCGCAAGGAGAGCGGCAAAAAGACCGGCACCATCTTCTCAAAAAATCTTCAAGCGATTCTTGAACCGATTCGACAAAAGTTCCCGAAAAAATTTTTGGTCGTGTCTTCCACTCGTGACAGAGCCGCTCAAGAATCTTTGGTAAATTTCTTCAAGCAGAAAATAAAAAAGAGCGCGCTTTATTTTTTACTGCCCAAAGAGGGCGGGAAATTCATTTGCCGAGAAGATTTTTCGGGCGCAAACTTTGCGTTTAAAGATTTAGACGCGCTGAATGATTTTGTGAAAAGATTCGGCATTACGAAAGTTCGCGTCGAGAAAGATTTGAACTTCGGCGACAACACCGCCGCCGTCACCGAGTGGCTCAAGACTTGCGGATTGCCGACGAAACTTTTCGTTCAAAAAAATTAGGAGCCGAGCTTCCAACTTCCAACTCCTAACTCCTAACTCCTCTGCCCGCCGCGTTGCCCATCGCCCACGCCGCCTGAAGATTGAAACCGCCCGTGAATCCGTCCACGTCCGCCACCTCGCCGACGACGAATAAATTTTCCACGAGCTTTGAACGCATCGTGCGCGGGTCGAGTTCTTTCACGTCGACGCCGCCCGAAGTCACAATCGCCTCGGATATCGGGCGCGTCGCGGTTATCGTCAGCGGCAAGCCCTGCAAAATTTTTGCGAGCCGTCGACGCTCAGCCGCAGTGATTTCGTCGACGCGTTTTTCTTCGGGCAAGTATGCCAGGTCGAGGACGAGCGGAATTAATTTCGCGGGCAACAAATCGCCGAGAGAATTCTTGGCGATTTTTCCTTTGAACTTGTCGAAGTCGCGCAGGATTCGGGCGTCGAGCTGTTCGGGCGAAAGCGCGGGCTTCAAATTTATTTCCAGCTCCACGAATTTTTTCTCCGCCAAAAGTTTTGCGGCGCGGCGGCTCAGCGTCAAAATTATCGGACCGCTCACTCCGAAGTGCGTGAACAACATCTCGCCGAAGTGCTCCGAAATTTTTTTCCCGTCCGCCAAAAGTTTCACGCGGACATTTCTCAGCGACAGCCCCTGCAAATCTTTGACGAACTCTTCTTCCGTTTCGAGCGGGACGAGTGCCGGCAAAATTTCCGTGACGGTGTGACCGAGTTTGCGCGCGAATTTGAAGCCGTCGCCCGTCGAGCCCGTCGCGGGATAACTCATGCCGCCCGTCGCCAAAATCAGCGCGTCGCATTTAAAAATTTTTCCGTCGACGAGAACGCCGGCGATTTTTTTTTGCTCCGACAAAATTTCTTTGACGGGCGAATTGGTTTTGACTTCGACGCCGAGAATCGCCAGCCGTTTAATCAGCGCGTCGATGACTTCGGAGGCGTCGTCGCTCGCGGGAAAAATTCTGCCGCCGCGTTCGACTTTCGTTTTGACGCCGAGGCTTTCAAAAAAATTCACGGCATCGACGGGCGAAAAATTTTTCAGCGCGCTAAACAAAAATTTTCCGTTGCCGGGAATATTTTTAACGACTTCGGCGACGTCGGCGGTGTTGGTCAGGTTGCAGCGACCTTTGCCGGTGATTCGCAGCTTGCGCCCGATTTGCGGCATCTTTTCGAACAGCGTGACGTGCGCGCCGCCCTCCGCCGCCCGAATCGCCGCCATGACTCCCGCCGCCCCGCCGCCGACCACAATTATTTTTTTCAAGGCAATTCTCCTTTGAGCCGCGAAATTTCCTCAGCCGTCAGCTCTTTGAATTTTCCGAGCCGCACTCCGTCGAGCGTCAAGCCCGCGAATTTTATTCGGCGCAGGCGTTTGACATCACAGCCGATTGCCGCGAACATCCGCCGCACCTGCCGATTGCGCCCCTCGTGAATCGTAACTTCAACCAAATCTTTGTCGAGCAGATAAACTTCGGCGGGCGCAGTCAATCCGTCGTCGAGTTCAATTCCCGCGCGGAGTCGGTCGAGTTTTTCCTCGGTGACGACGCCCGAAATTTTTGCGCGATAAGTTTTGGAAATTTCGTATCGCGGATGAATCAGCGCGTTGGTCAGGTCGCCGTCATTGGTGAGGAGCAAAAGCCCTTCCGAATTCAAATCGAGCCGCCCGACGGGATAAACGCGTTCGGAAAAATTTTCGCCGAGCAATTCCAAAACGGTCTTGCGCCCGCGTTCGTCCTTGACGGTCGAGACATATCCGCGCGGCTTGTTGAGCAGCAGATAAATTTTTTCCGCGCCGAAGGTCAGCAGCTTTCCGTCCACGCGGATTTTATTTTTGGACGGGTCAGCCTTCGCGCCGAGCTTCGTGACAATTTTTCCGTCGACAGTCACGCGCCCTGCCGAAATAATTTTCTCAGCCTCTCGCCGCGAACAAATTCCCGCGCGGGCGATTAACTTCTGCAATCGTTCCAAGTAATCAGCTCCAAAAATTTTTTCCGCCATTATAACACACGCCAAAAGTTTTTTAAGCAAGATATAAACGGCGCGCGGTAACGAACACAATCGCCCTTGTATAAGAGGCAGAAGGAAAAAAATCACAAACCAAAAAAATTTTAAAGGAGATTGATTAACAATGACAACCGAAATGATGACAATGGAGCAGCTCGACAACGTGGCGGGCGGCACGATTGCGGAGCTTAAGGAATTGGTTGGCGCAATGCAGAGTAATTCTTTTATCAGAGGTTTTGGAAAGGTTTGCAGCCACATTCCCGCAGTAAGTGAAGCCATAAAATACGGCGTTGCCAGGGACCTTTTCAACATGGGCATTGAATCGGACATCAGTTTTGGTTTCTGCGGCTTGGGAATCGGGTCCAAAAACAATAAATATTGGGATATAAGCAACGGAGGTTTCAAACCCATGACCCATGCTCAAGTTTTGGAAAAAATCAAAGCATACGCCGCTTGATAAATAAAATTTCATAACGACAGAAAAAATCCTTCGACAAATGTCGGAGGGTTTTTCAATCGGAATCGCCTTCGCCGTGATTTACTCGCTGTTGCGATGAAATTCGCTTCGGCGAGATTTTTTTTGTGCGTCTATTACATTGCCCGCGCTCGATTTGGTACAATGGGAAAAATTTTTTTGACGGAGGAATTTTTATGGGCTCAAGACGCAAGGCAATTCGTGCAGGAATTTTATTTATCGCGCTGCTTATAATAAGCGGCGTCGTTTTGATGTATCGCGGCAACGATGCGGTGGTGCTCGCCACGCTCAAGAAAGACGGAATTTTGACGGCGGAGCAAATAAAGCTGTCGTTCGATTCGGTGGGTGGAAGATTGATTAACGAGGCGGTGCGCGAAGGTCATGAAGTCAAAGCCGGACAAGTCGTCATGGAACTCGACCCGACGGACACAAATCTGGCGATTGAAAAACTCAAAGCGCAAATCGCTCAGCTCGACGCGCAGATAAATTCTGTTTCGGGCAACATGAGCACGAGTCTTTTCAAAGTCACAAACGACGAGCAACAATCTTTCCGACAAATCGACAGCCAACGCGGCGCGGTCTCTGCGGCACGCGCGACACTTTCCAACGCGGAACTCGATTTCAATCGCAAGACGGAACTTTTCAAGGCGGGCGCGATTGCCAAGGCGCAACTCGACGACGCGACGATGACTTTGAACGTGGCGCGCGCGAACGTCGACACGCAACAGCAACTGCTCGACAGACTTTTGGCGGGCGTGGCGGACACGGGCGCGACCGATTCACTCAGCTTGCCGACGATTCAGCAGGAGAGAGCTGCGGCAGAAAATATTCAAAACGACATCGCCGCGCTCACTCAGCAGAAAAAATTTTTGGAAGTCCAACTCAAAGAACTCGAAGTCGCCAAGGACAGATTGACTTTGCACGCGCCCGAAGACGGAAAAATTTTGTCAATCCTCCAAAAGCAGGGCGAAATGATTTCGCCGAACGTGCCCGTCATTTTGCTTGAGTCGAAGAGAATTTATTACGACATTTATCTTTCGGAGGAGCAAGCGGTGAACTTGCGCGAGGGCGACGAAATAATTTGCAAGACGGTGGCGGACAACAAAAAAATTCGCGGGACGATTCGTCTTTTGACACAGGCACCGGGCTTTGCAGATTTAAAACAGTCGCGCGAGAAAGGTCAGGCAGATTTGTCGGCGTTCCAAGTTCGCGTTTACATTGACGAACCCGAAAAAGTTTTGGCGGGTCAAACGGTTACGGTAGAATTTTAGGTGACGGCATGGGCTTAATAAATTCACTCAAAGACGAAGTTAAATTTTTATTCAGCGGCAAGGGCATGCCTTACGAAAAAGTTTGCTTGACCGTCGCGATGATTATCAGCGTGTTCCTCAGCGTATTGCTCGCGGGAAATTTTGCCAAGGACGCGCCCGTCATCATCATTGACTTGGACAACTCGAAATACAGCCGCGAACTTGTCACGCAGATTGATTCTTCCGAGTACATGCGCGTTAAGGCGGTTATCAACGTCGCGACGAACCCCGAAGAACTTTTTTATCGCGACGAGGCCGACGCCGTGATTTATCTGCCGCAGGGCTTGGAGAAAAATTTTTACAACGGAAGCTCTGCGCCCGTCGGAATTTTTTACGACAACTCGAACACCGCGCAGACCGCCGACATCAAAGCTGCAATGAACGAGTTGCTTGCGATTAACAACGCCATGGCGAACGGCTCAAGCGGCGGCTTGGTGCTCAACGACAGAAATTTATTCAATCCTGCCGGCTCCACGTCGAACACGCAGACGCAGGGATTTTTATTTTTCTTCGGCTCAATGTTTTTTGTCTTCGCGACAATCGGAATGGTGCCGCGCCTGCGCTTGACCAAACAGCTCGACAAAATTTTACTCGACGGAACGCCGTGGGATTTGCTCGGAAGAATTTTACCTTACTCGGCGTGCATGGTCGTATCATTTTTCTTCGGGCTGGCGATTCTGAGAATTTGGGGCGATTTGGTTTTCAGCGGGCGCGTCGTCGACTTCCTGCTGATTCAAATTCTTTACGCGGTGATGCTCGGCATGTTGAGCATTTTAATCGGGTGGACGGCCTCGAATCCGGGCATTGCCTCCAGCCGAATGATTTTGTTTATTCCGGGCGGCTTCATCCTCGGCGGCGTGACTTCTCCGCTGTCGCACCTGTCGCCGTGGGTCGTGACGGCGTCGCACATTTTCCCGCTCACATGGGAATTTCATTTTACGCGAGACATCATCCAGCGCGGCGCAACTTTATCGCAAATCAGCTCGGAAATCGGCGCGTTCATGATTTACGTCGCACTCGTCGCCATTCTTTTGAGCCTGCGCTTCAACACCAAACGCAACGACTTAATCAAAGCGCGGCAGGCGGAAACGCTCCAAGGAATTGAGTTGCCCGACGACCGCGACGAAGTTTTGGTAAAAAATATTTTGGTGCCGACGGACGGTTCGGGGCAAGCTTTCAAAGCTCTGTTGCAAGCGATTGACATTGCCGAGGCGTGGGGCGCGCGAATAACTTTGTTAATGTGCGTGAAGATTGAAGAGGACATCGCCGCGTTCGAGCAGGTGAGCTTGGGCGGATACATTCCCTCCGAACTCAACGCCGTCGCCTACGAATTTTTGAACGAGCTGAGGCAAGTCGTTCCGCACGAGATTGAAGTTAAAATTTGCGTGGAGGTCGGCGAGCCCGCTGAAGAAATTGTCAACGCGGCGAAGAATTACGATTTGATTGTCATGGGCAACCGCGGCTTCGGCGGCTTCGACGCGGAAGGCTTCGGCTCTGTCGCAAAGTTCGTGCAAGAAAATTGCGGCAAGCCCGTAATTTTTGCAAAAGGCATGCCGGACGATTGGGACGATGAAAATAATTTCCTTGGCGGAAAATTTAGGTGATAAAAAAACCTCCGGCAGACTGTCGGAGGTTTTTTTATTTGGTCTTTAGGGTGAAGTAAGCGATTTCGGGCGGGCAACCGAGGCGGAACGGAAACCAGCTGCCGTTGCCGACGTGGACGTAACCGAAGCTGTCGGCGATTTTCACGACGCCGCGCGTGTACTTGAAGACGGGGAAAAGCGGCACGCCGAAAATTCCGACCTGCGAGCCGTGCGTGTGACCCGTCAGCGTCAACGCAAAATTTCTTTCCGCGCCGTCGTCGATGAATTCGGGGTGGTGCGCCAGCAAAATTTTAATCGCGTCGTCGGGAACGTCTTTAATCGCCGCGTCGACAAAATTTTTCCGCGCCTCGGCAAAAAGTTTCTCGCGGTCTTTGTCGGTCGTGCTCATGACGGGCGCGCGCGACGGATAATCGACGCCGAGGACGTAAAGTTTCGACGTAACATTTTCCGCGCGATTAATCAGGCAATGAATTTTCGTCTGCGCGAGCATTTGTTCAATCGCGCGAATCCCGCGGAAGTGTTCGTGGTTGCCGTGAATGTAAAAAATTCCGAACTTGAATTTGTCGGTGAAGGCGTCGACGATTTTAATCGCGGCGGGGTTCATGGACACGTCGTCGAAGATGTCGCCGGTTATCGCCAAGAGGTCGGGCTTTGCGTCGGCGATTCGTTGCAGCAGAGCTTCGAGCCGCTCAAGAGAAAAATACGCGCCCAAGTGCAAGTCAGAAATTTGCGCGAGGCGGAAGCCTTCCAAGTCGGGCGGAAGATTTTTTATCGGCACGTCGTAAAAATTTTCCACGTCGAAATTTTTCTCCACGCGATTGCCGTAAAGTGTGAGCGCGAAACTCAGTAGCGGATAAATCATTCCGTGCGCCAAGACGCGTCGGCGTTCTGGATTAAACTTCGTCGGCTTTCCGAATTTGCGATAAAAAAATCTGGCGACGAGCGCGCACACGACCAATCCGCCGCAGATGAGTTGCGTCATTAAAAAAATTGTCGCAACGTTGCCGAAGACCGTGACGAACCAATCGGGCACGAGCCAACGAATCCACCAGCCTCCGATTATCACGATGATGAACGCCAAGTCTGCCAGCGCGAAGATTTTATAAAATTTTTTGGCAAGGTGTTCGCTGAAGAGAAATTTAATCGAGATGAGCGCGAGAGCCATTACCCCGCCGAGAATCGCCGAGGCGATCAGCAGAAACATTTATCGCCCTCCTGCAGATTGGATAATTGCAAGCCATGATTCAATATCTGTCAAGTCAATTTCATCAGCATCCTCTGACAACCAAGATTTTGCACCGGCTTGCATATCTTTTAAATCTTCCTCCAATAAATTTTTAAAATCTTGAGGCGTGTTCTCCCTAAAACCAACAAATCTGCCTTTTTCATCAAAGATACAATACCGCCAAACACTTTTAAGGAATTCTGATTTTGCAGCTTCTTCAGCGTATTCTTCCCACCATTCCAAAATAGCTTTTTCGCGTTTCTCGAACTCTAATTTAAAATCCTGCGGTGTGCCATCTTTAAAGCCTACAAATTCATCTTCTTCATTAAAGATACAATATCGCTCGACATCGTCCCAGTACTTATCGATTACCATAACCATTATACTCCTAATTGCAGTTTGGCGGCTTTGACGACGTTTTTCATGAGCATGGCGACCGTCAACAGCCCGACGCCGCCCGGCACCGGAGTTATCGCGCCGGCAATTTCTTTTGCCGCGTCGAAGTCCACGTCGCCGACCAATTTTTTCGGCGCGATTCGATTAATGCCCACGTCGATAACCGTCGCACCCGGACGAATCATATCGCCCGTGACGAGACCCGCCTTGCCCGACGCCGCGACCAAAATTTCTCCCTCGTGCGCAACCTCCGCAAGATTTTTCGTGTGCGTGTGACAGACCGTGACCGTCGCGTGCCGAGCCATGAGCAGGTGGAGCAACGGTTTGCCGACGATATTGCTTCGCCCGATGATGACCGCGCGTTTGCCGTCAATCTCAATGCCCGCCAGGTCGAGCATCTCAATGCAGCCGGCGGGCGTGCACGGAACGAGCGCGGGGCTCCCGATGACCAACTTGCCGACGTTGACGGGGTGGAAGCCGTCGACATCTTTGCGCGGGTCAATTCGATTCAAAATTTCCTCCGAGTGCGCTTTTATCGCGGCGGGCAACGGCAGCTGTACCAAAATGCCGTGAACATTTTTATCCGCGTTGAGTGCGTCAATCTTCGCGAGCAATTCATCCTTCGTCGTGTCTTCGGGCAACGCGACCACTTCAGAAATTATTCCGAGCTCCGCGCAAGTTTTGTGCTTGTTGCGGACGTAAACCTGCGACGCGGGATTTTCTCCGACGATTATAACCGTCAGCCCCGGCGTCACCCCGAAATCTTTTTTGAGCTTTTCCACTTCCGCCCGCGCCGATTCTTTTATCTTCGCCGCGAATTCTTTTCCGTACAAAATTCTTGCCGACATTTTCAACCCTCCAAATTTTTTAACTGCACGCCGTCAGCCGTCGCCCAACTCGTCCAGCCGTTTGCACTTGCGCCGAGCACGAACACCGCGGCTCCCGACGGCGAAGAAAATTCCAAGTCCTCAATCAGTTTTCCGTCGACAACTTTTTCCGAGTGGCGAAGTTCTTTCAGGCGCGCGGACAGGTGCTCCTCGTCGTCGAGCGGGGACACGTCACTGCCCGCCAAAACTTTGTAACCCGTCGAAGTCCGAATCATTCGCGCGGAAATTTTTTTGCCCAGCTTTCTAATCTCGCGCGACAGATAAAAAATTTCCTCGTCGTCAACGGGCGGCGGCAAAATTTTTTTCGGCGCAGAAATTTTTTGCGGCTCAAACATTTTGTAACCGATTGCGTTGAGAATCAAGCGGGCGAATTCGACGCGCTCTTCCAGCTCGCTCAACTTTTCCTCGCTGACGTTGCCGGGCGGAGGTTCGTTGCCGTTCATGACGACGCAACGCCCCGCCGCGATCGCCAGGTTGCAAAATTTATTTTCCAGCCAGCTTATCTCCGTCGCGCCGAAAGAATTATCCGTCGTGGTGAAAGCGATTGCCTCCGCCCAAAATTCTTTCTTGCGGTCGTGTTCGGTCAGCCGTCCGAGAATGCCTTTGCCGTTCTTGCGGCTGCTCGCCTGCCCGACGTAAATTTTTTGTTGCCCGTCCTCTTCGCCCAAAAGAAAATAAACTCCGTCTTGGTTCAAATCGGCGCGTGCTTTGCTCTCGTTCAAATCTTTGCGCGGAATGCGGAAGATAATCTCCGACCTGCCTTTGATTGTGCACTTGATTCGCCCGTCCGCCGTGTCGTCGATTAAAAAGAGACTTATCGTCTTCGCCATGCCCTCACTCCTCAAAAAATTTTTTCGCGTAAAATATATCAGACGCGCCGCCGAAATTCAACGCTTCAGCAGTTGCCCGCGTAAACGAAATTCAAATGACGGCGCGCGACCTCGACGAGCTCATAAATTTTTTTGACGGGCGTCGGCGGCAGGTTCGTGACTTTGTATCGCGGGAAGAATCGGCTGATGTGCAGCGGAATATTTTTTGAAATGCCCGCGAGCCACTGTGCCTCCCGCTCCATGTCCTCGGCCGAATCATTCATCGTCGGCACGATTAAAGTCGTAACTTCGACGTGACAACTTTGCGCGGACAGTTCAATCGTTCGGCGCACGGTCTCGAAGTCTCCGCCGAGCAGAGAATAAATTTCTTGGCTGAAACCTTTAAGGTCGATGTTCATTGCGTCGATGAGCGGCAAAATTTTTTTCAGGGCGGCGGGCGCGACGGTTCCGTTGGTAACCAGCACACTCTTGAGCCCCGCAGCTTTAAGCAACTCGGATGTGTCGCGAACGAATTCATAACTGATGAACGGCTCGTTGTAAGTGAAAGCGACGCCAATATTTTTTTGCCCCGCGAGTTCGGCGGCGAGCGCGGAGAGTTGCGCGGGCAAAATTTTTCTTGTCGGGAAAGTCGAATCCGCCATGGAAATTTCAAAGTTCTGGCAGAAGGGACAGTTCAAATTGCAACCGTAACTGCCGACGGAAAGAATTCTGCTGCCGGGAAAAAATTTGTACAGCGGTTTCTTTTCTATCGGGTCAAGGGCGATTGAAGTTATCGCGCCGTAATTGAGCGCGGTGATTTTTTCTCCGTCGTTGACGCGCGCCCGACACGAGCCGACTTCTCCGACAGCCAGCCGACAATGCTTCGGGCATATCTCGCAAATTTTTTTCTCCATGACAAAACCTCCAAGTTAGTTAGGAGTTAGGAGTTAGGAGTTGAGGGAAAAAATTTTAACTCCTCACTTCACACTCCTAACTGAATTCGACGTGTTTCAATTTCCGCGCGGTGAGGAAGAAGGCAATCGCCAGCGGCAGCAGTCCTCCAATCCACGCAAGAGGAGCGGCAAGGCACGCGCCGAGGAATCCGTACCAATCGACGAGGAAGATGGCGACGAAAATTCTCATGACCAACTCGACAACACCCGCGAGCGTCGGCACGAAACTTTTTCCCAGCCCCTGCAGCGTGAAGCGGAAAATAAAAAGCAAAGCCAAAGCCCAATACGATAAACCCGTGATGATTAAGAAAAGCCGCCCGTACTCGACGACCTGCCGAGCCTGCGCGCCGACGAACAGTTCAATCATTTCCGCGCCGAGGTAAATGTTGAACGCCGCGACCAACACGCTGAACGAGCACGACATCAAAATGCATTTCTTCACTCCGTCGATGATTCGGTCAAATTTTTTCGCGCCGAAATTTTGAGCGGTGTAAGCGGCCATTGCCACGCCGAAAGACATCATGGGCATGACGGCAATTCCGTCGACGCGGTGACCTGCGGCAAAGGCAGCGACCGCCACCGAGCCCAGACCGTTGAGCGCGATTTGCAAAATGACTGCGCCGATGGCAATGATTGATGACTGAAAGCCCATGGGCAAACCGATTCGCAAATGCTCCAGCAAAAAATTTTTGTCGAAGGAAAAATCTTCGCGGCGCACATGAAGGTAAGGCACGCGGCGTTTAATGTAAATGACGCACAAAATATTTCCGAGAGTAAGCGCGACGATTGTTGCGGCCGCCGAGCCCGGGATACCGAGTCCGAGCCCGATGATGGCAATCGGTTCGAGCAAAATATTTATGCAAAGAGTCGTCGCCTGAATGACCGTGGGCATTTTGCTGTCGCCGAGCGCGCGGATTAAATTCGTCAGCATCTGGTGGAGGATGAACATGACGACGCCGCCGTAAATGATGACGATGAACGAGTACGCGCCGTCGAGGATTTCGGGCGGAGTGTCCATGGCGATTAAAAGTTCGCGGCAAAAAGTCACGCCGACGACCGCCAAGATAATCGACGCCGCCAAACTCAGTTCAATGCAAAACGCCGCGCTCTTCCTCACGCCGTCAAAATCTTTCGCGCCGAATCTTTGTCCCGTGCAAATGGAAAAGCCGCCGGTCATTCCGAAGGCGAATCCGAGCATGAGAAACATCAGCGGGCCGGTGCAGCCGACGGCCGCCAACGCCTCCACGCCCAAAAATCTTCCGACAATCAGCGTGTCCACGAAGCCGAACAACTGCTGAAAGACATTGCCCGCCAAAAGCGGCAGCGTGAAGAATAAAATCAGCCGCGCAGGCTCACCGACAGTTAAGTCCTTGACGGCTCCGTTACCTTGACCTTGCATAAAAATTTCTCCCAAACTTTTTGTGGTTAGTTCCGAGTGATTATGAAAAAGAATTCGAGGAAGTTGAGGCGCGCATGGACGCGCGCCGCGCCGCGTCTGACGCCGTGATGGCGTCATCCGGCGCACACCAGGCACGGGTTATCCGAAACTCCGAATCACGAACGAGCAACGCCCCCGCGAGGCACCCTTTCTTTTGCATACTTTTCTTTGGGTGAGCAAAGAAAAGTATGGCTCAACAAACAAAAGAAATTTTCACGCCGAATGGAAGCGACGAGCCCAAGCAAAGTTGACAGGTTCTGCGAATCCACTCTTGAGAAAGAGGGGATAAATTTTCGCATGCGCCGATTATATGACGCGGAAATTTTTATTTCAAACCGTGCCCGAAAAAATTTTTTAAGCCGCTGTCCATAATCTGATAAATTTTATGATATAATGCCTGCGCGAAGGGAGGACGAAAATTGCTGACAAAATTTTTTGAAACGATTGGCAGCTTCATGATAAAAAGGTTTGAAGAGTTCGGCACGATAGTTTTGCTTTACGTCGACACGATGAAGCAAGTCCCGCACAAGCCGCGAATCAAACTTATCCTCGGACAAATGTCGCACTTGGGTGTCGATTCGCTGGCAATCGTTTCGCTGACGCTTTTGTTCACGGGCGTGGTCTTCACGCTGCAGACGGCGCACGAGTTCATCCGATTCGGCGCGCAGTCGACGGTCGGCGGAGTAATTGCAATTGCGATTGGTCGTGAGCTCGGACCGGTTTTGGTCGGCGTGGTGTGCGCGGGGCGAGTGGGCGCGGCCATAACCGCCGAGATAAGTACAATGAAAGTCACCGAACAAATCGACGCGCTCAAAGTCATGGCGGTCAGCCCCGTGAACTACTTAATCGTTCCGCGCATGATTGCCTGCATGATTGCCGTCCCGATTCTCACTGTCTTCGGCGACATAATCGGCGTGGCGGGCGGCTGGCTCGTCGCCACTCAATATTCGGGCATAAGCTCCTACGTTTTCATCAACTCGATAAAAATGTTCGCGAATACTTATGACCTGACGGGCGGAATGATTAAAGCGATTTTCTTCGGCAATGTCATTGCGGTACTCGGCTGTTATTACGGCTTGAACTGCCCCGACGGCGCGGAGGGTGTCGGCAAGGCGACGACCAAAACGGTTGTCACTTCCATCATTGTCATTTTCGTTTTGAACGCGCTGCTGACATTTATAATTTACAGATGAGGGCTCATGATTAAAATCATTAACGTGACAAAAATTTTCGGCAAGAAGGTTGCGCTGAGAGATATCAACTTGGAAATCGCCGACGGAGAGACGCTGGCGATTATCGGCGGCTCAGGCTCAGGCAAATCCACTCTGCTCCGACTGATGATTGGTTTGATTAAACCGACGAGCGGAGAGATTTGGATTGGCGACGACGAAATTTCCAAACTTGACGAAAAGGAAATGATGCGCGTGCGCCTTCGCATGGGCATGGTCTTTCAATACAGCGCGCTGTTCGATTCGATGACCGTCGGCGAAAACGTCGCCTTCGGGCTGATTGAACACACAAACTTCAGCCAAGAAAAAATTCAATCAATCGTTCGCGAAAAACTTCATCAAGTCGGGCTGGAGGGCGTGGAAAATCGAATGCCCAATGAACTTTCGGGCGGCATGAAGAAGAGAGTTTCCCTGGCGCGGGCGATTGCCTTCGGTCCCGAAATTATTTTTTATGACGAGCCGAGCTCAGGCTTGGACCCGATTATGACCAACAAAATCGACGAGCTGATAATCGAAACTCAGCGCGCCTTGAAAGTCACGAGCATCGTCGTCACTCACGACATGGTCAGCGCGTGCCGAATCGCCGACAAAATCGCCATGGTTTACAACGGCGAACTCATTGCCGTCGACACGCCCGAACGTTTCAAAAAAATTCAGGACGACAGGATAAAACAGTTCTTCCGAATCATTGATTGAGGCGGTGAAGTTGTGACGTTGAGAAATTTAAAAACGCTGGAACTTTTCGCGGGTGCGGGAGGTCTTGCTCTCGGACTTGAACGCGCAACCTTTGAGCCGCTTGCTTTGATTGAAATCGACAAAGACGCCGCCGCCACGTTGAAGTTTAATCGACCAAATTGGAATGTAATAAACGACGACATTGCCGAAATTTCGCCGCTCAATCTTGAAATGTTTTTCGACTTGCGACGCGGCGAATTGGATTTGTTGTCGGGCGGCGCACCCTGTCAGTCTTTCTCCTATGCCGGCAAGCGTCTGGGATTGGAAGACGCTCGCGGCACGCTGTTTTATTATTACGCTGTTTTTCTGCAGAAGTTGCAACCAAAAATTTTCCTGTTCGAAAACGTTCGCGGGCTTTTGACACACGACAAAGGCAAAACTTATCAAACGATGTCGAATGTCTTCAAAGACTGCGGTTATCGCGTCAGCAAAAAAATTCTCAACGCTTGGGATTACGGCAACGCCCAAAAACGAGAACGTCTCATGACAATCGGCGTCCGCTCAGATTTAAATCTGAAAGTAAACTTCCCGCCGCCACAAAAATATAAGCCTGTCCTTCGCGACGTGCTGAAGGATGTTCCTCGGAGCCTCGGCGCGCAATATTCAGAGCACAAAAGGAAATTGTTTGAACTGATTCCGCCGGGCGGATATTGGCGCGACCTGCCCGCTGCATTGGCAAAGCCGTACATGAAAAGCTGTTGGGAAATGGAAGGCGGGCGAACGGGCATTTTGCGACGCATGAGTTTGGACGAGCCGTCACTTGCAGTTTTGACTTCGCCGACACAAAAGCAAACCGAACGTTGCCACCCGCTGGAAGCACGTCCTTTCACTGTCCGCGAAAACGCACGAATTCAATCCTTCCCCGACGATTGGCAATTTTGCGGTTCAATGTACAGCCAATATCGGCAAGTCGGGAACGCCGTACCGGTCAACTTGGCTTTTGCCGTCGCTGATGAAATCAGAAAAGCTTTGGAGGCGTTGCAATGATTCTTAATTTCATATCCGACGCGAACTTTAAAGAACACATTCGCGAAACCATCTTGCAATACGGCGAACGCCTTCAATCATATGACTTGGAAAAACTTAACGGCAACATTATCGACCCGATAAAGCTCCTGTTCGATAAAAATGTTTACGGTTCTACTTGGGAAGAAATTATCCGAAGCGAAATTTTTCGCCAACGCGACAAATCCAATAACAACAGTATAGGTTACTTCCACCAAAATATTTTCCGATACATTGCCGGTTGCACAGTGCCGAAGTTGGGTTGGGATGTCGTTTTCAAAAAGAAAGGCGGCATTGAACTTGACGGCGACAAAGTTGATACAGTTTACGTCGAGATGAAAAACAAGCACAACACGATGAATTCTTCGGCGAGCGCGAAAACTTTCATGAAGATGCAGGGGCAACTTTTGCGTGACGGCGATTGTGCGTGTTGTCTCGTCGAGGTTATTTCCAAAAAATCTCAAAATATTCCGTGGGCAATTTCGCTTGACGGGCAGAAACAAAAACATTTGCGTATCCGCAGAGTAAGTATTGATAAGTTTTACGAGCTTGTTACCGGCGAGGAGGACGCTTTTTATAAAATGTGCATGGCTCTGCCCGCAACGATTAAAGAGCTGCTTGAAGACGCGGACACTTTTAAAGTGCCTGAGGATACTGCTTTCGTCGAGCTGAAAGAAAAAGCTGTCGGAAGTTCCTTCGAGCTTGCGTTATTTATGTTGGGCTTTGAGACTTATTCGGGTTTCAAAGAAAAAATTTTTCGGGAGGCGAAGTGATGTCAGTTGAAGCAAAAGTCGGAGCGTTTACCGTCGGCGGGCTCATGCTCTTGGGAGGAGCCACGGCGGGGCTCGGAGGTTTTCATTTCGGCGGAGACGATAATTATACTTTGTATGCGGGCTTTAAGCAGGTCGTCGGGTTGCAGCAGCAGTCGGACGTTCGCTTGAGCGGAGTGTTGGTCGGCAAAGTCACTCAAATTACGCCGGAGGGCACGGGCGTCACCGTCACCATGTCGGTGGAGCCGGGCGCAAAAATTCCGAAGCAGTCTCGTGTGTCGATAACGTCGAGCGGCGTCATGGGCGAGAAATTTGTAAATTTCCAGCCGAAGGCCGACAACGGCGAGTACCTCAAGAACGGCGATTATCTTTACGGCGCGGACGAGGCGGGCATGGACCAGATGTTTGACGGGCTGACCAAAGTCATGGACAAGGTCGAGATGTTGTTGAATGACGTGCACGCGATTATCGGTGACGAAACTTTTAAAAAATCCGTCGTCGAGATGAGCAAGAACATGGAAGAGGCTTCGGGGAACGTGAACAACATGACCGAGACCTTCGAGAGAATTGCCGTCGAGAACGAGGACATTTTCCACAACATGATTGGGCAGATGAACGACGCGGTTGCCGGCATGAATCAGGCCATGGCCAACGTCGAGCACATGACTGCAAACTTGGATAAATTCGCGGGCGACCCGCAGACCGTCGAGCAACTCAAATTCACGCTGGACAATATCGCCAAGACTTCAAACTCCGTGGCGAACATGGCCGACAACATGAACAAGTTCGCGGGCGACCCGAAAGTTGCCGATGACTTGAAAGCCACGGTGAGCAACGCCCGCAGCATAACCGAACGCGCCGATAAATTGTTGGGCAAGGTGGAGGGCACCGCCAACAAAATTTCCAAGATTGACGTTACGCCGTCGGTTGATATATTATACAGCGGCAAAGCTCATGACTGGAGAACGAATTTTAATTTGGACGTGACCAGCGACGACAAATCTTTAATGCTCGGCGCGGAAAATATCGGCAACAACACGAAGCTGAACTTGCAGGGCGGAAAAAAATTCGGCACGGACTTCGGAGCGCGCGCGGGGATAATCGCGGGCAAACCGGGCATCGGGCTCGACGCTTACGCCGGCGACAGATTTAAATTCTCCGCCGAAGCTTACGACTTGAATCACGGCAGAGTTCGGCTGAAGTCTCAGTATCGAATCGCCGAATCAACTTATTTGCTCGGCGAGTTGCACGACGTTAATCGCAAGAAAGACCGCGCCTTCTACTTCGGATTAAAACAGGAATTCTGACATGAAAAAATTTTTTGTACTCATCTGCGCAGCGATAATTTTTTTTGCGGGCTGCGGCAATGAGGCAGTCGAAATCCCGACGGAAAAAATTTCGGCGGCGGACGTGACGTTGACTTTGACGCGCGACGGAAAAATTTCTTTAAGCCGTGAGCTGATGATTTACTCGAACATTTCGGGCGAGATTGTCGAAAAATTTTTCAAAGACGGCGACGAGGTTAAGGAAGGTCAAAAGCTTTTCAAAGTCGGCAGCGCGGAAAGAGAATCCGAACTCCTTCAGGCGAAGCGGGAACTGAGTGAGGCGATGACTTCCCTGCCCAAGGAACTGGCGCAGAAAAATCCCGTCGGCGAACTCCAAAACAGAATCGCCGAACTTCAGGCGCGCGTAAAAATTTTGGAGGACGAATCGGAGGCGGGAATGGTCTTCGCGCCGATAACCGGCAGGCTCGACGCGCAAAGTGTTCGCCTCGGTGAAACCGTCACGGCAAATGAAACCGTCCTCGCCAAAATCGGCAAGACAAATCCCGCGGTCGTCCGCTTTGAAGTTTCGGCGGCGGAGAAAAATTTTTTGGCGGCGAGTAACCCGAAAGTCATGCTCAAGTTCAAGGACGGCTCCACTTACGCCCGACCGGGAAAAATTATTTTCTCAAGCGACACGACAGCCGAAGTGACTTTCGACAACCCCGACGAGAGTTTGCCTTTGGGCGAAGAGGTTCAGCTTGAGCTGGAGAACGTAAAAATTCCAAACGCGTTGCTCGTCCCCGAAAATGCAATTCAACAACGCGACGGCGAAAATTTTGTGAACGTCGTCGATGAAAATAAAAAAGTCGTCCCTAAAAAAATTTCGCTCGGCGGCAAGGTCGGAAACCAATTTGTCGTGAGCGAGGGACTTCAAGCGGGCGACACGGTTCAATTAGGAGTTAGGAGTTAGGAGTTGGGAGTTGGGAGTTGGGAGTTGGGAATTTAAGGGACAAAACCCTAAATCCTAAATCCTAAATCTTAAATCCTTACAACGGATAGAACGGAGTGGTTTAAATGAAAATTTGCAAGCGTATCAGGAAAAATTTTCGCAAGAGGCTGGCGGCATTAATCGCGGCGGGCATGATGACTTTATCGCTCGGCACGGTCGACGCCGCTGACGTGGTCAACATCTCGCTCGACGAAACGATTCAGCGCGCCTTTGAAAATAATCGCACGATAAAAGAATCCGTCGCCGAACGCGAAGGGGCCTACTGGAGCTTGAGCGAGGCTCGCCGCCAAGGCAATCCGCAAGTGACGTGGAGCTGGAGCGGCGCACGAGTCGGCGGCATGTATTACGATTCTTCGGGGATTCGCCGCGCCTTCACGAACACCGGCTCGATTTCCATGCCGATTTATCGCGGCGGGCAACTCAGAGAAGGTCGCAAGGCCGCGCGTTACGCTCTCAGCTCGGCTGACTTGTCGCTTGAAGATACCATGCAAACCGTCCGTCTCCAATCAACGATTTATTATTTCAACGTCCTTCAGTACAGAAATTTGATTGAAGTTTACGAGGAAGAAGTTTTGACTTTGCAGGAGCACTTGCGCAACGTCAACGCCCAATTCCGCGTCGGCACCGTCGCCAAGGTCGACGTGCTGGAGTCGCAGGTTGAGCTGGCAAACGCCATGCAAAATCTCGTGAACGTTCAAAACACTTATGACGTCGCCGTCGCCACGCTGAACAATTACATCGGGTTGCCCGCCGATACGGTCATCCGCCCGCAAGACACTTTGACTTACAGGAAATACGATTTGAATTTGGGTGACTGCACCTCTTACGCGCTGGAAAATCGCGCGGACGCCGCAGTGGCCGATTACGCCGTCAAGCAAGCCGAATCCGCCAAACGCTCGGCAAAAAGCGGCTGGTATCCTTCCGTCAACGCCGGCATTTCAAAAGAGATTGACACGGAAAATATGTTCGGGCACAAGACCAACGACCAGTGGTCAATCGGCGTGAGCGCAAGCTGGAATATTTTCGACGGCGGCATCACTCGCGCGCAAGTCAATCAGGCGGACGCAGCTCTCGTTCGCGCAAAGGAAGTCGCCGCACAAACTCGTGAGCAAGTTCAGCTCGACGTTCAATCTGCCTTCCTCGACCTGCGCGCGGCGGAAAGGAATATCGGTACCACTCAGGCGGCTGTCATCCTCGGCGAAGAGAACTACAAAATCTCGCAGGTCAGATACGCGGCGGGCGTCGGCACAAACCTCGACGTCATGGACGCCTCGCGCAAATTGACGGAGGCGCGCTCGAATTATTTCACCGCGCTTTACAACTACAACACCGCCAAGGCGTCACTCGACAGATACATGGGCGTGCCCGTGACGATTGACATTGTTCGTTACATTGAATCCGAGAAGGCGGGCGACACCGCTGCCAAATCTCGCGAAGAGGCGGCTTTGACCAGTGAGGCGGCTGAAGTTCCGGAGACGGGTGAAGTCGCGCCGGTCGTCTTGATTGATTTTGAAAACGCGGCACCGCTTCCCTCCGAGAGCGTCGAACAGGATATGTTTAATCAGGGGCAAGTTCAAAATTCCAACGCAAATCAACCGCAGGGAACGACGCCCGCGCCGTTCACTGCTCCGCCGCAAGAAAACCCCGCGCCCAACGCAAATCCGCCGCAGGGAATGACGCCTGAGCCGTTCACCGCTCCGCCGCAAGAAAATCCTGCGCCCAACGCAAATCCGCCGCAGGGAATGACGCCTGAGCCGTTCACCGCTCCGCCGCAAGGAAATCCTGCGCCCAATCCTAATCAGCCGCAAGGAACGGAAACCACTTCCAATCAAACTCCTAACTCCTAACTCCAAACTCCAAACTGATAAAAAGGAGACTCGCCGTGTTTACAATTTTAAAAATTCTCGGCGGCGCGTTGGCGATTCTCACGCTGAGCGGCGGGCTTTACATAAATTCACAGCGAGAGGCAATCATTGAGAAGGCTCTGACCACCGCCGAAGAGACCGCCTCAAAAACTTTGGGCGTGCCCGTAAAAATCGGCGGCGTCGACTTCAACGACATAAATTTTTTTGACCGCGACAAACTCAGCGACATCACCGTCCGCGACATTGAAATTTTCGACAAGCAAAAAGAACTCATCGCACGCGTCGACACGGCTCAGATTAATTTTAAATTGCTCGCCCTGCGCGACGACCCCGTTGCCGCTCTCGACGAAATCAAACTCGACGGCGCGACCCTCAACCTCAAACAGCGCGACGACGAATCTTGGAACGTAAACGACATCAAAGTTGAGGAGGGCGAGGGCGAAACGACCTTCGGCGCAAAAGTTTCTCTGACACGCGGCACGATTAACGCCGACTTCGACGGGAAAAATATTTCGCTCGAAGAAATTTCTGCGGAGGCGGACTGCGCGGACATGAACGCAATCCCCGTCGACGTCAGCGCGAAAACTCTCGGCGCGAACGTCAAAGCTTCGGGCACCGTCAGCAAAGCTCAGCAGGTCATCAGCGCGGAAGTGGACGCGATTAATTTCGATAAAATTCTTCCGTATCTGCCCGCCGATAAAATCCCCGAAGGCGTCGAAATTTTGGGCGGCGCGGCGGAAAATTTTTCTGTCCATGTGCTCCACCGCGACGACACTTTGAATTACCTCGGCTCCACGGAAATTAAAAATGCCGCAGTCAAAATCGAAGAAACCACCGTCGAAAATATCAACGGCAATTTGAATTTCAACGAGAACGAAATTTTCTTTGACGCCTCGGCAGCCGCCAACAACCAATACGCCTCCGCCAGCGGCAAAGTTCACCTCGACACAGACGAAATTTTTTTTGACGTCCTGGCCGAATCCGAAAGCTTCACGCCCGCCGCTCTCATCGCAGATATCGGAATCGACGGCGCGGTTGCCGTTCAAGCTCATCTCGTCGGCACCGCAAAAAATCCTCAGGTCGACGCAGAAATTTATTCCGATTATATTGCTTACCAAAATCTTTCCGCGCAAAATATTTCCACCAAGCTCCGTTACGTCGGCAATATGATTTACCTCACCGACGCAAGCGCAAATCTTTTCGGCGGACACGTCGAAGGCACGGCGGAAATTAAGACGGAAGATTTTTCTTTTAATGCACACGTCAAGGCGAACGGTCTGGACGCGGCGACGCTTTGTGACTTCAGCGGCTCGACCAAAGCCGTCAGCGGAAAACTTACGGCGGACGTCGGAATCAACGGCAAGCCCGACGAAATTGAGCTTGTAAAAATTTACGGCAACGTGGGCGCGACCGCTCTCAATATCGAAGGCTTCCAAGTCAATGACGCGAACGCCTCTTTTTATTTCTCCGACGACGACCTCACGCTCGATTATTGCAGCGTGAAACTCCCGAACAACGGCACGCTCGGCATGGAAGGCACAATCCTGAACACGACCGATTTGAATTTGAATTTTTACGGCGCGCACGTCGACATGGCTCTGCTGAAAAAATTTAACGCGCAACTCGATATGAGCGGGCTCGCCGACTTCAAAGGAACCGTTCAGGGTCACGCCGACAATCCAAACGTAAATGTGGAACTCTCCGCCGTCGACAACTCCAAACGCGAGGGCAATCACTTCGTCGGGAAATTTTTCAAGCAACCGTTCGATTCGATTCAGCTGGCGGCTTCGGGCAGTCTCGACGGCATTAACATAAATAAATTCAACTTGGAGAAGGACGGGCAGATTAAGTGGACGGTCGTCGAAGGCAGCGTCGGTTTGACGGGCGAGAAGAAAATTAATCTGCAACTCGACACCACCACCGTCCGCGCAGAGGACATCGCCGCACTCGTCGCGCCCGACCAGCCGATAACCGGCAACGTCTCCAACACCGTGAAAATCACCGGCACAATCGATAACCCGCAAGTGGCAGGCAACATAAAATTCAAGCGCGGCTCGTATCGCGGCATCCTGCTCAGCGGCATGACCGGCGATTATTTTCTGGAGGGCGACATCCTCCGCCTGCAAGATTTTGAAATCACTTCGCCGATGGTCGACATGATTTTGAACGGCACGATTAACAAGACCACGCAGGTTATGGACTTCGTTGTCACGGGCAAGGACATCCGCCTCGAACGATTCAAGAGCAAGCTCCCCGAAAATTACGTCGCCGAAGGGCACACAACTTTTGAGGGAATCATCAAGGGTACGCCCGACGTTCCGATTTTCGACGGCGAACTCAAGGCGAACGAAATCACTTTGAACGGCGTGACGCTCACCGACCTTTACGGGCACCTCCAATCAAACGGCGCGAACGTTTATCTGGACGACTTCCGCTTCCGCGACGGCGACGCCTCCTGCCAAATGCAAGTCTCTTTGAATCTCGACAGCCAAAACATCAGCGGCGAAATCGACGTGAACCAAGCAAATATCGGGCGCATGTTCATCATCGCCGCGCATAAAAATGAATTGCTCGACGGAACTTTGAACAGCAAAATTTTGGTGAGCGGCACGCTGAGCAAACCGACCGGCTCCGTCGTCGGCGATATTCCTTCGGGCACACTCGCGGGGCGCGACATCCACGACGTAAAAGTTTCCGTGCGCCTCCTCAACAACATCGTTTACTTCAATGAATTCGCGGGCAAGCAGGGCGACGCGGGCACCTTCGACCTGCGCGGCTCGGCTCACTTGGAAGGCGCGCTCGATTTGACTTTGACCGCAAAAGAAATTGAACTCGCGCTCTTGAGTAAGGCGGCGGGCTTTGACTTCGACGTTGTCGGCACGACCGACATCAACGCAAAAGCTTTCGGCACGATGATGAATCCCTCCGCGGACGTGAACATGACGGCGACGGGCGGTATCAAGGGCTCGACCTTCGACCTGCTGCGCGGAAAATTCCGTCTGGAAAATTGGCGCGTCAATGTGGATGAATTAATCGTTCAGCGCGAACTCGGCGGAAAAATTTACGGCGCGAATGCCCACGGTTACATTCCGCTCCGCGCGTTGACCGCAGGCAGTAAGGAAAATCTCCCTGCGGACGAACAGCTGAACTTAACCGTTTCACTCGACGACGCGGACTTGAGTTTGCTCCCCGTCATCAGCAAGCAAATCGCCTGGGGTATCGGCAACCTCCACGGCTCGATTAATATCACGGGCACCGCCGCCAGCCCGCAAGTCAACGGGAAAATTTCTCTGCTCGACGGCTCGGTTAAAGTCAAGGGCATGAAAACTTTGATTGAGCACATAAATATCGCCATGGCGTTCAAGGGTGAGCGATTCGATATCGAAACTTTTTCGGGGAACCTCGGCGCGGGCATTTTCACGCTTAAGGGCGGATTCAGCTTCGCCGACCTCCATCCCACCGAGTACAACTTTGACTTCGTGGCGGACAACCTCGACATCGACAGCGAAGTTTTCCGCGGGAAATTTAATGCAAACTTCAGCCTGACCGAAGAAACTTTCCGTCATTGGAAACTGCCGAAACTCACGGGGCAAATCAATTTGGAGAAGTGCCGCATAACTCATCCGGAACTGTCCGACGACGATACGCCGCTGCCGAATATTTTGCTCGACGTGTCGATTAACCTCGGAGAAAAAGTTCACCTCTTCAAGTCTCACCTCTACAACATGTACCTGGACGGCAACGCGCACTTCGGCGGTTCCACCGAACACCCGAAAAGTTCAGGGGCAATCACCGTCAAACGCGGCGGCACCTTGACTTATTTGGAATCTGTGTTTAATATTCGCGAAGGCGAAGCGCATTTCAACCAAGTCGATTCATTCATGCCGACGATTCATCTGGCCGCGGACACCAAGGTCGCCAACACCCATGTTTTCTTGAGAGTGGACGGGCAACCGAACAACTTCAAATTGGGTTTGACTTCCAGCCCCGAAATGACCCGCGAAGAAATTCTCAAGCTGCTGACACTTCGCGACGCTTACTCGCGCGGCGGCGATATTAACTTCACGACGGCGGACGCGCTTGCCATCGGTTTGCAGATGACTGTGCTTTCCGAGATTGAGGACGCCTTGAAACGCACGCTCGGCATTGACCAGTTCACGGTCTCGCGCGGCTCGGGCTCCATGTTCGAACGGCACAACCCCGGCGACCAGGGCGCAAGCAGCCGCGACGACTCTAAAGATTACAACGTCAAAATCGGCAAATACATCGGCGACAAATTCATGATTCGCTACACGCGCGGATTCGGCAGCCACAAAGTTAATCGCTACGGCATTCAATACGACTTCAACGACAACATCGGTTTCACCGTTGAGCACGAGGGCAAAGAATTTATCTTTAGCATTGAAGCGCGATACAAATTTTAATTAGGAATGAGGAATTAGGAATGAGGAATTAAATTTCGTAATCATTCCTAATTCCTAACTCCTAATTCCTAATTGAACAGAGGAGGAGATTGATTTTTGAAAGCTAAAAAATTTTTGCGGAGGAAGCGGGCGGCATTGGTGGCGGCGTTAATGCTCCTGACGGCGACGGGCGAGGCGGCTCCCCCCGATATCGTCGACGAACCTTTCGGCACAAACCCCGGTACGCCCAAATTCGATTCACCTGTCGTCGAGGCCAATATCCCTCTCGGAAAAAAATCCGACGATACTCCCGCCGAACAAACCGAGCAAACTTCAACGAACGAACAGCCCGCCGAAAAATCTGAACAGCCCGTCGAAGTAAAGGTGCCCACGCCAAGTGACCCGCCCGCCTCACAAATCGACACGAGCAACGTCGACACGAAATCGCCCGAAACTCCCACCGTGGAGGAAAGTAAACCCGTTCCCGAACCCTACCGTTCACAAGTCGACGCAACCATCTTGGAGTATATGAAACAATTCGAGGGCAAGACGATTGTCGACATTGAGTACGAGGGCGCAAGCGAAGCCACGCTCCCGACCGTCAAGGTTGCCGTCACGGAAAACGTCGGCGACCCCTTCAGCGCGGCGGCGGCTCTGCGCGACAGAAACGCGCTGGTCAACACCGGCTACTTCTACGAGGCTTATCAAACTTTTGAGGAAATCCCCGAAGGCATTGTCATCACCTTCCACGTCCTGGAAAATCCAATCCTCAAGGACATCGTTTACACCGGCAATACCCTTTACACCAAAGAAGAGCTTGACCATATCGTCACGCTAAAGAAAGGCGAGATTTTAAACTCCAACACCCTGCACGACAACATCTCCGCCATTCAGGAGGATTATCGCGGCGAAGGCTTCATCCTCATGAAAGTCACCGACATGAACATCGACAAGGACGGCGTCCTCACACTGCGAATCAACGAAGGCATTTTGGAAGGTTACGCCGTCAAGGGCAACAAGAAAACCAAGGACAAAGTCATCCTCCGCGAAATGCGCCAGGAAGTCGGCACGCCCTTCAATGCCAAACTCGCCCGCCGCTCCATGCAACGCGTTTACAATCTCGGCTTCTTCGAAGACGTCAACCTGAAGATGAACCCTGGTGTCGAACCTAACGCCGTCATCATGGAAATTAACGTCAAGGAAAAACGCACCGGCACTCTCGGACTGGGCGCGGGCTACTCCACCTCCGACGGCATTATCGGCATGATTTCCATTGCCGACACCAACTTCCGCGGCATCGGCGACACCATTGCCATCATGTACGAGAAAAGCGGCGACGAGTACGACGCGCACGGCTACAACTTCACCTACCGTCACCCCTGGCTCGACAACAAAGAAACCGCTTTCCGCATTCAACTTTACAACCGCACCTACGCTTACAACGACTACGACACCCGCGGGCATTTCAAGGAAGAGTACATGCGCAGATACTCAGGCGGCGAAATTACCCTTAGCCGCCCCGTCAGCGAATACTCCACCAACTTCATCACCTTCCGCAACCGCAAAGACAAATACGTCCGCCACGTCTCCAGCGGCAACGCAGGCGACCGCTCCACTCCCGAATATCGCGACTGGCGCAAGAAAAATTTCGGGCTCACACGCTCCATCATCCTCGAACACGTCACCGACACCCGCGACAATATCTACAACCCCACCACCGGCTCCAAAGTCAATCTCTCCCTCGAAGTCGGCAATTTCGGCGGCGATTTCAATTTCCAAAAAGTTTCCCTTGACCATCACCACTACCAAAAAGCCGGCGACCACGACCAAATCTGGGCTATCCGCGGCATGCTCGGTTACGCGCGCGGCGACATGACTGAGTTCAACCAATTCCGACTCGGCGGTCAGGGCTCTCTGCGCGGCTATCGCGACGACCAATTCCGCGGCAACCGTTTGCTCCTCGGCTCCGTCGAATACCGCTTCCCCCTCCATTCCAAAGTTCAGGGCGCGCTCTTCGCCGACTTCGGCGGCGTCTGGGACACCGGCTTCCGTCCACGCAATATGAAAGGCTCCGTCGGCGTCGGGCTCGCCGTAAACACTCCCATGGGGCCACTTCGCCTCGATTACGGGCGCGGCTCTCAGGGCGGGCGTTTCCACTTCACCGTCGGCACTTCTTTCTAAATTTTTAACGGCGTGCATTTTTTGCGCGTCATTTTTTTATCAATGTTAAGGAGGAATTTTTATGGCTGACATTTACAACGACACGGACGGCAAAATCATCACGGGCACAGCCTCCGCGGACACCATCCACAACAACGGCGGCAACAACGTGTCAATCAGCGCGGGCGCGGGCGACGATTACATCACTGTCGAGGGCGGGCACAATGTCACTGTCAGCGGCGGCAAAGGTAACGATTATGTTCATCGCGAATGGGGCGTGGGCACAGTTTACGTCTACACTTCCGGCAACGATACGATTAATAATTTCGGCGACCTCAGCGCGTTGGTTATCGCCGGCAGTTGGTCTTCGCAACGGAGCGACGACTCAACCGTCATAATCACCGTTGAGGGCAAGGGCAAAATCACGCTCACCGATTATTGGTCGAACAGCGTCAAAATTGTCTCGTCGCTTAAAGCCGTCAAGCACTACAATTTGAATTGGAACAGCGACGACAACCGAACCTTCACGGGCACGAGCGGCGATGATTACATGTGGAACGACGGCAACAAAGTCAAGATAAACGCACTGGCGGACGACGATTACATCGACAACGAAGCCGACAACGTCACAATCGACGCGGGCAACGGCAACGATTTTATTTGGAACAACGGCGCGAAAGTCACGATTAACAGCGGCGACGGCGACGACAATATCGACAACGACGGCAACAACGCTTCAATTAACGCGGGCACGGGCGACGATTTTATCGAGAATGGCGATTGGTCAAGCAAGGGGTGTAATTCTACGATCGACACTGGCGAAGGCAACGACATCGTCAAAAACACTCAGGGCACAAGCAAAGTTTCTATTAACGGTGGCAAGGGCAACGACTCAATCGAAAATTGGGGCAATCACACAACTATTGATAGCGGCGAAGGCAATGATTATATCGAGAGCTATCGCGAAGGCGGAGAATATTCTTCACTGGTCGGCGGCGCGGGCAATGACTCAATTAAAAATCATGCACCACACAGCACAGTTATCGGCGGCAAAGGTAATGATTATATATCGAATTACGACAGCTATGTTTCTATCAACGCGGGCGATGGTGCCGATTATACCGAAAATTACGGCAACGAAGTTACAATCAACGCAGGCGCAGGCGACGATACCATTTACAACTACGGCGGCGCGCAAGTTTCAATCAACGGGGGCGACGGCAACGACTCCATTCAAAACGAAGGCGACAACGTCACAATCGACGCGGGCGCGGGCGACGATACCGTTCACAGCTGGGGCAGTGAGAACGTCTCAATCCAAGCGGGTGCGGGCGACGACTCCATTAACAACTGGAGCGAGAAGGTGACAATCAACGCGGGCGCGGGCAACGATTACATTAACAACGGCGGCATGAACGTATCAATCAATGCGGGGGCGGGCAACGACGAATTTTGGAACGGCGGCTATAACGTGACAATCGACGGCGGCAAGGGCAATGATTACGTCTACGATTGGGGCGCGGGCACGGCTTACGTCTACAGCGACGGAAACGACACGCTTTATAATTTCAACGCCCTCGATTCGATTGTCCTCGGCAAGGTCAAAGTCAATTCATCCGTGCGCTCGGGCTCGAACATAACGCTTAACCTCAGCAACGACAAAACTTTGACGCTGGAATATTATCAGGCGGAAAAAATTAACGTGGTAAAGACATTGGCGGACGCGCAGAGCTTTAACGTCATCTACAACAACGAAAATTCCGCCGAAGTCATGGGCACCGCGCAGGACGATTACATTTTCAACGACTGCTCCTCGGTTACAATCAATGCGGGCAAAGGCGACGACGCGATTAAAAACTGGAGCTCGCAGGTGACGATTGACGCGGGGGCGGGCAACGACTCAATCGGCAACGACGGCGCGCTCGTTTCAATCAACGCAGGCGCAGGCTCCGATACCGTTGACAATTACGGCTCGCAAAACACAATCCTCGGCGGCGCGGGCGACGACTCAATTAAAAACGAAAGCAACAACGTTTTAATCGACGCGGGCAAAGGCAAAGATACAATCACCGTCTCCGGTCACAGGTCGACACTGACGGGCGGCACCGGCAACGACAAAATTTACCTCAACGGCACGAGCAACGTGGTCAAATACAAATCGGGCGACGGCAACGATACCATTTTCGGATTCAACTCCACGGACAGCTTGAGCATTTCGGGCGCGGATTATTCCACGCAAGCGAGCGGCAAAGATGTCATCGTCACCGTCGGCGAAGAAAAAATTTTCCTCAAGGACGTGAAGGGCAACGCGATTTACATTAACAAAAAAAATGTCGCGGGCAAGTCAACCGACAAAAATTTCATCGTGCTCACGGCGGTCAACGACAGTTTGACCAACGACGTGGATAACGTGACGATAAGCGCGGGCAAAGGCGACGATTACATTAACAACAGTGCCGATAACGTTTCAATCAGCGGCGGCGCAGGCAACGATAGAATTTACAACTGGGACGACTCGGTTTCAATCGACGCGAGCTCAGGCGACGATTACATTCAAAACAGCGGCGGCTCCGAAGTTTCAATCAGCGGGGGCAAAGGCGACGATTACATTAACAACTACGGCGGCTCGGTTTCAATCGACGGGGGTGCGGGCAACGATAGAATTTACAACTACGGCGGCTCCAAAGTTTCAATCAGCGGCGGCGAAGGCAACGATTCAATTTCCAATCTTGCGCAAACCCAATGGGATTATGAAACAGAAAGTTATAAGGTCGTCAGCACGCCCGACAACGTGACAATCGAAAGCGGGGCGGGCGACGATTACATTTACAACCAACTCGGCAGCAAAGTTGTGTTCCAATACACGAGCGGCGACGGCAACGACTCAATCTTCGGCTTCAACGAAACTTCCACGCTGTCGGTCGTCGGGAAAAAATATTCGACAAAGACGAGCGGCGACAATGTCATCGTCACCGTCGACAAAGGCAAGATTACTTTGGAGGGCGCGGCGTCTTTATCGGCGGTCAACGTCGACTTCAGCAAACTTTTAACCGTGACGAACAAAACTTCCTCGCCCGTGAAAATCGATTCGGACATAAAAGTTGTGGACGCCTCCGCGCGCACGACGGCGGTAAAAATCACGGGCAACGCCAAGGCAAACTCAATCGTCGGCGGCGCGGGTGCAGATACACTTCAGGGCGGCAAAGGCTCCGACACTCTCTGGGGCGGCGCGGGCAACGACAAACTTTATGGCGGCGCAGGCTCGGACACGTTCATTTACAAGCCGAACGAAGGCACCGACACGATTTATGATTGGGAGGCGGGCGACCTGCTCCAAATCCTCAACACGGACGGCGGGCAGGGCGCGTTCACAAATTCCGCGTTCAAAAATTCCAAACTCACGCTGACGATTGACGGCGGCGGCAAAGTTGTCTTCAGCGGCGTAAGTGCGAGTGACACGTTTAACATTAACGGCACGAGTTATCAAATCAGCGGCTCGAAGCTCAAATAAAAATTCGCACGGAAAAAAATTCAGCCTCGACAAAACGTCGGGGCTTTTTTGTATTCATTGCCGCAAAATTTGACAGGATATGACGGATTAAATATAATTTGCGGCGTGAAAAGTTTTATCGTTTAAAATTTTTACGGGAGGGAAAATTCTTAATGGACTTGTCGCAACTGCTTAATGACGTTAATGATTTTGTTTGGGGTCCGATAATGCTGGCGTTCTTGGTCGGCACGGGCATTTTCTTAACCGTTCGCCTGAAATTCCTGCCGTGGATAAATCTGGTGTACGCAATCAAAATGATAATGCTGCACAAGGCGGACAACAAAGGAGACCTGTCGCCGTTCCAATCGCTGATGACGGCTCTTTCGGCGACGGTGGGCACGGGCAATATCGTGGGCGTGGCAACAGCCATGGTGCTCGGCGGTCCCGGCGCGATTGTCTGGATGTGGATAAGCGCGGCGTTCGGGCTGTCGACGAAATATGCCGAATCGGTTTTGGCTGTCAAATATCGCGAGACAAATTCCGTGGGCGAGATGGCGGGCGGACCGATGTACGCCATGAAGAACGGAATCGGCGGCGGCTTCGGCAAATTGATGGCGACGCTGTTCGCGCTGTTCGCGGTGTGCGCCTCGTTCGGTATCGGCAACATGACGCAGGCGAATTCAATCAGCTCGGCGTTCCAATCAAGCTTCGGCTGGTCGGGCGAAATCACCGGCGCGATTTTGGTCGTGTGCTCGTTGGCTGTGCTCATGCGCGGCGTTCACTCCATCGGCAAAGTTTCAAGCTTTATCGTGCCGTCCATGGCGTTCTTTTACATTCTTTTCACCGTGATTATCATCATCGTGAATTTTGAGAACGTGCCCGGCGGTCTGGCGATTATGTTCCAGATGGCGTTCTCGACGGAGGCGGTCGCGGGCGGCGTCGGCGGCTCAATCGTGGTCAATATGTTGACGGCAATGCGTTGGGGCGTGGCGCGCGGCGTCTTCTCCAATGAGGCGGGCTTGGGCTCGGCTCCTATCGCGGCGGCGGCGGCTCGAACCGACCACGCTTCCCGCCAAGGTTACGTCAACATGACCGGCACTTTCTTCGACACGATGATTATTTGCTTCCTGACGGGTTTGGTTATCGCCAGCTCCGGCATGCTCGGCACTGTCGACCCCGTGACGGGCAAATTGATTTCGGGCGCGCCGCTCACGATTCTTGCGTTCAGCACGGTTTACGGCGAGGGCGCGAAGTATATCGTTTCGATTGCCCTTGCGCTGTTCGCTTACTCGACGATTCTCGGCTGGGAATATTACGGCGAGAAGTCGCTGGAATATCTCGTTAGCAACCGCAAAGTCATTTACGCTTACAGATTTATTTTCAGTTGCATAACTTTTATCGGCGCGACGCAAACGCTCGACGTTGTTTGGAATTTCTCCGACACGATGAACGGTTTGATGGCGATTCCGAATTTGCTTTGCCTTTTGATTTTAAACAAGGACATTGTCGCCGAGTGCTTCGATTACCAAGAGAATTTCATTGCCAAAGGACGTTGAGGAGTTAGGAGTTGGAAAGCAAAACTCAAGCTTGTGAACTTTGTCCGAGGAAATGTCGCGTCGATCGCGTGAATCATTTCGGTTTCTGCGGCGCGGGAAAAAATTTGCGGGTGGCTCTGGTCAGCCTGCACAAATGGGAGGAGCCGTGCCTTTCCGCCGAACGCGGAGCGGGCACGGTTTTTTTCTCGCATTGCAATTTGCGCTGCGTCTTCTGCCAAAATTTTTCAATCAGCCGGGAAGGATTCGGCGCAGAAATTTCCGTGGCGCGGCTGGCAGAAATTTTTATCGAGCAACAAAATCGCGGCGCGGCAAATATCGAACTGGTCACGCCGACGCACTTCACCGACAAAATCTGCGCGGCGATTGACATTGCCAAGGCGCGCGGGCTGAGCCTGCCGATTGTCTGGAATTCAAACGCTTACGAAAATCCTGAGACGCTGGAGCTGTTGCGCGGGCGCGTGGATATTTTTTTGCCCGACCTGAAATATTTCGACGAGGACGCCGCCAAAAAATTTTCCGCCGCCCCGAATTATTTTTCCGTCGCCACCGCCGCGATAAAAAAAATGTTCGAGCTTGTCGGTGCCGCGAAATTTGACGGCGAGCGCATGACGCGCGGATTAATCGTCCGCCACTTAATTTTGCCGAACTTCAGACGCGACGCGATTAAAATTGTCGATTGGCTTTACGAAACTTTCGACGACAAAATTTTTATCAGCCTGATGAATCAGTACACGCCCGTTTATCGCGCCGCCGAATTCAAAAAAATAAATCGGCGGCTGACGACTTTTGAATATGATTCCGTCGTCGAGCACGCCGCGAATCTCGGAATAAAAAATTGCTTTGTACAAATCGGGAAAACTGCCGACGAAAAATTCATTCCCGATTTTAATTTGATGAACGTTGAGCGAAAAAATCACGGAGCTTGTCGCCCAAAAGATTGAACGTGGCGACCGTGATAAAAATCGCAGTGCCCGGCGCGAGGATGACCCACGGCGCAGTTTGCAACATCGACCGCCCGTTATTCATCATGGCACCCCATTCAGCCGTCGGAGGTTGCGCGCCCAGTCCGAGGAACGACAGCCCCGCCAACTCCATGATGATTGTGCCCAAATCGAGCGTCGCCGTCACCAGCAACGGTCCCGCGATATTGGGCAGCACGTGCGCGAATAAAATTTTCGTCGAGCTTGAGCCCGCCATCTTCGCCGCGTCGAGGTAGGGCATGGCACGAATCGCCAAGACGAGCCCGCGCGAGATTCTTGCGTACTTCGGCCAGCCGATAATCGCCAAAGCCGCCGCCGCATTCAAGAGCCCGCCGCCGAGTGCGCCCGCCGCCGCGATTGCGAAAACCATCTGCGGGAAGGCGAGAAAAATATCCGACAGGCGCATAAAAAAAATATCGAGCCGCCCGCCGCTCAAGCCGCAAACCGCTCCGATTAAACTGCCGACGATTGAAATTGTCGCGAGCAGGAGCAGTGACGCGCACAAAGTTGTTTGCGAGCCGACGATGACCCGCGACAAAACATCTCGCCCGTAACGGTCGGTGCCGAGCAAATTGGTTGCGTTCGGCTCCGTGAGCGCGCCGTTTAAATTTTGGGCGTAAGGGTCGAGCGGCGTTAAAAATTCCGCGAAGACCGCCACAAAAATCAGAAGTCCCGCCGCCGTGAGGTACGGGGCTAAATTTTTTTTCATTCCTAACTCCCGGTTACTTCTGCACAAAAAAATCGGCGAATCGCTCGCCGAAAAAATTTTTTGAAACCGTTCACTCGTTCAGGCTGCAATTAATCTTAGCGATGATTCCGTTGACAACTTTGAATTCAATCTTCTTCGTGCGGTCGGTGCTGTAGTATTCGTACTCGACGCCGTCGCTGTCGTAGTCAACTTTGTCCGCCTTGCCGAACGTGGAATTCAGAGCCTCGGCCGCCTGCCCGACGCGAACTCCATTGGGCGTGGTGATTGTGTCGGAGCGCGTCGAAACTTTTTCGACGATACCGCGTTCAACTTCGACCTTGAAAGTTTGATACGTCCAGTCGTCACCGTCGCGATAGACGGGCTGCCCGAACGCGTTAAGTAAATCGGTTTCGCTCATGCCGGGGTAAATTTTTCCCAGCGCAATCAATCCGCCGTCGACCGCCGCGAAGCACAGCGACGAGCCCAGAATCATTACGCCGCAGAGGAGAGCCGCCAAATTTTTTAACTTCATGGGTGAACCTCCAAAATTTTATTTCTCGAATCGCTTGACGAAAACGTCCTCGGTTTCGGGGTAGCCGAAGTAGAAACCTTGGATGACGTCGGCGTTGCACACGTCGCGCAGGAAAATGTAAGTCGCCTCGTCCTCGACGCCCTCGATGACAACTTCCATGCCGACAGCGTGGCACATCATGATGACGTGCTTGACAATCTGTCGGTCGTATTCGCTGTTGACAATGTCTTCGACGAACATGCGGTCAATTTTAATTTGGTTGCAGCGGAAATTTTTCATGAAAGCGAGGTTGGCGTAACCCATGCCGAAGTCGTCCATGGCGATTTTAATTCCGAGTTCGTGGAACGCGTTGAACTGTTTGTTGACGAAATCCCAGTCGTAAACTTTATTGCTTTCCGTCAGCTCGAAAACCAAAGTCGTCGGGTCGATTTGATGACGCTCAATGCAATCCTTGACGAATTCGTAGAACATTTGCTCCTCAAGTTGGTAAAGGGAAATGTTCACGCTGACTTCGAACTTGGGCATGAACTCTTGCCAACGCTTGGCGGTCTTGATGGCGTTTTCGATAATCCAGTGCCCGACGGGAATAATCATGCGCGAGCGTTCAAGCAGAGGAATGAACTGCATGGGCGCGACAACCGAGCCGTCTCTGTCATACCAGCGCAGGAGAGCTTCCGCGCCGACGAGTTTGCCGGTGTGTGCGTCGACTTGCGGCTGATAGCAAAGGAAGAAATCTTCACAGCCGCGCGCGATTGAATTCTGCATGAGGTTTTGCATGCCGATATCGTAACGCCAGCGGTCGTAGTATTCGCTGTCGAAGAAGGCAACTTGGTCTTTACCTTTTTGGCGCGCGAACTCAAGGGCTACTTCGGCGTAACGGGTCAGGTTAATCACGTCGTCGGCGTCGTCGGGATAGAAGGCGGCACCGCCCGAAGCCGTGCAGAAAATCGTATCCTCAATGTTGCGAATCTCGCGCATGCACAGCTGAATGCTTGAGAAAATAATTTCAATTTCTTCGGGGTAAACGTCCGAGACGTAGAAGGCGAACATGTCGTTATCGAGTTTGTAGAGGCGGATGTCGGGCGGCAAAATGTTCGTGATGTCCTGAGCCAGTTGCTTGAGGGCATTGTCGCCGAATTCGTAGCCGTAAGTTTCGCTGATGAGTTGGAAATTGTCGAGCCCGACAAAAATCACTGCGCCGCGCGCGTCGGGCGAGCTGTTCAATTCTTTGCGCAGGTCGGAATAAAATGCGTTGCGGTTGAGGAGCCCCGTGACGTGGTCGGCTTTAAGTTTCAAATCCATGCGCGCAATCACGCCGGCGACGAGTTCGGGCTGACCGAATTCATCCGCGCCGGTTGTCATGCGCAAGGAAACCCAGCCGTATTCGCCGTGGCGGTTAAGCAGACGGAACTCGCCGAGAATCTCCGTGCCGGGGGCTGCCGAATCCAGCTCGCCCATTGCCGACTCCAAAACTTCGCGGTCGTCGTGCCAGATGAACGGCGTGAGGAGCGCGGCAAAATCTTCGACAAGAGTGTCGGGGAAGTTGAAGTCGCGCACGAAATTCTTCGACAACATGACCTGCCCGTTGTTCACGTCCATTGCAAAAAGATATTCGTCAGCGGAATTTTGCAGGGCGTCAAAATAAGTTTTGATTCGGCCAAGCGGAGAGTCCTCGCCGAGTTGGAATAAATTTGTGTTCATTGTCATTCTTCCTTTTGAATTTATCGCGCTTATTTTAGCAACGAATTCGACGCGGCGTTAAATCTTCCTGCAAGCAATTAGGAATTAGGGACAAGGGATTAGGGACGAGTCGCAACCGCAGTTCGTCGCGTTGATTGAATCGTTCAATGAAATTTTTTTTTTTACTTACTTTCTCTTTGCGCGCACAAAGAGAAAGTAACAAAGAGAAAGTGCGCCTCGCGGGGGCGTTTTTCATTCCTAATTCCTCATTCCTAATTATCAAAGCGCGGTGATGACCCACAGATAATTTCTCGTGGACAGCTCGTTGACTTTCTGAATCTGCGCGGGCGTGAGGCGGCTGAAGACGTTGAGCTTGGGAGCCACGGTAAAGAGCGGATACTTCACGGCATGGAGCCCGTGCGCCTTCAAAAACTCCAAAGCCTCCTGCTCGCTCTGCAAAGACTCGTCGTCAATCTTGTCGCCGAAAACTTTTTCGTACATTGCCTTGGTCTGTGCGTAAAGCTTCGGAGCCTCCGCCTCACCGTAAAGAGCCGCCGCCGCCGCCGTGAAATATTCTTTCTGGCAGAAGTCGGAAGTTATCAGGCAGCCGCCGTGTTTCTTGAGGACGTCGCGAATGTTGTCGTACATCTTGGCGCGGACGTCGTCGGCGAGATAAATCATCACGCCCTGCTCGATTATGCAAATCTCGCCCTTGAACTTATCCGCGCTCGCCATCATGCCCGCCCGGTCTTGCAGCCAGAAAGAATTGTACTCGACGTTTTTTATCGCCTTTTTGCTTCCGAATTCCTCAAGGCACCAATCGCCCAGCAGGCAAACGGTTTGCAACTCGCCGACAATGACGTTGCGCCCCTCGTCGCCGAGAATCATCGCGCGCGGCGAAAGACTGCATGCCAAATCGAAAACGTTCTTGTAATTTTTCCCGCGGACGAATTCCATTGCGGCGGCGTAATTCAAATTTTGGTAAAGGGAATTGGTTAGCTCCATGCGTTCGAAGTCGTTCAAATTTTCCGCGTTGAAGAAGACGGGACGATTTATCAGCTTCAAAAATTTTTGCGCTTCGGGGATGCCCGCCGCCGCCAGCCACTGCAATTTGACTTGCGCGGAGTACTCGACCATTTCAAATTCCGCTGCCCGCGCAGTCGTCGTCAACATCAACGCGAACATTATCACGGCAAAAAATTTTTTCATGACTTACTCCTTACTTAAACTCGACGAACTCATTTATGTTTGCGCCGCCCTTGGTCATCGGCTCGACGAAACTGCGCCACACGTTCAGGACAATGACGCGCGGATTTTCCGTGTCGTCCAGGGCTTTGGTCAGCGCGTGAGCAAAATCTTCCTGCGTGGAGACCGCCTCCGCTTTTATGCCGAAACTGTTCGCGTAGGCGACGTAATCCATGGCGTAATCCAATTCGCAGGCAATGTACCGTTCCTTGTAAAAAACTTTCTGCAGCTGGCGAATCATGCCGAGGCTCGTGTTGTTGACAATCAGAGAAATCACGGGGAGTTTGAGGCGGGCAATCGTGTAATATTCGTTGCCCGTCATTTTTATTCCGCCGTCGCCCGTGACGCAAATGACGCGCCGATTTTTTCCGTAAGCAAGCTGAGCACCCATGGCCGCGGGCAAGCCGAAACCCATCGTGCCCAAGCCGCCCGACGTCAGCCACGTGCGCGGTTCCTCCACGTGCAAATGCAACGCCGCCCACATCTGGTGTTGCCCGACGTCCGTCGCGTATGCAAAATTTTTTCCCGCCGTTTTCTTTGCGATTTGATTCATCGCCCAAGGAACCGTCAGCCGCTCGACCTGGTAATCGTAATCGTATTCCTCTTGCCAGCTTTCAATCTGCCGCCACCACTCCGCGCGATTTTTATTTGCCTCGTGCCGCATGAGCAATTTTAAAATGACTTGCATGTTGCCCGCGAGACCCAAGCTGCCCTCGATATTTTTATCAATCTCGGCGGGGTCAATGTCAATGTGGATAAATTTTTTCGCGCGCGTGTACTTGGCGACGTTGCCGGTTTGTCTGTCGCCGAAGCGACTGCCGACCGCGATAATCAAATCCGCCGCCGCGACGGAATGATTTGCCGCCTTCTTGCCGTGCATGCCCGCGAAGCCCAAATTTTGCGGATGACTCCTCGGCACCGCCCCGATTCCCATGAGCGTGTTGACCACGGGCAAATTGAACTTCTCAATGAACGCGATAATTTCTTTGGACGCGCACGCCGAAATTGCTCCGCCGCCCACGATGACCACGGGACGCTCCGCCTTTGCAATTTCCTCCGCCGCCTCCGCCGCGCAGATGATGAAGTCCGCGTCGGGTTGCGCGGGAATTTTTTCTTTGACTTCCTGCGGGCGATAATCGACCTCCGCGAAAAAAATATCTCTGGGCACGTCGACGAGCACCGGTCCGCGCCGTCCGCTCAGCGCAATTTCAAACGCCTGCCGAATAATCGGGACGAGCAGCCGCGCCTCTTTGACTTTGAAATTATGTTTCGTCACGGGCATGGTTATGTCGAGTATGTCCGTCTCTTGGAAGGCGTCGCGACCGAGGAGCGCGGTGTCGACCTGCCCCGTTATCGCCACCAGCGGAATTGAATCCATGAACGCCGTCGCGATTCCCGTAACCAAATTCGTCGCGCCCGGGCCGCTCGTCGCCATGCACACGCCGACCTTGCCCGTCGCCCGCGCGTATCCGTCCGCCGCGTGCGCCGCATTCTGTTCGTGCGTCACCAAAATCTGTTTGATTTCTTTTTCGTCGACGAGAGCGTCGTACAGCGGTAAAATCATTCCGCCGGGGTAACCGAAAATCATATCGACGCCCCGCTCGCGCAAGCACTCGACAATCGCCCTCGCTCCACTCATCAACATAAAATCACCTCGCGAAACTTTTTCCGCGCAAATTTTATCACAGAAAATTTTTCGGCGCAAAAAAATTACGCGCGGCGGGCGAGAAAATTTTTTCGGCGCAAAAAAAAATCGCCCCGCAGGGCGACGGCTCCGTAAAATTATTTCTCCAAAAATTTTTCGGCGAAGAGATACGCGGCGACGAAATTTTTCCCCGCCAGATTGAGCGCGGGATTTTGCAGCTCGTCATAAAAAATTTTATGAACCTCGTGCGGCTCCGCGTTTTGGAAAAAATGTCTCATTATTTTGAAGTGCACTCCGACGTAATAATTCAAAACTTCGTGGCGAAGGTTCGGCTCCAAGTCAAGGCGGCGCGTGAAGTTATCGAGTTCGGACATATTTTTGGTCAAGACGTCCAGCCAAGAGCGAATTCCTTCGGCGCGAGAATTGGTGACTTTCAAGCCCGCCGAGTCCATACGAAATCGGTGAATGTTGGTCACGTGAGGAATGCGCACATAATTTTTCGCCAAGCACAAGCACTTGAAGCAAAACGTCACGTCCTCGGCGTATTCCATTTGCGGGAAGAAAATTTCGTTCTTCAGCAGGAAGTCGCGGCGATAAAATTTTCCCCACGGCAGGATAAGAAACATATCCGCCATATCCCGACGAATCCTCTCGCTGATGTCGAAAGTTTCAAGCGTCGGGGCGGCGACGTGTTCTTCAGTTTTTACATTGGATACGCCTTGAAGATTTTTACCGCTGATTTTTTCGTCTCCTTTCACAGAAAGACATTTCTCCGCGTAAACGACGTCCGCGTCATAAAATTCGGCGACGTCGAAAAAAATTCCGAGCGCGTCGGGCAAAATCATGTCGTCGTTGTCGATGAAGGTCACGTACTTGCCGGAAGAATTTTTTATCCCGATATTTCTCGGAATGCCGGGACCGCCCGAATTTTCTTCCGTGGAAAAAATTTTCAGGCGGCCGTCGAAGTGCGGCAAAAGTTTTCTCACTTCGGCGAGCGAATTATCCGTCGAGCAGTCGTCGACGACGAGCACCTCATAATCTTTGAACTTGGAGGCGAGCACGCTGATTAAACACTCGCGGATAAATCTTTCGGCGTTGTAAAGGGGAATGATGACAGAAATTTTTGGCGCGTCCATTTTGAATCACCTCGCTGAAAATTTTTCTGCGCAAAGATGAGCCGTGAAAATATTTTTTCCTCTCGGATTGAGCGCGGGATTTTGCAGGGCGTCGAGAAAAATTTCCTGCACCTTGTGCGGCGGCATTCCTCCGAAAAAATCTTTCAGCAGCCGCAAGTCAACACTTATGCAAAATTTCAAAACGTCTTGCCGGCAAGCGGGATTGGCTTTGAAAAATTCCAGCCCGCAAATGAATTCGTCGACGGCGGCGGCTTTCACGGTCAAAATTTTTAACAAAGACCGAGCCGCTTCCTCTGCGGTGTCAAAGTGCACGTGAGACCCCGAAGGCGCAACCAATCGGCGCAAATTTGTCACGTGCGGCACGAGCAAATATTTTTCCGCCAGGCACAAGCACTTGACGAAGAACACAAAGTCCTCGCCGAATTGTATCCTCGCGGGGAAGTCGATTTTGTTTTCCAACAAAAATTCGCGGCGATAAAGTCTGCTCCACGGAATGCAGTGCCATTTGCCGTAAATGAGATGCCACATCCTGTAATCGAGGTCGACGGGCACAAAGGTCGGCGCGCTGACCAATTTTTCCTTCTCCGCCATGTAACAAACGTCCAAATGCTTGCCGTCGAATTCGTTGACGCAGTAAAAATATTTTTCCGTGTGAACGACGTCCGCGCCGTAAGATTCGGCGAGCGCGTAAAAATTTTCGAGCGCGTCGGGCAAAATCATGTCGTCGTTGTCGATGAAGGTTATGTACTTGGCGGAAGAATTTTTTATTCCGATATTTCTCGGCAGCCCCGGTCCGCCGGAATTTTCTTCCGTGGAAAAAATTTTCAGGCGGCCGTCGAAGTGCGGCAAAAGTTTTTTCACTTCGGCGAGCGAATTATCCGTCGAGCAGTCGTCGACGACGAGCACCTCATAATCTTTGAACTTGGAGGCGAGCACGCTGATTAAACACTCGCGGATAAATCTTTCGGCGTTGTAAAGAGGAATGATGACAGAAATTTTTGGCGCGTCCATGAAAGGGTCTCCTTTCCCAAAAAAATTCTGCTCACCTTGGATGAGCAGCGTCCGTTATTTTCTGTTGAGTTGTCGGCGGGTCAATTCTTGAACCAACTCAATCGCGTTTCGTCCGAGCCCCGTCTCGCGCGAGATGTCTTCGATTGACATGCCCGACAGCAACAGCTCTTTGATTACCGATATGTTTGTCGTTTCCAATTTAAGGTCGCGGCGTTCGGGGAGCAATTCTTTTTCGGGCGCGGGCTTCGGCTGAGATTTTTGCTGAGGTTTTTCGGCGGGTTTGACTTCAGCCGCGCTGCTTTCTTCCGCCGCCCTTATCGCGTCGAGAGCCGCCTTGCGCACGTCGCGCGCCGAACGCGTGGAGCGTCTTTTTTTCTGCAGAGACTGAGCTTGAGTGCCGCCCGATTCCCGCGAAGATTTTTTTGCGAGTTCCGCTGAGGCTTCCGTCAATCTTTTTCTCGTCGCTTCGATTTTCACGGGGTCTGCGTCGACGACGCGCACGGGCTGTTTGTTTTCGGGCGAGAGGACGACTGAATTTCTCGGCGGAGGCGGCGGCTCGACTTTGGGCGGCTCGGTGAGCGATTCTTCCAAAATTTTTTCAAAGCCTTTGCTCTCAATCTCTGACTTCGACGGCGGCTGCGCGGGGCGAACACTCTGCGGCATCGTGAGCGGTCCGAGCGGATTAATCGGTTCGGCGGGCGGCGTGGTTATCCTCGGCATGACCGGCGGCGAAGTTCTCTGCATGAGCGGCGGAGGAGTTATCGGCGGAGTTATCGGCGCGACGGGCGGCGTGAAGTTCGGCGGAGTCATCTGCGGCACGGTGAGCGGCTGCTGAATCGGCAACGGAGCTGTCATCGCCAAATTTAATTTCCGCTGCACGACGTCCATCTTCCGCTGCATGGAGTCCACTTCCTCGCCCGCGTCATCGAGCCGCGCCAGCAAGTCACGTATCTCGCCCGACTGACCCTCACTCTTCTTGAGCAACTTTTTGAGTTCGGAGACTCGTCCTTCAAGCTGCGTTCGGTTTCGTTCGGATTCGTCCAAGACGCTTTCCAAATGCGTGACGTGATTTTCCATGCGCCCGATTATTTCGTTCGCCGTTCGCTCCAGTTCCTGTTTTAGTTTGCCCGTCGAGTCCTCAACTTCTCTGCGCTCCAAGGCGTCTTGCTTGCGTCTGTGTGTGTTCGACCAGGCGACGAAAACAATTCCCGCGCCGAGCACAATCAGCACCAACATTAATTCCGTAATCATCACAGCGAAATATCCAAGAAGTGCCCGCGCCTCGGGTCAACGGCAAAAACGTCGTCGTCGTCCTCAAAATCGGGGAGCGGTCGTCGCTGGCTGCGATAATAATGACCGCCGCGGCGTTCTCTGCGGTCGGGGTCGTCTTTAATCAAACGCCCCTCCGCCTCTTCCTTGTCGCGAACTTGTTTTTGCTTGAGCTGAGCGTCTTCTTTCTCGCGCACCGTCTGAAAAGCATTTTGCAGTGCCGAGGCATTGTTCATATCGTGTTGAACTTGAGCCGCGTTATTTGCGTTCGCGTACGTCATTTGTACTCCAACCGGTGCAAGTTCCATTTTTTATCCCTCCAATCTTTTCAATTAGGAATTAGGAGTTAGGAATTAGTAATTAAATTCCTCATTCCTAATTTCAAATTCCTAATTAATACGGTCCGACTTCGACCTCGCCCGCCGAGTTCAGTGAAATTGTGCAGTGCTTATACTCCGACTGAATGCTCTTGAGCAAATTGTTGACCGACAGGCGCACGCCCGGGTAAATCGTTCCGCTCGCGCGAATCCTTCCGTTCTTCATGTTCGTCAGCTGCGTTTCGATTTCCAAAATTCTTTTCTCGTCGCGCTTAATCTGTCCCGCCAGCGGGAACTGCGAACGAGTCAGCGCGTTAATCGATTCGACACGGCTCTTGGGCAATTTGTTCACGTCAATCTTCGACAGCGTGTTGAGCGTCTGCATGATGTGCGTCAGCCGCTTCTTTGCCTCTTTGTAAGCCTTGCGCAACGCCTGATATTCTTTCTGCAGATTCGGGTCGACGCCGACGGAAACTTTCGTGACGACGAACGACGAGTTGCCGATTATCTTAACGCTGACTTCCTCGCCCGCCACCGCGTGCCCGCCGGTTATCTGCCCGTGCTTGTCCTCCATGATGAGCCGCTTGCCTGCCCTGATTTGCGAGTGGAGCGCGATGTCCGCAATGAAAACGTCGTTGCCCGCTTCAATCAGCGCGTTCTCCGCGAAGGCTGTGCGCACGTCGTGTTCGGCGAAAACTTTTGCTCTGTCCGCGCCCGTGATGCCGCCGCTGATATAAACGTTGCGTCCGGTGACTTCCGCGCCGTTGACCGAGCCTCTTATATCGATGTCGCCCGTCGCTTTGACTTTGAAGCCCTGCTCCACGTCGCCCTTAATCTGAACTGTGCCGTCGAAGTCAATGTCGCCCGTCTGCACACCGACGCCGCCCTTAATCTCCAGCCGCGGGTCGACGCTTATGCGCGAGCCTTTGTCGACAATCTGTCCGTTGACCGTGGCAATCAATCTGTGTTCGCCGACGACTTTGGTATTTTTTCCTTCGGGCATGGGGCAAGGTCGTCCGTTCTGCGCGGGCACGGGGTCGCCCAAAATATTTTTGCCGGGCGTGCCTTTCGTCTGCGGAATGCGAATCGCCAGCGTTTGATTCTCTTTGACGAGCACGAACAGATTTAAATCTTTGTAATCGGCGCGCCCCGCTTCGTCGATAATCGGCTTGCCCTGAATTCCCAAATCAAATTTCCTGTCGATGTACGCGTTCTCTCCGGCAATCGGCGGAAGACCTTCGGCGGCGACGAACGGCACCAAGCTCCTGATACCCGTTTCAATCGCGCCCTCGTTTATGCCGTAAACAACGCCCGCCTCGCTGAGCGCGGACATGACCATTTCTTTCGTCGGGAGTCGGGCTCCGTCGCGCGTGTCGTAACGAATGGTCGCCTTCATCCTGTCGCGCGTCATCTCGACGATAATTCGGGCGTAAGGTTCGTCCTCCTCGTTGCCCGCGAAAATATCTTCGTCGCCGACCGCCGCCTTCAATGCTTCCTCGGTGATTTGCACGGGCTCGGAAATTTTTTGAGGTCTGCCGCTCGCCTCGCGCATCGTCCGCGAAAGAATTCCCACGTCATAATCTAAAACTCTGCAGTCGCGCAGGATTTGGCGCATGTCGGACAGCTCAAAGAGACGCTCGCCGTCCACATTGGGATAAACCGTAAAATAAACGCCGTCCGGTCTGAATTCATATTTGTAACCGGAGGCAGGGCCGCCCAAGATAAGATTTTCACTCATCCCGCGTCCTCCTTTCTAACAATTAGGAATTAGGAGTTAGGAATTTGCGTTTTTCATTCCTCATTCCTAATTCCTCATTCCTAATTTAAATCAAGTCCTCTTTGCTCTGCGCCAAGTAACCGCGCATTCTGATTATCGCTTTCGTGTGCAGCTGAGAGATTCGCGCCTCGGTCAGGTGCAACACCAAACTGATTTCTTTGAGCGTCATTTCCTCGTAATAATAAAGCGACACGACGATTCGTTCGCGTTCGGGCAGACGCTCGATTGCCTTGGCGAGTGTATCTTTCAGCTCAAAAAGTTCCGTGGAGTGTGAAGGGTTCGTGTCCGCCACGTCCGCCGTGTCCGTCTTGAGATAATCTTCCAGCGGAATGACCGTCGCCGAGTTGCATTGGTTGACCAGCGTCTGAAGTTCTTCGACGGAAATTTCCAAAGCCGCCGCCAGCTCCTCGTCGGTCGCCGAACGCCCCAATTCATTTTCCAGCCGGCAAACGGTCTGCTCATATCTGCGAATCTTTTGGCGCATGGAAACGGGCACCCAATCTTTCGAGCGGAGATAATCAATCATCGCGCCGCGAATCCTCACGCCCGCATAAGTTTCAAACTTTATGTTGCGCGTAACGTCAAAACGGTCAATCGCGTCGAGCAAGCCGAAAAAGCCGCTGCTCAAAAGGTCGTCCTTGTCCAAATGTTGCGGCAAACTGACCGCCAGCCGCCCGCAAACAATCCTCACGAGCGGCAGATAATTTTCGGCGATTTCGTTGCGAAGCTCCACGGATTTTGTCTCCCGATACTTCAGCCACAACGCCGTCATGTCTTTTGCCTTCGCGTCACTGTCCATAATTGATTCACCGTCCTTCGCGCCGCGTATTCAGTTAGGAATTAGGAATTAGGAGTTAAACTTGTTCCCGGTTCCTGATTATAAATTGCTTCCAAAGTTCATCGGGCGGAAAGAATTGTCCGCGACGGGTTCGGGCTCCGCCGCCGGCTCAACGTGAAGATATTCCGCGCGATTAAAATTTTCGTCCGTCACTTCAAAGGGCGCATCGTCCACGAAATGTTCCAACTCGCTTTTGGTTTTAAAAATCGCGTACTCCTCGCAGCACATCAAAAAAATAAAAGTCGCCAGGGTCGTAAAAGAAAAGGCTGAAAAAGTCCGCGACGCGACAGTTGCGCCGCGCACGAAATCGCTTGTCAGCCCTGAGATGAGTACGATAAAAAATGAGACCATGCCGACCGCCAACGAAATTAAAACTTTTCTGACGGGCATGATGGTTTCGAGCCAGCCGTAAAATCCTGTTGTCAAAATTTTCACCACCTCGGCGGGGCAGATTAGGGAAAAGATTTTTCTAATCCCTAATCCCTGCTGCCTGCTCCCTCAAATATTTTTTTCGCCGCGGTCGATGGTTTTGACTTTGTAGGAGCCCGTCGCCAAATCGATTGAAACTGTGCGCCCGTAATTGCCGCCCGTGTCCTCTGCGACGATTTTAATTCCGTTGCGCCTGAGGATTTGCTTGCAAGTTTCGGCGTTGCGGTTTCCAACCTTCATGATGTCGCTGGCGTTGGAGAAGGCGAACATTTGCGCGCCGCCCGCGAGTTTTGCCACGAGCCGAGCTTTGGTTGCGCCGAGGGCAACCACGTCGTTAATCATGAGGGGAATTCCTGTGTCGGCGAACTTTGCGGGGTTGTCGCTGAAGCGCGCCTGCGTGCTGTCGGGCAACATGATGTGCAGAAGCCCGCCGACTTTTTTTACCGGGTCATAAAGAGAAACGCCAATGCATGAACCTAAACCGTAACTGATAAGGGTAGACGGACTGCGACCGACCTTGTAATCAGCCATGCCGACTTTGATAAGGTCTGCCATAATTATTCAACTCCCACTGCCTTGACAATCGTGCCCAGCGAGCCGGGATCGGGAACAAGGAAAAAATGTCCGTTGATGCTGTCGTCTTCTGCTAAGAATTTTGTTTCGATAACCATTGCGCGGTCGCCCATTTGTCCGAGCTGAAGGAGCACGATATTCAAAATCGCGCCTGCCATGTCCATTGCCAAGGACGGGATTGAAGGCAACATGGAAATATTCGTGAAGTGTGAGAACGCGCCCAAATACGAGCCCGAAAGGATGTTGCCGACTTCCTTTATCGCCGAGATGCTCATTTCGTCGAGCTCTTGGGTCGTGCCGTGGGGTCTGCCCATCAAATCATCGGCAAGGAAGAAAGCATTTTCTTTGGGCATGAGGAAGAGGATACTGCCGGGGGCTTTGCCGTAGACGCGCAGGAACACGGCGACAATCAGGGTGTCGGGGCCGCCGACGAGTTCGGGAACGTCTTCAATAGGGATAATCGAAACTTTCGGGACGTTCATGTCAATTTTTTTGTTGACGATTTGCGAAAGGGCAGTGGCAGAATTGCCCGCGCCGACGTTTCCGATTTCGCGCATGGCGTCGAGCTGATTTGGTGTCAAATCGAATTCATCAATCATTTACAATCATCTCCACATTTAAATTTATCAATTCAAAGCGACAATCTCTTCCAGGTTGAGCATGGTGACCAGCCGCCCGTCGATATTGCCGATGCCGCTCAAAAATTTTTCCATGGCTCTGTCGCTGACGGTTTTTTTCGGGTCGACGAGCTTGGAGCGGATAGTCAAAACTTCGGTGACGGCGTCAACCAACATTCCGACTTGCAGGTCGCCGACGATAACCGTAACGATTCTGGTCTTGGCGGAGTAAGGAGTCTCCTCAATGCCGAGCCGCTTTTTCAAATCAATGACGGGCATGACCGAGCCGCGCTGATTGATGACGCCCTTGATGAAACTGGCCGAGAAGGGCACGCGCGTTATGTCAACCAGATTGTGAATCTCTTGCACGTGGAAAATGTTCACGCCGTATTCTTCGTCGCGCAACTTGAATGCCACGACCTGCATAGCTGTAACTTCTTCTTCGTCATCAACCGGAGCGGGTTTATTCGCCACGCTGTCTTTAGCCATAAATTTTCACCCTTTCTTTCAATTAGGAATTAGGAGTTAGGAATTAGGAATTGAGATTTGATTTTTAATTCCTCATTCCTCATTCCTCATTCCTCATTCCTAATTAATTCAGCATGGTTGCCACGTCGAGAATCAGAGCAACTTTGCCGTCGCCGAGAACCGTCGCGCCTGAGAACATCTTCAAGCCCATGAACAGATTGCCCAGCGTCTTTATAACGATTTCCTGCTGCCCGATTAGTTTGTCGACGACCATGCCCGCCTTGGAGTCGCCCGCGTGCACCACGACCACGAACAGTTCTTTGGTGTCTTTCACGTGCGGAACCATCAAATATTCTTCCATGCGGATTATCGGAATGATTTCGCCGCGCAGGACGATAACTTCGTTGTTTTGAACGGTGCTTATGTCACTCGGCTGAATGCTCAACGTGCTGTCGATTGACGCGAGCGGAATGGCGTAAATTTCATTTTGAACTTGAACGAGCATTGCCTGAATGATTGCCAAAGTCAGCGGCAGTTTGATTTTGAAAATGGAACCTTCGTTGACGTGCGTTTCAACGTCGACTTGACCGCTGAGCGATTCGATTTTGCTCTTAACAACGTCCATGCCGACGCCGCGCCCGCTGATGTCGCTGATTTTTTCCGCGGTGGAGAAGCCGGGCAGGAAGACGATTCGGACGGCGTCCGCGTCATTCATCGCGTCGACTTCCTCTTGGCTGAAGAGACCTTTTTCCACAGCTTTGCGGCGAATGATATCCGCGTCGATACCTTTGCCGTCGTCGGTGACCATGATGACGACGTTGTTGCCCTCGTGGCGCGCGATAAGTCCGACTTCACCGATACGCGGCTTGCCCTTTGCCTCGCGCTCGTCAGGCATTTCGATTCCGTGGTCGAGAGAGTTGCGCAGGAGGTGCATAATCGGGTCGCCGATTTCGTCGATGACCGTGCGGTCGAGTTCGGTGTCCTCGCCTTCGATTGTCAGATTGATTTCTTTATTGAGTTCCTTGGTTACGTCGCGAACCATGCGCGGGAAGCGGTTAAAGACTTGGCTGACGGGAACCATGCGGACTTTCATGACGATGTTTTGAAGGTCGGTCGTCACTCTGTCCATTTGCTCCAAAGTTTCCGTGAGCTCGGAAAGTCTGTGCGTTTGCCCGATTTGTTCGAGGCGAACTTTATTTATGACCAACTCGCCCATCAAGTTCATGAGCGTGTCGAGTTTTTCAATGTCGACGCGGACGGATTGCCCCGCATGACTTTTCTTTTGCGCCGCCGCATTTGCCGATTGTTGACCGCCGCCCGAAGATTTATTGGCGGGCGCGGAAGGTTTGGGCGCGGGGGCAGGCGCGGGAGTCGTCGCGGCTGAAGTGGACGCAGATTTTTGTTCGACGACGGGCGCGGGTGCTGAGCCGGCTCCGAATTTTATAATCTGCGTTTCTGCCGTTTCGATTTCCGAAATTCCGATGACCGCGTCGTGAATCTGTTCTTCCTCGGCTCCCGTTATCAGGATGACTTCAAAGGAACGCTCGAACGCTTCCTGCTCCAACTCTTCGGCGGGCGGGATTGTCCGAATCACTTCGCCGAGTTCTTCCAGCGCGTTCATGACCATGTACGACCGCGCGGATTTCAGCAGGCATGATTCGCTCAGCGTGACTTTGAGGTAAATGCCGTGCATGCCGGTCTTTTCCGCCTCGGTGATGATATTTTTTTCCGTGTCCGACAATTCGACGGGAACACCTGCGGCGACTGCAGCTGATGCTTCGACGGCGGGTGCACTGTCGGCGGCGGGCGCAGGTGCAGAGGCTTCAGCGGCGGGAGCGGCTGCCGCTTTTTCTCCGCGCATTATCGACGACAACTTCGCAACCAAATCCGAAACGTCGATGAGGTCTTCGGGGTCGCCGTTCGCCACGTTATCAATCATCTGCTCCAACGAATCAATACACTTGAACAGCGTGTCGATTATGTCGCCTGTCACTGCCAGCTGCTCTTTGCGCAACATGTCGAGCACGTCTTCCATCTCGTGAGTGAGTTCGGCGATTTTGTTGTAACCCATTGTCGCCGACATACCTTTCAACGTGTGCGCGTTGCGAAAAATTTCATTGAGGATGGACAGATCCTCGGCGTTGTCTTCCAAGCCGAGCAAGCCGTCGTTGAGCGATTGCAAATGTTCATGCGACTCGTCGAGAAACATATCCATGTATTGATTGGTTTCCATTTAGACTCCTCCTGTTTATTTATCGGTCGAATAAAGCCGTTATCGCCGAACCGCTTCGACGATAGCCTCGGCAATTTTATTCAAGGGTCGAATTTCATCGGCGAGCCCCGCGTCCACCACGGCCTTGGGCATGCCGTAGACAACGCAACTGTCCTCGTCTTGGGCGATTGAGTAGCCGCCCGTCGCTTTAACTTTTTTCATGCCCTCGCAGCCGTCCGAGCCCATGCCCGTCATTATCACGCTGACCAAATCTCTGCCGAACTGCGCGGCTGAGTCGAACATGTAATTGACGGTCGGGCGCAGGTTGCCGACGCGCGGCTCTTGGCTCAAAGCAATTTTCCGTTCGCCGCCGCCCGCAGGCACAATGCGCAAGTGATAATCGCCCGGCGCAATGTAAACTTGACCGGGGCGGATAATTTCGTCGTGCTCCGCCTCCTTGACCGCAATTTCGCTGATTGAGTTCAATCTTTCCGCCAAAGACTTCGTGAAACCTGCGGGCATGTGCTGAACGACGACGACGCCGCACGGAAGATTTTTCGGCAGGCGAGTGATGACCGCTTGCAGAGCTTGAGGACCGCCCGTGGAAGTTCCAATCGTCACGAGTTTTTTGCCTGTGCCCGGAATAATTTTTCTGACGGACGCGGTGGCCGCGGGTGTGCGAGTGAGCGTCGGCTTCTGTCCGAGGACGAGCCCCGTCCTGCGCTTGACTTCAATTCGGTGCGTCGTTGAATCGGGAGTGGTTGTGCATGGGGTGTAGACGAGCGGTTTGGCGGCGGCGAAATTTTTTCGCGCGTGAGTCCTGGCAGCCAGCCTGCACTTCGCCAAAATCTCGTCCTTAATCGTGTCGATTTTTGAAATGGCTCCGCCCGCCTTGCTGACGAAATCCACCGCGCCCAACGCCAGAGCCCGAATCGTTTCGTTGGTTCCCTTCTGCGTGGTGGAGCTGACCATGACGACCGGCAACGGACACTGCTCCATGATGACCGCCAGCGCGTTGAGCCCGTCCATGACCGGCATGATAACGTCAAGCGTCAACACGTCCGGCTGAAATTTTTTTACCTTCTCGATGGCGTCTTGACCGTTGACTGCCGTGCCGACGACCTCGAAGTCGCTTTGACTTTTGAATAGATCAGAGAGGACTTTGCGCATAAAAGCCGAGTCATCAGCAATCAATACACGAATCACTTTGGACGCCTCCCCTTGTCCGAAAATTTTACGTCGACAGCAGTCGCTGTCTGTCGTTTCAACGCAATTATTAGCTACTATTCGCCCGCCGTGCTAAAGTTCCTTCATTTCCGCGCAAAAAAAGTACAAGGCACCCGCCCCCGCGAGGTGTCCTTTCTTTTGCATACTTTTCTTTGGACAAGCAAAGAAAAGTTGATTCAAAAAATAAAAGTCATTGAACGATTCAATCTCAGCGACGCGCCCAAGCATTGAGGACGGATTCTGCGGGTCCACTCTTGAGAAAGAGGGGACAATCAATTCGACGGCATGAGCACGATATTGACCGGCAAGTTGGACGCGCCGGGCGGAGAGTACTCGAAGCTGACGTGTCCGCGATATTTTCCCAGCTCCGACAGCTCCGTGCCTTCCGTCATGAGTGAAATTCCTTCCGAACGCGCAAACGCCACCGCAGGATTTTCGGGCGGCATTTTGTCCCCGAAGTAAAGTTTTTTGTCGGGCGTCTGAATCACTCCCGATTCGCCGTAATATTTGTAGCGCAGAGCTCCCGCGTAGTGTCCGCCGAGCGGGCTGAGGCAAAAGCGCGTCAAAAATTTTGTCTGAAAGTTCAGCGTGTAATTTATTCCGTAGTTGCCGTAGTTGATGACCTCCGAGCCGTCGGTCGCGTCGATGCCGTGCTTGAACAGGTCGTTGACGTTGTCGCCGATTAAAATATAACCGACGCCGTCGCGCTGAGCGTCATAGGGTTTTTTGAGCGTCAACGTCCGATTCATCTGCTTGAACGTGCCGCGCAGCCGATATTCATCCTTCGGCAAAATTTCCGCGCGGTCGAGGAACTTGAGCGGGTCGGCGTTCTCAGGATACATCATCAGAAAAACTCTGACGGGATTGCTCGCGAAGAAGTCGCACACGCCGTGAACCAGTTGCCCCGGCTTGAGCAGAAAATATTTGTCGTCGGGCTGATAAACTTTGCGCTCGAATCTGTTCAACTCAATCAGGTCGTTGAAGTCGTTCTCCATGTACATTGTCTGCGCGATTTTCCCGACGCTGAAATAATTTTTGTTCGGCGCACTCAGCCCGCCGCGCGTGATTTTGATGACGGTCTTGGCGTTGGTCGTGTTCTCAAAAATTATCGCGAAGCGTTTGCGGATTCCCGTGTCGTTAAGGTGATAGAAGAGGAGCCGCGCGTCGCCCGCCACCGTGTCCGTGTACAAAATCCCGTTGCGCCGAACGTATTCGGGGCTGTCGGAAAGAATCAGCGTGCCGCCCGAATCGCCGGAATAAACTTCGAGCTTGTGCATGACCGACGACGGAAAATTTTCGGCGGAAGCGGCGGGCGCAAACACTCCCAACGACGCCGCCAACGCCATAATCGTTGCGAAAAATTTTTTTACAAAGTTCACCGGATTTATCTCCTTAAAATTTTTTTCTGATTGTATCATGCGCAACTGAAAAGCTTTTCAAAAAATCTGTGCGCGTGCCGACCACTTCAGCCGTGAAAAAATTTTTGAGCCGCGTGCCGACCATTTCAGCCGGCCGCTTTAAAAGCGGCAGAACAGTGGGTATGCTTTCGAGTTGCCGAAAATTTTCAGTCATTCGCCGCGCTCGAATCTCGCAGAAAAAATTTTTCCGCTGCGCAAAAAAAATCAGCCGCCACTCGGTGAGTGACAGCTTTTTTTATCGAAAAATTTTAGTTCAGTTCAATGTAAGTCTTCAAGACGAAACCGACCATTCCGCGATACTCAACCTTGTAAAAAGAATTCGTTTCGACGCCGAGATATTTCACGTGAGCACCGAGCGGAATTTGAACCAGTTCGCGGGCGTAAGTCGTTGCCTCTTCGCGCAAGGTGATTGACTGCCTGCAGTTGACGACGACCGCGTCGCGGAACGGAGAATTCGGCGCAATGTACGCGGAGAGAACGTAACCGACGAGCCCGTCATAATTTACCTTGGAGAAATCGTCGTTGGTCACTTCGATAAAGCCGACGGCTTGACCGAGCGGCACTTGCGCGAGTTCGGGCGCGTTGACGGAAGGATATTCGCGCAGGGTTATCGACTCTCTGCAGTTCACGACAAAATAAGTTGCGACGATGTTATTGTTCGCAAAAGCCGTGGAAGTCAGCACGCAAATCAAAATTGCCGTCAGCGAAAAAAATTTTTTCATGGCGCATCACCCGTTCAGATTTTTGTCTTTGTAAATCTTCGTGCCATTGAGCGTCGCCTCAAGCGCGAGCCCTTTCGTCGTCATCTGAAAAGCCCACACGCCCGGCGCAACATACTCCGCGCCCTCGATTGAGCCGCCGTTCACTCCGTCATCGGCAGAGGCTTCGGCAGTGGCACCGAAACGAGTTTTGCCCGCGATAAAATTTTCCCAGGCGTCGCGGGTGTTTATCAAGAAAATCAGATTGTACTCCTTGGCACCGAGCCCCAAGCCCGCCGACAATTCTTTCATGCGCAGATAAACTCTCTCGCCGGTGTAATTGTTCACGGCGACGCCGCGCCCGTGACTTGAGCCGATGAGCAAAATTTTTACACCCGAATTCGACAGCGTTGCATAAGCGTAACAGTTGTCGATGACGCGCCGCGCGTGAGGATATTTTTCGTAAAGCTTGTTGAGCGTTCCGGCGGACAATTGGTCAATCTGCCAACGCTGCTCGGATGGCGAATTGCCTCTTGCCTCCGCGAAAGCACTCGCCGCGAACAAACAGGCCAACAGCGTCGCGAGCGCAAAAATTTTTTTCATGGCACGCACACCCAATCAATCAAGAGTAACCGTCTCGTATCTGCCGAGGTTGAAGAAATATATTTCCTCAAAATGATCATTCAAAAACATTGTGGTCGTGGTGGCACTGCACCGAGCCGCAACCAAAGCATTGCACATGGAGGCGAGCACCACCTGTGTCAAATATTCTTTGCCCTGCAGGTAATTGTCGTTCTCTCTGTCAATGCTGCAGATTGTGACCCACTTGTCCTTCACGGAATTGTAATCGACGTATTCCCTGTCGAGAATCACGCAACGATAACCGAAAGTGGTTTGGAAGGGTTGCAAAATTTTTTTGTCTTCCGTCGCCAAGAAAAACTTGTTGCACTTCCATTCCTTGAGCTTGGTATTGACGACGGCTCTGGCGAAATCGATGGGCGGCGGAATCGGACGGCCTTTGAGTCTTCTGACGAGGAAATCCGTGCCGCGCAAAATCACTCCGAGCACGCGGTCTTCCTTTGAAAATAATTTTGCGCGCGTCTCGGCAATTTCTTTCATAAGTTCGGGTTTTATTTTCATCAAGCCCAACTTGACGAGCATTCGCCACTCCGCCAAGTCGTCGTTTCTCTTCTCAAGAAATTTCAGCGAGTGAGCGGGATAAGGACGGACGGAATCGCCGTCGCTCAAGACAACGTTCTCTCCGTTGTAAGCTGTCTCCAAACCGATACGCAGCGGTTGTTCGAAATAATATTCCCAAGCGTTTTCTTTGCCGAGCTTTTCGGGAGCCAAGTAAGGATTCGGATAATGTTGCATGTCGACGACGGGAATCCAGCTTTTGGACAGCGCGTAACGAACGTGCCCCATGACCATGCGATAACGCGTGAGAAGCCCCGTGGTGTCGGCCATGCGGCGGATTATGTAATAAGTCGGCTTGCCGGGGTCGCCCTGTTTAATGTAATGTTCTTCGGGATCTTTATCAAACAAAGGTCTTTCCTCCTTAACGATTCAAATCAATCAGTAATTGCCCAGGTCGAAGAAGAGAGTTTGCTCAAATTTTTTCGCCATGAGCATCGTGACCGTCGCGGCACTGCACCTCTCCGCGACGAAGTAATTGCACTTGCACATGAGAACCGCCTGCATCAAATTTTTCTTGCCCTGCAGATAATTGCCGGTCTCCGCGTCTTCGGTCGGCTTGTCCTCCGTGTCTTCGGAGGAGGCGGGCTCGTCCGAATCATCTTGCTCGGTATCATAACAAACGGCGGAAATTTGGTCAAGCAGAACGCATTTGTCGCCGAAGTTGTACATGAAAGTCTCCACGACGGAATTATCGTCCGTTGCCAAGATAATTTTGTCGCAATCCCACTCTTTGAACTTTTTGGCGATTGTGTTGGCCGCGAACTCCACGGGCGGCGGAATGGGCTGCCCTTTAATTTTTTGGTCGGAAGCATTGCTGCGCAGGAGCACTCCGAGCATGGTGCCGCCGGGCGAAAAAATTTTCTCTCTTATCGCCGCAATTTCTTTGGACAGCTCCGGTTTCATTTTTATCAAGCCCAACTTGAGGAGCATGCGCCATTCAATCAAAGCGTCATTCTTCTTCTGAAGAAAATTCATGGAACAATCGGGCAAGAGCTCCACGGAATTGCCGTCGCTCAAGATGACGTTTTCGCCCTCGTAAGCTTTCTCCAAATTGATTTGAAGCGGCTGCTCAAAATAATATTCCCAAGCATTTTCCTGACCGAGTTTTTCGGGCGGCAAATAAAGATTCGGATAATTTTTCATGTCGACGACGGGCAACCAGCCCTTCGACAGCGCGTAACGGACGTGCCCCATGACCAAGCGGCACATTGTGGAAATATCCGTGTTCTCGTCCATGCGGCGGATTATGTAATAAGTCGGCTTGCCGGGGGCTCCCTCCTTGAGATAATGTTCTTCAGGGTTTTGGTCGAACAAAATTTTTCCCTCCTTATAAAAAACGGGCGGTGACTTAAAGAGTTTAAACCACCGCCCAAAAATTTTCAAGTTTTTTTATTTCATGGTGACGAGCGACTTGCCGGTCATCTCTTCGGGAATATCCATGCCCGCGAGCGTGAGCAAAGTCGGAGCAACATCGCAGAGCGCGCCGTCTTTAACTTCGGCCACGCGGTCGCTGACGACGATAATCGGCACGGGATTGGTCGTGTGCGCGGTGAACGGTTCTTTGAGTTTGTAATCGAACATTTGGTCGGCGTTGCCGTGGTCAGCGATGATGACAACCTCGCCGCCGATTTTCTTCATGCACGCGATGAAAATTCCGACGCAAACGTCAACGGTCTCGACGGCCTGAACCGCAGCCTTCATGACGCCCGTGTGACCAACCATGTCGCCGTTCGCGAAGTTGAGAATGATGAAATCGTATTTCTCGGAGAGAATCGCTTCGGCAACTTTGAGCGTGACGGTCGGCGCACTCATTTCGGGCTTGAGGTCGTAAGTGGCAACCTTCGGGCTCGGCACCAAGATTCTGTCTTCGCCCGCATACGGCTCCTCGACGCCGCCGTTAAAGAAGAACGTGACGTGAGCATATTTTTCCGTCTCGGCGATTCGCAACTGCTTCAAGCCCGCCTTGCTGATTGTCTCGCCCAAACCGTTCTTGACACTTTCGGGCGGATAGGCAACGTCGACGTTCAAGCCTTCCTCGTATTGAGTCATGGTCGCGAACGGAATGCCGACAATTTCTTCGACGCGCGGGAAGCCGTCAAAAGTTTTGTCCGTGAAGGCGTGAGTGAGTTCGCGCGCGCGGTCGGGGCGGAAGTTGAAGAAAATAATTCCGTCGTCCTTGCCAATGCCGGGATAATCGCCGATGACCACGGGGTTGACGAATTCGTCGGTGACCTTCTCGTCGTAGGAATCCCTAATCGCCACGTCGGAAGAATTTTTCTTGGGCGCGTCGGCCTTGGCAATCGCGTCGTAAGCCTTCTGCACTCTGTCCCAACGTTTATCTCTGTCCATCGCGTAGTAGCGTCCGGAAATCGTGGCGATTTGTCCCGCGCCAATCTCTTTAATCTTTTCCTCAAGCTCGGCGAGATAATCGACGGCTGAGCTCGGAGGAACGTCGCGCCCGTCAAGGAAGCAGTGGACGTAAACTTTCGCGACGCCTTTTTTCTTCGCGAGCTGGAGCAAGCCGTAAAGGTGCCGGGTGTGGCTGTGGACGCCGCCGGGGGAAACGAGTCCGAACAGATGGAGCGCGCCGCCCGAAGCCGTGACTTTGTCGATGACGCCGACGAGAGCTTTGTTCTCAAAAAAGTCACCGTCACGAATCGCCTTGGTGATTTTCGTCAGCGGCTGGTAGATGATTCTGCCCGCGCCGATATTCATGTGTCCGACTTCGGAGTTGCCCATCTGTCCGTCAGGCAGTCCGACGTATTCGCCCGAAGCTTGGAGCTGTGCGTTGGGATAATTTTTCGTCAGTTCGTCGAGGACGGGGGTGTTGCCGACTTGAATCGCGTTGAAGTTGTCGCGGGCGTTGCCGATACCCCAGCCGTCCATGATAATCAAGCAAATCGGCGCGTGTTTGATTGTTGCCATCGTTACACTCTCCTTTGTAAGAAAAGCCGCCAACCTAACAACTAGCAACCAGTTACTAGCCGCTAAATTGGCGGTTCAACTTGTGTTATCCAATTAAATTTTTTCCAAACTATTTCAAAAAGACGGCGACGACCATCGCGGCGATACCACCCAAAGCGACGAGAAACATATTGCGGACGTGGTTGCCTATGTTCTCAATCTTAGCGTCCATGGTGTCCATTTTGGCGTAGATATTTTTCTGCATGTCTTTCATGTCTTGCCGAATTTCGCGCATGTCGGCGTCGTGCTTCTCTCGGATTTCCCGAATTTCGGCGTCTTGCCTTTGACGATCGGCGTCTTGCCTTCGACGAATCTCGCGGCTTTCTTCAATGAACATGTCGAGCTTGGTCATAACTTGGTCAACGTGACGTTCAACCGTCATAACTTTCGTTTCGAGATTTTCGACCCTCTGTTCGAGCTCTGCCATAATCGTCACCGCCTTTCCGTTTTAGGGCGTGTTGGTAAATTCAAAATCATTATGTGACGAGGAATTTTTTCGACTGACGAGGCGCAAGCGCGACGGCGGCAACGTGACGTTGCATCCAACGGGTTTGCTTTCGAACGTTACGATGACCGCAGTCGGTTGATGCCCCTTGCTGTTCCCCCGCTTTCAAAGCGGGCAGCGAGCGCGCGGCAACAATGTCAGGCGGAAAAATAACCGTCACTGTTAAAATTTGCCAACAGCCCCTAGAAAGTGTTCGGTTTAGTCGTTGCTCAGAAATTTACAATCGCGCTGAAGTCCGGAGCTTTGAGGCTCGCGCCGCCGACGAGTGCGCCGTCAACGTTGGGTTGCTTCATGAGGTCTTTAATCGTCGCGGGTTTGACGGAGCCGCCGTATTGAATGCGAATCGCGTCCGCCGCCTCTTGACCGAATTTCTTGGCGACACATTCGCGGATGGCTTTGCAGACTTCCTCAGCCTGTTCGAAGGTCGCGGTCTTGCCGGTGCCGATAGCCCAAATCGGTTCGTAAGCGATGACGAGTTTTTTAACTTCCGCGGGAGTGAATCCGTCGAGGTCTTTGTCAATCTGTCCGGTGACGAAATCAATGTACGTGCCCGCCTCACGAATCTCAAGGGACTCGCCGCAGCAGATAATCGGAGTGATGCCCGCGTTGAACGCAGCCTTTGCTCTCTTGTTGACGCCTTCGTCGGTTTCGCCGAAGTAGTCGCGGCGTTCGCTGTGACCGAGGACGACGTAATCAACGTTAATTTCGTTGAGCATGCCCGTGGAAATTTCGCCGGTGTATGCGCCTTTGGGTTCCCAGTGCACGTTCTGCGCGGCAACGTGAATGTTCGTGCCGGCAACAGCGTTGGAGACTGCGGCAAGAGCCGTGGCAGTGGGCGCAACGACGACGCGGCAGTTTGCGTTCTTGACGAGCGGAATCAACTCTTCGACGAGTGCGACGCCTTCCTTAATCGTGTTGTTCATCTTCCAGTTGCCCGCGATAATCGGAGTGCGACCCACGCCGTCAATCGCGTCGATGCCGGGCAGAACTTTGCCTTCGAGGTATTCGAGGGTTGCGCCGCCGCCCGTGGAGATGTGAGAAATTTTTGCGTCGAGGCCGGTCTTCTTCAGAGCCGCAATCGAGTCACCGCCGCCGACGATTGAAATTGCACCTTTCTCGGTCGCGTCCGCCACAGCCTTGGCAACGGCGAGCGTGCCCTTTGCAAAGTTATCAAATTCAAAGACGCCCATCGGTCCGTTCCAAATAATCGTCTTCGCGCCTTCGAGAGCCTTGACGTATTCTTCGGAAGTCTTTTCGCCGCTGTCGAGACCCATCCAATCTGCGGGGCACTGGTCAACGGGAACAGTTTTGAATTCGGCGTCGGGAGCAAATTTGTTTGCAACGACGAGGTCAACGGGCAGAATGACTTTGACGCCCTTCTTCTCAGCTTTTTCGAGCAATTCTTTGGCGAGTTCGACTTTGTCCGCTTCCAGGAGCGAGGTGCCGACTTCGTAGCCTTTTGCCTTGTCGAAGGTGTGAGCCATGCCGCCGCCGATGATGATCGTGTCGACCTTGTCAATCATGTTGCTGATGACGCCGATTTTGTCGGAGACTTTCGCGCCGCCGATAATGCCGACGAACGGGCGCGCGGGATTCTCAAGGGTCTTGCCGATGTAGTTGATTTCCTTTTCCATGAGGAAGCCCGACGCGGTTTCGAGGAAGTGAGTGATACCGACGTTGGAGGCGTGAGCGCGGTGAGAGACACCGAACGCATCGTCGACGGCGATATCCGCGAGAGCCGCGAGTTGTTTCGCGAACTTCGGATTGTTTTTCTTTTCTTCCTTGTGATAGCGAAGGTTCTCAAGCAAAAGGATTTCGCCGGGCGGGAGAGCGGCGGCTGCTTTCTCGGCGGGTTCGCCGACGCAGTCTTCCGCCCATTTGACTTCTTTGCCGATAATCTCTTCGAGTTTCTTGGCAATGGGTTTGGTGGAGAATTTGGGCTCGCGCGCTTCGGTCGGGCGTCCGACGTGGCAGGCGAGGATAACCGCCGCGCCCTGTTCGAGCAGGTAGTTAATCGTCGGGATGGTCGCGTCAATGCGCTTGGTGTTGGTGATGTTCTGATTCTCGTCCATGGGCACGTTGAAGTCCACGCGGACGAAAACCTTTTTGCCCTTCAAGTTGATGTCGCGAATGTTTTTCTTATCCATCAGAAAACCTCCCCAAAAAATCTAAAACTTAACGAATCTGAATGAGCCGCGAACAAGAGGCGCGCATGGACGCGCGCCCCGCCCGCGTAATGAGCGTGACGCGAATTCAGCGGGCACGAGCGGCACGGGTAACCTTAACCGCCGAGCCGCGAACGACCCGACGCCCCCGCGAGGTGCCTTTTCTCTTTGCTTCTTTCTCTTTGGGCAAGCAAAGAGAAAGAAGGTTCAGCAGACAAAAATTTTTCTTCAGCCCGCTGAGCACGACGAGTCCAAGCAATGAGGACAGGTTCTGCGAATCCACTCTTGAGAAAGAGGGGACGAGCCGCCCCTAAACGGAAAACGACTCGGCTCAACATTGACGAAGAGCCGAGCCGTCAGATTTCTTAAGCGTGTGTTCAGTTGCCGAGAAAATTACTTCAGTTCAGCGAAGTACTTAATCGTGCGAACCATTTGGCTGGTGTAGGAGTTCTCGTTGTCATACCAAGAAACGACTTGGACGAGAGTGTTGCCGTCGCCGATGGGGCTGACCATGGTCTGGGTTGCGTCGAAGAGCGAGCCGAACTTCATGCCGATGATGTCGCTGGAAACGATTTGTTCTTCGCAATAGCCGAAGGATTCGTTGGCAGCAGCCTTCATGGCCTCGTTGATTTGCTCTTTGGTGACTTCGCCTTTGACAACCGCGAAGAGCAGGGTGGTCGAGCCGGTCGGGGTCGGGACGCGCTGAGCCGCGCCGATGAGTTTGCCTTTGAGTTCGGGGATAACCAAGCCGATAGCTTTTGCTGCGCCGGTGCTGTTCGGGACGATGTTGCATGCGCCTGCGCGGGCACGGCGGAGGTCGCCTTTACGCTGCGGGCCGTCGAGGATCATTTGGTCGCCGGTGTAAGCGTGAATGGTGGCCATGATGCCGCTCTGAATGGGAGCGAGGTTGTGCAGAGCCTGGGTCATGGGAGCCAAGCAGTTGGTGGTGCAGGACGCAGCCGACAGGACTTTGACGTCGGGGGTGAGGGTCTTGTGGTTGACGTTGTAAACGATGGTCGGCAAATCATTGCCCGCAGGAGCCGAGATGACAACTTTCTTTGCGCCGCCCTTCAGATGAGCCTCTGCTTTGGCTTTGCTGGTGTAGAAGCCCGTGCACTCCAGAACGACATCGACGTCGTGTTTTGCCCACGGAATTTCAGCCGCGTTCGGGATTTTGTAGATGATAATCTTCTTGCCGTCAACGACGATGTAGTTGTCTTCGCCTTCGCCGTCGTGGGATTCAACAGTGTGTTTGCCTTCGCCGATTCTGCCTGCATAGCCGCCCTGTGCGGTATCGTATTTGAGCAGGTGTGCGAGCATTGCCGGGCTGGTCAAATCGTTGATAGCGACAATTTCGTAGCCCTCAGCGTCGAACATCTGACGGAACGCGAGACGACCGATACGTCCAAAACCATTGATAGCAACTTTAACAGCCATTAAAAATACCTCCCTCTACTCTGTAGAAACCTGTATGAAACTCTTTAGAAACAAGCCTCAACTGTGCGATATGTTACACCAAAAGCTTTTGAGTGTCAACAAAATTTTCGGAACATTTTTATTCATAATGCTTTGATAAACGGCTGTCGACGCCTCCGAATCGCCCGATAAATTTCTGCTGCGAAATTCATTGATAAAAAATTTTTTTCGGTTATAATAGACTGAATAAAAAATGGAGGCGAAATTTTTGTGGAGACTTCTGAAGTGGAAAAGTTCAACCTAAAAAATTTTCTCTCGACAAAGTTGGCGGCAATCGCGGCGGCGACGGTTGCGGCTGTCGGAGTCGGCTCGTTGGCCGTCACGAGCTCCGTGGCAAGCGGCAATGAAATCGTTGCGGGCGTGCGCGCGGAAGGAAAACCAATCGGCGGCATGACTGCTGCGGGCGCGGAAAAATTTTTCACGAACGTCGCCGCGCAAAAAATTCACGCGCTCAAGTTCCGTTACGAGGGCGAGGAGTTCATCATCACGCCCGAAGAAATTGCTTTGACTCCTCTCGTCGACAAGGCCACGCGCGAGGCTTTCAGTTACGGACGCGGCGGCTCGACGCTCGGCAACTTCAACGAACAGATTAAATGCATTCTCAACGGGCGCAACGTTCATCTCGACGCGCAATACGATTCGGCTCTGCTCGAAGAAAAACTTTCCGAAATCGCCGCGAAGATTGACCGCGACCCCGTCAACGCCGTCTGCAGATTTTCCGGCGACATGATTGAAAAAATTCCCGGCGTTATTGGAAAGAAACTGAACACTCAAGAGCTTGCCGCCAATTTGAAAGACCCGCTGACCACGCTCAACTTGCCGACGGGCGCGATTGAATTGAAGCCCGAAGAGATTCAACCGTTCATAACGACAGAGGACATCGCCAGCATTGATTCGGTTCTCGGCACGTACAGCACTTATTATTACCCCGGCGACCGCGGCGATAATATTTGGCTCGCGGCCGGTGCCATCTCCGACAAAATCGTCAAGCCGTCGTGGACGTTCTCTTTCAACGACACGGTGGGCGAGAGAACTTGGGACGCGGGTTATAAAGTCGCGGGTGTCATCATAAACGGGCGGCCTGCCGAAGATTACGGCGGAGGCGTCTGTCAAGTCAGCTCCACTCTTTACAACGCAGTGCTCCTCGCGGGTCTCACGCCGACCGAACGCACGCCGCACTTTTATCAATCAACTTACGTCGCGCCCGGCAGAGATGCTACCGTCGCCGACGGTTATCTTGATTTTAAATTCCGCAACGACCTGCAGCACAACGTTTACCTCATCGCCGAAGCTTACGGCTCGACGCTCAGCGTTTACGTCCTCGGCACAAAGGCTGACCTCGGCGGCGCGAACATTGCCATCGAACGCGAAGGCTCCGATATGTCTCCGTCGATTTATCGCGTCTGGTACAGCGGCAACGACGTCATCAAGAGCGAATTCCTGCACACCGACGTTTACGAAACCCCCAAGCCGCGCCTTGACCGTGAAGCTTAAGGAGTGATTTATTTGAACAAAAAAATTGCCGTGGCCATGAGCGGAGGCGTTGACAGCTCGTTGACCGCGGCACTTTTGATTGAGCGCGGCTTCGACGTTTTCGGAGTGACCATGCTCCTCGGCGACGACGATAAAAATATTTCCGACGCCGAAAAAGTTTGTCGGCACCTCGGCATAAATCATCACGTCGCGGACTTCAGAAAAATTTTTCATGACGCGGTTGAAAATTATTTCGTCGAAGAATATTTGCGCGGACGAACTCCCAACCCTTGCGTCCGTTGCAACCGCGAAATAAAATTCGGCGCGCTGTTCGACTTCGCAAAAGATTTGGGCGCGGATTTTTTTTCGACGGGTCATTACGCGCGGATTATTTTTGAGGACGGGCGATTCAAATTAAAAAAGGCCGTCGACCTCAAGAAAGACCAATCGTATGTGTTGTATAACTTGACGGCGGAAAAGCTCGCGAAAATTATTTTGCCGCTCGGAGATTTTTCCAAGGCCGAGACGCGCGCGCTTGCCGAAGAAAAAAATTTGCCCGTCGCCCGCAAACCCGACAGCCAAGAAATTTGCTTCGTGCCCGACGACGATTACAAAAGTTTCATCGCCGCCCGCGCGCCCGACGCTCAAGCACTGCAGGAGGGAGAGATTGTCGACGCGGACGGAAAATTTTTGGGCAGCCACAGCGGCGTCGCCAATTACACAATCGGTCAGCGCAAAGGTTTGGGCATCGCCGCCGCGCACGCGCTTTACGTCCTGCGCCTCGACGTTTCCAAGCAACGTGTCGTCGTCGGCGCGAACGAAAAACTTTTTTCAAAGACTTTGACTGCCCGCGACGCTCATTGGATTTACAAACCGACGCTCCCGAAAATTTTAAGCGCGAAGATTCGTTACGGCGCACGCGTGACCGAATGCACCGTCGCCGAGGAGAAAAATTTTTTGCACGTCGGATTTTCCGACCCGCAACGCGCAATCACGGCGGGGCAATCGATTGTCTTTTACGACGGCGAGGAAGTTTTGGGCGGCGCGATTATCGATTGAGTCAGCGCGCCCGTCGGACAAATTTTTTCGCAACGCCCGCAACGAACGCATTCGGCGGAAGAAAAATCTTTCGTCGGGTCGAGTTCGAGCGGGCAAATTTTTTTACAACGCCCGCAGCCGACACATTTTTCAGCGGCGTAATTGAGTTGGAAGAAGCTGAACTTATTCATCAGCCCGTAAATCGCGCCGAGCGGACACATCACGCGACAAAAAAATCTGTGGGCGAGCACGCACAAAAAAATCACGGCTAGCAAAATTGAAATCTTCAGCGCGAATAAATTTCCGAGCACGCTCCGAAATTCTTCGTGGGTGGCGAGCAACGGCAAGCCCGCCTCCAATGTGCCGGCGGGGCAAATGTATTCGCAAAACGTCGGCTCCCCGAATTTCGTCGCGACCGGCAGAATCAGCACGAAGATTATCAGCAGAAAATATTTCACGCGCGAAAATTTTTTCGGCAGAGAAATTTTCGGCGACGGAATTTTATTCAGCAGCTCCTGAATCAAACCGAACGGACATAAAAAGCCGCAGACCGCCCGACCGAGAATTAATCCGATTAAAATCGTGACGCCCGCCGCGTAAAAAGAAAATTTTCCGCCCGCGCCCCCGACAGCTTGCAACGCGCCAATCGGACAGCTCACTGTCGCCGCGGGGCACGACCAGCAATTCAAACCCGGCGCACAAAAATTTTTCAGCTCGCCGCGATAAAGTCTGCCGCTGAAAAAATTTGTCGCGTGAGGATTCGTCAGCAGCGTCGCCGCCAGTTGAATCAATCGCCGCCTCATCAGCCAAGCCCGATACACTCAAGGCAAACGCGCGACGCTTTGTTAAAAATAATTTGCAACTCGCCGCGCGCCACGCCGAAGAAAATCATCGCCGCGCCCGCAAAAAAAATTATCAGCCGAAGACTCGCCGCGCCGCGCTGACGAAACTTGAGGCCGTCATGGATGACGGCCGCGCCCGCGCCGAAGACGTGATGTCTTCGCAGCGGGCAACACCGAGCCGCGGGTAACCTCAACCTCCGAGTCGTGTACGAGGAGCCGCCCCTGCGAGGCTCCCTTTTCTTTTGCATACTTTTCTTTTGGGTGAGCAAAAGAAAAGTATGTTTCAACAGACAAAAAATTTTTACACGTCCAATCAAAGCAACGAGCCAATCAGTTGCCGAGAAGTTTTTCAAGCTCATCTTTGTACGCCGCAACGTCCGCGCCGATAACAGCCTTGCCGACGACTTCGCCCTTGCTGTTGACGAAAATCGTCGTCGGAACCGCTTCGACCCCTTCCATGAATTTCAGCAGCTGTTCGTCGGGAATTATGTTCACAAAATCCGCGCGCGCCTCCTGCGTTATCTGCAACGCCTTTTGAATCTGCACGGAATTTTCCGAGGCGTCACAGACCAATCCGATTATCTGCGCGTCGGCGGGCAACGAACGTGCCATCTCTCCGAGTTCGGGCATCTCTCCGATACACGGCGGGCAGAACGTCCCCCAAATGTTCACGATGGAAATTTTCTTCGCCGCAAAAATTTCGTTCGTGACTGTCTCGCCCGTAATCGTCTTGGCGGAGAAGTTCGGAATATTTTTGGCGACGGGCGACGCCTGCGCAGTCTTTGGAGAATCATCAACGGCCACCGAATCGTCAGCGCAACCGCTGAGCAAAAGTGACATCATCAGCAATGCCGCAAAAATTTTTTTAGTCAAGTTAATCATCTCCTTCGCCGCCATTCTAACATTCGGCTCGAAGGGACGCAAGCAGGGGAATTGCGCCGCGGGCAGAATAAGCAATGAGAAATGAGGAATTAGGAATTGGGAATGATTACTTGAAATGAAGATTGTAATTTCCGGCTACTACGGCTCGAAGAACGGCGGCGACGAAGCAATGCTCGCGGCTATGCTCGAAGTGTTGCGCGAGGAAGTTTCCGACTTGCAAGTGACGGTCATCTCGCTCAACCCCGAATACACAAAGCGACGCCACAACGTCGACGCGGTGCCCATGCCGGATATTTTTTCCATCATAAAAAAAATTCGCGCGGCGGATTTGCTGATAAGCGGCGGCGGCTCACTCTTGCAGAACGTGACGAGCGGTCGCAGTCTTTACTATTATCTGGCGATAATTTTTTTTGCGCTTGCCCTCGGACGCAAAGTCATGCTTTACGCGCAAGGAATCGGTCCGATTCGCGGCTTCCTGGCGCACAAGCTCATGAACTTAATCGTAAACCGCGTCGACCTCATCACCGTCCGTGACCGCGGCTCGCTCGAAGAATTGTCGCGGCTCAAAATCACTCGCCCGAAAATTTTTTGCACAGCCGACCCCGTCCTCGCCATTCGACCCGTGTCCCTCGACATCGGCGAAAAAATTCTCACGCACCACGGCGCAAAAAAATCCGACGGAAAATTTATCGGCGTGGCCGTTCGTCACTGGCTCGGCTGGGGAAGATTTCAATCCGAACTCGCCGCGGCTCTCGACCGAATTATCCGGGCGACGGGCGCGAAAATTATTTTTATCCCGATGAAATTTCCCGAAGACATTCGCTCCGCCGTGTCGACCGCCGAACTCATGCAAGAGGAGTGTGTCGTCTTTGAAGAGGAATTCACGACGCAAGAAATTTTGAGTCTCGTCGGCTGCATGGATTTGTTAATCGGCGTCCGACTCCACGCGCTGATTTTCGCGGGCGTCATGGGCGTGCCCATGCTCGGCATTTCTTACGACCCGAAGATTGAACGCTTCCTCGATTCAATCGGCGACAAACCGCTGGGCAATATGGCTGACGTTTCTGCCGACAAAATTTTCGACGCGACACTGAAAAAATTTTCCGAACACAAAAATCTTCCCGACGACAAATTGCTCAAGGAACTCAACGCCCTCGCCCGACAAAATGCAAAGCTCGCCGTCGAACTGGCGGGCGGCAGCTGAACAAAAGAGGCCGCCCATGGACGGGCGGCCGCCCGCGCAGAAAACGTGATGTTTTCTCAGCGGGCAACACCGAGCACGGATTACTTCAACCTCCAAACCGTGTACGAGGAGCCGCCCCCGCGAGGCTCCCTTTTCTTTTGCTTACTTTTCTTTTGGGTGAGCAAAAGAAAAGTAAGTTTCAACAGACAAAAAATTTTTCTCAGCCCGACGAGCAGAACGCGTCCCAAGCATTGAGGAAAGATTCTGCGTGCCCACTCTTGAAAAAGACGGGGCAACCCCTGCGCGGCTGTGGAATTTTTTTTTTGCCCGTTGTACAATGACGGAAAAATTTTCGGGAGGAAAAAGTTTTGGCGAAACGCAAACAGAAGAAAGTCAGCAAAATAAAAATTTCCGCGTGTTACATCGTGAAGGACGCCGCCGAAGATTTGCGCCGCTCGCTGGAGAGCGTGGCAAAGTTCGTCGACGAAATTGTCGTCGTCGACACCGGCTCGACTGATTCAACGATTGACGTTGCAAAAAATTTCGGCGCAAAAATTTTTCACGAGCCGTGGCAAAATGATTTCTCCACGCCCCGCAATGTTGCACTCAAAGAGGCGACGGGCGATTGGATTGTCTTCCTCGACGCCGACGAATATTTCGTGGACGGCTGCGCGAAAAATCTCCGAGCCGTCATCAAACTCGCGCTCAAGGCGAAGGCGCAGGGGCTCAGTGTCAAATGGGTCAACGTCGACGCGGACAAAGGCAACGCGGTCATCAACGCGAGTTATGTGCTCAGAATTTTTCAAAACGCGCCGAACGTTCATTACGTCGGAAAAATTCACGAGGACGTTTTTTTGGGCGAGGAACTCTTGACACTCACCGCGGCTCCCGCCAAGTTGCTCACGCTCAATCACACGGGTTATTCGTCGACGATAAGCCGCGCCAAGGCGGAAAGAAATTTGAAACTTTTGCTGGAGGAGCTGGCGACCACCGACAAGCCCGAAAGAATTTACGCTTACCTTGCCGACGCTTATTACGGGCTGGAGGATTGGGCGAACGTCGAAAAATTTGCGCGGCTTGACTTGGGCGCGAGAAAAAATCCGTCGAACCGTCCCATTCGTCTTTTGATTGAGTGCCTGGAAAAAAATCCGTCGCGCTTCGAGGAGTGCTTTGAGTTTTCCAAGCTGGCGGTCGAGCGTTACCCGCTTGTGCCCGAATTTTCCGCAAAGCTTGCCGATTGTTTTGCGCGCAAAGAAAATTATTGCGAGGCAGTTGCCGAGATGAATCGCGCGCTGGAGAAATTTAAAAATTACGGCGAGCAATTCGAGTCGACGAACTTCGACGAGGAAAAAGTAAACGCCGCCCGCCGTTTGATTGACGAGTGGCAGAAAAAAATTGTCCTCACGCCCGAAGAAAAACGCCGCGAAGTTTCTCGGCTGACCGACGAGCTGATTCATTGCTTCGAAGTCACTCACGATATGGAAACGGGTTTGAAGGTTGCCGCAAAAATTTTTGACCTGAAACCCGACGAGCCCGAGCCTTTTGAAAGAGTCGCTTCGTTTTGCATTTACTGTTCGTTGGCAGAAAACACGGGAATGGTTTTGGATTATTTGGAAGAAAATTTTCCGCCGTCGAGGTATCGCGTCATGCTGCGCGCCCGTTACCACTTCCTCAAAAAAAATTATTCGCAGACCATAAAAGTTATCCGCCAAGCACTCGCCATGGACGACGACGGCGATTCTTTGGCGGCGATGATGCTTTACAATTTGTTGGGGCAGGCGTATCGCGAAATGGGCTCAATCGAGAATGCGCTCAAATATTCCGAACACAACATGCGGCTGGATCTTTCCTCTCAAAAAAATTTTCCAAGCTTCGAACAGCTGAAAAACATGCGCGTGACTGACCACAACAATTATCTTTTCGACATGCACAGCCTCAATTTCAGCCGCGAAGAAATTTTCGAGGTGACTCGCGCCTTCAACAAATACTTCGCGCACGTTCCGCGCTTCAAACACAATCGCAAGAAACACGCCGCCCACAAAAAAATTCGCGTCGGTTACATTTCGGGCGACATCCGCTTTCACGTCGTCGCGTACTTCAGCCTCCATCTTTTCGTGAGTTATGACAAAACTCGCTTTGAAGTTTTTCTTTACGCGAACAACGCCGAGGACAAAATCACCGCGCGCTTCAAAGAGAGAGTCGACGCCTTCCGAAATATTTTGAACAAGAAAGCCGACGAGGTCGCCGCGCAGATCATGGAGGACGAGATTGATATCCTGTTTGACTTGGCGGGGCACACGCGGAAAAATTCTCTGCCCGTCTTGGCGCGCAAGCCCGCGCCGATTCAAATTTCGGGCATCGGTTACTTTGACTCGACGGGGCTCAATGCGGTGGATTATTTTTTGGCGGACAAGTTCACAGACCCCGAAGGCCTCAACGAAAAATTTTTCACGGAAAAAATTCTGCGCCTCCAACACAGTCACTTTTGTTACGAGTGGCACGACCTGCAACATCCTGTTGCGCCCGCGCCCTGCACCAAAGCCGGTTACGTGACTTTCGTCAGCTTCAACGCCTTCACGAAGGTGACCGACGAGATGCTCGCCCTCTGGAAAAAAATTTTGGACGCGGTGCCCGACTCGCGCCTTTACCTGAAAACTTCTGCCTTCGACGCCGAAGAAAGTTTCAACTTCGCGCGCGAACGAATTCGGGCGGCGGGCATTGACCTCATGCGCGTGGACATGGAGCCTTCCTCCAAAGATTACGTTCGCTGTTACGAGCGGGCGGACATCGCGCTGGACACTTTCCCCTACCCCGGCGGCGGCACGACCTGCGACGCGCTTTACATGGGCGTGCCCGTCATCACTCTCGTCGGCGAACGGCACAACTCGCGCTTCGGTTATTCGCTTCTCATGAACATCGGCTTGGGTGAGCTTTGCGCCTTCAGTGAGGAAGAATATTTTCAAAAGGCCGTCGCCCTTGCCAACGACCGCCAACGCCTCCGCGAATATCATCTGACGATTCGCAGGAAGATGGAAGAGTCGCCCGTCATGAACGACACGATTTACATGGGCGAGATTGAGGCGGCTTACGAAAAAATTTTCAGCGCGTGGCTCGCCAATGAACCCCTGCCCGATTTCCCGCAGGAGCCCGCGCCCGTCACCGAGGAGCTCGCCGAAAAATTTATCGCGCGCGCCTTGGAATATGTGCCGCTGGAAAATGAACTCGGCGAGAGCAACTTTGAAAGCCGCTTCGACTTCAAACGCACGCTTTACTACTCCGAACTCGCCGCGCAATGCAAATCGAAAATCGACGCGAAACTTTTGCTGACGATTGCCGACCGCCGTCACCTGCTCAACGACAACCGCGGTGCTTACGAAATGATGCGCGCGACGCTCGATTACATTTACTCGCCCGCCGGTGCGGAAAAAAATTATCCGAAAGATTTTATCGCCGAATGCCACAAGAAGATGGCGGGTTATGCCCACGACAACCGCCGGCACGCCGAGGCCGTGGACAACGACAAACGCGCCTTTGAACTCATCGACGACGAGGCGCGCTGCCTTGAAGTTTACGAAGCGATTCTTCTCGGCCTCCACTTCCTTGACATCTCCAACGAGGACATGACCGCCTTTCACTTCGATTACCAAAAATTTTTCGACGACCTCAAACCCTTCACGACTTATCACGCGCGCCACGAAAGAATTCGCGTCGCTTACATTTCGGGCGACTTCCGTCACCACGCGGCGTTCGCTGTCACGTTCGGTTTCATCTCCTGCCACGACCGCAGCAAATTTGAAATCACTTGTTACAGCAAAAATAAAAAGGACGACGAGTACACGGAGCTTTACCGCAAAGCTGTGGAACACTTCGTCGACGTTCAAAAACTTTCCGCCGAGGAGCTCGCGAAAAAAATTCACGACGACGAAATTGACATTGCCTTCGACCTGGCGGGGCACACGGGCTTGAACGCTCTGCCCGCGCTGGCTTATCGACCCGCGCCCGTTCAAATCTGCGGACTCGGTTACATGTCGACGACCGGCTCCAAGGCGATTGATTATTTCCTCACCGACGAAGTGCTCGACCCGCCCGGCGCGCACGAAAAATTTTTCAGCGAAAAACTTCTTTACATGCCCGCGCAATTTTCTTACGCCCGCCGAGAAGATTTGGCTGCCTCCACGGGCGCGGCCTGTGTTGAGAACGGTTTCGTGACTTTCGGGACGATTTGCCGTTACTCGAAGATGACCGACGAGATGCTGGCGATTTGGACGGAGATTTTGAATCGCGTGCCCAACGCAAAACTTTTAATGCGCGCGCAGGAATTTATCAGCAACCGCTGCGTCGACGAACTTTACGACACGCTCAAAGCTCTCGGCTGCGACATGGACAGAGTCATCTTCCGCCCCGCCGTCCCCGATTACTTCGACGCGATAAGCAAGATTGACATCATGCTGGACGGATATCCTTACGTTGGAGGTGCCACGACCCTCGACGCGCTTTACATGGGCGTGCCCGTCATAAGCTTTTACGGTGCGCGGCGTTCGACTCGTTTCGGGAAAAGTATTTTGACGAGCGTCGGCTTGGAGGATTTGGCTGTCGATTCGGTTGAGGCTTACATAAACACCGCCGTCGCCCTCGCCCGCGACACAGATTTCCTCGACGCCCTCCACAGAAATTTGCGGCAAATGTTTTTGGACTCGCCCGCCCTCGACCCGATGAAATATTGTCGCCTGCTTGAGAAAAAATTTTTGGAGCTGCTCGGATAAAATTTTAAAGCCGCAGAAGTTGAGGCCGCCCATGGACGGGCGGCCGCCCGCGTTTTTCACGTGATGTGAAAACAGCGGGCACTCTCAGCCGCGGGTAACCTTAACGTTCAAACCGTGTACGAGGAGCCGCCCCCGCGAGGTGTCCTTTCTCTTTGCAACTTTCTCTTTGGACAAGCAAAGAGAAAGTTGATTCAAAAAATAAAAGTCATTTATCAGCCCGATGAGCGCGACGAGCAAAAGCATTGAGGACGGGTTCTGCGTGCCCACTCTTGATAAAGAGGGGACGCCCCCGCGCCGGCCTCAGTTGACTTTGCGTCCTTTTGCTTAACCAACGAGAACGACGCCCCCTCATTCCTAATTCCTAATTAAAAAAAAGAGTCCGCCGACCGAAATCGACGAACTCTTTTTTAGTATCGAACAACATGCGCCCCGAGCGGACGCGTTTAATCTTACTGGAGCAAGCTGAGGACTGCCGAGCTGTTCTGGTTTGCCTGAGCCAACATCGCCTGAGCCGCCTGCAAAAGGACGTTGCTCTTCGTGTAGTTGGTCATTTCCTTGGCCATATCAGCATCGCGAATCGTCGACTCTGCCGCCTGGACATTCTCGCTGGAAGTCGTGAGGTTGGTGCTGGTGTATTCGAGACGCGCTTCGATTGCGCCGATTGTAGTCTGCTGGTCAAGAGCCTTGGTCAACGCGTTCTCAATGACGTTGATTGCGGCGTTGGCGTGCTCTTTGGTGTAAACGTCAATTCTGGTGCCGTCCGAGCCCTTCAAGCCCAATGCCTGCGAACGCATATCGCTCATGCCGACTTTGATTGCCACGTTGGCCTCGGAGCCGATGTGGAAGTTCAAGGACATGTCGCCCGTCTTGTTCTCTGCGCGCTGATACTGCTTGAACTGGTCGAGAGCCGCGTTTGCTGCCTTCTTGACGTTGCCGTCCTGGTCCAAGATGCTGATGGTCAAACCGGAGAGCTGACCGTCGACGCCTCTCTTAGCGGCGGAGACAGCCAAACCTTCCGTCTTGTCCGGGGTGTAGACAGCTTTTTCGAACTTGTCCAAACCGGTCGTCGGGCTGGATTCATATTTCCACGCAGCAACCGTTCCGCTGGTAACGGAAGAAGAGTGAGTATTTTTTGCCGCCAACTCCGCACTCCACTTTGCAGTGGAGAAACAAGGAGCTGTAATACCGGCACCTTCATTGTAAGTCGAGAAGTATGTTTCACTGTAGGTATACGCAGAGGAAGACTCGTTTGTGTAAGCAAAGGACGCGTTGTAGGATTTGTAGGTCAAATCGCCCAAGGTCTTAATGAGACCCGTGCTGTCTGCCCTCTGGATGCCCGCGACTTGATTATTGCTGTCGTCGTTGATATTCAGGATGGCGGACAGGGCGTTCGTTCCCACAGCACCGCTCGTCGTGTGGATGACACCGTTCTGAACCCAAGAAACCTGATACTTGTCGGTCGTCTGGATGCTGAGGGAGTCACCCGCGCGGTTCCTCAAATCCGTCAGGGCGCTGGTGTCGCTGGTGGCCTTTTCCAAGCTCTGGTTGAGCAGGATTGTCTGGGAGCTGATGGTTGCGTTGTTCTTCGAGCCGTCGATAAGATACTTGCCGTTGAACTGGACAAGAGCATTGTCGTCGATTTGGTCGATGAACTGGTTGATTTCTTTTTGAATGGTCTGGCGATCTTCGTCGGTGTTGGAGTCGTTGGCGGCGTTGATTGCCTTTTCCTTAAGGGCGCGGAGAATTTCGACGGTGTTGCCGACGGCACCTTCTGCGGTCTTCATCAAGCTGGAGTCGTTTTGGGTGTTCTGGTTAGCCTGATCGAGAGAACGGATACGAACGCGCATGCGCTCGGAGATAGCGTACCCCGAAGCATCATCCTGCGCACTGTTGATTTTCATGCCGCTGGAAACTTTCTGCAAGCTTTTCTGCAATGCGCTGGTGTTGGCGTTGAGGGTATTGAGAGTGCGGACGGCACTCATGTTGTTCTTTACTACCATTGCCATAATAATTTCCTCCTTGATCTTTCCTAGAAAAGTTTTTCCTTAGCCGACGGTTTCCTTTCCGCCGCCAAACGAACGAGACTTGCTGCCGACCCGACCGTCGTCGGGCACTGCGCCTCGCACGCGTAACGAGTCGCCGCAGTCTTGCTCAGCTCATTTCATTTGAAATTTTATCGTCAATCTGTCACGAAACATTAAGCGAAACGGAAAAAAATTTTTCTCCCCTGCGGCGTATTGTATCAAGAAAAGTTTTTTACGTCAACAATAATTTCCTTGGGGCTTGCGGCGTCTTTTTAGTTAGGAGTTAGGAGTTAGGAACACCTTGCGGCGTCAAATTACCTTGGGATATATTTTTGTGTCAAGTTGTTTCCGGAGCTGTCGTAGAGTTCGATGTATTTGCTTGCGCCGTCCGCGATGACGATTTGTCCGTCGCCGACCCTGAAGGTGACGTTGCCGTCGGTGTCGGTCGTCGGGTTTTCCACTTTGCCCGAAAGAATCATAATCCTGTCGACGTCGGGTTCGTAGTCGGTAATGAGGTCGCGCCCGTCGCCGTCGCTGTAAATGAAAACGTCGTAGCCCTTGCCGCCGGTCAGGGTGTCTTCGCCCAGCCCGCCCCACAAGCTGTCCGAGCCCGCGCCCCCGAAGAGTTTGTCGTTGCCTTTGCCGCCGAAGATTTGGTCGCTGCCGTCGCCCGCGCGAATCGTGTCCTTTGCCGCGCCGCCGTCAATCGTGTCGTCCTCCTCGCTGCCGACAATGCTGTTGGCTTTTTTGTTTGCGACGATATTTATCTCTTGGTTGACTGTCGAGGCGTCGATTGTCACGAGCGTGTCGTTGGCCACGAAAAAATCTTCCGAGTAGTTGGCGGTGAGCGTGACAGCCGTGCCTGCCGCGTTGTATTGAACGGCGTCGTTCTCTTCGGGCTCAAAAATTTTTTCGACGCCGCCTTCAATGTAAGTTACAACTTTGTCCGCCGCGCCCGCCACGGTGATTTTTTTGTTGAAGATTAAGTCGTTGCCGTCGGTTGAAATGTCCGCCGCGCCTGTCAGAGAAATTTTATCTTCCGATTCGTAATCGCCGATTGTGCCCGTTGACTTCAGCGCGAACACGTCCGCACCGTCGCCGCCCGTGACAAAAATATTTTTTCCGCGGGCAATGATTGTGTCGTCGGAGGAGGAGCCGCTTATCGTTGCGTTTTTGAAATCGGAATCGAAATCGAAAGTGTAATCGCCGCTGACGGTAACTTTTTGGGAGAGCGCGTCGCCCGAAAGTTTTATCGTCGAGCCGCTGACCTTTAGGCCGCTCTTGTCGTTGACGCCCGTGACGGTCGCCAGCGTCTTTGAAGATTTTTTGGAGTAAATAATTTCGTTGTCGACGAGGGAGTAGCCCGCGGCCGTCGTTTGCTTGTAAGTTGCGGTGGAATTTTTGAGCGTCCAAGATTTTTTCGTCGTCGAAGCGTCCACATCATCGCCGAGCGCGAGCGTATATCCGTCGCTGACTGTAACTTTGCTTGTGCCCAAGGACGCCGCGTTGACCGTCAAAATTTTTCCGCTGAGGCTGAGCCCGTCAAAACTCGTGACGCCCGTGACAGTCGCGAGCACCGACGAAGATTTTTTCGAGTAAATAATTTCGTTATCGTCAAGAGAGTAACCCGCGGTCGTCGTCTGCTTGTAAGTCGCGGTGGAATTTTTGAGCGTCCAAGATTTTTTCGTCGTCGAAGCGTTTACATCATCACCGAGGGCAAGGGCGTATCCGTCGGAGATTGTAACGTCATTTGTGCCGAGTGCGGATTTGCTGACCGTCAAAATTTTTCCGCTTAACGAAAGCCCGTCCAAACTCGTGACGCCTTTGACAGTCGCCAATGTCTTTGAAGATTTTTTTATGTAAGTGATTGCGTTGTCGTCGAGGGAGTAGCCGGCGGTGGTCGTGCGCTTGAGTCTGGCGGTGGTCTTGCTGAGCGTCCAGGCGTCGTCGGTCGCGGAAGCAGTCATGCCTTTGCCGAGCTTGAGGCTGTATCCGTCCGTCAAAAGTTTGAAAGCCGTGCCATCGGTTTTCACAGCCGCCTTGCCAATCGTCATGACGTTGCCGCTGAGATAAAAATTTTTAACCGTCGCGTCGTCGTCCGCGCCCGAAAATTTTATCGTTTTAATGTCCTTCGCCACGTATCGGATTGTGTTGCCGTCGAGAGAGTAGCCCGCCTTGCTCACGCCCGCGGTTTTGTATTTTCCGCTCGCGTAGGTCGCCTTGGCAGTCGTCGGGGCGGGCACAGTGCTGCCGAGGGCAAGCGTATATCCGTCGCCGCTTAGGGTCACGTCTTTTGTGCCGAGAGAAGATTTTGTCACGGTGACGGTCGTGCCCTTGACCTTGAGCCCGTCCAAACTTTTCACGCCGCTGACTGTGATTAAATTTTCCGTCGCCGCCTTCGAGTAAATAATTTCGTTGTCGACGAGGGAGTAGCCCGCGTTTGTCGTCTGCTTGTAAGTGGCGGTCGTGCCGTCGAGTGTCCAAGATTTTTTCGTCGAAGTTTTCGTGACGTCGGAGCCGAGCTTTAATTTGTATCCGTCGGAGACCGTAACTTTCTTTTTGTCGAGAGCCGCGGCGGAGATGGTGACGGTCGTGCCGTTGAGTTTTATCCCGTCCAAACTCGTCACGCCCTTAACCGTGAGCGAGCCGTAAGTGGCGGTCGTGCCGTTGAGTTTCCATTCAGTCTTTTCAAAATCGATATTGACAGCCGACAAGCTCGCCGCGCCCTGCAGAGTAATCTTGCCCGTACCGACCGTGACGATGACATTGTCGCCTTTAATGAGCGTGGAGTAGGAGCTGCCCGAAATTTTTAGCGTGTCGTCGGAGTTGAAGCCGCGGATTGTGTCGTTGCCGTCGCCTTCGGTGTAGAGAATAACATTGAATTCGGCGCTGTCGTTCAAGGCAATTAAATCGTTGTCTGCGCCCGCGTTTATCGTCGCCCGGTCTCCGCCGTTGTTGCGAATGGTATCGTTGACCGCGCCGCCGTTGATTAATGCAGAGTCGCCGGAGTCGTTGTAAATTGAATCGTAACCCGCGCCCGAATCGATTGTGACGTTGTTGCCGCTGTTGTAAATGTAATCGTTCCCGTCGCCCGCGTTGATTGAGGAGTTGGAGCTCTCGTCGTTGGAAATTGTATCGTTGCCCGCGCCCGAATCGATTGTCACTGAGTCGCCGCGGTTGTAAATTGAATCGTCGCCCGCGCCGCCCAAAATGGAAATGGAATCTCTGGTAGGATAAATTGTCTCGCCGCTGTCGCTGAGCTTTACGAAAGGTTCAAGTGTAATCGTTTCGTCGTTTATGTGAATGCTGTTGGCGGTCAAGCTTGCATTGAGCAGAGTAATTTTTCCGTTGCCGACCATGACAATCAAATCATTGCCACTTACTTGTGTGGAGTAGGAGCCGCCCGTAATCGAAAGCGTGCTCGTGGAGTTGAAGCCGGAGATTGTGTCGTTGCCGTCGTCCGAAGAATAATTGAACAAGACGTTGGAGCCGTTGTTTTGAATGGAATCGTTGCCCGCGCCCGCGCTGATTGAAACGTTGGAGCCCCAGTTGCTAATGTAATCATTGCCCGCACCCGCGTTGATTGAAACGTTGGAGCCACCGTCGTGCCAATTCCAGATGATGTCGTAGCCGCCGTTGGCGATAGTGTCGTTGCCTGCACCCGCGTCGATAGTCACGGAGGAGCCTTCCATGTTGTAAATGTAATCATTGTCCGCGCCCGCGTTTATCGAGATATTTGCGCCGAAGTGGTTGCTTATGGAATCGTTGCCTGCGCCCGCGTCGATTGTCACATTTTCGGTACTTACGCCCCAATGTCTTTTGTTCTCAATGGAATCATTGCCGCTCGTACCGCTGAGCAAAGTATCGTTCGCGGTGTTGTTTATGTTCGCCATGAAAAATTCTCCTTTCCAAATCATTCACGCGCTGAAAAACTTTTTGGCATTATAAAATATTTTCGGCACGAAAAAAAGCCGGCCGCAAAATTTTCTGCGACCGACCGAAAAATTTTTCGCGCGGAAATTATTTGACCGTGGGCTTGTAAGTCATCAGCTGGTTGCCTTTGTCGTCGAGGAGGTAAATATATTTGTTGGAGCTGTTGGGGAAGATGAGCTGACCGCTGCCGATTTGGAAGGTGACGTTGCCGTCGCTGTCGACGGACGGCGATTCGATTTTGCCGGAAACAATGACTTTGTCGACGGAAGTGTAATCGCTGATGATGTCCTTGCCTTCGCCGTCGTTGTAAATGAAAAGGTCCTCGCCGTCGCCGCCGAAGAGAGTATCGGAGCCCGCGCCGCCCCAGAGCGTGTCGTCGCCTGAGCCGCCGTTGAGACTGTCATTGCCCGCGCCGCCTGAGAGTGAATCATTGTGCGCGCCGCCCGAAAGAGTATCGGCACCCGCGCCGCCAATGAGTGTATCGTCACCCGCGCCGCTCAAAATCGTGTCGCCGCCCGCTTTCCCGTCAATGTAGTCGTCCTCACTCGTGCCGGTGATTTTGTTCTTGTTATTGTTGCCCAGGATTGTCAGCGAGTGAGGAACTTCAGCGGCGTTAATCGTGACGAGCGAGCTGACGTAATCGGCCGCGTCGAATTTATCTTCCGTGTAATTGACTGTGAGTTTCGCCGAAGTTTCTTTGGCGTTCATCTCAATGCCGCTCATTGCGCTCTCGTAAATTTTTTCCGCGCCGCCCTCAATGTAAGTTATGTCCTTGCCGGCGGCACCCGTCAGAGAAATTTTTTCGCTGCCGACGGTGAAGACGACATCCTTGCCGCGCACGGAGACATTGGCTGTGCCCGACGCCAAAGAAATTTTGTCCGCCTCTTCGTAATCGGTGATGACGTTCGCGCCGCCGGATTTGAAAACGAAAACGTCATCGCCCTTGCCGCCCGCGATTGTGCCCGTGCCGAAAATTTTAATCGTGTCGTCGCCCGCGCCGCCCTTGACGGAAACTTTTTTGCCGCGCACGGTGATTGTGTCGTCGTCGCTTGAGCCGATTATCGTCGCGTTTTTAAAATCGGAATCGAAGTCGAAAGTGTATTCGCCGCTGACAGTCACCTTGCTTGCCAATGAATCGCCCGCCAGCTTAATCGTTTTGCCGCTGACTTTCAAGCCGCTCTTGTCGTTCACGCCCTTGACGGTCGCGAGCTTCTCCGCGGCTTTCTTTGTGTAAGTTATCGCGTTGTCGGTGAGCGAATAACCTGCGACGGTCGTCTGCTTGTAAGTGGCGGTGGTCTTGCTGAGGCTCCAAGCTTTCTTCGTCGAAGTCTTCGTGACATCCGAGCCGAGCTTGAGCGTATATCCGTCGCTTATCGTCACGTTGCTTGTGCCCAGCGACGCCGCGCTGACCGTCACAACTTTTTTCTTCAGCGCGAGTCCGTCCAAACTCGTGACGCCTTTGACTTTGACGAGAGTTTCGGTCGCCTTCTTCGAATAAGTGATTGAGTTGTCGGCGAGCGTGTAACCTGCGGCGGTCGTCTGCTTATAACTTGCCGTCGTCTTGCTGAGGCTCCACTTGCCCGTGGTCGAAGGCTTTGCCGCGTCCGAGCCGAGCGCGAGCGTATATCCGTCACTTATCGTCACGTTGCTTGTGCCCAGCGACGCCGCCGAAACCGTCACAACTTTTTTGCTGAGCTTGAGCCCGTCCAAACTCGTGACGCCTTTGACTGTGACCAAAGTTTTCGTCGCCTTCGCGGAGTAAGTGATCGAGTTATCCGCCAACGTGTAACCGGCGGCGGTCGTCTGCTTATAACTTGCCGTGGTTTTGCTGAGGCTCCATTTCTTTGTGGTCGTCGGGGTGCTTACGTCGTCGGCGAGCGCGAGCGTGTATCCGTCAGAAATTTTTACGTCGTCCGTGCCGAGAGAAGATTTTGAAACCGTCAAAATTTTTCCGCTGAGCTTAAGCCCGTCCAAACTCTTCACGCCCGTGACGATGAGGTCGCCGTAAGTTGCGGTCGTGCCGTCGAGCTTCCAAGTCGGCATTTCCCCGCTGATTATGTTGAGTGTCGATAAACTCGCCGCGCCCGCCAAAGTAATCACGCCTTCGCCGACAGTGACCAACACGTCCGCGCCGCTGACTGCCGTCGAGTACTTGCCGACGGAAATGTTGAGCGTGTCATCTTTGGTGAAGTCTGTGATTAAATCGTTGCCCGCGCCGTCCGCGTAAACAAAAACGTCCGAGCCTGCCTCGCCGAACAAAGTGTCGTTGCCCGCGCCGCCAATCAAAGTGTCGTTGCCTTTGCCGCCGTAAAGTGTATCGTCACCTTCTCCGCCGTCGAGTGAATCGTTGCCTGCCTCGCCGAGCAGTGAATCATTCCCCGCCTCCCCGAAAATTTTGTCGTTGCCCTTGCCGCCGCGCAGTTCGTCATCGCCCGCCGCGCCCGAAAGCGTGTCGCTACTCGTGCCGCCTTTGATTGAGTTGCCCAAGTCGTTGCCGTAAAGTTCAAGTGGCGTCGTGCGCGCCGAGGCGTCCACAACTTTTATTTCTGAACCAATCGTTACGGGCGAAGAGGTTTCGTCCGTAACGGTCAACGTGTCATTCTCGCTGATGATATTCAACGCGCTCAAGGACGCTGCGCCCTGCAGAGTTATCTCGCCGTCGCTGACAGTGATGATGACGTCGTCGCCGCTGACTGCCGTGGAGTACTCGGTGGTCGCAAGGACAATCGTATCGTCCGCGCTGAAGTCGGTGACCAAATCGTTGCCGAAGTTCTCCCGCTTGAACGTGAACACGTCCGCGCCCGCGCCGCCGCTCAAGGTGTCATTGCCCAAGCCGCCGCTTATCGAATCGTCGCCTTCCTCGCCGTAAACCGAATCATCACCCGCGCTGCCGTAAAGGTCGTCGTTGCCCTTGCCGCCCCAAACCGTGTCGTCGTCGTTGCCGCCCAGGAGAGTGTCGTCGCCTGCGCCGCCGTGCAATTCATCTCTGCCGTCGACTCCGCGAACCGAATCATTGCCTGCGCCGCCGTAAAAAATATTGTCCAAGTCGTTGCCGTAAAATTCAAATGCCGTCGTGCGCGCCGAGGCGTCGACAACTTTAACATTTGAAGCAATCGTCACGGGCGAAGAAGTTTCATCCGTCACGGTCAAGGTGTCACTGTCGCTGATGATATTCAACGCGCTCAAGGACGCCGCGCCCGCCAAAGTAATTACACCTTCGTCGACAGCAATCAACACATCCGAGCCGCTCACTGCCGTGGAGTAAACGCCGTCGGAAATTTGAAGCGTGTCATCTTTGGTGAAGTCTGCGATTAAGTCATTGCCCTCGCCTGCCGTGTAAACAAAAACGTCCGCGCCTGCCTCGCCGTACAAGGTGTCGTTGCCCGCGCCGCCAATCAAAGTGTCGTTACCTTTGCCGCCGTAAAGTGTGTCGTCACCTTCGCCGCCGTCGAGTGAATCGTTGCCCGCCTCGCCGAGCAGTGAATCGTTCCCCGCTCCTCCGCGAAGATAATCTTCATTTGCTCCGCCGCGCAGTAAATCATTTCCGTTGCCGCCGTGGAGGGTGTCGAGCCCCGCACCGCCCCAAAGTGAATCGTTGCCCGCCTCGCCGTACAGGTCATCATTGCCGGCGTTGCCCAAGATTTGGTCGTCGCCTGCGCTGCCGCGAATCGTATCGTTGCCGCTGCCGCTGCCGATTGAGTTATTCAAGTCGTTGCCGTAAATTAAAATGTCCGTCGTGCGAGCCGTCGCGTCGACGACTCCGGTGTCTGAATTAATTGTCACGGGCGAAGAAGTCTCGTCCGTCACTCTTAAAGTTTCGTTTACGTCTGCCATGATGATTTCTCCTTTTCGTTTTTGTAAAGCCTGAAAAATTATGATATACTCTGCTTGAGCATTATATCAAAGATTTTTAAAGGAAGGAAGAAAACTTTGTACATAATCGGAATGACGGGCGGAATTTCCTGCGGGAAGTCAGCCGTCACTGAAAGTTTAAGACGATACGCGGGCGCGATGAGTTTGGATATCGACCGAGTGACGCGTTGGTTGCTTATGCCCGGCGGCGAGCTTTTTGATATTTACGTCCGACACTTCGGCAGGCGCGTCCTCACGAGCGAGGGCGAGCTTGACCGACGAGCGATTGGCGAAATTATTTTCAATCAGCCCGACGAGCGAGCCTGGATTAATTCGGTGGCGCACCCGATACTTTTGAATCACGCGCGAGATTTTTTGGTGGAGTGTTCGCAGGCGGGCGCGCGGCTTGTCGTGTTGGAGGTGCCGCTTTTGTTCGAGGCGGGCTGGGAGCATTTGTTCGACGAGATTTGGGCGGTCTACACCAAGCGGCAGTTGCAGATAAGACGATTGATGAGCCGCGACAACCTGACGAAGCCTCAAGCCTTGGCGAGAATCGATGCGCAAATGTCCCGCGAGGAAATTTGTTCGCGAGCCGACGTGGTCATAAGAAACGTCGGGGGTTATTCCGTCGTCCGCGCGCAAATCTTCCAAGCACTGCGCGGCAGAAAATTTTAACTCTTGGGCGTATACTTGCCTTGAATGTTGCCGTCCGCGTTTATCAGTTCAATGTATTGATTCGCGCCGGTCGGGAAAACCAATTGCCCCGCGCCGATTTGGAAAGTGACATTGCCGTCGCTGTCCACGAACGGGCTCTCCACTTTGCCCGAAAGAACGATAACCTTGTCGGCGGAAGTGTAATCGCTGATGATGTCTTTGCCGTCGCCGTTGCCGTAAACAAAAATATCTTCGCCGTCGCCGCCGGTGAGCGTGTCGTCGCCCGCGTTGCCCCAGAGGGTGTCGTTGCCCGCGCCGCCCAAAAGCACGTCGCTCTTGTCGCCGCCGAGCAATGAATCCGCGCCCGCGCCCCCGTTCAAGCTGTCCGAGCCTGCGCCGCCAATCAAAGTGTCATCACCTTTGCCGCCGCTTATCGTGTCCGAGCCCGCACCGCCGTCAATATAATCTTCCTCGCCTGTGCCGACGATTTTGTTGGCATTTTTATTTCCCGTGATTGTCAACGCGTGCACAACCGCCGAAGCATTTATCGTGACCAGTGAGCTTGAATAATTTGCCGCGTCGAAGTCGTCGCCGTCGTAGTGAACCATGAGCGTCGCACTCGTGCCTTGGGCGTTGAACTTCACGGCGTCCGAATTTTTCTTGGGCACATAAATTTTTTCCTCGCCGTCTTCAATGTAAGTGACTGATTTATCCGCCGCGCCCTTGAGTGTCACTTTGCCGTTGATGAGCAGGTCGCCGCCGCTGACGGAAAAATCTGCCGCGCCCGACGTCAAAGAAATTTTATCCGCCGCCTCGTAATCGCTGATGACGTTGGCGACGGTCGGCTTGAGCGCGAAAATATCTGCGCCCGCCCCGCCGCTTATCGAAATATTTTTTCCGCGTGCAATGATTGTATCAGCGGAGCTTGAGCCGGTGATTGAAGCTTTGGAGTAATCGGAGGCGAAGTCGAAAATGTATCCGCCGCTGACCGTAACTTTTTTGCTGAGCGCAGACGCCGCGAGCTTGACTGTCGAGCCGCTGACCTTCAGCCCGTCGACAGACTTTGCGCCTTTAACGGTCGCCAGCGTCTTGGAAACTTTCTTCGAGTAAATAATTTCGTTGTCGGAAAGTTTGTAACCCGCAGTTGTCGTTTGCTTGTAAGTGGCGGTCGTCGAGTTGCTGAGGCTCCAAGATTTTTTCGTCGAGGGAGCGTTGACATCCGAGCCGAGCTTTAACTTGTATCCGTCGCTGACTGAAATTTTTTCCGTGCCGAGAGACGCCTTAGAGACCGTAATAACTTTTTTATTTACGCTGAGCCCGTCGGTCGAGGTCACGCCCGTGACGGTCGCCAAAGTCTTTGAAACTTTTTTGGAGTAAATAATTTCGTTGTCGTCGAGAGAGTAACCCGCGCTTGTCGTCTGCTTGTAAGTCGCCGTGGAATTTTTGATGCTCCAAGATTTTTTCGTCGCGGCGGAGGAAACGTCCGAACCGAGGGCGAGCGTGCAGCCATCGGAGACCGTAACTTTCTTCGTGCCCAGCGAGGCAGCCGAGACCGTCACAACTTTATTGTTGTAGGAAAGCCCGTCGATGGAGGTCACGCCAAAGACGGTGGCGAGAGTGTCTTCATCATTGCCGTAAGTGGCGGTCGTGCCGCTGAGTTTCCATTTGAGATTACGAACGCTTTTAATCATGTAAGAACCGCCGCTGCCGTCAGGAAAAACATAATCAATCCACTTGCCCGAAGCGTCCTTTAAAGTCAATGAGCCGGTATCGAATTTGAAAACGACATCGGAGCCTTTGACCGTTGCTTCAGACCAGCGCGAATCGAGCGAAACGGTATCCGTGCCCTCCTCGAAATCAGTGATAACGTCGTCGCCGTCGCCGTCCGCGTAAACGAAAATGTCATTGCCTTTGCCGCCCGTGAGTGTATCGTCGCCTTTGCCTCCCGCGAGTGTATCATTGCCGTTGCCGCCCGTGAGTGTGTCTTTGCCCTTGCCGCCGAGCAAGTTGTCATTGCCCGCGCCGCCTGAGAGGCTGTCGGCACTCGCAGAGCCGCGCAGAGTATCGTTGCCCTTGCCCCCGTCGATTGTCACCTTGTTGCTGCCGGCACTCGAAACGTAATCATTTCCGCCGAGGGCATTAATCGTCGCGCCGTCCAAAGTGTTGGAATAGGTATCGTTGCCTTCGGTCAGCGTGATGAGTTTGGAGTTGGTCGACGCTTGCCCGAAAGTTTTCGTCGTGCCGTCCGCGTCGATGTAAGTGATGATTTTATCCGCCGCGTTCTTCACGACCAATTTGTTGTCGCCCGCCTTGAAGATGACCGACCCGCTACTGTTGGTTGAAACTTTGCTCACCGCGACGTTTTTAAATTGAATCGTGTCAGCCTCTTCGTAATCGGTGATGATGTCGGTGCCGTATGCGCTGTCAGTGTCGTAATAGAAAATGAAAATGTCGGAGCCCGCGCCGCCCGTGACCGTCTTGCCGCCGTCGCCGTCGTTGTAAATGGAATCATCGCCCGCGCCGCCGTTGATTGAAACGTTGGAAACCCAGGAGTCGTAAATGGAATCGTCGCCCGCGCCGCCGTTGATTGTCACGTCCGAGCCGCTGTTGTTTTGAATGGAATCGTTACCCGCGCCTGCGTCGATTGTCACGTTTGAGCCGCCGTAGTGATAGCTGCCGTCCCACACGCCACCATTTTGAATTGAATCGGCTTTGCTCGTGCCGCTGAGCAAAGTGTTGCTCGCGGTGTTGTAGATGTATGCCATGGAAAATCTCTCCTTTCGAATGCATTATAACATTCCTCGCTGAAAAAGAGTTAAAACCTCGGTTCTCTTCTCACGGGAAAAAGATTAATTATGTTGCCGGAGCCGTCGACGACTTCAACGTACTTGTCTGCGGCACCCGCCACGACGATTTGCCCTGAGCCAATCTTTAACGTCGCGTTGCCTGCCGCGTCGATAATCGGGCTTTCGACACGCGTTCTGCTGTCGGTGCCGAGAACAACGATTTGGTCGAGCCCCTGTTCGTAATCGAGAATGGTATCTTTGCCGTCGCCCGCGCGATAAATGAAGTAGTCCTCGTCCGCGCCGCCGGTGAGGGTGTCGGAGCCTTTGTCGCCCCACAGCGAATCGCTTCCTTCGCCGCCGAAGAGTTTATCGTTGCCTGAGCCGCCGAAAATTTCATCGTCGCCGTCTCCGCCTCTGACGGTATCCTTGCCCTCCTCGCCGTAAATGATGTCATCACCCGCGCCGCCAAAAATTTTATTCGCCTTCGCGTTGCCGATGATGGTCAGGTCGCGAGCGATTTTGGAGGCGTCGATTGACACGAGCGAGCCGTTGGCGGTGAAGGATTGGTTGCTGAAGTGGGAGTTGAGAGTTGCCGCCGTGCCCGCCGCGTTTAAGGCAACGGGATAAAAATTTTTTACGCCGTCCGCGTCCTCGTAAGTGATGATTTTGTTCGCCGCGTTCTTCAACGTGATTTTGCCTGAGCCGACTTTGAAGACCACGGAGCCCGCCTTCGTCGTGGAAATGCTTTTGATTTTTCCCGACGCGATTCGGAGCAAATCTTTTTCCTCGTAATCGGTGATGACATCTTTTCCGCCGCTGCTCTTGTAAATGAAAACGTCGGAGCCTTTGCCGCCCGTGAGCGTGTCGTTACTCGTGCCGCCGATGATTTTGTTGGCGAGCTTGTTTCCGAAAATTTCCAAGCCGCGAGTGACTGCTGAGGCGTCGAGATTTTTAAGCCCGTCGAAGTCCGCCAAATCGAATTCGTTTTTGCCGTAAGCGGAAAGGAGAGTTGCCGACGTTCTCTTTGCGTTGAAGTCAATCGGATAAAAATTTTTTACACCGTCCGCGTCCTCGTAAGTGATGATTTTATCCGCCGCGTTCTTGAGAGTGATTTTGCCGCTGCCGACTTTGAAAACCACGTTGCCTGCCTTCGTCGTGGAAATATTTTTAACCGTGCCCGACGTGATTCGGATGATGTCGTCCTCGTCGTAATCGGTGATTGTGTCGTTGCCGTCGCCGCTCTCGTAAATAAAAACGTCGGAGCCGTCGCCGCCCGTGAGTGTGTCATTGCCCGCGCCGCCTTGAATGGTGTCGTTGCCATCTGCGCCGCTCAAGGTGTCATTGCCCAAGCCGCCGCGAATGCTGTAATTTTCTCTGTCGTCGTCGGCAATGAAACGAATACTTCTGTTGAGAAAACTAAAATCTACTATCGTCATTGCGGTTGCCTCCTCCCGAAAAAAAAGCGGGACGAAGGACAAGGAGTTAGGAGTTAGGAGTTAGGAATTAGGAATTAAGGGTTTTGTCCCTGAATCCTAAATCCTGAATCCTGAATCCTAAATCTTGTCCCTCGTCCCTCAAAATTTATTTGTTACGAGTGAATGATTTGAACGGATGAAAGATTATTTGGCTTTGGGAATGTAACGTTGGAGCTGGTTGCCGGAGCCGTCGAGGACTTCGATGTATTTGTCGGAGGCACCCGCCACGACGATTTGACCGGAGCCGACCGCGAAGGTAACGTCGCCGGCGTTGTCGACAATGGGGCTTTCGACTTTGGTTCTGTTGTCGGTGCCGAGAACGACGATTTGGTCGAGACCGGTTTCGTAGTCAGCGATGGTGTCTTTGCCGTCGCCGCTCTGGTAGATAAAGACGTCCTCGCCTTCGCCGCCGGTGAGTGTGTCGGAGCCTTTGTCGCCCCAGAGTGTGTCGTTGCCGCTCTCGCCGTAGAGTTTGTCATTGTCGTTGCCGCCGAAGATTTCGTCGTCACCGTCGCCGCCGTAGACGGTATCCTTGCCCGCCTCGCCGTAGATGATGTCATATTCTTCGGTGCCGGTGATACGGTTGGCTTTCTTGTTGCCGGTGATGGTCAGGTCGTGGTTGACGGCGGAAGCGTTGATGGTCGCCAGGTCGGGGTAGTCGGCATAATCGTCGGGACCGTAGCTGTTTGCGGTGTAGTAAGAGGTCAAGGTCGCGGCGGTGCCTTCCTCGTTGTAGTTGACGGGAGCCTTGGCGTTGATTTGGAAGAGGATATCGTCGTTGCTGTCGACAACGGTAACAACGGCCGCAGGGTCTTTGGCGGTGATTCTGCCGGAGCCGTAGTTGATGTGGATGTCTCCGTTCTTGGCCAAGGTGTAAGTGACGTTGCTCTGAGTGCCGCCGACGATTTGAATCTTGTCGCCGTCTTCGATGTCGGTGATAATATCCTTGCCGCCGCCTTTTTCATAGACGAAGGTATCGTTGCCTTTGCCGCCGGTGAGGGTGTCGTTGCCCTTGCCGCCGTTGATGATGTCCGCACCTGCCGCGCCGTCGATTTCGTCAGCCTGCGCGGTGCCGAGGATGACATTGGACTTTTTGTTGCCGGTGATTTCCAGAGACTGCTGAACGGCGGAGGCGTCCAAGGAAACGAGCGTGCTGTCGAATTCGAATTCGTCTTCGTCGAAGTAGGAAGTAAGCGTGGCGGCAGTGCCCTGCGCGTTATAGACGATGGTGTTGTTGGTGCTAATGGCCACGTCAATAGCTTTGTTGTTCTCGTTGACGAATTTGATGTTATCGGCAATGGAGCCGGCGTCTTTGACGGTGATTGAGCCGCCTTCGTAGGTGACAAGGACGTCGCCGTTCTTTGCGACAACAGCCGAGACGTTGGAGGCAGTGCCGCCGACGATTTGAATCTTGTCGCTGGTGGTGTAGTCGGTTATGGTGTCGGAGCCGCCGTCCTCGTCGAAGACAAAGACATCCTTGCCTGCGCCGCCCGTGAGGGTGTCATCGCCTGCGCCGCCGGTGATGGTGTCTGCGCCCGCGCCGCCGTCGATTTCGTCGTCCTGAGCCGTGCCGATAATGCGGTTGGATTTTTTGTTGCCTTCGATTTTCAAGCTCTGCTCAACAGCCGACGCATCGATAGCCGTAATTTTGTCGGCATATTCTTTGAGGTCTTCGGTGCTGAATTCATCTTTGCCGTAGTCGGCAGTGAGGGTCGCGCCCGTGCCTTTGCTGTTGATGTCCACGGGGTAATAGTGGATGACGCCCTGCGCGTCCTCGTAAGCAACCAATTCGTCGGCCGCGTCTTTGACGGTGATTTTGCCGCTGCCGATTTTAAAGGTGACGTCGCCCGCCTTCGAGGTGGTGATGTTTTTAATCGAGCCTTCGGTGATTTTGATGATGTCTTCTTCGTCGTAATCGTAAATGGTGTCGGAGCCGTCGCCGTTGGCATAGGTGAAGGTGTCCGCGCCGTCGCCGCCGTAGAGCTTATCGTTGCCCTTGCCGCCGTTGATGACGTCGTTGCCTTCGCCGCCCGTGATGACGTTGGCCAGTTTGTTGCCGATAATTTCCAGGTCATTGGTGACAGCCGAGGCATCAATCGTTTTAACCTTGTTGTTCGGGTCATAGTCGGCGATATCGAAGGTGTCTTTGCTGTAATGGGGTTGAAGCGTCACGCCCGTGCCCTTAGCGACAACATCCGGCACATCGGGAAGCCATTGATGCTCGCCTGCCGCGTCGGTGTAGGTGATTGTTTGGTCAGCGGCATCCTTGAGCGTGACTTTTTTGCTGCCGATTTTGAAAACAACGGAGCCCGCGCTCGTGGTGGAAATTTCGTCGGGGTCAATCGTAATGCCGACGAATTGGAGCTTGTCGCCGTCTTCTGCCGAGTAGTCTTCGATTGTGTCGGAGCCGTCGCCCGCATTGTAAACGAAGGTATCCGAGCCTGAGCCGCCCTTGAGTTTGTCGTTGCCCAAGCCGCCCTCGATGTAATCGTTGCCTGCGCCGCCGTTGACAGAGTCGTTGCCGTCGCCCGCAGAGATGGAGTCTTTGCCTTTGTCCGCGTCGATAACGTCGTCCTCTTCGGTGCCGATGATTTTGTTGGCGTTGCCGTTGGCGATGATAGTCAAGTCGTGAGCAACAGCGGAGGCGTCGATGTTCTTGAGCAAGGTGGAAAATTCGCCGAAGTTCTCAGCGTTGAACTCTTCCTTGCCATAGGCAGCGGTGAGGGTGGCACCCGTGCCTTTTGAGTTGAAGTTGACGGGATAGTAGCGTCTCAGGGTCGTGCCGTCGGTGCCTTGGTATTCGTAGGTGATGACTTTGTCGCCGGCGTTCTCCACCACGATTTTGCCCGTGCCGATTTTGAAGGTGACGTTGCCGTTTTTGGCGGTCGAGATTTTATCAATCGTGCCGGAGGTAATTTTGATGACGTCGTCTTCCTCGTAGTCTTTGATGGTGTCGTTGCCGTCACCTGAGGCATATTCGAAGACGTCCGCGCCTGAGCCGCCCGTGATGATGTCCGCGCCTTTGCCACCTTGAATGGTGTCGGAGCCCGCGTTGCCGCCCAACGTGTCATTGCCGGTGCCGCCTTTAATCGAATAGGATTCCCTGTCGTCCTGACCGGTAAAAATCACGGCGGTGTCTCTGCTGCTGTAATCCACATTAGTTGCCATAGATATACCTCCTGAAATAAAAACGAAACTTTACTCTCGCGCTCGCGTTGACTGCGTTTCCTCACCGCCTTCCCTGTCTTTGGAGCGCTCGCCAATATTCATTAATTTCAGTGCTGTCGGTTTCCCTTTGCTTTATAAATTCCTGAAGAGAAAAACGTTACAGCCCGTCGTGAAAAATTTTTGTTGCACAGCTTTTCACGAATGCATAATACCCTTTTCAAAAAAATTATGCAACCTTTTAATTTTTTTTTATTCCTAACTCCTAACTCCTAACTGACTCACAGGTGCTCTTCCAATTTCAAAATTATGTCGCGCAGTTCGGCGGCGCGCTCAAATTCCAAATTCTTTGACGCCTCCCGCATTTGCGCCGTCAAACTCTTGACCAAATTTTTCTTTTGCGCGGGCGACAATTTTTTTATCAGCTCGGCGGTTGACTTGGGTTTCTTCTCGGATTTTTTCAGCGGCAAATCAATCAGCGGAGCAATCGGCTTTTCAATCGTGCGCGGGGTGATTTTAAAGCGCGCGTTGTACTCCTCCTGAATTTTTCTGCGCCGCAAAGTTTCGTCCATTGCCCGCCGCATGGAGTCCGTCACTCTGTCCGCGTAGAGAATTACTTTGCCGTGAACGTTGCGCGCCGCCCGCCCGATTGTTTGAATCAGCGACGTGTCCGAGCGCAGGAAGCCTTCCTTGTCCGCGTCGAGTATCGCAATCAATGAAACTTCAGGCATGTCCAAACCTTCGCGCAGCAAATTTATTCCGACGAGCACATCAAACTTGCCCGCGCGCAGGTCGTGAACAATTTCCGCGCGCTCCAGCGTAATCACGTCCGAGTGCAAATACTTCACGCGAATTTTTACGCCGCCGAGATAATCCGTCAGCTCCTCGGCGAATTTTTTTGTCAGCGTCGTGATTAAAACTCTCTCGTTCATTTCCACGCGCCGATGAATTTCCGCGATTAGGTCGTCGATTTGATTTTGAATCGGGCGCACTTCGACGAGCGGGTCAAGCAGTCCCGTCGGGCGGATGATTTGCTCCACGGTGTTTTGCGATTCGGAAAGCTCATACTCCGCGGGCGTCGCCGACACGAAAATTATCTGCGAAATTTTTTCGTTGAACTCCTCGAAAGTCAGCGGGCGATTGTCCCTCGCGCTCGGCAGGCGGAAACCGTTTTCGATGAGCGAATTTTTTCGTGAACGGTCGCCGGCGTACATTGCCCTGAGCTGCGGCAGTGTCACGTGCGATTCGTCGATGACCGTCAAAAAATTTTTCGGGAAGTAATCAATCAGCGTGAACGGCGGCTCGCCCTCCGCCCTGCCCGTCAAGTGCCGCGAATAATTTTCTATCCCCGAACAATAACCCATCTCCGCCATCATTTCCAAATCGAAGCGCGTCCGCTGCTCGATTCGCTGCGCCTCGATTAATTTTCCTTCCGCCGTAAATTTTTCGACCTGCGCGGACATCTCGGCGCGAATATTTTTTTCCGCGCGTTCCAAGTCCTCGACGTCGGTGACGTAATGGCTGGCGGGGAAAATAAAAATTTCGTCGCGCCTGCCGATGATTTTGCCCGTGAGAATTTCGAACTCGGAAATTTTGTCGACCTCGTCGCCGAAAAGTTCAATGCGAATCGCGCGCCCGTTGTAACCCGCGGGAGTCACCTCAATCACGTCGCCGCGAACTCGGAAGTGCCCGCGCTCGATAATCATGTCGTTGCGCTCGTAACGAATTTCAATCAGCCGCCGCAAAATTTTTTCGCGCGGAATGATTTGCCCGACCTTGAGGTGCAGGAGGAGTTTGTAATAACTTTCGGGCGAACCCAAACCGTAAATGCAAGAGACGCTCGCCACGATAATCACGTCGCGCCGCTCGAACAGAGCACACGTCGCCGAATGCCTCATCTGGTCAATCTCGTCGTTGATTGAGGCGTCCTTCTCAATGTAAGTGTCCGTCGCGGCAATGTAAGCTTCGGGCTGATAGTAATCGTAGTAGCTGACGAAGTAGCCGACGAAATTTTCGGGGAAGAAAGATTTGAACTCGGCGGCGAGTTGCGCGGCGAGAGTTTTGTTGTGCGCGATGACCAGCGTGGGAAGTTGCACGCGCTCAATGACTTTGGCAACGGTGAAAGTTTTACCGGTGCCCGTCGCCCCCAAAAGAACTTGAGACCTTAAGCCGTCGTCGACGCCCGCCGCCAATGAGTCAATCGCTTGAGGTTGGTCGCCCGTCGCTTGAAAGTTTGAAACCACTTTGAATTTTCCCATAACCAATTCCTAATTCCTAATCACTGAACGTCAACGGTCGTGGTAATTTCTCCGTTGGTGATGGTGAAGATGACAAAGTCGGACAAAGCACTTTCCTCCGTCGGGCTCACGAACTCGAAAGCGTAACCGTAAGTGCCGTCGCCGAGTTTCTCGTCTTTAATCTGCGGGTCTTCGCCGATTTGGAAGGTGTCGACTTCAACCTGAGTGAAGTCCTCGTCCTCGCCCGAAATCGTCATGCCGTAGTGGAGCGTGGTAATTTCGTCGCCCGCGTGGAGTTTGATAAGCTCGCGGCTGCTCATGCCGTGGCTGTCCAAACCTTTGCGCGCGCCGAGAATGTAATATTTCTGTTCGTCGTAAACGTAAGCGACTTGCAAGTTGCACTCGACGCCGTTGAGTTTAATCGGAATTGAGTAGAGGTTGTAGCCTTCGTTCTCCTCGGTAATCTCGATGTAAACGGGGTGACCGTCCAGCATGGGCCACACGCCGCGGAAATTGTCCTTGAAGATGCCGCTGTCCCAGTCGGCGTTTATGTCGGCGTCGCTACCCAGGTAAAGGATTATGTCGTCGTCAAGAGCCATATAAACCAGCTGACAGTGAACGCTCGAAAGCAAATCCATTTGCTCTTGGGAAAGTTGCACGAAGGAGTTTCCGTCCTTGTCCACCTGCACGGGTAAATCTTCCAGCTGACTGACTTGGAAAATTTCTTGACGCTGAGGAGGAGGAGTGGTCGGGGCGGGCGTGACCAAAGTGTCGCCGTCCAAGAGCGGAATGACATCGGCGGGCAGCTCGCCGTAAATCAGATAGTAATACAAAAGTTTCTGCGGAACGGGCGCGCCGTCCTGATTGAGATAGCTGACGAGAGTTTCTTCGTCGCCGCTGTAGGAATGGAAACTCGACAAGCCGCCGCCGCGGTCACGATACTCGCCGCTGACTTTGTAAATGACTGCCTCGTCCACCGCGCCGATTAATTTGTCGGTCGTGTCGGGGAGAATAGATTTGTTGGCGCGTGCAAGGTCGACAATGTCAACCATGTTCGTGTAACCCGTGCGCCGAGTGTTGCCGCCGTAATTTTCTGCGTTCGTTGCTCCGCGTCCGAATTTGGAAAAAAAGCTTTTGGGATTTTTGTGAGCCGCGCGCAATGCCTCCAGCCCGAAAGATTCGTAAGCGTTGCGCAGGTAGGGCAGCTGAGCCAAATCGATAACCGAGAGCGTCGCCATATCGTCCACGTCGTAAGTCGCGCAGGCCTCCATGTAAGTGTTGCAGATTGCCTGACCGAGTTTCGCGCCGCCCATGGCAGGATTTTTCGCCAACGCGCCGACCCAGCCCGTGTAATACCAGCCGATGCCCGGCTCGACTTCCTCTGAGGCAGTGACGTAACGCGTGAGCCCGTCCAGCGAGTTGACAGTGTCGTAAGTGGCCATTAAGCACGCGTCGAAGCCGATGAGCTCGAAGGGCGGATTTTCGGCGGAAGGTTCATAAACGGAAGTGAACGCCGCGCGCACGTCGTTGAGGCTGAGCATGTGCCCCGTGCGTTCGTCCAAGCAAATGCCGACAGCCGAGCCGCCGCCGTGGTCCCAGAAAACAAAAACTTTGTGGTCGGCGTCATAATTTTCTTTGCCGAAGCGAATGAAGTCCGCCAAGGTGTTCGCGTCACCCATGTCGGCGTCCGGCAGAGTCGCGACGCGTTCCAAGCCGTTTGAGCTGAAAACAAACCGCTCGACATCCGAACTCGACACGACGTTGTTTTGCCACTGATTCGTGCCGCCCGTCTGAGCCACAACTTTTACGTTGGGCGGGAGCGGAACTTCCAACAGCTCTTGAATGTCAGCCGACGCCGCGCCGCCTTCCGTCTCCAAATCCGTGCCGCACACGTACCAATAAATCACCCACGTGTCCTCGGCCTTGTAGGTGTCCTCGAAGCGCGCGGACTTGGACGCCTTGGTTTGAGCCGTGCCCTTGGTTGGTTCTTCGCCGCCGCAAGCAGTCGTCAGCAGTGCCGCCGCCAGAAAAATTGTCAGCAGAAAAAATTTTTGCGCCGCTCGTCGAAACCTTTGCATGTCATCCTCTCCTTTATAAGAAACAAGGAGTCAGGAATTTTTAAACTCCTAACTCCTAACTCCTCATTCCTAATTATTTCTGTCCCGTCACGAACTTTGCAACCTCTTCGGGATTTTTCGGAGCCCAATACATTTTTCCGTCGGAGCCTTCGACAGCCTCGCAAGTCACTTCCAAAGTTGCTTCGGGATTGAGCGGGAACTCGTTGACGAAACTGTTAATCGAATCAAGCGCGAACTGCTGGAATTCGGGGCTTTCCTTGAGCTGAGCTTCCGTCAAACCCTGCGCCTGAAGTTCGCCGTAAGCCTCGCCGAGTGTAACCAAGTCTGCGTTGTTTTTGACAATTTCATTCGCGCCCGCCTGATTGATTGTCGTTGCCTTGAGCTCGACGACGGGAGCGGTCGCGTCCTCTTTCTTGACGGTCGTCTTCATATCCATGGCCGTGTGCAGTTTGGTTATGTAAGACGTGGTCATCTTCTCGACGCTCTCCTGATTGAGCGGATACTTTTGGAAGGCCTCGACAATCGGTTTGATGACTTGGTCTTGAACTTCTTCAATGTCCTTGTCGGTCATGCCGGCCGCCTTCATGTTATCGTCCTCGACGATTCCGTAAGCGTAAAGTTGCGCGTAAGCCAGCACAGCTTTATCGGGCGCACCCGTCGGAGCCGCGACCTTCTCTTCCGCCTTGGGAGCAGCGGCGTCGTCCTTCTTGGCGTCGTCTTTCTTCGCGCCGCAGCCGACCAGACACAGCGCGAGCAAAATCGTCAACGCCCCGAACAAAACTTTCCTCAACATAAACAATCCCCCCGTTTTTTAGTTAGGAGTTAGGAGTTGACTTCCCTAAATCCTAAATCCTTAAGTTTTATTTCCCAAAATAAAATCGGTCAGCGCATTCACGTCGGCGGGTGCCCAATGAGTTTGCCCGTCGGTGCCAGTCACCTTATCGCACGGAACTTCAAAAGTTTTTTCCTCGCGCACGGGAATTTCGCCGAAATATTTTTTGAAGGCAGTGATTGCCAGCTGTTGGACTTCGGCGTTTGCTTTGAGTTGCTCGTCAGTCGCGCCGTCCGATTTGAGTTTGCCGACCATGCCCATCAGCGCGATGAAGTCATCGTTGGGAGTGCCCGCCGCCTTCCCCAAATCAAACGGAGTCGTCGTCAGCTCGACCACGGGGTGCTCGGCGTCGTCGGTTTTGATTTTTGCTTGGAAAGTGAGCTTGGCTTTGCTGTTGTCATAAAAAGCATTCGCCAACGCTTCCGCGCTCTCATCACTCAACGGGACGACGCCCGCGAATGATTCCGCGAAGACGTTCACGATTTTTTTGCGCAGATTTTTATTGTCCTCCTCTGAAAAACCCGCCGCCGCCAAGTTCGGCGACTCGCCCATGGTGATTATCTCGGAGTAAGCGAGGACAGCTTTATCGGGCGTGCCGACAACTTTTCCGCCGCAGCCGCTCATCATCACCGCCGCCAACATCAGCGCGCAGATAAAAATTTTCCTAATCACAAATCAATCCTCCTTTTCGCACACATTCTATCAGAAAATTTTTTCGACGCAACATTAATTTGACAGCGCGGCGGTCGTAATATAAAATTCGCCGCGGAAAAAAAGCTCGTACTCTCGGACGAGAGACGAGACTTGGAGGTTTTCAAAATGAAAAAATTTACTGATGCCCAAAAGTTCAGCTTGGTCAGGCGCGAGGCAATTTACACGGGCGTTGCGCTGGTCGGGCTGATTATTTTTTGGCTGGTCGCGGGCTTCGGCACGGCGTCGCTCGACGTGAAAATTTTTCATCTGCCGCTGTGGGCTGTGCTCGGAACGGTCGGCGTGTGGCTCGTGGCGATTTTTATCAGCGCGCTCCTGAGCAAAGTTTTGTTCAAGGACGTTGACTTGGGCGGTGATGAAAATGGCTGAGGGAAATCTTTCCGCGCTCCTGCCGCTGATTTTTTTCATGGCGTTCATGGTCGCAATCAGCGTTTTCGTTCGCCACAAGCAGGCGGAAAAAAATTTCGTGAGCAATTACTTTATCGGCAACCGACAACTCGGCGGCTTCGTGCTGGCCATGACGACGGTCGCAACTTACAGCTCGGTTTCAAGTTTCGTAGGCGGACCGGGCATGGCGTTTCAAGTCGGCTTCGGCTGGATTTACATGGCGGTCGTTCAAGTCACGGCGATTTTCCTCGTGCTTGGCATTTTCGGCAAACGCGTCGCACTCCTCGCCCGCAAACTCAACGCCGTGACTGTCGTCGACATAATCCGCGCGCGTTTCCAATCTGACTTCCTCGCGGCGGTCGCGGCCTTCGTCATCGTTTTATTTTTCTGCGGGACCATGACGGCGCAATTTGTCGGCGGCGCAAAATTATTCGCGGCGGTCACCGGTTACAGTTACGAGGCGGGCTTGATTCTCTTCGGGCTGGTCGTCGTCATTTACACATCAATCGGCGGCTTCAGAGCGGTTGCGTTGACCGACACTCTGTGCGCGCTGATTATGATGGTCGGAATCGTTTTGCTCCTGCATTACGTCTTGGCGGCGGGCGGCGGTTACGAAAACATCATGACGACTTTGGAAATAAAAAATCCCGAGCTGTTCGAGCCGTTCAGCTTCGGGAACATGCCGTGGACGATTTACTTCACGCAGTGGCTCCTCGTCGGCATTTGCACAATCGCCCTGCCGCAGTCGGTAGTTCGCGGCATCAGTTACAAAAACACTCAAGGACTTCATCAGGCAATGTTAATCGGCACGGTCGTGGTCGGCTTCATGAACATCGGAATAAATTTCACGGGGATTTTGGCGCACGGAGTTTTGACGGGCACGGCGGCCGAATACGGCGGCGTCGACAACATCATCCCCACGACGATTGTCAAAGCCATGCCGCCCGAACTCGTCGGGCTTGCGATAATCGGTCCGCTTGCCGCTTCCATCTCCACCATTTCGGGTTTGCTCATCGTGGCGTCGAGCGCAATCATCAAAGACGTTTACCTTCATTGGGCGAAAAAAAATAATCGCGCCGTGACTCCCGCGCGCGTGAAATTTTTGTCCATGGCGACGACGGCTGTCATCGGAGCGACGGTTTTTGTTATCGCGCTCACCCCGCCGAGTTTGATTTGGCTGATAAACATGTTCGCGTTCGGCGGATTGGAGACGGCTTTCTTCTGGACGCTGCTCCTCGGATTGTTTTGGAAACGCGCGAACAAATTGGGCGCGCTGCTCTCCATGACGGGCGGCACGATAATTTACTGCGCGGCTCAGGCTTCGGGCTTCAAAATTTTAAACCTGCACCAAATTACAATCGGGATATCCATTTCGCTGATTTTATTTTTAATCGGCTCATACCTCGGCAAGAAGTCGGACGACGCGACGCTGAAAATATTTTTCCCGTAAAAAATTTTTGTCCCGCCAAAAAAAATTTCCCCGCTGAAAATTCCTGAGAACTTTCGGCGAGGATGTTCGGCTTGAGCAAAAAATTTTTTTCTGATACAATGCCCCCAATCAGTTAGGAGTTAGGAGTTGAGGGACAAATCCCTAAATCCCAAATCCTAAATCCTAATTCCTAACAAGGGAGGTTTTTTTATGGCAAAAAATATTCAGCAGCAAACGACCGACGAGAACGAATTGATAAAGATTCGACGCGAGAAACTTCAAAGCTTCATCGACAAAGGCGTGGAACCGTTCGGCGCGCGTTACGAAATTACTCATCACGCCTCCGACGTTCGCGCAGAGTTCGGAGAGATTGAGGGCGAGACCGACGCCGGAGAAGTTTCAATCGCGGGACGGCTCATGGCGATTCGCGGGCACGGCAAGGCTTCCTTCGCGACGCTGGCGGACAAGACCGGCTCCATCCAAATTTATTTCAAGCTCGACGTTCTCGGTGAACAAAAATATTCCGAGTTCAAACTTCTCGACATCGGAGACATAATCGGGCTGCGCGGACAAGTTTTCAAAACCAAGCGCGGCGAGCTGACCGTGCGCGTCGAAGATTTTAATTTGCTGGCGAAGTCTTTGCGTCCCCTGCCCGAAAAATTTCACGGGCTCAAGGACGTGGAGATTCGTTACCGCCAACGTTACCTTGATTTGATTATGAATCCCGAAGTGCGCGACACTTTCCTCAAGCGCAACAAAGTCATCAAAGCCATTCGAAAATATCTGGACGACCGCGACTTTTTGGAGGTTGCCACGCCCGTCCTGTCCACCATTGCCGGCGGCGCGGCGGCGCGTCCGTTCGTTACTCACCATAACGCCTTGGACGCCGACCTTTACCTGCGCATTGCCACCGAATTAAATCTCAAGCGATTAATCGTCGGCGGCTTCGAACGCGTTTACGAAATGGGGCGCGTCTTCCGCAACGAGGGCATGGACGTGCGCCACAACCCCGAATTCACTTCCGTCGAAATTTATCAGGCTTACGGCGATTACCGCGACTTAATCGAAGTCACGCGCGGCATCGTCTGCGCGGCGGCCGAGGCAGTCAACGGCTCGACCAAAGTCACTTATCAGGGCGTGGAGATGGATTTGTCCGACGCTCCTCAGCTCAGCATGAACGACGCCGTAAAAAATAAAACGGGCAAAGATTTTCTGGCGTGCGCGACCGTCGACGAGGCGCGGGCTCTGGCTGACGAATTGGGCGTCGCTTACGAGAAACGCTTCGGCATCGGCGGAATTTTGAACGCGGTCTTCGAGGCAAAGGTTGAGGACGATTTGATTCAGCCGATTTTTATCACTCATCACCCGACGGAAATTTCTCCGCTCGCCAAGAAAAATTTCGACGACCCGCGAGTCACTGACCGCTTTGAATTTTTTGTTTACGGCAGAGAACTCGCCAACGGTTTCACGGAGCTCAACGACCCGATTGACCAGCGCGCGCGTTTCGAGGAACAACTCAAGCAGCGCGAGGCGGGCGACGAGGAAGCTCACGTCATGGACGAAGATTTTATCCGCGCTTTGGAATTCGGAATGCCTCCGACGGGCGGGCTCGGTATCGGCGTCGACAGACTTGTCATGCTCCTGACCGACGCGCCGTCCATTCGTGATGTGCTCCTCTTCCCCACGATGAAAATTATCGCCGAGTGATTCGGCTTTGCGGGCGAAGGACAAAAGTCCTTTGCCTTTTTTATTTCAGCGGCAGCGATAAGAAATGCTTCCGTTCGCGCCTTTGACTTCATAAAGATTTGGAAACGCGCCGAGAAAATTTTTCACCGTGGAGTGCCCCGAACCTTTCAGGCTGAGATTTTTTTTGATAAGCGCGTCGCCCACCCAACTCAACAACACGAAACCTTTTTCGTCGCCGTGAGCCGCCGCAACTTCGCGCAATGCGTCATGAATCGGCTGAAGTTTGTCGAGCGTCAGGCAGCGATAAAAAATATTCGGAGCCTCGCCCGTGACCTCGTAAAGATTTGGAAACGCGGCGAGAAAATTTTTCAACGTGCCGTACTCCGAATCTTTCATGCTGAGATTTTTTTTGCCGAGAGCGTCGCCCGCCCAACTCAACAACACGAAACCTTTTTCGTCGCCGTGAACCGCCGCAACTTCGCGCAATGCGTCATGAATCGGCTGAAGTTTGTCGAGCGTCCGGCAGCGATAAGAAATTTCCGTGCCCTCGCCCGTGACCTCGTAAAGATTCGGAAACGCGGCGAGAAAATTTTTCAACGTGCCGTACTCCGAATCTTTCAGGCTGAGATTTTTTTTGCCGAGAGCGTCGCCCGCCCAACTCAACAACGCGAAACCTTTTTCGTCGCCGTGAACCGCCGCAACTTCGCGCAATGCGTCATGAATCGGCTGAAGTTTGTCGAGCGTCAGGCAGCGATAAAAAATATTCGGAGCCTCGCCCGTGACTTCGTAAAGATTCGGGAACGCGACGAGAAAATTTTTCAGCGTGCCGTACTCTGAATCTTTCAGGCTGAGATTTTTTTTGCCGAGAGCGTCACCCGCCTTACTCAACAACGCGAAACCTTTTTCGTCGCCGTGAAGCTGAACAACTTCGCGCAAGACGTCATGAATCACCTGAAGTTTATCGGCGTCCAAAATTTTTTCGTCGTCGTGCGTCGGCTGAGGAATCTGAGCCACGCGGCAGCGATAAGAAAAATCTTTGCCTTCGCCTCTGACCTCGTAAACTTCGGGGAAGGCGACGATAAAATCTCGGAGCTGACCGTAACCGAAGTCCTTGACGGTGAAGCCGAAATTTTTGCCGCGCAACACCAGCCGCCCGTAATTGAGCAGGACGAACCCCTCCGCGTCGCCGTGAAGCTCGGTCGCCTCGCGCAGGGCGTCGTGAATCGCCCGAATTTTGTCGGCGTCGCTTTGAAAGCGGTCGACGTTCTCTTCGGCGAAGAGAGAAAGCTGAACGCCGGATTTTTTTTCGGCGGAAGATTTTTTCTCAACCTTGGACGGCTGAGGATTTTGAATTTCTTCCGCGGCGTCCAAGTCGACGAACTCGTGGCAGGCGGCGCGGAAGGCGGCGGAGGCATGAGTGTTGCCCAGCCCGATAACTTTCATGCCGCCCTCGCGCAGACGAATCGCCAGCGGTGTGAAGTCGCTGTCGTTGCTCACCAGCGCGAAAATTTCCGCCTTGCCGTCGTGGAGCACGTCCATTGCGTCAATCGTCAAGGACATGTCGGTCGCGTTCTTGCCCGTGGCGAAGTCGGGCTGTTGCACGGCGCGCAGAGAAAAATTCAAAACGCAATCGTTCCAAGAGTGCAGAGGAACTTTTTCCCAGTTGCCGTAAATTCGTCGGATAAAAATTTCGCCGCGGCTTTCAAGTGTGTCGAGGATTTGTTTGCCGTATCTCGATGAAATGTTGTCTGCGTCGATGAAGAGCGCGATTTTTTTTGCGGGCATCCGAACTCCTCAGTAACACTCGACTTCGCGAATCGCTCCGAACTGAATGAAGTCGCTCGCCGAGACGGGGTCGCCCTCGGTTATCGCCAGCTCGACGGTCTTGAGATTTTCCGCCGCGATTTGAATCCTTTCGGCACCATACTCTTCCTTGACTTTCTTCCAAAGATTTTTCCGCGAAGTCTTCGTGTCCTTGTAGACCGCGCGATTGTAAAAGATGTTCATGGACGCCTCGCTCTTTTCGGCGTCGCAGTTGAAGAAGATAAAAACTTTTCCGGCTTTTGCCATGATAAAAAACTCCTTTCTCAGGATTTAGGTTTTTCATTCCTAATTCCTAATTCCAAATTCCTAATTGAACTTGCCGCCGCATTATAACCAAAAATTTTTTCAGGGACAAGGGCAAGAAAAAATCCCGCCGAGTTTTTCGACGGGAAAATTTTTTGTACGTGCAAATTTTTATTTGAGTTTCGTGCCGCTGATTGAATACGTCGTGCCGTTTATGTTGAACGAATCGTCCGCGCTCACGCCGCTGAACACCACGTGCCCGCCGCCTTCGATTGCCAACGTCAGCTTGCCGCTCTTGAACGAAGAATTTTTGAACGAACCCTCGGAGCCGTCCGATTTTAAAATCGTCAGCATGTCGTCCGACGTCCAATCGTAAATGATGTCCTTGCCTTCGTTCGCTTTGTAAATGAAAACGTCCGCGTCGTCGCCGCCATAAAGTTTGTCGTCGCCCATGCCGCCCCAGAGCGTGTCGTTGCCCGCGCTGCCCTTGAGGATGTCATTGCCCGCGTCGCCGAAGAGGGAATCGTCGCCCGAAGCCCCCACGAGAGTATCATCGCCTTTGCCGCCGTCGACAGTGTCGTTTCCTTTGCCGCCGTTGAGTGAATCATTGCCTGCGTCGCCTGAGAGTGAATCGTTGCCCGAAGAGCCGTTCAACGTGTCGTTGCCCGCGCCGCCGAGGAGCGTATCCTTGCCTGCGCCGCCGTCGAGATAATCTCTGCCCGCGTCGCCCGCCAGATAATCGTTGCCCCCCTCGCCGAGCAGTGAATCGTTGTCCGCGCCGCCCGAAAGATAATCGTTGCCCTTGCCGCCGTAAAGAGTATCGGAGCCATCGCCGCCGTCGAGTGAATCGTTGGCTGCGTCGCCGAGCAGTCTGTCGTTGCCCGCCTCGCCGTAAAGATAATCGTCGCCGTCGCCGCCGTAAATCGTATCAATTCCCGCGTCGCCCCAAACGGAATCGACGGCACTGCCGCCGACGATTGAGTTGCTTTTTTCGTTTGCGTAAATTTGAACGTCGGTGGTGCGAGTGGAAGCGTCGATAATTGTAACCGCGGAGTCGACGGACACGGGCGAAGAAGTTTCGTCGGTAATCTGCAAGCTGTCACCGGCGGAAAGCCCGACGATATTCAAAGCGGACAGAGAAGCCGCGCCGCCGAGAGTGAGGACGCCGTCGCCCACGGTCACGAGGACATCGGAGCCGCTCACTTGAGAGGAGTAGGCACCGACGGAAATGTTGAGCGTGTCATCCGCGTCGAAGTCGGCGATAAAGTCGGAGCCGTCTCCGTCCGAGTAAATGAACAGGTCGGCACCTTCTCCGCCGCTGAGATAATCATTGCCCGCCTTGCCAATCAATGTGTCGTTGCCCGCGCCGCTGAAGATTGAGTTATCCAAGTCGTTGCCGAAGATTTGAATATCAGTTGTGCGCGTGGTTGCGTCGACGATTTTAACATTGGAACCGACAGTGACGGGTGAAGAGACCGTATCTGTTATCGACAAATTGGTGACGTTGGCATCGATATTGACGGCGGAAAGAGCAGCCGCACCGACGAGAGTAACTTTGCCCTTGCCGACAGTGACGATAATGTTGTTGCCGCTCTTTTTGGTGGAATAGGAGCTACCCGCGATTTGCAAAGTGTCATCCTCGTTGAAGCCGCGAATTTTGTCGTTGCCGTCACCCTCATTGTATTGAATGAAAGTTCTGGAGGAGTGAGAGTAAAGTTTGATATAATCGTCGCCGTCGCCGCCGTTGATAACTGCATCTATCCAGTCAATTGTGACGGAATCATTTCCCGCGCCGCCCAGAACTGTCGCGTAAGCAGCGTATTTTTCAATGTAAATGGAATCGTTGCCGTCGCCCGCGTTGATTGAAGAGTATTTGCCGTGATTGATTTGGATTGAGTCATCGCCTGCGCCGCCATCGACTGATGAGTAGTGCCCCAATCTGCCGTTTGAAATAAAATCGTTGCCCTCGTCGCCTGAAAGGAAAACTCTTTTTCCGCTGTTGGAAATTGTGTCGTCCCCCGCGCCGCCGAGCATGGTCACTTTATCGCAGTTGTTGGAAATGGAATCGTCGCCTGTGCCCGCGTCGATTGTGACCCGCGAGCCGCCGTATTGGTTGGAAATGTAATCGTCGCCGTCGAGAGCTTGAATCGTGACGTTTTCGCCGCCGCTGTTTGTGATTGTGTCGTCGTCGTCGGTGCCAATGACAGACGTGTTGCTCTTGCCGTTTTCGATGACGGCAAACCGTTGCAGGTCAAAAATAAATTTTTTCATGATGAGTATCTCCTTTGTAAAATTTTTTCATTATAGAACTTTACGGGGACAAGTCAAGTTAAAAATTGATTTGACTTCGAGCGCGGTTTATGATTTATTCTGCGGGCGAGGTGAAAGCAATGGAAAAATTTTTGGAGCTGCTCAGAAGGTACAAGGCGGGCGAAGTGACGGAAGAAAAAATTTTGGGCGCGGTGAAAAATTTTTCGCTGGCGACGGAGAGCTTCGGCTTCGCGACGATTGACCACGGCCGCGAGCTTCGGCAGGGTTTCCCCGAAGTGGTTTACGCGCCCGGCAAGACCAAAGAGCAGCTCAAAATTATTTTCAAAAATCTGTACGAGAGGAGCGCGGGCAATTTAATCGCGAGCCGAGCCACGCGCGAGCAATTTGAATTTTTGGCAAAAGAAATTCCCGCCGCGATTTACGACGAGACCGCGCGGATGATTTACGTTGACCGCGACGAAACTCTGACACGCGACGAGAACAAAAAAATTTTAATCGTGACGGCGGGGACGAGTGATGTGCCCGTGGCGGAGGAGGCGCGCCTGACCGCTTACCTTTGGGGCAACGCCGTCGGCACTTGTTACGATTGCGGGGTCGCGGGGATTCATCGATTGTTCGCGCACATGGACGAGATAACTTCGGCGAGCGTGATAATCGTCGTTGCGGGCATGGAGGGCGCGTTGGCGAGCGTGGTCGGCGGGCTGACGAATCGCCCCGTTATCGCCGTGCCCACGAGCGTCGGATACGGTGCCTCGTTCAACGGGCTGGCGGCTCTCCTGGCAATGCTCAACAGCTGCGCGGCGGGCGTCGGCGTCGTGAATATCGACAACGGATTCGGTGCGGGCGTCCTCGCCTCCAAAATAAATAAAAGTTAGGGGTTGTTGGTAAACTCAAAATTATTATGTGACGAGGAATTTTTTCGACTGACGAGGCGCAAGCGCGAAGGTGTACTGAGGTACATCGAGCGCGCGGCAACAAAGTCAGGCGGAAAAAGAACCGTCACTGTTAAAATTTGCCAACAGCCCCTAGAAGTTCACATTTCCATAAATTTTTGCACCAAATATCCCAAGACCACGGTAATGGTCAGCACGTCGGTTCCGTTCAAGATAATGTATCCCCATATTTCGTCGGCGGACCTCTCCAGAATTTGACTTTGCGACGCGATAAATATTCCCTGATTTATGATGGTCGTGATGTCACCGAAAATATTCGAGATACTGAATTCATATTCCAGAGGGTCATAATGGTACCATTTTACTCCGCCAAAAAATCCAATTCCGTAATAAGTTATAAACTCCAGCGTCGTCAGCATAATCATGCCCAACAAAATTATCTCTTCCGGTGATAACTTTCTTTCCATGAATCGCCTTAAGGTCGCAATGCAAATGACATAAGAAAGTATCGTGACGCCATAACCGTAAACCCACATTTCTTGCTTGAAAGTTTCACTCGAATAAAACATGTCAAAGACCAAAACTCCCGCGCTGTAATACATGAAGATGATGGAATAAATGAAACCAAAAATTTCAACGGGAAATTCTTTCGCCGACAAATTTTCTTGCGGAGCAAAAATTATTACCAAGACAAAAAACATTATCAAGGACAGAAAATCTTCGGCCACGTACTCAATTTCAATTTGGAGCGGTGTCATCGGCAAAATGCTGAGGCAAATCATGAGAGCGAAAATAAATTTGAACTTTTTGGGATTCGATACAACGATTTGCTTGGCGTAAGCGTAAAGGCTTATCAAATCGTCTCTGACCGCCCGCGCGAGATTTTCTTTGGAACTTTTTTTGGGCAAGATGTGATAAAAGAAACGCAAGACCAGGAATATCAGCCCCATGAAAAAATATCCAAGCATTAGTAAGACCATTACAATGATACTCCCTCTAAGAAAAATGCCCCCATGAGACTGGAGGCGTTTTTTATTCGTTATTCAAGAGTTTGCCTTAATTGAGTGTCTTGTATGGAGAGATTTGCGCGCCTTTCAAAGAAAATTCGACAGCCAAGCCTTTTTTGTCGAGCTGATAGACCCACACGCCGTTGGCAACAATTGTGGCGTTTGCAAAAGTGTCGCCGGTCACTCCGTCGCTTACCTGGGCAGAAACTTCAGTTCCGAATTTTATGTTGCCCGAAATAAATCTGTCCCAAGCCGCCTTATTGGCGATGACGAAAAGCAAATCATATTCCTTCGCGCCGAAATTCAGACCGAGGCTCAATTCTTTCATCTTCACATAAACTCTTTGCCCCGTGTAATTGTTCACGGCAACTCCGCGCCCGCGGTCGTCGCCCCAAAAGCCCCATTTGACACTGGACGCGCTGAGTGTGCAGTAAGCGTAGGAATTTCGCACGGCCGACGCTGACGACGGATATTTTTGATACATGCGATTCAAGACCTGTACGCTCATATTATTTAATTTGGCGCGCAGGTCGTCGGGCGTTTCTTTTGCCGCGACGGTGCTTGCCGTCATTAAGACCAGCGCGAACAAAATCAGTTGAAAAAATTTCTTCCGCATGAGAGCATCCCTCCAAATTTTTTATAAACATAAGAATGGGCTCGACAATGACTTTGCCGAGTCCATTCTGTCAAAGGGAACTAAAAAGTTATTGTTTGTCTCTGTTTATCGACTGCCAACCCGAGCCGAGGTCAGAATAGCTGAACCAATTCTTTTTGGCATCCCAGTTGAAACGATAACGCTTGCTCTTTCCGGATTTTTCAAAAGCCAAAATCAAATCGCCGTTCTTCAACGCCACGATGTAAGGATAAGCTCCGTTTTCGTGCGCGTAGTTCATGCTGTCGATGTAGATTTCCAATTTCTTGTTGGCGGGCGAATATCCGAAAAGCATGGCACGGTCGATGCTTTCAAGCGAAAAGAACAGTTCGGAATTGGAAGTGTTCTTGAATGCGCGGATTGTGTAGCCGTAATTCACTTTCGGATAGTGCGCATCGTCAAGACGATTCTCGTCAAGCCAAACGATGAAGTGCAGCTGGTTCTCGCTTTTCGCTTGCCAGAGTTTTCTCGCCTGAATCTTGAGAAGTCCGTGGGGAGTGCTGAAAGTTTCCGACAAAGCCTGATCGTTTTTCAGACCCTCGGTGAAGTTTCGCGCCTCGTAAGTCATCTCGTAAGTCTCGGCGAAACACACCGTCGCAAACGCCATGACAAACAGGCTCAGCACGGTCGCAACAATTTTTCTCATGAGTTTTCCCTCCCAATAAACTTTTTATTTAATTGGTTTCACCCGTGCGCCGCGTTTACAAAGAGTAATCGAAATATTTATCGAAACGCTCATAAACTGCGACGCTCATGGTTTTCTTTTCCAGGTCGTAAACCACGCTGTGCGAGGTCACCCAAAGATGATTCGGGTTGTGCATTTTCGGGTCTTTCAGAATTTCCGTAATCTCTGCTTCGTTACTTTTCATTTCCGCGATTATTTCCGGAATATGCTCTCTGTAGTTGCTGTAGTTGATTGGATTTTCGCCGACGGAGAAATGGTCGGAGAAACCGGTGTAAGGATTATCAAAATTTTCGCCGGGAGCATATTCGCCGTCGAGTCTGTTTGTGTTGGTGTAACGGACGGACTGCATGAGCGTTTTCATCGTGTCCACGGAATTAACCGAGCCCATATTGTCTTTCAGCTTGCGATAACGTTCTATGCCCTCAGAATAATCTGCATAAACGTTGTTTGGAATATCGGCAAGGTGCAGATAAAAATTCGTCGAGATTTTTTCGTTCGGCATGACAATCATTTTTTCGCCGTCGGGTTTGGTGTTGTCAAATTCCACGACATAACTTTTATCTTTATCGGTGATTAAAAAGTGAAGTTCGTAATTAGATTTTTGAAGTCCGTAAATGTCGGGAAGAGTGTCAATGATATCGATACTTTTCATTATCTCAACAGCTTCATCCGCGCTCGCCGCTCTGTCCAGCACATATCTGATAAGGCAGTATTGCGGAACTTCTTTTTTGCCGGGGTTGGTGTGCAATGTAAAGCCGCCCGCGTCGAGTGTGTTGACGACGTTACTTTCCATGGCAACGCCTTTTTCATTCATGCCGTCAAGCATGAAATGCGGAATAAGCTCTTTTACGTCTTCGTCGGTCAAGCCCGCGTCCAGCACGTCGCTGTTGAGCCACAACATTCCTCCGAACATTCCGACTGTAGCGTAACGCCCTTCTTTGCTCGTGGTTCTTACGACGATTTCAGCCGCGTCGCTCACGATAAAATCAAAGTTGCGCCCCAAATAACCTCCCGTTGTGACGGCCGAACATGCTCCCGGAACAGCTGCATTGTTGTAACCTTTTTCGTACACCTTCACATAATCGTAATCGCTTTGGTATTCGTCGTAAGTCACTTCGTAGAGCTGGCTTGCCAATTTTTTTAACTCACCGTATTTCTCCGCGGTGGCTTTTTCGTCAACGGCTTTTTGTCCGCTGTCACTCCCGCCGCAACCGACGAGCAACATCATCACGCCGACCAACAGCAGACTTAAAAATTTTTTCCGAAATGTCATTCAGATTATCCTCTCTTCACTTCAACTTTCGTAGACGTAGCGCAGGGCGTTCAAGTTTTGCGTGTTCAAATCCTTGTGGCAGACGCAGCCTTTCGAGCTCAGTTCCATGGTCTGGCGGTCGGTGGCGGAATATTTTTTCCACTGCGGAATGAATTCGTTGTTCGGGTTGCCCGTCGCCGCGAACGCCGTCCACGACGCTTGAACTTGCCTGACGAGTTTCGGATTCGGATTCAGCAAAAGATCATCGAAAGGCTTATTGAACACGAACGACAACTCCAGCGAATGGAACGAGCCCAAATCTTCGCGCAGAGAAAGGTCGCTGAACAGGTAATAGTACACGTCGTTGAACTTCGATTGATTTTCGGCATCCAGTTCTTGACCGACGCGCCAATCCACTTGATTTACGAAATCCCTGTAGTTTGTTTCGGTGTCGGGACGCCCGTTGAGCCATTTTTGATAAACTTCCGCGTCGGTGTGTGAAGTGAGCTTTCTGTATCTGCTCATGACGAGAGAAATTTTTTCGTGCGTTTCTTGGAAGGTTTTGAAATAATTTTCGTCATACAGCAGCCAGTAGCCCCATTCGTCGGCGTTGACGCCCGTCAAAAATTTAATTCTGCGCGCGTCGCCGTTTTTTATCGCGGTGAAAGGATCGCTCGGCAAAAATTTTCCGTCGCAAGCGGGAATGAAATCGGAGTGCGCAGTTTTAATCCGCATTTCAAAGAGCTTTACGTAAATATCTCTCAGCTCGGTGGAAGATTTTTTCATGAGGTCGCTCATCTTTTTCGTGCCGCTTAACCTCATAAAATCTTCCGTAAGTTTGGCGGCATGTTCCATATCGTGAACGAAGCGCGAAGAACCCGACTCCGGAATTGCTTTTTGGAACAAACCTCTGGCGGCGGGCGTGACAGTCAGCAAGAAACACGAAATGGAGCCGGCACTCTCGCCGAAAATCGTAATGTTGTCCGGGTTGCCGCCGAACGCCGAAATATTTTCCTTAACCCACTTCAACGCCGCGATTTGGTCTTGCAAACCGAGATAACCGCTTCCCTCGTAGGAAGGGTCAATCGTTTCGAAGTGCATGAAGCCGAAAATGTTCAGCCGATAGTTGAAGCTGACGACAATGACATCACTCGACGCCGCGAGATTGTTTCCGTTGTAAAGCGGGTCAATGGTGCCGCCGTGCATGAAACTGCCGCCGTGAATGAAAACCATGACGGGCAAATTTTTCTTCTCGCTGCGTTTCCAAATGTTTATCGTCAGGCAATCTTCGCTTTGCACGTTTTTGGACGCGTTTTCAATCTCGTCGTCCTCTTGAATCGCCGACGCGCCGAATTTTTTTGCATCGAAAGTTTTATTGGACGGCTTCAACGATTGGGGAGCCTGCCAACGAAGTTTGCCGACGGGCGGTTGCGCGTAGGGAATGCCCAGCCAAGTTTTGACTCCTTTTTCGTCGACGAAGCCGTTAAAAGTTCCGTAACGAGTTTTCACGGTGCAATTATCCGCCGCGAAGACTTTGTTGCCGAGCGGCAGACCCGTCGCCGCCAGAGCCAGTGCCGTCATTGATGTCATCTTGATGAAGTCTCTGCGCGTTAAGTTTGACATGATATCACCATAACTCGCCGCCGGAAGTTTGAAAGGCGGCGTGTACTTCCTTTCTGTTTGAAGTTTTGATACAATCCCCCGCCAAGGGAGGTGATTATCTTGCTCTATACTTTGAAAATCCGTTTGTATCCGTCGCCCGAACAATCCGACCAACTTTTGAGAACCATGGCGCGTTTCAACGACGCTTGTAACGTCATCGGCAAAATTGCTTTTGAGAACAAAACCTTCAGCAAAACTATGTTGCAACGTCTGTGCTATTATCAAATTCGCAATCAATTCAAACTGTCGTCTCAAATGGTTGTCCGCGCCATTGCCAAAGTCTGTGAATCCTATTCCGCTAAAAACAAACGCGACAAGTTGCACACCTTCAAGCCGCACGGTGCGATTGTCTACGACGACAGGATATTGACGATTAAATCAATCGACACGGTATCAGTTTTGTCTCTTAACGGAAGGATTTTTATCCCGATGTCTGTTTGCGAATATCATGCGCGAATTTTAAATCATGTTCTCAAAGTTCGCGGACAAACCGACTTGGGATACATCGACGGAAAATTTTATCTGTTCCTCGTTGCCGAACTGCCCGATAAACCCGAAAATATCCGCGAAGTTTTCTTGGGTGTTGATTTAGGCATTGCCAAAATCGCTACGACTTCCGACGGCAAATTTTATTCCGGCTCCAAAGTCAAGAATTTGCGTAAAAGGAATTTCAAATTGCGGCAGAAGTTGCAGGCTAAGGGCACGAAGTCAGCTAAGCGTTTGCTTAAACGTCGTCGCCGGAAAGAATCAAGATTTGCTACCGATGTCAATCATTGTATCTCGAAAAGATTAGTTGAAGTCGCAAAAGGCACCCAACGCGCCATTGTCCTCGAAGACCTGAAAGGCATTCGTGAACGAGCAAAAAAAGGCGCGCGGAAAACGGTTTGTAAGACAATGCGACAAGCTCTGTCTTCATGGAGTTTTTATCAACTGCGTCAATTCATTGAGTACAAGGCGCGAGCGGCGGGAGTGTTGGTGATTTATGTTGACCCGCGTAACACATCGCGCACTTGCTCAAAATGCGGACACGTTGATAAGAAAAGTCGAAGAGACCAAGAGCATTTTGTCTGTACGGCGTGCGAACATGCACTAAATGCAGACATCAATGCCGCGTTGAATATTGCTCGGCGCGGGGCTGAAGTCATACAGCCGAACGCGGTGGCGTAAGCTAACTGCAAGCCCCCGCCTTTAGGCGTGGGGTCTATGACTTCCTTTATCTTTCGTAGAGGTAGCGCAAGGCGTTCAGATTTTGCGTGTTCAAATCTTTGTGGCAGACGCAGCCTTTCGAGTTCAGCTCCATCGTCTGACGGTCGGCGGCAGAATATTTTTTCCAGTGCGGAATGAATTCGTTGTCGGGGTTGCCCGTCGCCGCGAACGCCGCCCATGACGCTTGAATCGCTTTCACGAGGTTGGGGTTCGGTGCAAAATCTTCAAACGGTATGTCGAAGGTGTACGGAAGGTCGAGAGCGTGGCACGCGCCCAAATTTTCAATCGGAGCCGGCTCGGTGAACAGATAGAAGTAAACGTCGTCGAATTTCGATTGATATTCGGAGGACAACTCCTGCCCGACGCGCCAATCTGTCTGCGTCACAAAATCTGCAAAGGCGTCGTCGGTATCGGGACGTCCGTTGAGCCACTTCCGATAAACTTCCTCAGGCTTTTGCGCTTTGTATCTTCTCAGGACGGGAGAAATTTTTGTCGGCTCTTTGCGGAACACTTCAAAGAAATTTTCGCCGCCCAGCAAGAACGCGCGCCACTCGTCGGCGGTCGTGCCCGTCAAAAATTTAACGCCGCGTGCCGCGCCGTCTTTGAGTGCCTTGAACGGGTCGCGCGGAATAAATTTTCCGTCGCACGTCGGCAAAAATTCTGCAATGTTGCTGCCGCCGTGACTGTTTATGAGTTTCTCGTAAAGATATTTGAGTTCGAAGCCGGATTTCTTCATGAGGTCGCTGACTTTTTTCGCGCCGGTGAATGTCAGATACGTTTCTGCGAATTGCGCGGAAATGTCCGGCTCGTTATAAAAGTCAACGTGCCCTGACTGCGGAATTACTTTATGGAACAAACCTTTGGCGGCAGGAATAACCGTCAGCAACATCGTCGAAATGGAGCCGGCACTCTCGCCAAAAACCGTCATGTTGTCGGGGTCGCCGCCGAAGAGCTCGATATTTTCCTTAACCCACTTCAACGCCGCAACTTGGTCTTTGATTCCGAGATAACCGCTGTCCTCGAACGAAGAATCAATCGCGCCGAAGTTCATAAAGCCGAGAACGCCCAACCGATAATTCAAAGTGACGATAACGACATCTTGCGCCGCCACGAAGTTTGGACCGCTGTAAAGATCCTCGCTCGAATAACCGCTGACGAAAGCTCCGCCGTAAATGAAAACCATAACGGGTTTATTTTTGCCCGTGCCGCGTGTGAAAATGTTGAGCGTCAAGCAGTCTTCGCCTTGCGGAGTTTCGTCGTCATCTTCCACGGGATTATCAACTTTGATGGCCGCCTGAATGGGTGACGCGCCGAATTTTTTTGCGTCGAAAGTTTTGTTGGAGGGGCTCAGAGGTTCGGGCGCGCGCCAGCGAAGTTTGCCGACGGGCTGTTGAGCAAAGGGAATACCCAGCCATGCGCGAACGCCTTTTTCGTCGACAAAGCCGTTGAACGTGCCGTAACGAGTTTTGACAACGCAATCACTCGCCGCGAAAACTTTGCTGTCGGGCAGAAGACCAACCGTGTTGACCGCCAAGAAACTCAGCGCGGCAGTCTTGATGAATTCTCTGCGAGTTAAGTTTTGAAACATAACCTCACTTCCTTTCAATATCATTATAACATACGGATACCATAAAAAAAAGCTCCGACATAAGTCGAGGCGATAAATTTTTTTTACTCAGCTTTCGTAAACGTAACGCAGGGCGTTCAAGTTTTGCGTGTTCAAATCTTTGTGGCAGACGCAGCCTTTCGAGTTCAGCTCCATCGTCTGACGATTGTTGACGGAATATTTTTCCCAGTGCGGAATGAATTCGTTGTCGGGGTTGCCCGTCGCCGCGAATGCCGCCCACGACGATTGAACTTGCTTGACGAGATTGGGCTTCGGATTCGGCACAATGTGATCTCCCACATTGAAGGTGTACGGCAAATCGACGGCGTGGCACGAACGCAATTTTTCATTCGTCGACGGCTCGCTGAACAGATAAAAGTAAACGTCAGCGAACTTCGATTGATATTCCGCCGTCAACTCTTGACCGACGCGCCAATCCAACTGATTCACAAATTCTGCAAAACTTTCCACTGTATCGGGGCGATTTTTCAGCCATGATTTATAAATTTCCTCCGGAGTGCGCGAAGTATATTTCATCAAGGCATGAGAAAGATTTTTTGGCTCTGCGCGGAAGGCTTCAAAGAAATTGTCAAAGTAAAAAAACCAATAACGCCACTCGTCGGCGGTCGTGCCCGTCAAAAGTTTAATTCCGCGTGCGCCGCCGTCTTTTAGTGCCTTGAATGGGTCAAGCGGCAAAAATTTCCCGTCGAACGTCGGCACATAATCCATCTCCGTTGCCGTGCCGCGAGAATCCGAAACTTTTACGTAAAGTTGAAGAAGCTCGTCGGCAGATTTTTTCATCATGTCGCGCATCGACTTCGCGCCGCCCATTTCCATGTAAATTTCTGCCAACGGTGCTGAATATTCCGGCGTATTGTACATGTACGAATTACCGGACTGCGGAATTGCTTTTTGGAAAAGATTTTTCGCCGCAGGCGTTACCGCGAGCAACATAACTGACACTGAGCCTGCGCTTTCTCCAAAAATCGTAATATTATCGGGATTTCCGCCGAATGTCGCGATATTTTCTTTAATCCACTGCAACGCGGCAACTTGGTCTTTAATTCCGAGATAACCGCTGTCCTCGAACGAAGAATCAATCGCGCCGAAGTTTACGAAGCCGAAAACGTTCAACCGATAGTTAATCGTGACGATTACAACGTCATGCGCCGCCGCAAAGTTGTTTCCGTTGTAAAGCGGATCAGCTGAACCGCCATTTTGAAAGCCGCCGCCGTGAATAAAGACCATGACGGGCAAATTCTTCTTTTCGCCGCGTGTCCAGATGTTTAAAGTCAAACAATCTTCGCTTTGCGGATTTACAGATGCGCCTTCATTCTCATCAATGTCTTGACAAGCAGTGAATCCGAATTTTTTCGCGTCGAAAGTTTTATTTGACGGCTTGAGCGGTTGAGGAGCTTGCCAGCGAAGTTTTCCGACGGGCGGTTGAGCAAAGGGAATCCCCAGCCAAGTTTTTACGCCTTTTTCGTCGACAAAGCCGTTAAAAGTTCCGTAGCGAGTTTTCACGGTGCAATCACTTGCCGCAAAAACGTTAATGGGCATCGCCATTGCCAACGCCGCCATTGAGGTTGCCTTGAGGAATTCTCTTCGCGTTAAGTTTGACATAATAACACTCTCTTTAATTTTCGTAGACATAACGCAGGGCATTTAAGTTTTGATTGTTCAAATTTTTATGTAAGACGCAACCTTTCGAGTTCAGCTCCATTGTTTGGCGATTGCCGGCAGAATATTTTCCCCAGCGCGGAATAAATTCGTTGTTCGGGTTGCCGTTCGCCGCGAATGCCGTCCACGACGCTTGAATTTGTTTGACAAGTTTCGGATTCGGATTCAGTAAAAGGTCATCGAAAGGCTTATTGAACACAAACGACAACTCCAGCGAATGGAACGAGCCCAAATCTTCGCGCAAAGAAAGGTCGCTGAACAGATAATAATACACGTCGTTAAATTTCGATTGATTTTCCGCATCCAGCTCTTGCCCGACGCGCCAATCCACTTGATTTACAAAATCCCTGTAGTTTGCTTCGGTGTCTTGTCGCCCATTGAGCCATTTTTGATAAACTTCCGCGTCGGTGTGCGAAGTGAGCTTTCTGTATCTGCTCATGACGAGAGAAATTTTTTCGTGAGTTTCTTGGAAGGTTTTAAAATAATTTTCGTCATACAGCAACCAGTAGCCCCATTCATCGGCATTGACGCCCGTTAAAAATTTAATTTCGCGCGCCGCGCCGTTTTTCATCGCGGTGAAAGGATCGCTTGGCAAAAATTTTCCGTCGCAAGCCGGAATAAAATCAGAGTGAGCCGTTTTGATACGCATTTCAAAAAGTTTTACGTAAATATCTCTAAGCTCGACGGCTGATTTTTTCATAAGGTCGCTCATTTTTCTCGTGCCGCTCAAATTCATAAAATCATCCGTAAGCTTGGCGGCATGCTCCATATCGTGAACGAAGCGCGAAGGTCCCGACTCCGGAATTGCTTTTTGGAATAAATTTTTAGCGGCAGGCGCGACCGAAAGCAACATACAAGAAATTGAGCCGGCACTTTCGCCGAAAATCGTAATGTTATCGGGATTGCCGCCGAATGCCGAAATATTTTCTTTAACCCACCTCAACGCCGCGATTTGGTCTTTCAAACCGAGATAGCCCGCGTCTTTTAACGATGAATCAATCAGTTCGAAGTGCATAAAGCCGAAAATGTTCAGCCGATAATTGAAACTGACAACAATGACATCATTCGACGCCGCAAGATTATTTCCGTTATAAAGCGGGTCAATTGTGCCGCCGTGCATGAAACTTCCGCCGTGAATGAAAACCATGACGGGCAAATTTTTCTTGTCGCTGCGTTTCCAAATGTTGAGCGTCAAGCAATCTTCGCTTTGCACGTTTTCAGAGGATTTTTCAAGTTCATCGTCCTCTTGAATGGCAGACGCGCCGAATTTTTTTGCGTCGAAAGTTTTATCGGACGGTTTCAAGGGTTGAGTAGCTTGCCAGCGAAGTTTTCCGACGGGCGGTTGAGCGTAGGGAATACCCAGCCAAGTTTTGACTCCTTGCTTGTCGACAAAGCCGTTAAAAGTTCCGTAACGAGTCTTAACCGTGCAATTATCCGCCGCAAAAACTTTTTCGTTGCCGAGCGGAAGACCCGTCGCCGCGAATGCAAGTGCCGCCATTGAGGTTGCCTTGAGGAATTCTCTGCGCGTTAAGTTTGACATAAAATCACTCCCTTTAATTTTCATAGAGATAGCGCAAGGCGTTAAGGTTCTGCGTGTTCAAATTTTTATATAAGACGCAACCTTTCGAGTTCAACTCCATTGTTTGGCGATTGTTGACGGAATATTTTTCCCAATGCGGAATAGTTTCGTTGTTCGGGTTGCCCGTAGCCGCAAACGCCGCCCACGTCGTTTGAATAACCTTCACAAGCTGTTGCTTCGGATTCGGGACAATGTCATCGCCGACGTTGAAGGTATACGGTAAGTCGACGGCGTGACACGAACGCAATTTTTCATCGGGCGACGGCTCGCTGAACAGATACAAGTAAGCGTCACCGAAAGCCGATTGATATTCCGCCGCCAACTCCTGCCCGACGCGCCAATCCACCTGCTCAACAAAATCTTCAAAATTTTCAATGGTGTCCGGGCGACCGTTGAGCCACGTATGATAAATTTCCTGTGGAGTACGTTTGTTGTATTTTTGCATGACGGGCGAAAAGCTTACGGGATTGTCGCGGAAGGCTTCAAAGAAATTGTCAAAGTAAAAAAACCAATAACGCCACTCGTCGGCGGTCGTGCCCGTCAAAAGTTTGATTCCGCGAGCGTCGCCGTCTCTGAGTGCCTTGAACGGATCATTCGGCAAAAATTTTCCATCGGCGGTCGGCAGATAATCCTTGACGGTTTGTTTAATGCGAGCGTTCCTGACAGTATCGAAAAGGGTGCGGAGTTCGGCGGAAGATTTTTTCATCATGTCGCGCATGTTCTTCGCGCCGCCCATTTCCATGTAAGTTTGCGCAACTTCGGCGGAATATTCCGGAGTATTAGTCATATACGAGTTTGCGGACTGCGGAATTGCTTTTTGGAAAAGATTTTTTGCCGCAGGGGTAACTGCCAGCAACATAATTGACATTGAGCCGGCACTTTCGCCGAAAACCGTAATGTTATCTGGATTGCCGCCGAATGCCGCGATATTTTCTTTTACCCACGCCAACGCCGCAACTTGGTCTTTCATTCCGAGATAGCCGCTGTCTTCATAGGCAGAATCAATCGCGCCGAAGTTCACGAAGCCGAAAACATGGGTACGATAGTTGAACGTTACGATAACGACATCCTGCGCCGCCGCAAAGTTGCTACTGTAATAAAGCGGGTCGCTTGAGCCGCCGCCTTGAAAGCCGCCGCCGTGAATGAAAACCATGACGGGCAAATTTTTCTTTTCGCCGCGTGTCCAAATGTTCAGCGTCAAACAATCTTCACTTTGCGGATTCACGGATGCGCCTTCATTCTCGTCAACTTCTTGACAAGTCGTAAAGCCGAATTTTTTTGCGTCGAAAGTTTTGTTGCTCGGCTTCAAAGGTTGAGGAGCCTGCCAGCGAAGTTTTCCGACGGGCGGTTGAGCGAAGGGAATGCCCAGCCAAGTTTTGACTCCCTGCTTGTCGACGAAGCCGTTAAAAGTTCCGTAACGAGTTTTGACGGTGCAATTATCCGCCGCGAAAATTTTTTCGTTGCCGAGCGGCAGACCCGTCGCCGCCAGAGCAAGTGCCGCCATTGAGGTCGTCTTGATGAATTCTCTGCGAGTTAAGTTTTGAAACATAGAAATTATCCTTTCAGAGGAGATTTCGTCGCAAGTCTAACAAAAAATTTTTCAGCCGTCAAAGCAAAAACCCTCCGACGCTCGCCGAAGGATTTTCGTTGATTGAGTTAAAAATTTTATTTACCGAACTGCGCGTTGATGTGTTTCCAGGCTTCGGCTTGAGTGACTTCCTTTCCGCCGATAAAATATTGATTGGATTTGGATTTGCCGGTCAAGTCGCCCCAAATGCTGCCGTCGTCTTTGATTGTGACGCCGTATTTCTCAAACGCCGCGCGCAGGTTCACGAAACCTTCGTGGTCGAGAAGAGGCACGCCCGCCAATTCATTTTTGAAAATTTTTACGCCAAGTTTTTCAAACGACTGGGCGTCGCTGTAACTTTCCGCGAAGGTGCCGCCCGCCACGTTGTCGAGTTGCTCGTCGTCGAGGAGTTCTTCCTTCAAAATTTCCTTTGACATGATTATCAGCCTCCAAATTTATTTCTTCAGCTTATACGTTTCAAAATCGATTTCGTTACAAACTTTAACAAAAAAATTTTTCTCCGTCAACGAAAAACCCTCCGACGCTCGCCGAAGGGTTTTTTTATTTGAGTCGCTGATTTTTTACGCGGAGAAAACTTTTTTGCCCTCGAAGTAGGTCGCCGCGGGTTTTGCTTCGTGAATTTCCTTTTCGGGGCAAGTCAGCACGTCTTTGTCGACAAGGAGGAAGTCCGCATATTTTCCCGTGCTGATACTGCCGCGTTCGTTCTCAAGGAACATTTGCTTGGCGACGTTGATTGTTAAAGATTCGATAGCTTGTTCGCGGGTGATAAGTTCTTCAGGCCACCACGGTTTCGACGCCTGTTCTTTATAAAAAAGACCCGTCACCGCAATTTCCATAATGCCGAACGGATCGTCGGGGCTGCCGACCAATGCGGGAAAGTCCGAGTGTGAAGACATGACAACGCCGTTGTCGAAGTATGATTTCATGGGGAAGCCTTTTTCGCCCATATCGCCCGGAAGACGTTCAAGCAAAAAATTTTTCAACTCGTCGCTGTTGTGGTGCCAAAGCATTCCTTCGGTGACGTAAATGTTGTGTTCTGCCATGCGCTTGTAATCCGAGGGAATGACGCCGTACACGTGCACCAGAGTATTGCGCATTTCGTCCTTGCCGCCGTTGACGTAGGCATTGACGACGCGATTGACGCCCGCGTTGCCCATTGCGTGAATGTGCATTGTCAAGCCGTTTTCGTTCGCCTTGCGGGTAATGTCGGTCATTGCCTCTTCCGACCAGTTGATTGATCCCTGGTGCCCGTCGTTATAAACCGGTTCGATAAAGCCCGTGCCGCTTTCGACGGTGCCGTCAATGAAAAGTTTTATCCAATTCGTCTTCACGTGCGTGGAGGCGTATTTTTGAGCCTCAACAGCTTTGGGCAACGCCTCGTCGGGATTCATCCAACCTTCGATTTCGTAGGTCAAGCCCAAAACGAAATGCAAATCGCCGGCTTTGTCCATTTCTTGAGCGGCTCTGTTAAAATTGGTGTTGAAGAAATAAGTTGAGAAGCCGTCGAGGTACATCGTATAACCTTCGGAATGTAACTGTTGCTCGATTTTCGGCATTAATCCTTTAACAACGTCGATGGAAAACAGATATTCGTTGTCAAGGAATGAACGCACGAAAGTTCCCGCTTGTTCAGAAAGATAGCCTGTGGGCGTGCCGTCAGCACCGATGGCGATTACGCCGCCGCGCATTTCTTTTTTGAGGACAGTGCCGTCCTTCGACATGATACCCGCGTTGACAAGGGCAAGAGTATTCGCCATGCCTTTGTGACCTTCTTCGTCCGCGAAGTAAATCGGAATGTCGTCACAGATTGCGTCAAGCTGTTGGCGATAAGGAAAGTCCGGCGGGAAATTTCTGTCCCAGCCGGAGCCGAAGATAGTCTTTGCACCGGCGTCGCGAGCTTTCTTGACGGCGGCGGGGATACTTTCCGCAAATAATTTTTCGAGCGAGTCCGACTTATCAAAAACCGTCCCGACAGCTTGAAAGGCGTGCCCCGCCGAATAATGCGCGTGACCGTTGCCGCAGCCGGGCATGACAAGACCTTTGCCGGTGTAGTCGATAACTTCAGTCTTTCCTTTCTTGATGAAAGCTTTGGCTCCCGCCTTGTTGCCGACGTAAACGAACTTGCCGTCCTTCACCGCGAACGCCTCGACAATCTTATTGCCCTCTGACGTAAAAATTTTTCCGTAGACAACGAGGTCGGCATCGGTCTTTCCCGCCGCGAAAACTTCAACGGGAGCTGCCATTGCCAACGCCGCCAGCGACGCTGTTTTGATAAATTCTCTGCGCGTTAAGTTTGACACAAAATCACGTCCTTACATTGAAAAAACTTTTTGACCTTCGAAGTAAGTCGCCGCGGGTTTTGCCTCGTGAATTTCTTTCACGGGGCAAGAGAGCACGTCTTTGTTGAGGAGGAGGAAGTCGGCGTATTTACCCGGGCGAATGCTGCCGCGTTCATTCTCGATGAACATTTGGTTGGCGACGTTGATTGTCAGAGCGGTGAGAGCCTGCTCGCGGGTGATAAGTTCTTCCGTCCACCACGGCTTTGCATTTTCAGGATAATAAACGCCCGTGAGTGAAATTTCCATAATGCTGAACGGGTCGTCGGGGCTGCCGCTCAATGCGGGATAATCCGTGTGCGAGGAAACATTAATGCCGTTGTCAAAGAATGACTTCATCGGGTAACCATGGAGTGCCATTTCTCCCCGGAATAGTTTGAGCATTTCCTCTTGCTCACTTTCGGGATTGTGATGCCAAAGCAGACCTGCGACGACCTGTATGTTATGGTCAGCCATACGCTTATAATCGGGCGCGTTGACGTTGCGCAGGTGCACAATCGCATTGCGCATTTCGTCTTTGCCGCCGTTTACGTATGCGTTGACAGCGCATTGGACAGCTTTGTTGCCCATTGCGTGAATATGCATTGTCAAACCTTTTGCGTTGGCCTTGCGGGTTATGTCGGTAACTTCTTCTTCCGTCCAGTTGGCGATTCCTTGATGACCGTCAAGATATACCGGTTCAATAAATCCCGTGCCGCTTTCGGGTGTGCCGTCGATGAGAAGTTTAATCCATCTCGGCATTACTCGTTTGGAAGCAAATTTCTTTGCGTCGACTGCTCTCGCCAATGCCTCGTCGACATCCATCCAGCTTTCGATTTCGTAAGGCAGACCCAAAACGAAATGCAGCTTGCCGGCGTTGTCGAGCTGTTGAGCCGCCTGATAGTAATTGGTGTTCCCGAAATAGTTGCCCCAGCCTTCGTGGTACATGGTGTACCCTTCGGAAAGCATGTGGTGTTCGATATCTGCCAAGTTGGAAAGAGCCCTGTCGAGGGAATAGAGGTTCTCATGGTCGATGAATTGCCGCACGTAGGTTTGCGCCTGTTCCGACAGAAAACCTGTGGGCGTTCCGTCCGCGCCGATTTCAATCACGCCGCCGCGAATTTCTTTCTTGAGGACGGTGCCGTCGGGTTTCATGATTCCCGCCCTGACCAGCATGGCAGTGTTCGTCAGAGCCTTGTGGCATTCGTCGTCCAAAAAGTAAACGGGAATATCACTGCAGACGGCGTCCAACTCTTGGCGGGTCGGTATATGCGATTGGAAGCTTATGAGATTCCAGCCTTGACCAAAGACAGTCGTTGAGCCGTTCGCGCGTGCCTTCTTGACGGTCGCGGGAAGAATTTCCGTCATGAACTTTTGCGGCGTGTCGTCCATCTCCACCATGGTGCCGACAGTCGAGAGAGCGTAACCCAACATGTAATGCGCGTGGCCGTTGCCGCAGCCGGGCATGACGAGCCCTTTGCCGGTGTGGTCGATAACTTCAGTCTTTCCTTTCTTTATAAAAGCTTGCGCGCCTTTCTTGTCGCCGACGTAAACATACTTGCCGTCCTTCACGGCGAACGCTTCGACAATCCGATTGCCCTCTGACGTAAAAATTTTTCCGTAAACCACAAGGTCGGCGTCGGTCTTTCCTGCCGCGAAAACTTCAACGGGAACCGCCATTGCCAACGCCGCCATCGACGCTGTCTTGATGAATTCCCTTCGGGTCAGTCCATCGAACATAAGGACATCCTCCTTTCAAACATACAGCAAATTTTACAGGAAAGCCGCCTGCAAGTCAAAAAAATTGACGACGAAAATTTTCGCCGCCAATCATTTTGCCGAGTCGTCGGCAAGTTTATTTCGCATTCCTTTTATAAGCCGCAACTCTCTTGGCCACATTGTCCTTGATGTTGTTGTAGTAAAGAGCATAATCGCTTTCGTGATAGCTGTCGGGTCCGAAAATCGTGGTGTAGGATACGGGGGCTACGATCTTGGTCGTTGTAATTACCACGCCACGTTTCAGATTTATCCGGGCGTCTGCGGCATGGGGGACGATTTCAAGTTTTCCGTCTTTCTCGTTGTAAATGTAGCCGCCCAAATTTTCCTCCGCCGAAGCGTAGGTTTCGTCTCGTTTCCAGTTTAAGGGATTGATGCTGATTGCGCCCGGCAGAACGACGATATTTTTCTTATCCGCGTTTGCGGCTCCCTCGGTGTTCCAAGATATGATGACGCCTGTATCATCGGCTTTTTCGGCGAATTTGAGGTGCGGGTTTGCTTTGAGATAATCCTCGGTTATCGAATAGCCGATAACGTAGGCGGCAACCATGCGATTCAGATATTCGGAATGAGCCTTCATGTATTCGGCAAGCACAAAGCTCTGCATCATTGAGCCCTGAGAATGTCCCGCAAGAATGAAAGGTCGTCCGCCGTTTAAATTTTTAAAGTAGTAGTCGAGTGCCGCAAAGACATCTGTTTTGGGAACACTGCCGAAGGCGTCATTCAAATCCTTTCCCGTAAGTTTGCTTGCGAAGACCATATTGAGTTGCCTGTAAAAAGGCGCGAAAACATTCGTGGAATCCTCGTAAGCCGTCCCCTGCATAAGATAGGTGTATTGCGCGGGCTCTCTCATAGACTTTTCGTTAATGTCGGCGAACATCGGCGCGCCTTCGGAATCGTCGATATATTCGGTGGGGTAAATGTATACGGTATCGACGTCCTTTGTTACTTCGGGCTGTCGCAACCAATTATTTTTGTCGGAGTAATCGACGGGCGCAACTGCTGCTTTGCCATCGTTGCCGCAACCCGCCACGACGAATCCAATTGCCGCCGCTGATGTCAGCTTGATGAATTCTCTGCGTGTCAAGTTTGACACAAAATCACGTCCTTACATTGAGAAAACTTTTTTGCCCTCGAAGTAGGTCGCCGCAGGTTTTGCGGTGTGAATTTCTTTCACGGGACAAGTGAGCACGTCTTTGTTGACGAGAAGGAAGTCGGCGTATTTGCCGGGGCGGATACTGCCGCGTTCGTTCTCAAGGAACATTTGCCGGGCGCAACCAATTGTCAGAGCCGTGAGAGCCTGTTCGCGGGTGATAAGTTCTTCCGTCCACCACGGCGCGCCGCTTTCAAAGTAACAGACGCCCGTAAGTGCAATTTCCATAATGCCGAACGGATCGTCGGGGCTGTTGCTCAGCGCGGGATAATCCGTGTGTAAAGACACGGGGACGCCGTTATCGAAGAACGACTTCATGGGATAACCTTCGTAAGCCATTTTTCCGGGGAGAATGGTTTTGAGTTCCTCGGCGATTTCGTTGGAGTTGTGATGCCAAAGCATTCCGGAGGTGACGTAAATATTGTTGTCAGCCATGCGCTTATAATCGGGCTCGTTGACGTTGCGCAAGTGGACAATCGTATTGCGCATTTCGGGCTTGCCGCCGTTTATGTATGCATTGACGACGCGATTGACGCCCGCGTTGCCCAGAGCGTGTATGTGCATGGTCACGCCGCTCGCATTCGCCCTGCGAGTGATGTCGGTTATTTCTTCTTCCGTCCAGTTGACAATGCCCTGGTGTCCGTCGAGATAAAGCGGGTCAATGAAACCCGTGCCGCTTTCAACCGTGCCGTCCATGAAGAGTTTAATCCAGTTCGCTTTTACCTTCGAGGAATTAAATTTCTTGACGGCGGCGGCTTGAGCCAATTTCTCGTCAAGATTCATCCAGCTGTCGATTTCGCAGGTGAAGCCCAAAACAAAATTCATGTCGCCGCTCTTGTCGAAGCGTTGAGCCGCCCGATAATAAACGTCGTTGAAGAAATAAGTTGAGTAGCCGTCGAGATACATCGTGTACCCTTCGGACAACAGCTGCTCTTGAATTTTTTTCAGGACTGCTTTTGCCGCGTCGACGGTAAAGAGGCTGTCGTTGTCCAGGAAGGAGCGCACATAAGTTGAGGCTTGCTCTTTAAGAAGACCCGTGGGCTTGCCGTCGGAGCCAATGACAATTTCGCCGCCGCGAATGTCGTCCGCTTTTTTGAGTACGGTGCCGTCTTCCGCCATGACGCCTGCGCGGACAAGCAAAAGGGTATTGACCAGTGCCTTATGATTTTCCTCGTCGGCGAAGTAAAGCGGAATATCACTGCAGATGGCGTCCAGCTGTTGGCGGGTCGGCATATTGTTCTTGAATGTTTGGAACTCCCAGCCCATGCCGTATACAACTTTCGCGCCCGATTCTCTCGCCTGCTTGACGGTGGAGGGAACAATTTCCGTCAAAAATTTTTCCACGTCGTCATCATAACCAATCATCGTGCCGATTGATTGCACGGCGAAGGCGGACAAGTAATGAGCGTGGCCGTTGCCGCAGCCTGGCATGACGAGCCCCTTGCCGGTGTAGTCGATAACTTCAGTCTTTCCTTTTTTGATGAAAGCTTTGGCTCCCGCCTTGTTGCCGACGTAAACGAACTTGCCGTCCTTCACGGCGAACGCCTCGGCGATTCGATTGTTTTCGGACGTAAAAATTTTTCCGTAGACAACCAAATCGGCGTCGGTTTTTCCTGCCGCGAAAACTTCAACGGGAACTGCCATCGCCAACGCCGCCATCGACGCTGTCTTGATGAATTCCCTTCGGGTCAGTCCATTGAACATAAGGACATCCTCCTTTCAAACATGCGAGCACAGTTTACAGAAAATCCTTCGGCAAGTCAAAGTTTTCTTTTTTTTTCTACAGTGATTATGCCGCGCCGATTGTCCAACTCCTAACTCCTAACTGAACTCAGTCGCCGTGGAGGATGAGGTGAACCATCTGCCCCATCTCGGATTTGTCGGAATAACGTTGCGGCGGGCGACGCGAATCATTTGTCTCCAGCACGGCGCGCGTGTCATAGGAAAGAATCTTCGACGACAAAATTTCGTAGACGCGGCTCGTGTGAGTGATTCGCACGTCGTAGGTGTACATGCGGTTGAAGCCCGCCTTGATGACCGCCATCTGAACCGTGAAGACTTTATCGTCCTCGGAGCTCACGGAGTCGGCGTCGTAGTAGTAGCCGGTGTCGCCCATGGCGTCGATGAACTTTAAATTTTCCGCCGCGCATGTCGAGCCGTTCAAAATAAAAATCGCCGCGAGGAGCGCAAAAAATTTTTTCATACTCCGAAAACCTCCGTGACGCATGTGCGCAAAAGTTCCTGCAGAACCGTCACGTTCAAAAGCAATGCTTCGGCTTGCGGGCGCAGCTTGGTGTAGTGGAAGGTCGGATTGTGCGCGACGGTAAAATCGGTCGGGTAAGCAATGGGCTTGAGGCGATTGAGATTGAACGCGAGCATTGCGCGATTCATGTGAAAGGCACTCGTCACGAGCAGCGGCTTTGCAAAATTATTGTCGCGCAAAATTTTTGTGGAGTAGCGGGCGTTTTGAGTGGTGTTGACGCTCTTGGTCTCGGTCAAAATTTTTTCTTCGGGCACGCCGAGCGATTTTAAAACTCTGGCGGAAATTTCTGCCTCCGCGCCCGAATCACTGTAGACTTGTCCGCCGCTGACGAGAATCGGAACGTTCAACATTTTTTGCAGACGGACGGCAGTCAAAAGTCTGTTGGCGGGGCTGGCGCACAGTGCACCCACTCCGTCGACGTCGGGCACCTGACTTATCGCGCCACCGCCGAGCAAGACGATGACATCCGCGCCTGAAGTTTCGACCTGCGCGGGCGGCGTGTGCATTTCTTCGAGCCAACCCATCAGCCGTTCGGCGACCAAACTCGTGCACAGCAAATAAAAAATCAGCGTGAAGAATAAAACCGCCGCGGAAAGTTTCCTGCTGACTTTGAACAACTTGACGCACAGCGCGAGCAGCAGGAGGATAAAAATTCCCGGCGGCAGAATCCAACTCGCTCCGAATTTCAAAAAGTAAATCAAAGAAAATCACCCTTGCTTATTGTCCCGTTTTCCTTTGGTGATGTTGGTGGCAATGTCGATGAAAAGTCGTCCGTCCAGGTGGTCAATTTCGTGCTGAATGCAGCGGGCGAGGAGTCCTTCCGCCTCCAAAGTTTTTTTCTTGCCGAAGCGGCTGATGTATTCGACGCGAATTTTTTCCGCGCGCTCCACGTCGCCGAACAGGTCGGGGCAAGAAAGGCAGCCTTCGTTGTCGACGACGGAACCTTCGCGGTGAGTGATGACCGGATTAATCATGTCGTAACGATTTTTTTTATCCACGTCGACGACGACCGCGCGAATCGATTCACCGATTTGCGGCGCGGCCAATCCCACGCCCTCGCCGGCGTACATTGTCTCCGCCATGTCGTCCAAAAGTTTTCTCAGGCGTTTGGTAATTTTCTCGACGGGTTCGGAAACTTTTTTCAAGACGGGGTCGCCCGCCTTTTTTATCTCAAGCAGTGCCATAAGTCATCCTCCATAAAAAATTTTTCTCCGATAAAAATTTCGACGCGCCACAAACTTTTCCTACTGCTTAACAGATTTCGCGAGCCGAATCAGGACGCGAGTTATCCTCAAGCCCTCGACCTCCTCGACGTAAAAAGTATTTCCCTCGAAGGCAGCCGATTGCCCGACGCGCGGTTCGCCGCCCAATTTGTCATTGAGCCAGCCGCCAACCGTGTCGACGTCCTCTTCCTCAATCTTAATCCCGAATTCGTCTTCCAATTCCTCAAGCAACATCAGCGCGTCGACGGAGTAAAGATTTTCGTCGCGCTTCTCGGAGTCGGGGCGTTCCTCGTCAAATTCATCTTGAATCTCGCCGACAATTTCCTCGACGATATCTTCAATCGTGACCATGCCGGCAGTCCCGCCGTATTCGTCGACGACAATCGCCAGCTGCGAACGATTTTTTTGCATCGTTTCCAGCAAAACGCTCACGTCCATGCTTTCGGGCACGAAGAAAACTTTTCGCGCCAATTTTTTTAAGCTCGGTTTGCGCTTGCCTTGAATCAAAAGTTTCGTCAAATCTTTTATGTGCAGGAAGCCGACGATATGATCTTTGTCCGCGTCGCAAATCGGGTAGCGGGTCATCTCCTCCTCCAGAATCGTCGCGAGATTTTCCTCGTAACTTTTATCCAGATAAAGGCAGACCATGTCGGGGCGCGGCACCATAATTTCTCGGACGTTGCGCTCGGTGAAATCGAAAACGTTGTCGACGAAATCAACTTCGGTGTCGTCGACGAGTCCCTGCTTGCGGCTCTCCTTCATGAGCAAACGAATTTCTTCGGGGTTGTGCGCGACTTCGCCTTCGGAAATCGTCAAGCCCAAGTGGTGACTGACGAAGCCCGCCGTCTTGTTGAGCAGCCACACGAACGGATACATGACCTTCCAAAAAATTATCATGGGCAGCGCGATGTTGAGCAAAATTTTTTCCGCCGCGGCAATCGCCATGGATTTTGGAGTGAGTTCGCCGAGGATGATGTGCATTGAAGTTATCAGCGAGAAGGCGAGCGCGAAAGAAATTGTGTGACCGACCGTTTCGCTGAAGCCGAGCGCGTGAATGGCGGGCGCAATTAATTTTGCCACGAACGGTTCGCCGACCCAGCCCAAGCCCAGCGACGCCAAAGTTATTCCCAGCTGCGTGACCGACAACGCCTCGTCGAGTTCGTCTATTAATTTCTTTGCGTACTTGGCGCGCGTGTTGCCCTCCTGAATCAAAGTTTCGAGCCGCGACGGTCTCATCTTCACGCAACAAAATTCCGCCGCCACGAAGAAGCCGTTCATTGCAATCAAAAAGAAAACCAAGAACGTGTTAAATAATATGGGCAAGATGTCCATCAAAAAACCTCCGTTGAGTTTTAAAGCGGTTGAAAAAATTTTTCCCGCATTATACTATCAGCGGCGGCAATCGACAAATATTTTTTTGAGGAGAAAACTTCATGGCGAAAAAGAAAACGAAATACGTTTGCCAAGAGTGCGGCGCGGAATCGGTCAAGTGGCTGGGCAAGTGTCCGACATGCGGGCAATGGAATACACTCGTCGAGGAGGAAGAATTTCCTGCCGAAGAAAAAAAATCTCACGCGCTGACGACGACCTTCGAGCTTCCGAAAAAAATCGCCGATGTCGACATGACGGAGCTGCCCAGATTCATGACGGGTTCGGGCGAGCTGGACAGAGTGTTGGGCGGCGGGTTAATCCCCGGCTCAATAATTTTAATCGCGGGCGACCCGGGCGTCGGCAAATCGAGTTTGACATTGGCGGTCTGCGCGAACGTGGCACGCGGCGGAAAAAAAGTTTTGTACGTGACGGGCGAAGAGAGTTCACAGCAAATCCGCATGCGAGCCGAGCGACTGAACGCGTTGGCGGACGAGCTTTACATTTGCGCGGAAAATAATTTCGAGCGAATCACTCATCACGTCGAAAAACTTCAGCCCGAACTTTTAATCGTCGATTCGATTCAAACAATTTATCGAACGGGAATTGAGAGCGCGCCGGGCAGTGTGTCGCAGGTGCGCGAATGTGCGGCGGGTCTCATGCGCCTGTCAAAAAGTTTGTGCGTGACGACGTTCATCATCGGGCACGTGACCAAGGACGGGAGCCTGGCGGGTCCGCGCGTGCTGGAACACATCGTCGACACGGTTTTATTTTTTGAGGGCGAACGCAATGCCGACTTCAGAGTTTTGCGCGCGATAAAAAATCGATTCGGGGCGACGAGTGAAATCGGGCTCTTCGACATGCGCGACACCGGCTTGGAGGACGTACCCGACGCGTCGAAATTATTTTTGCCCGAACGCGCCGACGACATTGGCAGCGTGATTGTCCCGACGGTCGAAGGCACGCGCCCGCTCCTCGTCGAAGTGCAAGCACTCGTCGCGCCGACACCCATCATGCCGCCGCGCAGGACGAGCGATTCGGTCGACGTAAAACGAATTCAACTTTTGCTGGCGGTTTTGGAGAAGCGATTGCATTTGAGCATCGGACCGTGCGACGTTTACGTGAAGACGGCGGGCGGAATAAAAATCGACGAGCCCGCGACGGATTTGCCGCTGGCGGTGGCTTTGGCGTCGAGTTTCGCCAACAGAAAACTTTTGCCGCAATGTGTCATCTTCGGCGAGGTCGGCTTGAGCGGAGAAGTGCGCGCGGTGAGCAAGGCACGGCAGCGCGTCGACGAATCAATCCGCATGGGCTTCACGAACATCATCCTGCCGAAGAAAAATTTTCACGAGGTGTCGAAGGCGGCGGACAGAGCAAACCTTCTGCCCGTGAATAATCTTCGCGACGCCCTGAAAATTTCCATGCCGAGGGAAAGCTGACATGATTTATATTCACATTCCGTTCTGCCGGCGCAAGTGCAATTACTGCGCGTTCAACTCCAAGGTCGGCGGCGCGGACGAAAAAAATTTTTACGTGGCGGCTCTGGTCGACGAAATAAATTCCCGCGGCGATTCTTCGGCGGTCGAGACGATTTACTTCGGCGGCGGCACTCCCACGACTTTGACGATTAATCAGCTGGAAAAAATTTTGGGCGCGGTCAGAAAAAATTTTCGCGTGGACGCGCGGGCGGAAATCACAATCGAGGCGAACCCCGGCACCGTCGACGAAAATTTTCTGCGCGGGCTGAAAAATTTGGGCTTCAATCGATTGAGTTTGGGCGTGCAGAGTTTCGACGACGCGCTTTTAAAAATTCTCGGACGGATTCACGATTCGCGGGCGGCGATTGAAACCGTCACGCGCGCGAGAAAATTTTTCTCCAACGTCAGCGTCGATTTAATGTACGGCTTGCCGACGCAGACGCTTGCCGCTCTTCGCCGCGACGTTGAAACTTTGAAAAGCCTTGACGTTCAGCACGTGTCGATTTACGGCTTGGAGGTCGAAGAGGGCACGAAATTTTTTGAGCTCGCCCGCGAAGGGAAATTGAACTTGCCTGCCGAAAATGTTTGCGCTGACATGTACGACTTCATCACGCAGACGCTCCCGACGCTCGGTTATCATCGATACGAAGTCAGCAACTTCGCCCGAAAAAATTTTGAGAGCCGACACAATCTCGGTTACTGGACGGGCAAAAAATATTTCGGCTTCGGGGCGGGCGCGCACAGCTTCGACGGGCGGCTGAGGACTTCAAACGTTCGCGACGTGAAAACTTACATTGAGAAAAAATTTTCCGTCGTTGAAGAGGTCGTCACTCGCCAAGCCGCCATGGAAGAATTTTGTTTCCTCGGCTTGCGGCTCGTCGACGGAATCAGCGCGCGCAACTTTGAAAAAAATTTCGGCGCGAGTATCTTCGACGTGTTCGGTGCGGTCATCGAAAAAAATTTTCGGCGCGGCTTGCTTGAAGTTGACGGCGACAAAATTTTTCTGACGACGCGCGGCATGAGCTTGGGCAATGAAGTCTTCGCGGATTTTCTTCTCCCCTCTTGACGCAAGAGTGGAGACGCAGAACCTTTTGTCAATGCTTGGGCGCGTCGTGCTCTTCGGGCTGAGAAATATTTTTTGTCTTATTGAACCTTCTTTTCTTTTGCTCACCCAAAAGAAAAGAAGCAAAAGAAAAGGGAGCCTCGCGGGGGCGTTGGTCGCTCGTGATTCGGCGGTTAAGGTAACCCGCGACCTGGTGTGCGCCGGATGACGCCATCACGGCGTCAGACGCGGCGCGGCCGTCATCCATGACGGCCTCAATATTCGTCGATTTAAGGAAGTGTTTTCGTGAAAAAATTTTTGACGGCGGTCGCGTTGCTGCTGATGATGGCGACGAGCGCGGACGCCGCGATTTATCGGCAGGGAATTATTTACGTGATTTACGACGAGACGGGCGAACGCTCCGTGACGAACAAGGCGGACGTGAACTCGAACGGCGTGCCCGACGTGGTGGAGGATATCGCCACGCAAGTCAACGCCGCCCGCGAAGTTTTTCAAGGCGTCTTCAATTTCCCCGACCCGCTCAACGCCGCGCGCTTCAAAAACGTTTCGTCGATTGAAATTAACATCGAGGCGAAAGACGCTTTGAAGTTCAACGGCTTGGCTTACAGCACGGTGAGAAAAAAATCTGCGCACGACCCGAACGAGCGCGCGCTCCACTTCAAAGTTGCCAACACGATTAATCCGCACACGAGCTCCACGCCCGCGCACGAATATTTTCATCTGGTTCAATACAGCGCGACGTATTTCCGCAACGCCTGGTACTTGGAGGGCATGGCGCGTTGGTCGCAGGATTCCGTGGCGAAAATAAATTATCCCGACGGCGCGGACATCCACTTCAAACTAAAGAGCAAATCGGCGGAGGAAAAAATTTTCAAAGGCAAGTATGACATGGCGGACTTCCTGTGGTATCCGCTGGCGGTGAACATGCGCGATAAGGTGACATTGCCCGCCGAGTTGGTCGCCAAGTACAGATACGTCGACGGCGCGCCCGTTTTCCAAGACGACATCATCTTCGGACCGAATGTCATGCTGAAAATTTTGCGCGTGCTCAAGTCCAAAGAAAATCTCGCGGCGGAAAAATTCGGCGGCGTGAAAGAGTGGCGCAAAAAAGGTCAGCGCGCCGAGCTCAACAACGAATTTATTTTGGAGAGCGTCAGAGAGGTTTATCATGGAAAATTTTAAAACGGTGGCGGGCGGAGAAATTTTTTCTGCGGCTTACGAGGTGAACAAGTCAAAATTTTTTTCGCACGTCATGCACGTGGAGACGGAGGAGGAGGCGCGCGAATTCGTGCTGAGCATTCGGAAAAAATTTTTCGACGCAACGCACAACTGCAGCGCGTGGGTTCTCGGCGAACGCGGCGACAAACAGAAATCGAATGACGACGGAGAGCCCGGCGGCACTGCCGGCAATCCGATTCTCGATGCGATAAAAAAGAATGAGCTGACAAATTGCGCGGTGGTCGTCACGCGATATTTCGGCGGGATAAAACTCGGCGCGGGCGGATTGATTCGCGCGTACTCGCACACCGCCGCACTCGGTCTGGCCGCCGCCGTTCACGTCCGGATGACTGCCTTTCGAAAAATTTCTCTGACGCTTGAGTATAATTTCCTGGCGACGGTCGAAAATTTTTTGCGCAAAAAAAAAATCCGCGTCGCGAGCACCGATTACGCCGACGTCGTGACGCTGGAGATTTTACTTTTGCCCGCGCAAGTTGAAAATTTTTTGGTCGCGCTGAACGATTTGACCGCCGCGAATTTTTTGCACGAGGAGCTTGGAGAAATTCTTATCCCCATCGAAGTCCCCCGTTGATTCGCAAACAAAAAGGGAGAGGTTAATCGCCTCTCCCTTTTAAATTAATTCTTTGAACTTTCCCTTGTAAAAGTCCTCAAAAATTTTCGTGACTTCGCGCTGAATCTCTGAGCCGTCGCCCTCGTGAAGAATTTCAATGAAGCCCCAGCGGTCGAGCAGAACGGAGGCAATGTGACCAATCGTTTCCAGCGTGAATTCGTCGGCGTCGAGCGGCGCGAGCAGGACAATCGCCGTGCGAACAATTTCTCCGTCGTCGGGATAAACGAAACCCTCGCCGAGCTGAAGAATCCCGAAGGCAGCCGCCTTGACCGCCGCGCACTTGCAGTGGAGCAAAATCATGTGCCGCCCGATAATCAGCGTCGAGCCTTTGTCCTCGCGCAGGAGAAGTTCCTTGGAAATTTCCGCGCGGCTTCGGTCGTCCTCGCCGGCAATCTTGCCCGCCAAGTCGCAGGCGTCGTTTATGTTGAAAATTTTTTCGCGGACGTAAAAATAATTCGTCATGAGCTCTTGAATCGCCCGCCCGTATGAATTCATCTTGCGCAAGCCTTCCGTGAACGGCGGACGCGGCTCAAACTCCTCGGCACTCGCCAAAAATTCTTTGTTCTGCCGAGAAAGCTCCGCCTCAATTTTTTTCCTGTCCTCCTCAATCATGGCGGCGTTGACGACGACAACTTTTTTTTCGACGCGCGGAATCGGCACCGTGGAAATTATAAACTCAAAATCTTTGGCGGCAATGTAATCGGAATTAATTTCCAGAATCGGAACCTCGTCGACGATTTTGAGCGTGGGAAAGTTCGCGCGAAGTCTGCTCGCCAAAAGCCGCGAAGTGCCCATGCCCGTCGGACACGCCACCACCACCCGATGAACCGCGTGGGAAAATTTTTCGCTGTCGGAAAGAGCCGCGCCCAAGTGCATGGCAATGTACGCAATCTCCGCGTCGGGCAAAGTCGCTCCGACCTCCGCTTCGACCTCCGCCACGCATTTTCTCGTCAGGCTCATCAGTTCGGGGTAATGCTGTTGAATCTCGCCGAGCAGCGGGTTGCGGATGTCCATGTGCATTTTCAGGCGGCTTATCGTCGGCGCAAGGTGATTGACCAGCCCCGCCAGCAAATTTTGATTCTTTTCGATGTCGCGCCCCGTGATTTTCGCCGCGCGCTTCATAATCTGCCGCGCCAATGTCACCAGCCGAAAATTATCCATCATGGGAATCGTTCCGAGACTCGCCGAGCTGTAACGGCTCCGCGCGCCGAGGATGTGCATGGTGATGTAACAAACTTCACTCGCGGGCACGTCGACCGCGAACGCCGCAGAAATTTTTTCCGCCAAATTTTTCGCCGCAGAAAATTCTCTGGTGCCTCTCACTCGCCCGCAAGTTTGCGCGTCGAGTTTAATCGCCTCGTGATTTTTTATCCGCCGCAAAACCAGCGACAGGTGCACGACCAATCCGATGAACGCGTTGTCCGAAAGTTTGTAACCCAAATCGTTTTCCGTCACGCGAATCATTTGCTCCAGCCGCCGCCACTCACCCGCGTCAATCAGCTCCAACAAAAACTTCGACACTTGCGCGACGGGCTGTTCCTCAGGCAAATTGTCTTGCATTAAATTCAGCAGCCGCTCTTCGCCGACGTGTTCATAAATATAGCGGACAATCGCCCGCCGCAAATCTCTTTCGTCGCCGAGTAAGCTCACGCCCAGCCCCGGCTTGCGCAAAAGTTTTAAGCCCTGTTCGCGAAACCAATCCTCCAACTTGTCCAAGTCATTGCTTATCGTCGAATCCGTCACGTGCACCGCCGACGACAGCACGAAAAGTTTTATCGGCTCGCGGCTCGAAAGCAGTTGGCTGATGATGATTGAGCGTCGCTCGCTCGGAGTGTACTCGCGTTTTTCCATGGACTTGAGCCGTTGCGCCAGCGCGTATCGTTTAACTTCGCTGCCGACGACTTTTATGCCCGCGCCCGATTTTTTTTCCAACCGCAGACCGATTTTGTCCAAAAGTTCTTCGACCTTGGGCAGTTGTCGCGAAATTGTTTTTGAGCTGACCGACAGCCGCGCGCCGATGTCCGCCGTCGTTCGGAATTCATTTTCTTGCAGAAGTAATTTCAAAATATCGCGCGTCCGCTGCTCCATCAAATCATCTCCTAGGGTGTGTTGAAAAATTCAAACTCACTATGTGACGAGGAATTTTTTCGACTGACGAGGCGCAAGCGCGAAGGTGTAGTAAGCTACAGCGAGCGCGCGGCAACGACGTCAGACGGAAAAATAACCGTCACTTGCCGAATTTATCAACAGACCCTAACAAATGCGCGGAACAAGTTCGCCCGCCGGCATATCGACAATCCTCACGCCGCCGAGTGCCGTCCTCAAGCCGACACGTCCCGCCGAGTTCGCGACAACCTCTCCGACTTCCGCCGCGTCGAAGCCGTAAATATTTTTCTTCATGACCGACAAAATTTTTTCAGCTGACTCAGCGGGCACGACCGCGACGATTTTTCCTTCGTTGGCGAGCTCCAGCACGTCGAAGCCGAGAATATCGCACACGCCCCTGACTTCCTCGCGCACGGGAATTTTTTCTTCGTCGAGCAAAATCCCGACGTTCGCCGCCCGGGCAATCTCGTTGAGCACCGCCGCCACTCCTCCGCGCGTCGCGTCCCTGAGCATGGCAATCTTCGGCTCCACACTCAACATTTCCCGAATCATTTTGTTCAGCGGCGCACAGTCCGATTTAATTTCTTCGGGCAGCTCCAGTCCGTGCCGCTCCGCAAGAATCGTCGTCGCGTGGTCGCCGAGTGTGCCCGACACCAAAACTTTCATGCCCGCGCAAATTTTTTTCGCCGAGATGTCCGCGCCGTCAATCAGTTCGCCGACGCCCGCCGTGTTGATGAAAATTCCGTCCGCCTGCCCGCGCCCGACGACTTTCGTGTCGCCCGTGACGATTTTAACTTCAGCCTCGCGCGCCGCCTCCGCCATCGACGCGACGATTTTTTTCAGCGCGTCGAAGTCAAAGCCTTCCTCCAAAATCACGCCGACGGAAATATATTTCGGCACCGCGCCCGTCACCGCCAAGTCATTGACCGTGCCGCAAATCGACAGCTTGCCGATATCTCCGCCGCGAAAAAAAATCGGGCGAACAACGTAACTGTCGGTCGTCATCGCCAACTTTCCAATCTTCGCGCCGTCGTGGAGCTCGTGCAAAATTTCGTTGTCGAAGGCGGGCAAAATTATTTCGTGCAAAAGTTCCGCGCTCAACTTTCCGCCCGCGCCGTGTGCCGTCAAAATTTTTTTGCTCATAAAATTTTCTCCCGTAAAAATTTTTCCGCGCGCCAATCATACACCACTTGCTTTGACTTTGCAAAATCATTTGCGCCGAAAAAAATTTGAGCCCCACAGAAATTTTCCGTGAGGCTCTTTTTTTGTTTACCACTTGAAATTTTTTCCTCCGTATTTGAACCACGCCGCGCACACTCCCTCCACCGAAACCATGCACGGTCCGATTGCGTGCAGCGGCTGACACGCCTTGCCAAACAGCGGACACTCCGTCGGATTGATGACGCCGCGCAGCACTTCGCCACACCGACACGCCGATTTTTTTTCCGCGTGCTCAAGTTCAATCGGCTCCGCGCGCTCGATGTCGAACGCCGCAAACTCCTCGCGCATTCTCAGCCCCGACGACGGAATCTTTCCAATGCCTCGCCAATCCGCGTCCGCGACTTCGTAGACCTGCGATAAAATTTTTTGCGCCGCGACGTTTCCTTCCGCCTTGACCACCGCCCGATAGTCATTGGCGACCTCGGCTCGCCCGCCGTCAATCTGCTCAAGCAAACTCACCAACGCCGTCAAAATTTCGTCAGCCTCGAAGCCCGCGACTGCACTCGGCACTAAAAATTCTTCCGACAAAAAATTAAAGGCTCTCGCCCCGATAACCACCGCCACGTGCCCCGGCAGTAAAAACCCGTCGACCTTCGTCGCCGCGTCACCCAATAAAAACCTCAGCGCGGGTGGAACTAATTTCTGCGCCGACAGCATGAATAAATTTTTTATCCCTTGCGCCTTCGCTGCCAAGACCGTTGCCGCTTGCGTCGGAGCCGTCGTCTCGAAGCCCACTGCCAAGAAAATAATTTTCTTGCGCGGGTTTTCCTTCGCGAGCGTCAAACTGTCCAGCGGCGAGTAAACCACTCGAAAGTTCGCGCCCTCGGCTGCTGCTGCCGACAAACTCGTCCTCGTCCCCGGCACCTTGAGCATGTCCCCGAACGTCGCCACGACAAATCCTTTCTTGCGCGCATACTCGATTGCTTTGTCAATGTACTCGTCGTTCGTCACGCACACCGGACAACCCGGTCCCGACACCAGCTCCACATTCTCCGGCAAAACTTGTCGAATCCCCGAACGAAATATCGCGACCGTGTGAGTGCCGCACACTTCCATCAGCCGCAACTTCTTCTTTCCTTCAGCGAGCTTCGCAATCCTCTTGACCAACTTCATCGTGTCAGCCATTCCCGTTTACTTCTTCCTCCTCTTGACTGCTTCCTTGACCGCTGAGACAATCTTCCCGCTCGTGAACGCCAAATTCTTTTTCACAGCTCTGACTGCTCTTTGCTTGTTCATCTTGGCAAGGTCAGGCAACGTGTCCTTCAAGCTTGCTTGCTTCGACCTGTTGCAATGCTTGCACAAACACTGCAGATTGAAAAGCTTGTCACTCCCTCCATACTTCTGAGGAACAATGTGGTCAATGTCAACGTCAGCCTTGCGAATCTTTTTCCCGCATCTTGCGCAAGTGTACCATCCATGATTCGAATCGTTACTTGCAAACCAATCCTCCCTGTACCCCACAACCTCATCTCCTTTCATCCTCCCGGAAGGGAGGGTGGGCGGAGGCAGGTAACCTAACCAACCACCCGCAAACCCCGAAGGGTGGTTCGGCGCGAGTGTCGAAAATTCCTGCTTGACAAGCAAAAAATTTTTTCAAGGAAATTCAGCAAGCAAATTCGAGTCGTCGAAAAATCTGCCGGCAGAAAATTTTTGTCGCGCCTGTTGAAAAATCCGTCGGCAGAAAATTTTTTGTCGCGGCAGTCGAAAATCCGCCGGCAGAAAAATTTTTGTCGCGGCCGTCGAAAATCCGCCGGCAGAAAATTTTTGTCGTGGCTGTTGAAAAATCTGCCGAAGAAAAATTTTTGTCGCGGCCGCCGAAAAATCTGTCAGCAGAAAAATTTTTATCGCGGTCGTCGAAAATCCGTCAGCAGAAAAATTTTTATCGCGGCCGTCGTTTAAAAATTTTAGCGGACAAATTCGAGCAGAGCCGAGCAACCGATAAGTATGTCGCGATAACTGGCAGAATAATCGTCGGTGTACCACGGGTCGTCAACGTCGCGGTGTTCGCCCGCAAAATCCATCAGCAAGAAAATTTTTTTATCGGGGTCGCCGCCGCAAATCTCTTTCATGTCCCGAACGTTCGCGCGGTCAAGCCCCACGAGATAATCGAAGCGTTTGTAATCACTGCTCAACAAAAGTTTCGACGTGCGCCGCGTGAACGGCACATTATTTTTCCGCAACGCGCGCGCCGTGCCCTCGGACATGGGCGTGCCCACCGACGGATGACAGCCCGCCGACTCAATCAAAAAATTTTTCTCCAAGCCCGCCTCCGCGACCAAGTGTTTCATCACGAACTCAGCCATCGGTGAGCGGCAAATGTTCCCGAAGCAAACGAAAATAATTTTTGTCATGCCAAATCCTCCAGCTCTTGAGCCGCGCCCAAAATTCCAATCGCCGCGTGCTCGAACGTCAGCCCGCCCTGCAAATAAACCGCGTAAGGCGCGCGCAACGGTCCGTCCGCCGACAGCTCAATCGACGCGCCCTGCACGAACGTGCCCGCCGCCATGATGACTTGGTCTTCGTACCCTGGCATGTCCCACGGCTCCGGCGACGCGAACGAATCCACCGGCGAAAATTTTTGTATCGCGCGACAAAATTTTATCAGCCGCTCCGCCGACCGCAACTCAATCGCTTGAATGATGTCGCCGCGAATTTCTTCGGGCAGAGGGCTCGTTTTGTATCCAAGCTCCGAAAAAATTCCCGCCGCGAAAATTGCGCTCTTGAGTGCCTGCGCCGTCACGTGCGGTGCCATGAACAATCCTTGGTAAAGAAGCCGCGGCGTCCCCAAGCTCGCGCCCAACTCGTCGCCCATGCCCGGTGCCGTCAGCCGATACGACGCCAGCTCCACCAAATCTTTCCGCCCGACGATGTATCCGCCCGTCGGTGCCAAGCCCCCGCCAATATTTTTTATCAGGCTGCCCGCCGCCAAATCCGCGCCGACCTCCACGGGCTCGCGCGCCTCCACGAACTCGCCGTAACAGTTGTCCACGAACGTCACGCATGACGGATTGACCGCCTTGACCGCCGCGCAAATTTTTTCAATGTCCGAAGTCGTGAGCGGTGCGCGCATGGAGTAACCTCGCGAACGCTGAATCATTGCCAGCCGCGTCCTCGGCGTGACGAAATTTTTTATCGCGGGCAAATCAACTTTCCCGTCGACCAAATCCAATTCGCGGTAACCGATTCCGAATTCTTTCAGCGAACCGCGTGCGGCGTGCGAGTGACCGATTACCGTCTGCAATGTGTCGTAAGGCGCGCCTGTGAGTGAAACCAGCTCGTCGTTCGGGCGAAGGATTCCGAACAGAGCCGTCGCCAGCGCGTGCGTCCCCGAAACAAATTGCGTGCGAACCAACGCCGCCTCCGACCGAAAAATTTCCGCGAACAGCGCGTCCAACTTCTCGCGCCCGATGTCTCCGTATGCGTAACCCGTCGACGTCTTGAAGTGCGCGTCAGAAATTTTCAGCCGCCGCATCGCCTCCAAAACTTTCAGCGTGTTTTGCTCCGAGATTTCTTCGACGCGCGAAAAATTTTCCGCCGCCTCCGCCAAAATTTTTTTCTTCAAGTCAATCAATCGCCGTGAAAAAATTTTTATCACTCCTCGTCCAAAAAATTTTTTGATTCGTTGTAACTTGCCGCGCTTTATGATATCATGCTTGCAGGTTATGTGCATTTTATTGGGAGGAATTGAAATGGTCAACAGAATTATTTTGAACGAAACCTCTTACTTCGGACCGGGCGCGATTAAAGAAATCCCCGCGGAAATTAAAAATCGCGGCTGCAAAAAAGTCATGCTCCTCACCGACAAAGACCTGCTCAAGTTCAAAGTCGCCACGAAGGTCACGGAACTTTTGGCGGCGGCGGGAATCGACTTCGAGATTTACGACAACATCAAAGCCAACCCGACAATCGAGAACGTTCAGACGGGCGTCGAGTTCTGCAAAAAGTGCGGCGCGGATATCCTCGTGGCAGTCGGCGGCGGCTCGGCCATCGACACGAGCAAGGCAATCGGAATCATCATGACCAATCCCGAATTCGCTGACGTGCGCAGCCTTGAGGGTGTCGCGCCGACCAAGAACAAATGCCTGCCGATTATCGCCGTCTCCACCACTTCGGGCACTGCCGCCGAAGTCACGATTAATTACGTTATCACCGACGTGGAACGCAATCGCAAATTCGTTTGCGTCGACCCGAAAGATATTCCCGTCGTCGCCGTCGTCGATTCGGAGATGAGTGCCTCAATGCCGCCGAAACTCTGCGCGGCCACGGGAATGGATGCGCTCGTTCACGCAATCGAAGGATACATCACCAAGGGCGCGTGGGAACTGACCGACATGGTTCACCTCAAGGCGATTGAAATTATTTCCAAAAATTTGCGCCGCTCGGTCAAGGGCGACCCCGCAGGGCGCGAGGCGATGGCTCTCGGTCAATATATCGCGGGCATGGGCTTCTCCAACGTCGGCTTGGGTATCGACCACTCCATGGCTCATCCGCTCAGCGCGGTTTACGATATTCCTCACGGCACGGCCTGCGCAATATTGCTCGCGCCCGTTTTGAAATTCAACGCACCTGCCACGGGCGAACGTTACAGAGAAATTGCGCGCGCCATGGGTGTCGCCGGCGTTGACGCCATGACGCAGGAGAAGTATCGCGCGGCAGCAATCGACGCCGTCGCAAAACTCAGCGCGGACGTCGGAATCCCGACAAAACTTTCAGAGCTCGGCGTCAAGGAAAAAGATATTGACTTCTTGGCGGCCTCGGCTCTGGCTGACGCTTGCACGCCCGGCAATCCTCGCGACGTGACCAAAGAACAAATCGCCGAAATTTATCGTTCAATCTTCTGAGCGCGAAAAATTTTTTCAAACAAAAAACAGCTCGCCCCATTTGGAGTGAGCCGTTTTTTGTTTGCGCGTTAAATTTTTTCAAGCATCGCCAAAAATTCTTGCCGCCCCCAAATCGTGTGACAGCACCTGTAAAGCGGCAAGTCGATGAACTCCAGCGCGTTCAAAAGATTTATGATGTATCGAAACGAATCGGGCGTGAATCGCCAGTTGTGCGTGCTGATATATTTTCCCTGTGCCAGAGCCTCGGAATATTTTTCAATGAGCGGCAAAAATTTTTCGCGGCTTATCCCTTTGCCGTCGTCAAAAAAATATTCGCCCATGACTTCAACTTTTAAATCGGCGGCAAGCGGCGTGTTCCGATAACCGTAACGTTCACCGTGCTCGCCCAGCCAGTGCAAGACGGAATTGTTGTGCGTGAGTGTGTAAGCAATGTTGATGACGTCGGCGAGGCGCGGAATTTTTCTGTCGTTGGCGAAGGCGTCAATCACCTCCGAGATGGTCGATTCGGAATTGTAATGGTCGAAGCAGTAACGTTTATCGGGAATGAAAAGAATATACAAGCCGCCCTTGTTGAGAATCCTGCTGACGCCGTGCAAATGTTCGACGAGGTCGGGGCAGTGTTCAATGACGTGCGAGCTGAAGACAATGTCGAACGTTCCGTCGACGACGCTCAAATCTCCGTTCGGGCTCAGAAAGTCAATTCTTTCGGGTAATTTATTGTGATGGCGTCCGGCTTCGAGAGCACTCTTCCTCAATGTCTCTGCGTCTTCAACGCTGAAATATTTAACGTTCTTGCCATACAGAAACGCATTATCCCACGGGCTGATTTCCAAAGCCTTCAACTCGTGAGCGTCAATCGTATCCTGCAAAATTTTTTGAAAGCACTCGCGGCGGTCGTAAACGCAAGTCGAGTGTCCCTGCTCCACGGCAAATCTGGCGTAATGTTCATTCAAAATGCTGTCGGGAAAAACATTCAGCTCGGGATAAGAATTTCTGTAATAGTTGGCATCAAATTCGGGCGAAAAAGAAATAATCGGCAAAGTAATTCTCCTCTCAAGTTACGCGGATAATTTTTTCGTTTGGTCGGCTGTGATGAGTGCGGCGATGAATTCGTCCAGTTCGCCGTTCAAAATCTCTTCGATTCGATAAAGCGTCAGCTTAATCCTGTGGTCAGTCACGCGCCCCTGAGGAAAATTGTACGTGCGAATTTTTTCGCTCCTGTCGCCCGAACCGACTTGGCTTTTCCTGTCGGCGGCAATCGACGCGTTCTGCTCGCGCACAGCCAAATCTTTGACGCGGGCGCGCAAGACACGCATTGCCTTTTCTTTATTCTTGAGCTGAGATTTTTCGTCCTGGCACTGAACGACAATTCCCGTCGGCAAGTGCGTGATTCGGATGGCGGTCTCCGTTCGGTTGACGTATTGCCCGCCCGCGCCGCTCGCGCAGTACGTGTCGATTCGCAAGTCAGCGGGATTAATCACGACGTCGACCTCCTCGGCTTCGGGCATGACGGCGACCGTAACCGCGCTCGTGTGAATCCTTCCGCCGCTCTCGGTGACGGGCACTCGTTGCACGCGGTGAGTGCCGCTCTCGTATTTGAGTTTGCTGAACGCGCCCGCGCCTTCCACCGTGAAAAAAATTTCCTTGAAGCCGCCAATGCTCGTGGCGTTCGAATAAACGATGTCGATGTGCCAGCCCTGCCGCTCGGCGTAACGCGTGTACATTCGGAAAAGCTCGCCCGCGAACAGTGCCGCCTCCTCTCCGCCCACGCCGCTGCGAATTTCCATGACGACGTTTTTGTAATCGTTCGGGTCTTTGGGCAGGAGCATTATCGGCAACTCGGCGTCGAGTGCAGCTTTGGATTTTTTTAAATCGGTGAGTTCCTCCGCCGCCAAAATTTTTAAATCCTCGTCCGCCGAAGTCTCCAGCAAATTTTTGTCCTCGTCAATCTGTGCGAGAATTTTTTTGTACTCGCGGATTTTTTTTATGAGCGGTTCAAGTGTCGCGTGTTCGCGAGTGAGTGCCGTAAATTTTTCCACGTCCGCGATAACCGACGGGTCACTCAAGCGCGCTTCAACCTCCGCAAAATGTTCTTCGACCTTCTGAAGTTTATCGAGCAAGTTTATCACCGCCGAATTTTTCTATTGCAGTGTCGAGCGTGTGCCAAGCGAGCGTCGCGCACTTGACGCGGGCGGGCATTGTCGAAATATTTTTCAGCGCGGCAGCCTCGTCGAGTTCTTCAAGCTCTTCGTCGTCGGTGACTTCGCCCTGAATCATCTTGATAAAAAGTTCAGCCAGCCGCCGCGCCTCGTCGACGGTTTTGCCGCGCATGAGTTCAATCATCATGTCAGTGGACGCCTGAGAAATCGCGCAGCCCGCTCCGCTGAACGCCGCGTCCGCAATCACGCCGCCCGCAACCTCCAGCTCCAAAGTTATTTCGTCGCCGCAGCTCGGATTGTGTCCGCGCTCTTTAATCGTCGCGTTCGCCAACGCCCGACGATTTTCTTTCGACTGACTGTGCTCGGCGATGAGCTCCGTGTAAATATTTTCAAGCAAGGTGCATGACACTCCTTACCGTTTGAATTGCTTCGACGAGTCGTTCGACATCTCGCCGCGTGTTGTAAAAATAAAAACTCGCGCGGCACGTTGCATTCTGTCCGAGGAATTTCATCAGCGGCTGCGCGCAATGATGACCGGCACGAATCGCCACGCCCGCCGCGTCCAAAATCGTCGCCACGTCGTGAGGATGCACGTCCTTTACATTGAACGTCACGAGTCCGATTTTATTTTCCGCCTCGCAGCCGTAAAGCTCGACGTAAGGAATTTTTTTCAGCTCGGCAATCGCGTAAGCCGTCAGCTCTCGTTCAATGCGTTCAATCTGTGCGAAGCCCACGCCGCGAAGATAATCAATCGCCGCGCTCAAGCCCGCCGCGCCTCCGACGTTTTGCGTGCCCGCCTCAAATTTTTGCGGCAGCTCGGCGAAGGTCGTCGCTTGCTCCTCGACGTACTCAATCATGTCGCCGCCGCTGAGGAACGGGGGCATCTCCTCCAAAATTTTTTTCTTGCCGTAAAGAACCCCGATTCCCATCGGCGAGAGCATTTTGTGTCCTGAGAACGCCAAAAAGTCCGCGTCCAAGTCTTGAACGTCAACGGGGATGTGCGGCACGGATTGTGCGCCGTCGACGACCACCACCGCTCCGACCTCGTGCGCGCGCGCCGCCAAAGTTTTCACGTCGTTGACGAGTCCGAGCACGTTTGAAATTTGAGTGACCGCCAAAATTTTCGTGCGCCGCGTGAGTTTCTTTTCAATCTCCTCCGCCGAAAGATTTCCGTCCGCCGAAAGGTAAATGTAATTCAAAGTCGCGCCCGTCGCCCGCGCCACACGCTGCCACGGCACCAAGTTCGAGTGGTGTTCGGCTATCGTGATTAAAATTTCGTCGCCGCCGCGCAGATTGTTCAGCCCGTAACTGTACGCGATAAGATTGAGCGATTCGGTTGCGTTCTTCGTGAAAATAATTTCCTTCGGCGAGCCGGCGTGGAGGAAGTCGGCAACTTTGCGGCGCGCGTCCTCATAAACTTTTGTCGCCTTGACGCTCAACTCGTAAACGCCGCGGTGAGGGTTGGCATTGCACCCGCCGTAATAACCGCAAATCGAGCGCACGACGCTTTCGGGCTTCTGAGTCGTCGCCGCGTTGTCCAAATATGCCAACGGCTGCCCGTTCATCTTGCTGCGAAGAATCGGAAAGGCATTCAAAAAATTTTTATCCATAAACAAATCTCCTCAAAAGATTTTCTGTTTCCGTCATGATGTTATCGACCGCGCGGTCAATCGCCGCCGAATTCTTAAATTGAGTCAAAGTCTTGTCGACGTCATAAAAATCAATGGTGTATCCGTGCGCGTCGTGCAAATCGATTCGACCAATCATGCCGGCAAGCTTTTGACCTTTTTGCCAATATTCTTTGATGAACTCCTGCGGCAAAATATTTTTCCCGTCAAGAAGTCGCTTAATGTCTGTCCTTTTGCAAACACAATTACCTATGCTGCTGTCGTAAATCGCAAAGTCCGCGAAGAGAGTTCTTGCACGTCTGAAATCATTTTCGCCGCCGTTGTAACATTCCACGCCGAACAAAAGCTCCTTGTCGGCTTCAAGCTTGATGACGTTGCCTGCCGCGTCCGTGCAAAAAAAATTTATTCCGGGCGCGGAGTGTCCTTTAAAAAAGAACTTTAGAATTTCGCGATGATAGGGTTGTTCGTCGCCCGCATAAAATTCGAGACGATGTTTCCGACAAAAATTTTCGTCGAAGCGTTTTTCAAGTGCCGCAAAAAATTTGCGCATAATCTCTTCGACTTGCAACTGCTCCCCTGTCCTTTGAGTTATCTGCCGAACGAACGAGAGCAGACGAGACAGATTATTTCGGAGAGAAAAATTTTCGGGCGCATGTTGCGAGCACTCCTCAAGCCAAGGCAAAAGTTCCGTGCGGAAAGTTACCTTTTTAATTTTATCTTGGTGAATGGCCAATTCATCGGCCGCGCCGTAACCCGAACTGCTTGCGCTGCTTCTTTCGGGAAAATATCCGTGCAACGTCAAGTAATAAAGAACGGGCGGCGCGCTTAATGAATGTTTATCGGTGTACAGTTGGGCTTCGTATAGATAACTATCACATTGATTTTTGTGACTGCCAGATTCTATCTTGACCTCGATTGGAATAAAACGGCGCGATGTTGTAATAGCCAAATCCATTTTTTTAGATGTGATTTTTAATTTTTCTGCTAAGAGTTCTGTTTTGTATTGCCTATGAACTTTTGCGCTATCCTGTTCTGCCGCCGTCATGTTAAGACGCAAAACATGTTTATCGAACAATTCGAGATAGAGCCGCCAACATTCGGGATTTTCTTTGGGCGATAAGAGTTCATACATTAAATTTGTTAATTCGGGTTCAGTCATTTAGCACACCTCCGAAAAATTTTTTTCTATTGTAACGGCGAAATCCAAAATGCGCAACAAAAAAGCGGTTAGCGATTAGCGATTAGCTGTTAGAAAATCCTAACAGCTAACAGCTAACAGCTAACCACTAAACTCAGCCTCTGACGAAGTGCGGATATTTTTTCAGGAAATCTTTCAGCGCGGGCAAATTTATTTCGCTCACGTCGCAGGGCACGAACTTGGCGGGCGTGTGAAAATATTCTCCGCGCGCCATGGCCTCTTCGACGAATTTTTTGTCCAGATATTTTTTGTTCTCGTGAAAAAGTTCCACGTCCTCGACAGCCGCCTGCATCTTCTCCGTGATTCTGTGCACGCCGCCGAAGTAAGAAAAGTGCCAGCCGCCGTCGATGATTCGCGGCAAATTTTTTCTCACGTTGCGCAAATGCTGCGGCGACTTTAAATGCTTGAACTTGCAAAGAGACGTTCCCTCGCACGGCAAGTCGGACTTCCAATCAAAATAATAAAGATAAGACCTCAAATGAAAACTCACGGGCGTCAAATCCAAAACGGTCGGAATTCTTATCCCGCAGTGAAACGGAATCAATTTGCCTTTCGTGAACTCGGACGCGTCGTAAAAAGCAACCAAGTCGACGTGCTTGCTTTTGTCGGTGAAACTGTCGCGAATCGTTTTGATTATCGCGGGGTCGGGGAATTCGTCGGCGTCGGAGATTAAAATCAAATCGTCGGGCGCGGTGTCGGTCAAGCCCTGCATGATGTTGTTGCGCTGATTATTTTCAATCGACCAATCGCCCACGCCTTTATAAGGAACCGCCGACGTGTCCATGACGTAATGAATCTTCGACAGATATTTTTTGAAATCATTCCTGTGCTCGTAAAAATTGAAGGGCTTGGGCTCGTTGGCGTGAGTTTTGTCCGCCTCGACGATGACGAAGCAATCGACAACGTCGTAAAGACTTTCAAGCCTCAGCTCCAAAAGTTCCAGCTCATTGAAGAAGGTAAAGCAATCGAAAATTTTCATGACATAATCTCCGGAATAAGGGACAAGAGCTTTTCCCTAAATCCTAACTCCTAATCACCTGTCGGGGAAAAATTCGTCGTGAATGCTGTTGACGGCCTCGGTGACCTGCGAGCCTTTGACCAAACACGAAACACTTATCTCCGACGTGCTGATGATGTCGATGTTCACGTCCGCGCGCGCCAATGCCCCGAACATTCTGGCGGCGACACCGGGGCTGCCCAACATGCCCGCGCCGACGATTGAAACTTTTGCCATGTCCTCTTCGACGAGAACCGACGCGGCATTAATTTTTTCGCTGGCGGTGCCGACGATTTTTTTCGCCTCGGTCAAGTCGTTGAGGTTAATCGTGAAGACGATATCGTTTATGTTGCGGTCGATGTTGCGAATGCTCTGGACAATCATGTCGACGTCGATGTTTGCGTCGGCCAGTGCCTTAAAGAGTGTGTGCGCGACGCCCGGGCTGTTCGGGACGCCGATAACGGAAATTTTCGCAACCTTCATGTCGTGAGCGACGCCGCGAATCTCAAAATCTTTTTCCTCCACCGTATAATCCTCCCTGATAATCGTGCCCGCGTCCTTCGTGAAGGTCGAGCGGACGTGAATCGGAATGTTAAAGAACTGACCCATCTCCACCGAGCGCGGCTGCATGACTCCCGCGCCGAGACGAGCCATCTCCAGCATTTCGTAATAAGTTATCTCTTTCATCTTGCGCGCGTTCTTGACGATTCGCGGGTCAGCCGAGTAAACGCCGTCGACGTCGGTGAAAATTTCGCACTCGTCAGCTTTGAGCGCGCCCGCCAATGCCACCGCCGAAGTATCCGAGCCGCCGCGTCCGAGTGTCACGGGGTCGCCGAATTTGTCCGCGCCCTGGAAGCCGGCCACCACGACGACTTGCCCCTTGTTAAGTTCATCATGCACGCGCTTGGGTTTGATGCCGAGGATTCTGCCCTTTGTGTGCACCGAACTCGTCCTCATGCCGACCATTTGCCCCGTCAGAGAAATCGCGGGCTGTCCCAATTTTTTAAACGCCATGGCAAGCAGCGCAATCGAAACCTGCTCGCCCGTCGTCAACAGCATGTCCATTTCCCGCAGATAATCTGCTTTGTACGGTTGCGCGTCGATGCCGCCCGCCAGCGTGATGAGATTGTCGGTCGTCTTGCCCATTGCCGAGACCACCACCACGATTTTGTCGTCAGCTTTTTTCTCGGCGAGGATTCTTTGCGCCACCGCCAAAATTTTTTCCGTCGTCGCAACCGAAGAGCCGCCGAATTTTTTTACAATCAGAGCCATGCGTCCATCCTCCTTCGTACAGCTCAGAGTTTCATTTCAAAATCATTGTAGCAGAGATTTTTTTTTGCGTCAAAAATTTTTCCGCGCAAAAGGAAAGCGACTCCGCCCGAAACGGAATCGCTTTGAAAATTTTCCGCGCGAAAAATTATTTCTTCGTCGAAACCTTCGCCGGCTTTTCGGAAGCTTTCGCGCTTGCCGCGGGTTTCTCGGAAGACTTCGCACTTGCCGCCGCCAGCTCCTGAAAGATATCGACGAGTGCAACGCTCACCACGCCCAACACATCTTTGAGCAGCGCGTTGTACAGGTCGCCGCCGTCGGTGACGCCACGCCCGTTCGCCGTGATGAAAAATTTCTTCGGGTGCTCGCTCGCATTCAACGCCGCCTCAATTTTATCCGCAACGATTTTCGCCAGTTGCTCTTTATTCATCAACCGTCACTCCCAAATTATTTTTCAAAAACTTTCTACGCGCAAAAAAAAAATCCTGCAACAATTTTCGTCGCAGGAAGTGAACTCGCTTTTAAATCTGCCGAACGAGAATGCGGGAGCCGTCCACGTTGATGACTTTTACTTTGTCGCCCGCCTTGACGAAGCCGCCCTCCGTCACCACGTCGAGCGGCTCGCCCTCCACGGTAATTGTCCCCGCAGGTCGCAAGTCGGTCACGCACACGCCGACCGCGCCGAGGAATTTGCTCTTGTCGATGACGCTCGTGTACCCGTCGCGATTTTGCTGGCGTTCGTCAAGGACAAGCTCATCAAGCATCCCCGAATTTTTTTTCGAGTCGCGGTTGCCCAAGTACAGCACGATAAAAATCCCAAGCACCGCAATCGCAATCATCGAGCCGTAAATCAAAACCATTAAAGCAGAACTCGTGCCCGAAAAAATTTGAACCTCCGACATATCATCACCCCCGCTTTTCAATTAGGAATTTGGAATTAGGAATTGGGAATTGGAATTTCCGAGCCTTGGTCGCTGTAAGGCAGTGCCTGACGATTTTGCGAGAACCGCTCCTTGAACTCCGCGAGCTCTTTTTTGAACATCGGAATAAATTTTTCAATCCGCTTCTCCGCCTCGGCTGTCAGCTCCGGCAGCCGCGTCAAAAGTTCCCGATACCACTCCAGCCGCTCCATGTAATGCTGACTCATCAGCCGCTCGCGCTTGACGTAAGCGTAAGCCGACTCCGAAACCATGCGCCGCAGATTTTTATTTTTTATCAGCAGATTGAGCTTCGTGACGAATTCTCTGTCGTCGCGATAGATGAAACCCGTCCGCCCCTCTTCGATTGTCTTTGAGTAAACGACGGGCGACGCCAACACCACAGCCCCGTTGCCCGCGCACTCGATGAATTTCAAATCCGATTTGGAACGATTGAACTCGTTGTCACGCAACGGCAAGAGCGCGATGTCCGACGAACGAATCGCCTCTTCGTATGCGTCGTAAGAAATAAATTGCCCGTCGTATTTGCTCGCGTCGCCGACGAAAACTTTGTTGTCCGACTCCAGCGCGTCGAATAAATTTTTCCGCGCCAAAATCTTGAACTCAATCTTGTCACCGTATTGCTTGGCGAAGCGATTCAAAATCGGCAACAGCTCCATGAAATCTCCGTCGCGATTGAGTGCCCCGAAAAAAATCCTGACGGGTTTCTTCTGCTTGAACTCCTCGGCAAAATCTCTCGGCGGCGGCAAGCGTCTTAACTGATTGGCAAAAACTCTGACGTGCGGATTGTATTGGCTGAGGAAGTCGGCAAGGTACGGCGTCGAAGTTTGAATCGCGTGCACCGCGCGGAAATTTATCCACTCCGATTTTTTGTAATCATTTTCCCACAGCACGGGGTGGTCGTCCATCTCCGAGATGAAAAGAATTTCCTTGCGCCGCAGCACTTTAAAAAAATCCAAGCCGACTGCAAACGACGGGAAGCACATTCGCTGGTTGATGAAAATTCTGTCCTCGAATTGGTCGCGGTCAAACAGCCGATACTTTTTGCCGACGAGTGACGACACGATGAAAATATTCGGCTCCGCCATGAAAAATGCGTTGGGCATGTGGACGCGGCTCGGCGCGCACACCGTCGATTCGCCGATTAAAGTTTGCACCAAAGTTTTTTTCGGCGGCTCGCTCCTGTAAGCCGTGAAGATGTAAACGAAAACCGACAGCTCCGTTTTGGAGAGCTCGGCGATATTTTTTCGGACTTTGATTGGTCGCCCCGCGTTCAGCGAACGCAAAACTGTCAAGCCCGCCTCTTCGATTGCGTCGCTGAGTTCGTCGCGCGTCAATGTGACTTTGAACTTGGGCGGCTTGCCGTCGAGGAGCGCGGTGAGATTTTCCGCGTGCCCGATGTTGTCCAGCGTGAAAATCAGTGTGCCGTTGAGCTTGAGGCGCGCGGCAATTTTTTTTATCAGGTCGACGAGCTTTTCATTGTCGAGCTTGCCAATGAGCGGGCTCTGAATCAAAATCGCGTCGAAGATTCCCCGAATGTCGGTCGCGTCCTCGGCAACCGTGTATTTACATTCGGGCTGAATCTCCAGAAATTTTTTCTCCGTCGTTTCAAAATCGTCGGGCACTTCGCCGGTCAGTTCAAGGACAGCCTTCGCCCGCGCCGGAATAAAAGTTTCGTAAGTCATCGCGAAAACCTCAGCGCACAATGCGGTACATTAAATCTTCCTGCGCCTTCATGCACTTCATCAATTCGAAGCGTTCCAAAATCGTCTCGCGCGCCGCTGCTCCCAATTTCTTTGCGCGTTCGGGGTCGTCGAGAATTTCTTCAACCTTGCGGGCAATGTGATAGGGCGAGCGGAACTCGGCGAGCAAACCGTTGACGCCGTCCTCCATGACCTCTTGCACGGGCGGAGTCTTGGAGCAAACCATCGGGCAAGCGAAACTCATCGCTTCCAGGCAAGACCAACTCAGCACGAACGGACGAGTCAGGTAAATGTGACAGCTTGAGGCGCGCAAAATTTTTTGATAGTCGCCGCGATTCCTCAGGCCGACGAAGTGCACGCGGTCGGTTGGGTAGCCGCCCTTCTTCTCCTCCTCTTTAAGATAGGTCGTGTCCTTGAGCTGCGCGCCGTAACAAATTCTGTCCTTGCCGACGACGACGACATGAGTGTTCGGGCGGCGAGCGAGCACGTGGCGAATCGCGTCCATGAAGTACGGGAAGCCGCGATAAATTTCAAAGCCGCGCGCGACGTAAGTGATAATCTCGGTGCCTTCGGGCAGGTTGAGTTTGATATCGTCGAGCACGAGCCCGGGACGCTTGCCACTCGGGTCGGGCGAACAAAATCTCGTGTCGATTCCTTCGTGGATTATGTTGAGCTTGGGCTTGTACTCTTCGGGGAACTGCGAGTACTGCCACTTGGTCGGACAAACGCCCGCGTCGCAAAGTTCCAAGTTCATCAAGTGGTGAGCGTTGCGCGTGCGAATGGAAATGCGATTGCCGATTTGCGGAATTTCATCGGGCCACCAATAACAGTCGCTGTCCTCGACGAGGTAATACCACTCGAAGTAGCCGATAATCGGGACATTCGGATACATGTCCTTGCAATAGAGCGTGGAGCCCCAGCCGGTGTGCCCGATAATCACGTCGGGTTTAACGTTGCGTTCTTTGAGAAGCCAATCCATCGCCCGAAGAACCGCTTGACCCTCGACGACAGCTTCCGCCGCGGGACGCAACGGCCCGCAAGTCTTAATCCATTTGTCCGATTCTTCGTTCGGCTTCGGATAAAGCGCAAGCGTCACGTTTCTGAGCTGCGCGTTTATCGAATTTTCCTTGGACAAGAAGTAGACGTTGTTTTCGGGGTTGCTCGCCAAGTACGGCGCAAAGTTCAGATATTGCGCGGGGAACGACGGGTGCAGGATAAAAATATTCACGAAAAAATTCTCCCTTCGGTCGATTGTAAGGAACAAGGAACAAGTTTAACTCCTAACTCCTAATTTAACTCATCTGTGCTTGGTGAAGCTTGGCATAGACGCCGTTGCGTTTCATGAGCTCGTCGTGTGAGCCCGCCTCAATTATGCGCCCTTTGTCGATAACAATAATCGCGTCGCAGTCTCTGACCGTCGACAGGCGGTGAGCAATCATGAGCATGGTGCGCCCGCGAGAAATCGGCTCGATGTTGTTCATGATGATGTTCTCGGATTCGTAGTCAAGAGCACTTGTCGCCTCGTCGAAAATCAAAATGCGCGGGTTTGAAAGCAGGGCGCGGGCAATGGCAATGCGCTGACGCTGACCGCCGCTCAAAAGGGAGCCGCGCTCGCCGACGAAAGTTTCATATCCGTGCGGGAATTGGCTGACGAATTCGTGGGCACCTGCCAGCTGCGCCGCGTGAACAACTTCTTCGTGCGTTGCGTTCGGGCAGGCAATGCGGATATTTTCTTCGACGGAGCCGCTGAACAATTTGCTGTCCTGCAAGACGACACCGATTTGCCGCCTCAGCCACGCCGGCTCGACCTGCGCGATGTCCACGCCGTCAATCAAAATGCGTCCCGTGTCGGGCAGATAAAGTCGCTGAATCAATTTCGTGAGCGTCGATTTTCCTGAGCCCGACCGCCCGACAATTCCGACCTTCATGCCGGCGGGAATTCGGATGTTGACGTTGTCCAAAACTTTTCCGCCTTCAGCCGAGTAGCTGAAGACCAATCGTTCCAAGGCAATGTCGCCGCGCAGGGAAGGCAGAGTCGTGCGCGAAGGATTGAACGTCGGCTCGGTGTCCTCGTCCATGATATCCGAAAGTCTTTCCATGGAAACGCGAATCTGTTGGAAGTGTTGCCACTGATTGATGAGGCGCATAATCGGCGCGATTAACTGACCGGCAATCATTTGGAATGCAATCAATTCGCCGACGCTTATCTCGCCCTCCATGACGTAGTAAGCACCAATCCACAGAATGACGAGGTTGAAGCAGTTGAACAGGAAGGACGCGATTGAGTTTGCGATGTTCGCCACGTGGACGACGTTGAATGAAGCTTTGACGAAACGCGCGAGCATTTCTTCGTAACGGCGGATGAAATTGTTTTCGACGCTGGAAGCTTTGACCGTGTGAATGCCTGTTATCGTTTCAATCAGGAAGGAGCGATTCTCGGAGCCGATTAAAAATTTCTCGTTAATCATGCGCTTGAAAATCGGAGCGACAATGACGTTGAGCAAAACAAACAGCGGAATCATAACCAGAACGACGATGCTGAGCACGCGGCTGTAGAAGAACATGACGACGAAATAAACAATCGCGAAGACGATATCCAAGACAATCATCAGGCTGTTGCCCGTCATGAACGAGCGCAAAGTTTCCAACTCGCCGGTACGGGAGACGACGTCACCGACCTGCCACTTTTGGAAGTAGCTTATCGGCAAGGCGGTTACGTTTTTATAGAGGCGCGAGCTGAGCACCACGTCCATCTTGCAGGTTATGTTCGTGAAAAGATATGTGCGCAAGCCCGTTAGGACATTTTGGAAGACGGTACACAGCACCATGCCCAAAACCAAAATATCGAGCGCGTCGGCCGCCCTGTGCACCAAAACTTTGTCGATAATGTTTTGAACAAAGATAGGCGACGCCAAACCCAAAACCTGCAACAGGAGCGACATGAACAAGACGCTGCGCAATTGCGGAATGTATTTGGTGAGGACGGGGATAAACCACTTGAAGCCGAATTTGTCTTTCTTTTTGTCGAGTTCGTAGCGACGCGTGAAGAGAATCGCGCTGCCCGTCCAGTCCATCAAAAGTTTGTAGCGGTCAACCTTGACGGGCTGCTGAGAGAAGGCGGGGTCCATGACGTAAATGTCGCCTTCGCGAATCGTGGTGATGACGACGCTCCTGCCCGAATGCAACCGAATCAAAATCGGGTAAACGAGCTTGTCCAAGTCCTCCTCTTTCAAGCCGTCATACTTGCGCGCCTTCAACTTCAATTCGCGGGCGGCTCTGACTAAAGTCGTCATGTCGACGGCACCTTCGCGCAGGACGTAAGCGCGCTCAAGCTGACGATAATCGGCGGGGATGTTGTAATACTTTGCGATTGCCACGAGGCACGCCAAGCCCGTGTCGATTCCGTTGACGACGCCGCCTTCCTCTTCGGGCTTTTTAACTTCGGTGTCGAGTTGCCCCGGCTTTGCTTGGTCGGCGGGAACTTTTTTTAAATCAATCTTTCCGAGAGCCTGCCCGCCGGATTTTTGCGGAGACTGTCCTTGAGACGGGACAAGTTTTTTGTCGTCGGCATTATTGTTTTTATCCGCCATCAAACCTGCCCTCCCGTTTCAAATTTCAAATTCCTGATTCCTAATTTCATTTTACCGCTCCCTCAAAGCTTCGGACGTGTAACGGCGGAACGGGTCGAGGAAGAAGTCAATTATTCTCTTCTCCTTGATTTTAATTTCCGCGCTGACGTTCATGCCGATTTCGATTTTCGCGGGGTTGCCGTAAACGTTGATGTCGTTGCTCGTCGGGTCAAGGATGAGTTTGAATTTTTTATCCTGCTGAGGATTGTTCGGCTCGTCGACGGCGTCCGCGCTTATCTCCATGACTTCAGCTTTGTACATGCCGAATTTTTGGAAGTTAAAAGTTTCGAACTTAACTTCAGCCTCTTGCCCGACTTTGATGAAGCCGATGTCTTTGTTGTCCGCGTAAACTTCAAACTCAAGCTTAACGTCTTCAGGGACGATTTGCATGAGCGGCTGGGCTTCGGTGACGATGCCGCCGAGCGTGTGAATATTCAAGTTGTAAACGCGGCCGGTGATGGGCGCGTAAATCGTCGCCATGCGCGAATCTTCGTCCGCCTTTTTAATCGATTCGGTGACGGTGTAATATTCTTTCTTCGCCTCGACGAGCGCGGTCATGATGTCCTTGTGGTAGCTGGCGTCGACGTTGGCGAGATTTTGTTGAGCCTCGGCGATTTCCGCGCGAATGCTGTTAATCGAATCCAATTCCGCCTTTGCGTTCTTCGCGTACTCAATCGTGCGGCTTTGCTGTTCAAGGAGTTGGAATTCGGAAATTGCATTTTGCTCGCTCAAAGCAACGAGGCGCGCTTCCTTCTCCTGCTCGATTTGCAAAACTTCCGCGTACTTTTCGTAAGACGCCTGAGTTGCTTGGAGCCTTGCCATCTTCTGGTCGATGACATCCAAGCGGCTTTGACGTTGCGTGCGATAATCCGACGTGCGGCTCTGATAAAGTGCCATTTCCGCCGCCAAATCGTGAGCCTCAAGGTCCGGATCCTCTTCGGGCGTGAACGGCTGCTGAGTCAGCTCGGCGGTCAAGCGTTGAATATCAAGTTTGTAATAAGCCGCGCGTTTCTTCAGGCTGTCGTAATCGGCGGTTGTCGTCGTCGGGTCCAGAACAACGAGTACGTCGCCCTCTTGAACCATCTGACCTTCCGTGACATTTATTTCTTTGACGATGCCTTTGTTTTTGACTTGCACGGTTTTGATTTGTCCCGAAGGAATGACTTTGCCGGCCGCGACCGCGACTTCGTTGATGTGACCCAAGAACGACCACGCCAACGCCACGATAACCAAAAGCAAAATCGTCCACATGACGAGCCTTCCCGTCGGTGAGGGCGGAGTTTCCGTTACCTCCAATATCGCCGGCAAGAATTCCGTCTCTTTCTCGCGTTCCTCGCCGTGAGCGAGCCATCTCCAAAATTTGCGCATATTCTTAACCTCTGCTTTCTTGCTGGTCGTAAAGATAACGATAGAGTCCGCCGAGTTTAATCAGCTCGTCATGCGTGCCGGTCTCGACGATTTCGCCCTTGTCGATGACAATAATTTTATCGCAACGACGGACGGCACTCAATCTGTGCGCGATGATGAGCATTGTCCTCTTCGCGCCGATTGCTCCCATGTTGTTGAGGATGATTCGTTCGGATTCGTAGTCCAGGGCACTCGTCGCTTCGTCGAAAATCAAAATCGGAGGATTGGCGAGAAGTGCACGGGCGATTGCCACGCGCTGCCTTTGCCCGCCCGAAAGTGAATCGCCGCGCTCGCCGACTTTGGTATCGTAACCTTCCTTGAGTTCCAAGATAAAGTCGTGAGCACCCGCCAGGCGCGCCGCACGAATAATTTCATCCATGCTCGCTGTCGGACGGCTTATCGCAATGTTGTCGCGGACGCTGGAATTGAAAAGGTAATTCTCCTGCATGACGACACCGATTTGGTCGCGCAGCCAAGAAAGATTCGCCTCGCGGGTGTCGACGCCGCCGATTACAATGTGCCCGTCTTCGGGTATGTAAAGATTTTGCACGAGGTTTGTCAGCGTCGATTTTCCCGAACCCGACCGCCCGACGATTCCGATTTTTTGCCCCGGCAAGACCGTAAGATTTATATTCTTCAGCACGAGCGGCAAATCGATTCGATATCGGAAGGAAACGTTTGATATTTCAATCCCGCCGTCGATTCTCTGTTGCCCGCGCTTGCCCATGTCTTGCACGACAGGTTCCATCGGCGTGTTCAAAATGTCGCCGATAAGGTTGAGCGAAAATCTCAGCATGATTATGTGCCACCACATCATCAACAGCTTCGTCAAAGGACCGAGTGCTTGCCTTGAAATCATTTGGAAAGCAATCAGCTGACCGAGAGTCAATTCGCCGTTCATGACCATGTTGCCGCCGTACCAGAGAATCGCCAAAGTTACTGAGCTTTCAATGATGGTACGCGAGGTTGCGACGAACAATCTGAATTTGCTCATCTCGAAGGTTCTGCGAACCATATAAGCCGTGAGGTTTTCCCATTTGTTGACGAATTGCGGCTCGACTGCCAACGCCTTAACCGTTTCGACGTTCGTGATTGATTCGACCAGGAACGAGTTGCACGCAACCTTCGCGCGCCACAAACCGCCCAGCTTTTTCCTTATGATTGGCATAAGGGCAATTTGAATCAAGTACACCGGAACGGTGATTAACGCGATTAATGTCAGCGGCACCGAATACCAGAACATAAACCCGATGAACACAAACGAGAACAGGGCGTCGAGCATGGACATCAAGCCCTCGCCCGTCAGGAAGCTGCGAACTCGTTCCAAGGCATCCACGCGCATTAACGTTTCGCCGACGCGCCGCCTTTCATAATACGGCAACGGCAGTGCTATCAGGTGTCGGAAAAGCCGCGTCCCCAATATCGCGTCCAACTTGTTTGTCGTGTGATTTAATATGTAAGTCTTCAGGCACGTCAGCAACGCTTCCAGAGCGAAGAACGCCACCATGCTGTAACCAATGACCGTCAGCGTAGACAGTCCGTTGTTGCCGATAACTTTATCGATTATAACCTGCGTGATGAGCGGAAAGACGATTCCCATCAGCTGTGTGAAGAATGACCCCGCCAAAACCTCGAACAGCGATTTCTTGTAGCGGCTGACCACCTTCATGAACCAATCGACGTTGTATCTCTTTTTGAAATACGTCCAACTGAACGCCGCCGAGAAGATCATCATCTCGTTTGTCCAGCTCTCCAAGAATTCCTTCATCGGAATTGCCTTGGGTTTGTTCTCGCGCGGGTCTATCGCCAAGACCACTTCTTCGTTCAGGCTGCCGACCGCGATATACGCTCCGTCGTTCATCTTGGCCACGACAGGATATTCCACCTCGCGCAGTTCATCTACTGTCGGGCGAATCACCGTGCTGTCGACATTGTATTTCTTCGCCAGCTTTTGCAGTCTCTCCCAATCCAATTTGTCATCCGTCGCGGGGTTTTGGTCATATATCTTTTGCAAGTCCTTCACGCCGAAGTGCTGCAAAATCTTTATGAGTGACACTATTCCCGTCCGATTCTTTGGCGGCGATGATGCTTTATTCTCGGGCATATTGCATACGAGTCTCCCTTCATTTTGCTCACTCGATTATGAATCACGATTGTTAAACACGCTTTAAAATTTCGTGTCACGAAAAAACCGCCGTCAACCCGTAAGGAAGACAGCGGCCTTTTCTATTTGTCTGCTAAGGATTAACGATACTTCCGCTTGCGAGCCGCCTCCGATTTCTTCTTGCGGCGGACGCTCGGCTTTTCGTAATGTTCACGCTTGCGAACTTCGGCGAGCGTGCCCGCCTTTTGACAGGTACGCTTAAAGCGGCGGAGAGCACTGTCTATGGATTCGTTTTTCCCAACTTTGACTTCATTGGCCATTCAATTTCCCTCCCTCCGCGGTTACTCGATTTGTTGACTGCGCGCGTATTTTAACATGCCGCCTTTTAATCGTCAACAAGAAAAGTTTTATGCCGCCCCTCAGCCCCGCCGAGCCCGCCAATGCCGCTTGCTTCCTTGCAATTTGTAATAATCGGGGGGGGGTTGTATCTAAATATGATTTTTGATACATTTGCCCAAAAGCTTTTTTGAAAGACAGCTTAGGTTTTCGGCGACGGTCGTCATGTCGAGCAGGATTCAGCGACGGAAGGGAAGCCGTTGCCCCAAGGAAAGAAACTTTTGTAAGTCAAGGAGGAAATCAGCATGAACAACATGGTAATCAGCTCTAACGAGCAGGCCACGCGCATTCATGGCATGTACAACCGCAATGTCGGCCAGATGAATGCGGCGA
>JAFXQM010000027.1 GCA_017527075.1 Selenomonadaceae bacterium
AATTCTATATTAAAAAAAACAAATACAATAAAAAAATGGAATTTAATATGATTCCACTACATCAAAAACCTCAAATAAATAAAATATTCCCTGATATAATTTTTGATAATATAAATAATAATGCTGATACTAATTTTTTAGCTGATGATATAATTGCAAATGATAGTTTAGAGCCTTTTGATAAATTTTTTAATGGGAAAAGAAGCAGAAATTCTTCAGCGCGGAGAAATTTTCCGTCGTGAGACAAAAAATTTTTTCATGAGCGCGCGGCACTCCTCCTCCATAATGCCCGCCGTCACGAGTAGCCGATGATTGAGCGCGGGATTGTTCACGACGTTGAAGAGTGATTCCGCCGCCCCGAATTTTGAATCGACCGCGCCGTAAACCAGCCGTCGCACTCGACACAAAATCAACGCGCCCGCACACATTGCGCAGGGCTCAACGGTGGAATAAAGTGTGCAACCCGACAGCCGCCGCCGACTCGCCGCCCGCAAGACCAAAAGTTCCGCGTGCGCCGTCGCGTCGTGCAGTTGCTCCATGCGATTGTGGTCGCGGGCAATTAAAGAGCCGTCCTCGTCGATGAGAACGGCTCCGATTGGAATTTCATTTTCGTGATACGCCCGCCACGCTTCCTCCAGCGCGAGGCTCATAAACTCTCTGTCCATCAACAGACCTCCTCAGGCAAGCAATCTCTCCAAACCCAAGCCGCTTGCATAAAACAGTGAGTGAGTCCCGCAACTTGTCAGCTCCAGGTCGTAAGCTTCGGGAATCTCGGTTTTTTTGACGGGTGCTGCCTTTTTATTCATCACGCGCCGCAGTTCTTCGGCGAAAGAATTTTTTTCATCCCGACGTCCGCGCCCGCTGTCGAAGCGGTGCTTGTTATCGTGAGCGACGCCGTTGACGCGAGCAACCCGTGCGATTTTTTCTACTCTGTCCAACATTGTGCTCTCCTCCTTGGAAAACTTTTGTTCGCGTCCTTCAACCTAACTATCGATTAAATTTTTCACCTCCTTAAATCAAAAGGAACTCCACCGTTTACGGCAGAGTTCCTTGATTCAGTTTTCGAGATAAAATTATTCGAGCGCGCCGGCAATCTTGCTGTTGACTTCACGAGCCGCCGCAACGCTCTCGGCGAACTTGGCTTGTTCGGCTTCGGAGAATTTGACTTCGACGATTTTTTCCACGCCGTTCTTGCCGAGGATGACGGGCACGCCGATGCACAAATCTTTTTCGCCGTATTCGCCGTCGAGGTAGACGCAGCAGGGAATCAATTTCTTTGCGTCGAGGGCAATGGCCTCAACGAGAGCCGCAGCCGCCGCGCCGGGAGCATACCAAGCGGAAGTGCCCAAAAGTTTCGTGCAGGTCGCGCCGCCGACTTTGGTCGCTTCGACAGCTTTTTGAATCGCTTCGTCGCTGAGGAATTGGGTGACGGGGATGCCGCGATAAGTTGCGAGGCTGACGAGCGGGACCATCGTTTTGTCCGCGTGGCCGCCGACAACCATGCCGTCGATATCGGTCGGGGTTGCGGGGTAGCCGGCTTCCTTGAGAGCTTCGGCGAGGTAATAACGGAAGCGGGAGCTGTCGAGCATGCCGCCCTGCCCGATAATGCGGTTGCGCGGGAGCTTGGTGTCCTTGAGCGTCAGGTAAGTCATCGCGTCCATGGGGTTCGAGACGATAATCAGAATTGCTTCGGGCGAGTGCGCCAAGATTTGGTCGACAACACTCTTGACGATTTTTGCGTTGGTGCCGATGAGTTGTTCGCGGGTCATGCCGGGTTTGCGCGGAATGCCGCTCGTGACAACAACGACTTGCGAGCCTGCCGTCGCCGCGTAATCGTTGGTCACACCCGTCACGGTCGTGTCGAAGTTGAGCATGTGCGAAGTCTGCATGATGTCCATCGCTTTGCCTTCGGAGAGACCTTCTTTGATGTCGATGAGGACAACTTCACTCGCGAAGCCTTTGGTCGCCAGGACGTTCGCCACGGTCGCGCCGACATTACCTGCACCAACTACTGTTACTTTCATTTAAAAATGCCTCCTCAAAAATTTGCTGGGCTTATTGTAACATATCGAATTATAATTTTCTACAAGAATTCTGCGCAACGTAAAAAATTTTTTCTGCGGCGGAAAATTTTTTGCGGCGAAAATTTTTTCCGGCGTCAAAATTTTTTCGGGCGACGAAATTTTTTTGCGACGGAAATTTTTCTGGCGACGAAATTTTTTCCGGCGTCAAAATTTTTTCGGGCGTTCAAAATTTTTTCGGGACAAAAAAATTAAGCCGCCATGAATGACGGCTGAACGATTGAAGCCTCCGCGCGCGAGGCTTTTTATTTTTCGCTGTCGAGTGAAGTCGAGAGCGGCACGAGGATTTTTTCGTCGTAACATTTGAACGCGTCGTCGACCAATTTTTTGTCGGGCGAAGGAGTGAACGCGCTGACCAACGGCACAAGGATTAATCCGACGAGCATGGCAATCGCGCCCGAATTAATCGGCGACTGGAGAATCGCGGGGAAGGCGGGGCGGATTAACATGTTGGCGGTCATCAGCACGCTGCCGAAGATGAAGCACGCCCAGCAAGCCGCCGTCGAAACTTTTTTGGAGTAAAGAGAGTACATGAACGGCGCAAGGAATGCGCCCGCCATTGCCCCCCACGACACGCCCATAAGTTGCGCGATGAAGTTCACCGAGCTTTTGTATTGGACGAGCGCGAGCACCGCCGATATCGCAATGAACACCACGACCAAAATTCTTATCAACAAAACCTGCCGCGGCTCACTCATGTCCTTGGCGAAGTTGTCGCGGATTAAATCGAGCGTGAGCGTGGAGGACGAGACGATGACCAGCGAAGAGAGCGTCGACATGGACGCCGACAAAACCAAAATCACCACGAGCGCAATCATTCCCTCCGACAGCCCCGAAAGCATTGTCGGCACCACCGAGTCGAAGCCGTTCGCCTTGATGTCGATTTGGTCGGAAAATAATCTGCCGAAGCCGCCGAGGAAGTAACAGCCGCCCGCCACCACGAATGCAAACAGCGTCGAGATGACCGTGCCCTTTTGAATCGCCTGCTCATTTTTTATCGCGTAAAATTTTTGAACCATCTGCGGCAAACCCCACGTGCCCAGCGAAGTCAAAATCACGACGAACAAAAGATTGAGCGGGTCGGGTCCGAAGAACGAGGAAAAAATTCCGGGCGTCGAGGAAACATTTGCGTCGCTGACACGAGCCAGCCCGTCGAGCGCGTTTATGAATCCGCCCTTCGATTCGAGCACGGCATAAATCACCGCGGAAATTCCCACGAGCATGACGACGCCTTGAATGAAATCGTTAATCGCGGTCGCCATGTATCCGCCGGCGATGACGTAAACGGCGGTGAGCACAGCCATAAGCAAAATGCAAACGGAGTAGTCGATACTGAACGCCATGCCGAAAAGTCGAGAAAGCCCGTTGTAAAGACTGGCGGTGTAAGGTATCATAAAGATGAAAATTATAATTGCCGCACCGATTTTCAGCGACGGCGAGCCGAAACGTTTTTCAAAGAACTGAGGCATGGTGGCGGTGTCCAGGTGGCGAGTCATGACGCGTGTGCGCCTGCCGAGGATGAACCACGCCATGAGCGAACCAATCAGCGCGTTGCCGATTCCCGCCCACGTCGCCGCGATTCCGTACTTCCAGCCGAACTGACCCGCGTAACCGACGAACACGACCGCCGAGAAATAACTTGTGCCGTAAGCAAAAGCCGTGAGCCACGGACCGACGCTGCGCCCGCCCAAAACAAAGCCGTCGACGTCGGTGGCGTGCTTGCGGCAGTAGAGACCGATTCCAATCAGCACTGCAAAATACAAAACGAGTAAAGCAACCTTCATTGAAACAAAACCTCCAAGCAAGGGACAAGGGACAAGAGCTTTTCCCTAAATCCTAAATCCTAAAAAGGAGTTGACCCGCTGTGATTATCGACATGCACACGCACATCTTCCCCGACGAAATTTCCGCCGCCGTCATTGAAAAGCTCAGCCGCGTCAGTCACACGCCCGCCTTCACGGACGGAAGCTTGAACGGTCTGAAAAAATCCATGGACGCCGCGCAAATTAATTTGTCGGTGATTCTGCCGGTGGCGACGAATCCGCGGCAGGTCGAAAAAATTAATTCGTCCTCCGCCGCACTCAACGAAAAATTTTTCGGCGAAGGAATTTTTTCACTCGGCTGCATTCACCCCGACAGCTCCAATTATCGCGCCGAGCTCAGCCGCGTGAAAAATTTCGGGCTAAAGGGTATCAAACTTCATCCCGTTTATCAAGATACAAATTTGGATGACGTTAAGTTCCTGCGAATCATTGACCGCGCCGCCGAGTTGGATTTAATCGTCGTGACGCACGCGGGGCTCGATATCGGATTCCCCGGCGTCGTTCGCTGCTCGCCGCAGATGATTCGCCGCGTCGTCGAACAGGTCGGAGAGTTTAAATTCGTCGCGGCGCACATGGGCGGCTGGAAAAATTGGGCTCAGGTCTTGGAGCTCTTGGCGGACAAAAATGTTTTCATCGACACGGCGTTCTCCACTGGGAAAATTATTCCGCGCGAAGATTTTCCTTGGGAAGAGAGCGCGCTGAAGCTTTTGGACGCCGCGCAGTTCATGACGTTCGTAAAAATTTTCGGCGCGGAGAAAATTTTATTCGGCACCGACAGCCCGTGGACGGAGCAAAAAATTTCCTTGGACTTTATAAAAAATCTGCCGCTGCCCGCCGTCGACAAAAATAAAATCCTCGGACTCAACGCGCGAAAACTTTTGGGGCTTTGAACGAAGGCGCGCGCGATGTTGAAAGTCATAAGCGTGGGCGGCGGCGGCATGTTCGCCGTGAATCACATGATTGATTCGGGCGTGACGGGCGCGGAGTTCATTTCGTGCAGCAGGGATAAAATGTCTTTGCAGATGTCGAAGGCTGAGAAAAAAATTTTGCTCGACAAAAATGTGTCTTACGGTCTCGACGGCGGTTCAACCGAAAGAAGTGCAAAGGCGGCGAATGAAAGTCGCGAAGAAATTTTGTCGGCACTGCGCGGCGCGAAGGCGGTTATAATCGTCGCGGGGCTCGGCGGTTTTGATGGCACGGGCGCATCTCCGGTCGTGGCGAAATTTGCAAAGGAACTCGGCGCGTTGACAGTCGCGGTCGTCACTTTTCCTTACAGATTTGAAGGACTAAGACGGACTGCGAGAGCCGAAGCCGCCTTGGAAAAATTGCTCGCGCGCGCCGACATGGTTGCAAAAATTTCCAACGACAAAGTTCTGCAAAGCGTCGATAAAAAGATGAAAATGACAATGACTCACGCGTTCAAGTGCGTTGATGAAATTATTTGCCGCGCCGTCAAAAGTTTGGTCGACATATTTCGCGGCGTGGGCAAAGCGTCTTAATCTTATTGGGATTCACGCGCTTGTCAAATGCCCGCCGCCGATTCAAAGCAAACTACACACTCCCATAAAATAAAAAATTTTTTTGTGAGTCGAAAGGAGTGATGTCCATTGCTTGAGTGCAAACCGTCTCGACAAAGAGAATTGCCGACGTGCTCTTTACTTACTCTATTATAAAAATCGTTGGCTGGGTTGTTTTTGGCAAGAACATGGCATTTTGTCTTTGCCAAGTGTCGGTTGGACAACGGAAGGTTGGGACGATTTGAGCTTTGCCGGTCTTGAAAAAGGAACGATTGTCGTGATTTCTACCCTTGGCAGCAAGAGGGATGTAGATTTTTTTATGCGAGGTTACAATGAAATGATTCGCCGAATTGAACCGCCTTTAATTATCGTTTACGGAGACATGTTGCCGGAAATGAAAGGACGGTTCGTAAATTTTCGTTATGAAGATTCTTTTCGACCTAAAAAGCATCCTTGTTATCAGGGGAGACTTTTCGAGGTTTCACCAATTTTTGAAAGGAGATGATTGCCATGGGTAGCAGAATTTCATTTAAGAATGTACACGCCGGTAATTTTACTTTTGTGGACGGCGGAAAAACTTTCCGCTCCATAGGCGGATTTGACAACGTCAAGATTTTAGTCAGAGACAGCGGCTCCGTCAAAGCTCCCGAATTTTCGCATACGGCTAACAGGATTTACGCCATTGTTCAAGGCGGCGAATTAAAACACCGCGCCTATTACGATGAAAATCATAAACAGGCGGTGGTCATTGATTTAAGACACAAACATCGCGGAGTTCAACCGCACAAACACATTTACTTGAATCACTCTGACAACGGGATTGCCATTTCTGAAAAAGAACGGGCTTTGGTCAACGAGATTAAAGAAAGGCTCGGATTACAATGAGAATCAACGAGTACAACAGCTTGTACGAATTTATTTACGAGTACGACAGCGGTCGCCGCCCCTCCACGGAAACTCAGCCGCGCAAGTTCATGGGCATTGAATTTTTGTATCGCGGCGTCTATTATCGCATGTGTTACGAGCCCGTCGAAAACGAAGGCGAGCCCCGATTTTATTACGTTTACATCATGCACTGCGAATCGCGAGGCTATCCTGCCGCCGACAGGTTTGAAGTGATTGCTCGTTACGAAAAACTTCACGACCTGCTGAACAATTTCTTTATCGACGGTGTTCCGTTTAAGGATGTCATAATGGATGACAACACCGAAATTCTCAGTCAAGATTAGTAAGTTGTTCGTAAAGTTTCATAAGCTCCGCGACGATTTTTGATTCGTCTTCCAAAAAATTTTCGAAGCCGTAAGCGGCCGCAACTGCGCGGTCATTTTTTTTGTGCGCGTCACGAAGTTCCTTCGGCATGGAAAGTTCGTCGTACAAATCGGCAAGCGTCGACTGCGGATAATTTTTTCGCGCGTCCAAAATTTTTTGCGCCGTCGATTCGATTAATTTTTTTTGCTGCGCGCTCGGCTCCGCCCACGGAAATGTGTTGTAAACCGTCGTCGTGCCGTAACTGTAATCGGACTTCAATCTTCCCGCGACGGTTCTCATCCACGCCATGTGAATTGAACTCGTCAGCACTCCGAAGGTGTAAAGGTCGCAGTTCGGAATGAAGAGGGCTTTGTTGTTCACGACGGCTCCCGCGTCAATGAAACCCATCGGAATGTATCGGCGGTTCTCGGAAGAAACCATCGGCATGAACAGCGCGGGCGCGTCGACGAATCTGTCTTCGGCGAAAAGCGTGGGCGTTTCGGCGCGGCGGCGGGTCTGCGCTTTCTTGCTCGCCAAGCGAAAATTTTTTACGGCTTGCACTCGTTCCATGACGCGCGGCATCTTGCGCAGTTCATTCGGCGGACAATCTTTCAGCCACAAACACCAGCGAACGATTCCGTTAATGAATTCGTTGGAGCCGACGTATCGACGGATAAATTTTTGAGCAGCGGGCTCGCGCTTGAGAAAATCTTTGCACTCGTCGTCGGTCAGCAAAAAATTTCCGCCGTCAGTCGGACAGCTGCCGACGAACATTGGCGGGACATCTTCGCGGCTCGGATTGGCTTGCGGCATGACGATGACGTTGGCTCCGTCGACGAGGTAAGCGTTGATGAATTCGGCGACGCGAACGGTCTCGCCGCTGAAAATTTTTTTGACGGGCGCATTGAACTTCGCGAAGCCGACGACGACACAGTGAACGGCGGCTTGGTCGAAACTCTCACTCGCCCACTTGAACGTTTGGTGAACGAAATTAATCACGACGCCTTTGCCGAAAAGATAATTCCACAGCGGCGGCACGGCAATGCCCTGGCTGATTGAGTTGGTCGCGACGAACGCGCAGGCAGTCTTATCGTCGATGAAGTCGGCGGCTTTCTTGAACCAGCACGTGACGTAATCGAGGTTGCCGAAGCCTTTGACGCCCGCGAAAATTTTTGCCATGTCAGATTTTTGCTCGGCGGTCTGAAAACTTTTGCCGACGAAGGGCGGGTTGCCAATGATGAAGTCGGCGTCGGGCGCAAGGGCTTTCCAGTCGAGGCGCAGGGCGTTGCCTTCGTGAATGTTCGAGTAAGATTTGAGCGGCAGGAAGTCGAGGTCGCGGTGAATAATTTCTTGCGTCTCAATCATCATCTGCAGTTCGGCAATCCAAAGAGCGGTCTGCGCGACGGCCACGGCGAAGTCGTTAATCTCAATGCCGTAAAAATTTTGAATGGAAACTTTGATTGGGTTATCGAACGCGCCGAGCAAAATTTTTTCGCCGAAAAATTTTTTGAGTACTTCGTTTTCGAGTCGGCGGAGGCTGATGAAACTTTCGGTGAGGAAATTTCCTGAGCCACACGCAGGATCGAAAATTTTTATGGCGGAAATTTTTTCGTGGAAGGCGGCGAGTTGCTTTTTGGTCTTGAGGGATTTGAATTCGGCTTTGAGGTCGTCGAGGAAGAGCGGGTCGATGACTTTGTGAATATTTTCGACGCTGGTGTAATGCATGCCGCCGGCGCGACGGGTCACGGGGTTGAGGGTCGATTCGAAGACCGCGCCGAAAATCGTCGGAGAAATTCCTGACCAATTGAAACCGCTGCTCGCTTCCTCCAGCAGAAGATTTTTTATTTCGGGCGTGAAGTTCGGGATTTCGATTTTGTCCGCGAAGAGCCCGCCGTTGACGAAAGGAAATTTTTTCAGCGCGTCGTCGAGGTAAGGGTCGCGTTCGTCGACGGGCGTGTCGAGGACTTCAAAGAGGTCGAGGAGGTCGCGGCGGATGTTGCGCGCGCCGCTGAGCCAGTCGCGGAAAATTTTGTGCGCGCCGAAAATCCCGGACGATTCGGCGTAAAGGCAGAAGACGAGTCGCACGCAAAGTTTGTTGAGGCTGACGAGTGATTCGTCGCTGTCGGGGTCGACGTATTGAACGCGGAGGGCGTCGTAAAGTTTGCCGACGATTTCGCCCGCCTTGAGTGAAAGCTCCAGCTCCACGCGGATTTTGTTTTGAGTTTCGTCGACGAGAAAATCCAGCGCGTGAAATTTTTCGGGCAGCTCGGACAAAAAAATTTTCGTCGGCGGCGCGAGAGTTTCCATATCGTAAATCAAAAACTCGGCGAAGTTGCAAGTGACAATCCGGCGCGGGTGCATGGACAGCGGCAAGCCCGTGATGTAACGTTTCGCCTGCTCGTGGGGCGTGAGCTTTGAGCCGTCGGACTGAGTGATTTCCTTTTCCAAATCGACGCCGAAATTTTTTTGCTCGACGATAACTTTGCTGTCGGGGAAGTACGCGTCGATGAAACTCGTGTGCGCGAGTTTGACGGGCACTTCGAAGCTGACAAAATTTTCGGGCTTGTCGACGCCGAAGAGGTCGCGAATCAGAGTCAGCCAAAATTTTTGGTAATTGGCGCGTTCGCCGTCGACGACACGCCAGCGGCTCGCGAAATTTTTTGCCGCGAGTTTGCGTTCGTATTCTTTCATGATTCCTCCCATATAAAATTCAAGGCGAACGTCGGATTGGACGCTCGCCCGTTTTCATTTGCCCAAGGCGCGGAAAATTTTTTCGCAATGCCTGAGGTATTCTCTTTCGAATGAAACGATTCTCCTGCCGTAAGAAATGTTTTTGCTTTCAGCGGCGGAGATTAAAAAATTATCGACGTTGCCGAAGGCGATTAAAAGATGCGGCTCCTTTTTCAAATTCAAATCGTCGATGAGGATGTCTTGGTCGCTCTCGTCATAAAGATGAACTTCATCGGCGAGCGCGGGGTTCTCAAGAAAAAGCTGCGCGAAAATTATCATGGCAAGCTGAGAACGAATGACTCGGACGGAAGCGAAATGATTTCTCGGCAAGTAACGCATGAGCGGCCGGCGATGATTCACTCGGCGAACCAAACGTTTCTTCGCCAAAGTCAGCAACCCGTTTTGCAACATGTCATAATCTTGGTTGTTCATCTTATCTCACAGCGGGCGCAAATCATAACCGAACTGCGAGAAGAGTTTGACATAAAAATCCGCGCTCATTTTCGTCCAGCCGTGACAACCGAACGGCAATTTATTTTGGAGATTCTTCAGAGAATGTTTCAGCAAATATTCGGCGGAAAATTTGGCGGCAATGTCGACGGGCGCGGTGTGAAAGTTTATATCGTCCCTCGCGCCGCAGTAAGCAAAAAAATCGTCTTCCGCCAAGCCCATCATATTTTTTGCCAAGTCGGAGTGTTCGTTCAAAAGTTTGATGTGAGCGTTGACATTTCGCAGGGAGAAGCCGCCGTTGCCGACGCGCGGAGTTTTGTTGTTGTTCTTCTGTGCCGTAAAGCGAGAATAATATGGCCACGGCGCACCAATGTAATCGTGGCCGAGCGAACAAAATTTTTCCAGCGCGTCATAAAATACAAACGCATCGAGTTGGTAAATCAAAATGTAATCGTAAGCCTTGAATGCCTCGTAAAAGAACGGAGACATCAAGAGCATGCTGTAAGCCGGGACGTTTTGGAAAAATTTTTGCGGGAAGCGGACAAGCGTATCACCCGACTCGGTGAAGGAAAAAATTTTTCCTTCGGGCGCGACGAACACGAACTGATACTTGCCCAAAATTTTTCGAGCTTGCGCGAGGGAAATTTTTTCAAGGTCGTCGAGCTCCTCTTTGTAAACGGGAATGACGACGGCGACTTTGCTTTGCAAAAAATTTTTCCTCCTTTCATTTGCCCAAGGCGTGGAAAATTTTTTCGCAGTGCTTGAGATATTCTTGTCGGAAAGAAATGAAATCCCGCCCGTAAACAAATCCGCGCTCTTCCATCAGTCGGATAAAAAATTCGTCGTATCTGTAAGTGAGGACGAGGTGCGGCAAATCTTCGCGGCGCAAGTCTTCGAGGAGCTTTTGATGATTTTCAATGTCGCAGATAAAAATTTTTTCGGTGAAAGAATAATCCTCTTGAATCATTCCCGCCAAAATATCTTTGACGTATGTCGAGCGGATAATTCGGACGGAAGAAAATTTTTTCATAGGAAGATATTGGAGGACGGACTGCCCGTGCTCAATCCCGCGAACGAGCCGCCTGAACGCCACAATCTCCAAAGCACTCTCCAAGGCGCGATTGTATTCTTTGTTGCCCATCCCGGGGCGCAGCGGAGTCAAATCGTAACCGGCGCGACGAAAAATTTTTACGTAAGCGTCGGCACTGTACTTTGGCCAGCCGTGACAGCCGAAAGGAATTTTATTGCCGATACGTCGGAGGAAACGGTCAGGGAAATAATCGACGGCAAAACGAACGGCGACTTCGACGGGCGCGGTGTGAAAATTTATTTTGTCGTCCACGCCGCACCGACCGAGGAAAGTGTCTTCGTAAAAAATTTCAAGGTAATCGTTCCAATCGGGTTGGACGACGCATTCTTTCAAAAGTTGATGACAAGTTTTGACTTTGCGCAGGGAGAAGCCGCCGTTGCCGACGCGCGGAATTTTTTTGCCTTCACGACGTACCACGAGTGATAAGCGACGGGCGCGCCAATGTAATCGTATCCGAGCCCGCAAAAAAATTCCAACGCGTCATAAAAAACAAACGCGTCGAGCTGGTAAAGCAAAATGTAATCGAAGCTCAGGAACGGCTCATAAAATTGCGGCGACATCAGCAGGCGATTGTAAGTCTTCACGCTTTGGAAAAATTGTTGCGGGCAGTGAACAATTCCGTCGCCCGATTCAAAGTAGGAAAAAATTTTTCCTTCGGGCGCGACGAACACGAACGGATATTTTCCCAAAACTTTTCTGGCTTGCGCGAGAGAAATTTTTTCAAACTCGTCGAGCTCCTCTTTGTAAACGGGAATGACGACGGCGACTTTGGTCTGCAAAATTTTTCAACTCCTAACTGAAATCAGCTGTCCATGATTGAGCGCGTCTTGTGCAGCAGGCTCATCTTCATATCGTAATAATCGGGCGTCATGTCCAAGTAATGGCGGTGAGGATTTTCAAAACGCTGCTCCTCCTGCCAAATTTCTTTTTCGAGCTGGTCACGAACGTAATCGCGAATCTCATTGAGCGGCGGCAAATCTTCCACGCGCCGTCCGTCCTTGACGTAAAGCCGAGACAATTTTTTCGCCGAGCAATTTTCAAAGCGACGATTCTTCCACGGCTTGACGGGGTCGACGTAACGGAAGGGGCGGCTCATGTCGACGGGTTCATCGAAGAGCGCAATCATATCGGCGACGGCGTGACCGTCCGAGTTGTAAACGCGGTAAATATTTTTCAAGCCGGGGTTCGTAATCTTTTCGATGTTCTCACTGACTTTGATTCGCGGAACGAAAACGCCGCCTTCCTCCACCGCGACGATTTTATAAACCGCGCCGAAGACCGGCTCACTCTTTGCGGTAATCAATCTCTCGCCCACGCCGAACGAATCAATCGCCGCGCCCTGACTTATCAGCGAAGTAATCGTGAACTCGTCGAGGCTGTTGGAGGCGATAATCCTGCAGTCGTTGAGGCCGGCGTCGTCGAGCATCTTGCGGATTTTTTTTGACAGGTAAGCCAAGTCGCCCGAATCGATTCGCACGCCGCGCAGACGTTTGCCCTTCGGCTCCAAAACTTCTTTGGCAACACGAATGGCATTTGGAATCCCGCTGTGCACCACGTCGTAAGTGTCCACGAGCAGCGTCGTCGATTCGGGATAAACTTCGGCGTAACGTTTGAAGGCGTCGAACTCGTCGCGGAAATACATGACCCAGCTGTGAGCCATCGTGCCGTTGACGGGAATGTTGAAAAGCTGACCCGCGCTGACAGTCGCCGTGCCGTTGACGCCGCCGATAAATGCCGCGCGTGCCCCGTAAGTCGCCGCGTCCATGTTGTGTGCGCGCCGTGCTCCGAAGTCGGAAACGAAACGCCCTTCCGCCGCCCGAACGATTCTGCGAGCCTTCGTGGCGATGAGTGACTGATGATTTATCTGCGCAAGGATTGCGGTCTCCACCAGCTGCGCGTCAATCAAGTTGGCGACGATTGTCAGGCACGGTTCGTTCGGATACATAATCGTGCCTTCGGGGAACGCGTAAATGTCTCCGCGGAAATGAAAATCTTTGAGGCTCTCCAAAAAATCTTCGTCGAAAATTTTTTGCGCGCGCAGGTAATCGATATCCGCCGCGCTGAACTGCATGTTCTCCACGTACTCAATGACCTGCTCCAGTCCCGCGAAAATCGCGAAGCCGCCGCCGTCGGGGTTGCGCCGATAAAAAACGTCGAACGCCACGCGCGTGTTCTCTCCGCCGTTGACGAAGTAACCGTTGGCCATCGTCATCTCGTAGAAGTCCATCATCATCGACAGGTTGCGTTTATCAAATTGTGACATAAAAAAAGCCCTCCAAACAAAGAATTTCTAACTGCCGCGCGAAGAATTGTCTGCGCTTTGTCTGCATTGAACATTTGTCTGCAACTTGGAGGCAAAAAAAGACAACGTTTCAAGCTGTAATTTCAATGTGTTGTGCACGTAAAGATTTTGTGTCAGCGTAACGCTTGAATGCCCCAAACGTCCCGCTACTCCCTTTGCGTTCGCACCGCTCGTTATCAGCTGTGTGGCGTGTGTGTGCCGGAACGAATGAGCATTCAAACCCTCGGCTCGCAAATACTTCCCGACAAATTTTTTCTGTACTGCCTGACCTTTCTCACGCGTGCAAATAAATTTTACGCGCTCGTCCGATGCGGTGAGAACCTTTGATTGCCGATACAGTTGCCCGCCCGCGCTGCAATAAATATACACATACGAATCGCCAAATTTTTGCTCGTTTGCCTCCTGTTGCTCTTTCCAACGCGCCAGCTCACTCAAAAGAAAATCGTCCACAACCACTTTACGGCAACTTGATTCCGTCTTCGGCGGGAGTAAACAATCTTTCTTGCCCTTGATGTACACGACTTGACGATTAACTGTTATCGCCGCCCGCTCAAAGTCAACGTCATTCCACGTCAAGCCGAGCACTTCGCCGATTCGCATGCCTGTGTGATACAAAAGCAACAGCGGGATATACAGCGGCGTGCCGAACGGATATTTCTCCAGCAACGATAAAAATTGTTCGCGAGAAATTATTAGCCGCTTGACCAAATTGCGCGGCGCGTTTTTCGGCACTTTAACATACATCGCGGGGTTTGAACTGATTAATTGCGCCGGCTGCACTGCAACGTTCAGCGCGTGCTTGAGTAATGTGTAGACTCCCAAAATTGTCGTATACGCTAAACCTTCACGTTGCATTTGCCGTAACCATTTATCTAACATTGCCGCCGTCAAGTCTTGCACTTTGACTTCGCCCAGCTGATTTTTTATGTGGTGCTCGAAATACGACCAATAATTTTGTAACGTCGTCGGCTTGACATCGAACGCAACTGAAGTCTCCAGCCACACCGTCATAAAATCTTTCAGCGTGATTGCCTCGCTCGTGATTCCGATGTTCCCGTGGAGAAAATCATTGAACGCCTCGACCCCGGCTTTATACGCGGCTGATTTCGTCGGGAACCCGCCCTTCTCCACCACTTTGCGTTTGCCGTCAGATTTTTTCCCCGCCTCGAAGATGTAGCTGAAAGTTTTGCCGCGCTTGCGCACTCTGACCTGCGCCATATGATTCACCCCTTGCCCTCCCACGCGGAGGGCTTTTTTTATTGCCCGACGGACAATACTGATAATATTGCTCCGCTTGCATTTATACACGAACAAGCCGACCGCCGACAGCGCGAGGAGTATCTGCCAATACTCGCCGATGAAATTTATGACGGCACCCAGCACCACGACGACCGACCCGACGACAAACAAGTCATTCATCTTTCTCGTTGCCCTCCTTGCGCCCGTCCGTGTAAATTGCTCCGCCGATTACGATATTGAAATTCTTCGCGTTCTCGAAACCGCCCGTGAACAAAGTGCTTGAAGTTCGTGCTTGCGAGAAGGAAACCAGCGCAAGTTTTTTATCCGGCTCACTCAGCGCGCGATACATTTCAATTAATTGCAATTCGTCGGGCTTAAGTTCTTTTACGTCATTCATAACGACACCTCCAAAAGAAAAATCCCTCGGCATTTCTGCTTTGGGATTTTAATATTTTTTTAGCCAAAAGGCAAATTCATTTCGCGATTTTCACCAAGTTCCTCACCCAGCTCCAATCGCAGTCGGCAAGTCTTTTTGAAAAGACGCCAGCGCGTCATCATACTCACCTTTTAATGTTCGTTGAATGCGACGTTGCCCGGCGGCATCCAGTGCTCGATACTGCCTGATTAATTCCTGCTCGTCAGCGTTCAATGGTTCTTCTGATTTTTCGTAAAAAATTATTTCATCATGACCGAGGCCATCCGCACTTATGCCCAGTTCGGCACAAATTTTGAACACGTTGCCCAGCCCTGAATTTAGTACACCGCGCTTTAAAATGCTTACGACTGTTTGATTTGGCAACCCTATTACTTCCGAGAACGCCGACACGCTTTTATAGCGCGCCAAAATTAAGCACTTCAGCCGTTCCTCAACTGTTCCTGCTTGTTCTTCGGTAACCACGACTCTCACCTCCTTTCGTTATAGAGTATACATTACCTCTTACGATTTTTCAACCTTTTTTTATGAATTTTCATTGGCGCGCATTGACATTTATTAAAATTCATATATAATAAGCGTGGTTATGAATATTCATAAATTGAGGAGGTGAAATTATGTATCCGAACTTGGAAGCTGAGCTTAAGCGGCGTAACTTCAAACGGGCTGACATCGCTAAATGTTTGGGGATTGGTCTTTCAGCCGTCTCTGACAAAATGCAACACAAAAGCGACTTCTCTCTTGCCGCCGCCATCGCGATTAAAAAATTTCTCGGCGTCGATTACAGCCTCGAATATCTTTTCGCCAGAGATGACGAACCGCAGACAGCCTGAACTCCGTCGTTCCTTGAGAACTGAATAGAGGTGAGCTTTATGAACGAATTGGTTTTCCTTCAGAACGAGCAAGCCTTAACGACTTCGCTCAAGGTCGCTGAGTACTTTGAAAAGCGGCACAATGACGTTTTGCGCGCGATTGAAACAGCCAAATCTAACCTGCGCAATTTTGCGCACGTTGAAAAGGCGATTACTCCTTCAACTTACGTCGACGCAAAAGGCGAAACTCGTCCAATGTACTTGCTCAACCGTGACGGTTTCTCGTTCGTGGTTATGAGATTCACGGGGGCAAAAGCCGCTGAATGGCAATGGAAATTTATTCAAGCGTTCAACGCCATGGAGCAGAAAATCATCGAACTCATGGCGGAGCGGCAAACTGCCGAGTGGCGCGAGATTCGCCGAGCGGGCAAGCAAAGCAATAAAAAATTGTGTGCCGCGATTCACGAAGTGATTATTCCTCTGGCACGCGACGCCGGCTCCACGACGCCCGACGAAAGATTTTACCAATCGTATCAAAAAATGCTGAACAAATCGTTGGGTATTAAACCGAGGAGTCGTGACGAATTGCCGTTGGCTCTCCAATACGAGGTCGACAAGTGCCACACCATTGCAGAAATTTCTATTCGCGGGCGAGCGGCTCAAGGCAAGCAATATAAACAAATTTTCCAAGACACCAAGCAAACGCTCGAAAGTTATTCACAGCTCTCGTTCATCAGCGAACGTTTCCCTATGCTCAGCCATGAACATTAATCTTGACGAACTGCGGGAAGCGGCGCGGCTCCTCCGTGAGATGGCGGCGGACGCTGAAAAAATTTTGCCCGTGCTCCAATACGCGGAAAAAAATCAAGGCGTCACAGTGCCCACTGCCACTGACCGTTTCATCGAGCGCGGCGACGTTTGCAAGATTTTAAAAATCGGTACGTCAACTGTATCAACGCTCATCAAGCAAGGGCACCTTACCCCGCTGTACATCGCTGACTCTTCTACAATGAAATTTCGGCTCAGCGAAGTGGAGCGGGTGCCTACAAGCCGCGAGTGCCCTAAAACCAAGTCTGATAACCTCGGCGACAAACGCGGGCGACGGGAAAAATCTTAACTAAGTGAGGTGAACCTTCCGCCTCGCAACGGCCGTGCTTCCTTTCGTTACGGTCGGAAACTTAAAACAAGATTTTAAATTTAAAAACCACCGTCGCCTTGCGTTTTTAATAACCGAGGCGCGAGCAGTGCTCCGAGTAATTTCTGTTTCCAATTTGTTCTTTTAAAAATCCAAAGTGTGACAGAAAAAATCCCTCGATTTTACGCTTTAAATTTTTGAACACACGCACTGCCCGTTGCCTTTTTCATGAGGAGGTATGTTATGGAAAAGATACGTAAAGTTTACAGATGTCATGTGACGCCGCCCGATGGCGAGTTATCCACAGCCAATTATCTTGCTCATTGTGCCTTTGAAAAGGTCGAAGCTGAAGTCGGTGAAGTCACTGAAATTATCGTCGACGCTGAAGATATTCGCTCGGCTAAGAAGGAAATTAATTTTGGGAAGTCATTCGCGGGGGCTCAAAACACCACAATTAATATTCGGTGAGGCGATTCGTGTGTTCGTCTTCGACAAGGATGAAGCCATGCGCGCGTTCCTCGCAAGGCGTCAATCGATTCGAGCCGTGGCGCAGGGAGCAGGTGTCAGCGGTTATACACTCCAAAAAGCAATCCTCGGTCAACCGCTCATGTCTGAGCCCGCAGCGAAACTCGCCATGGCTCTCGACCTTGAGCCGAAATGGATTGACGCTCCGCATAAACGAAAGGGCACGTCATGAAAAAGAAGCGTTGCAAAAGATTGTGCGACCACTGCGACGGGCAATCACATCTGAGTAAATTTTGCCCCGCGACGTGTTTCAAACGCCGGGACAAGCACGAACAATCGCAAAGGATTGAAAAACCATGTTCAAAAAAATCTTCCCGCTCAAGTTCAGAACGCTCTTAATCATCATAATCGTGGCGACGGTGCTTAATCTCTTAAGCGCGGAGTACGGCTCGGCAAGTCGTTTGCTCAATTACATCATGGGCTTTTTGAACGGCGCGAGTTGGGTCGTGCTCTTCGAAATTTACAAAAACGGGGAGGATGATTAGATGCTTGAACATCTGACTGTGGTTAAACTCTTCGCGCTGACCGTGGCGACCGTCGTGGCAACTCTGCTCCTCGTCGGCTCCGTCGTGTTCTTCGAGCCGCCCGCCTTCTTCGGATTCGCCTTCGGGTTTTTGAACGGCGCGAGCTGGATTGGGCTTCTTACTCTTTATCTTCGCTATTGGGAGGAATCAGCATGAGCCGTGAACAGTTAAGACTTGAAACGTGGCGTCTGTGGAAGGCGTGGCAGGATGAAACCGACCCGAAGCTCAAGGAAGAGCGGCGCAAAGAATTTCAGCGGGCGCGGATTGAATTTTTAAGGACGAGAAACCATGAGACTAATTAAATTTCGCGGGCGCAATTGGAAGAGCGAACTCGTGTATGGTTCATACTGCTACACTCACTTCACAGACACCGACTACGCAGTCCACGCAATAATTGACGAATACGGCGAAGAATGGCGGGTAGACCCCGACGACGTTGCTCAATTCGTCGGCTGTGACAAAACCGGCGTGGAAGTCTATGAAGGCGACACACTCGTTGACGAACTGGAGAACGAGTTCGTTGCAGAAATTTACATGCGCCCTGAACAGATTGAACGGCTAATTTTAAGATAAACGCAGTCGACGTGCTCCGCCTCTCTTTCGACATGACGACTCCGCCGAAAATCCGGCAACGGCGCGTCGACTGATTTTTACGCTGATAAGTATTGGCGGCGAAAATTTTCTTTTATATCAGAAGGGAGTTGAAATCAACCTCCGTTGATTCGCTCGCCGCCCAATACTTTCATAAAGGAGATTGTATGGAGCCAATTACGATTAATTGCGAGGGCTTGAGCAAGAAACGAATCGTTGAGCTGGCAGACGATTTGTGCCCGCTTTATCGCACGGTCATAATTGCCGGCGAAAAAATTTCTCTCGATAAGCCGACCCGCGAAGACTCCAACGTCGCGTTGACTTTCATTGTTGCTCAATACTTCGCCGATGAAAGGTGCTCGCCATGAAGTGTCAGAGATGTGGCAAGGAACTCGGCGATGTACATCGCAATCAAAAGTATTGTGCGGTTTGTCGGCGTGAAGTGAAACGCGAACGTGAGCGCAACTATCACAGAGAGAAAAGTGCTTTGAAGAAACTCCTCAAAGCCGAAGCTGAAAAACTTAACTCGCCTGCCCCGCCGAAGCCAGCAACCTGCCTGCACTGCCACAAAAAATTTGAACCGAGATATCGCGGAGAAAAATATTGCTCCGAAGAATGTTACGAGCACAGCCCGTTCAGAATCATGTGTGCGCGCAATCCACGCGTACTGAAATATTTCTACCGACTGATTGAAGAGGATTGAGCATGGAATTTTTACTCGCGCTGACCTTCCCGATTTGGAGCGCGCCGCTTCTCGTTTTGCTCGGTAAAGCCGGGGCTCGCGTCTTAAAAATCTTTTGGAGGTGATTTACCTGACTGAAGAGCAAAAAGAACTCGAACGCAGATTTGAACTCGGTATCTGCCAATTCAACATGCTGATTGAGTATGAAAGAAAACACGTACCGCACGACTTCACCTTCAACGGCGACCCGACTCTGCCACAGATATTGGAAGCCGCGCGTGACGCTTTCATGGAGTTGCACGTTGATTGGCGGGCGCACATTGGCGACCCTGTGATGGACAAGCACGAAGCCGTCAGCCGATTGCTTGTCAAACTCGCCGCGGACGTCGCGGGCGGTAAAGTTGATTTATGAGGAGTGATTCATTTGGAAATTACATTCGTCGGTTCGCCCGAAGAGTGGCACGCGACCTTCGACCACTGCGCGCCGAAAAATTGTGAATCAGAATCTTTCGTTCGGAGAAATATTCTCCACGGCTACGAGTCCGTCGAAGACGACGCAATCAGGGACGAACTCACGCACCGACCTTTTCTCGGACGACGAAAATGCCCCAAATTTCAGGCTGAGCAAAACTAATACGCTGTAAGGTTGACCCCTGCCGCTGACGGCGGCGCGTGGCGGCAGGTGTGAGCCTTTCGCCATAGGCTCAAAATCTCCCACTGATGAAACCCTTTTCAATCGCAAGGTTGACACCGGCCGCCGTTGTTCCATGACCTCCGAATGACGGCGGTGAGTGTGAGTCTTGCAAAAGACTCAAGCAGCGGACGCGAGTGGTCGTTCAGCCGGAGCTGAATCGCGATTCGCCGAAGCTGCAAGCCCTTTCGTGGGCGGTTGCTTGATAAATCTCCTTTCATAGAGCCTCCGTGCTCAACGAGCCTCTACGGGGGCTCAACACGCGGGCAACAGGTTAGTGCCGTGGTCGACATCAACCCCGGCGTCGGTTCGATTTCGACTGCCCGCCTATCACCCGCTTTACGCGGAGACAAATTCTAATCGACGCGCTTACGAGCGCAGAAAGGTTAAGGTGCCATCATGGCTACGAAAAAAGAATCTCTCTCCATCGCCCGGGTTGAAGTCCCCGCGCCGAAACTCGAGCGATTCACGCTCAAAATTGTCGGCGACACACCGCTTATCTGCCACCGCTGGGCGGAGAAAGCCCAAAGGGAAATGCTCGGCAAGCAGCAGAAAAAGGCAACGACCACCAAGGAAATTCGTCGTCCGATGTACGAGTTTGCCGAGTCCCTCTATTGGTTGAGCGAAAAGCCGAATCTCGATGGCTTGACCGACGAGGAATGCCAAAAAGTTCTCGCCGAAGTCATTCCGCACAGCAAATTCGGTTTCCCTGTGAGAGCTTTTAAAGCGGCGGCTCTCGATGCAGGTTTCCAGCAGGGCATTCTTAAACGCAACGCCGGGACAAATGATTTGGCAAAGACGACGGCGCGCGGTGCGATTCTCATTCAAGGCGAGTTCGCCGTTATCGAAGGAACTCCGACACCGCGGCAAGATATGGTGAAAATCGGACAAGGCACTGCTGACCTGCGCTTCCGCGGCGAATTCAAAGAGTGGCGCACTGAATTGCTCATTACTTACCTCTCCAACACGTTGTCAATTGCGCAGATTGTGAACTTGTTCATGTTTGCGGGCTTCTCTAACGGCATTGGCGAGTGGCGACCCGCTAAAGATGGCTCCTACGGCACTTTCCACGTCGAAGTGTAATCGCTCATAAACAGTCAAGGGTTGTCGAGGAATTCTCGGCAGGCTGGGCAGGTGTGGTCAGTCCCGGCAGGGTGTGGTAAGGCCTGGTATGGCGAGGCAGGGTTTGGCAGGCAAGGTAAGGTCAGTCAGGGTGTGGTAAGGCTTGGTATGGCGAGGCTTGGCTTGGCAAGGCACGGTTTGGCAGGCAGGGTAAGGTGTGGTGAGGCGAGCCAAGGCATGGTTAGGCAAGGTCGGGCAAGGCGGGGTATGGCAGGCTTGGTTAGGTCAGGCAAGGTGCGGCGTGGTTTGTCAAGGTTCGGCATGGCATGGCTTGGCAGGCGAGGCATGGAGAAATTGATTAGGAGGGATAAAGATGTTTGAAAACTTTTCGTGGAAGGCGGGGACGAGTTTCCCTGTGAAAGCCGAGACCGCCGCAAAAACGATTCGCGATTTGCAGAAGACGCTCGGCAAGGATTCTGTCACCGCGAAAGAATTGCTCGACGACTCGCGCGACGCGAACGCTCCGCTTCATTCGTGCTTCGAGTGGAATAACGACATCGCCGCCGAAAAATATCGCCTGAGTCAAGCGAGTTACCTTATCCGCAGTCTTGAGGTTCGTTATATCGGCGATACAACCCCGCGGACAGTTCGCGCGTATCTCAGCGTCACTCCGTCGCCGTCCAGACAACAAGGAGAATTCGTCGGCATTGACGTTATCCTCAGCAAAGAAAATTATCGCAAGCAAGTTTTGAGCAACGCGCTGATTGAGCTCCGCGCCTTCCAGCGCAAATATTCAACCCAAGAGGAATTGTTGGGTGTCTTCAAAGCCATTGACGCTTTCGCGGACACTCTCCAATAAAATTTTTGCCACGGCTTGGTTGGTAAGGTGCGCCCCGGCAAGGCATGGTTTGGCAGGGCAGGGCTTGGTTTGGCAGGCGTGGTGCGTCAGGGCATGGTTAGGCGCGGCATGGTTTGGCAAGGTCAGGCGTGGTGCGGTAAGGTTTGGCAGGCAAGGCGAGGCTTGGCTTGGCAGGGCAAGGTCTGGCATGGCATGGCAGGCAAGGCAAGGTTGGGCGTGGTTAGGCAGGGTTTGGCGCGGTTTGGCGAGGTTTGGCGAGGTTGGGCATGTTTGCATTGGAGCAATGTGCCCAATTTTCGTGTCTTGATTGGAGGTGTGCTTATGGCTGAAGAGTTGAAAAGTATCTCGACGTTTTACGCGGGCAACGGACGACCGTTTGATTTGCTGGCGACCGACGACCTCAAGCAATTTTATATTGACTTGGAGCAGCTGGCGGCGTCGACGGATGATTATCACGGACTACCGATTGGCACGACGTCGGCTGAAGCTCTCGCGGAGAAATTTGACAGCGCGTTCACGGCTGTGGTCAATGGCGAAAAAACGTACGTTGTGAGCGTCGAGTTTTATGAACTTAGGTTCAGCCAAAATTTCCCCATTGAAATTTTTGAAGCGGTCAAGCGTCCGTTCCCCGCGCCGGTCAAAGTTTTGGAGACTCCGCTTAAGTCGGTTTATACCACCGGCGGCAAGAACCCCAACAAGCAAATTCTGATTTACGAGAACGCGGACGAGTACTTGATTGACCTCGGCAACATTAACTACTTGCTCACGGGCAGTTGTGATTGGTCGCCCGCGCTCGTCAAAGCCGTGCTCCGTGCTTACAAAGTTTACACGTGGAGACACTGCAGATATTTCTGCAGCTTGGACGCCGTGCCCGATATTTTCACCGACATCGGCACGAAGGAAGCACGCAAATTGGCAAGACGATTCGAGCGGCAAGTTTTCATGACTCCGACGCCGGAAAAAATAAATTTCGTCAAGCTCAACTGCAAACTCTTTCATGACGAGCCGTGAGAAGATGGCGAGTTCAAAATCTACAGAGGCGTCGGCTTCGCTCAGAACGGATTCTTCTTCAGGACAGATGAGCTTGGTAATTTGCTGGCGGGCGATGATTGCGACCGTGAAGACGCATTGGATATGGCGGCTCACGAACTCGGCGAATTCAAAGACAAAAACGATTACCGTTTCTATTGCCGACTCGATTACACCGATTCGATTGTCCGCAACTATCTGGCAAAGCTCTGGAACGGCGAGAACGAGCACAATAAATTCATTCAGCGCGGCTGGAGTTTCATCCGCTGGTTCCATGACTTCTTGCCGAAATTTTTCAAACAACACGGCGTCGACTTCGACGAGTTCTTCGGACAGTTTCATCATGCGAATGTTTACGAGGAAGAAACCGAGCCGACTCCGCCGGAAGATTATTTGAGAGAACAGACCGCGACAGATTTTTGAAGGAGTGATTCAAATGACTGACACCGAGAAGGATTATAAGACGGCGTTCATGGCGTTGCTGGAAAATTATCGGGACGACATCAGCAAAGTGACCGAACATCAGCAAACGTTTTGTGGTTATTCGTGCCCGCTCGGCAAAAGATTCACTGACTTGTGCAAAAGAATTTTCGGCGAAGATGCCGACCCGACGGCTGAACAGTGCGCCAAAGTAATTGCTGACTTCTACACGGCTGACTGAGGCGGTAAAAATGGCTGATTACGGGATTGAACATTACGCCGACGAGGACACGTTCTATATTCGGCAACCGCATTGCTCGACGAGTGTGCGCGTGATAAAGCGCGATTACAAACGCGTGATTGTCAAGCCGTTCTGGGATGTGGAAATTTCCGCCGACGGCGACCACTGGCAGAACGTTTACACACTCGCCGACAAAGGCAGTGCCATCGAAGCTTGCGCGCGCTTGGCTGAATTCATCGACCGCGAGGCAAGCAAAAAGGAGAATGACTAATGAGAAGTGCTAAAGAAGCTTTGAAGATTTTGACCGACGTGATTAATTCACCGAGCGGCACTGACTCCGATAAGGTCGTCGTCTTTGCTCAGCGGTTCTGCAACGCCTACAGTGCCGAGCACACGGAGGATTGTCCCTTCGAGTATAACGGGCATGTCACTGAGGTTTGGGCTCTTGGCCGGAGCAACAGATATTTTTTGGACGGCGTTTATCCGATTGATGTGAAAGACCCCGCCGCCGAGTACGTCACTCACTGGGGTGGCAAGCACGAAACCAACGAGCGTTACCACGGCAGAACGTTTGCCGAGGCAGTGACCGACTTCGCGGGCGTCTGTGATTACTTCGACAACATCGACGAAATTATGAACGAGGTCGAAGGGAAATGATTGCTTCACCTGTTAAAACCCCACACGGTGATATTGCATGTACCGTCGACGACCAAGGCGTATATCGAGTTAAAATGAACGATTTGGCTCTGTGTTTAGGATATAACAAATATCTCAGCTTAAGTTATACTCGGCTCGGCAAGTACATTACTCGATTCGACGCCTGCAGAAAAATTAATCACACCAATTGGCTTGACTTACACAAAGTCGTCACCGGAGTTCTCCCGCGTTTTGTGGACGAATTCTTTTTCGAAGTTCGGCAAAGTGATTCGCGGCAACAATTCTTCGGGAATGCCCCTGAAGATATTTATTCACGGACTAAAGTTGTTCTTGAGAGTTTAAAGGAGTGGTGGAACTTGTGTCTGGATAAAAATTCGTCATCATACAAAAAAGGGAAGTTCGGCGAATTTGTTTGTATTAAAGCAGTACAGTTAAGGGGCGAAACAATTACCCGCTTGGACGGTCGCCCCCCCGAAGAGGACAGCTTTGATGTCGTTGACTTCCGTGTAAGAAACCGTAATGGCGTTGATTTGCTCATTGAAGTTAAAACTCGGAATGGAACTTATCCGTTCGCGAACGGTAAATATCCGTGTTATTCATTTCCGAGGGTCGACGTGGAAGCATGGACAAAACGCGCTAATGACTTCCTCTTGCCGCTTGAATTGTGGATTGTCGATTACGCAAGTGGGGAAATTTTTATGGGCAAATTTGATGAGCTTAATACTCCTAAGACGATTGACTTCAAGGAGTTTCCTCTTATCCATAAGACTAACAAAGGCGATATAGTTTATTTCCACCAAAAACAATTTCGTCATACACGCCAACTCACCGAAAGTGAGATTGCTACTTTTCGTGCGATTGACAGTGAAGATGCCAATACTTCTGCCGAGGATTTTGGCACACATGAATCTCCCGTTACTTTACCCGACACTCAACCTGCACTGAAGGAAAAGGCCGCCAGATGTAATTATCCGCTTGAAACTTTGACCGAAGTGCGCAAGATGAAATTGAACGGTAAGCTCGTCGTTTTGTACAAAACCGGCAATGGCGAATATCGAGTCAAGTGCCGCGCAATTCAACCTGCCTTAGGCTGGTCGCTTTCCTTAAGTAACTTTCGCTCGCCGTGGGTTAATTGTCTCATAGAACATGACGCCATTCGTTCAACTATAGGAAAAAACGGGCAGAAAACCATCACCTTTAATGTGGCAGTCCTTATCGACTGCGCAATCCCTGCTATTGTGTCAGGTAAAATTAAGACTCTGAATCGTGTGATGGAAGCGGCTCCAATTGTCTTGAAAGATTTACAGCGTGAACTGCAGACGGTGACTCAGCCGAAGCCAAGCCCTATGTCTAACCTTTTCAATCAACCTCAGCATGCTGTGCAACAAACAATTCAAAATCCGCAACCTAAAACTAATATCCCGTCTCCCACCACATTCGAAAATACAGAACTGCGTCAACTTCTCGCGGGATTAAATCAATTGGTAGGAAAGCTTAATCGAATTGCTGATTTGGCAATTAAAAATTACGGGCGGAATAATTGAGGAGGCAACCTTCATGAACAAAGTATTTCTCAGCGGGAATTTGACCCGCGACATCGAGCTCAAAAAGACTCAGAGCGGCAAATCCTACGCGCGAATCGGAATCGCAGTCAAGCGTCCCTTCTCCAAGGACAAAGACGCCGTTGACTTCCTCGACCTCATTGCTTGGGAGAAAACCGCCGAGTTCATGAACAAGTACATGGGCAAGGGCTCCCGCGTGCTCGTCGAGTGCCGCGCTCAAAAATCTGAGTACAAGGACAAGGACGGCAACAAACGCTCCGCTGTTGAATTCATCGTCGACAACGTGGAGTTCGCGGGCGACAGCAAACGCAAAGACTCCGACCCCCGTGACGAATTCGACGGAGAACCCGTGCCCGACGATTTCGACAGCCCGTTCTGAGCCATGAAGCGCGAAGACAAATATCTGATTGACCACAAACGCCTTGCCCAACTCGCGTCGAAGTCTGCGAATTGTCTGTATGACAAAAAAGCCCCATTTCGTTTCGCAGCCCTTAGGTTGAAGAAAGTATTCTCTGCCGCCGATGCAAAAGCTGTTGCTGATTATCTCGGCGTGGACGTTTCCGAGTTCGGCGAGCTGTTCACGCCGGAGCAACAAGTCCAAGAGTGTTTGCGGCTGAAAGATTTGCTCAAGTCTTTAATGCAAGAGATAAATGAATCCCTTCGCGCGGAACACAAACTCAACGCCGAAATTCAATTGCTCATATTCAAAACTTTTGGGACGCAACTCGAAGACCTCAAGCAGCACACGACCGAGCTCCGCGATAAGGCAGACAAAATCGCAGTGCGGCTTAAAGCGTTCGGCGGGAAAATTCCTTATATGAAGAACGCTCAAGGTGGAAGTGTGAACGGCGACGCGTGGTGGTATCTGCCCGACGCCTCAGGGCATTTCGCCGCGTCAAGAAGCCTCGTCGTGAATCTCGCCAAAGAAAAATATGCCAAGCGCGGGCTCACCATTCGGCAGGCGCGCGACAGCATGAACATCGGCGGCGACAAAAATTTTCTCGACCGCACCAACTCAACCGTGGTGGAACTCGCAGAAATTTTGGACGTGTACATTAAAAAGGGCTTCGGCGATTTGTATCTGTTCGAAGTCTTACCCAATCTCATTTAGGAGGACAACATGAAATTTTCTTGCTACAAATCTGACTTGGTGGAGGCGTTGAGCTTCGTCAGCCGTGCCGCCGCCGTCAAACCCATGACGCCCGTCCTCAGCGGTGTTTTCATCCGCACCGAGGGCAGCGCGGGCGTCGAACTCCAAGCCAATAATAATTCCACGGCCATTGCCGCGAAAATCCCCGTCAACGTCGAAGTGCCCGGCGCGACCGTCGTCAGCGCAAAACGTTTCCTCGACTTCGCGCGCAATATGCCCGACGATACAATCACGCTCACGCTGGAGGATAATACTCTCGCGCTCGAATCGGGCGGCGCACACGTCGACCTGCTCACCATGAACCCCGACGACTTCCCCAAAATCCAAGCCGAAGAGATGCCGAACACTTTCAAAGTTAAAGTGCCCGTGCTCGCTGAATTAATCCGCCGAACTGTTTACGCCGTATCCGATGATAAGTCGCGCCCTGTTTTTACCGGTGTCAACTTCATCTTCCGCGGCGAAGATGTTACAGCCGTTGCCACGAACACTCACCGCCTTGCACTCGCCAAAGACAAACTCGCCGAGGACTGCGGGAATATTTTTGAATTCGTCATTCGCGGCGACACTCTCCGCGATTTGTCCGCGCGCCTCGATTCCAAAGACGCCGAAGAGATTGTCACGATTAATTACAACGGCAAATCCGCCGCGTTCACCTTCAACAACGTCTTCGTGACCACGCGCATTATCGAAGGGCAATTCCCGCCTTACGGCCGCGTCATCCCGAAAGAATCTGTGCTCCACGTCAAAGTCAACACCGCCGAGCTCAAGGAAGCCGTAAGATTTGTTTCGGGCATGAGCAAGGAAACCGAGTACAACACGATTAAATTTGACATCGCGCGGGACGGCATTGACATCTCGGCGAACTCGCCCGAAGTCGGCGGCGCGTCCAAACCTGTCGAAGCTGACGTGGACGGCGACGACCTCATCATCAGCTTCAATGTCGATTACATCTCCGACGTGCTCAAGGTCGTGACCGATGAGAAATTGCTCCTCGAATTCAACGACCAATACTCGCCCGTGAAAGTCACCGAGCCGGGCAACGACAATTTTATTTACATCGCGACGCCCGTGCGCACCTGAAATGATTACCGTACACACACCGCGCGCGCCGATTAAAATTTTTGCCACAGGCACGGGAAAATTTTTCTTCATGCAGAAAAGATTGTTCGCGGCCTTGGGTTTCAGCGAACAATCCGAACTCGGCGAAACTGTCATCGATATGTGTCGTTACGCACTCGCGCGAAGGAGAATCGGCAGGCACTATCTCCTCGACCTGCAATTGCTCGTCAGGGATATCCTGCCCGTCCTCCTCGAAATGTTCGACGAGTCGCCCGAAATTAATTCCGCGCGCGAAGTCCATACACTCTTAAGCAAAGGGCTGAATGAAATTATGACTCAACCTGTTGCACCGTTCAAAAAATCTGAGCCGCCCGAAGAATCCGAGCAGCTTGAATATTTGCCGAAGATTGGCCTGTGCGTGCTGAACAATGTGCCCATCAACGTCTACAAAAATGGCGCGGGTGAAATTTTTCTTCAATGCAATCACCTGCTTCAGGCGTTGGGGCTCTCGCGAACCAAATCTTTGACATCGGGTGACTTCGGCAGATTTTTGACCGAACACAATTTGCCGCATAAGGTGCGAACCGACGGGATTGGAGATTTTGCCAACCGCTCAGTCATTGTCCTCAAGGGCACCGACGTCCGCGACCTGCTCCTGCCCAATATTTTGTCCGGCGCAATTAAATTTAATACTGCCGACTCGAAACGCCGCAACGCTCGGATTATCCTCGACGATTTGAATAATTATTTGGAGGGAAAAGTTATGCCGCCCGAAAACGTGAAACCCGAAGTTGCAGAAACTAAAAGTGACACGACCGAAAAAGAAATTCCGACCGCCGTCAGCGAGGAAGAAAAATTGGACGACACACGCGCGCTTATCGATGAGCTTGCGGCTGTCACCGATGTCCCGAAAAAATTTATCGCCAATGCTCTTTTCAACTACAAACTCGGCAAAATGACTGACGCGCTGGAGCGGTGGCGCGAGAGATTAATCAATGGCGCGCAAGATTGAAGTCACGGGCAAGGCGGTTATCTACACTCACGACGGCGTAGAAATTGTCGACGCCGAAGTCCGCCGCTCGTTCAATGTGCACTGCGACACCTGCACTTACAAACTTAAAAATTTTCAAAAGCCGCACATCTTAGTAGGTGGCGCGCGAACTGTGCCGACAGATAACAAATACGCGCAAGCCGCATACGAATCTGAGCGTATCGAACAAGCTGCCAAGTATGCGTCGACAAAATTCTTTCGGCTCATGCTCGACCTGCAACGTTGCGCGCAATGGGAACCGATTCACCCGTCCAATTCGCCCTTCGGCTGGGGCTGCTTCCGCGATAACCGGCGGCGACCTTTGCCGACCAGTGACCCTGAACTTTACAAACTCTTCGACTTCACGCCCGCGATGATTCGTTTTGTGGAGGAACATTACAATGATGAGTTACTCGACGCCCGAAGCGCGCAAGGATAAAAATTCTGCGTATCACAAGCACGCTGAAGTTTTCACGCCTGCGGGTCTCGCCTTCGATATGATTCTTAACGAGTATGTGCGCGAACTCGTTCAAGACGTCGACAAAACTGCTTTCGACCCCGCTGTCGGGCAGGGGCAATTCCCGTGCGCCGAACTCGTCAGCAAACTTTTTTACAACATTGACCGCTTGGATGAGGACTTGGCTCTCCGCGCGCTTAAATCCCTCTACGGCATCGACATCCAAGAATCATCCGTGCGCCAAGCACGCGAACATTTAATTCTTACGCTCTGCGATTCGTTCCGCTTCTTTACCGGCAAGGAATTCACACGCCTCGCCGAAGCTCAAGCAATTGTCGAAGAAAATATCATCTGCGGCGACAGCTTGAAGATTATGGAGGAGTGGACGAATCCGCAGGGCTCTTTGTTTTGAGGTAACGTTATGATTTGCCCTGTTTGCTTGAAAAATTTTAAACCGAACGATCATCGTCAATCTTATTGCTCGCGAAAATGTTGCAAGGCAGCTTATTACAATCGTGAGTGCTCGCGGGACGAATTGCCTGCTCCGAACGCAATCAGATATTTCCATTGCGAGGAGTGCGGGCGCGGCGTCAATATTTTTGAAAAGTCTGACCCGCGTTATCGATTTTGTTGCGGCAAGTGTTATATGAAAAATAAAAATCGCCGCAAGGCTGAAAGACGTCGCAGACTTCGCAGCGATAACAACGGGGTAAGCAGCGGCATGAGCTTGGGCAGTTTAATCAAGCGTGAGAGGAGGGACTTGGAGTGAATCGCTGGTCAAAAGATTTTGTCGACGTGTTCAATTCCGCCGCAAAAAATCTTTCGCGCGCTCAGCTCTTCGACGACTTCTTGAAAATTTCTGCCGCCACGCTCCGCCGCGACGAGAAAACTTTCGCCGAGGTGCCCAATAAGGAATTGCACAATAAATTATTCGGCAAACTCATCGGCGCGCTGGAGTTCAACATCTCCGCGAAAATTTTGCGCGACCACAGCTTGAAGCTCGATTACAAAATTCCGTTCAAGCCCCGATACCGCGACGAACTCGGAGAAATTTTCCACGCGCTTGAACTCTTCGACCAAGGCGGCGGGCAAGTTTTCACGCCTCAGCACGTCGCTGACATCATGGGCGAAAATACCTTGACGCCCGAATTCGTTCAACGTCAGCTCGCTGAAAAAGGTTTTATCGCCATCAAGGAGGACTGCTGTGGGAGTGGCGCGCTTATCCTCGGTGGACTCAATGCTCTGCTTGACCAGAAAATTAATCCCACGCGATTTGCGTTCGTCGCCGCCGCCGATACCGATATCCGTTGCGTGCTCATGGCTTTCATTCAGCTCAGCTTGTACATGATTCCTGCCGCCGTCGTGCAACGCAACGCCGTGACCGATGAAACTTTCGGTGAAGAATTTTATACGCCGAGTTTGAAAAGGATACATTATGGAAATTCAAACTGTGAAGATTGAAACCGTTCAAGATTTGGATAATTTTGTGTCCGCGACCATGGACGCGCTCGACTTTAAAGGCATCACCACTTTTAAAAGCGCAGATGGCATTATCACTTATGTGAGCGGCAACGCGCCGCAAATTTCCGACTGCCTTCTTGAGTTGCTGGCTCTTCTGCGAAACAACATCCCGCGTAATGATTATCAATACGTGCTTTACATTTTGCGCCTTTGGCTGGAGTATAAGAGCGAAGAGTACGAGCCCGCCGACGCGTCGAACATTGTGACCGCCAAGGCTGACTGAAGGGCGCACATATGAAAATCGCAACCGACATGATTCGTGACAGAGGAGGATAATTATGTCCGCGAATTTTATCTTCACCGACAGACACGGGAAGCAGTGGGTTGACGCCGAATATTTGCGCAAGCATTTCGGTATCACCGACGCCGGTAAAAAATTCTTCTACGATTATGATTTTTGGCGCGCCAAGGCTGAACATTACCTCACGCTCGCACGCAAGGCTCGGCAGGAACAGACGCGCCGCTGATTTTTAAGGAGTGATTGGTTATGAAATTAAGAGAAGTTCCGCAAAATCTTTGGATTCGCCCTGAGGCCGTTGATTATGTCGAGGTAATTAACAAATTCGATGACGCAGACCTGTGGAGCGTGGAAATTGGAACTCGCGGCGGACAATGTTTAACCACCGGCAAACTGTTCGACACTGAAAAAGACGCGCGCAATCATGCCTGCTATGTGCTCGGCGTGCTGTTCGCGTCGAAGGAGTAAGCTCATGAAAATAATTGAACCGTCGGCAACGCTCGTCGACGAAATTAACCCCGATGAAATTCTGCTCAAGCTTGAGGCTTGCGGGCGCGTCTCTCATCAATCACAGCCGCGCGAAGGTTCCACTGAAAAATTCGTCCGTATGCTCATCAAGCGCGGACATGAATCGGTTTTGGAGCACGTGTCGCTTACCTTCCGAATCATCTGCGACCGCGCTATCCAAAATGAACTCGTTCGTCACAGGCACGCAAGTTTTACGGTTGAGAGCACCCGCTACGTCAAATACGACGAGCTTGAAGTCATTGCGCCGCGTTGGCAAGAGCAGACTTTTCTTTATCGGAAATGGTATTCGCACATGCGCGAAGTTGAAAACACCTATAAGGATATGATTGAACATGGTGCACGCCCTGAAGACGCTCGCTCCGTTTTATCTAACTGTGTTAAGTCCGAGTTGTACATGACTTGCAATTTAAGGGAGTGGCGTTGGATTCTCAAGCAGCGCACGGATAAGGCGGCTCATCCGCAAATGCGCCAAATCATGAATCAAGTGCTTGCCGTGTTCAAAGAGAAATTGCCCGTTATCGTGGAGGACATTAATTATGACAGCTGAGTTTGGTGACAAAGCTGAGTACCGTACAATCTTGCGGGTCGACTTCACCGACGAAAAAGAATATCGAAAATTTGTCAATGATATTGCTCAATCAATCCTGTGCGATTTTAACTTCAATGAAGATTTGGAAGAAAATATCGCGCACGAAATAATCGAGCGGCATCTTACCACGTTGGCAGAAGCTTTGCTCGACAGATTAATTGCCAAATTGCCTGCTAATAAGGAGGGCAACGGAAATGAATGAAACTGATTTTGTGAGTGACATTTTGTTCGGCAACAAAGAAAAAATTTCCGACGCCTTGAAATCATACGTGGCGAACGAAATGCAACCGCTCCTCGCGCTGACCACGTCAATCGAAGCCCAGCTGAAACTTGAAACGCTGACAAATTTGCTGGTCGCCAAGGGTGTTATTACTCAAGAGGAGATTGACGCCGCCAACGCCCTCGCCGAACAATCGGAAGCCGGTTTGTTTGTCACCGAGATGACACAAAAATTAACTCACCTGTCTGACTTAATGAGGAAGAACGATGAGAAATGATTTTCTGACCATTCCCGACGCGCCCAATTACGAAATTAATTCACAGCTCATCTGCCGCAACAAAAAGACCGGCTACGTGCTCAAAAAACACCGCGACAAGAACGGCTCACCTTACTACAGCATACGCAAAGTTAATCAGAAAATATTCTGCCGCTCTCCAAAATTTTTCCGCCGAGCAGCTAAAGCCGCCGCCGATGTTCACTCCACCTTCGTGCCGATTTATTCTCTCGACAACAAGTATGAAATTAATCGCGCGGGGGTCGTGCGGAATGTCGCGACCAAAATCGTCCTTAAAACAAAAGCAAACGGTAAATGCGTCTCGATTCAGCTGAGTGCTCACAAATATATCAGCCGCGCTATCGCCGACCTGCTCTGGGAGGCTCATGGCAAAATTATCGAGCGGCGATTCAGACCGTGTCCGTGTTTCGCCGAGAGTAACGCCAGTAAATTTTTCTTCGACAATTTAACTCAGTGCGCACACTTTTTGGCACCGAAAGTTTTCTTGAGCTTTACTACCTTGAAAAATTATTTAGGACGTCGTGACGCTTCCATCGGCGAGTGGGAAATTACTTACCTCACGAGTGCTCCGCCCAGCCCACGGCTTGAAGTCCATGAGTTGAATCGCGAAGCACGTCGCATGAAAAAATTGGATGAGGAGTTGGGATTATGATTTGCCCGCACTGCAAAAAATCTTTCGAGCAGACCGAAGCACATGAAATTTTCTGCTCCGAGTGCAATGAAGAAATTTCCCGTCAGTTGCGAGCCAAGCGACTCAAGCACAAACTCCCGCCTGATGGTTACAGCCAATTCATCGCTAAAAAATTCGTCGGCTTTGATTGGGTGGAGGGCAACCGTTTATATTATAACAACGGCAACGACGCCTTCTATCTGTCATTTTGGATAATCACGAATCCTCGTCGGCGCGGGCGGCTCATCGGCGAGGCTTGGGTTGACCCCGACCACATTTATCAATTTTGTCTAAGCGACCCGCCGTCTGAAGAAAACCGTTACAACACTCGCGCTGCATTCAAAGATTTTTTGGAAGGTAAAATTTTTCGCGTTAAGGAGTGGTGACTTATGAAGATTGATATTTCCGCTGAAGAGTTCATTAAGATTGGCAACTGGCTGATGGGCGACGACGAACCGCCGCGCGAACTCTCCGACGAGCAGAAAGAAATTATCGACGAGTATAACAAGGTCGCCGATTTGTTCTACGAAAAAAATAACCGCCCGAAGGCGGTGTGAATTCAATCTTCTGCGATGCCGAGCTGAAGAAATTTTCCGCTCAGCTGTTTGGTGAACTTGTAACCGTCTGAACGAATCGTGCGCGAGTTTTGCAGGTCGTCGACAATCGTTTCGCCGAGACCCAACCCGCTATAAACGACGTCGGGGTCAGTGGTGTCCGAGAAGGTTTGAATCAGCAAATCATAAACCAACAGCGAGCCGGCGAAGACGTTAGGGTCTTGAATTGTTGTCCGCAGCGTTGCGCCCGTGACTCCATCGCCGACCGTCGCCACTATCAATTCCATTTGCCCGCCTTCAGCCATGGGATAAGTGATTGTGTTGCCGCGCTGTGAGCCCGTGCCCATCGCCGCAGTTCCGTATACGCCGAACGCATTTGCGAGCCGTGTCATCCGCGATTCAAAATCAGTTTTGAATTCGGAAATTGTCAGGCGTCGAGCGGCACGTTCGGCTTCACGGGCGGCGCGTTGCTCCTCCAAGGCTTGTTGTTCAGCTTGGCGCGCGGCGAGCGTCTCTTCCAAGTGGCGTTTGCTCTCCTCGGACTTGCGGCGACTCTCTTCGAGTTCGGCATCGCGTTTGGCGTTCAGTTCTGCGGGCGTCAGCTTTACTACTTCGGGTTGCTCGGCTTTCTGCTTTGCTTGACGTTCGCGAGTCTCTTCTTGGATTCGAGCCATTTTGCGGTCAGCTTCGTGTTTCCGCTCAACAGATACCAATAATGACGCGAGTGCCACAACGACCACAGTAATTGTTATGGCAATTGTAATTCGTTGTTCTTTTTGACTCATACGGTCACCGCCTTCACGCCGTCGCTGCAGGCTGAGGAAGAGGCGCGGTTGGTGTTCTTGAATCCTTCCACGCTTCCAAAACCTTAAGCAAATTTGTCGTCTCACGGTCAAACGTCTGCGGGCGCGGCTCGTCGCTTAAACCCAACAAATAATCAGCAGAGACATTGAATTCGTTTGCTAAATTTATAACAAGAGTAACCGACGGTGACATCTGGTCTTTCTCGTACTTAATATACATTTGTGGAGCCAGCCCGACTGCCGCAGCTACCTTGTTTTGCTTAAGCTTGAATGCCTCACGGAACCGTCTCAGATATTTTCCAATATATTTTCTTTCAGTTGCCATTTAAAACACCTCCCTGTTTTCGCCAGTATACCACCAAACCAAAAGGTTTACAAGCAAAAAATTTTTTTCGCGAAAAGGGTTACAAAGGGTTGACAAGTTAAGAAAAAAGTGTATAATGGCGTCAGAAGTTAAGGAAAACGCAAACACGAAAAACCCCACCGAAGGGGCGAAGGAAACCAAAAGAGATTTTGAGAGGAGAAACTAAAATGAAAACCTACACCACGAAAATCGCGAAGAACGGCGCAACCTTGTACTACAGCACCGAGACCGGCAAGCGTATCGCGAAAGAAACCGCCCTCGAAAACGAGCGCAATTACATCCTCACCAACGGCACCGTCAAAGAGCGTTACGAACTCGCCAAAGAAAACTTCCGCTTCAACGAGCGCGGCGAAGTCGAAAGACTCTGGTTCCACGATGTGGTCAGCTACGGCAACCGCTACAACTTCAAAGTCACGACCAAATACGAGTGGTACGTTGTCAGTGACAAAGACGCCGATTACGCCCTCCAAAAATATTGCCGCATGACTCTCGCAGAGTTCCGCGCCGAAGTCGAAGTCGAGACCGAAGAGAACGTCGAAGTCGAAGAGACCACGACGGAGCAGGTCGCCGAAGTTGAAACCGAAGCTCAGGAGGTCAGCAAAAACTTCGACGCCGATATCCGCTATGAATTCAACGGCGGCGCAGGCATGGACACCAGCCCGAATTTCGCAACGGCAACCGAAGCGGCTCAGTGGATTATCGACTTCGCGGCAAACCACCCCGAATACACCTTCACGGGCGGACGCGTTCACGATAACGGGAACTGCAAGCGTTACCCCTTCACCGACGCCGATATCACCGCGTTGAACGCGAACAAGGCGGCTCAAGAAGTCAGCACCGAGAAAGTCGACATCAAAGAAATTATCGTCGAAGGACTTAAGCAAGTGGACTTCAGCAACGTCACCAAGTTCGAGGTCGGCAAAACCTACTTCGGAGCAACTTGGGAAGGCAAATTCAACCCGAATGGCGCGATCATCGTCAAAAAACTCACGGTCACCAAAATCACCCCCAAGACGATTTGCACGGTCGACGAAAACGGCTGCACTCGCAGGAGCAAATTCACCGAAGCTTACGCAGGCACCACCGAGGGATTCACGATTGGAACCCCGAACAGCTACGTCAACATCTACGCTTTCAACGAATACACCCCCGCAGTCGCCGCTGTCCCCACCGACAATTACACAGTTTGGAGTGAAGCAATTATGGCAATCAAAGAAGGCAAAACCACCGAAGTCAACACGGTCGAAGAAAAACCCGAAGCCGGCGAGTACAAACCGCAGACCGAACCCGAAATGTTCAAGGCGGTCATGGACGCACCGCAAGTTCACGCCGAAATCTTCACGACCTCGCTCGACTTCGCTATCGAACGCGCAAGAATTTTCTTGGTAAACAATGCCGCCTCAAAAGTGAAAATCCTTGATGCGAACGGCAAAATCCTCGTCGAAAAAACTTGCGACCAAATCTCCAGAGGCCTCGGCGACGCTGACGAAAAATCCACCGAGCCCGCGCCCGAACTGACGGGCAAAATGAAATGGGCGGTCGAACTCCTCGACAATTACACCTACGAATTTGAGGGCGATTGGGAGGCAGGCAACGGAGGGCTCGCGCGTCACTACAAACGCTTTAACCGCTACGGCGAAGAATGCGGCAAGGTCGTCGAAGTCTTCACCGACAAAACCAGCTTTATCCTCGACCACGTGAACATCGTCGACAAAAGTATCCGCACCTACTACTACATCAACGGTGAACAGCTCAGCTACCTGAACGGCGAATTCAGCTCCATCTGGAGTGACAAGTACAAAGCGGGCATGAGCATGGTCGGCGGCGAGCACCTGCAGGTTGAAGTGCCCGACGGTCAGTGGAAGAAATATAAAAACTTCATGGTCAACGATGACGAGTTCTTCCAAATCATGAGCGAGCGCGGTGCCTGCACAATCGCTGAGGAAAATCGCAAGCTTGACGAAGCCTTTACCGAGTCCGAATCGCCCGCAACATTCAAGGTCGGTAAAACTTATCTGGCGGAGAGGCGCAGGACGGGCGATGAGCTTGCCACTTTCAAAATCCTCGGTCGGTCGGCTAAGTTCGTGACTGCGGTGCCCGTTGCCTTCGCTGACCGGGGCGAAACCACTGCGGATAATGACTACGTGTTCCAACGCAGAATCTACCGGGACGACCTTGGCGACGAATACTTCATGGAGCCCGATAACCAAACAAAGGTCAGCGCGGGCAAAGCTTATCGACTCGACGAGCCCGCGCCTGTCGAAACCAAACTGCCGCCCGTCGATACCTTCACCGCCAAGCGCGACAGGTTGATTGCCGAACGCGACGCCGCCAATGCAAAACTCAAGGAAGCTGAGGAGGCTTTCAAAGCCGCAAAACTCGCCGCCTTTAACGCCGACGACGCTGTCATGAATTTCAAGGAAGACGCGGCCGACGAATTGAAAGAACGGATTGACCTGCCCGCCGCCGAAATTGAAGTCAAGACCACGGAAGGCAACCTCGCCTTCATCTGCGCCGATACTGTCTACGCCGACTTCGACGATACCAAGTTCACCCTCCGCGGCGATTGCTCCGAACTCAACGGCTTGACCCTCGGCACCTACGACACGCCCGAACAGGTTATGACCGCTGTCGAAAAATTCAAGGCGGCTATCGAGCGCGGCGACAAAAGATTCGACTTCAATCAAAAACCCGACGCGCAAAACTTCAACCAAGCACTCGTCGCGTAATAACCTTTGCCACGCGGGGTGAGTATACTTGACTAAGCCGTTGACTCTCGCCCCGCTTTGAGCGAACATGACACCCGAAAGGAGATGACGCAAATGTTCGTTTGGTACGCTGACAGCGTTAAGAAGGAAGCCCGCGAGATTTACGCTCAGGTCAAAGTGCACAGCTGCAAAGCTTGCCCCCGCCGCGAGTGGTGCGAAAAGCGTTTCGAGGATTGCTACTTGAATATTCTTCGCGAGCTTCAATGCCGCTACGACTACAAAGTTGACCTGCAACAAAACTACGGAATTTACTGAGGAGGTCAGACCATGACAATCAACTTCGACTACCACGGCTCGACCGGTCACTTGAACGCCGGCGAAGTCAACGGCCTCATCAAGGATTTGGCTGACTGCCTGCCCGAACGTCGTTACGATTACTTCAGCGTCGACGAAAACTCGGTGGACGTCTGCGGCGATTACGACGATGAAAGCATGTTCGGAGACTCCGCTCGCGATATCGAAACCGTCCTCGACAAATACGACGTGGACTGGCAGGGCGGAGCCGAGCCCGAAGATTCCGAGCCCGACTGGGACAGAATGCCCGGCGGTGTCGACTTCTACTAAAAAAATTAACGCCGACCGAAGCCGACGTGCTACAAAGAAACTATTCACATAAACCGCTTGAATTGTATCACGTCGGCTCGCAAATGGCAAGGAGTGACAGAAATGAAAAACTTGAAACCTATCGACCTGAACATCTACGTCGGCTCGGTTTTCTGCCCCGTCACCGACTGGTCAGTTGACCAGCTCGAAGATTATGTGAGCCGCCTCCGCAACGCGCTGACCGCTAACAACAATTGGGCGCACGTCGACTGGGAAGAGAGCAACATCGTAGTTTTCGCCAACGCCGGGGGAGATAACGAAACCTTCTTCCGCCTGGTCGATGAAGCGTACAACCACGGCTGCTGGGTCGAGATTGACGACGGTGAAGAATGGCGCGAGCCTACGGACGCAGAGTGGGAAGATTTTCAAAAATCGCTCGACCTCTAAGCAAGGAAAATTTTCAAAGAGCTAGAATAATCCAAGCGAGTATGTCACGGCAGGCGAGCGGGATTGTTGCTCCGCCCAAGCAGATAATCAGTCGACACGTCGAAGAAGTCCGCAAGCTTTATCAGCGTTTCAAACTTCGGGCGTGCGAGACCTCTCTCAAATTTCAAAAGAGTGCCCGGTAAAATCCCAATAGCGGCGGCGATTGCCTTCTGTGTGAATCCTCTGCCGACGCGAAGGTCTTTCAATCGTTGATTCAACACCACGCGAATCACCTCCAGAAATAAAAACTTGACATGCCATGGCGTGGTATGTTAAACTCCACAAAGCAACTTGACATGGAATGTCATCCGAAAAATTTTTGCCACCGAGCTCAATCACGATTCGCAGTTTTCGTATAAACGGCGGTCGTGAGCTTAAGGCAATAAACATTCAAGAATTACCAAAGGAGATAATTCTTGCTAAGTTGCGCAAAGTGTATCACAGGCGGTTATTTTTGTCAAAGAAAAAATTAGGAGGTCGAAATGAGTACAGCCATTCAAATTTTCAACCACCCCGAATTCGGCGATGTGCGTGTCGTCAACAAAAACGGGGAGCCGCTGTTCGTCGGCAAGGACGTGGCACTCGCGCTGGGTTACTCAAATCCGCGTGATGCGTTGGCAAAACACGTGCCCGACAAATTCAAAAGGGTGTCGCAAATCGCGACCCCCGGCGGCAATCAGGATATGACGCTCATCACCGAGGCAGGCTTGTACAAGCTGGTCTTCGCGAGCAAGTTGCCTAAGGCGGTCGAGTTCTCAGATTGGACGTGTGAGGAAGTCATTCCGTCGATTCGCAAGACCGGAGTTTACATGACGACGAAGGCAGCCGAAGAAATTCTCTCCAACCCCGACTTCATCATCGAGTTGGCTCAGCAGGTCAAAGCGGCGCGCGCACAAATCGAGGTGCTTAACACTCAGGTCGCTGAACTGCAGACGAAGGCAAATTACTGCGACGTGGTGCTCCAATGCAAGGAACTGGTCACGACGTCCGTTATCGCCAAAGATTACGGCTACAGTGCCAAGGCGTTCAATAAACTCTTGCACGAACTCGGCGTTCAATTCCGGCAGAGTGACATCTGGTTGCTTTATCAAGAATACGCCGCGCAAGGCTGGTCGCAAACCAAAACTCATATCTACTACGACGAGGACGGCAAGCCGCACAGCAAGCCGCATATGTATTGGACGCAAAAAGGGCGGCTCGGTCTCTACGAACTGCTCAAAGCTAAAAACATCTTGCCCTTGATTGAACAGTAAAAAGTACTCCCAAAAGTTCATGTCAGCTCTCCTCGTTGAGGACAGCCCCTCTCCCCATAGCGGAGAGCTGAGATGAGCCTTTGGACACAAGTTCAAAGCGTTCTTTGAAAATTGAATATAGGGAGAAGGAGGATTGAGGATGCCATACACCTTGATTGACTTCACTAGAGGGTTTCATTCTCTGAGCAAGGAGCTGAGACTTTCGGCAGGCGTTCGCTCGTTGTACACGGCATTAGTCGGCGAATTCAATGAAGCGCGATGGCCGGAGCGGATTAGCTTCTCGGACAGAGAGCTGAAAACATTAGCTGGGTTAAAGAGCGTGTCAACCGTTCACGAAGCTAAGCTGGTACTCAAGAATCACAACTTGATTGACTTCACGACCACGCGCGGGGCGCAAGGCCGCAGCGAGTACCAACTTAGAACCGAACATTTACCGAACATTAAAATGGGCTCAACCGAACATTATCCGAACAATGACCGAACAATAACCGAACATTGCTCGCGGTTTAGTGTTACCCAAAATCCAAGTCTTAGAGAAGACGAAAGACAAAAGACAGAGGAGGGCGCGGGCGCACGCGAGAGCGTAAGTGAGGATGTGTTCAAGGTTTGGGCAGCCGAAATGCCGCGGCCGCTGACGGCGAGTGAAAAATATACGCTTGCCGAGTTTGAAGAAACCTACGGCATATCGAAGGTGAAGTCTGCGATTATCACCGTCCGACGGAATAGGCATTACCCAACTTTCGCAGATGTTGAAAAAGAATTGACTTCAGAGAAAGGCGGTGAACGTCGTGAGCAACCAAAACGCAGCGAGCAAACTCAACCACCCTTCACCGTGCCCGAAAACCCCGTCTACATCCCGCCCGCTCTCCGTGGTCAATACAATGAGTGGGTTAGAAAAAATTCGGGCACGGCTTGAGAAAACCTATGGCGCGCTCACCAACTCCGATATCGCCAAAATCCTCTCGGCTGAACGTGAGCTCAAGGTTTGCGAGAAGTGCAAGGGCAAATGCCTGAAGGTCAGCGACCGCTACTCGCAGCCGAAGATTCGCACAGGTGACAATATCCGCGTGGACTTCGCGCCGTGCAAACACAGCATACGGCAAGATGTCCCCTACGCCGGGAAAACACTCGACGATTACTGGTTCGCGAAGGAGAACGCAGCGGCAGTCCAGACAGTTCACTGGGCTCTGACCGAAAAATCCTACATGAGCATTTACCTTTACGGCGGATTCGGGACAGGCAAAACATTCCTCGCGTCCGTCATCGCGCAAGAATTAATTAACAACGATAAGCGGGTCATCTTCGGCGACGTGCCGAGCTTGCTTAACCGAATCAAGGCGACCTACGACGGCGGCAACACGGAAGAGGTTATCAGCGGCTACAACAACTGCGACCTGCTCATACTCGACGATTTGGGCGCAGGACAGACAACCAACTGGGCGGTCGAAACACTCTATCAGATTATCAACGCACGCTACGTTTCGGGCAAGCGATTGATTGTCACAAGTAACTTTGATTTGAACGGGCTGGAGCAGAGGCTGGTCGTTAAGGATAAGGCGGGCAAAGTTGTTGACGCCTTGACGGCAGGGCGAATCGTCAGCCGTTTAAGTGAAAAATGTGTCCAAGCATTCTTGGGCGCGAAAGACAGGAGGAGAGAAAATGAAATTGGTAACACAGGACGGGCGCAAGCTTGAACTGAGCCGCGAACTTGACTTGTTCGTCAGCGGCTACTTGAAGGGGGACGACCACGACGCAACTGTCACGGTCACGATGTTCACCCGGCCGATTTTGCGCGAAGGGCGCATTTTCCCCGACAAAGAAGTTGTTGAACGCTACGGGACGGTCGCCGAATATTCGACGAACACCGGCAGAGAAAACGCCGCCAAAGCACTCAAAAAAGCGTGGGCGGACGGCGCAACCGAATTCATCATGCCGCAGGACACGGGCGAAAAAACCTTGCTTGAACGGTTCGAGGATTTTTGTGACGCTCACGGCTTGAGACTGGTCAGCATGAATGAACTGGGCTATTCCCCGCGTGACATTGCGCGCAATGGGCACCTGTGGAAGACTACGGACGAATTTGAGCGGCGCGGGATTCTGGTCGCGGGTGAAGAGTTCGACAACTACGCGGGTTACTACATTGAATCACTCAGGAAGTGGCAGTCTCTGCAAGCGCGGGAGGCGAAGACAGCATGACACCGGCTGAATACATTGTCGCGAAAGACCGCTGGCGTGAGCTCCGCGAGAGCGGTCACCTTGACGAGCAGCAACTGAATTTTCTGGGCGAAGTCCTCTACAACAATCGTCCGCGGGAAATGAAAGTCGTTGACTTGAGTGAGTATCGCGAAAGGCGGAGGACGGCATGAAGTACGTGATGATTACTTGCGCGTGTTGCGGTAAACAAGAATTTCGTGCATACAACACAAAGTATTGCTTCGAGTGCAAGAGAACACTCCAACGCGAGAAAATGCGCGAACGTGCCGCAAAACGTCGGGCGGTGAAACACAATGAAAATCATTAAGTCAGGCGAGGTCGTGGCTCAAATGCGTGACACACCTAAAGACTTCGAGGGCGGCTGCAAAGGCGGAGTTGTCTCGGTGGTCATCGGCGAATCGGAAGTTAAACTCGCGCGCTATGAAACACCCGAACGCGCGGGCGAGGTGCTCAACGCTCTGCATGACGCATACTTCGCGGGCAATGATGAATTCATCGTGCCGGAAGAAGAGACAAACAAATAAGCGGCAAACCCTGAGGTCGCCGCGTGAAACTCCGAAAGTTAAAACAAAAATGAAAAACCGTAGGAATTATATAACGGCGACCTTGGGCTTGTCAAGTATGGTGAGGAACCATGGCTAAGAAAAAATCTGCAAAGACTCTCGTGGCCGGGAGCGAGCACAGAAAAAATTTCGTCAAAGCTTTGAATCAGTTCAATGCTTACGGCTATTCGCGATTCAACGTCTTCAATGACTTCCTGCACTTGTCGGCTATCACACTCGCCAACAACAGTGACCCGTATAATCTGGCGAACGCAAAGGCAACGGTCGACGAGCGCGAGGCTCAATACAAAAACATAATCGGCAAGTACAAGCCCGAACTCCAAAATTTGTTCGGAGAAATGCTCAGCGAAATTATTTTGGAAATGGAAAGCTACTGCCCGAATCATTTGACTGACGTGCTCGGAGAAATTTTCCACAGCTTGGAGTTTCAAGACGAGTGGAAGGGACAATTCTTTACCCCGCAATGCGTCAGCGATATGTGCGGCATGGTGTTGACCGATAACAATTCTTTGAACGCGGCAATCGCGGAGAAAGGTTTCATCACGGTCAACGAGCCGTGTTGCGGCAGCGGGTCGATGATTCTCGGCGCGGCGAATGGTTTCAGGAAACTTGGCTTGAATCCGAATCGGCAAATGTTAATCGTCGCCAATGACCTCGACGAGCGGTGCGTGTGGATGTGTTACATTCAGCTCAGTCTCTACGGCTTGCCCGCGATTGTTCAGCGGCAAAATACTTTGACTCTTGAAACTTATGGCGCGCCTTGGTATACACCGACGTTTGTCTTCGACGGCTGGACACTTTGGGCACGGCGGGCATTCGAAGAGGAGCAATCGCCGCAAGAAATTGAATCAGTCCCGGCAATCGTCGAGGAGCCGCAACTTGGTCAGCTGTCATTGTTCTGAGGAGGTTACACGATGTTCAAAAATTTTTGGATAAAGCTCGGCAACGAGAAATTCACGTGGCGGATAATCGTCGGCGGGTGCACGTTCATAAGTGCGTTCACGCTGATGACGACCAACCCGCCCGTGAGTGTTGCTTGGGCGATGGGTGTGCTCAACGGCTTCTTGATTCTGGAGGAGTTGCGCGACGAATTCGAGGACGAGCAATGACGCTGGGCAGTCTCTTTGACGGGCTGGGCACATGGCAACTTGCCGCCGCGAACGTCGGGATAAAAACTCTGTGGTCGAGTGAAATTGATTCATTCTGCCGACTCATTACGGCGCGCCACTTCCCCGACACAGTTCAGCTCGGCGACATCAATCACATAACCGACGCCCCGCCCGTTGACATCATCACGGCGAGCAGTCCGTGCCAAAATTTATCCGTGGCGGGCAACAGGAGTGGTCTTCATGGCAACCAAAGCAAATTATTCTTCAAAGCAGTTGAGCTTGTTCGACAAATCCGTCCTCGATTCTTTGTCTGGGAGAACGTGCCCGGCGCATTCAGTTCAAACGGCGGGAATGATTTTCGTACTGTCCTCGAAGAAATCTTGCAGGAGCCCGTTCCTCTACCTCGACACTGGAGCAATGCAGGATTGGTTGACGGTCGAAACACTCAAGTCGCTTGGAGACTTCTCAACGCTGAACACTGGGGAGTCGCCCAACGACGTAAAAGAATCTTCCTTGTCGCAGATTTTGGAGGACGACGCGCCGGCGAAATACTCTTTGAGCCCGCGAGCGTGTCAGGGAATTCTGAGGCGGGCGAAAGCTCACAACAAAACCCTGCCGCCCGAACTCGAAGCGATTCTGATTGCGCAGTCTTCTGTATCCAAGGAAACACAATCGACCGTCAGCTGAAAAACGGCGCGAACGGAAAAGGAATACTCAAAAACTTCAGCTACACGTTGAACACTATCGACCGCCACGCCATTGCTTACGACAACCACTGGAAAGACAGCCGAATCAAACGATTAGGCGACGTTGCTCCGACGATCAGCGCAATGTACGGCACCGGCGGCAACAACATTCCGCTTGTGGCTTACGGGATAGGGCGCGACGCATTCAATCAAGGGCGCAATGCCAAATATATGCCAACAGTTGAATATGAGTTATGCCCCCCCCTCATGGCGCGTGGTGCCGCCGCCTGTGCCACGCAATCACACGTAAGGCGGCTGACTCCGACGGAGTGTGAAAGACTTCAAGGCTTGCCCGACGAATGGACGGCAGGCGGGTCGGACGCAAAACGTTACAAAGCTCTCGGCAACGGTTTGGCTCTTCCTTGCGCCGAATACGTTCTGAGAAGAATCACAGAGATAATCCGAAAGGAGGCTGAACAATGAGAATCAGAAAAATCCGCTGGTGGAACTATCGCGGGCTCGACGACGGAGAAATTGTCGCGGACGGAGCCGACGTGATAGTTCGCGGGCAAAACGGGGTCGGCAAGACATCAATCGCGTCAATCGTGCCGTTCGTGCTGTTCGGCAAGGATAAGGACAAAGTGCGGCGGTATGAGGACGGCATGGAGATTCGCGATGACGGTCTGCTCCACGGTGCCGAAGTTGAATTCGATGACGGCACAAATTTCAGATACGAGGTCGACGGCAAGAACGGTTTCTATTACGTCGACGGCGAGCTCATGACGAAGACGATTTATGATGTCAAGGTCGCCGAGTTCCTTAATCACGGCGGCGAGTATGTTTTGAATCCGTTCTTTTTCTGCGAGGGAAAATCACCCAAAATTCAGCGCAACACTCTGGAAAAAATATTCGGCACTGTAAGCGATAAAGATATTTTGAGCACATCCGAATTTGAAGAGTTGGCGCAAGAAATTGGCGAACAATCCTTCGACGCATTCATCACGAGCACGCAGAGCCAAATCAAAAATTTGCGGGGGAAATTAACAGATATCCCGGCGCGAATTGATGAGATTGACCGACAGCTGGCGGATAATCCCTACGACGCGAAAGTTGCCGAGTCATTGCAAGCCGAGCGCGACGAGTTAGACCGCGAACGCAAAGCTCTGCAGACGGCGGAGAGCGAAGTCGCCAAAGAATTGTCGGCGGCGAAAGCTGAGTATAAAGACGCGTCGGCGAATGTGCGGTGGGTTGCTGAACTTGAGCGTTATCGAAAATCCACGGAGCAAAATTTTGTCGCGAAGAAAAATGAACTGCTTAGACTCCGCAAAGAGTTCAAAGCAAAACGTGACGAGAAGCCGGGGATTTGTCCAACGTGCAAGCAGCCGAGACCCGCTGACGCCAAATTCAAAGCGCGGCACGAGCAGGAACTCGCTGAGCTGAAAGACCAAGGCTTGACGTGCCTCGCCGAATATGAAGCGTTGAAAGAATCGCTGGAAAATATCACCGCGGAAATTATTGAGGCGAAAAAATTGCCGACGAATGACGAACACCTTGCCGCGCTCAACGAACGGATAAAAACTCTGGAGCAGCAGGTGGCGGATGAAAAAGTTCAGCGCACGGAACAACTGGCGAAACTCGACGCGGACATCAAAGAGGTTGACCGTTGCCTTCAAGATTTGGAGTCGGCGGCGAAAGCCCGGAAACGAATCGAAGAGTTGCGCGCTGAAGAAAAGGAATTAAATCAGCGAATCGTCGACCTTGAACACCTCGTGCGCTTGGCGAAGGACGCGCGCAATCGCAAAATCGAATTGACGGAGAGTCAAATCGCCGGTCATTTTGAGCATGTGAAATTCAAAATGTTCAAGCTGGTTGTGTCAACGGGCGTGTTCGAGCCGACGTGTGAGGCAATGCTCCATGGCGTGCCGTACTCGCTGTTGTCGAAGGGCGAAAAGCTCAAATGCGTCTTGGACATCTTCCGCGCGCTGCAGAAAAAATTCAAGGTGGAGATGCCGTTGCTCATCGACGACGCGGAGAGTTATACGCGCAATTCGTTCGTCGACCTGCCGAATCAACTTTGGCTGTTCAAGGTCAGCGACGAGGAGCAGTTGGTTATCGAAATCAAAAAGGAAGCGAGGCGAGCGGCATGAGAGAGATTAAATTCCGCGGGCGTTACGTTGGAGATTATGTCATGGACGAATATATCGCCGAAGGGACAATGCTTTATGGCGGTTACGTCGAGATTGACGGCAAGCATTACATTATTCCGAAAGACGACACGGCAACTCAAGTTACCCCCGAAAGCGTTGCTCAGCTGATTGGAATCGACGCGGACGGGAAAGAAATTTACGAAGGCGATTATGTGGAGGTTGTGCACGACGGCAAGCAATACGTCTATCAAGCACACCTTAAGGGATTCGCGACGGGGAGCGACGGCACATACTTGGCACCGGCGCAACTCTCCAAGGCACGGAGGATTTGAGATGAGGCAGATTAAATTCCGCGGGCGGGACATTGAAACGGGCGAGTATGTTTACGCGGAGCTCGGTCAAGTGTCGGCAGAAATTAATCCTGAATATCTGACGTTCATAACCGATGACTTGTACACGGTTGACACGGAAAGCGTTGCACAGCTGATTGGAATCGACGCGAACGGGCGCGAGGTCTACGAGGGCGACACGGTGATTAGAATCGCGGGCGACGAGGACTTCAACCCCGAAAAAACCTTCCCGATGGCGGCGGCGTTCGACGACTACGCGGCAATCCGCGACGAGGAAATCATTCTGGTGGAGGCAGTAACCAATGAGGCAAATTAAATTCCGCGGGCGCGTCATCAACAGAAAAGCCGCCGTCGGCAACGAAGCCGAAATCGGCGACCTTGTGACAGGCTCACTTATCATTTACGAAGAGGAACCCGCCCGTCGCCGTTGCTGGATTAAACGCCAAGAAAAAAACCACGTACATATCGATTATCCAGTCGACGAAGATTCAATCGCTCAGTTCGTCGGCTACGACGCTCACGGGCGCGAGGTCTACGAGGGCGACGAAGTGGTCGACAAGTTCGGCGAAAAATATTTGGCACAGCTGACACCGACATTGCGTGAAAATCATGAAGGCGCGGGCGGGGTGTTCTCCAAGCCGACAGAAAGATTTTGGACTGAACGCCGGCAATATACGCCGCTGACACTGGTGGAGCAATGCACGTAGAAATTTTGGCGAGCGGGAGCAGAGGGAACGTAACGGCAGTCTGGTCGGAGCAAGCGTTCCTCCTGCTCGACTGCGGGAAGCCGTTTCACTGGACGCTGGCGCAACTGAATCACAAATTGCCCGACGCGGTGCTGGTCACGCACGAACACGGCGACCACTCTAAGGCGGCGAAAAATTTCTTGGCGCGCGGGGTGGATGTGTATATGACGGCGGGCACGGCTCAGGCACTGCAGATGGAGGCGCGGCACAATCTTCACACGATAAAGAAACGGCAAAAGTTTTCGGTGGCGAATGTCGCGGTCGAGGTGATTGGTTCGATACACGACGCCGCCGAGCCCGTGAACTTTATCCTGCAAGACGCGTGTGACCGATTGCTGCTGCTGACGGACACGGGCGGGATACCCGACGGCATCCGCGGAGACTTCACGAAAATATTAATCGAAGCCAATTACTCGATACCGGCGTTGATGAGTGCAGAATTAAATTACGGCGGCAAGCTGCGAATTCTGAACAATCATTTGTCAATCGAGCGCGCGGAAATATTTTTGGCGAAGTATCCGAGAGCGGAGGTCAGCTTGATTCACGTCAGCCCACGGCACGGCAACGCTGAAGAATTTTACGAGCGAATTAAGAGGTGAGTAAAATGATTGGTTACAAAGGGTTTGACAAGGATTTGAAATGCAAAGGCTTTCAATATCGCGTCGGGGAAACCTACAAGTTCGACGGGGAAATTAAAATCTGCGAACGCGGCTTTCACTTCTGCGATATCCCTACTGCGGTGTTTGAATATTATTCCCCTGCTGATTCGCACTTTGCTCTGGTCGAAGCTACAGGCTCAATAGCCGATGACGGGAAACATAAATTTTGCACGGACGAAATTAAAATTGTCAAGGAATTGACGTTGGCAGAAATGGCGGGAGCGATAACTGACAAAGAAGTCAACACAGGCTATCATTCAGCGGCAAGCAACACAGGCGCTTGTTCAGCGGCAAGCAACACAGGCTCTCATTCAGCGGCAAGCAACACAGGCTCTTATTCAGCGGCAAGTGTTTCGGGAAAAAGTTCCGTCGCGGCAGTTTTCGGCAGAGCCAGTAAAGCCAAAGGGGCACTCGGCTGTTGGTTAGTGTTGAGCGAATGGAACAACAGCGAAATCAAAGACATGCAATGTTTCAAGGTGGACGGCGAAATTATTAAAGCTGATGTTTTCTACACACTCAGAGACGGCAAACCTGTCGAGGCAGACAAATTGGAGGAATAAAGATGGGAATCGGAACAAAAATGGTGGCGGTCATGGAGGAGTGCCGCTATATGCCCAAGGACGGTCTGAACAGTTTCCAACATTACAGCTACACGACGGCGGCGGGCATGTTCGCGAAAATCAACGCGGCACTGACGGCGCAGAATTTGTTCACGGCAACCGAGCTGACGTTGGTCGAGTTGCGCGACTCGGCGAACGCAAAAGGCGGCACGGAAAAACATGCGGTCGTTATGGCGAAGGTGACTGTCACGGACGCGGATTCGGGCGAGCAAGTTTTTTTCACGGGCGTCGGCTCCGGTCAAGACAACGGGGATAAAGCAGTCATGAAAGCCAACACTGCCGCGCTCAAGTATGCATATATCGGCGGGCTGTGCATTGCCATGGCGGACGACCCCGAAAACGTTTCGACGGCGAGTTATGAGCCGACAACAAAAAATCCTCCGCCGAAGCAAAATCCAAAACCGTCGGGCGGCAATGAGATTGTCGGTAAGTGCGCGGACTGCGGCAAAGGAATTACTCAGAACGTTGTCGATTTCTCGGTGAAAAAATATGGTAAGCCGCTCTGCTTTGAATGTCAGAAGAAACACAAACAGTGAGGTAAAACCATGACGCCGAAAAAAGCGGCGGCACTCTCCAAGCGGATTGATGTCATGTGCGACGAACCGTTCATGTTCGCGTGCAAGGTGGGAAGCGGGTGTCACGCAAGCTGTAAGGGCAAGCGTGACCCGCAAGACTACCTGACAATGATTCTGCAGCTGATTGACGGAGTGTTCGACCGATTGCCGCCGAGACAAAAAGAAAAATTTATCGAATGGTTCTTGCTGGTGCTCAAAAGATATTTGGAGGATAAACGCGATGAGGAAGATAAAACCGAAACCGTTCAAGCCGAAACTCCGCAGAGACGTTCCGATAATCTTTTGCACAAACCTCGTGCAGTATCAGATGATGTGGCAGGAACGATACGGGCGATATGCGCCAGACTCGACGGTACGAATCGACCTGAATAAAATTTTGAGGATGATTCAGCCGTGAAGTGCTTGCAATGCGGTGAAGAAATTATTTTCCCTTTGAGTTGGCAAAAATTTTGCTGTGAAAAATGTCGGGACACTTATTATCGCAAATTAGACCAGTTTAAACTTAAGCCGGTACGTTGCCCTCAGTGTGGAAAATATTTCACGCCACGAAACAGATGTCAAAGATTTTGTTGCGAGCAATGCCGAAGAGATTCTGACAATGGCAAAAAATGTTCGACACGGGAGACTACGGGCAAGAAGCTGGAGGATTGGGTGCGTGAAGCGCGCGAGTGCAATTTGGATTACGGGAACTATCGCGCGCTGATTGCGGCGGGCAAAACTTATGAGGAGCTCAAAGCGACGGCGGACACTCGGACAGCCGTTAAGCACGCACATAAACCAAGCAGATTTATTTAGGGAGTGAAGAGGTCATGAGGCTGAATGAAGATATCGAGGTCGAAAAAAAATTATTGTCGGCGTTGATGATTGATGACGGCGTGGCGATTCCGCAGGTCGCCGATATCCTCAAGCCTGATGACTTCTCGCGCCCCGAACACAGATTGATTTACAACGCGCTGCTGACTCTGAGCGCGGACGGCGTGGCGGTCAATGTGTTGCTCGTCGAACGCGAACTGAAACGCACGAACGATTTGCGGCGAGTGAATCGCTCTTACCTGTTCGGGCTGGTCGATTATGAGTACACGACGGCGCGCGCGAAATATTATGCGGACACGGTTAAGCGGCTGTCGAACTTCAGGCGGCTGGGCGACATCGGGCGGATTCTCGTCGACGAGGCAGAAAACGAACGCCATGAGCCGTCGGAGATTCAAGCGCAAGCCGAACAATATTTCGCCGAGATGAACGCCGGGCAAGTGACCACGAGCTGGTCGGTCGCTGATTTGGTAGTTGAATCATTCCGAATCGCGGTGCAGGAGCACGGCGGCGAGAAAGGTTTGTCGACGGATTTCATTGACTTGGACAGAGTTATCGGCGGGCTGAAAAAATCTGACTTGGTAATTTTGGCGGCGCGTCCGTCCATGGGCAAGACTGCGCTCGCGCTGAACATGGCGGCGGAGGTCGCGAAGAAAAATCACGTGCTGTTCTTTTCGCTGGAGATGGGCAAGAAGCAAGTGACTGACCGCCTGCTGTGTTCGATGAGCCGAGTGGACGCGACGCGATTCCGCGACGGCAATTTGGACGAGGATGAAAAATTCGCGCTCATGGCGGGCGTGGAAGAAATTTCTAAATTGAAGTTGAGGATAGACGAGACGTCAGCTATTAGCCTGAACGAGGTGAGGCGGCGGGCACGGAAGATGAAGACGGAGCTTGGACTGGATTTGATTGTGATTGATTACCTTCAGCTGATGGCGGCGAGCAAAGCTTATCAAGGCAACCGCGTGCAGGAGGTCAGCGAGCTGAGCCGGGGTTTAAAGTCGCTGGCAAAAGATTTAGATGTGCCGGTGCTCGCGCTGAGTCAGTTGAGTCGCGGCGTCGAGTTGCGCGCGGAGAAACGCCCCCAGCTGAGTGACTTGAGAGAGTCGGGCTCAATCGAACAGGACGCGGATATCGTCATGTTCCTCTACCGTGAAGAATATTATGACAAGCAGACGGAGCACGCGAACATTGCCGAGGTCAACGTGGCGAAGAATCGTAACGGCGAAACCAAACGGGTCGCGCTGCATTTCGAGCCGAAGTATTTGCTGTTCAGTAATTTGGTTAGGGACGGTGGTTGGATTGGTTAATCCTGTGCACAAGGTGAAGCGGCTGGTCGTCGCCGAGGACGGCACGCGGCATTGGGTCGAGGAAGAAATTGTCGGTTGGCTGTCGACGGGATTGCGGGACATGAACGGGCGAGAGATTTTCGAGGGCGATATCGTGGACGTTTCTGTCTATGATTGCTTTGATGATGAGTTGCACCGAGTATTTTTTCGCGGCGGGGAATTTGTGTTTGTTGGTAAAAGTGATTGGCATTGCTGGCAAGTGGCAGGCTGTATCCCTGCGAGTCACGCAAGGCCGAAAGCTTACGCGGTCGTCGGGCACGTGACGGAGGAGGGCGAAGAATGACGCCGCTGGATTATTTGAAAAGAGATTTTGAATTCGTCGACAAGATTTTAATGCACGCAGAGGCAATGTCACTTCGCAGTACTCTCATCGTCGAAGAGGACGTGTATTATATGCTTTGCTCGTTGTACCGGCGAATGCATAAACAAATCGCGGAGTTTGAGGCTTCGGACGATGATAAGGATTGAAGCGCCGCTGAGTCCCGTACCATTCACGCGAGTCATGGGCAACGGCAAGCGGCGCTACAACAGCGCGAGATACACCGAGTTCAAGGAAGAGCTCGGATTTTTCGCGTTTCAAGCAATGGGCGGTCGTGAGCCGTTCAAAGGTTGCGTGAAACTGTCGGCGGAGTTTTATAAAAAGCGTCGCGGGGTGAGCAAGGGCTCGTGGGGCGACGTCGATAATTTTCTTAAAGCGGTGCTCGATTCGTTGATTGGGATTTGCTATGTCGATGACGGGCAGGTAATTCAAGTGAGTGCGGCGAAGGCGTATGGAGACCCGCGCATTGTTATTGAATTGGAGGAAGTAAAATGAATAAGGAAGAGATTTATCAAAGAGTGCTTGATTGCCGGCTGATTGCGGATGAAGTCTGTGTCGCGACTCTCCTGGTGCCAAATGCAGAGGAACGTTTTGAACTCAACCGGCATGCGAAAAAAATTCTTGATGAGATTGACTTTTTTCTGAATTGTTTGCACCAAATGGGAGTAGATGCCGAATGAAATTCATCAAGCTGGCGGACGGCAGTTATATCAACGCCGAGAAAATTTTGAAATTCTTCGTTCAGCAGATGTGCGGCAAAAAATTTTGCGTCTATGCTGAGCTGGGCATTGAGGATTCGGCGGCTCTCTATGTCACGGAGACGGAAGTCGAGGCGCAAGCGTGGTTAAACAGATTGGTTGCGGATTTGAATGGTGGGCGAGATGAATCTGGACAAATACGACGCGATAACGCGGCGGGAGATTGAAATCTTCATCGAGCGCAAGGACGCGGAGCACGACAAACTCAAGGGACAAATCGCAAAGGACTTGCGGCGGGTCGGGGGCGAAGACGGATTCTTGGTTGCGGGCAATTATCGCAAGCTGGAGGAGAAATATCGCCGATGGCATGTCAGCCGAAAGAAGCTGGCGATACTCAATGACATGCGCCGGCAGTGGTGTAAAGAGTAAGGAGAGAAAAATCATGACGAAAAAAGAATTAATTGAGAAGGTCAGCGGCTTGACTGCTTTGAACGAGTCGCAGGCGACGAGCGCGACGGACGCGGTGTTCGGAACGATTACCAAGGAATTGCTCAAGGGGAACAAAGTGCAAATCCTCGGCTTCGGAACGTTCAGCGTGAAAATCCGCAAGGCGCGCAAGGGACGCAACCCGCGCACGGGTGAGGAGATTGAAATTCCTGCGAGCGTCAACGTCCACTTCAAGCAGGGCAAAAATATTAAGGCGGCGATGAATGAATGATTGATACAAGTGGCAAACTCCCCGGCAGTGGCGGCGCGAATGTCATTGATGGGGTAAAAGTAACTTTTAAAGATTTTGTTCCTGAAGTCGGTGAGTTGGAAAATTACGTGGCTTACGTTCGCGAGCGCGTGTCCGGCGTCGATAAAATCACGGTCAAGATGTGCGACGACGGTTGCGTTGATGTAAAGTACACGAAGCACGGAGAAAAATTTGAACGAATCAGACGCATCACAGGTTAGAGGATAGCCGTCCGCCGTCGAGCCGAATGAAGACGACGGATTATCAGCGCGGTAAAAAACTGGGAAGTCTCACGGAGATAATCAGAGGTGAAGGCGCAAGCCAGCCGCAGAGCATAGGCGGTGAAATAATCCGCCCAAGAGACCGCGCCACGCACGGCGAAGCGTGAAAAGATATGCCGAACTGCAGGGCGACTTGCAGAGGGCGGGATAAAAAGCCCGTCGATAACAAAATTGTATCTGGTCGGGACAACGGACAGATGGAACGACTCCAAGCAAGCCGAGGAACGAGACCGCGTTAAACACATGTGAAGAGCATTATGGATAAAAAAGATACAGCTGAAAAATTCAGCAAAAACCTTGTTCGGCTGCAATGCGCGGCGATGGTGACGTTGATGGAAATGTTGGGCGTCGTCGTCCCGAAAGAAGTTTATGCATTCGTGGACAAAAAAACTATCTCCGACGCTTGGATTGAGTATGACGCTGCATTAAAAGAAATTGTTGGTTATGAGGAGCCGCCAGTCCAAGAAGTCCCCAAGAATAGGAATAAACGCGGCAGAGCCAAAGACTTAAAGCCCAAGCAGAAAAATGTTTCCTTATTTGAGTAAAGCAGGTGAGCCAATGGAATACTTTCAAGCGCAGGACGGGAAGAGGTATCGTTACAGAAAATTTACGGGCTTCGACGCGAACTTCGAGACGCTGAAGCTCGTCGGCAAAATGCGCGGTGGCAATGAGGCGTTGCTCGGTGAATACGAATCGAAAGAAGAATTGCTCATCGTGGTGGAAATGCAAGGTGAAGCCGAGGAGAAAGACAAATTGGTTTTCATCTTCCCGCCGAAAGGGTTTTCAAAGAGCAGGTGACGTGAACAGAAAGTGTGATGATATGACTGAGAAAGAATTGAATCGCGTGCGAGTCTTGAAAAAGAAAGTCGAACGCGAAGCAGAGCGCGTGGCGGGTACTCGGCGGGCGATAACCGATTTGGTTCCGTTCCTTGACGGCATGCCGCACGCACAGAATCAAAGTTCGCGCGTGGAAAAATTGACGGCGCAAATCGTCGACGGAGAGAGACGACTCGACGAGCTCAAGGACGAAATGGCAGCGGAGGCAGCGGCATTGACGGCTGAAATAAGTCGCGCGCCGTTGAATCGGCAGGAACACGACGTGATTATGCTCCGCTATGTCACGTGCTTGAACTTTCGCGATATTGAGTTTCGGCTCAATTACTCGGACGCGAATGTCTTTTATCACCACCGAAACGGCACGAAAAAATTGTTCGGTAAAATTCCGTTTGATTCGGATTGAAAAAATTAAAGTAGCTTAACAGTTGCATTACAGTCGTATCATCTGATACAGTTACGCTGAAAAATTTTGTAAGACTCCCGCCCGCGTGGCGGATATTTTTTTTGGAGGAAGAGATGAATCAGTGGGAACGACAGCCGCGCGAGAGTTATCCCGCCTTCAATGCTTTTCGAGTTTTCTTGACCGTGAGGAGTTATCCCGATGTCTCCAAGCAGCTGTCGAAGTCGCTGTCGTTAATCAAGCGTTGGGCGAAGCAATACGCGTGGAAGGCGCGGGCGGACGCATGGGACAATGAAATTAGTCGCAAGGCAATGGAGAAGGCGTCGGAAGATTTCAGTGCCATGGTCGAAAGGCAATTGAATATCGGGCGGCTCATGCAGGCGAAGAGTGCCAACGCGCTCAAAGAAATGGACTTAACAAATCTGCCGCCAAAATTTATTCCGGCGTTGGTGTCCATGCTCAAGGCGGGCGTCGATATCGAACGGTCGGCACGCGAATTACAAATCGAAAAACCGCAGGAGGATTTGTTCGTTAATACACTCACTCGGATGTGGCGGGAGAGTGACGGCGATGACTGAACAGCAAAAGCGATTTGTGGATTTTTATATCCAGACGGCGAACGCGACGGAGGCAGCGAAGCGCGCGGGTTATTCGCCGAGGACGGCTTACTCCAGCGGGCAACGATTGCTTAAGCAAGATGAAATTCGGCGCGTGATAGATGAGAGGTTGGACGGCATGGAGAGCGAACGAATAATTCAGACGGAAGAAATATTGGAGCACTTGTCGGATGTGATACGCGGGCGAGTGACCGAAGTGATTGTCACGCCGGGCGGCAAAAAATTTTCTGTGCCTGTGCGCGAGACTGACAGACTTCGTGCCGCCGAAACTATTTTGAAAATCCGCGGGCTGTTCCGTGATAAGGTCGACGTGAAAGTCGGCGGGGCTGAATTGTTCGTGCGGACTCTCCAGCAAGCATGGAACGAGGACGAATCGGCGGGAGGTGATGGTCGTGCTCGTGCGAGCGATGAAACGCTATCGCAATGACCCTGCGGCGTTCGTCAGAGAGATACTTCACGCCGAGCCGCAAGCGTGGCAGGCAGAAGCCTTGAGCGCATTGGCAGGACACAAGCGATTGGCAGTTCGCAGCGGGCACGGCTAGACGTCGGGAAAACGTGCTTGGAGGCGTGGACGATTCTCCACTTCCTGTTCACGCGTCCCTATTGCAAAGTTCCGTGCACGGCTCCGACGCAACAGCAGCTGTACAAAATCCTTTGGTCGGAAATTTCAAAGTGGTTGCAACGCTCCGAACTTCTCTCGCAATTATTTGAGTGGACAAAAACCGAAGTGCGATTCAAATCCGCGCCGGAGAGATGGTTGGCGGTCGCGAAGACTGCGGCGAAACCTGAAAATTTGCAGGGCTTTCATGATGACCACTTGCTTTTTGTTTTGGACGAGGCGAGCGGTATCGCGGATGAAATTTTTGAGGCAGTCGAAGGTGCGCTGACGACGCCCGACGCAAGGTTGCTAATCATGGGCAACCCGACGAAGAGCACGGGATTTTTTAAGCGCGCGTTCTTCGAGGACAGGGAATTTTATTACACGATGAAAGTCTCTTCGGTCGATTCGGAGCGCGTGTCCAGTGAATATTGTCAGCGGCTGATTCGGACTTACGGCATGGAGTCAAACGTCGTTCGCGTCAGAGTCCTAGGTGAGTTTCCTGAAATGGATTCGGACAGCTTAATCGCGCTGGAGTGGGTGGAAGCCGCCATGAATCGCGAGCCGCCCTATGACGAAAATGGCAAGCCGATTTACTCAGGCGAATTGGTTCTCGGCGTGGACGTTGCAAGATTCGGCGACGATGAAACTGTTCTCGCGGCACGAATCGGTGACGCAGTCCTACCGCTGAAAAAGTGGCGCAAGACTGACTTGATGACGACCACGGGCAGGATTGTCGGCGAACTCGAACGGCTGATGAAGAAATACGAACACGGGCGCGCGAAAGTCAACATTGACGACGATGGTTTAGGCGGAGGTGTGACTGACCGTCTGCGTGAAGTGATTCGAGAGAAAAAACTTTATGTCACGGTAAGTGGGTGCCATAATGGAGGCGCGGCACGAGATAATCATTATTTGAATTTTGTTGCCGAAAGTTACTTTGCTCTTCGAGGTCGTTTACAGGCAGGCGAAATAATTCTTCCCCGTGATGACGAATTGGCAGCGCAACTTACAACCCGAAAATACTTTCTGAATAGCTCCGACAAACTTGCACTTGAACGGAAAGATGAATTCAAGAAACGTCTGGGCAGAAGCCCAGATAGAGCAGATGCATTAGTCTTGGCTTTTGCACCAACAGTCCAAGTAACGGCTCCTCCTCAAATACCCCTTGTAAAATCTTATTGGTTCAGGTAAAATAGCAAACGAAAAGAGCCGCCACACTTCCTACGGCGAGCGACTCTTTTCAGACTAACGTCCGAGGAGAGTTTATCACTCCTTGGGCAAGTTTGCAAGGAGTGATGACCATGCGCCGAAAAATTTATCGCAAAGACCTTCACTATAATTGGGAAAAACGCCGAGCTGAAAATTGTCGCCCTGCTTATGATGCATTGATGAAATTTTATCCGTTCACACTGGAAGATTTAGAAGGTGAACAGTGGGAGGATATCCCGAACTATGAGGGGATTTACCAAATTTCTACATTCGGCAGAGTGAAAAGCTTTTGTGGCGGTGTGTGTAAAATTCTTAAACCACAATTTGTGCCTAAGGGTTATTTGCGCATCGAGCTGAATTTACACGGCAAAGCTAAAAAATTTTTTATCCATTGTCTTGTCGCTCGCACGTTTATCCCGAATCCCGAAAACAAACCTCAAGCTAATCATCGCGATGGGGTAAAACTTAATTGCCACGTTTCAAACCTTGAGTGGGCAACGGGAGCTGAAAATCAACGGCATGCACTTCAAATAGGGTTGCGTCTTTTTGGCGAAGAACATCCCGACGCTAAATTAACTGAAAAGCAAGTTGTATACATTCGTGAAAATCCCGATGGTTTTAGTCAATATGATTTAGCAACAAGGTTTGGCGTTGCTCAGCCTACAATCGGCAAAATACAGTTAGGTGAAGCTTGGCGAAGAGCCGGCGGTATAATTCGCAAACTTAAAAAACAACCGCCGCGTATTCCTGATAATATTCGGGAAGAAATTCGTCAACTTTACAGTAGTGATAAGAAAAAATTTGGCGCAAGTTATTTGGCAAGAAGATATGGAATTGACCGAACAACCGTTTATAAAATCGTAAAAGAAAAGTAGTTTTGTACAGGCTCGCTTCGGCGGGCTTTTTGCTTGGAGGACGACGTGACGACAGAAAAATTAGAACTGATTGAGCTTGCGAAGCTCAAGCCGTATGCAGGCAACGCAAGGACTCACAGTGAAAGTCAACTTCTTCAGCTTCAGAAGTCTCTTAGAGAGTTTGGATTCGTGAATCCTGTGCTGGTCGACAGCGGGCTGAACATAATCGCGGGGCACGGGCGAGTACTCGCGGCACAGGCGGAGGGATTTGACCGCGTGCCCTGTGTGTTCGTGGAACATCTGACCGAGGCGCAAAAACGGGCGTATATCCTCGCGGACAATCGCTTGGCGGAAAAGGCGGGCTGGGACGAGGAAAAATTAAAAATCGAACTGGACGCTCTCCGCGAAATAAATTTTGATATCGGGCTTACCGGCTTCGACGATTATGAGTTCAAAAATTTGGACGTGGCGGAAGATAATTTTGACGTGGACGCCGCCTTGGAGAAACCCGCTGTCGCCAAACTCGGCGACATTTTTTATTTGGGCAGGCACAAAATAATTTGCGGCGACGCAACCAAGCCTGAAACGTTTGAGCGGCTGCTCGGTGGACTGAAAGTAAATCTTTTGTTGACCGACCCGCCGTATTTCGTCGACGAGGAAAATAATTCGGGCAAAATTTTGAACGACGACCTGAGTGCCAAGGAGGGCTACGAATTTTTGCGGGCGGCGTTCGAGAACTGCAAGGGCGCGATGGCGAACGACGCGGCGGCGTATATTTTTTATGCGTCGAGCAAAACGCGGATATTTTTTGACGCGTTCGAGGACGCGGGGTTTTACGTCATGGCGGGGCTGGTCTGGCTGAAAAATTGTTCCGTGCTCTGCCGCGGTGATTTCAATTTCAAGCATGAGCCGATAATTTACGGGAAGAAAAAACGCGGCACGCACAAGTGGTACGGCGACCACACGCAAACGACCGTCCTCGAATTCCCGCGAATAATGGACTCGGTGGCGGAAGGTTTCGGTCACCCGTCGTCGAAACCGTTGCCGCTGGTCAGTTACCTGCTCTCGCTGTCGAGCAAGCGGGGCGACAAAATTTTGGACTGCTTTTTGGGTTCGGCGTCGACGCTTATCGCCGCTGAGCAGACGGGGCGCACGTGCCTTGGAGTGGAGTTATCGCCTCGGTTCGTCGATGTCGCCGTTGAGCGTTTCAAAACCGTTTCGGACGAAAAAATTTTCGTCGAGCGCGACGGTCAACGGTTTGCCTTGGGCGCGTCAAGTATACAGGATTCGGCGCGGTGACCGCTTGACTTTTCGGGCGTTTAGAGCGAACATGCGCACACCGAAAGGGAAAACAAAAAAATGAAAAGAGGAAACCAAAATGACGAGAACCGAAATTGAAAACGAAATGACAGCGATAGCGCAGGAGCGCGGCGAAATTTTCGACGAGCTGGACGCGATAGCCGTCGAGGACGACCCGCTTTGCGGCACCCCGCAGCACCACATCGACGCGCTGGAAGCCCGCGCCGCCGAACTCCTCACCGAATACTACGCGCTCTGGGCGCAACTGGACGCAGCCACCGCCTGAGCCCGAAAATTTCTCCAAGGAAGAGCCCGCCAAGGACGGCGGGTTTTTTCGTTGCCCCACCGAAAACACGGGCGGCAATTTTGTTTTACCCGAAAAAATTTTTTTACTTTTTTTGAGAAAACCGCTTGACTTTTGGCGGAAGAAGAGGTAATATATAATCACCGAAAGGGAAAAACAAAATAAAAAGGAGAAACCAAAAATGAAAAACGAAAACAAAATCAAACACCTGAAGGCCGGAGCCGCAGAGTACAAAACCGAAATCGCAAGGCTCGAAGCGGAAATTGCCTACTTTGAAGCAAGCCCCGAAATCGACCACCGCGACGCGAAAATCGCCGGCAATTACCAATTCATTTTGGACAACCTGGCTTGCCTGCAAACGATTTACGAGGAATTGCGGGACGCCGCGAAATAAACCGAAAACCCCGACACCGACAACCCGCCAAGGACGGCGGGTTTTTTCGTGAGAAAAAATTTTTTCGCGTCGGGTCGAAACCGCTTGACTTTCGCGGCGGTTAGAGGTAACCTACGGTCAACCCGAAAGGGGAAACCAAGGGGGTAGTCCGAGCCGAAACTTGGGCGCGCCCGGTCGGGGCGCAGGACTCTCCTCAAAAAATTTTTTGTGCCGGGTTGACTTCTCGCCCGACGAGAGGTAATATCAGCTCACCGAAAGGGAAAACAAAATAAAGGAGAAACCGAAAATGAAAACCGAAAACAAAAACCGCAAAGCGACCTTGGAGCAGCAAAAAGCCGCAACGCAAAATGAGCTCGGTCACCTGAACCTGATTATCAGCGACTCGCTCGAAATTGGCGGCGAAGATGAATTTTACGCAGGATTGTGCCGCGAAGTCGCCGGGTTGAAACGCCGAATTCGGATAATCGACGCGGAGCTTGCCGCAATCGCCTGAGCCAAAAATAAAATCGAAACCAACAAAACCCTGCCAAGGACGGCGGGGTTTTTTCGTGCAAGGACGCCGTCAAGTATACACGACGGTCGGGACAAAAAACGCTTGCTATGTGTTTTCGGTAGAGGTAACATGCGGTCACCGAAAGGGAAAAACAAATAAAGGAGAAACCAAAATGAAAACCACCGAAAACAAATCCGAAGCCCTGAAAGCCCGAATCCTCGAATTGCACGCCGCGGAGCGTGAACTCGACGAAGAATACGAGCGGCTGGGTTATTACGAGAAGTGCCCCGAATTCGACGGGAACCCCGAAGGTCGGCTGAGGGCGCAGAGTAGCCTCGAAACCCAAATGTCGCGGGTGCACCTGCAGGCGTGGAAACTCGCAAAAGAATTGCGGCAAATTGACCACGACGCTTGGGCGAGCCTCCCGAAGGAAATTCGCGGCTAAAATAAAAACCGCCACGACAGCCCGCCACGGATGGCGGGTTTTTTCGTTCGCGTGACCCGTCAAGTATACACGATATAACCGCCCGTGTGACTTGCTATGTGTTTTGGTTAGAGGTAACATGCGCCTACCAAAAACACAGGGGGTTCGGGAAAATGAAAAATCAAACAATCGGGGCGGAGCTGGAATTCACGGGGCTCACGCGGAGAGCGGCGGCGCGGGTTATCGCAGAAATTTTCGACACGACGGTTTACCAAGTCGGGATGAACGGCTGGGCGGCTGAGGACGACGCCGTGCGCGAGTGGAAAGTTGTTTACGACAGCTCGATTCGGCGCGACGACGGCGAACAGTGCGAATTGGTTACCCCGATTCTCGGCTGGGCGGATATTGAAACCCTGCAAATGATTGTGCGCGAATTGCGGCACGACGGCGCGAAGGTCAACGACTCCTGCGGGCTCCACGTCCACATTGGCGCGGCGGGCATGACGGCACAGGCGATTCGGAACTTGGTGAACAATTTCGCCAGCCACGAAGCCCTGCTCATCAAAGCCCTGGACGTCTACGAAAACCGCAAACGCTACTGCAAACCGCTCAATGAAAATTTCATTCGCGAGCTGAATCAGCGCAAACCCGCAACCCTTGACGGTGTCGGTGAAATTTGGTATCAAAGACCCGCGGGCACCTTCCCGACGTATCATTACCACGAGAGCCGGTACCAAACGCTGAACTTGCACGCGCTGTTTACAAAAGGAACGGCTGAGTTCAGATTTTTCAACGGCACGCTCCACGCGGGCGAGGTCAAAACGGCTGTTCAATTAGCGTGTGCCTTGGTTGCCAATGCGAAGTCGGCGAAGAGGACGCTTTACCGCCCGATTGAAACCGACAATGACCGATTCGCGATGAGGACTTGGTTGAATCGGCTGGGGTTAATCGGCGACGAATTTAAAACCGCGAGGTTGCACTTGACGAAACGGCTTGAAGGCAACGCGGCTTGGCGGCACGCGGTGTAAAGAGCAGGACGGGGCGGGGCAACCCGCCCTTGGCTAAGGAGAAACGGCAATGCGAATGACGCACAATGAAATGCTCGACTTGCGCGAAAAAATTTTTGAACTCATTGACTTGGCTCATTACGTTTTGGAGCAGGAGAAACGTGACGCGCCGTGCGACGTAATTTTGGCGGAGATATTTCTCGACGAAGAAAAACGCGTGTATATGAATCGGATTGACATGTGGAATAAAATTCACGGGGATTTGATTAACGCGGCACAATGCTTGAATACTTTGATGTTCGAGGACGATTGCAATTTGGAATTGGCGGCAAAACCTGCAAGCGTTGAAAGCCATGACGTTCGGTGCTCAAAACTTTTTAAGCTGAAAGAAAGGCGGAGTGAATATGGCACGGGCAGATTTTCTCGAAAAAGCGATAGCGTTGCACGGAGAGGCACGGGCGCGAGCCAATGACGCCTACGCCACAATGCTCACAACTGAGGACGAGGACGAGCGACGCGCGGCTATGGAAATTTTCTTCCGCTGGTCGCAGGCACAGAGCGGTTTGAAAGCCGCGATTGAAGTTTTGGTAGGGAGTGGAATAGCATGGAGCTGAAAGATTTTGCCGAACTGAAAAATCTGGTCGAACAAATTGCGGAAATGGTAAACGATGAATGCTCCGAATCTTGCCGATTGGTCGGCTACGTAAAAGGAATCACGGGCAAAGGCAGGGAGTGGGCAGAAGTCGATACAGTGTGCGACTGCTGGCTTAATTTAAGCGAGGATTTTAGGTGCGCCTGTGAAACTTTGGCGCGGTTAGAAAAATGCGGTAAATGGGTTGAGTGGGACGGCAAAGACTTAGCAAAAAGCGGCGAATGGGTTTGGACTAGAATGGAGTGAGCAGCGTGAAATATTTGGCTTACGGGGCGAACATGGACGAGGACATTATGGCTCAGCGGTGCCCGAAAGCGAAATTGCTCGGCACGGGCGAATTGGATAATTTCCGCCTGATGTTCAAAGGGGTTGAGCCGAGAGCCTACGCGACAATCGAAGAGTGGCAAGGGTACAAGGTGCCGTTCGTGCTCTGGGAAATTTCCGAGGAGGACGAGAAAGCACTTGACCGATTTGAAGGTTACCCGAAAAGCTATCTCAAGCACGTGGTTGAAATTGAATTCGGCGGCGAAAAATTTTTGGCAATGTATTACGCGAAGCCGGAGGAACAACCCGTCGGGCAGCCGATGACTCACTATATCAGCGTGTTGGAAGAAGCCTACGTGCGGTGGAAATTTAATCGCGCGATTTTGGACGCCGCATTGAAATTCAGCGACGATTATTATCAGCGCAATTTTTAACGAGGACTTGAAATGAAATTTGATAAGGAATATGGGCGCGTCGGGGCGAATCGCTACGGCGGCTCTTTTTTTGAAGAATTCTTGCCCGAACTTCGCGGAGCCGACGGCATAAAAATCTACAAAGAGATGGCTGACAATGATGACATGGTCGGAGCGGTGCTCTTTGCAATAAAAATGCTGATTCGGCAGGCGAGCTGGACGGTTCAGCCGCAGGGGACAACCGCCGCCGATAAAAAAGCCGCAGAGTTCATTGAATCGTGCTTGCATGATATGTCGTCGACGTGGACGGACACGCTCAGCGAAATCCTTTCCTTCCTGACCTATGGCTGGTCGGTCGTCGAAATTGTTTACAAACGGCGCATGGGTCGCAAGCGT
>JAFXQM010000028.1 GCA_017527075.1 Selenomonadaceae bacterium
AAGAGTCCTTCGGCTCTTTTCCTGTGAACGTTGGCTTCCGAAAAGCTTTTTATGGAACCAGTTCCTTACTGTTCCATGCTCGGAAAACCTGTATTTTTCACCCTTATGGTACAGGAAGCTGTGGAGGAGGTTTGTGGTTCCCCAGTGCAGCTTGGAATCATAAACATATTCATCCTGTTCCTCTGGTTCTTTCTCCTCTGGTTCTTTCTCTGCGGCTTCTTCATCAGCATCTTCGTCAAGCGCCTTTGCAAGCTGTTCCAGCTCTTCCCCTGCGCTCAGCTTTATGCTTTTTGAGGTTTTATCTGCGTTTTTTTCGGTTCCTTCTCCATTCCCGTCTTCAGCAAAATTCTCAAGGATCTCATCCAGCTCCATATCGACAGCATCTATCGGATCTGCTGTATCCTCCGCTCCGTTTTTTTTCTTTTCTGTTTTTGGCACCGCTTCGGATTTTTCCGTTCCGGTCTTAGCCGGCTCTTCGGCTTTTTTCCCCTGATTCCTAATTCCTAATTCCTAATTAATTTTTCCCGCCGCCGAGGAATTTGCCGATTATATCGTTCATACCTCCGAGGTTGCCCAAGCCGCCGAGCCCGCCGAGAGCATTGCCCGCGAACGCGCTCATGTTCGCCGAAATCTTTTTATCAATCTCCGCGTTGGCCGCGTTGACCGCGCTGACGACCAAATCTTCAATCGCGCCGACATCTCCGTCCTGCACGAGCTCCGGCGCGATTTTAATTTCCCTGACGACTTTTTCGCCGTCGACCGTCGCGCTGACCATGCCGCCGCCCACTTGCGCCGTGGCAGTCTCTTGCTTGAGCCGCGCCTTATTTTCCTCGAAGCTGCGCTGCAATTCTTGCGCCTGTTTCAATATCGCATTCAAATCGAATCCTTGCTGTGCCATTTTAAAATCTCTCCCTTCGGTTGATTTCAGCTTTAAGCTTTAAGGTTTTTCAACTCCTAACTCCTAACTCCTAATCTTCACGGCGTCGGTTGCGTCGAAAGTTTTTATCGCGTTCTCCAAGTTTGAGCGTTCGGTGCCGAATAACTTGTTCAGCGCGGGTGACGGCAAATTTTCATCGACGACGACGGAAAGTTTTATCGCGCGCCCCGCGACCTTCGCGGCTGCCTCCTCAAATTGCCGGCGGTGAATTTTGTCGAGCAAGTTCGCCACGCCCGAAGACTTGAACGCCAAAGTCAACACATCGCCCGAAAATTTTCTGACAACCGCTTGGTCGAGCAATTTGTTTAAGCCCAAGTCCTCCGCGCCCAGAAAATTTACAACATCATAAAAAAATTTTTTGCCTGCGTCAAGATTTTCACTCGGCATGGCAGCCTGCGCGGGCATGGAAAAATTTTGGACAGGCGCGGCGAGTTTCATCAGCGTCATTTCCAAAATTATGTCGGGTATGCCTGAGCCGTTCATCTCGCCCGTTGCTTTCCTCAGCGCGTCAATCAATCTGTCGAAGTCGGAAAAATCTCTGTCGCTGCGGTCGAGCATGTCGAACTCAATATCCCTGAGCCGCGTGATTAACGATTCGGCGATTGCATTTGCCGCCAGCCCCGAACGGAACGCACGAGTTATCGCGCCGCCGACAGCCGCCCTGTCCTTCGCCCGCACCGCCGAAATAATTTCGTCCAAGCTCTCGTCGGAAATTAATCCGAGCGTTTCGTTCACGTCGGCGAGCGTAATTTCTCCGTCCGCCATCGAATAACACTGGTCGAGATAAGTCAACGCGTCGCGCATGGAGCCTTCCGCCAGCCGCGCGATTTTTTTCGCCGCGTCCTCCTGCAACGTCACGTTCAAACGCCCCGCCAGCCGCAAAAGATACGGCGCGATTGTCGTCTGCGGAATCAATCGGAAGTTGAGCACTTGGCAGCGCGAACGGATTGTCATGGGCACTTTATTTATTTCCGTCGTCGCCAAAAAAAATGCGACATTCGGCGGCGGCTCTTCGATTAATTTTAAAATCGAATTGACCGCCTCGAAAGACAGCATGTGCACCTCGTCGATGATGAAAGTTTTTACGCGGGCACGAAGCGGCGCAAGGTAAGCCGTCGACAGCAGGCGCGTTACGTCCTCGACAGAACGATTGGAAGCCGCGTCGAACTCCACGTTGTCGGGCGACGAATCAAAGTTTCGGCAGGAGTCGCACTTGTTGCAGGGAATTTCTTTTTTGTCCGGCGGCTGACCGTTAAGTTGAGCCTCGTGAACTTTGTCGCAGTTCATTGCCTTGGACAGGAGCCGCGCCGTGGAAGTCTTGCCCGTGCCGCGCGTGCCAACCAGCAAGTAAGCGTGAGAGAGTTTGCCCGCCGCGATTGCTTTTGCCAGCGCGTTGGAGATGTGCTCCTGCCCGATTAGTTGCGACAGAGTTTTCGGACGCCCGCGCGTATAAAGTGCCTCGTATGCCATGAAAGTTTTTCCTCCGTTGAATTCTGCGCCCGATTTTACCGAAGAGACTTCATGCCGTCAACAAAAAAATCCGCCGCCGCGCGCCGCATGCTTTGAAAAATTTTTCCCCCGCGAAAACCCGACGCCCCCGCGAAGTGTCCTTTTCTTTTGGACAAGCAAAAGAAAAGTATGTTTCAAAAACTCAAAAGAAATTTCTCAGCCGAATGAACGCGAGGACTGGTTCTGCGAATCCACTCTTGAAAAAGAGGGGATGAACACCCGCGGTTTGACATAAAATTTTCGGCAGGGTAGAATCATTTCCGCTTTGCAAAAATTTTTCGGAAGGGCTCCTCATGTCGGACAAAAAAATTTTTCTGGCGCACGCGGCACTTTATTATTACCTCAGCGAAGTTTTTTACATTGACATCGGTCAACCCGCCGCGCCGCAATATTTCCTGCCGCCTCTGCCCGCGACGATTGCTCTGCTGTGGCTGATTCAATTTTCGTCGGGCGAAAAAATTTTCTCGCGCGCGCACCTGCCCAATTTGCTCACGGGCGTGGCGTGGTCGATTATGTTCCCGCTGCTTTACACGTGGACTTATCAGAGGCAGTGGTTCATGTCGCTCATCTATTACGACTTCGCGGTGGGCACGGCGATTTTTATTTTCCTCACCGGCGCGACGATTCTTTTCCGTTCGCCGCTGACTTGCGCGCTGAATTTATTTTTCTGGCTGATTCCTCTGACCGAACTGATTTATTACTGCATGACGTGGCATTGCCTGTCGCCGGCGTCGCTCATGGCGATTTACCTGACGAATTGGCACGAGGCGGGCGAATTCATCCGCGCGATGATTGGTCTGCCGACTGCCGCGCTGATTTTATTTTTGCTCGGATTTTTTTTGCGGCTGATTTACAAGTCTCACAAAAAATTTTTGGCGCGACTCACACTCGACACGGAACGGACGGCGGCCGCTGCGATTGCACTGCTCGGAAGTTTTTGCGCGCTGATTTTTTATCTGCCGCAAACTTCCATGGCGGGCTTGTACAAGACGGTGACCGATTACGCCGCGCAAACTCAGCTTTACTCTCAAAATCGCGCCGCGCGTCTCGCCGACATGAAACTCACGACGGAAAATAATTTGGGCGGCACGATTATTTTTGTCATCGGCGAAAGTGCAAGCCGCGATTACATGCACGTTTACACGCCCGACTTTCCCTTCGACGACACGCCATGGTTAAGCAGCAAGCTTGAAAAAATTTCTCCGCCGCCCGCGCTCCCCGACGACGCAAAATTAAATCCCGACTTCGAGCAGACGGCGGACAACACTCCGAATCTTTCGCCCGCCGAAGGAAAATTTTTGGTCTTCAAAAATGTTTACGCCTCGTGGACGCAAACGGTGCCCGTTCTTCAGCGCGCGCTGACCGAGCAGAGCCAATACAACGACAAAGAATTTTTTGAATCGGTTTCGATAATCGACGCGGCGCGCAAGGCAGGTTACAAAACTTATTGGTTCAGCAACCAGGGACGTTACGGCGAATTCGACAGCGCGATAACTCTCGTGGCAAAGACCGCCGACGTGAGCGACTGGACGGATGACGCCTTTGACTTCTCCGAGCTGGAGGACGAAGTGCTTCTGAAATTTTTTGAACGCGTCGACCCGCACGAAAAAAATTTCATCGTCTTTCACCTCATGGGCAGCCACATTTATTACAACAGCCGTTACCCGCGCCGCTTCAAAAAATGGGTGACCAAGGACGGCACCGGCATGATGTTGGCGGCTCCCAGTTACGCCAATTCGATTTTGTACACCGACTTCGTGCTGTCGAAAATTTTTGATTACGCCCGCGAGAATTTGAACTTGCAGGCGATGATTTATTTCTCCGACCACGGCGAGGACTTGGAGATTTCTCACAACCCCGACGTCTTCCGCTTCGAGATGTTGCGGGTTCCGATGTTCATTTACTTCTCGCCCGAATACGAAAAAAATTTCCCCGCGCGAGTTTCGACGCTGGAGGCGCGCCGCGAGGAATATTTTACGAACGATATGTTTTACGACACGTTCTGCGGATTGATTAACGCGCAGTCCAATCGTTATGACGCGGGGCAAGATTTTTCTTCCGCCGAGTATCGATTCACGCGCGAAACTTTGACGACCATGCTTGGTCAACACAAACTCACTGAGGACAGGAAGTGATTCAATGAAAATTTCCGTGGTCATCCCGCTGTTCAATGCGGAAAAATTTATCGGCGACTGCCTGGAAAGTTTGCGCGCGCAGACGCTCCAAGATTTTGAAATTATAATCGTCGACGACTGCTCGACGGACAATTCCGTTGCCGTCGTTCAAAGTTACGCGGAAAAATTTGGCGGGCGATTGAAACTCGCGCGGACGGAAAAAATTTCCGGCAGCCCCGGCAAGCCCGGCAACCTCGGAGTGAATTTGTCGCGCGGCGAATATCTGTCCATCCTCGACAACGACGACGCGCTCACGCCGACCGCTCTCGAAGAACTTTACTCCGCCGCAAAAATTTTTGACGCCGACGTGGTTGCCTGCGAAAAATATTTTCCCGTGCCCGACAGATTTTGGAACGAGCTCAAGCTTGGAAAAATTTTTCAGCCGACGAGTTATCCGTCGATTGAATTCGTGAACGCGCCGACGCTTGTCCCGTTTGATGTCGCCGAACGAGTGCGCGCCTGTTACGAACGAAAATTTTTGTGGACGCTGTGGTCGAAACTCATCCGACGCGATTTTCTCATTGAGAACGAAATTTTTTTCGCGGAAAATCTCATGCAGGATATGCTGGCGACGTGTTGCCTTGCTTACTCGGCGGAAAGATTTGTCCGCGTCCCGAACGTCATCAATTATTATCGCGTCCGTGAAGATTCTCTTTATCACAACTTCGACGAGCCGACAAAATATCTCCGCAAGTACATTCGCGCGCTGACGACGGGCTTCAATCATCTCGAAAAATTTTTGAACGGCAGAGAATTTTTCAACCGCCACCCCGACATGAAAAATCTCGCGCTTGAAACTTATGTTCGCGAGGTGTCGGCTTACTTAAACAGAATTTATCGCGGCGTCCCTGTCCACGCCTTCGACGAGATTTTGGCGCAAGAGTTTGAAAAAAATCCGAGCGCGTCTTTGGCGGCGTTCATCTTCAGCGCGATGAATTTCTTCAGGATAAAATTATTCAGCGCGAATTGAAATCAGCTCGGCGGACAAATTTTTTTTGAGCTTGTTCTCCAGCTCCTCCAAAGTTTTTGCGTCAAAGGCATAAGTGACGTGCGGCGCGCCGTGAATTTTTTTTTCGCCGCTGAATTCGTCGGTGTAAACGTTGTAAGTGAGCACGAAGTCGCTGCCGGCTTTGAAATCGGCGTAATTGATGATGATGAATGAACCGTTCGTGACTTCGACGGGCGCGGCGGGATTGATGAACAGCTCGAAGCCCTCAAGCGTCGCGGGGAGATTTTTTCCGTAACTCCACGCGTCGATTTTTTTTTCGCGCAAAAATCTGTTCGGCTCCTTGCTCCTCAGCCCGCGCAAATTTTTCAGCACGTCAGAAAGTTGAGCGGCGAGGAGTTCTTTGAAGTGCGCGAAGTCTTCCGTAAAAAATTTCGTCAGGCAAAATTCCGTCAGCCCAATCCTCTGCAAAACTTTGAACTCCATCGTTTCTTCGTGAAAGTAAGTCGTGAGCGCGCAATGGATTTCGTCGTCGACGCAAGCAAAGAGGATGAATTTGTCCTCGTGCGCCGCAAAAATTTTTTGAACCGTGAAGCCGTCGAGTTCGTCGGGCAAATCCTCCGCGAAGTGGAGCTCGGCGACCTGCGCGGCGATTTTATTTTTCGTCTCTTCCTTCAAAATCATTCCTCCCAAAAATTTTCTGCCGCATATTTTATTCCTTCCGCCCGCCGTCAACAAGTCACGGTTGCGAACGATTTACTTTGCGGGTAAAATAATTTTCGCCGAAAAATTTTCTGCAACGAACGGAGAGGAGTCAAAGCAATGGCTGACAAAAAAAATTTGCTGATATTCATCTTGATGGTCGGCGTCTTCGGGATTTTGAACACGGAAATGGGTTTCATCGGAATTCTTCCGTACATCTCCGAACGATACGACGTGACGATTGTCCACGCGGGTTTGCTGATAAGTTTGTTCGCGCTGGGCGTGGCGATTGCCAGACCGACAATGCCGCTGATTTTTTCCCGCTTCAATCGCAAGCACGTGATGATTTTGGTGCTCGGACTTTTCACGGTGTGCAACACGATTTCAATCTTCGCGAAGGATTTCGATTTGCTGTTGGCGGTCAGAGTTTTGCCGGCGTTCTTCCACCCGGTTTACTGCTCCATGGCGTTCACGGTCGCGGCGGCTGTCGTCGGGGCGAAAGAGGCACCAAAGGCGGTCGCGAAGATTAACATCGGAGTGGCGGCGGGCATGGTCGTCGGCGTGCCCATCAGCAATTTTTTGGCGGAAAGGATTTCTCTGTCGGCGTCGATGACTTTCTTCGCGCTCGTGACGTTCGCGGCTCTGCTCGCCACGATTTTTTACGTGCCGTCCATGCCGGTCAAGAAAGTCATGAGTTACGGCAGTCAGCTGAAAATTTTGCGCAAGAAAGTTTTGTGGGCGTCAATCGTCGCGGTGATTTTTTTGGACGGCTCAATCTTCGGCGTGTTCAATTACGCGGCGGAATATCTGGCAAAAGTTTCGCTCGTGCCGCCGACTTCGGTCAGCGCAATGCTTTTCATCTTCGGCGTGTGCAATATTTTCGGGAGCATGCTCGCGGGAAATTTGCTGACGATTCAGCCGCTGGCGACGGTAAAATTTTTTCCGTTCGTGCTGGCGGCGGTGTACCTGACATTTTTCAGCGCGCCGAATTTTTATCTGCTGACGTTCCTGATGTTCTTCTGGGGAATTTTGGCGGGCGTCGCGGCGAACATTTACCAGTTTTGGATTTTCCGCGCGGCACCCGAAGCTCCCGACTTTGCGAACGGAATTTTCCTGACGTCGGCGAATCTCGGCTGCATGGCGGGCACGGCGTTCAGCGGGCTCTTCATCGACGGGCTGGGCATTGCTTACGTCGTCTTCGGCGGAATAATTTTCGCGGCATGCTCGGCGGTCGTCGTGTGGACTCAAGCGGCGCGGCGTGAGCTGAATCCTCTGAGGTGATGACATGAAAAAATTTTTGACGGCAATTTTTGCGGCGGGAATTTTTTTCGGCGGCTGCGGAGAAAATTCTCAAGCCTCGGTCGACGTGAAGGAGGTCGTGCCCGTGAAGAATTCAATCACAGTTCAAGTCAACGGCAAAAATTTTTCGGCGACGCTCGCGGACAATCAGAGCGCAAAAAATTTTTCCGCGCTGCTCCCGCTGGAAGCAGACATGACCGAGCTCAACGGCAACGAAAAATATTTTTACCTGGAAAAAAATTTGCCGAGCGATTCGGCGAGCGTCAAACAAATTCACGCGGGCGATTTGATGTTGTTCGGCTCCAACTGCGTCGTGATTTTTTACAAGGACTTCGCGACGAGTTACAGTTACACGCGCCTGGGAAAAATCGACAGCCCGAATGACTTGGAAAAAATTTTGGGCGCGGGAAATGTCCGCGTGAAATTTTTCGGAGGTGAGTGAATGGCACACGTCAAACTCCTCGACACGAACACGATAAATAAAATCGCGGCGGGCGAGGTCGTCGAACGCCCCGCTTCCGTCGTAAAGGAACTCGTGGAGAATTCAATCGACGCGGGCGCGAAACGAATCGAAATTGAAATTCAGAACGGCGGCAAGGCTCTGATTCGCGTGACCGACGACGGAGCCGGCATGACCTTGGAGGACGCCGCGCTTGCCGTCCGCCGCCACGCCACCAGCAAACTTTCCAACGCCGCAGACCTTCAAAGCATTTCGACGCTCGGTTTCCGCGGCGAGGCTATCCCGACGATTTCCGCCGTGTCGAAGTTCACATTGCAGACGCGCCGCGCCGACGACGAACTCGGAACCAAAATTAAAATCGACGGCGGCAAAAATCAGGACGCGCACGAAGTCGGCTGCAAAGTCGGCACGACGGTTTTGGTTGAGGAAATATTTTTTAACACGCCCGCGCGCCTGAAATTTTTGAAGACGACACCGACCGAGGCGAATAAGATTCACGAGTTCGTGATTAAGCTCGCGCTCAGCCGCCCGGACATTTCCTTCCGATTCATCAACGGCAACCGCGTCGCGCTCGCCACGCCGGGCAACGGAAAAGTTATCGACGCCCTCAGCGCGATTTACGGCACGGAGCTGACCGATTCGCTGCTGACGTTGAAGAACGACGCCGCCGATTTGAAATTGCGCGGATACGTGACCAAGCCCAACATTTTGAAAAGTTATCGCTCGTGGCAGACGTTCATCGTAAACGGGCGCGTCGTCGAGAATCGGACGATATCCAAAGCCGTCGACGAGGCGTACAAATCGCTGGTGTCGAAGTCGGGCTTCCCGCTGGCCGTGCTGATAATCGACGTGCCGCAGACTTCAATCGACGTGAACGTGCACCCGCAGAAGATTGAATTGAAATTCGAGGACGAGGGAAAAATTTTCAAGGCGGTTTATCACGCGGTGCGCGAGGCAGTCGCGGGCAAGGACGACGCAATTTCCCACGACCTGACGGAGGTGGCGGCCGCGCCCGAAACTCCACACTTCGAGCAGCTGAACTTAATCGACGAAACTTCGGAGCCGCCGCCTGAAAAAATTTTTGAGCCGTCGAAAAAATCTTCACAGCCCGAAAAAATTTCTGAACCCGTGAAAAAATCTTCACCGCCCGAAAAAATTTCTGAGCCCGTGAAAAAATCTTCGCCGCCGGAAAAAATTTCTGAGCCCGTGAAAAAATCTTCGCCGCCCGAAAAAATTTCTGAGCCGCCGAAAAAATCTTCGTCGCCCGAAAAAATTTCTGAGCTTGAACCAATCGGGCAGGTGGCGCGCTGTTATATCGTGGCGCAGGGCGGAGCGGATTTGTATATCGTCGACCAGCACGCGGCGCACGAACGAATCCTCTTCGACAAGCTGAACGGTTACGCGGAAAAAATTCCGACGCAAGGTTTGCTGATTCATCGCGTCGTGAAATTTGATTCGTGGGAGGCGGAGCTGATTGAAAAAAATTTATCGGTCTTCGCGGAGCTGGGCTTCACGCTGGAGCCGAGCGGCGAGAACGAATTCCGAGTGACGGAGGTACCGCTGGACGCAGCCGACGCCGACGCCGAAAATCTCTTGCGCGGGATAATCGAAGAAATTTTTGCGGGCGTGAACGAGGCGGACGATTTGGCAAAAAAAATTCGCCAAGCAACGTTGGCGATGACCGCATGCAAGGCGGCGATAAAGGCGGGGCAGGAGCTCAACCTGCGGCAAATGCAAATCCTCTTGAACGACCTGGCGCGGACAGCACACCCGCACACCTGTCCGCATGGTCGCCCGACGATTATAAAATTTTCTGCGGGCGACCTTTCCAAAATGTTCAAACGCACTTGAAACTTTTCCTAACTCCTAACTCCTAACTGATACTCAAGCCTCGTCGGTTTTCTCGGCGGGGTTTTCTTTTTCTTCAGCGGCAACGGCTTCGGCTTCGGCAGCAGCCTTGGCAGCGGCTTCGGTGGCAGCTTTGGCAGCGGCTTCAGCCTCGGCGGCAATCACTTCGGGCGGACGATAATCTTTGTTCGGCTCCAATTCCGCGAATCGATAAATGAAAACGAATTCTTTCGGCTTGAAGGTAATGTTGGTGATGCCGCGTGACTTGTATTTGAATTCGCGTTCGGCGTCGGGGTTGTCCAAGTTGTCGCGGTAAGCTTCCAGAAAATCGAACAGAAGGTCGAAAGGCGAGGGCTTGCCCTTTTTATCGTAAGGATAAATGATGAGGTTGTCGAAGGACATGAACTCTGCCAGGTCGACGAACTTTTCCTCCAGCGCGAGATATTTTTCCAACTTCGCGGCGGGCGCACTCTGCTCCTTGAGCTTTGCGTAACCGTCGAGCCACACGAAGAAACTTTTGACGATTCGATTGATGCGCGCTTCGTTTTGGAGGAAGAAATGATATCGGCGGGAGATGCCGCGCAGAGCGTAAGTCACGGCCTCCAGCAGTTCATTGAAGGGCACGCGGTCTGCGGAGCGCAATTCGTCCTGAGGATTCGTGACGTATTCGAGGAAGTTCATGCGCTCGTATTTGACTTTCATGCGTTCGGCTTTCAGCTTCAAGTCGTAAAGGTTGTCGTTGACCATGCCCATGCCGTGCCCGAACGATTGGAACAGCAACTTTTGCTGCGCGGCAAACTTTTCATTCTCTTCGTCCGAGAAAATTTCGCGCGGCTCGTAATCTTTCGCGACGGAAACAAGTGCGTCACGCATCTTGGCCAGACTTTCTCTGTGGCTCATGCCGAAATGGTTATTGATTTTGAAAGCTCTGGTCATCAACTTTGCGACGGAGTTCCAATAGCGGGCGGGCGTGGCGTCGGAGTCTTCAAACTTGTGATTGTAGAGAATCGCCCACGTGTCCAGATTGGGAAGAAGCAGGGGAACCTTTGACTTTTTAGCTCCGGGCGGTCTAAGTTGTCCGTCGTTGCTGCTGTAGTGACGGATGAAGTCGTTGCCCGCCACAATTCCCTCGTAAAGAACTGTCTGTGTTTGTTTATCCAGGTTCTCGATTTTTGCGTCGGAGACCAATTTCATGGGCGGCTCTTCCGTTTCGGGCTGAGCTTGAACTTGCGGCTGCTGTTCGGGCTGCTGACCTTTATTTTTTTTCTTTTTCTTTTTGCCGGCGGGTGCAGTCTGAGTTTCTTGCGCCGGAGCTTCGGCTGACTCGGCGGGCGCGCTCTCTTTGACTGCGGGCGCGGGCGCAGGTGCGGGTTCGGGTTTAGGCGGTTCGGGCGGCGGAGGCGGCGGTGCCATGAACTTCGCCTTCAACATGTTGTAAGTTTCTTCGCTGACTGCGCTGAGCCGATTTGAAACTTTGATTCCCTGTTCCGCCAGGTACGCGATGATTTCTTTTTCGTCGCGCTCAAATTCTTTCGACAGCTGAAAAATTCTTTTAGTCACTGCCACTGACAATCACACTCCCAATAAAAAAATTTTTTATTTCCCTCGCCGAAGTTTCTCAAGCTTGGCGAAGACATCCGCGCCGATTCTGTCACCGACCTCGTTGCGCACCACGGGCAAAGTCACGTTGCCGAGATATTCCTTGCGCAAGTGTTGCTTGGCACGTTTGACTGCCCGATAAAATTCTCGCGAAGGATGCCGATACGCGCCCGCCCCCAAAATGACGGTCTCAATCGTTGCGTCGGAGCTGACGACGTGAACTTCGCGGCGTTTGGCAACTTCCTCGTAAGACAGCCGCTCGATAACATTGTCGGCGGTCTCGTTGAAGCCGCTGTAAATCACGCGGAAGAACTCGTCGTAAACCTCTTTGCGCTCTTCGTCCTCGCTGCGTGCGGCATCGAAGACAAGAGTTATTTCAAATTTTTCATACGCGCCGTACTCGTGCAGGCTGCGAATCAAAAATTCACGCGCGGTCATCAAATCGTCGGTGTTAATCTCCTGCCAGACGTGAATCAGGTTGTAGCCGTCGACGAGGTAATGCGGTCGCTTCTTAGCCATCGTGTTGTCTCTGAGAAAAAATTTCGTACATGAGCACCGCGCCCGCCGCCGAAGCGTTGAGCGAATTGATTTTGCCGACCATCGGGATTTTTATCAGCAAGTCACAGCTCTCGCGCGTCAGCCGTCTCATGCCGCGCCCTTCGTTGCCGATTATCAGCACGAGCCCGCCCGACAAATCCGCCCGCCGAAAATCTATTTGAGCCGTTAAATCCGCGCCGACGATTTTCAATCCGAGTTCGCGAAAACTTTTCAGGGTTTGGGCAACGTTCGTGACCTGCGCGACTTTGACATATTCCGCCGCGCCCGCCGATGCTTTGAAGACTGTCGCGTTGAGCCGAACGCTCCGACGCTTCGGGATAATCACGCCGTGAACGCCGACTGCCTCCGCCGTCCGAAGTATCGCGCCGAAATTTTGCGGGTCTTCCAGTTCGTCGAGCAGAATCAGGAAGGGCGACTCGTTTTTACTCGCGGCGTGCTCCAAAATTTCTTCGACGGTTGAATAATCTGCCGCCGCCGCCAAAGCCGCAACGCCTTGATGATGTCCGCCGGTGAGCCTGTCGAGTTTATCACGGTTTACGAATTCTACAATAACGCCCGCTGTTTTGGCAAGCGAAAAAATTTTTTGAATCGAGCCGTCGCGACTGCCCTCGGCGATTAAAATTTTGTTGACGCTGTGCCCCGACTTCAACAGCTCCATTACCGCGTTGCGTCCGAAAATCAAATTGTCGTCCAAAGCTTCAGCCTCCAGTTTAGCTGTCAGCTTTTAGCTTTCAGCTTTCAGGAAAATTTTTCTAACAGCTGACAGCTAACCGCTAACAGCTGCTTTTCTCAGCGACATGAGATAAGCCTCGGCGAGAAGCCGCAAGTTTGCGTTCGACTTCAGTCGCCGATGAAATTCCGCGCCCGTTTCTATCATCAGAAAAATTTTTCGCTCGGAGATTTTCAATTTGCTCAGGCGCGAGAGCAAATCGGAATTGTGCGGCTCCAGCTCCTCGGCGAAGCAAACGTCGCGTAAAATTTTTTGCGTGTGCGTCAGGAAGTCCGCGAAATTTTCTCGTGACCACTCAGCCATCTGCGCGCCGAGTTTGAAAATTTCTTCGTTCGAGAGTTCCGCGCGCGAAATTTTTTCCAGCGTGTCGAGTGCCGCCTCCCGAAGTTTTGCGCCGCCCGAATCTTTTAACTTCAACGCCCGCCCGAAACTCCCGTCCGCGATGACCGCCAGCCTTTGCGCCTCCGAATTTTCCACGCCGCGCGCTGTCAGCGCGTCACGAATTTGCTCCGCCGTCAGCCTGTCGAAATTTATCGTCATGCACCGCGAACGAATCGTCATGAGCAAACTTGAGCGGCTCGCCGTCAGCAAAATAAAAATCGTTTGGCTCGGCGGCTCCTCGATTGTTTTGAGCAGGCAATTTGCCGCCGCGTTGTTCATGAGCTCCGCGCCGTCGAGAATCACCACGCGCCGCGCCGAATTTATCGGGCGCAACGCCGCTTCGATTTGCATGGCGCGAATCTGTCCGATTTTTATGTTGCGCGTCGTCTTGGTTGCCTCCGCCTCCACGATATAAAAATCCGGATGAGTTTTCGCCGCGACCAAGTGACAGTTCTCGCATTCGCCGCACGGTGCTCCGTCGACGGGTCTTTCGCAAAGAAGAGCCGCCGCGCAAATTTCCGCCGCCAATCTTTTGCCGACACCTTCCGCGCCCGAAAAAATCACCGCGTGAGGAAATTTTTCTTCCGCGATATTTTTTTTTAGGTAAGCGACCGTCGCCGCGTGCCCGATTAAATTTTCCCAGCTCAACATCATTCGACGCGCTCACTCCCAAAAATTTTTCTTCCGCGATATTTTTTTGAGGTAAGCGACCGTCGCCGCGTGCCCAATTAAATTTTCCCGGCTCAACATCACATAAAAATATCGACGAGCATTCCGCGAATTGCGTCATGCGCCGCGATTACATCAAGCTGAGCCGATTGCCCCAGCCGAATTCTTTCCGCCATGTCCTCAAGCTTGCGGTCAATTTTCCTGACGGTCGTGTAAACGCGTTGCCGCCCCATTCTGTCCCAGCCCGCAGACGTGTGCACTTCGTACATGCTGCTGACCGCCGCCCCGACGAAATTTTTTATCAGCGTCCGATACGCCTTGAGCTCTTCGTATGTCGGCGTCTTACTCAAACGCGCCGCCTGCTCGTCAATCTTCTTGAGCATCGCCTCCATTTCTTCGTGAGAGACGCCCTCCGATTGCTGCTCCATGAGCTCCGTTTCGAACGACAATTCTTTATCGCGCGGGTGTTCGCTCGTGCCCCGCAAAAGTTCCAGCGGCGACGAAGGCATTGCCGAGCCGCTTATCTTCACTGCCATTAAAATTCACCTCTCGAAAAATTTTTATAACATTTCCTTCACTTTAAGCGTCAGTTTGTTCAAGCGACTTTCATCATCTGAAAAAATTTTTTCATTAGCCGCGCCACTCGCCGCCTTATCAATCCTGACGAGTTTGTCATCAGATTTTTGGTCAGGCGTTTTCGTATCAAAAACTTTATCGGAAATTTTTTCCTTCATGAAAGCCGCTGCATTGCCGGCATTTTCGGCAACATCCTCAACAAAATTTCCGACAGTTTTTTTATCGGGAATTTTTTCCTTCATGAGAGCCGCAGTCCTGCCGGCATTTTCAACGACGTATTTAATTATATCCTCGGATTTTTTTCTGTCGGGAATCACCGTGTCTAAAATTTTATCTGTAGCCGCATCTATCGCAAGATTTTTTGCAACTTTTTGGACGGCATAGCTGCCTGTTTTTCCGGCAACACGAAAAATTTTCGAAGCCGCTCCGACAACAACTCTGCCTGTGACACGACCAACCGCTCCCGCGACGCGAAGGACGACAGCAGCCTCCGCCCTGCAACCGTTCAAAATCGTCATGAAAAAAACCATTGTGACACAAAAAATTTTCTTTACTCTGCGCATGATTTCGCCTCCCTGTAAAAAAAATTTCCCGATTCATTTTACAGCATGTTACCGTCATTGTCTATAAAAGCGAGAAGAGACTGCCGATGAATCATCAGCAATCTCTCCTGAAAAAGGGCTCCGAAATGCCGGCTCCTCCAATGTCTAAACCTGCGCACTTGCAGGTGGGTTCCCTAAGCTCGGTGTCTGTTACTTATCTTGCGACAATTCTCCATCTTCCGAAATCAAATCAGGTTCCCTTATTTTAATGTAGGTTAGACATTAATTGAGTCCTCGAACAACCCAGACTGTCTCCTCCTTCGCCGCAGATAATATCACGAAAAATTTTTCATTACAAGTCTTGACAGCCACGAAAAGTTTTCGCCGATTGATAACGTTCAAAGCGTTTACGGCCGACGAATCATTCGGCGACCTGTTCGGCGGTGGTGACGGGCTCATTTCTCATCGTGTCCGTGGGAGCAGTCACTCGCCGCTGCGTGCCCGCGTAAAGCATTTCCGTCAGCTGCGCGGCGGCTTCGGGTTCCATCTTCGCCAAAATCTGCGCGACCGAATCTTCGTTCATGCGCTGGAAGATTAAAACCGTCGTGTCCCAATCCACGTTGACCAAAGCGTTGGCGGCTTGCTCGGGCTTCATGTTCTCGTAAATCCGTGCCAGACGCGTGACGCGTTTTTTCTCCTCGGCCTCGCGTTTCGCCCGCTGCTCTTCGATTGCCTTTTTGTCGACTTTGACTTCCTTGGGCTTCTCCTCTTTCTTCGGCTTGGGTTCTTCCTTAGGCTTCTCCTCTTTGGGCGGCTCAACTTTTTCTTCGGGCGGCGGCGCAGGAGGTTCGGGCTCAAGTTCGGGTGGCGGCGGCCACTCCACTCCTTCGGGCACTTCGAAGTATCTTCCGTTTCCGACGAAGGGCAACCGATACAATCCAAGCTCTTCGTTGAGCATGGCGACATCTTCCGTGCCGAGGACGTCGAACTTGACCGCCGCGACGAATCCGCCGATGACCAACGCCGTCAGCAATATCAGCCCGATTAAAATATTTCTTATCTTCCGCAAGATTGGTTTCAGTTTATTCAAAGTGCTCACCTTGTCCAAAATTTTTTCTTCCGATTGATTCTGCCGCCGAAAAAATTTTCCTGCCGCCGAAAAAATTTCTGACTCATTCGCGCGGAAATTTTTCGTGAAAATTTTTTGAAGACACAAAAACTGATTCGTGATAAAATGCGTCAAACAAAACGGAGGTGAAAATTTTTTTGGAGAATAAAACGAAGGCGACGGCGACTCTGGCGACGAGTGCTCTGTTGGCAGTTTCGACTTTGCCGGAAATTTCGCCGCTGAAATTTATTTTGACGGGAGGCGCGGGCGGCTTCGTCCTGGGGCTGCTCAATCACGGGTTCCTGGCGGCGACAATCGGGGGCATGGCTGACTGGTTCGGCGTCACGGCTCTTTTCCGCAAGCCGCTGGGCATCGGCTTCCACACGGAAATTTTGCGGCGCAACCGCGGACGAATCATGGATGCCATCGTCGAATTCGTCGGCACCGATTTGCTCAACACGAAAAATATTATGGAGATCGTTCAAAACGAAAACACCGCCCGACTTTTGATTGATTACTTCGAACAGAACAAAGGGCGCGCCAAGACCAAAGCTCTCGTGCGCGAAATTTTGACGGAACTTTTCGGCGGGCTCGACACGCAAAAAATTTCAAAGGACGTCGCCCCGATTATCGAACGCGAAATTAAAAATCTCGACGCGCAAAAACTTTTCGACGCCGTGGTCAAAGTCGTCACGAACGATAAGCACAGCCGAAAAATTTTAATCACGCTCTTCGACACCGGCCACAAAATTTTGCGCAGCCCGCACATGCAGGAAGAAATTTTAAAGAAGATAACCGAATTGCGCACGGCTTATGAGGGTGACTCGGCGGGGCGCGCGCTCGTGCTCAGCTCCATGGACTTGACCGACGAAAAAATTTTGAACATCCTCAATGAAACCGTGGAGAAAAAAATTTCCGACGCCGAAAAAGTTTTGAACACGACGGGCGCGCTCGTCGACAGCGAGACCGCCAACGCCGCTGACGAAATGATTAAAATGTTCGGCGGCTTCGTGACAAATGCGGCGGGCAACCTCAACACGAAAAAATTTTTCGATGACCTGCTCAAACTTTTCCTGCAGAAATTCGATACGGCGAACTTCATCAAGACTTGGCTCGACGTGAACGTCAAAGGCGAGACCGACCCGAAAATTTTGGAGAAACTCCGCCGACAGCAGGCAGCAAACCCGAAGACCACTCGAATCGTCGAAGTCGAACGCAAACCCGTCATTTGGAAGGAAGCCGTCGATTACATCGTCGACGCGAAGATTGACGAGTTCATCAAGGACGACGCGCTTCAAAAAAGTTTCGACAAGCTCATCAAAGATTTCATTGAAAATTTGTTGGACGAGTACCGCGAACAGATTCCGACGATGATTCGCGAACGCCTCGACAAATTCAGCGACGATGAGCTGACCGAATTCGTCGAAGGGCACGTGGCGGACGATTTGCAGATGATTCGAATCAACGGCTCGATTTGCGGCGGCTTGGTTGGAATGTTTTTGTTCGTCGTTTCAAAAATTATCGAACGCATTGCATACGGATAACGCCGGCAAAAAATTTATAAGCAAAGGATGATTCTTCATGGAAAAAAGTTTTCTTATCCCAATCTCTCGGCGTGACCTGCTGAAGTTGGCGGGCGTGACGGCTGTCGGGACGGTTTTGGGCTCAAATAAAAATTCTGCCGCCGCCGCGCCTGCTCCGCCGCAAAAATTTAATTTCAACGAAGCGCAACTCCCGACTTTGCTCCGCGCTGACGTTTGTGTCGTCGGAGGAGGACCCGCGGGCACAGCCGCCGCCGTCACCGCTGCCAGAAACGGCGCAAGCGTTGTCCTCGTCGAACAGGGCGTTGTCCTCGGCGGGCTGCAAACGCAAGGGCTCGTTTACCCCGCCATGCCCACGAGAGTTTTTAACAGCGACACGCCCTACATCACCGACTTGAACAAAAGATTCGCCATGCACGGAATTGACGTTGACTTTGTTAAAGAAGAACCGAAGTACAAAAACGGCGGCGACGCTCGGCAATACACGCCCGAACTGCTCGCGTTCATTTACGACGAACTGTGCGCCGATTACAAAGTCGACGTCCTTTACAACGCCACGCTCGTCGGCGCGAACACTGCCGGAGGAAAAATTTCTTCGGTCGTCATTCACACGGTCGAGGGGCTCAGCAAAATCGAGGCGAACATTTTCATCGACGCGACGGGCGACGCGGTTCTTTCCAGATTCGCGGGCGTCAAAGTCGAGCGCGGCTCCGAACACACGGGGCGCAATCAGAAAATGAGTTTCCGTTTTGAAATGGGCGGCGTCGAGGAGATGAAAGTTTATAAATTTTTCGTCAAGAAACTCAAGGACGGCTGGTGCGAGAGCAAACCGCCCGAATTTGAATTCGCCAAGACCACGTACACGGAAAAATTTTATTACGAAGGAATTCAGCGCGGCGAAGTCACCAAGGACGACGTTGCTTACATTCAGGCGTTCACAATCGTCGGTAAGCCGGGCACGCTGTCGATGAACTGCCCCGAAGTGTCACCGTATATTTTCAGCGCGACGAGTGCCGTGGACAGGAGCAAAGCCATTCAGCAGGGGCGAATCATGATTCGGCGGCTCGCAAACTTTTTCAAGAAAAATATTCCGGGCTTCAAGAAGGCTTACATAAGTCGCGAGGCTTCCATGCTCGGCGTCCGCGAATCGTGGCGCATTCACGGAAAATATTATATGACCGCCGACGATTACTCCAACGCGAGAAAATTTCCCGACGCCGTCTGCCGCAGTGCTTACCCGATTGACATTCACGACGAAAATTTAAGTCTCAGCCACATGCTCAAGGACGGAGAGTTTTACGAAATTCCGTACCGCGCGCTCGTCACGAATGAATTGTCCAACTTGCTCGTCGTCGGCAGATGTATCAGCGCGAATTTTTCCGCGCAGGCGTCCGTGAGGATTCAGCCGACGTGCATGAGCATGGGCGAGGCAGCGGGCATTGCGGCGGCTTACGGTCTGAAAAATAATTTTCCGGTCAACGCGATTGATTGGTCTGCATTGCCCGCCGATATGCGCAGTTATGTCAGCGCGGGCTGAACGGAAGGGTCGTGAAAAATTTTGAACAGATGGAACACGGCGGACACGACTTTGCTCTGCGCCGCGTTGTTTTTCCTCATGGCGGTCGGATTCAAAATCATTTTCCCCGAAAATATTTTCGCCGAAGGATTTTTATTCGTGACGGAGGCGGCACTCGTCGGCGGCATTGCTGACTGGTTCGCGGTGACCGCGCTCTTTAAAAAGCCGCTCGGATTTTCATTCCACACGGCGATTCTCCCGCGCCGCAGAAAAGATTTCGTCAAGGCGTCGGTCGTCATGGTTCAGCAGGAATTTTTTTCGCGCCGCACGATTTTCAAAAAGCTCGGCGACTTCAAACTCATGCCGCGAATCGTCGATTACCTCGCCCGCGAACAAACCCGCCGCATGGTCGCCGAAGAACTTTTCAACGTCGTGAAAAAATTCGTCGCCGCGCAAAACAAAGAGACGCGCTCAAAGTCAATCGCCAACGAACTGCGTCGAATCCTCCGCGACATCCCCGCGCAAGGTTTGATTTCGGATTTCGGCGCGCACTTCAAACGCAACGATAAGGACAGAGAAATTTTTATCGGCATCGTCAAGGCCATGCGCTGCACAGCTGCCAAGCCCGAAACCTGCGACAAACTTCAGGCGATTCTCGAAGAGTACGCGAACGAGAAGACAAAGAACATGGGCGGCTTTTCGATTTTGATGGCGGGGCTCGCGCAAATGTTGGACTTGGTCAACTTCGAAGAGGCCGCGCGAATCATGCAAGTGCAACTGCTCAAGCTCCTCGACGAGCTGGCGGGCAACACGCAGCTCCACCGCCGCACGCTCAACGAGTGCCGATTAAAAATTTCGGAGCTCAGTGACACGCCGGAGTTCATTGACTTGGTCGAACGAATTCAAATCGACGCGGCGACGGCTCTGCCGCTGGAGGACGCAATTGAACTCGCGCTGATTCATTTGGAAAATCAGTTGCGCGCGCCCGATTCAAAAAATCTCGGCGGACTGCTCATGAAACTTTTCGACGAGGAGTACGACAGACTTTTGAAACTTTTGCGGGAGGACACGGCCTCCAAGGAAGCGTTTGAAAAATTCATCGACGAACTGACGGCACGCGCCTCACTTCACGCGCAACCGCTGGTCGGGGTCGTTGCAAAATCCGCGCTCGACAAATTGACCGAAGAGCAGCTCAATAATTTGGTTTACGATAAAGCGGAGCAAGATTTCATTTGGATTCGGCTCAACGGCTCAATCGTCGGGTCGGTCGTCGGGCTCGCGATTTTCATTCTGATAAAGGCGGCGGGGCTGACGATATGAAAATTGCGTTCTTTGATTCGGGCATGGGCGGGCTGAGCGTCTTGCACCACGCCATGAAAATTTTGCCGCGCGAGGAATTTATTTTTTTCGCGGACGAGGACAACGTCCCTTACGGCACGAAGACGCCCGAAGAAGTTTTGGCTTGCGTCGACGCGGCGTTCAAATTTTTAATCGGGCAGGGCGTCGGAGCAATCGTCGTGGCGTGCAACACGGCAACTTCCGTCGCGGTAAAAAAAATGCGCGAGAAATATTCGCTGCCGATAATCGGCATGGAGCCCGCGCTCAAGGTCGCGCTGGATTTGTTCCCGAACAGAAAAGTTTTGGTGGCGGCCACGGCGATAACCGTCACCGGTGAAAAAATTCATCGGCTGATAAAAAAACTCCGCGCAGAAAATTTGGCGGAGCTGAGAGCGTTGCCGCGGCTGGTCGAGTTCGCCGAGCGGCAAGAGTTCAATTCGTCGGCGGTGGAAAAATATTTGCGCGCGGAGCTGGCGGCTTACGACTTTGAAAAATTTTCGTCGCTGGTCTTGGGTTGCACGCACTTCAATTACTTCAAAGACACGCTGAGAAAAATTTTGCCGCCGCACATGAAAATCTTGGACGGAAACGCCGGCACGGTCAACGAACTCATCCGCCGAACGAATTTAAAATCCTCGCGGGCTGAAGAAAATTTTTCGTTGGAAATTTTTTATTCGTGTCGACGAGTGACGGACGCGAACGAACTGGCGCGGCTGGAAAAATTTTTTCGGCGGCTCGACGAGATGTCAGCGATTCAATAAAAAATTTTCGCGGCTCAATGCAGACAAAATTTTTGGAAGGAATTTTTTTAACGATAACAAATACTCAATCTTGATTCTGAAAGGTTTCAAGATTGTTTTTGTTTGTGGAGGAATTTTCATGAGCCAATTTGATAAAAGAAATCTGTCGATGATGATGAAACAGATTAGTGGGTGCTTTTCGCTGAATTTTAAATTAGGTACAGAGCTTGATAGTTCGCAAACAATTCAACCTTCCGCGCCTGCAAAAATTTTGGCTTCGACTGACACTCTGCAGACAGGGCGCAGACAATTATCGGCAGACGATTCGCCCTTGAGCGCGGGATTGTTTCACGTCGATGACGCGCTGATTCCTTGAGCCGCAAAAGAGTAACTCAAGGTCACGTTCGTCCTCGCGATATTCGCCGTCGACGAGCACATCAACAAAATCAAGCAGGCGGTCAGCACCCTGCGGCAAGTTCTCATAAGTGAAGCCGGTGTAGCACCACACGTTATAACCGAATTGCTGAGCGGCTTTGGCGAGTTCAATGGCGGCGTCGAGCTGGAGCAAAGGTTCGCCGCCCGTAAGTGTGATTCCGCTCGCCAAAGAATTTTTTGCCATCTCGCGGATAATTTCATACGTGGTCATGAGTATGCCGCCGTCCAAGTCATGGGTCTGCGGGTTATGACAGCCGCGGCAATTGCGCGTGCACCCTTGGAAAAAAATCGTGAATCGAATTCCGTTGCCGTCGACGAAACTTTCAGGCTCAAAGCCCGCGACTCTAATTTTCATGATACCCACTCCACATCTTAGGCGGCGGCTCAGGCTTAACAAAGCTGCCGAAGAAATATTTCGGATTAGTCTTCTGCCAAGTGAATGCAGATTCTTTCAGGCGAAACTTGCGTCCGCGAACGCCGAGTGTAGCTGTAGCGCGCCAAAAACAATCAGGCACGCTGATACAATCGCCCTCGTAAACGTCCTTCCCTGCCGTATCTGTGCCGATAAAAATTGCGGCGTCATCGGGCAACTCAATCGTTCGATAGAGAATCGAGCCGTCGGCAGCGCGCCAGCGAAATTTAAACTTCTTCATGCCACGACCTCCACGAGCTTGAACTTGTCGATAAATTCTTGCGCTTCGAGTTTCGCCGAGCCAATCTTGCCGTCCTCGCCCATGACCTTATCGCCCTCGTAAACTTCGCGCCCATCGCAGTCAGTTCCGATTAACATAGCCGCGTTGCCGGGGAGAGTAAATGTTTCGCAAATAGGATTGCCCGCTTTATCGAACCAGCGGAACTTAAATTTTTTCACAGCCATTCAAGTAACCTCCTCATGACTTCAATCTTCACACAAAAAAACGGCAGCCCGCGTTGGACTGCCTTTAAATTTCTGTATCAATGCCGAGACAAAACCGAATCAAAAGCTTTTCGTTCGTCGAGACGCAGCTGAGCAATCTCCTCCTCGGAGAGCGGGCGCAAAGATTTACGTTTGACTTCATAATAGCCCCAAGCCTCCGCGCCGAATTTGCTAACGTCCTCAAAAACCCAGCCGCGCACAGCAGGCGTTCTGCCGAACCAAGCCAGCATGCCGCGAATCTCTCTGCCGTCGAGCATTACGCCGGAATAAAATTCGCGCGTTTCCTTTATCATGATTACCTCCGATTCATCCGCCGAGCATGGCGGCGGTCGCTTTTAATCTTTTGAAACGTTCCCAACGTTCGCGAAGAAAATCTTTGAACTCGTCCTCGCAATTTTTAAAGTTGGGGTCGTCATGCTCCGTCACAGAAAATTTAATCGCGTGAGGAGCAACGCCTTTAATGGCGAATAACCGTTCGATGGCGGGCGTGAGGTCGTAACACAAATCTTTGCCGTCAATCGTCCGCCCGACTGCATGAAGCCTTTGCATGATTTATCTCCCGTACAAAATATTTCCGTCGAACTTTTTGCCACCGATACGCAAATCGTCCGTGAACTGCCACATAAAGGCGCGGATGTCATCATGCCCGCTCCATTGTGCATTCCATACGGGCACGCCGAGTTCCTGCCAGTCAATCCAATCCTCCAGCCACGAGCAAGAGGCATAAACTCCGCAGTCGAGCGGCTGAATTGAATCGATGAAGGCGCGGCAGATATTTGTCACGTTGCGTCGCGTGAAAGAAAACCCGTGGCGCGATTTATATCCGTCTGCGTCCTCCATATCGAAGAACACGGGCAACTCCAAAAGCACGCCCGCCTCCTCAATGATACGCTTGCAGAAGAGAGCCTCGGTTATCGCGTCCTGAGGAGTGAGCGCGTAGGAGTAATGATACGCGCCGCAGATGAGCCCGTGGCTGTGAGCGTCGGTGACATTGCGGGCAAAAGTTTCGTCGAGTCCGTTCTTGCCGAAGCCCGTGCGGCAGATGACAAACTCAATGCCCGCGTCCTTAACGTCGCACCAATTAATTTCGTCGTTAAAAGTGGAAACGTCAATTCCTTTCATGAAAATCACTCCTTAAGTCGACGAGCGGGCGGGCGGCGTGAAGTTCTCCGTGTGCAACGCCACCCCGTCATAAACTTGGAATTCGTCAACATAACAGACGGACAATATTGAACTGTTGCCTGCAGGGGACGCAACTTCCATCTTTCTACTTCGCTGCTGTCGGTTGATTGTCATGGTTATAGAGCCGATATAGTTGCCGTTTAAGAAAAATCTCGTCAGACCTGAGTTGTGAATGTAGTCTGCTTCAAAGTGCGCCCATGTACCGAATGTATATGCTATGTTGTTCAAGAATTTAGTGCCATTGTCACTAGTTTCCGCCCGAACTTCCAATACGGAAGAATTGCGATAAAGATATAGACAAAAAGTCGGATAATTCTCGTACAGCATGATATTGAATACCCAAGAACCATTTACCGACTTGCTTGCCATGTTAAACCAGCACCTAACGGTAAAATCTTGCCCGCCGAGAGAAATGCGGCAATTATCAGTAATAATACCATAGGTATTGTTACTAAACAGCGCACCATTTGCAAGAACGGCTCCACCGGTGTTATGGTTTTTCCAATTACCTGATGAAGCCAACTCCTCATAAAGCGAAGTAGTAAATGGCAAGCACGAGACAAGCTCATCAACGCCCTCGTAAAGCACGGTGAAAGTTGCGGTTGCGGCAGGGTAGTCGCCGCTGGCGGGGACGGAGACGGTGAACGTGACGGTGGTGTCGGTCGGATACGCGTAGTAAGGCACGGTAACTGTGCCGGGCAGAGTGCTGTAAGTCGGATAAACGCGCGCGTCGTCCCAAGTGAGCGTGGCAGTGCCGCCGCCGTCGTAGCTGACAGTAAAATTAGCTGTGCCGTCCGGCGCGATTGTTGCCGTCGCAGGCGAGATGGTCAAATTACGGCTCTTTTGCATGGTCACGGTGAAAGATTGAGTGGCGGCGAGGTAACCCGTGCTCGCAGTGAGTGCAACGGTAATCGTCGCGGAGGTTTCGTAAGCATTATAAGGCACGGTGATGGTCTGAGTGTTTGCGTCGTAGGTCGGAGTGACATTTGCGTTGTCCGAGGAAACTGAAATCGTTCCGCCGCCCGAATAAGAAACTTCGGCAGTGACGACGCCCGCGCAAGGGACGGTGTTCGTCGAGGGAGTGACTTGCAAGTTCGGAGAAGCCTTTGCCATTCTCACGGGAAGCAAAATTTCAGCGGCATTGAAACCCGACGAAGCCATAACGCGGATTTTAACGGAGGCCTCTTCGATGCCGAGCACGTGAGCGACGGTGATAACGTTGTCGACGAGTTCAGCGGTAACCCCTTCGGTCAAACTGGTGACAAGGTAATTGCCGCCGCTGTCGCAAGAAATGGTAGCGGACGCAGATTCGCCCACGGAAATGTTCAGCGAACTCGGTGCGACGGTCAACGTGGGCTCCAAAGCACCGCCGCCGAGCTGATAGCCTTGCCCGCCGTAATAAATCTTGACGACGGGTTTGCCGCTGTCGAGTTCATACCACAAGCCGCCATTGACGGACGGGCACACCGTGTCGAGGACGCCTGAGCTTGAAATACTTGAGAGTTCGGCGACAACAGCGTCGGTCACGTCGAGGATTTGCGCGAGGATGTATCGTTTAGTCGCGGCAGCGAGTGAATCAAGGTGCTTGCCTTGCGCCGCGTTGTTTTCGTTAGTCATGGTCTCGCCTCCTTAGCTCATCGAATAAGGCGTATAAGTCGGAGTAAAATCAGTTGAGTGAAGAGTAAGCCCATTATAAAGTTGGAACTCACCGAGCATGAAGTCATAAGACGTATTGCTTTCGGGCTTCCCGACAATTTGAGTGGCAGTGGTAGTTGCCGACAAATTTGCATTGATTGTAGAAACCAACGTGCCATTGTAAAAAAGTTTCAGCTCATTTGTGCTGCATGAATAATCAAACTCGACGTGCACGGCAATTTCACCTACAGATGCTTGAACGGCAGGGAAGGTGTAAGTAGTGCCTGCGAAATTAATTCCATGCGCACTCATTCCCGTATCGCCTGAACGAGTGAGATTTTCAAAAACCGAAATGACTTCTTCGCCCGCCAAATTATAAAAATGCGTGAACGTCGTTTGAGCTTCGTCGGTATTCATTGCACTTCTGTGCCAGAAACTAATCGCGAAATCTTTGTTGCCGAGAGTAATAAGCTCTTCGTGAGTTAAATACTGCCCGTCGGAAAAGTAAAAAACCTCCAAGTCTGCGTCGCTTGCCGTTGAATTGAAAGGTTTAACCAAATCAAGCGCTATATGGCTAGCTGAGCCCTTTTGGACAGACCATGTATTGCCGTGCGAATCATAATAAGAATCGTTATTTAAATCGGCGTGCAGGTCAATCAAGAAAGTGATTTCGCGCGGGATAGTAAGATTGACAACAAAATCGTAATCGCCGTAATGCATTTTGAGGACAGGAATATCTCCTTCAACCTCATACCACATGCCGCCGTCGACGGTTGAGGCAACGTTATCAATCACGCTCTCGTGGCCTGCGGGGATGTAAGCGGTGGGAGCATAACCCGCGGAGAGGCAACGTTGAATCGCGGACGCCAAAGAATCAAAGTGTTTGGAGAGAACAACATTATCGGACATAATTCTTGCCTCCTAAAAAAATTCGGCGGACGAGTTATCAGCCCGCCCGCCTTCAGAGTGTATGGATAGAAAAGTTTCAAGCAACGATTAAGCCGTGGGGAAATATTCCTCCAGCATGGCGTTGACGTCGGTGTCGCTGGCGAACTTCACGCCGCTGTCGACGAGAGTGCCACCCGCACCAAAGACCACGATATTGCCGCTGGTCGCGGTCGTGACCTTATCAACTTTGCCGGTGATGTCAATGTTGACGGTTTTGCTCGCGACGGTGAGCGCGGTGCCGTTGACTTGGACAGCTTCAATGATGTTGACTTGCGCGCCTTCCTCCACGCCGCCGAGTTTGGTTTTTTCAGCCGTGGTGAAATCCTCGGTGCTCAAGCCCTTGCCGCTGACTTTATCAACCTTGCCGCTCAAATCGATATTGACGGCTTTGTTTGCGTCGACCGTGAGGGCAGTGCCGTCGACCTTAACGGATTCAATGATGTTGACGTCCGCGTCGACTTCGATGCCGTCGAGTTTGTTTTTGTAAGCGGTGGTGAAATCATTGGTGCTGAGAACTTTCGCGCCGTCTTTTTGAACGTAATTGCTCAAGTCAACAGTGCCGCCGAAATTATCCCAGCCCGTTTCCGTCTTGACGACGTTATCACCGGCTTTAATCGCGACGCCGTTTTCATCGGTGCCGCCCGCCGCCGTGACGTTGTACATGTCGCCGACAGTTGCGTTCGCAGGCAGAGCCGCGAAGTTAGCGACGGAACCCTTGACGCGGAGACCGCTGGCGATGTCGGACTTGAGCGCGTAATCGGTCAGGTCGATGTTAACCGCCTTGGCAGTGACGGTGAGCGCGGTGCCGTTGACCTTGACGGTTTCGATAACGTTCTCTTGCACGCCGTCATACTTGGCGTCGAGTGCGTCGATAGCCGCTTTGGTTTTGCTCGCGAGGGACGCAAGGTGACCGAGTTTTGCAATGTCGTTAGCGTTGTAAGCCATAAAAAAATTCCTCCTAAAAAAAAATAAGTTAATAACCTCTATCAGACTCCTGCTGCGTGCACTCAACGGGAGAATGAATCAAATTAATTTTTGCTTGAGTTGTTCGAATGGCAGTGAGTATCAACTTTAAAAGTAAGGTCGCGCACTTTTTCTTCGAGCCGCTCAAGCTTGGTCGCGTGCTCATAATCGCGCCGCTCAATTTCTTTGGTAAAAATATCCATGACTTTAGCGAGCTCCTTGAAAGTTTTGTCTTGCTCTTTCAAGGTGTTGTTTACGCCG
>JAFXQM010000009.1 GCA_017527075.1 Selenomonadaceae bacterium
CAATCCGGAGAGCAAGACCACCTACGGCTTCACCCTCGGCGGTCCGATCATCAAGAACATGATCACCGGCGCGGCGCAGATGGACGGCGCGATTCTCGTCGTGGCTGCCTCCGACGGCCCCATGCCCCAGACCCGTGAGCACATCCTGCTTGCCCGTCAGGTCGGCGTGCCCGCCATCGTCGTTTTCCTCAACAAAGTTGACCAAGTCGACGACCCCGAATTGCTTGAGCTCGTCGAAATGGAAGTCCGCGAACTCCTCAGCAAATACGAATTCCCCGGCGACGACATCCCCGTTATTGCCGGCTCGGCTCTCCTCGCGCTCGAAGGCGACGAAGCTCAGAAAGCAAAAATCCTTGAGCTCCTCGACGCTGTCGACGAATATATCCCGACTCCTACGCGCGACACCGACAAGCCGTTCCTCATGCCTGTCGAAGACGTCTTCACGATCACCGGCCGCGGCACCGTTGCCACCGGTCGTGTTGAGCGCGGCATGTTGAAACTCAACGAGCCTGTCGAAATCGTCGGCCTGCGCGACGAGCCCCGCAAGACTGTTGCCACGGGCATTGAAATGTTCCGCAAGCTCCTCGACAGCGCGGTTGCCGGCGACAACGTCGGTGTCCTCCTGCGCGGCGTCGACCGCAAAGAAATTGAGCGCGGTCAAGTTATCGCAAAGCCCGGCACGATTCATCCGCACACGAAGTTCAAGGCGCAAGTCTACGTCCTGACCAAAGACGAAGGCGGCCGTCACACTCCGTTCTTCGCAAACTATCGCCCGCAATTCTATTTCCGCACCACCGACGTTACGGGCGTCGTCAGCGACCTGAAGGACACCAACGGCAATGCGGCTGAAATGTGCATGCCCGGCGACCACATCGAAATGACGGTCGAACTCATCACCCCGATTGCGATTGAAAAAGGTCTGCTTTTCGCTATCCGCGAGGGCGGTCACACTGTCGGTTCGGGTCGTGTTATCGAAATTCTTGAGGCGTAATTCAGTGGTTAGCGATTAGCGGTTAGCGATTAGAAAAATCCTAACAGCTAACAACTGACAGCTAAAAGCTAAAAAATCGGTGAGGCGGTCGGTAGTCAGCCCAAAAACTGATTGCCGGCCGCTAATTGCTGATTGACTGCAGGATTTTCGGCATGAGGAAAATTTTTTTCACGGTTGCGCTCGCGTTCATGTTGAGCACCGCACCCGCCGCCGCGCAGGACGTTTACCTTTCAACCAACGGCGACGGCAGCGAGTGGTTCATCATGGACGAGACAATCGAAGGTGACGACGGAAAATTTCGCTGGACGAACGCTGAATTAAAATTGGTCGACACCGAAGGAAATTTCAAAATCATTCCTTGGCAATTCACGCAGATAAAATCTGACGGCGGACGCCTCGCGAATTGGATTTACGAAATTGATTGGGGCGACGGACGCACATACACTGAAGACGTCCTCGCGGGCACGAACGCCGAAAAAATTTTACTCTTCTGCTTGAATCACTTGGGAATGTAAAAAGTTTTTCTTGAAACGAACGGCTGCGCTTGCTATAATTTTTATTTAGCAACGCGTTTGCCGCTGAAGCTTTGACACGGCAGATGGCTCGGCAGAAAATTTCCGTTCAGTCGAGGGAACTGCCGCGGAGCAATGTTGGGAGCTGCGACTTCTGACTAAGGAGGAATTGTTTTGGCAAAGCAACAAAAGATTCGGATTCGGCTCAAGGCCTACGACCACAAATCGTTGGACCAGAGCGCGGCCAAGATTGTGGAGACCGCCAAGAAAACCGGCGCGGCAGTTTCGGGACCCATCCCGCTGCCCACGGAGAAAAACATCTACACAATCCTGCGCTCGCCGCACGTCAACAAGGATTCGCGTGAGCAATTCGAGATGCGCACGCACAAACGCCTGATTGACATTGTCCAGCCGACGCACAAGACTGTTGATGCGCTCATGCGGTTGGATTTGCCCGCCGGTGTTGACATCGAAATTAAGGTCTGAGGAGGTGGCAACATTGGCAAAAACACTTTTGGGAATTAAACTCGGCATGACGCAAATTTTCACGGAGGAAGGACGCGTCATTCCCGTCACTGTCGTTGAGACCGGCAAGAACGTCGTTATCCGCAACAAAACCGTCGACACGGACGGCTACTGCGCGGTGCAGCTCGGCTTCGGTGAAGTCAAAGAGAACAAAGTCAACAAGCCCGACATGGGTCAGTTCAAAAAGGCTGAAGTCAAACCCGTGAAGTTTATCCGCGAAGTGCGCTTGGCGGCGGAGTCCGAATACAAAATCGGCGACGTCCTCGGCGTGGATATTTTCGCGGCGGGTGACCTCGTTGATGTCGTCGGCACGTCGAAGGGCAAAGGTTTCGCCGGCTCGATTAAACGTCACAATTTCGCGCGCGGTCCCATGGGTCACGGCTCCAAATCTCATCGTGAACCCGGCTCGACGGGCGCAATGCTTTCCGGCCCCGGCGGTCGTGTTATAAAAGGCAAGAGACTGCCCGGACGCATGGGCGGCACTCGCACGACGATTCAGCGGCTGACGATTGTCAAAGTCGACGCGGACAGAAATTTGCTCCTCATCAAGGGCGCAATCCCCGGCGCGAAGAAAAGCCTCGTCATCGTTCGCGAAACCGTCAAACCCACTCGCAAGCATAAATAAAAATCGAAAGGAGGAAATGAGATAATGCCAACTGTAGCAGTTTACGACATGACCAACAATAAAGTCGGCGACATCGAACTCAGCGAAGAAATTTTCGGCGTTGAGATTAACGAAGGGCTCGTTCATCAGGCGGTCGTCATGCAAATGGCGTCGTGGAGATTGGGCACGCACTCGACCAAAACTCGCGCGGACGTTCGCGGCGGCGGCAAGAAACCCTGGCGGCAGAAAGGCACCGGCAGAGCCCGCGCAGGCTCCCGCAGAAGTCCTCTGTGGCGCGGCGGCGGTACAATCTTCGGACCGCACCCCCGCGATTATTCCTTCTCCATGCCCAGAAAGCAGCGTCGCCTCGCTTTGAAATGCGTCCTCACCGACAAAGTTAAGGAAGGCAACTTAATCGTCCTTGACCAACTCAACTTCGACGAACCCAAGACGAAAAAATTTGTCGAGCTCCAAAAAACTTTCGGCGTCGACGGTTGCAAGTCGCTGTTCATCACCCGCGAGCTCATCGATAACGTCACTCGCTCCTCGAACAACCTGCAGAACGCAAAGGCAATCGCCGCTCTCCAGCTCAACGTCTACGACATTCTCAACAGCGATAAACTCTTCCTCACCAAGGACGCCGTCGCCAAGATTGAGGAGGTGTACATCTGATGGAGGCCAGAGATATTTTGATTCGTCCGCTCATCAACGAGCGTTCGACAGACCTCATGCAGGAAGGCAAATTCGTCTTCGTCGTCGACAAGCGCGCAAACAAAATTCAAATCGCGCAGGCCGTCAAAGAAATTTTCAACGTGACGGTCGAGGACGTCAACACGATTAACGTCAAAGGCAAAACCAAACGTCGCGGACGCATGGTCGGCAAGACGAACAGCTACAAGAAGGCAATCGTCAAGCTCAAAGCAGGCGAGACGATCGAATTCTTCAGCGCATAAAAAATTTTTGACAAAGGAGGTTAAACGTAAGTGGGAATTAAATCTTTCAAGCCGTACACTCCCGGACGCCGTCACATGACAGTTTCGACGTTCGAGGAAATCACGACCGATAAGCCCGAAAAATCTTTGCTCGCGCCGCTCAAAAGACACGGCGGGCGCAATCAGCAGGGACGGCTCACGGTTCGTCATCAAGGCGGCGGACACAAGCGTCGCTATCGTATCATCGACTTCAAGCGCAACAAAGACGGCATCCCCGCAAAAGTCGCCACGATTGAATACGACCCCAACCGCAGCGCGCGCATTGCCCTGCTCCATTACGTCGACGGCGAGAAGCGTTACATCATTGCTCCGAACGGTCTTAAAGTCGGTGACATGGTTGAATCCGGTCCCGAAGCCGACATCAAGACGGGCAACGCTCTTCCGCTGAAAAATATCCCCGTCGGCACGTTGATTCACAATATCGAAATGAAAATCGGCAAGGGCGGGCAGCTCGTTCGCAGCGCGGGCGCAGCGGCTCAGCTCATGGCGAAAGAAGGAATTTACGCGACGATTCGTATGCCGTCGGGTGAAGTCCGCAAAGTTCACATCAACTGCCGCGCGACAATCGGGCAAGTCGGAAACCTTGACCACGAGAACATCACAATCGGCAAGGCAGGTCGCTCGCGCTGGCTGGGCATTCGTCCCGCAAACCGCGGCGTCGCCATGAACCCCGTCGATCATCCGCACGGCGGCGGTGAAGGTCGCTCGCCCGTCGGCCGCAAGCACCCCGTCACCAAGTGGGGCAAATGCGCCATGGGTGCAAAGACTCGCGGCAAGAAAGCATCCGACAAACTCATCGTTCGTCGTCGCAAGTAATCCTGACGAAGGGAGGAAAAAATTTTGTCCAGGTCTGTTAAAAAGGGACCGTTCGTGCAGGAAAAACTTTTGGCGAAGATTGAGGCTCTCAACGCCGCCAACGACAAAAAAGTTGTCCGCACATGGTCGCGCAGCTCAACAATTCTTCCTGCGTTCGTCGGTCACACAATCGCCGTTCACGACGGCAGGAAACACGTTCCCGTTTATGTCACGGAAGATATGGTCGGGCATAAGCTCGGCGAATTCGCTCCGACTCGCACTTTCAAAGGACACGCGGGCGAAGAGCGCAAAACTTCGTTGAAATGAGGGACAAGGGACAAAGGATTTAAACTCCTAACTCCTAACTCCTAACTGACAGAAAGGAGGAGTTCAAGTGGCAGAAGTCAAGGAAGCCAAAGCAATCGCCAAGTATGTGAGAATTGCGCCGCGCAAAGTCCGTATCGTCATGGATTTGATTCGCGGCAAGGACGTTGCCGACGCCTTCGCGATTTTGAAGTTCACGCCCAAGCGCGGCTCGACGTTTATCGAAAAAGTTCTCAAGAGTGCCGTCGCCAACGCGGAAAATAATTTTGACATGGACGCCGACAAACTTTTCGTGTCGACTTGCTTCGTCGACCAGGGTCCGACAATCAAGAGGTATCATCCTCGTTCGCGCGGGCAGGCGTTCAGCATTCTCAAGCACACCTCGCACATCACGGTTGTCGTCAGCGAAAAGGCAACCGAAGAAAACTAAAAGAAGGAGGGAAACGGTTTGGGTCAGAAGGTACATCCGCACGGAATACGCCTCGGCATTGTTAAGACGTGGGACGCGAAGTGGTACGCAGACAAAGACTTCGCGACGAATCTCCACGAAGACATCAAAATCCGCAAGGCCATCAAAACCGATAAGCAACTGGCGGCGGCGAGTGTCTCGCGCATTGAAATCGAACGCTCGGAAAAACGCCTTAAACTTACAATTCACACTGCCAAGCCCGGCATGGTCATCGGGCGCGGCGGCGCGGGCATCGAGGACATCAAAAACAAACTCAAAAAGTTCACCGATAAGCGCGTCGACATCAACATCATGGAAATTCGTCAGCCCGATTTGGACGCGTTGCTCGTCGCCGAAAACATTGCCTCGCAGCTGGAGCGTCGTATCGCTTTCCGCCGTGCAATGAAACAATCGGTCGGGCGCACAATGCGGCTCGGCGCGAAGGGAATTAAAATCGCCTGCAGCGGTCGCCTCGGCGGCGCAGAAATTGCTCGCAGCGAATCCTACCGCGAAGGCTCCATTCCTCTGCACACCCTGCGCGCGGATATCGATTACGGCTTCGCGGAGGCCAACACCACCTACGGGCGCATCGGCATCAAGGTTTGGATTTTCAAAGGCGAAATTCTCCCCGACAAAAAGGACAAGAGCGTCCGTCAGGCTGAAGGGAGTGACGCGTAATGTTGATTCCGAAGAGGACAAAGTATCGCAAACAGTTCCGCGGTCGCATGAAGGGCAAAGCCAATCGCGGCAACACAATCGCGCACGGTCAATACGGCTTGGTCGCGTTGGAGCCGGCTTGGATAACCAATCGTCAGATTGAGGCGGCGCGTATCGCAATGACGCGTTACATCCGCCGCGGCGGTCAGGTCTGGATAAAAATTTTCCCCGATAAACCCGTCACCGCAAAACCCGCCGAAACTCGTATGGGCAGCGGCAAAGGTTCGCCCGAATACTGGGTTGCGGTCGTCAAACCCGGTCGCGTGCTGTTCGAGATGGCAGGCGTCCCGAAAGAAATCGCGGCGGAAGCAATGCGCCTGGCCGGTCACAAGCTCCCGATTAAAACCAAGTTCATCGTCAGCGATCATCAGGGCGACGTTTACGTCCCCGTCGTGAATGAAACTCTCGCCGACGCAAAGAAAGCGGCGCACGCGGCTTATGAACAGGAGCACGCGGCTGAGGCAACTCAAGCTGAGGCTAAAGAAGGCGGTGAAGCTCATGAAGGTTAATGAAATTCGCGACATGAGTGCGGACGAACAGACCGAGAAACTCAAATCGCTCAAGGAAGAACTTTTCAACCTCCGCTTCCAGCACGCCACGGGTCAGCTCGAAAACCCCATGCGCCTCCGCGAAGTCAAACGCTCCATCGCGCAAGTCAAAACCATTCAGCGCGAACGCGAACTCAAAATCAGACAGTAAACGGAGGGCGATAACGTGAGCGAAGAAAAACGCAACGAGCGCAAAGTCCGCGTCGGCAAGGTCGTCAGCGACAAAATGCAAAAGACCATCGTCGTGGCAATCGAAGAGCTCATTCAACACAAACTCTACAAAAAATCCGTCAAGCGCACGGTGAAGTTCAAGGCGCACGACGAGAACAACGAAGCTAAGGTCGGCGATAAAGTTTCAATCATGGAGACGCGTCCGTTGTCCAAGGAAAAACGTTGGCGGCTCGTCAAAATCGTCGAGAAGGCGAAGTGAGGAGTTAGGAGTTAGGAGTTAGGAGTTAGGAGTTAGGAGTTAAATCCTCTAAATCCTAAATCCCAAATCCTAAATCCTGAAAGAAGGGAGGATAAAACGTGATTCAGCAGCAGAGCAGATTGAACGTCGGCGACAACACCGGCGCCAAGGAAATCATGTGCATTCGCGTGCTCGGCGGCTCGTTCAGGCGTTACGCAAACATCGGCGACATAATCGTTGCGTCCGTCAAATCCGCGACGCCCGGCGGTCAAGTCAAAAAGGGCGACGTCGTTAAAGCGGTCGTCGTTCGCAGCAGGAAAGGTTTGCGCCGCCCCGACGGTTCCTATATCCGTTTCGACGAGAACGCGGCAGTCATCATCAAAGAGGACAAAACGCCGCGCGGCACTCGTATCTTCGGACCCGTCGCCCGCGAACTGCGCGAGAAAGATTTCATGAAAATTATTTCCCTCGCACCCGAAGTTTTGTAAAAGAAAGGAGGTGCCGAGTTGTCACTGATTAAACTTCATGTCAAGAAGGGCGACACGGTCGTCGTCCTTTCGGGCAAGGACAAGGGCAAGCAGGGCAAAATCATCACCGCAATGCCCAAGGCAGGCAAGGTCGTCGTCGAAGGCGTCAACAAAGTCAAACGCCACAGCAAGCCGAGCCTCAAGGTTCCGAACGGCGGCATAATCACCAAGGAAATGCCTCTGCACGCTTGCAAAGTTCAGCTCATCTGTCCCGCCTGCAACAAACCCACGCGCGTCGGGCACAAGGAAGTCAACGGCAAAAATTCCCGCGTCTGCAAAAAATGCGGCGAGGTCATCGAGTAAGGAGGTGGAAATATGAGCAGACTTTTGGACAAGTACAAAAACGAAGTCGTCGGAGCAATGACGAAAAAATTTTCCTACAAGAACGTCATGCAAGTGCCGAAGCTTGAAAAAATCGTCATCAACATGGCGTGCGGCGACGCGGTCGGCAATGCCAAAGCTCTCGAATCGGCAATCGCGGATTTGACGCAAATCGCAGGTCAGAAACCCGTCATCACTCGCGCGAGAAAATCTTTGGCGGCGTGGAAACTCCGTACCGGCATGGCAATCGGCTGCAAAGTCACTCTGCGCGGTCGCCGCATGTATGAGTTCCTCGACAAGTTCATGAACATTGCCCTGCCGCGTGTTCGCGACTTCCGCGGCGTCAGCAGAAAATCTTTCGACGGTCGCGGCAATTACGCGATCGGCGTCAAGGAACAGCTCATCTTTCCGGAAATTGACTACGACAAGATTGATAAGATTCGCGGCATGGACATCATCATCGTGACCACGGCCAACACCGACGAAGAGGCAAGAGAATTCCTCGCGCTCATGGGCATGCCGTTCGCGAACGCTTGAGGGGAGGCGAGTCATCAAATGGCGAAGAAAGCTTTAATCGAAAAGTGGAGCAAGGAACCGAAATTCTCTACCCGCAAGTATAACCGTTGCAAAATCTGCGGCAGACCCCACGGCTACATCCGCAAGTTTGAAATGTGCCGTATCTGCTTCCGTGTTCAGTCCTACGCCGGAGCTATCCCCGGCATCACCAAAGCAAGCTGGTAAAATTTTTTAAACTTGAAAGGAGGATATCGGTTCCCTATGGCAATGACTGATCCTATTGCGGACATGCTCACGCGCATTCGCAATGCAAATTCTGTCTACCACGAGAAAGTGGAAATTCCCGGCTCGAAAATCAAAATCGCTATCGCGGACGTGCTTAAGCGCGAAGGTTACATCAAAGACTACGCTTTCGCCGAAGACAACAAACAGGGCATTCTCACGGTCAAGCTCAAGTACGGCCCCGAACGCGAAAAAGTTATCACGGGCATCAAGCGCATCTCCAGACCGGGGCTCCGCCAATACACCAAGAGGAAAGATCTTCCTCGCGTGCTCGGCGGGCTCGGTATCGCGATTATCTCCACGTCGCAAGGAATCATGAGCGACAAGCAGGCTCGCAAAGCGGGGCTCGGCGGCGAGGTCATCGCTTACGTCTGGTAAGAAATTTTTTTGGAGGTGCTGACATGTCTCGAATTGGAAGAGCACCGATACACATTCCCGCCGGCGTCACCGTAAGTGTCGGCGAAGATAATCTGGTGCACGTCAAAGGTCCCAAGGGCGAATTGTCCCGCAAGATCTCCACGGAAATGAAAATAAGCATTGAGGACGGCGTCTTGACGGTGGCACGCCCCTCGGACGATAAAACGCACAGAAGTCTGCACGGCTTGAGCCGCACGCTTATCAACAACATGGTCGTCGGCGTGACCCAAGGCTTCACGAAAAATCTTGAAATTGCCGGCGTCGGCTATCGTGCCGCAAAGCAGGGCAAGAACTTGAACCTGTCGCTGGGCTACTCCCACCCTGTCATCATTGAGCCGCCCGCAGGTATCACGCTTGAGGCTCCCTCCGCCACGACGATAACCGTCCACGGAATCGACAAGGAACTCGTCGGCGCGGTCGCTGCCAACATTCGCGGCTGGCGCGAGCCCGAACCCTACAAGGGCAAAGGTATTAAATACGCGGGCGAACACATCCGCCGCAAGGAAGGCAAAGCAGGCGCCAAGGGCAAGAAGTAATCGGACGGAGGCATAATCATGAACATTGAACATGTTGCCATCTACGTAAACAACTTGGAAGTCGAAAGAGAATTCTTCATGAAATATTTCGGCGCGAAGGCAAGCGAGAAGTACACCAACTTTCGCAGCGACTTCACAAGTTATTTCCTTACATTCGACAACGGCTCGCGTTTTGAAATTATGCACCGCACCGGCATGTTTGACCCGAAGAAAGAAAAGTATCGCTCCGGTTATCATCACATTGCGCTCAACGTCGGCGACGAAAAAGCTGTCGACAAAATCACGCGCACATTGGAAGATGACGGAATGGTTATCGTGGCTGCTCCGAGGAAAACGGGCGACGGCTACTACGCAAGCATCGTGACTGACCCCGAAGGCAACGAGATTGAACTTCTCGCGGGTAACTTCGGCAACTGAATTTGTTTCTGACAGAACGGAGGCAATACCATGAAGATTGACCATATTGCCATGTATGTTAATGACTTGGAGGCGGAGAAAGATTTCTTCGTTAAGTACTTCAACGCGAAGGCAGGCTCCAAGTACACCAACTTCCGCAACGACTTCAGCAATTACTTCTTGAATTTCGGCGACGGCTCGCGCATCGAAATTATGACGCGCAACAGCTCCGCCGACCCCGAAAAAATTCGCTACCGCACGGGTTACCACCACCTCGCGATTTGCGTCGGCGACCGCAAGGACGTTGACGACATGATGAAGAAATTCGACGCGGACGGCGTTATCGTTGTCAGCGGCGCACGCACAACCGGCGACGGCTACTACGAAGCGGTTGTTGTCGACCCCGAAGGCAACGAGATTGAAGTTATCGCGGAGCATGACGATTTCCGTGACTGATTGAAAAATTTTTATTCTACGGCGAAGGAGGAAGACGGAGTGCTTCTGAAGGCAGATAAAAACGAAACTCGCCAAAAGAGACATTTGCGCGTTCGCAATCGTGTTGCGGGCACGGCAGAGCGTCCGCGCTTGAATGTGTTCCGCAGTCTCAAGCACATCTACGCGCAAGTCATCGACGACGATAAGGGCGTGACGCTCGCGGCGGCAAGCTCTCTCGATAAAGACTTCAAAGGAGCGGGCGGCAACATCGCGGCGGCCAAAGAAGTCGGCGCGGCCATTGCCAAAAAGGCTCTCGAAAAAGGTATCACCGAGGTCGTCTTTGACCGCGGCGGCTACATCTACCACGGGCGCGTTGCGGCTCTGGCGCAGGCGGCTCGCGAAGCCGGTCTCAAATTCTAAACGAGGGAGGTTGAACTAATGCCCCGAAATGAAACTGAAACTCCCGAATTCGAGGAGAAGGTTGTCTTTATAAATCGTGTCGCCAAGGTCGTTAAAGGCGGTCGCAGATTTTCTTTCAGCGCGTTGGTCGTCGTGGGCAACCGCAACGGCAAAGTCGGCGTCGGTCTGGGCAAAGCGGCTGAAGTCCCCGAAGCGATTCGCAAGGGCGTCGACGACGCGAAGAAAAATTTGATTGAGGTCGCGCTCAAAGAGCGTTCGATACCTCACGGCGTGGTCGGAGTCTTCGGCGCGGGCAGAGTCATGTTGCGCCCCGCGTCCAAAGGTACCGGCGTTATCGCGGGCGGTCCCGCGCGTGCGGTTTTGGAGCTGGCCGGAGTCCACGACATCTTGACGAAATCTCTCGGCTCGTCCAATCCCAACAACATGGTGCGGGCGACGCTCGAAGGTTTGAAAATGTTGAAGCGTGCGGAAGTTGTCGCCGAAATGCGCGGCAAAACTGTTGCGGAGCTTTTTAACTGAGGAGGGTCGACACGTGGCTAAATTGAAAATAACATTGGTCAGAAGCGTAATCGGTCGCCCCGAAACTCAGCGCAGAACAGTTCGCTCGCTCGGCTTGCGCAAGTTGAATTCCTTTTCGATTCTGCCGGACTCCCCGACGATTCGCGGACAAATTCACAAGGTCGAACATCTCGTGAAGGTCGAAGAAGTCGCCGACGAAGGCAAGGTTGCACTCGAAAAATAAATCGGAAGGGGGTTTAGCTGATGAAATTGCATGAACTTAAACCTGCGGAAGGCTCTCGCAAAGACGCAACACGCGTCGGGCGCGGCACGGGCTCGGGTTGCGGCAAAACGTCGGGGCGCGGCCACAAAGGTCAGAAGTCTCGCAGCGGCGGCGGCGTTCGTCCCGGCTTCGAAGGCGGGCAGATGCCGATTTATCGTCGCTTGCCCAAACGCGGTTTCAAAAATATTTGGCGCAAGGAATATGCCGAAGTCAACGTCGCCCAGCTCAACATCTTTGACGACGACACGACGGTTGACGCGGTTGCGCTCGTCGAAATCGGAATTCTCAAGAACGTCCTCGACGGCGTGAGAATTCTCGGCGACGGTGAATTGACCAAGAAATTGAACGTAAAGGCGCAGGGTTTTACGAAGACTGCCCTTCAAAAGATTGAGGCGGCCGGCGGGACAGCTGAGGTGATTTGAAGTGCTGTCGGCTCTGTCAAACATCTTTAAGATTCCTGAGCTTAGGCAGCGAATAATTTTCACGCTGATAATGTTCGCGGTGTTCCGAATGGGCACGCACATTCCCGTCCCCGGAGTAGATCCGACGGCCATCGAGCAGCTCTTCAACAACGGGAGTCTGTTCGGGCTGTTGGATTTATTCTCCGGCGGCGCGTTCAGCAAGTTCTCAATCTTCGCAATGAGTATCACGCCTTACATCAACGCGGCGATTATCATGCAGCTGTTGACGGTCGTCATCCCGACGCTGGAGCAATGGTCGAAGGAAGGCGCGGAGGGTCACAAGAAAACGACGCGCATCACGAGGAAGTTGACGGTTGTGCTGGCGTTCGCGCAGGCAATCGGCATGTCAATCGGTCTCAAGGCGGCAATCCTCAATCCAAACCCCGTGAACATTTTGATAATCGCCATAACGTTGACGGCGGGCACGACGCTCCTCATGTGGATTGGCGAACAGATAACCGCGCAAGGTGTCGGCAACGGAATCTCGCTGATAATCTTCGCGGGCATCGTGGCGGCTCTCCCGAAAAATATCGCGACGATTTACCAGTACGTTCAGGCGGGCACGATAAATTATTTCAGCGTCGTGCTCTTCGCGCTGATAGCAATCGCAATGATCGTGTTCGTCATTTACGTCGAGGCGGCGTTGAGGAGAATCCCGATAACCTACGCCAAGCGCGTGGTCGGAGCCAGAGCTTACGGCGGTCATCAAAGTCATTTGCCGCTGAAGGTCAACCCCGCCGGCGTCATCCCGATTATCTTCGCGTCGAGCGTGCTCATGTTCCCGATAACGGTCGTTCAGTTCATTGACAATCCGACGATTCAAAAGTTGGCGGCTCATCTCCAGTGGGGCACGCCGCTGCAAACGTCAATCTACGTCGTGCTGATAATTTTCTTCACGTACTTTTACACGGCGGTCACGGTCAAGATACCTGACATGGCTGACAACCTGAAGAAATACGGCGCGTTCATTCCGGGGATAAGACCGGGGCAACCGACGGCGGATTACGTCGATTACGTGCTCACTCGGCTGGTGACGGCGGGCTCGCTGTACTTGGCGTTCATCGCGGTGTTGCCAAATTTAATCGGCGGAGCGACTCACATTCAAGGCGTATACTTCGGAGGCACGGCACTTTTGATTGTCGTGAGCGTCGCACTCCACACAATGAAACAAATCGAAGCGATGGTCGTTATGCGGCATTACGAAGGCTTCATGAAATAAATTTTGGAGGAAACCAAAATGCAATTGTTGATGATGGGGCCTCCCGGTGCCGGCAAAGGTACACAGGCGGCCAAACTCGTAAAGAAATTTTCAATCCCGCAAATCTCGACGGGCGACATGTTCCGCGCGGCGGTCAAAGAAGGCACGGAGCTCGGCAAGGCAGCCAAGGCTTGCATGGACGCAGGCAAACTCGTGCCCGACGAGGTGACAATCGGAATCGTTCGTGAGCGGCTGGCAAAGGACGACTGCAAGAATGGTTTCATCCTTGACGGCTTCCCGCGCACGGTCGAGCAGGCCGACGCTCTCAAAAAAATTCTCGCCGAACTCGGAATGAAACTCACGCAGGTTTTGAACATTCACGTACCCGCCGAGGATTTGATTGAACGCGCGGTCGGTCGTCGAATCTGCAAGAACTGCGGCGCAACTTATCACGTGAAATTCCACCCGACGAAAGTTGCCGGCACTTGCGACGATTGCGGCGGAGAATTATATCAGCGCGGCGACGACAACGAGGCGACCATGAAGAAACGTCTCAGCGTCTACGAGGCGTCCACCCGCCCGCTCATCGATTACTACAAAGGCGCGGGCATTTACACCGAAATTGACGGCAGACAAGCGATAGACAAAGTCACCGAAGATCTCGTTAGCGTCCTCTCCTCGGTGAAAGATTGAACCGGAGGCGACAATCATGTCAAAGCAAGACGTTATCGAAGTCGAGGGCAAAGTCTTGGAGGCTCTGCCGAATGCAATGTTCCAAGTCGAGCTGGCGAACGGGCACAAGGTCTTGGCGCACGTGTCGGGGAAAATCCGCATGAACTTTATCCGAATCCTCCCCGGCGACAAAGTTACAATCGAGCTCACGCCTTACGACCTCTCGCGCGGAAGAATCACTTACCGTTTCAAATAATTCTAGACAACAACCAGCAAACGTGATACATTATCGAATCGTTTAGGAGGCGGCATTATGAAAGTCAGACCGTCAGTCAAAAAGATGTGCGACAAATGCAAAATCATCAAGCGCAAAGGGCGCGTCATGGTTATCTGCGAAAATCCCAAGCACAAACAGCGTCAAGGTTAAGGAGGTGAAAAAATTATGGCACGTATAGCCGGTGTAGATTTGCCCCGTGACAAGAGAATCGAATACGCTCTCACGTACATTTTCGGAATCGGGCTGCCGACGTCGCAGAAAATTTTGGCGATGACAGGCGTCAACCCCGACACCCGCACGAAAGATCTCACGGATGACGATGTTGTTAAACTTCGTGATGCCATCGACCACAATTTCGTCGTGGAGGGCGACCTCCGCCGCGATATCCAGATGGACATCAAGCGACTCATTGATATTGGCTGTTATCGCGGACGCCGTCACCGTCTCGGTCTCCCTGTTCGTGGACAGAACACCAAGAACAACGCCAGGACTCGCAAGGGTCCCAAGAAACTCGTCCAGGGCAAGAAGAAAGAATAGTTGTTAGCCGTTAGCTGTTAGCTGTTAGCTTCTAACTCCTAACTCCTAACTCCTAACTCCTAATTAAAAGGAGGCTAAACAGGTGGCAACAAAAAGAACAGTTCGCGCCAAGAAAAAAGTTCGCAAGAATATCGAATACGGCGTGGCGCACATCAGCTCCACGTTTAACAATACGATTGTCACGCTCACCGACAAAAGCGGCAACGCAATCTCTTGGGCGTCGGCGGGCGGCTTGGGCTTCCGCGGCTCCCGCAAGTCCACTCCCTTCGCCGCGCAGATGGCGGCAGAGACCGCTGCCAAGGCGGCAATGGAACACGGCTTGAAGCAAATCGAAGTTTACGTCAAAGGACCCGGCGCAGGTCGTGAGGCGGCAATCCGCTCGCTGCAGGCCACGGGGCTCGAAGTCAACATGATTAAAGACGTCACGCCCATTCCCCACAACGGCTGCCGTCCGCCCAAACGTCGCAGAGTTTAATTTGGAGGTGCAAATATGGCAATCGATAGAACTCCCGCATTAAAACGCTGCCGCGCACTCGGAATTGAACAGGCGGTCATCGGTCGTTCGCGCAAAGTCAGCGAGAAGAAACATCCGCAACAGCGCATGAACCGCAAAGTCAGCGAGTACGGCTTGCAGCTCAAAGAGAAGCAGAAGGCAAAATTTATCTACGGCGTGCTCGAACGTCAGTTCAGAAATTATTATGAGAAGGCAAAGAAGATGCCCGGCGTCACCGGCGAAAATCTTCTCGTCCTGCTCGAACGCCGCCTCGATAACGTCGTCTTCCGCATGGGCTTTTCCAGCACGCGCCGTCAGGCTCGGCAATTCGTCACTCACGGTCACATAACCGTAAACGGCAAGCGCGTCGACATTCCCTCCGCGCTCGTCAAAGTCGGCGACGTCGTCGAAGTGTGCGAGAAAAGTCAGGGCAAAGAAATTTTCAAGGCGATTAAGGAAGTCAACAATGCCCTCAGCGCTCCGCCGTGGCTCGATTCCAATCAGGCGAACCTCAAGGGCACCGTCACTCGTTTCCCGACCCGCGAAGACATCAGCGACATTCCCGTCAATGAGCAGTCAATCATTGAGTTGTACTCCAGATAATTCGCCCGACAGATTTTCTGTGAAAGGAGCGGATTTGTTGTGATTGACAACGATAAGAACGAAGGACAAAAGCCGCCGAGGATTGAGATGGTCGAAATCAGCGACGACGGTTGCTACGGAAAATTTGTCTGCGAACCGCTCGGGCGCGGCTACGGAATTACAATCGGCAACAGTCTTCGCCGAATGCTCCTGTCGTCCTTGGAAGGCGCGGCCGTCACGTCGATTCGGATTGACGGCGTGCTCCATGAGTTCTCGACGATACCCGGCGTGCGCGAAGATGTGACCAACATCGTGCTCAACATCAAGCAGTTGTGCCTGAAGCTCGACGAGGAAAAAAATCCTGCGGCTCAACCTTTTGCGCAAATCATTGCCTTGCCGCCGAGGACTTACACGCTGCGAATCGACGTCGACGTTGAGGAAGAGATTAAAGCCGGCGTGCACAAGGGCGGGCGCAGAGAAGTCACCGCAGAGGATATCGACTGCGACCCCAGCATTGAGATTCTCAATCCCGATTTGCACATCGCCTGGCTCAACGAGACCGGCAAACTTAAAATCGAAATGACGGCTCGCAGCGGGCGCGGTTATGATCAGGCGGAGAAAAATAAAAATCCCGACGACATCATCGGCACCATTCCGATTGACTCAATCTTCTCGCCGGTGTTGCGCGTCAACTACAACGTCGAAGACACGCGCGTGGGCAACGAGATGGACTTCGACAAGCTCACGCTGGAAGTTTGGACGAACGGCACACTTCGCCCCGAAGAAGCTGTCGCCAAGGCGTCGGCGGTTATGATTGCGCACATGAATCTTTTCAAGAGCATGGACACCGTTTCCTTCGACGAGGTCGACGAGAGTGATTCGCCGTCCGCAAGAGAGCTCGACGACGAAAATTCTTTGGCGATGGATAAAAATCTCACCAAGCCAATCGAAGAGCTGGAGTTGTCCGTTCGTTCGACGAATTGCTTGAAGAGGGCGGGCATTCATATCGTCGCCGATTTGGTCGACAAGACCGAAGAAGAGATGATGAAGTTCCGCAACCTCGGGCGCAAGTCTTTTGAAGAGATTAAACACACGATGAATTTGCTCGGCGTGTCATTTAAGCAGTCGCCGAACCCGCCGGGTGTGAACAACATGATGGACGAATAACTTTCGCAGGAAGGAGGAAACTTGATGAGTTATAGAAAACTCGGAAGGAACAGCGGCGCACGCAAGGCCATGTTCAAGAGCTTGCTCAGTGCACTGTTCGAGTATAAGCGGATAGAGACGACGGAGGCGCGCGCCAAAGAAATTCGCAAATTCGCTGACAAAGTCGTGACGCTCGCCAAGCGCGGAGACCTGAGCGCACGCCGCCAAGCAATAAATCTCGTCGCGGACGTCGACGTTGTCCATAAAATTTTCGAGGAGATTCCCGGAAAGTACAGCGAACGCGCGGGCGGCTACACCAGGATTTTGAAGCTTGCGCCCCGCCGCGGAGACGCTGCGCCCATGGTTTTGATTGAGCTGGTGTAAAAGCAATTAGGAATTAGGAATGAGGAATTAGGAATGAACGTTGCAGTTTTAATTACTAATTCCTAACTCCTAATTCCTAATTTTTTTTGGAGGTGGTGCAGTTGAGGGCGGCAAACAAGATACTCGGGCAGCTGGCAAATTTTTTTCAGCGACGCGGCGAGGTCGAGCCCAACGAATTGATAAAAGCATTGGAGCGCGAAGTCGCCAAGCAAAAGAACAGAGAAAGCCTCGTTCCGAACTCTTACACGATTTATCTCAGCGAAGAGGACTGCCACCGCTTGAGTGCCGCGCGTTTGATTAAATCTCTGCACGAGGCGGTCGAGCGCAAAGTCATTCGCGAAAATTGTTTCATGGAAGGCGCGCTCTCCGTCAAAATAAAAAAAATGACCGCCGACGACAACGCGATTGTCATCGTGTCGAGTTACGTCGACGAAAGCGGCTTGGAAGAGGACACGATTAATCTGGAGAACGACGTGCTCTCTCACACGCTGATTGAAGACGCCGATTCCTCCGACGACGACCAAACGATTATCGCAAACAAAAGCAAAATCATCGAGACGATGCGCAGTGCTCCGACGCGCAAGGTCGAATACAATCTCGCGCTGCTCACCGATTACAAGACGCGGGAGATTGTCTTCGGCGAACGACAAATTTATCTCGGACGCAAAGAGACCAACGACTTCGTGCTGGCCGACGAGAGCGCGTCACGGATTCACGCTTACATTGCTTACGAGCGACACCGCCACATCCTTTACGACGCGGGCAGCTTGAACGGCACCTTCGTCAATAAGCGTCCGATAAGCCGCCACGAGCTCCGCGACGGCGACAAAATTTTAATCGGGCGCACGACGCTCACTTACAAAGTTCTGTAAAAAAATCCCCCGTCAATTTTTGGCAGGGGAAATTTTTTTTAGTTAGGAGTTAGGAGTTATGAAAAAAATTTTTAAGCCGCTCCTCGCCCGTGAAGTCCGCGAAAAAATTTTCCACGAAAAAAATCCCTCGCAACTCGCGGGGGATTAATTTTTTGTCATTTGAACTTCTGCCCATGAATTCAGCGAATCCAACGCCGGAATCAACGAAATTCCCGCCGCCGTCAAAGTGTACTCGACCGTCGGAGGAATCGTGTTGAACTGCCGACGCGAAATGATTTTGTCCTGCTCCAATTCCCGCAGGCACTTGCTGAGCATCGTCGTCGTTATTCCTTTGACGCGCCGGCGCAGTTCGTTGTATCGCAAAGTTTTTTCCTCGGCGGTCGCCAAATACCAGATTATCGGCAGCTTCCACTTCGAGCCCAACATTTCCATCGCGAAAAGTATCGGGCACTTGTCGTCATACAAATTTTTGTTCGCGGACGAAAAATTTTTTCCCATTCAAATCGCTCCCCGTCAAAAGCTGAGAAAAATCTGCGTGGCGCAGAAAAAACTCTCTCCTTGAAATTCTTCCCGCGACGATTATAATTTGGCGAAAAGTTAATGTAAAGGCGCGTGTGACAATGAAAAAATTTTTTGACATGTGTTATCGGACGCCCGCGCACAAATCGTTTTGAAAGGACGTGATTGAATGCATTTCACGACGGGAATCAATCGCCCGCCCTACGAGGCGCGCTCCGGCTTCTTGCAAGTCACAAGCGGCTGCTCCCACAAGTCTTGCACTTTCTGCGGATATTTCAAGCAGTGCGCGTTCAAACTTTCGCCCATGGATGAAATCGCCGCGGACATTCAAGAAATCCCGATGTACTTTGGCGCGCCCGAAAGAATTTTTCTGCAGAGTGCCGACGCCTTCGTCGCGAGCTACGATACCTTAATGCAGACGGCGTATCTGATTCACAAACACGTTCCGAGCGTCAAGACAATCGGCGGTTATGCGCGCATTGATAATTTTATCGACAAGACGGTCGAGCAGTTGCGCGAGCTGAGAAAGGTCGGTTACGAAAATCCGTATCTGGGCGTGGAGAGCGGCGACGACGAAATTTTAAAACGGACGCACAAAGGTTACGACGCGAAGACCGCCCGCGAGCAGCTGGAGAAGTTGACGGCGTCGGGCATGCCGATTATCGCGAATTTTTTAAACGGCTTGGGCGGAAAAAATTACGGCTTGAGCCACGCGCAAAAGACGGCTGAACTTTACGACGGGATAAATATTTCCATGATTGAAGTTTCGTCGCTGACGCTGGTGCCCGGCACGAATCTTTTTTACCGGCGGCAGAAGGGAAAGTTCGTCGAGGCGGGCGAAGTCGAGCGGCTCCGCGAGATGCAAGAATTTTTGCGGCGGCTCTCCAATCACACGGTCTTCCTGAGCGACCACATCTCCATGCCGTTCTTCGTGAAGGCCGAGCTGCCCGAAAAGCGCGACGAAATTATTGCGGCGATTGACCAAATCATCGACGAGGTCGGCGAAGAAAAATTGCGTCGGCACCGCGACGTGAATCCGATTATGTGAGGAGAAATTTTCATGGCGTTGAATTACAACGGAACGATTTATCGTCCGCCGATTGAGGCTTACACTTTGCTCCTGCCCGTGACGGAAGGCTGCAGTCACAATCGCTGCCGCTTTTGCAATATGTACAAGGGCATCAAGTTCCGAATGCTTTCGGCGGAAGAGATTGAGGCATGGCTGGAAGAAATCCGCTGCGTGAACGGCGCGTCCTGCGCGGCTGTCGAGCGGATTTATCTGGTGGGCGCAGATCCCTTTGCCGTGTCCGCCTCGAACCTTGAGCGCGTGATAAATCTGATAAAAAATTTTTTGCCGAACGTCAAAGTCGTTTCCATGTACGCGGCAATCAGGAACATCATGTCGAAGACCGACGCGCAGCTGGAGCGGCTGAAAAATTTGGGCGTGAACGATTTATACGTCGGAGTTGAGAGCGGGCTGGAAGACGTGCTTAAAAATCTCAACAAGGGCAACACCGTCGAGGACGTCCGCCGCCAATGCGACAGGCTGAATCGAATCGGGATTCGTCACATGGCTTTGCTCATGCTCGGTGCCGCAGGAAAAAATCGCGGAGCTGAGAACGCAATCGCTTCGGCAAAATTGCTCAACGAAATCAAACCGACTTCGATTTTAATCAATACCATGACCGCCTTCAAAGACACCAAGCTCGCCGAGGACGTTCGCGACGGAAAATTTATTCCCGCAGGCGAAACCGAAATCCTGACCGAAGAAAAAATTCTCATCGAAAATCTTGACTTGCCCGACACTTATTTTTGGGCGGCGCACTCCATGGACTCCGTGCCAATCGCGGGGAATTTGCGGCGGCACCGTCAAGAGATGATTGAAATCCTCGACGACGCCATAAAAAATATGGACGAAGAACTTTTCAACAAAACGTTCAAGCGTAATCATCTTTGAGAGAAATCCCTTGCACATCGCGGGGATTTTTTTAGTTAGGAGTTAGGAGTTAGGAAAAAATTTTTCTGACACTCGTTGATTAAAATCAGAAATATTTCGGCGGCGGCAGGGGAATTCGACGGGGCGGCGAATAATTCAGGAAAAGTGGCAACTGTCACAAAGAAATTAGGAGGTTCATCATGGACAACGAAAAAGATTTGGTGAAAAGCGACGCAGGACTTGGCGCGATAAAAATTGCGGACGAGGTCGTAAGCATCATTGCGGGACTCGCGGCCACGGAAATTGACGGCATCGCGGGCATGAGCGGCGGCGTGGTCGGCGGCATTGCCGAAATGCTCGGTCGCAAAAATTTCTCCAAGGGCGTTAAGGTCGAAGTCGGCGAACGCGAGGCGGCCGTCGATTTGTTCATCATCGTCAAGTACGGCGCGAGAATCCCCGACGTTGCGTTGGCGGCGCAAGAGAACATCAAGCGCGCAATCGAGACCATGACCGGCCTTTCGGTCGTCGAAGTCAACGTTCACGTTCAAGGCGTCAGCTTCCCCGAAGAAGAAACCAAAGAGGACGAGACGCGCGTCCATTGAGTTCACGAGATTTTATTTCGTCGGGAGGTGAGGAAGTTTTATGGGGATAATTCGACGCCTTATACTACTTTTTTACGTCCTGATAATTATGGCGGCGTTGGTTATCTGCGCGGGCGTGTGCCTGAACTTGATACCGGCAAACCTTTGGCGCAACGAACTTGAATTCATAATCGGGCGCGAAGAAACTTTGGCGGCGTTGGCGGCAATGATGTTTGCGAGTTTGATTCTCTTGACGGGAATTTTTTCGCGGCGCAAAAGTTCGTCGATTATGTCAAACGACGTTCATCTGGAGGCGGGCGGCTCCGGCGAAGTCAAAGTCACGGTGCCGGCGATTGTCGGCCTCGTCGAACGGGCGGCGATTACAATCAACGGCGTGCGCGAAGTCGAAGCAACCCTTCACAGGCAGGACGGCGCGATGCCGATTAAAATTAAGCTGACGATAACACTCGGTCAAGGATTTTCCGCGCCGCGAGTCAGCGAGGCCGTGGTCGCCGCAGTGGACGCCGCATTGAGCACCGCCCTTGAGCTCCCGAACGTGCCCGTCGAAGTCAAAGTAAACGAAATAACACATGCGATTGTCGAACGCGAAAAGCGTGTCGTTTGAGGTGCCGATATGTTAAAAGATTTGCTTGGAAAAATTTTAAAGAAAACCCAAAAGGTCGTGACACTTTCGGCGGCACGGACGAGCAGCGGAGAATTTTTGTTAAAGCAAACGGACTTCGGAATGATTCACGTGGAGTTCGCGACGATAGAAAAAATCGCCAAGCGCGCGGTGTCGGAGCTCAAAGAAATTCACGAGGCAGATCTTGCAGTCGAGAAAACCGTGAGCACCGTGACGCCGCTGAGGATTCGCATGACGGCGATTTTGTCGGAGGGATTTTCCGCGCCGAAAGCGTCACTGGCGGCGGACATGGCAATCAATTCCGCCCTGAAAAATTTTGTGGGCGCAGATTTTTACGTGCCCGTCGAAGTCAAAGTCAAACAGATAGTTCAGCAGGCCGTCGCTCCCAGGCGGCGCGTGAGGTGATTTGAATGTTCGTGGCGATAAAAAATTTTGTTATCGACCTGTTTGAATCGCACCGCACGCGGAAAATCGGATTCATCACGGGGCTGGTCACGGGCGGCGCGATTTTGCTTATCGGGTTTTTCAACACGCTGTTCATCCTCCTGTGCGGGACAATCGGGCTGTTTATCGGGTCGCGCTTCGACAGCAAGGACGACTTGATTGAAAAAATTCTCATGAAGCTCGACGAAGTTTTGCCGGAGAAGATTCAGCGTTGGTAATTCAGAGGGTTAGTGGTTAGGAGAAGATATGAGCCGCAAATTTGCACGCGAGGCAGCATTCAAGGCGTTGTTTCAGCTGGATTTTAATTTCGAGGAGGAAAGGCGCGAGGAGTGCGAGGACTTGGCGATTGAAACCATGTTCGAGGACAACCCGCGGCTGACGAAAAAAGATTTGGCATATATCGAAGGCACAGTCAAAGGGACGCGCGCGCGCCTGGAAGAGATTGACGGAATCATCACGGCGCACTTGAAGGAAGGCTGGCAGTTGCCGCGGCTCATGGCAGCGGACAGAAATATTTTGCGGCTCGCCGTTTACGAAATGAAATTCGTTGAGCCGGCACTCCCGAAGGGCGTCGCAATCAATGAGGCGGTCGAGCTTGCCAAAAGATACGGAACCGACGATTCAGGGCGATTCGTCAACGGTATCCTTGAATCAATTTCAAAATGAAAATCTCCGACGGTCATTCGGCTGTCGGATTTTTTTTGCGCGTGTGTGATTTGACGAGAATTGCGGCTTGTTCCTTCGATTGAATGTTCAATGACTTTTGTTTTTGAATTCAACTTTTCTTTTGCTTGTCCAAAAGAAAAGTTGCAAAAGAAAAGGACACCTCGCAGGGGCGGCTCCTCGCTCGTGACTCGGACGTTAAGACCACCCGCGGCGTGATGTTGCCCGCTGAATTCGCGTCACGCTCATTACGCGGGCGGGGCCGTCCATCCGGGACGGCCTCAAGTTCCTCGCCCGATAAAAATTTTTTGGAGCGTGTAACAAAATCCGTCGGGCAACGTATAAAGGGCAGAAAGAAAATTCAAAGCACAAAGGAGTTGGCAGATGACGACAGATTAATTTTTCAGCGAGCAGCGACTCGACGAATAAAACCATCCCCATCACATTGAATACCCCCAAAAAAAATTTCCCCGTCAAAATCGGCGGGGATTTTTCTTTTGGCGCGGCAGGATGAAAAAATTTTTTCGCCGCGTGTAACAAAATCCGTCGGGCAACGTATAAAGGGCAGAAAAAAAATTCAAAGCACAAAGGAGCTGGTAAATGACGACAGATTAAACCTTCAGTGAAAAGTAACTCGGCAAATGAAACCCTCCTCACATTGAACGCCCCCCCAAAAAATTTCCCCGTCAAAATCGGCGGGGATTTTTCTTTTGGCGCGGCAGGAAAAATTTCTTCGGGCGGCGAAGTTTTGAGCAAATTTCTTCACAGCTTGAAAGGAGCATGTTAAATGATTGGAGTAAGAAATGTTGTTGCGATAGTTTGCGGCGGCGGTCCTGCGCCCGGCATCAACGCGGTCATCAACGCGGTCACGAACACGGCAAATCGTCACGGCTGGGACGTCCTGGGCATGTACGACGGCTTCTCGCACTTGGGGCGCGGCGAGAAAAGTTACATTCGCCTCGACGCGGCGGCCGTCAATCGCATTCACCTGACGGGCGGCTGCATTCTTCGCATGTCGCGCTTCAACCCGACCAAAAAAGAATCCGACCTGCGCACAGTCGTCGACACGCTCACCGAACTGGGCGTCGGCTACCTCGTGACAATCGGCGGCGACGATACCGCCTTCAGCTCCTCGGCCGTCAGCGAATACGCGCGCAAACTCGGCAGGACGATTAACGTCGTTCACGTCCCCAAGACAATCGACAACGACCTGCCGCTGCCCGAAGGCATTCCGACTTTCGGCTTTGAAACTGCCCGCGCATTCGGCACGACTGAGATTCAAAACCTCATGGAGGACGCGCACACCTCCAACAACCGCTGGTACTTCACAATCGCCATGGGCAGAACCGCCGGCCACTTGGCTCTGGGCATGGGCAGAAGTGCAGGCGCGGCTCTCACCATTATCCCCGAAGAATTCCCGCAGGAAAAAATCCGCCTCCAACAAATCGTTGACATCATCACCGGCTCGATTGTCAAACGCTACCTCATCGGCAAAAATTACGGCGTCGCGGTCGTCGCGGAAGGTGTCATTGAGAAAATCGCCGACGAAGACTTCGCGGCTCTGGGCAACGTCCAACTCGACGAGCACGGCCACATCCGCTACGCTGAACTCGACTTCGGCGAAATCCTCAAGCAAAAAGTTTTGGCAGAGCTCAAGAGAATCGGAATCAAAATTTCTATCGTCGACAAAGAAATCGGCTACGAACTCCGCTGCACGGCACCCATCGCTTACGACATCGACTACGCCCGCAATCTCGGCTACGAGGCAATGCAATTCCTCATGCGCGGCGAGAGCGGGGCACTCATCACCATTCAGGACAACAAGGCAGTGCCGCTGCGCTTCGAAGACATCCGCGACCCCGAAACCGGCAAAACTTATGTCCGCAAAGTCAACATTAATTCCGTCCACTACAGAATCGCGCGCGGCTTCATGACTCGCCTGGAGCGCGGCGACCTCGACGACTCCGGCATCGCCAACGCTTTCCGCATGAGCCCCGAAGAGTTCAAGAACCGTTACCTTTATCTCTTCGACGAAGAACCCACGCTCGACAACGCATAAAATTTTTCTCGCGACAAAAATTTTCCCTCGACGCTCAGCTGAACGTCGGGGGATTTTTCTTTGAAAAAAATTTTTTTGCACTTGACGATTTGTCCAAATTCGTTTAACATTTCTTTGGAGGTGAATTAATTGGATTATGACGAATTTAAATCTTGGCTCGAAATACTTCTTTGCAACCCGCCTGTTGAAGGCGATTATCCGACGACAGGCAAATACAATTTCCCGCAGCTGGCGCAGGTGAATTATATTCCCGAAGAGCCGGTGTATCCGCTCAATTACCTGAAGTCCACGGTGGCAAAGGGGCGTTACTGGTATCACTGCTTCACGGCGGAAAGAAATTTTCATCGGCTGTACAATTCTTTTTCGGATTACGTGGAGCTTCTGCGGCAAGCGAAGGGAATTATTTCGGCGGACTTCAGTTTGTTCCGCGATTATCCCGAAGAAGTTTTGATTGCCAAATGCCGCGCAAATCGTCTCGTCGATTACGCTCTGCAGCAGGCGGGCATTCCCATGATACCGACGGCGGGCTTTGCGGGCGAATCTTCGTGGGAGTGGTGCTTCGACGGCTTGCCGCACAATTCCACTGTCGCAGTCACGACCAACTGCCTCGGACGCGACCGAGAGGCTCACAGGCTTTTCATCGGCGGCATAAATGCCATGGTTGAAAAAATTCATCCGACCGCCATTGTCGTCTGCGGAAAAGTTCCCGCCTGGCTCCCGAAAAGGCATCCGAACATTCAAATCATCCACATTCCCGGTTACAGCGAAATGTGGCACGAGCGCGAGAAAAGAAAATTAATCGGCAGAAGAAAACCGACCGGCAAAATGATATTGAAGGGCGGATACGGCGGAGAAAGCGGCAAAGCCCGAAGAAAAAAAGACGGCTGTTATAAGGACAGCCACGACGAAAAAGTCACGGACAAAAACGCAATCATCGCGGCAGAGTATTACATGAGCTTGGGAATGTATGTTGTGTTTTTACATGAAAAACCGGAAGAGGGCGGTCGTCCCGATTTGCTTGTCGATTATGAATTTATGGCGGAAGTTAAAGGAATAATTTCATCAAGTTCGAGTACCATTTCAAAGCAACTCAAAAAGGCTTCCAATCAAATTTCGGATGAACTTGCACGACTACCCGAAGACAAACAACTTCCCAGTAAAATTGTCATAATATCGTTTCACGAAACTTTCGAGGCGGGTTTCAAGGCGATTAATGAAGGTTATCAAGAGGCAAAGCGTAAAAATCAAGTTCATTTCCCTGTTGAATTTTGGTTTCGCGGCGAATCTGGCATGGAAATTCGTGTTTTGGAATAGGAGGAATTGTTATGGCTGTCTGGGGTTGTGGCTTTTGCGGATTTCAAATTCGTTATCACGGCGAGCCCGAAGGCAAATATCCCGTCGAACATACTTTTTGCATGATTGATGACTGGCGCGAGCTTGAGAAAGAAAATAAAGATATCGGCTGGTTGGAATGGGAGAACGAGGAAAAATTTTTTTACGCCTGGCGTTGCGCGCGTTGCGGGACGTTTATGTTTTTTGATTGCAAATTAAAGCGTATCGGGACTTACACGCCCAAAGATGAATTTTCCTCCGAGGCAATGCAAGAGCCCTTTGAGTTCGGTCCGTTTTGGAATGACTTTCAGTGGTTCGACATTACCGAGAACAGTACGCCTTCCTCAGAAGTTCTTGCCAAATATCCGCAGACGCGTTGGTTCGCGAAAAATAATGACGAGTTGCGCTTTTACTCCGACGAGGCGCGCACAAATTGCGTCGCGCAGTTTCGGCGGCTCAACGTCATCACGCCCGTCACCGTGCAGACCATGTCGCTCAAATCCTTCAAGAAAATGCTCGCGACCTGGGACGATATACAATTTTGTTATCACAGCAAGTATGCCAATTACAACTTCATGCGCGAGGACGACGGCATAAATATTTATCGCGGCTCAAGTAACGAGCAACTTGTTTACCACGCAGACGCAGCGACCGACGTCGAGGAAATCGTCAACGCAAAAATTTTTCCCGACGGAAGGTCAATCGCCGAGGCTCAAGCCGAGATTGAACTCTGAAAAAATTTTGTTGCCGTGCGCGGCAATTTTTTTTACAATGCCGGCGAGGTGAGCGCAAATGGGAAAGAAAAATTTACATCTTTACGAAACAATCTCGTCCGCGGCGAACGAGGAGGAGCTCAAGCATCTCTTCGTAAATTTTTTCGGCTTGCCCTTCTCCACGAAAAATCGCGTCGACCTTTACACCGAGCAAATCCTTTTCGAGTTCAAGTTCAACGAAAATTTTCACCACCTGCCGACCCGCGCCAAAGTCATCGCGCAGGCTCTTTATTACGTCCGACGACTCAAACTCGGCGACGACGACCGCGCGCCCTCCGAAAATATTTGCGTCGTCTCCAAAAATTTCGCCGCCTTCTTCCCGACCGAAACCTTTGCCGACTTCTGCGCCGAAGAAAATTACGACTGGGACTTGAAACCCTCCGCGCCCTGCAAAAAACTTGTCGCCGACCTCACGAACTTCAACGCCGTCATTCACGCTCACGTTTACGAACTCGCCGACTTTCACGAGCAGCTTGCCTTTGAAACGCTCATCAACAACACCGTCAAGAAACAACGTTATCGCTCCACCGTCAAGCGGCAAATCACCGTTCAAAATTTTTTTCAGGTCTTCCGGCACTGGAAAAAATTTTTCGGCGACGCGGTTGCGAACGGCCACAAGCCCTCCGAATATTTTCTCTTGGACATCGAGCAGGGCAAGACTTCTCTCGTCGACGACAACAGCGTCATCTTCCGCATGAGCGACGGCGAAATCCGCGAGAAGCTCCTCAATCCCGACGAGTACAAATATTTTTGGAATCATTACGCGAAAATTTCTGACGCGCGCGAAATCATTTCCATCCGCCAGAAGATGGACAGAATCACCGAAATTTCTCTGCGCCGATTCACGGGAGAATTTTACACGCCAATTTCTTTTGCCGCGAAGGCTTTCGATTATCTCACGCGCGCCGTCGGTCGCTGGTGGACGCAAGAAAATTTTCGCCTCTGGGACATGGCGGCGGGCACCGGCAATTTGGAATTCGCCGTGCCGCCCGAAGCTCTCAAGTTCTGTTACATCTCCACGCTGATTAAGGACGAGGCGGACTACTGCCAAAATACTTTCCCCGCGGCCACAGCCTTCCAATTCGACTACCTCAACGACCCCGCCGACAAGCTGCCGCAAAAACTCCGCGACGACCTCGCCGACCCGAACATCCGCTGGATTATTTTTATCAATCCCCCTTACGCCACCGCGAACAATAAAAAAATCACCAACCCTGACGTAAACAAATCGGGCGTGGCTGATACCGCGATTCGCAAACTCATGACGGAAGAAAATCTCGGCGAAGTCAGCCGCGAATTATTTTCTCAATTCATTTACCGAATCAGCAAAGATTTTTCTCAGCGACAAGTCTGGCTCGGAATTTTTTCAAAGCTGAAATACCTCAACTCGACGAACGACCAAAGACTTCGCGATAAATTTTTCAAGTTCAAATTTGAGCGCGGCTTCGTCCTCAACTCAAAAAGTTTTGAAGGCTGCAAGGCGCAGTTCCCCGTCGGATTTTTAGTTTGGAATTTGGGCGAGCAACTTGCGTTGGAGTCTCAAAAAATTTCTCTCGACGTTTACGATTCGGTTGCTGAAAAAGTTGGCAAGAAAATTATTCGACCTGCGCGGCGTGAAGAATTTTTAAGCAAATGGATTGAGCGTCCGCCTTGTCGAAAAAAATTTCCGCCGCTGTCGGGAGCATTGAACGTCGCCGCTCGTAACAAAGACCGCCGCGACAGAATTGCGGAAAATTTTTTGGCGTCGCTGACGGTCAAGGGAAATGAATTTTCAAATCAAACTTACACGGCATTTTTATCGGCACCGTATGTGAGCGCGGGCGCGTTGTCCGTGACGGCGGAAAATTTTGAGCAGGCGATGGTGGTGCACATGGTGCGGCGTCTGCCCAAGGCGACGTGGCTCAACGACCGCGACCAGTTCATGCAGCCGACAAAAATTTTGCCGCGGGAGTTCGTGACGGACGCGGTGGTGTGGAGCTTGTTCGCGCCGTCGAATCAAACGGCGAGCCTGCGGGACGTGGAGTACGAGGGCGAGGTCTATCAAATCAAAAATAATTTTTTCCCGTTCGCGCTTTCGGAGCTTCAGGCGTGGGAGTGTTCGGAGCCGCAGATAAGGTGGCAGATTGCGCGGGCGACGGAAGAGAGATTCGCGGCGGCGTGGCTGAAAAAAAATCGGGCGGATTTGTCGGCGGAGGCGGCGGCTGTGCTCAACGCGGCGCGAAAAATTTACAAACGGTTTTACGCGGAGCTGCTGACGCTGGACAGGCGCAAGTGGAAGATTGAGGATTGGGACGCGGGCTGGTATCAGGTGCGCATGGCGTTGGGCGCGAAGATTGACTTGTCCGCGCTGAGCGAAAAACTTTTGCCGCAGATATATGAGCTGGGATTTTTGCGCGACGAGCTGATTGAATTCACTTGAAAAAATTTTCGGCGTGATTTATAATGCGCAAGTAACCACAGATACAAATCCATAACATCATCAAGCGTGCCGCCTCCGGTCGTCCAGCCAACGATTGGGGGTTTCGCGTTTTAAGAACAGAAAACCCCGCTGCTTGTCGCGAACGGGGTTGCCTCGTGGAGGAAGGCTCTGTAGAGTGCCCGAATCACCGACGCTTGAAGAAGAAGTCGAGCACGCGGTAGATGCCATAGCCAATGACGGAGCCACCTATTTTTTCAAGTAACCACATAACAAAATCCACAACTCTCACCTCCCTTCCGTCAGCCGGAAAGGGATTCACGGCGGTGATGTGGAGATTTTACAACGGCGGAAAGATTTTTTCAACGAAGAGAAATTTTGCGGCTTGAAAAATTTTTCGGCGTGATTTGTAATGAACGCAACGACCAAGATATTTTATGCAGTACCATCGATTTCACAACACAAACAAGTCCTCCGTCAATCCAAGTGCAACAAATCTTGAGCCTTTGCCAAATCGCGAAGTTGCTCGGCAATAACGCCCGACCGTGGCAGAGAGCAACAATAAGATAATCAAAGACCGCGAAAATGTTTGGGTTATAGAACTTGACTTGACTATTCACGCGTCCAAAGAAAAAACTCCCTCGTGCCGTTCGGCGTGAAGGAGTTTTTTTGATTGTCATCTGTCGTGTGAGAAATACATTTTGCGCGGGACAATCATTCCAAGTTCGTCCTCGGCGATTTGCTTTATCCGCTGCGGCGACTTGAGTTGCGCGATTTCCACGCGGAGTCGTTCGTTTTCCAGTTCCAGTTGCTGAGCTTGAGTTTGCGTCGCGACCAGAGCATATCCGCGGCTCGCGCTGATTCCGCTGCGTATCACCACTGCCATTGCCAAGACCGCGAAGACGATGAACGCCACGCGGCACCGCGAACGCAAAAGGTGATTTAGGCGCGGGCGGCCTTTTATCAAAGTCAATTCCGCCTCGTTCGCACGTGTCTCGCGTTGAGCTGCCGATTTTGATTTATGTTTTGTATCCACGGTATTCCTCCTTTGATTTGCGTTGAAGAAATTTATCTGACTCGCGCGCGCCGATTTTTTCGGCGACACGCAACTTTGCTGACTTTGCGCGGCTGTTGGAAAAAATTTCGTCGGGCGTCGGAGTTTTTGCTTTGCCGAGGATTTTTATTTCGGGGCGGTGATTGCAGACGCACACGGGGAAATTTTTTGGACAGACACAACCTTGCGCGAGCGACTTGAAAGTTTCCTTGACGATTCTGTCTTCGAGCGAGTGGAAGGTTATGACGGCGATTCGTCCTCCCGGCTTCAGGCGGGCGACGGCATTTTTTATTGCCGCCGACAAAATTTCGAGTTCGCCGTTGACTTCAATCCTTATCGCCTGGAAAATTCTTTTGGCGGGGTGACCGCCGTTTTTTGTTCGCGGAACGGTTTGCTCAATCAACTTGACGAGTTCGCCGGTCGTCTCCAGCGGAGAAATTTTTCTCGCGCGGCAGATGGCGGCGGCGATTCGTCGGGAAAATTTTTCCTCGCCGTATTCGCGAAAAATTTTTATCAAGTCGTCTTCGTCGCGGCGATTAATCACATCGCGTGCGGTCAAAGGTCGTCGTCTGTCCATGCGCATATCCAGCGGGGCGTCGTGCATGTAAGAGAAGCCGCGCGCCGCCGTGTCAATTTGGTGGGAGGAAATGCCGAGGTCGAAGAGTGCGCCGTCGATTTTTTCCACGCCGAGTTCGTCGAGGACTTTATCGAGTGCGCTGAAGTTTTCGCGGACGATTTTTACTTCGCAACTCAAGCCCGAAAGATTTTCCGTCGCGGCCGAGATTGCGTCGTCGTCTTGGTCGAGCCCGATAATCAATCCGCGTTCGTCGAGTCGAGTGCCGAGGGCTCTTGCGTGCCCGCCGCCTCCCAAGGTGCAGTCAAGATAAATTCCGTTTGGTTTCAAGTCGAGCGAGTCGAGAACTTCGTCAAGCATAACGCTTTTGTGCTCAAAGTTCAACGTCCCACCCGCTCCCAAGATTTGTTTTGAATTTACTTCGCCCTGCAGAAAAAATTTCCTTTAGGCTTGGCGAAAAAATTTTTCAGTCGAAATTCATTGACGCCGAAATTTTAGATGATATAATTTGCCGCAACTCAAAGGAGGAATTCAAAATGAAAATTACCAAAGACATGAACATAATCGAAGTCGTGCAGCGTTACCCCGACACCATGATGGTTTTCATGTACGCGGGCATGGGTTGCGTCGGCTGCCACGCGGCGCAGTTCGAGAGTATCGAAGAGGGCGCGCTCGGTCATGGCATTGACGTCGACAAATTGATTGAAGCTTTAAATGAAATTGTCGACGCCTCCGACGAGGCTGAAGCGGAACTGGCGGGTGTCGCGGCGAAATAAGTTGTCGTTGCGCGCAACTCAAATCGCCGCAGCGGATAAAACAAATCGCCGAGGACGAGCTTGGAATGATTGTTCCGCGCAAAATGTATTTCTCACACGACAGATGACAATCAAAAAAAACTCCTTCACGCCGAATGGCACGAGGGAGTTTTTTTTAATTAGGAATGAGGAATGAGGAATGAGGAATTTAATTCCTAATTGCTTTACTTGCGGCGCGCTTTGTAAGGCGTGAACTCCTCAAGCTTCATGACTTTGGTGTTGCCCTTCATGTCCGCCAAAATAATTTCCTGAACGTTGAATTCGAGCAGGAACTTGTGGCTGTTCTCGTCGGGCATGTAAGTGCCGTCGATGTCGGCGACGACCGAGATGGCGTCGAACTCGCGCTTGCCCTCCGAAATCGCCTTGGCCATGACGACAACCTCTGCGGGCAATTTGTATTCGGGCACGACGCTGTCAATCGCGCAGCCGCTGTAAAGTGTGCCGTCCGCCGCCAGCAGGCACGCGCCCGTCGCCAAGGAGCCGTGCTCGACGTAAGCATTGCGCATGGCGTCAATCGCCGTCCGTACAATCGTATCGATAATGTCGTAGTTCATCAAAAGACCTCCCCTTTTAGCTGTTAGCGATTAGCTGTTAGCTGTTAGAAAATTTTTTACTCAAAGCTTAAAGCTCTCAACTCACGTCGACGCTGAGCACGCCGTCAATCCTCTTTACCGCGTCCAAGACGATGACATTTTTCAGCGCGCGGTGATTGTAAACTTCCATCTCGATAACCAGCGTGTCGGTGGTGTCGTCGTTCTCTTTGACTTTCACGTCGCGAATCTTCAATTGCAAATCGTCAATGCACGAGCTTATGTGCATGAGCTGCCCCGGCTTGTCCTTCGTGTGAATGGTGATGAGCAAATTTTTTTCGTGCATGACCCACTCGTCGATTCGTGACAAAGTTCCGAGCGTCGCGAAGATTAAAGCCGTGGTGAACAGCGCGCCCGAATAATAACCCGCGCCGACCGCCAAGCCCACGCCCGACACGACCCACAGGCACGCCGCCGTCGTCAGGCCGGTGACGGTCAAGCCTTCCTTCATGATTGCGCCCGCACCCAGGAAACCGATGCCGCTGACGACTTGCGCCGCCAAACGCGCGGGGTCTGCGTTCGTGCGCCCTTCGACGTTGAAGTAAAGTGCCTCACTCAAAACCATAATCAGGCACGAGCCCAAGCAGACCAAGACGTTTGTCCGCAAGCCCGCCGACTTCCTGCGACTCTGCCGCTCATAACCGATTATCCCGCCCAGCACGCAAGCCAGCGTCAATCTCAAAAATAATTCCCACTCCGAAACCAAATGCCCACCCTCTGTTCAATTAGGAATTAGGAATTAGGAATTTTTTTCTTAATCCCCAATTTTTCTCTGTCGCTCATTATCAAATTGGAATTGTAATAATTTTTGTCGTGTGAAACTTCTCGCGTGACCCATTCGGGCAAATCAATCGGCTCGTCGGGCGAAGTCAATTCAACCTCCGCCAAGATTAAGCCCGCGTGGCGTCCCGCAAAAAAATCAATCTCCCAGACGTGCCCGCCGTATTCAATCTTGCGCCGATATTTTTTCAAGACCCGCTGCCCGCACATTCTCAAAAGTTCCTTGGCGTCCTCCGTCGGTATTTCGTATTCAAACTCCCGCCGAGTGATTCCGCGCGTCGCAGATTTTATCGTCAAGAAAGCTTGCGTGTCCGTCAGCCGCACGCGAACCGTCGGGTGCCGCGACAAATATCCCTGCACGATTTTTTCCACGCTGAAATATTCCAGCCCGCGCAGTTTTTGTTTGTCGACCAAAAATTTTCGCTCAATCTCAAGTGCCAAGTTCAACACCTCAAGCAGTCTTTTCGATAAGCCGCCGCTTTTCCCTGCCGCGTCAAGATTTTTGTTAATTCGTTAAATCTTTCAAGGTGATTCCGAAAAAAAATTCGCGCGTCATCCGATTGAACTTTTCCCACATCGGCAGCGTCTTGCAAAAATTTTTTCTCTCGCACGGCGCGGCTCCCTCCTGCAAGCACGAAACGACGGCGAGCGTCCCCTCCGTGACTTCCAAAATTTCTCCGACCGTATATTCTTCGGGGCGGCGAGTCAGTTTGTATCCGCCGCCTTTGCCGCGCAGTCCTTGCAAAAAATTTTTCTGCACCAGCGACTTCAAAATGAGTTCCAAATATTTTTTTGAAATGCCCTGACGACCGGCAATTTCCTCCAGCGGAATAAATTTTTCCGAATCTTGTTCGGCAAGGTCAATCATCACTCGCAGCGCGTATCTGCCCCGCGTTGAAATCATTTCGCTCACCTCCGTTCGTGAATTCATTATATTAAAAGAGTTATCCGTTTGCAAGGCAAAAAGTCAATTACCCATTGACAGAATAGGTTTTACATTGTATCATGGCGGCAATTTTGATTTAAGGAGGCTCTTGACGTGAAAAAAATTTACAGCAGCGTCACGGAACTCATCGGCAACACTCCGTTGCTTGACGCGAAAAATTTTGCCGACAAAATCGGCTTCGACGGAAAACTTTTGGTCAAGCTGGAATATTTCAACCCCGCCGGCTCCGTCAAAGACCGAATCGCCAAGGCGATGATTGAGACCGCCGAGCGCGAGGGCAAGCTCAAAAAAAATTCCGTGATAATCGAGCCGACGAGCGGCAACACCGGCATTGGGCTGGCGAGCTGCGCGGCCGCCAAAGGTTATCGCGCGATTTTCACGATGCCTGAGACCATGAGCGTCGAGCGTCGCCAACTGCTCCAAGCTTACGGCGCGGAAATTGTTCTGACCGAGGGCGCGGCGGGCATGAAGGGCGCGATTGCCAAGGCGGAGGAACTCGCCAAGGAAATTCCCGACTCGTTCATCCCGTCGCAGTTCACCAATCCCGCAAACCCCGCGGCGCACGTGGCGACGACCGGCCCCGAAATTTGGAACGACACGGAAGGCGCGGTTGAAGTTTTCGTGGCGGGCGTGGGCACCGGCGGAACTCTCAGCGGCGTCGGAAAATTTTTGAAGTCAAAAAATCCCGCCGTCAAAGTCGTCGCCGTCGAGCCGAAGACTTCGCCCGTGCTCTCCGAGGGCAAGGCGGGCGCGCACAAGATTCAGGGAATCGGCGCGGGCTTCGTCCCCGAAACTCTGGACACGAAAATTTACGACGCGATTGTCCCCGTCGCCAACGAGGACGCGTTCAAGTTCGGCAGAGAATTTGCGCGGGCGGAAGGTGTGCTCGTCGGAATTTCTTCGGGCGCGGCTCTGGCGGCGGCCTTTGAACTTTCCAAGCGCGCGGACTTCGAGGGAAAAATTTTCGTCGTGCTCTTGCCCGACACAGGCGACCGTTATCTTTCCACCGACCTGTTCAAATGAATCTGCGCGAAGTTTTATTGAGGCCGTCAAGGATGACGGCCGCGCCGCGTCTGACGCCGTGATGGCGTCATCCGGCGCACACCGGGCACGGGTTATCCGAAACTCCGAATCATGAGCGACCACCGCCCCTGCGAGGTGTCCTTTCTTTTGCATACTTTTCTTTGGACAAGCAAAGAAAAGTATGATTCAACAGACAAAAAATTTTTTACGCTCAATCAAAGCGACGAGCCGAATCGTCGACGAAAAATTCTGCGTGCCCACTCTTTTGAAGAGCGGGAAAAAGTTTTAAGTGAGGTTTTTAAAATGGCTGAACGCAAATATAAATTCGAGACTCTCCAACTGCACGTCGGGCAGGAACAGGCCGACCCCGTCACGGGTGCGCGCGCCGTCCCGATTTACCAGACGACTTCTTACGTCTTCAACGACTGCCAACACGCGGCGGATTTGTTCGCGCTCAAGACTGCCGGCAACATTTACGGGCGGCTGACAAATCCCACGCAAGAAATTTTCGAGAAGAGAATCGCGGCTCTTGAGGGCGGCTCAGCGGCTCTGGCTGTGGCGAGCGGCGCGGCTGCCGTCACTTACGTCGCCCAAGCTCTCGTTCACCAAGGTCAACACATCGTCGCGGCCACGACCATTTACGGCGGCACGTTCAATCTTTTCGAACACACGCTGCCCGACTTCGGAATCGAAACGACTTTCGTTGACCCGACCAAGGGCGTTGAAGTTTTCGAGGCGGCGATTAAGGACAACACGCGCATGGTTTTCATCGAGTCCGTCGGCAACCCCAACGCCACGCTCATTGACATTCAAGCCGTCGCCGACATTGCTCACCGCCACAAAATTCCGCTCGTCATCGACAACACATTTGCCACGCCCTATCAGATTCGTCCGTTCGAATTCGGCGCGGATATCGTCGTCCACAGCGCGACAAAATTTATCGGCGGACACGGCACGACACTCGGCGGCGTTATCGTCGAGAGCGGCAACTTTGACTGGGAGGCTTCGGGAAAGTTCCCGCAGCTCGTCGCGCCCAACCCCAGTTATCACGGCGTCAGCTTTTACAAGGCACTCGGCGCGGCGGCGTTCGTCACTTACATTCGCGCGCTCCTCCTTCGCGACACGGGCGCGGCAATTTCTCCGCTCAGCGCGTTCATCCTCCTGCAGGGCGTCGAGACTCTTTCCTTGCGCGTCGAACGCCACGTCGAGAACGCTCTGAAGGTCGTCGACTTCCTCGCCAAGCACCCAAAGGTTGACAAGGTTAATCACCCCGCGCAGGTCAATCACCCCGACCACGCCCTTTACAAAAAATATTTCCCGAACGGCGGCATTTCCATTTTCACGTTCGAGATTAAGGGCGGCGCGGCTGCCGCTCAGAAATTTATCGACAGCCTGAAAGTTTTCTCGTTGCTCGCCAACGTCGCCGACGTCAAGTCGCTGGTGATTCATCCCGCGTCGACCACGCATTCGCAGATGACCGAAGATGAGCTGCGCGCCTCGGGTATCACGCCCGCCACGATTCGCCTGTCCATCGGCACCGAGCACATCGACGACATTATCGCCGACCTCGCCGAAGCTTTCGACGCAATTTAATACGTGGAACTTTTCCTTTACGAAAAAAACCCGCCGCTCTTTCGAGTGACGGATTTTTTTTTGAAAAATTACACGGCTTGGAGGTCAAGCTTACCCGTGCCGCTCATGCCCGCTGAAGAAAACGTCACGCTCATTACGCGAGCGGGGGGCGTCCATGACGGCTTCAAAATTTGTCGCGCAAAAAAAAAACTCCTCGCGAGAGGAGTTTTATTTTTTTGTCCAGCCGAATTCTTCAAAGCTCTGTCGCCAGGCAATTCGTTCGTAAAAATCTTTCATGGTGTTCTGCGCCGTGTTGAAAATCGGAACGCGCTCAAGTGCAAAAAAATTGCTGCCGCAGTCGACGACGCCGTATTTAATCGTGAACGCGCCCTTGTAGCCGGCGTCCTGCGCGATGCCCGCAATGTGCAAGTTGTAAGTGCCGGTCGGGTAAGCGAGGAACTCAATCGGGTGACCGAGATTTTCTTCGAGCAAATTTTTTGAATTCAAAAGTTCGGAGCGGATTTCGTCGTCGGGCAATTCTTCAAGCTTGGGGTGCGTGAACGTGTGCGACTCAATCGTCACGCCGTTGGCTTCCATCTCTTTGAGCTGCTCCCACGTCATGTAACCGGGGTAAACGCTCGTGAAGGACGGAATGATAAAAATCGTCGCGTGAAGATTGTACTTCTTGAGAATGGGGAAAGCGTTCGTGTAGTTGTCGATATATCCGTCGTCGAAGGTGATGAGCACGGGCTTGGGCGGCAACTCAATCTCGCCGTTGATTCCCGCGTAAAGTTCGTCGGGCGTTATCGTAATGCAACCGCTGTCGACGAGAAATTTCATTTGCGTATCGAAGTCGGCGGGCGACACTGAAAGCGGATTGCTCTTGTTGTCGATTTGATGATAGTTGAGCACCAAAATTTTCGGACCGTCGGCGATTGCAGAAATTTCGTCGGCGGTCTGTGCTTGAGAGTGATAAACGCCGAGCCCGAAAATAATCAGCGCGAGCAGAAAAATTTTTTTCATTCCAAAATTTTTTAGGAACAAGGAAGAAGTTTTTCAACTCCTAACTCCTAACTCCTAACTCCTAACTCCTAACTAATTTAGTCGGCGGGGCGTTCGCCGCTCTTGCCGGTGAACTTGTGGTAGGCACCGCCCTTGCGACGATTGACCAGCTCCGCGAAGAGGTCTTCGGGTTTAATGCCGTGCCAAGCCAGCAGCACCAGGCAATGATACCACAGGTCGCCCATCTCGTAGAGGACTTGTTCGTTGTTGTTGTTCTTCGAGGCGATGACGGTTTCGACAGCCTCTTCGCCGACTTTCTTCAAAATTTTGTCGTGACCCATGTCGAAAAGATAATTCGTGTAAGAACCTTCGACGGGGTGACGCTGGCGGTCTTTGATGACGGAGTAAAGTTCGTAAAGGACGAGTGACAAATCTTCGGGCGGCTGGTCGATGACGGCGGGGAGATTTTTATTTTCGTCGAGCCTGCGCCCGCTGAAGCACGAGTAAGTGCCCGTGTGGCACGCGACGCCCGTTTGATGAACTTTAACCAGGAGCGTGTCGCCGTCGCAGTCGTAATAGAGAGCTTTGACTTGTTGGACGTTGCCGCTTTGTTCGCCCTTCTTCCAAAGTTTTTTGCGGCTGCGGCTGTAAAAATGCGTGTAACCCGTCTCAAGAGTTTTCTTCAGCGATTCCGCGTTCATGTAGGCGAGCATGAGAACCTGTCCGCTTTCCTCCTGAACAATCGCGGGGACGAGTCCTTGCGCGTTGAATTTAATCTTGCTGATGTCAATTTCCATAGAAAAGGCCTCCTTTGACTCGCTCATTGTAGCGAATTTCGGGAGGCAAGGCAAGCTTTCATTGATTGAGTTAAAACCATTCATCATATCGATGAGCGCGACGAGCGTCATTTTAGTTCCGTCAAAAATTCTTCGAACGGCAAGCCCCAATTCCACGGCAGATTTAATTTCTCGGCGTGCGCGATGCATTTGGCAACGAAGTCAGCGGCCTTGCGCGTCGCGTCGAATAAATTTTCTCCGTTGAGCCAGGAGGCAGCCGCCACCGCAAAGAACGCGTCGCCCGTGCCCGAACGGTCTCCGCCGAGCCGCCGCGATGTCACCAAATTAATTTCTCCGCGGTCGAAAATAAAATTGGCAATGAGCGAGCCGTCGTCCGCGTCGAGCGTCACGCCCGTAATCACGACGCGCCCGCCGCGAGTTTTTGCCGCGATGTTCGACGCCATGGTCGCCAGCTCCGAATCACTCACGACGCCGCCCGCAGGATACGGCACGCCCAAAAGTTCACAGGCCTCCGTCAGATTCGGCGTGATCAAGTCGGCGAACTCCAAAAGCGCGCGCAAGCCTCGGCACATTTCCCGCGTGTAAGATTTGTAAATTTTTCCGTGGTCGCCCATGACCGGGTCGATTATCACGGCGGCGGGAAAATTTTTTATGAACCGGCGAACAATTTCAATTTGCGCGGCGGAACCGAAAAAGCCGGTGGCAATCGCGTCGAAGGACAAATTATTTTTCTGCCAGCTGTCGACGTAACGTTCCATGCGGTCGGTGTAATCGTCCAGAAAATAATTTGGAAAGCCCGTGTGCACAGAAAGCAGAGCCGTGGGCAACGGGCAGACTTGAATTTTCAGCGCGGAAATAATCGGCAACTCCACAGTCACCGAGCAACGCCCGAAGCCGCTCATGTCATTGACGAGCGCGATTTTTTTTTGCTTAATCATTTTCTCTCAACCAAAATTTTTTTCGCGACGGCTTCAAACTCTCCGCGCCCGTAATTGACGAACGGCACGATTGAAATTCCTCCGCGAACACTGAACAGCCCCTCGACCTCCAGGTAACGCGGCTCCAAAAGTTTAATCAAGTCGTCGGCAATCGTGTTGACCACGTCCTCATGGAAAGTTCCGTGGTTGCGAAAACTCGTCAGGTACAATTTCAAACTTTTGCTCTCGACGAGTTTTTTGTCGGGGATGTAACGGATTTTAATCGTGGCGTAATCGGGCTGATGAGTTATCGGGCACAGGCAAGTGAATTCGTCGCTGGTCAGCGTCACGAAATAATTTCGCGCGGCATTTTTATTTTCTATTGCCTCCAAAAATTCGGGCGCGTAATCGTATTTGTAATCGGTGGTTTTCCCAAGGCTTTTGAGTTCAGTCAATTTGAAATCTCCTTTTAAGCGACGCGTCGACCGTCGACAATCTGCGCGTCTGAAATTCTCTGCAGGACGTCCGAAAGTTTATAAGTTGCGTCAGCGTCAACAGCTTGCAGCCCGCGCAACTTCAGCCGAACACTCATCGGCGGGTTGTCGAGCGTGAGCATTTCGCGATTGATAATTTGCGCGGTGGAAGGGTAAACGAGACTCAGTGCGGCGTATTCGTTGCCGTCGGAGCCGCGAAATTTTTTGATGACAATCTTCGAGGCAATCGGGACGCGCCATTCAATCGTTGCGGGCAAAGTGTAATCCTCCACGCCGATAGCCGTCAGCACGTTGGAAAGATTGGAGTCGTGCCCGCAGAGGAAAGTGAATTTGCGGCCGGGCGTGTTGAGTTCGTCGGAGATGACGGCGAGCATCGGAGCGGCGAAAACTTTTGCGCCAAACGGGCGGTCGAAGTTGTTGTTAATCAGCAGGGAAGAAATTTTTGCCACGTCACGCATTTCGTCTTCGCTGTAAGAAACTTTTCCGTCGTAATAATCCATGAGCAAACCGTCGGCGGCAAGACCAAGTTTTTCTGCGGAACCTTGAGCCTTCCACTCGGCGGCTTCACTGCGGAGTTTCATCGAATAAAAATCGTCGGGATTGAGCTTTTCGCCGCTGAGCCGTTCGACGGTCGCAATTTCCTTGCGCCTGTCGTTGAGTAATTTTTTCCAGTCGGTTTCGGCGGAAATTTTTTTCACGAGCGCGGGGTCGGTCGGCGAAAGGAAGACGCGATCCTTTTGCCCCAACGCGCGGTGATATTCAATCGGGATGTTCGCGATTGGAAATGCGCCCGCCGAAAAATATTTTGCCGTGGCGATTGTCCGCTGATATGAATTGGCGTAGAAGCGAACCTCGCCGACGGACGGCAGAGCATTTTTCGGGAAGAGACCTTGCGCCCTGAGCTGCGCCTCGAAGTATTGACCCATGAGCGTTTCCATTTCGCCGCCGCGCAGAGTCAAAAGCCCGCGGTCGTCGCCCGCCTTGAGTGAGTAGCGCAGGTTGTGCCGGCTGACCACGACGACTTGTTCAAGCTGATAATCTGCGGCGTGCGCGACGGAGAAAAAAGTTATCGCGACAAAAAAAATCGTCACGAACGAAAAAATTTTTTTCACGTGAAGTCCTCCTCACAATCTGAGATTCGGGACGGCGTTGAGCGTTGCGTCGGCGAAATTTTTTTCCAGCGACTGATAAAATCCGCGGCAGGCAATCATGGCGGCGTTGTCCGTGCAAAGAATTTTCGTCGGGTAAAAAAATTTAAATCCGCGCCGAGTGCAAGCCGCCCGCAAAGTTTTTTCCAGCGACGAGTTCGCCGCCACTCCTCCCGCCAAAACAATTTTGTCGAGCTTGAACTCCTCCGCCGCCGCCAAAGTTTTTTCCGCCAGCGTGTCGACGACGGTCTTTTGGAAACTCGCCGCCACGTCCGCCGAATTAATTTCCTCGCCCTTCATCTGCGCGCTGTTCAAAAAATTCAAAACCGCCGACTTGAGTCCGCTGAAGCTGAAGTCATAACCCGCGACCTTCGGGTGCGGAAAAGTTACGGCGTTCGCGTTGCCGAGTTTCGCCAGCTTATCAATTTCGGGGCCGCCGGGGTAGGGCAAGCCCATGACGCGCGCGATTTTGTCGAAGGCCTCGCCCGCCGCATCGTCGCGAGACTGACCGAGCAACTCGAAGCGATTGTAATCCGTCATCCGAATCAGCGCGGTGTGTCCGCCCGACACGACCAGCGACAGGAACGGCGGCTCAAGTTCGGGCGCGCTCAAAAAATTCGCGAAGATGTGTCCTTCCAAGTGATTGACGGCGACGAGCGGAATTTTCAGCGCGTAAGCCAGAGACTTCGCCGCCGACAGCCCGACGAGCAACGCGCCCGCCAGCCCCGGCCCGAACGTCACGGCGATTTGATTTATCTCGCGCAGGTCGACGCCCGCCACCGCGATTGCCTCGTCGATGACCGGCATGATGTTGACGATGTGTTTGCGCGAAGCAATTTCCGGCACGACCCCGCCGAATTTTCTGTGCAGAGGAATTTGCGTCGAGATGATGTTCGACAGGAGCTCGCGCCCGCCGCGCAACACCGCCGCCGCAGTTTCGTCGCAGCTCGTTTCGATTCCCAGCGTCAAAGTTTTATCCATTTGCGAACCTCGCGATACAAAAATTAATCGGGACACCCGCCGCGCTGAATTTATTCTCGTACTCCGTGCGAATATTTTCGGGCGGCTCGGCGGCGTGCAGGTCGTTGGTCACGTCGCGGACCTCAAGACCCGCCAGCGCGAATTGCTCCAGAGAAAAATCGAACAGCCCGCGATTGTCCGTCTTGAAAAAAATTTCTCCGTCGGGCTTCAAAATTTTTCTGTACAGCTCCAAAAATCTCGCGTGAGTCAATCGGCGTTTGGCGTGGCGTTTCTTCGGCCAAGGGTCGCAGAAATTTATGTAAAGCCTGTCGACTTCGTGCGCGGAAAAAATTTCTGTGATGTTCTCCACGTCGAAGACAATCAGCCGAACGTTGCCCAGATTTTTTTCGCGAACCTTGCGCGCCGCCGCCAAGACGCAAGTCGCCTCGACCTCCAGCCCGACGAAATTTATCTGCGGGTTGCGCTCGGCGATTTGCGTTATGAAGTCGCCCTTGCCCGTGCCCAGTTCGACGTGAAGTTCGCGCGACGAATCTTTGACAATCGGTTGAACTTCGCCGCGCGTTACGAAGTCCGTGAAGCTTTGAAGTTTTTCATCAATATGAGGCTTTCTCCTCAGGCGCAAAAGTATTCCTCCGTTTCTTTTTTATGTTTTGCTTCGGCGCGATTTATTCATTCAATTCCGTCAAAAATTTTTCTGTATCTTCCAACGCCCGCGCGGACAATTTTTCTTTGCGCAAATTTTTTTTCACGCGCCCATCGAGCGGCGGCAGCAATCCGAACGTTATGTTCATCGGCTGAAAATTTTTCGTGACGGCCGTCGTGATGTAATTTGCCAAAGCTCCGTGACAAGTCGTCGGCGGGAAAATTATCGGCTCCAAATTTTTTGCGAGCCGCGCCGCGTTGACGCCCGCCATCAAGCCCGAAGCCGCCGATTCGACGTAACCTTCGACGCCCGTGATTTGTCCCGCGAAAAAAATTTTCGGCGAGTCTTTAAGTTGGAACGTCGGCAATAAAATTTTCGGGGAGTTAATGTAAGTGTTCCTGTGCATGACGCCGAATCGAACGAACTGCGCGGCCGCCAGCCCCGGAATCATTTTGAAGACGCGCCGCTGCTCCGCCCAAGTCAAATGCGTTTGGAAGCCGACCAAATTGTAAAGCGTTGCCTCGCGATTGTCTTGCCGCAGCTGAACGACCGCGTAAGGCGTTTCACCAGTGCGCGGGTCAGTTAAGCCGACGGGTTTGAGCGGACCGAAGCGCAACGTGTCCTCGCCGCGAGATGCCAGCACCTCCACGGGCAAGCAGCCCTCGAAAAAAATTTCTTCCTCGAAATCGTGCGGCAAAGTTTTCTCGGCGGCAATCAACTCGGCGCGGAAGTTCAAATATTCGTCGCGGGTCATCGGGCAGTTTATGTAAGAATCGTCCTCGCCCTTGCCGTATCGCGACGCCTTGAACGCCTTGCCGAAGTCGACGGACTCAATCGTGACAATTGGAGCCGCCGCGTCATAAAAATAAAAATCATCGCCGCCCGTGAGTTTTTTAATCTCGTCGGCGAGTGCCCCCGCCGTCAAAGGACCGCTCGCGATAATTGTCACGTCGTCGAAGTCCAAGCGCGTGACTTCCTCCTCAACGAAATTCACGACGGCTTTAACTTTTTCCGTGACGATTTTTCCAAACTCCTCGCGGTCGACAGCCAGCGCGCCGCCCGCAGGAATTTTCGCCGCGTCAGCCGCCGCCATGATGACCGAATCGAGCCGCCGCATTTCCTCCTTGAGCACGCCGACGGCATTGGTCAAGCCCGCCGCCCGCAGAGAATTACTGCAGACGAGCTCAGCGAAATTTCCGGTCTTGTGCGCGGGAGTTTTTTTCGTCGGACGCATTTCGTGCAGGACGACTTCGACGCCGCGCTTTGCGATTTGCCAGGCCGCCTCCGCGCCCGCCAGACCCGCGCCGATTACGTGAACTTTCAAGACTTCGCCCCCGATTTTTTTGCCTTGAGTTCCTTGCGAGCCTCGGCGCGTTTCTTCTTGTCCGCCAAAATTTTATTCATCGGGTGATTCGCGCGCGTCGAGCAATTTTCGTTCCCGCAATAAAGCATCGCCGCGCCGCCTTTGAATCTGTGCACGAACATCGTCGCGCCGCAAGTCTTGCAAGTCATTGCCTGCGGTTCGTCCCACGTCATGAAGTCGCACGATTCGCAGCGATAAAAAGTTTTGTTTTGCGGCAGAGAACGTTTCGCCAGCCGCGCGCCGCACTTCGGACATTTTTTATCCGTCGGCTCAAGGAACGGGCGAGTATTTTTGCATTCGGGGTAACCGGAGCACGCGAGGAAAGTTCCGTAACGCCCGTGACGAATCAACATTTTGCGCCCGCATTTCTCGCAAACTTCATCCGATTCGACGGCGGGTTCGTCCTGCGGCTGAGCGTCTTCGCCGAGAGAAGCCATTGCCTCTTCGAACGCCGCGTTGAACTTCGTGCAGTAATTTTCCATGACGGAAATTTTTTTGACTTTGCCCGCCGCGACCTCTTTGACCTGCGCAGAAATTTCGTTGTAAGACTTCGCGCTGAAAACTTCGTCGAAGAAGCCGCCGATTGCGTCGAGGACACGCGAGCCGAGCGCGGTGACTTTGTAAACCGAATCCTCCGCCGCGATGTATTTTCGTTTGATGAGGCTGGCGATACCCACGGAATAAAAATCCGCCCAATCGATTTTGAGCGCGTCGAGAGCCGCCATCAAAGTTGCGTCGTTGGTCGCGCCGTCGAGTTTAATTCGGACGGAAGATTTTTCCCGCGAGTAAATCAAATCGTAAAGCCTGAACTGAAAATCGGTGAGGAATTCTTTGACGGCGGCGGGTTCGCGCGCTTCACTCGTCAGAAAAATTTCTTCGCCGTGAGGATAAGTTATCAAGCCCGCGCAGCCGTTCGCGCCGAAATTCATTCCCTCATAAAGTTGGTCGGCGAGAAAACGCGTGCGATACGCGGGAAAGTTCAATTCTTTGAAGGCGAGTTCTTGGAGCGCGGCGGGCGTCAGATTTTTCCCGACGGTCAAAATTTTTCGTTCGGGAGGAGCGGCGATTAATTTCAAGAGCATGCCGCGAAAGCGTCCGACTTTCACGCCGCGCCAAATTTTTCGTTCAAGATACTCTCCGACTTTGTGGCTGACGTATTTGTCGATTAACTGCTTGGCTTGGAAGGCGTCCGCCAAATTTTCGTCGAGCGGGCGCGCCGCCTCCAGTGCCACCTTGAAATTTTCTTTAGTCAATTCGTTGAGCAAAACTCGACAATGCGACAGCGGATTGACGCCGAAGAGTTCGCAAAATTGTCGCGCCATGAATTCGCCCCGGGCGTCGGGATTCGTCGCGATAAAAATTCTTCGCGCGTTCAAAGTCTCGCGCCTGAGTTTATCGAGCAATTTTCCTTTGCCGCGCACCGTGATGTAATCGGGCTGATAATTTTCGTCGACGCCGATTCGGCTCTTGGGCAAATCTCTCAAGAAGCCGTCGGTTGAAGCAACCGAGTAATTTCGTCCGATAAATTTTTTCAGCGTCCGAGCTTTGCCCGCGCTCTCGACGAGTATCAGCGACTTCAAAACTTTTTCTGCCAAAAGTTTAACCTCCAATCTTTCTTTTATATCGTCCCGCGTCTTCGGTGACGCAGCCTTTCATTTCAAGTTCAAGCATTATGCTCGGCAATTCATACGGCGCAACCTCGTCGACCTTAATCAAAATTTCGTCGTCGGTGATGAACTTGTCGAAGGGAATCGCGTCCAAAACTTTGCCCGCCACGCCCTCCAAGACGATTTGCTTTTTCGGCTCGGCGGGTTTAATTTTTTCTCCGACTTCAATGCCGTATTCGTCGAGAACATCCTGCGCGCTTTTAATCAGCGTCGCGCCGTCGCGAATCAGTTCGTTGCAGCCCTCGCTCCTCTCGGCGTAAATTTCACCGGGGATTGCGAAGACGTCTCGCCCATATTCGCCGGCGTAAGTGCTCGTGATGAGCGCGCCGCTCTTCTTGCCCGCCTCCACGACGATGACCCCTCGGCAGAGCCCCGCGATAATTCTGTTGCGCGTCGGGAAAGTTCCTGCGTTCGGGTGAAGTTGCGGAGGAAATTCGCTGAGGACGACGCCGCGTTCGGTCATTTGCTCGAAAAAATTTTTCTTGCCGCTGCGAAACGCAAGTTCAATTCCGCAACCCAAAACTGCAACGGTTCGTCCCGTCTTGAGTGCTCCGCGGTGTGCGAAGGTATCAATGCCGCGCGCCGCCCCGCTGACGACCGTCAAGCCCGCCGCCGCCAGTTGCTCGCCGAGTTCCAGCGCGACGCTCTGACCGTATTGAGTGTTCTCGCGTGAGCCGACGATTCCAATCCTCTGCGCCGGCGGCTCCAACTTTCCGCGATAATAAAAAAACATCGGAGGCGCGTCAATCTCTTTGAGCAGCGGCGGATAATCTTCGTCGGAGAACGAACAGATTTTGAATTCGTGCCGCTCGCAGTATCTGACGAGTTTTTCGGGCGCGTTGGGGTGTTTGCCGCGGAAGGCAACGAATGCGTCGAGAGCCTTGGGCAGGATGCCGGCGTGAATCAAATCGTCAATGTCCGCCGACCACGCCGCCTGGGCACTGCCGCAAAACTCCACGAGCTTTTTGATACTCCTGTTGCCGAATCCTTCCGCGCCGCCCATCGCCGCCAAGTAATACCTTTCCACGACCGCTTGCCTCCCGCGCCGTATAATACCACAAAATTTTTCCCGTGCAAATTTTTCGCCGCAAGTGACAAAAAATTTTCCGCGTGATATACTTCGCCGCAACAAAAAAATTTCGGGTGAACTCATGGAAAAAAAATATTTTTATTTTCAGCCGCAGTACGTGAGCAGATTTAAATGCGACGGCTCCAAGTGCGACGCTCACTGCTGCAAGGAAGAATGGAACATTGCCGTCGACGAAGACACGCGCAAGCAGTACGAACGGCTCGGCGCGGCGGTCACGGCGCATTTAAAATTTCATGACGACAAAGGGCAATACCTCCTCGACTTCGGCGGAGAAAAATATTGTCCGTTCCTCAACGAAAAAAAATTGTGCCGGCTCCAGCTCAAGCACGGCGAAAGTTTTTTGTCACGGACATGCGCGACTTATCCGCGAATCACAAATCTTTTCGGATATTTTCTTGAGCGGTCGCTGATTCTGAGCTGCCCCGTGGTGGCGGAGATGATTCTGTTCGAGGACGCGCCGATGACTTTTGAATTCGTCGAGGTGCCTGAGGAAATTCATTCGCACGGCGGAAAAATTTTTCTTCAGCGGACGGAGTCGACGGAAGAACTTCGCGCACACATCATTGAGATTCAAGCCGCGATGATTTCAATCTTGCAGGAGCGCACGCTGACGCTTGACCAAAGATTAATCGTGCTGGGTTTTTTCGTCGACAGGCTCGGAGAAATTTTTTCGGACTTCGACGCGGACGCGCTGACAAAATTAATCGCGGCTTACGAATCGAAAAAATTTTTGGCGGAGCAAGTGCCGCGCATGCTTCGGGCTGTGACCTTCGACGCGGAAAAATTCTTCGGGCTCATGCGCAGACTGATGGACGAAGTTTTCGGCGCGGATACCATGCTCAAGAACAAAAAATTTTTGGACACGGTAATCGTCGACGCGCCGCTCATCTCCGAGAAAAAATTTTTCGTCGCCGAGCGCGCCGGCTTCTTTGAAAATTATCTCGTCAACGAACTTTTCCTGAACATTTACCCGTGGAAATTCGAGGACGGAAACATTGCGCAAAATTTTTCCGCGTTCGTGACCGAGTACAAATTTTTCGAGCTGATAACTTTTTCCGCGGCGCGCAAAGGTTTCGGCAGCCGCAAAGATTTGATTGAGGTGACGAACTGGTTCACGACGCGCTTCGACCACACGAAAGAACTCAAGCGGAAAATTTTTACGTTGGTCAAGGACGCCGAGCCGTTTGAATTGATGAACAGTTTGCTGGAGGGGAGCGACTGAAATTATGACGCCTGAGCTTTTGGCGCGCATGGATGAATTGGCGCGCAAGGAACGAGCGGGCGGCTTGACGCAAGAGGAACTCGCCGAGCAGAAGGAGCTTCAAAAAATTTATCTGGCGGCGGCGCGCGAGAAGGCAGCGAACAGATTTTCGGCGCGCAAAAAAAATTTCAAGCAGAAAATTTCTTCACTCGTCGGAGAGGCGGACGAGCCAATCGAATTCTTGCTGGAGGGGAGCGATTAAAATGATAACGCCCGAACTTTTGGCGCGGATAAATGAGCTGGCGCGGAAGAAACGCACGGTCGGTTTGACGCAAGAGGAACTCGCCGAGCAGAAGGAGCTTTACAAAATTTATCTGGCGGCGATACGCGGGCAAGTGACGAGCCTGCTGGAGAGCATTGAAATTGTTGACGTGGAGGTAAAGAAATGAGCAAGGTCGGATTCATCGGCGGCGGCGCGTTGGCGGAGTCAATCGTTCGCGGCATCTGCGGAAAAGTTTTTGCGCCGAGTGAAATTTTTGTCAGCGAGATTCGTCCCGCCCGCTGCGAAGAACTTTCCGCGCGATACGGAGTGAACGCCTCGACGGACGCAAATTTTCTTGACGCGATTGACTTGCTGATTGTCGCGGTCAAACCAAAAGACGCCGAGAAAACTTTTGCCGCGCTGCAAAATAAAATTCCCGCGTCGACGATTATCACGTACACGGTCGCGGGCTTGAAGTTGGCGGCTGTCGAAAAATTTTTCCCCGAACACAAAATCGTGCGAATCATGCCGAACGTCGCGGTTTCGGTCGGCGAGAGCATGACGGCTTACACGCTGAACAAAAACGCCGCGCAGGTCGGCGACACGATAAAAAATTTTTGGTCGGCACTCGGTCGCGCGGTTGAGGTCGAAGAAAAATTGATGGACGCGGTTACGGGCTTGAGCGGTTCGGGTCCGGCTTACGCGTTCCTGATGATTGACGCGCTCGGCGACGGCGGAGTTGCGGCGGGTTTGTCGCGGGCGCAGGCGATTGAACTGGCGGCGCAAACACTCCTCGGCGCGGCGAAGATGGTTTTGGATTCGGGCGAGCACCCCGACGTTTTGCGCGACAAAGTTACGAGCCCCGCCGGCACCACGATTGAAGGCGTCAGAGTTTTGGAGCGCGCGGGATTCAGGAGCGCGTTGATTGAGGCAGTCCTGGCCGCCACGGAGAAATCCAAATCGCTTTGAAAATTTCTGACTCGACTGAAGGGAGATTTTTCATGAACATATTCAAAGAAATTTTTACGACGGAGGGACGGCTCAATCGCAAAAAATTTTTCATGTATTACCTCGCGGTGACGATAATGGGAGCGACGGCGACGTTTGTGACCTCGTGCATGGCGACTCTTCTCACGGGCGACCCGAACGGCTCATTGGTCAAGATGATAACGGTGACGTGGGCGGTGCTGGCGACGGCGGGTGCTTGCATGCTCATGGCGCGCCGCCTCCACGACCTGAACAAGAACGGCGGACTCTTTTTGGTCAGTTTCATTCCCGTCGTCGGGTTAATTTTCATGGCGTATCTTTTCTTCGCTGAGGGCACGGCGGGTTGGAACGATTACGGCAAAGACCCGCTGGCGCAATAAAAACTTTGGAGGAAAATTTTTCATGGAGCTTTTGCAAAAAATTTACACGACTCAAGGGCGGCTCAATCGTCTGCGCTTTTGGAAGTATTACGTGACTTGGCTGCTGATTTCCACGGTGATTGCTTTTGTTCTCGGATTCTTCCTCGGATTTTTGACGATTGACCCGAAAAGTTTTTTGGTGACGGTGCCCGTGGGCATTTGGTCGTTCGTGGCGGGCGTCGGCACAATCATGATTAACATCCGCCGCCTGCATGATTTGGACAAGAGCGGCTGGTGGTTGCTGCTTGCGTTCGTTCCCATCGTCAATTTTATTTTCATGCTGTATGTTTGGCTCATGCCGGGCACGGTCGGTTGGAACAGATACGGAGCTGACCCGCTGCAAGATTATTAATTTCTTCGCGCGCGCCGTGAAAAATTTTAACGCTGCTGCCGTGATTGAAGGATAAAAATTTTTCGCGGCGAAATTTCTTTGAACAAAAATTTCATTACGCGTTGCAATTTGGAGGCGGATTTAATGGCGAAAGATAAAGTGCGCAAAGGAGCCGAAACCCTCGGCGACATGAAAGGCATTTTGCTTGAGACGGGCACGAACGAATTTGAAATTGTTGAGTTCAGCATCGGCGGCGTGAATTACGGGATAAACGTCGCCAAGGTTCGCGAGGTCATTCAGCGCACGCCCGTCACCGCAATGCCTCAGGCGCACCCCTACATCGACGGGCTGTTCACCCTGCGCGGCAAGGCAATTCCGCTCGTAAATCTTCCGCGTTGCTTGAACGTGACCAACGGCGACGAAGCCAAAAACATTATCGTCACGGAGATTAACAATTACGATATCGGGTTCCTCGTGGAGAACGTCTCGCGCATTCACAGAATTTCTTGGAAGGACATGGAGCCTTCGCCCGAAGTCGGAGACCAGAGCCGCGTCGTCGGCATTGTAAAAATGCCAAACCGAATCGTCCTGCTCTTGGACTTTGAAACGATAATCGCGGAGATTAATCCCGAAATCAACGCGAAGCTGACGACGGTGGCGGACGCGACTGCCGACGTGCGCGCGATTCGTGCCGACGCTCATGTGGTCGTGGCGGAGGATTCGCCCATGCTGCGTGACTTGCTCGTTTCCACGCTGCATGATTCGGGCTACCGTTTCGTTCGCGACTTCGGCAACGGTCAAGACGCTTGGGAATATTTGCAGGGGCTGGCCGCGAAGGACGGAGACATTTCAAATCATCTGAGCATTATCGTTTCGGATGTCGAAATGCCCAAGATGGACGGTCACAGACTTTTGAAACTCGTGCGCCACAACGACCGCTTGCGCAACGTGCCGTTCGTGCTGTTCTCGTCGCTCATCAGTGACGAAATGCGAATCAAGGGCGAGGAGCTCGGCGCGAGTGCTCAAATTTCCAAACCGGAAATCGGTCAGCTCATCGACCTGCTCGACAAATTTATCTTCGGCAGAAGACCGACAGGCGTTTGAAAAATTTTCAGCCCGCGCAACTTTTGGCGGGCTTTTTGTTTGTTCAGAGAGGAGAAAAAATTTTATGAGAAGTATTCAAACGGAAAAGGCACCGGCGGCAGTCGGTCCGTACAGCCAGGCGATTAAAGTCAACGGGTTGCTTTACACGTCGGGGCAAATCGCAATCGACCCGGCCGTCGGAAAAATCGTCGCCACGACAATCGAAGGGCAAGCCGAGCAGTGTTGCAAAAATTTGGCGGCGATATTGGAGGCGGCGGGTTACGACTTCAGCGAAGTTTTCAAGACGACGTGCTTCCTGGCGGACATCGCCGACTTCAAAGCATTCAACGCGGTTTACGAAAAATATTTCGTCAGCAAACCCGCGCGCAGTTGCGTGGCCGTCAAAGAGTTGCCGCTGGGTGCTCTGTGCGAAATTGAATTGATTGCGGCGAAATGATTCGGGCGGAGGATTTGCGTTACGTTTACAAGAGCGCGGCGGGCGATAAGGTTGCACTCGACGGTTTGAACTTCACGATTGACGACGGCGAGTTCGTCGCGATAATCGGCACGAACGGTTCGGGCAAATCGACGCTCGCCAAACATTTCAACGCCCTGCTCCTTCCGACGGGCGGAAAAATTTTCGTCGACGGCTTGGACACCGCACGCGAAGAAAATCTTTGGCGCGTCCGAGAAAATGTCGGCATGGTTTTTCAAAATCCCGACAGCGAAATTGTCGCGGCGATTGTCGAGGACGACGTTGCGTTCGGCTTGGAGAATTTGGGCATCGCGCCCGAAAAAATTCGTGAGCGCGTGGACTTGGCACTCGACGCCGTGAACATGAGCGATTATAAAAAATTCGCGCCGAGCAAACTCAGCGGCGGGCAGAAGCAACGAATCGCAATCGCGGGCGTCATCGCCATGCAAACAAAAATTATTGTCTTCGACGAACCGACAGCCATGCTCGACCCGCAAGGGCGTCGCGAAATTTTGGAGATGGTCAAACGGCTCCACGCGCAGGGCAAGACGATAATTTACATCACGCACTTCATGGAGGAGGCGGCCGCCGCACAGAGAATTTTTTTGATGGAAGGCGGGCGAATCATCAGAGACGGGACGCCGCGAGAAATTTTTACCGACGCAAAGGAAATGAAACGCCTCGGCTTCAACTTACCCGTCGCCACGGAACTCGCCGAACGTTTGCGCAAAAAAAAATTCAAGCTCCCGCAAAAAATTTTGACGGCCGAAGAACTCGCCGCCGCCCTGAAAAATTTTCTGACGGCGTAAAAAAAAATGAGGCCGTTTCGTTTAGCTGGTAGCTGGTAGAAAAATCCTTAAAGCTAAAAGCTGACACCTGACAGCTAAATTTTTTTGGCACGCAAAAGAAAAGTTGATGAACAACGCGAAAGGCGGAAGCTGTGAGCTTCCGCCTTGAAATTTTCTGTATTGGTGGAGACGGAGGGATTCGAACCCTTGACCCCCAGATTGCGAACCTGATGCTCTCCCAGCTGAGCTACGTCCCCAAAACGCGGCTATCTTAAATCATTTGCCGCGCGTTGTCAAGAAAATTTTTTTTAGTCAGCCGTGAACGGCAAGAGTGCAATGTTGCGCGCGCGTTTGATGGCGATTGTCACCTGACGCTGATGTTTGGCACAGTTGCCCGAAATGCGTCGCGGCAAAATTTTTCCGCGCTCGGTGGTGAAGCGGCGAAGCTTGGCCGCGTCCTTGTAATCTATCTTTTCAACTTTATCGACGCAAAACGCGCAAACCTTTCTGCGCGGGCGCCGACCTCTTTCTCTGCGCATCTTCAATCCTCCTCAGAAGGGTGTGTCGTCCGGGTCAACGGGCTCGCCGCCGTCGAAGTCGTCGAAAGAATTTTTCTTGGGCGGAGCAGGCTGACGTCTCGAATAGCTGTCACTCGGCTGCTCGGAATAGCCGCCGCTCGGTTGCTCGGAATAATTTCCGCCGTCGGTGTTCACGCGCTTGGAGTCGGCGAACTCAATGTTGTCAATCATGATGTCAACAGCATTGACTTTGACACCGTCTTTGTTCTCGTAGCTCGAAGTTTGCAAACGTCCCTCGACAAGAACACGCGAACCTTTCATGAAGTAGCGTCCGCAAAATTCGGCGGTCTTCTCCCAAGCAATAAGGTTAAAGAAATCGACGGCGTCTTTGTCTTTGCTGTAAGGGCGACGAACTGCAATGCCCATGCGAGTGAACGCTTTGCCCGTTTGTGTGTAACGAACTTCGGGGTCGCGAGTCAAATTGCCGGAAAGAAAAACCTTATTCATCTTCAGCCTCTTTCTCGTCAGAACGAACGATCATGTGCTTGAGAATCTCGTCGGTGATTTTCATGACGCGGTCAACTTCGGCGACGCACGCGGGCTCGCACGTCACGTAAAACAGCACGTAGAAGCCCTCGGCCTCTTTTTTGATTTCGTAGGCGAGACGACGTTTGCCCCAGCGGTCTTCCTTGGTAATTGTGCCGCCGTTTGCCGCGATTAGTTTCGTGAACTTGTCGATGACCGCGACAGTCGCCTCCTCCTCCATGGAACGGATGATGAAGATAACTTCGTACTTCCTCAACTGAAACACCTCCCTTTGGTCTTCGGCTCGCTTTCGAACGAGCAGAGAGTTTTTGACTTAACAAGCGCGGATTATATCATTGAAAAAATTTTTAAGCAAGCCTCGCGGGAAAATTTTTCGTTCAAAAGATTTTCGCCGCCGCGTCGGAGCCTCAACGCCGCAAAAAATTTTTAAGCAAGCCTCGCGGAAAAAATTTTCGTTCAAAAGATTTTCGCCGCCGCGTCGGAGTTTCAACGCCGCAAAAAATTTTTCTCAAGGCGCGAGCAAAAAATAAATCGCACTCAGCGTGAAGTAAGGACCGTAAGCGAAATAACTCTTGCGGTTCTTTTTCTTGAGCAGAATCATGAGCACGGCCGCGAGCGCACCGGCGATTGTCCCGACGAGCACCACGTTAAAAAGTTTTTCGCCGCCGAGCCAGAGCCCCAACGCCGCGATTAATTTTATGTCGCCGCCGCCGAGTGATCCTTTGGAGGCCACGGCGAACAATAAAAACACTCCGCCGAAGACTGCCGCCGCCAAAAAATTATCAAACAGCACCGAATTTTGCCACGCGTAAACCGCGCCGAAAATTGCCAGCGGAAAAGTCATCGCGTCGAAGAGCATGTACTGTTCGAAGTCGGTGAACGTCATGAGCATGAGCAAAAAAATTGCCGGCGTCAAAAATAAATCGTCCGTGAGGCTGAAGAGAATCGTCAGCGCGAAAAACAAAATCGGCTTGCGAAATTTTGCGCGCGCGGAAATTTCTGCGGGGAAGGTCAGCTCCGAGCTCCGCGAGTAAAGTTTGTCTATCCACAGCGAGCCAGCGACCGTCAACGCGGCGGCGAGTGTTGCGCTCAAAAAAATTTTGGCGAGCATTTCAATCGCTCCTCGGATTTTTCCCGATTATATCAAAAAAAATCGCCCGACAAAATTTCGGGCAGTCGTCGGAAAAATTTTTTCAAAGTTCGATTGGATTTCCTTGCGCGTCGAGCGGTTCGGTCAGCAGGAAGAGCGCGCTCAAGTCCACGTGAAAAATTATCGTGTACTCGTCCTCGTCGTCGTCCGCGCCGTTGAATTTGTTGCTGAAGAGCAAAGACGCCGCGTGCGAGTAATCGTTGACTTGGTCGCCGAATGCATTTATTTTTTTGCTGCAAACAGGCTCAAGGAATTTGAAGACGGTGCCCGCCGAGAAAATTCCGTCGACGAAAACTTTTTCGGGCAGGTAGTTGTTGTCCTCCACGAAGGGTATGGCAACCTTCGCGCGCAGGAAAAGATTTTCAAAGTCCAAATTTTTAATCATGCCGTCACCTCAGAAGCTCACGGAGAATTTTGTTTTTTTGTCGTCGGAAATCGTAAGGAAGTCGGAGAAGCCGGTCATGTCCAAAACATTGCGGACGTTGTCGCGAATATTTTTAATCCGCATTGCGCCCTTTTTGTCCATGCGCTTTTGGATTTTGAGCAAGAGCCGCAAGCCCGCCGAAGAAATATATTCCAAGTCGGTAAGGTCAATCGTCAGGTCGTCGACGTCTTTGAGGGTCGCGTTAAAGTCTCTGTCGAGTTCGAGAGCGGCAACAGCGTCGAGCCGTCCGCCGAGCGCGACGGTCATCGCCGAGCCCTCCGAAAATTTTTTTATCTCCATTGCAATGCCTCCTTCGCCCGAAATTATAATAAAAAGCCGCGCGGTTTGTAAAGCCTCGGCGACTGTGATAAGATTGACGAAAATTTTTTTCGGGAGGTTTTCAAGATGATGAACAACTGCAAGGCGATTCAAATCAGCGAAAATATTTTTTGGGTGGGCGCGGTCGATTGGTCGCTGAGAAATTTCCACGGCTACGAAACCTCGCGCGGCTCCTCCTACAACGCCTACCTGATTGTCGACGAAAAAATTGCGCTCATCGACACCGCGAAGATTGAATTCAAGGACGAGCTCCTCGCCCGCATTTCTTCCGTCATCGAGCCCGCGCGGATTGATGTCATCGTCTCCAGCCACGTCGAGCCCGACCACTCCGGCGCGCTCAAGGAAGTGGCAGCCCTCGCCCCGCACGCCGAAATCATCACGACGAATCCGAACGGCCTCAAGGGTCTGACGGCGCGCTACGGAAATTTGAATTATAAAGCGGTGAAGGCGGGCGATGAAATTTCTCTCGGCAAGCGCACGCTCAAGTTCGTGCCCACGCCCATGCTCCACTGGCCCGACTCCATGGTCACTTACTGCCCCGAAGAAAAAATTCTCTTCTCCAACGACGCGTTCGGCGAGCACCTGGCGACGTCCCTGCGCTTCGACGACGAGAACGATTTGGAAATTATTTTGCACGAGGCGAAAAAATATTACGCGAACATTTTAATGCCCTTCGGCAAGCAGGCGCAGACCGCGCTCAAAGCTCTGGGCGGCTTGGAACTCAAAATGATTGCCACGGGTCACGGAGTCATCTGGCGGACACACATCGATAAAATTTTGGAATGCTACAAAAAATGGAGCGCGGGTGAAGTTGAGGAGCGGGCGGTCGTTGCCTTCGACAGCATGTGGCACTCGACGGAAATTTTGGCGCGGACGATTACCGAGGCCTTCGCGCGCAGAGGAATTCCCGCCGCCTTTTACGACATAAAAAAAACGCCGCTCTCGGATATCGTCACGGACATTTTCACGAGCAAATATTTGGCTGTCGGCTCTCCCACGATTAACAATCAGATGATGCCGACGGTCGCCGCGTTCCTTTGCTACCTGAAAGGTTTGCGCCCCGTCAATCACAAGGCGTTTGCGTTCGGCAGCTACGGCTGGGGCGGGCAGAGTGTCGGTTACGTGGAGGACGAACTCAAGGCGGCGGGCTTTGAAATTATCCTCGACAAAATCCGCGTCGCCAATCTCCCGACGGCCGCACAACTCCAAGACATCACCGAAAAAATTCTCGCGCTCAATCTTTAAGGAGAAATTTTCATGGCAAAACAACTCAGTGCCGAACAAAAAACTATCAGCCAAATTTTTAGTGAACCCAGAGTCAATTTCTTGATTCCCGATTATCAACGCCCGTATTCATGGAAACGTGAGCAGTGTGAAACGCTTTGGAATGACATAAAAGATTTTGCCTTTCCAAACGATAATTGCGATGACTTCAGTGATTCAGATACTTATTTTCTTGGAACGATTCTGACTTACGATAATAACAGCTCACAATATGAAGTTGTCGATGGTCAACAACGACTTGTGACTTTCCTGCTCATGCTTCGCGCCTTTTACGATGCGTTTGGAAAAATGCAAGATAGCAAGGCAAAAAATATTTTGACGACTCTTGAACAATGCATTTGGAACACTGATAAATTTAGAAATCCCGACAAATCCAGTCTCAAAATTATTTCCGAAGTTATAACGGATGGCGACAAAGATGAATTAAAAAAAATTATTACAACGGGCAAAACGACCAAGGGCAATACGAGCAATTACGCGCAGAATTATCGCGACTTTCAAAAATGGATTAAAGAGTTTATAGACCGCACGCCAGACTATTTCTCGCTGCTTCCGTTTAGAATTTTGGATAACTGCATTCTCTTGCCGATAAAAGTTGATTCTCAAGAAACCGCGTTACAAATTTTTACGACGCTCAACGACCGCGGCATGCCCCTCTCCGACGCTGACATTCTTAAGGCAAAGTTCTACAAGTTTTATTCTGACAACGAAGAAAAAAAAGAAGAATTTGTTCAGGATTGGAAAACATTGGAAGAACTTTGCGAAAAAATTTTTCATCCCAAAAAAGGAATTTCCCCTCTCGAAGAATTGTTCACGACGTACATGTATTATCTCAAAGCCAAAAACGGTTCCAGAACTACGAGTTTTAAAAGCCTGCGGAAGTTTTATGAACAAGATAACTACAAGTACTTGCAGAACGAAACTTTTGAAGATTTAAAATCTCTTGCCGACTTTTGGAAAGATATTTATTCTCGTAATTATAATCGCTTTTCCGAAAGAGTTCTTCGGCAACTTCATATTCTCGAATACTCCCCTTATGCGATATGGCGGCACGTTGTCTCAGCTTATTTCTTGGTGTATCGTAAAAATATGACCAGGGCAGACGATAAAGCATTTTATAATTTTCTGAAGAAATTGACGGCTTTCGTTCTGGCAAATTCTATATACAGACCCGGGGTTGGCTCCATTCGTTTACCTATACACAATGAAATCGTCAATCTCTATGAAAAAAAGCCTTTCGAGTTCAAAGGTTTCAAATTCGAATTAGAGATAATGAGTACAAAGCGTAAAGAGTTGGTTTTTTCAAATCAACGTCTAATTACGCGGGCAATGTTGGCTTGGTGGATTTTTCGTGATGAAGAGCAGGAACTGCCACCGATTGGTATGAAACTCGAAATCGAACACATTTACGCCAGAAGCCAAAAAGAAAACTTAAGTGATGAGAGTATTGTCGAACTTCTTGGCAATAAAAGTTTGCTGGAAAGTAACATAAACATTCAAGCTTCTGATTATCGTTTTGCTGACAAGAAAAAATATTATCTGGGTCAAAAACGAAATAAGAAGAAACAAGCGGGAACAAAGGTTTTAGAACTGCGGCACCTCGCCGAAAATTATGATGACTTCTCAGAAGAGGATATCGTCAGGCGCAACGAAAAAATTTTTGCCGCGTTCACTAACTTCCTTCGCGAGCAAAATTTACTTCTTTAACCGCGGAAGTGCTGCACCCAGTAATGTTTATATTTCGAGTCCGCCCGATAATAATAAACGACGCCCAGGTCCGTGTACTTCGGATTTAAAATGTTATCGCGGTGAGTTTTGGAATCCATCCACGCTTGAACGACTTGCTGGGGCGAAGTCTGACCGCCCGCCAAATTTTCTCCGAGGATGTGTCCGCGCTGAGGCATCGCCGTGAAACATTTCGTGCCGTTGGGTCTCGTGTGAGAAAATTTCGTGGGCAACTCGACGGCGCGCACGTAAGCACTGGCTGCCAAATCTTTTGCGAACCGCAAAGGAGGTGCTCCGACCTTGGCGCGCTCTTTGTTGACCAGCCGCAACACTTCCAGCTGAAAATTTTCGCGCTCCGCCTTTTCCATCCAACGCGAGTTCTCGTTCACGAAGACAACTTTTTGCGCCGCCGAAGCACCGGAAAAATTTATCGCGACCAAAAAAATTATCGCGACGCTCAGGAAAAATTTTTTCATCGTCAATCACCTCGTTGAAAGTTTATTCGTTGAAAGTTTATTCGTTCAACCTTAACCGTGCCTTAATCGCGCGGCGAAATTTTTTCAGATTGTTTTTCGTAAATCTTGTCGAAGGGGCGGGGCATGTGATATAATTCGCGCGACAAAGTTTCCCCCACTTTTGAGAGGAGTGTTTCCAAATGAAGTTGCCCAAGGTTTTTAAAAAAGTCGTGACAGCCGTTTGCGCGTTGGCATTGGCGATTGGCGTCGCGGGCTGCGGCGGCGGCGGCGAAAAAGAACAATTCATTAACATCGCCACGGGCGGCACAGCCGGCACTTATTATCCCATCGGCGGAGCCATTGCCGAAGTCCTCAACAAGAACGGCATGAACGCCAGCGCGCAGAGCACCGGCGCGTCCGTCGCAAACATCAACATGCTCAAAGACAAACAAGTCGAGCTTGCAATTGTTCAGAACGACATAACTTATTACGCAGTCAACGGCGAGGAAATGTTCAAAGAGGGCGGCAAGGTTGAGAACCTCAACGGCATTGCTTCTCTTTATCCCGAAACGTGCCAATTCGTTGTCCGCGAGGATTCGGGCATCAAAGACATCACCGGCTTGAAGGGCAAACGCGTGGCTGTCGGTGCGGCAGGCTCCGGCGCAGAGGCCAACGCCCGTCAGATTCTTGAGGCTTACGGGCTCACTTACGACGACGTCGACGAACAATTCCTTTCCTTCGCCGAGGGCTCTTACGCGCTCAAGGACGGCACTGTCGACGCGGCGTTCGTCACGGCAGGTTATCCCACCGCTTCCGTTCAGGACATCGCCTCCCAAAATAAAATTCGCCTCTTGCCCGTCGGCGACGAGCAAATCAAAAAGCTTGCCGAGAAATATCCTTTCTACACCAAGACGACTGTCCCTGCCGGCACCTACCAGGGCTTTGACCAAGAAATTCAAACCGTCAGCGTCATGGCGATTCTCGTTGCCAACGAAAAAATCGACGCGGCTCTCGGCGAGAAACTTACCAAGGCCATCTTCGACAACCTCGACAAAATTGCTGCCGCTCACTCCGCCGGCAAGAACATAAGCAAAGCGACTGCCCTCGAAGGCTTGGACTTCATCAAGATGAACGAAGGCGCAGTCAAAGTTCTCAAGTAAATTCTTCTCAGCCATAAAAATAGTTTTCCGCCGCTCCGTTTGCGAGTGGCGATTTTTTTTGTGCGAAAAAATTTTCAGCCGTCGAAAAAATTTTCAGCCGCCGAAAAAATCTGAGCCGCCGAAAAAATTTTCAGCCGCGGAAAAATTTCTGAGCCGTGGAAAAATTTCTGAGCCGCGGAAAAATTTCTGAGCCGCGGAAAAATTTCTGAGCTGAAAAAAAATCAGCCGCCGCTCCGTTTGCGAGTGGCGACTTTTTTCAAAAAATCTGCGCGAGTATTTTGTAACAGTTGTAATCGGCGCGGAAAGGATTGGTCAGGCTGAAGACGACGACCGCTTTGCTCTTCAGAAAAAATTTTCCCGCGTCGCGCGCTTTAAAATTTTTTCGGACGGCAATGTCCCCGACGCTGAAGCGGAAAAATTTTTTGCCGCGATATTCAAAGTCCGCGAAAAATTTTTTGTGGTCTTTTGCCTGTTCCACCGAGATGAAAAGATTTTCCACGGGCAAGAGCAGAAGAGATTCGCGCTCGGAAATTTTCTCCACGTCCGCGCCGAAGATTGAGCGTTCGTCGCTGAAAAAAATTTTATCGCGCAAATCGAAGCCGCGCTCGTCGATGAGCTCCTGCAACGTCACGCGCCCGACCTTCTGCCAAAAATATTTCTCGTTGTAAAAAAAATTTTCCGGCTGAAACGGATTGTTCACCGCTCGGTCGGAAAATTTTATTTCTACAATGTCCAACAGCTCCACGCGCGCGCCGTCGGGATATTTCAAATCGTCAAGCGGCACCGCCTCTTCCAGCTCCAACTTTTCCGAAATCGGGCGAATCCACTCGCCCGTGTCAATGTCGACGCCCGCCACGCAAAAGTTGTTGAACTTCGCGCTCGCGGCGAGAATCACCAGCTTACGAACCACAATCATCGCCGCGCCTCACAAATGAACAATTTCAACGTCGCCGAGGACTTCCTTAATCTTTTCGGCGACCAGCCGCCTGTGACAATTTTCGGGCGAAACTTCGGTGCACAGCAAGCAGTAATTCTCCTCGTGCGCATAATTTTTCAAAATGTATTTGTCGATGTCGCGCGTCGCCATGAGTGCAGCAAACGCCTCCTCGTACTCTTCCCAAGTGATATATTTTTTTTTGTAACTCTCCAAAATTTTTTCCGAAGGCGCGAACTGCAAATCGTGAACGTAATCGATGCCGGAGAGGTTGCGCAAGAAAAATTCAATGTCGGGATACTTGCTGAAGGCGAGGAGTTGCGACGTGTTATAAAGTCTGACGTCAACAATCCTCTTGACGCGGTTTCTCTCAAGGCAAGTAAAAAATTCTTCCGCCGTCATCTTCGTGAAACCGATAGTAAAAATTTTGCGCATAAGTTTTCCTCACTTCATAAAGACGCGGACGAGATCATTCTTCGTGGCGAAGAGCATGAGCATGAGCAGCAGGGCAATGCCGACGCGTTGAGTGTAAGCGACAGCCTTCGCGCCGAGAGGTTTGCCTCTGACCGCTTCGATGAACAGATTCACGAAGTGTCCGCCGTCGAGCACGGGCACGGGCAGCAGATTGATTATGCCGAGGTTGATACTCAGCAGCGCGGCGAAGTTCAGCAGCGGAATGAACCCGCGCTCCGCGACCTGCCCCGACATTTGCACGATTCCGATTGGTCCCGCGAGATTTTCTGTCTGCTCCGGCTCCTTGAACAGTTGCACGATTGATTCAAGCATGAAAACCGTGATGTCCTTCGTGTGTTCAAGTGCCAGCGAAAGTGATTCGGGCAGCGTCTTCGACTCATAAACGATTGAACTTTGCACGCCGAGGAGCACACGCTTCTCCTGCTCATTGAACGTCGGCGCGACCGTGACTTCGGAAATTTTTTCGGCGCGCTCATATCGCAGCTGAACATTTTGTCCCGCCTCAACGCTTTTGAGTTTGTCGGTAAAATCTTTCCACGTCGTGACCGTCTGTCCGTCGACGCTCAAAATTTTGTCGCCCTCTTTGAGTCCGACTTGCTCAGCCGCCATGCCGGGGATTATCCCGCCGATTATCGGGTCGTCGGCAGGTTTGCCCACGCCGAGCGTCGCGTAAATCGTGAAGAACAAAATTATCGGCAGGATGAAATTCATCGTCGCGCCCGCCAAAATCACGACCATGCGAGAGAGCACCGGCTTTGCACAGAAGCCGCGCTCGCCCGCCGTGTTGTTGTCGGGGTCCATGCCGGCAATGTCATTGAAACCGCCCAGCGGTATCGCCCGCAACGAGTAAACGGTTTCGCCGTGTTTCCTGCTGATTAACTTGGGACCGAAGCCGATTGCAAATTCGTCGACGCGCATGCCCGTCATCTTCGCGGTGATGAAGTGTCCGAACTCGTGGACGAGAACCAACAGCCCGAAGACGAAGACCGCCGCCGCTATCGTCAGAATCAAATCAAATCCTCCTCAATGAATTTCGTTGCCAATGCGCGCGCCGCCTCGTCCTCCGCGATTAAATCTTCGAGCGTCGGATTGCTCAAAACTTTTCGGCGCGTCATGACCTCTTCAATCACTTCATAAATCTGCAAAAATTTTATCCGCCCGCGCAGGAAGGCATTGACCGCAACTTCATTCGCCGCGTTGAATGCGCAAGGCAAAGTTCCTCCGACTCTTCCCGCCTCGTATGCAAACTTCAATCCGAGAAAAGTTTCCGCGTCAGGTTTTTCAAATGTCAGCGAGTTCAGCATCCAAAAGTCGAGCGGCTTGATTGGCGAGGGCAACCGCCGCGGATAAGTCAGCGCGTATTGAATCGGCAGGCGCATGTCGGGCGCGGCGAGCTGCGCGATAATCGAGCCGTCGCAAAACTCAACCATCGAATGAACAATGCTTTGCGGGTGGACGACGACTTGAATCTGCGAGTAGTCGACGCCGTAAAGAAATTTCGCTTCGATGACTTCGAGCCCCTTGTTGACGAGCGTCGCGCTGTCGACGGTGATTTTTTTGCCCATGTTCCACGTCGGGTGCGCGAGCACTTCGTTGACCGTGACGCTTTGCAGGTCTTCGAAACTTTTTCCTCTGAACGGACCGCCCGACGCCGTGAGCAAAAGTTTTTTTATCGCGCGCGAGTCTTCGCCCTGCAAGCACTGAAAGAAAGCTCCGTGCTCCGAATCGACGGGCAAAATTTTCACGCTGCGAGCCTCGACAAGTTTGGTGATGAGTTCGCCCGCCACGACGAGCGTTTCCTTGTTGGCGAGCGCGATATTTTTTCCGGCGTTGATTGCTTTAATCGTCGGCTCCAAGCCCGCGAAGCCGCTCATGGAAGTCAAAACGATTTCCACGCCGTCGAAGGCCGCCGCGTCGATGAAAGCCTGCCGTCCGCCCGCGATTTCGACGCCCGAAAAATTTTTCGCGGACAATTTTTTGTAAGCCGCCTCGTCCGCCAAAACCGCCAGCTTCGGACGAAATTCCTCCACTTGCCGCGCGAAGAGTTCGACGTTGGAATTTGCCGCCAAAACTTCCACGGAAAATTCTTCGGGCAAATTCCTCACGACGTCAAGGGCTTGCGTGCCGATTGAGCCGGTCGAGCCGAGTATCGCAATTTTTTTCATTCAGTTGTCTCCGTAAAAATAAATTCTGTCTGCACCGTGAAGTTGAGGCCGTCAAGGATGACGGCCGCGCCGCGTCTGACGCCGTGATGGCGTCATCCGGCGCACACCAAGCACGGGTAACCTCAACCTCCGAATCACGAGCGACCGCCGCCCCCGCGAGGTGCCCTTTCTCTTTGCTTCTTTCTCTTTGGGCACGCAAAGAGAAAGAAGGTTCAAGAGATAAAAATTTTTCTTCAGCCAAATGAGCACGACGCCCCGCGGCAATGAGGAGGGGTTCTGCGAGTCCACTCTTGAAAAAGAGGGGACGAATCCCTTACGCTATCCCCGAAAGAATCACAAAGTAATAAAAGACGGGCGCGGTGTAAAGTATGCTGTCGAAGCGGTCGAGCGCACCGCCGTGCCCCGGCAGGAAGAAACCCGAATCTTTTATGCCCGCGAAACGTTTGAGCACGGACTCAACCAAATCTCCGAGCGTCGCGACAATCGCCAAGATGAATCCCGCGAATGCCATTTTAATCAGCGGCAAGCCGAAAATAATCGTGCCGACGAAGACCGCCGTCAAAATCGTGCCGACAATCGAGCCGAGGAAACCTTCCACAGTTTTGCCGGGGCTTATCGACGAGGCGAGCTTGTGAGAGCCAATCGCCGAGCCGACGAAGTACGCAAAGGTGTCACTCGCCCACGTGCACGCGAACAGCACCCAAACCAGAGCGCAGCCCGCGTCGACGTTCAAGTTCAAACTCAAGTTGAGCGACGGCAGGAAGTCGAGAATTTTTCCGATGTCAAACTTGTCGAGAAGCGTCGCGTTGTTCGTGGCAATGTCTTGGACAGTCGTGACCGCTTCGCCCGGCTGAGGTTCGTCCGCCAGGAAGCGCAGGAAAATTAAATGCGCGAACGGCAACCCGATATACATTATCCCCGCCACCGACACGCAAGCATCCGTCGGGCGGGTGCTCCCGCGCAAAATAACCGTCAGCAAAAAAATCATCATCATGCTGCCGGTCAAGACCGCCAAGAGTTCTTCGACGTTTCCGAGCCACGCGCAACACAAAAACAAAATCAGAGCCAACGCTCCGAAAATGTAAGTCGTAATGACTCCCGCGCGCCTGAACGCGGCGGAATATTCGTGCCAGGCCAAAAGCGACAAAAATATCGCGAAGCCCGCGAACGGCGCGCCGCCGGATTGAATCACGAATGCCGCAATAGCAATTCCGATAATCCCCGTGATAATTCTTAAAAGCAAGGCGTCACTTCCTCACGCATTTTTTATTTGAACGAAAATTTTCTGTTGAGTTATCAAATCGGCGAGGAGCCACGAAATTAAAACGTCGTGTTCGCCGAGTGATTCCCCGAATTCATTTTTTATCGCCGAGAAAATTTCCGGCGGAGACAAATTCAAACTGCTCTCAAAAACTTGCGCCGTCTTCGTGTGAACAAAAAATTCCAACACGGCGCAACGATATTGCACGTTCCGCCGAAAGAATTCGATTCGCTCCATCAAATCGTCGAGTAATTTTGTTCCGCGAACAATCGGTTTCATCCAAAAGGTCAGCGTCTCTTGCTCGGTTCGTTCGCGGCGCAGGACAGAATTTTCCGATTGCCGCCAAACGTAAACGGGATTTGGGACGCGCACAATTCTTTCTGCGAAAAAAATCAGCGCGCAAGTCCAAACGTCGTCTTCGGCAGGCGCAAATGGCGGGAAAAAAATTTCGTGACCAAGAAGTAAATCTCGTCTGACAAATTTGCTCCACGTCGTGAGAAAAAATTTTCTCTCCACCAGTTCGTGAACTCTTTCGGCGAGATTTTCCGTCTCCAAAGTCGGTGTGCCGAGAGTTTCGCCCGCGATTTGAATTTCGTCGAGGTCGGAGCTTGCCTCAAAGTGCCTTTCAAGATAAATGACGTCGGCGGAAAAATTTTTTGCCGCGGCGTGAAGTTCCTCAAGCGCGGTCGGCGTGAGCAAGTCGTCGGCGTCCACGAAGAAAACGTATTCGCCGCGAGAAAGTTTCAAGCCTTTGTTGCGCGGGAGTGCACAGCCACCCGAATTTTTTTTCGTGGCAAAAAGTTTCAATCGTCCGCCGAATCTCGGCGCATAACGTTCGACAACCGCGCGGCTTGAATCCGTGGAGCAATCGTCGACGACGATAACTTCAAAGTCTTGCAAGCTTTGCGCGAGTAAACTTTCCAAACATTCGGCGATAAATTTTTCCGCGTTGAACATGGGAATGATAACAGAAACTGCAGGCGTGTCGGTCATGAGATTACTCCTTGCTTCAAAAGATTTTCCGGCTCGGTGATTTGCGTTTTGCTTTCCTCGATAGTTTTCCGTTGATTGTTTACGAGAGTAAAGAGAACGGAAACCATAACGGCATGTTCGCCAAGTTCGTGCCCGAATTCATTCTTTATCGAATTGTACATTTCGGGCGACGAAACTTCTGAACTGTTTTTATAAATCTGATTGAAATATCTTTGTGCGGAATGTTCCAAAATGGCGTAACGATATTGAGGATTCAATTTAAAAAAAGGAACTCTGTCCATGGTGCCGGCGAGCCATCTTTGACCTTTGATAATGCTGTTGGCGTAGATATTCATCGTTTGCAGAGGAGTTCTCTTTGTTCGGAGCAACGAGTTATCCGATTTGCGATAAAGATAAACTGCAAGCGGAACGTGGACAATTTTTTTTGCAAAGAAGAGAAGACCGTGTGTCCAAATTTCATCTTCGCAAATTTTGAGGCCTTTTGGGAAAAAAATTTTATGTACGAGTAAAAAATCACGCCGCAACAATTTTCGCCAAGGAGCCCAATAAAAATTGTCTTTTAACAGCCCCTCCACGCGCCACTTCAAATTCATCTCGAAAATACTTTCATCATTTGCCGTGGGTTTTTTCAAATGTCGGAGCGTTCGTTGTTTGCCGTCGTCGCTCATGTTGTAAAAGCCCGTGCAGTTGACAAACTCAACATCAAAATATTTCGCGGTTTTGTACATTCTTTCCAAGCCGTTCGGCAAAATCAAATCGTCGGCGTCCATGAAAAAAACGTATTCGCCGCGAGAAAGTTTCAAACCCTTGTTGCGCGGGACTGAGCCGCTGCCCGAATTTTTTTTCGTGGCAGAAAGTTTCAATCGCCCGCCGAATTTTTTTAGATAACCCGCAACAATTTGACGGCTTGAATCCGTGGAACAATCGTCGACGACGATAACTTCAAAGTCTTGCAAGCTTTGCGCGAGTAAACTTTCCAAACACTCGGCAATAAATTTTTCCGCGTTGAACATCGGGATGATAACGGAAACTTCGGGCGTATCGTTCATGAGTGTGCTCCTTTATTCAAACGACTTTCAAGCTCGGCGATATGAATTTCATCGTCTTCGATAGATTTTTTGTGCCCGTTTATGAGAGAGCAGAGAACGGGCACCATCGCATTGTATTTGCCGAAATTTTTTCCGAACTCTTGCCGCACCAGCGAGTAAACGGTTTCGTCGGTCCAATTTCTTTTCCGAACGGTCTGAAGAAGCCGTCTGAACATATCGTCCGTGAAGTCCGCCAAAATTTTGTAACGATACTCCGGATTTTTTTTAATGAACTCCGATTTGTTCATTATGTCATCAATCCATTTTATCCCGTAAAAAATCGTGTTCATCCTGTAGTTTATGTATTGCACGTTATTTCTTTTCGTTCTGGTCAGAGATTCGTCGGACATGCGGTAGTAGTTGAATATCATCTTCGTGTGAACGATTCTTTTGGCGAGGAGCAGAAAGCCGTGTTTCCAAACGACATCTTCACAGCTGCTGACGTTTTCGGGGAAGAAAATTCCGTTCCCGATTAAAAAATCGCGGCGGAACATCCTGAGCCAGGGCACGCCGTAAAATCTGTAGTTGAACGGTTTTTCGAGTCGCCAAAGCAAATCATCGTCGACGAAGAAATCTCCCTCTCGTCCTTCAAAAATTTTTTCGTTCCTGCTGGAAGTCGCTTTTATTTTTTTTGCGTCTTCTTCCATCCTGTGAAACGCTCCGAGGCTGACAACATCGGCGTCATGTTTTTTTGCCAGCTCGTACATTTTTTCGAGTGCGTCCGCTTTAATCAAATCGTCGCTGTCCAAGAAAAAAACGTATTCGCCGCGCGAAAGGAGCAAACCTCTGTTGCGCGTGCCCGAAGCCTTTGAGTTCACCACGTTGTCATAAAGTTTCAAGCGTCCACCAAACTTTTTGAGATAACTTTCGGCAACGCGCCGGCCGTTGTCGGTCGAGCAGTCGTTGACGAGAATCACTTCAAAATCTTGCAACGTTTGAGCCAAAACACTTTCAAGAGTCTCGCCGAGATATTTTTCCGCGTTATACATCGGCATGACCACGGAAACCGCGCAGGCCGCCGACGGTGATTTTATTGTCATGAGGATTCTCCTTTCATTTGCTCTTCAAGTTCGCTGAGAAGCATTTTGTTTTTCTCTTCTCCTTGCAGTTGCTCTTCGAGTTCAATGAGACGCATTTTGTTTTTCTCGTCAGCCTTTTGGAAACTGTTCACCAGCGTTAAGAGGACGGAAATCAAGACATCATAATCTCCGAAATTTTTTCCGAACGTTTTCTTCACCGAGCGATAAATTTCAGTCTGCGGAGCTTTGAGGCTGACCTTGTAAAGCATTTCAAAATATTTTTGCGCGACGTGCGACAAAATTTCGTAGCGATATTGGGGCACCGTTTTGAAGAAAAGAATTTTGTCCATCAGGCTGTCAATCCAAGTCAATCCTCGGACAATTACGTTGATGAAGACGTTCACATTTTGCAAGGCTGTGATTTTTCTTCTGGACAATGAGTCGACGGATTTGCGATAAAAGTAAACCGCGAGCGGTGTGTGCAAAATTTTTTGTGCGCAAAAAAGAAGACCGAACGTCCAAATCCTGTCACCATAAATTTCAATTCCTTCGGGGAAAAAGATTCCGTTTCGAATTAAAAAATCACGGCGCGACAATCTTCGCCAGGGAGCCCAATAAAAATTATCTTCCAACAATCCTTTAACGCGCCACTCCAAATTTACATCGATAATGTTTTCGAGTGTCGCCGTGGGTTTTTTCAAACGCCGAAGCTTTCTTTCTTTGCCGTCGTCACTCAAGTCATAATGACCCGTGCAGTTTACAACGTCGACATCAAAACTTTTTGCGAGCCCGTAAAGTCTCTTCAAGCCGTTCGGCAAAATCAAATCGTCGGCGTCCATGAAGAAGACGTATTCCCCGCGGGAAATTTCCAAGCCTTTGTTGCGCGTGGCAGACACGCCGAGATTTTTTTGATTATCATAAATCGTCAAACGTCCGCCGAATTTTTCAAGATAACCCTCGGCAATTTGTCGGCTGCCGTCGGTCGAAGCGTCATTGACGAGAATCACTTCAAAGTCTTGAAAAGTTTGAACCAGAACGCTGTCGAGGCATTCGGCGATATATTTTTCCGCGTTGTACATCGGAATGATAACGGAAATAGTGGGAGCACTCGTCATGAAAATCCCTCCTTATGTTGTCTTCAATTGAGCTTCAAGCTCGGTGATTCTATTCTGAGCCTGCGCGGCGAATTGATTAAATCTTTGTTGGTTGACGGCGGAAATTCTCTGTTGCGTGTTCAAAGCCGTGCAAAGCAAGGAAATCATCTCGTTCGGGTCGCCAACTTCATCATCGAGCCCTTGCTTGATTATCTCGTAAACTTCAAACGGCTGAAGTTGAATACTTTTCTCCAAAACGGAGGCGAAATTCACTTGAATAAAATAATCCGCAAGCTCGTAAAAATATACGGGATTTTGCCGGAAGAATTCTATCTCATCCATGATTTTCTTGAGAGAGTGCACGCCTTGAACAATTAAATCGATATAAGAAACTATCTTTCGAGCGGCTCCCATATCTTTTTTGGTAAATGAATCCTCGTGTTGACGATAAACATAAACCGCATTCGGGACGCGCAGAAATTTCTTCGCGCAAAGAATATCGTATCTTCGTGTCCTTTCATCGGCGGGAAGTCCAATTGTTCTCAACCAAAAAATCTCGCGCGACAAGATGCAGCCAAGGTGCTCCCATAAACCTCCCGTGCAATATTCCTTGAACGCGTTCAGCCAAATTTTCAGTTTCAAAGGTCGGCTCGTCGACGAAACTGCCTCGTTGATAACTTGTCAGCTGAATTTCTTTGAGGTCATGATTCGCGCCGAAATATTTTTCGCAGTGGACAACGTCGGCGGCAAAATTTTTCGCAAGCGTGTAAAGCTCTTCAAGTGCGGTCGCCTTCACGAGCAAGTCGTGGCGTCCATGGAAAAAATATATTCGCCGCGTGAAAGTGCAAAGCCTTTGTTGTGAGGAAGTGCGCTGCTGCCCGAATTCTTTTTCATGCGCGAAAGTTTCAGCCGCCCGCCGAATTTCGGAATGTAACTTTCGACAATCGCATAACTTGAATCCGTCGAGCAATCATCAACGACGATGACCTCCAGGTTTTGGAGCGTCTGAGCCAAAAGGCTGTTGAGGCATTCGGCGATATATTTTTCCGCGTTGAACATGGGAATGATAATGGAAACGGCGGGAGAAATTATCATGAAAGCTCCTCCTTAATTTTTATCGAAACCGACAAGTTGCTCTTGGGTTGAAACCAAATGTTTTTCCGGCTTGTGCTTGGCGAGTTTTCTTTGATATTCATTTATCAGAGTGAAGAGAACGGGAACGGCAACCGAAGCATTACAGCCGTCGGAGTTCTCCTTAAACTCCTCCCTCAGCGAATCATACATATCCCTCGGCGAAATGTGTGAATCAATATGAGTAACTATCTTGAAAAATCTTTTCGCAATGTGTTTCAATATCGGGTAACGATATTTTGGATTTTTTTCGAAGAAGGGAGCTCTGTCCATGATTTTGTCAATCCACTCCATGGCGTGAACGAGCGCGCCCGCCCTGAAGTTTATCCGTTCCAATCGACTCATGGTTACGCTTTCAGAAACCAGAGAGCTGCGGTGAAAATAAACCGCGCGCGGCACGTGAATAATTTTTTTTGCAAAGAACAACAGGGCATGAGTCCACATCACGTCCTCGACGCGTTTGAGCTTTACGGGGAAGAAAATTTTGTTTTCAAGCAAAAACTCACGCCGCGACATTTTTCGCCAAGGAGCCCAACCGAATCTGTCGTGCAACAAAAAATTTTTTATCCGCCACTCCATATTTGACTCAAGCAAGTATTTGCCTTTTATTTTGCCCACGGAGAATTTGCGAGTAACTTCCTTGCCGTCTTCGCTCATGGAATATGCTTCCGTGAAATTGACAACGTCGACGTTAAAGTGCTTCGCCTTACCGTACAATTCTTCCAAAGCACTTGCCAAAATCAAATCGTCGTCGTCCATGAAGAAAACATATTCGCCCTGCGCCCGAAGCAAACCGTTGTTGCGCGTGCTGCTGATTCCCAAGTTGCTTTCGTTATCGTAAATCTTCAGCCGTCCGCCGAACTTTTCAAGATAACTTTCGGCGATTTGTCGGCTGCCGTCGGTCGCGCAGTCATTGACGATAATCACTTCAAAATCTTGAAACGTCTGAGCCAAAACGCTGTCGAGGCATTCGGCGATATACTTTTCCGCGTTGAACATGGGAATGATGACGGAAACGGCGGGAGCATTTGCCATCAAAAATTCTTCTTAACTGTTGAGCGCGCCGAAGCGACGAGTCCTCTTGCCGAAGTCAACAAGCGCGTCGATAAATTCTTCGGGCGTGAATTCGGGCCAGGGCGTGTCGGTGAACCAAAACTCGGCGTAAGCTGCCTGCCATAATAAAAAATTGCTGACACGCAAATCGCCGCTCGTCCTTATCAGCAAATCGACGGGCGGCTGACCTGCAGTGTCCAGTTCGTTTTCAAAAATTTGTGTGGAAATATTTTCGGGCGACAACTCTCCCGCCGCAACCTGTCGTGCCAATTTCTGAGCGGCGCGGATAATTTCATCTTGCCCGCCGTAATCCGCCGCCACGTTGAATTTGACGCCCGTGTTGTTTTTCATCAGCTCGACCGACTCGCGCATTAATTTTTGTAAAGCCGGCGCGAAATCTTCCGTGCGCCCCAAAAATTTTATGCGGACGTTGTTGGCGTGCATTTCCTGCTTCTCGCGCTCCAGATAATCCGAGAACAGGTGCATTAGAAAATCGACTTCGACGGGCGGGCGTTTCCAATTTTCCGTCGAGAAGGCGTAAACAGTCAAAGCCTCCAGCTTGAGGTTGACTGCCGTCTTCAAAATATTTTTCAAAGTTTTGACGCCGGCGGTGTGTCCCGCGCTCCGCAAAAGCCCGCGACGATTTGCCCAGCGTCCGTTGCCGTCCATTATTATCGCCACGTGCCGCGGCATTTTGTCTTTATCGACTCGCGCAAGCAAGCCGCCGTCGCTCTCCCACATGTCAGACTTCCATAACTTCCTTTTCTTTGCCGGCTCTCGCGCCGTCGACGAGCTTAATATATTTGTCGAGGAGCTTTTGCATTTCCTCTTGAGCGTCTTTGCGGTCGTCTTCGGTTATCTGCTTGCCCTTTTCCAATTTCTTAATCGATTCGTTTGCGTCGCGGCGGATGTTGCGCATGGCAACCTTTGCCTCCTCCGCCTTCTTGCTGACGACTTTGACGAGTTCCTTGCGGCGTTCTTGCGTCGGCTGAGGAATTGTCAAACGAATGGTCGCGCCGTCGTTGTTGGGCGTCAAGCCGAGGTCGCTCTTTTGAATGGCGCGTTCAATATCTTTCAGCGAGCTGCGGTCGTAGGGCTTAATCATAATCATGCGCGGTTCAGGGACTGTGACGTTAGCGATTTGGTTGACGGGCGTGGCCGTGCCGTAATAATCAACCATGACTTTGTCGAGAAGGCTGGGGGCGGCGCGTCCCGCACGAAGAGTGCCGTAATCTTTTTTCAAGCCGTCGAGGGTTTTGCCGAGTCTGTCCTCCGCCGATTTGATAACGTCTTTGGTCATTTAAAAAAGCCTCCTTTGTAAGGAATAAGGGTTTCAATTCCTCATTCCTAATTCCTCATTCCTAATTAACCAACTGTTGTGCCGATTGTCTCGCCGACAGCGGCGCGGTAAATATTTTCGTGGTCGTCGATGTTGAAAACGACGAGCGGAATGTGATTGTCCATGCAAAGACTCGTCGCCGTGGCGTCCATGACGTGCAAGCCGAGATTCAGAATGTCAATGTAACTTATCTTGTCGAATTTTTTTGCGTCGGGGAAACGGTTCGGGTCGCAGTCGTAAACGCCGTCGGCTCCGCGCTTGGCCATGAGGATGACGTCCGCCTCAACCTCCGCCGCTCTGAGGGCTGCCGTTGTGTCCGTGGAGAAGTAAGGGTTGCCGGTGCCCGCGCCGAAGATGACGACGCGCCCTTTTTCCAGGTGACGAACTGCGCGGCGGCGAATGTAAGGTTCGGCAACTTCGCTCATCTTAATTGCCGTCTGCACACGCGTGAAAACTTTCAGCTGCTCCAAGGCGTCTTGCAGGGCGAGCGCGTTCATGACAGTGGCGAGCATGCCCATGTAATCGGCCGAGGCTCTGTCCATGCCCTTTGCCGCGCCGCTCAAGCCGCGCCAGATATTTCCGCCGCCCACGACGATGGCAACTTCAAGTCCCGCCTCGTGAACTTTTTTAATCTGCCGAGCAATGCTCTCGACCACGGGAGGATAGATGCCGAAACTTTTTTCTCCGGCAAGTGCTTCGCCGCTCAACTTTAGAACTACACGTTTATACTTCATAAAGTCAACCGCCCCCTGTTAGTTAGGAATTAGGAGTTAGGAGTTAGGAGTTGAAATTCTAACAGCTAACAACTAACAGCTTTCAGCTAATCTGCCGCCAATTTTACTTGCTGATTCTTTTCCTGTCAATAATTCCTTGCCCCGCGTCTTGAAAAGCTGAAAAATTTATGATACACTTCGACGCGTGAAAGAAGGTGATTGGCTTTGAAAAAAATCGGATTCATCGGGACGGGCATCATGGGCGCGGCAATGGCAGGTCACCTAATCGACGCGGGCTTTGAGTTGAGCGTTTACAATCGCACGAAGTCCAAGGCACAAGGTCTGCTTGAGCGCGGCGCACGTTGGTGCGAAACCGTCGGCGAGTGTGCGGCGGGGCAGGACGTCGTGATTACAATCGTCGGTTACCCCAAGGACGTCGAAGAAATTTACTTGGGCGCGGGCGGCATCGTCGAGTCGGCAAAGGCGGGTGCTTACCTCGTCGACATGACGACTTCGTCACCGATTCTCGCCGAGAAAATTTTTGCGGCGGCCAAGAAAAAAAATCTCCACGCCGTTGACGCTCCCGTCACGGGCGGAGATGTCGGCGCGCGCAATGCCACGCTGACGATTTTGGTCGGCGGCGAAGAGGAAGCCTTCAACGCCCTGCAACCTGTCTTTGCGGCCATGGGCAAGAACGTCGTTTACGAAGGCGCGGCGGGCGCAGGTCAAAAGACGAAGGCCTGCAACCAAATCGCCATTGCCGGAACGCTGGCGGGTGTGTGCGAGGCGTTCGCTTATGCCAAGGCGTCGGGGCTCGACGTGGAAAAAGTTTATTCGGCGATTGCAACGGGCGCGGCGGGTTCGTTCCAGATGACAGGCGTCGCGCGCAAAGGTCTGGACGGCGACTTCAACCCCGGCTTCATGCTCAAGCATTTCGGAAAAGATTTGGCGATTGGCACGGAGACTGCCACGGCTTACGGCGCGTCGCTCCCGATTTTGGCGATGGTGTTGCACGAGGTTCGCAAGCTTGAACAAGCGGGCGAAGGCGACCTGGGCACGCAAGCTCTTTTAAAATATTATGGCGTTAAGTGATTCAAGGAGGGAAAAATTTTGATAGACGAATGGAAAAAATTTATTCTCCGCGGAAACGTTTTGGATTTGGCCGTCGGTGTTGTCATCGGTGCGGCGTTCGGCAAAATCGTTTCCTCGTTCACGGCTGACATCCTCATGCCGCCGCTCGGACTTTTGCTCGGCAAAGTGGACTTTTCAAATTTCTACATCAATCTTTCGAGCGTCGAATACGAATCGTTCGCCGCAGCCAAGGAGGCGGGCGCGCCCATCATCGCTTACGGCGCGTTCCTCAACACGTGCCTCGACTTCCTGATTGTTGCAACCGCGATTTTCATTTTGATTAAGCAGGTCAATCGATTCATGCCGGCACCTCCTCCTCCGCCGCCCGACCCGCGCAAGTGCCCCTTCTGCCGTGAAGTCGTTGCCGACGACGCGACCAAGTGCCCGCATTGCGCTTCCGACATCAAAGGCAAATGAGCTGTCAGCTGTTAGAATAAAAAAATTTTTCCCCGCCGCTCTCCGTGAGTGACGGGTAAATTTTTTTGTCCGCGCAGATTATTTTTTCTTGAACTTCGTGCCTTTGAGCGTGTCGGAACCAAATCCGCCAAGAAGTTTTTCGTTGCCCTTGCCGCCGAGAATGGAATCGTTACCGCTTGTCGTTGAGAACGTCTCACCCGAAATGCTCGGCGTCGAAGTTTCATTGAAGCCCACGATTGAATCGCTTGTCAAAGGCTTGGCACAAAAAATTTTTCCCCGCCGCTCGTGATGAGTGACGGGGATTTTTTATTTCTTGCCGCGGAATTTATCTGCGGAGCTTTTGAACTTCCTCCATGAGGTATTCGTTTTTGATTTTTATGTAAGTGCCCTTCATGCCCAGAGACTTGGACTCGATGACGCCCGCCGATTCAAATTTGCGCAAGGCGTTGACGATGACGGAGCGAGTGATGCCGACGCGGTCAGCGATTTTGCTCGCGACGAGAAGACCTTCGTTGCCGTTGAGTTCGCTCAAGATGTTCACGGCAGCCTCCGCCTCCGAGTAGCTCAGCGTCGCCAGCGCAATTTGAACGGTTGCCTTCTTGCGCGCCTCAATCTCAACCTTCTCGGTGTGGTCGCGCAAAATTTCCATGCCGACAACCGTCGCGCCGTACTCGGCCAGGAGCAAATCGTCGTCCGTAAATTTTTCGTCGTTGCGGGCGACAATCAGCGTGGCGATTCTGCGCCCCACGCCGTAAATCGGAACGATTGTGAGGTTCTTGCCGGTCACGGGCGAGCCACCGTCTTTGTCAGCGTAACTTTTCGGATTGACTTGCGTCTCGTCGAAGCGATTGAGCCATTTGACATAAGGCGCGGGGAAATTGCCGTTGTCGATGATTTCTTCGAGCGCGAAATTTTCGTCGTCATCGTCAATCAAGGCGTGACCGTAGAACTCGCCCTTCTTGCCGGCGATGTAGACGTTTGCCTTGAGGACGTTGCTCAGGACTCGCGAAATCCCGTCGTACTCCACATTTTCGGAACGCTGGAGCAGCTTGTTAATTTTCCTCGTTTTCTCCAAAAGCGTCATATCAAAAACTCTCCTTTGTTAGGAGTTAGGTGTTAGGAGGCAGGTGTTAGGTGTTTTGTCCCTAAATCCCAAATCCCAAATCCTAAATCCTGAATTTGGCGTTGCTCAATATCCTACGTTTATACTAGCACGAAATTCGATAATGTCAAATTAGTTTTCAGAATTTTTTATGCAAGCCTTTCACGGCGCAGAAAAAATTTTCGCCGCGATTTTATTTTCCGTCAAAAATTTTTCCGTCCGCTCCTTGCCTAGGACGAAAGCGGTCGTGCTCAAGATGTCGGCGAGCGTCGCGCAATTTTTTTCTCTGCCGCCCACGATGACACTCACGGAAAAATTTTCGGCTTCGGCGGGCGCGCAAGTCTTCGGGTCGATGATGTGATGGTAGCGGCGGCCGTCGGCGATGAAAAATTTTTCGTAATCGCCCGAAGTGCTCAGCGCACAATCCTCAAGCTCGACGACGCCGGAAATTTCTTCGGCGCGCGGATTTTTTATTCCGATTTTCTTTTTGCCCACGGCGAAGATTGTGCTCGTGCCGAAGTCAATCAAGCCGCTCGTCACTCCATGCGCAACGAAAATTTTCCGCGCCACGTCCACGCCGTAACCTTTGCCCACGCCGCCCAAATTTATTTTCACGCCGCGCCTGTCCAAGTAAGCTTCGCCGCCGCGCAGGTGCAGATGTTCGTGCCCGACGAAATTTTTCACGGCGATGAGTTCGTCGGCGGTCGGGACGCGCGGATTTTCCGTGCCGATTCCCCACAGCTCGACGGCGGCTCCAATCGTCACGTCGAAAGCTCCGTCCGTCAGCGCGGAAAATTTCTGCGCGGCCGTCAAAATTTCGTAAACGTCGGAAGAAATTTTCACGAAGGCTCCGTTGCCCGCCGCGTCCTCGATTTTTTTCACGTCGGCGGAAATTTTTTTCTCCAGCTCGAAGAGTGCAAGGAAACTTTCGTCGAGGGCAGCGCGCGAATTTTTTCCTTCCGCCTTGAGCGTGACGACCGTGCCCATCAAAATTTCCGTGCGCTCAAAATTTTTCGGCGAGTCGCAGTCCGCGCTTAAGACCGTCACAAAAAAAATTATCACTGCGAAAAATTTTTTCATGCCGAGTGATTCGCCTCCGAAGATTTTTTGCCCTGCGCTCCGATAAAATTTTTCTCGCCCCCGAAAAATTTTCCGTGAGCCGCGAGGATTTTTTTGTCGCCGAAAATATTTCCGTGAGCCGTGATTTCTCTCTCGCCGCCGAAAATTTTTCCGTGAGCCATGATTTTTTCCTCGCCGCCGAAAATATTTCCGTGAGCCGTGATTTCTTCCTCGCCGCCGAAAATATTTCCGTGAGCCGCGATTTTTTATTCGATAAAAATTTTCAAGCGATATTGCCTTGCAAAATTTTCTGTGCTAAAATGCCGCAAGTTGAAACCAGTTATCATTGAACAGGAGAGATTTTATTTTGGAAGTCGTTGAACTTTTCGCCAAGGGCGGACCGGTCATGTATCTGCTGCTCATCAGCTCGATTGCCGTCGCCGCCATTGGCATTGAACGTTTCAGATTTTATCGATACGCCGGCCACGAGAGCGAAAATTTTTTGTCCCTGCTGAAGGAAAGTTTCAAGCGGCAAAATCTCGGCGAAGTTCTTGGCTTTTGCAACCGAGAAAATTCTTGCGTCGGGCTCGTGGCGGCGGCGGGCGTCAAGGCGGCTGTCGCGGGCGAGAACGTCGAACTCGCGCTCAACACTGCTTACGATGAGGAGGCAATGAGACTTCGCGCGCGACTGAATTATCTTTCCATGATTGTCACGCTCGCGCCGCTGCTCGGCTTGCTCGGCACAATCAGCGGCATGATTGAGTCGTTCAATATCTTCAGCATTCAGGCGGGTCAGCCGCTTGCGATAACCGGCGGCATCGGCGAGGCATTAATCGCGACGGCGACGGGTCTTTGCGTTTCAATCTTCGCGCTCATCGTTCACACTTACTTCGCCCAAAAGCTCGACGAAAATTTAACCGCGCTCGACAAAACGGTCAACATCGTGCTCGCTTATGCAAACGCCGACGGAAAATCTGTCGCCAACGAAAATTCTGAAGCTCCGCAAGAGACGGAAAAGTCGGAAGGATTTTTATTATGAGCCGCCGCCGTGACTTCCGCGAGAAAACTCAGCCGCTCGTCATGATTATCCCGATGATTGACATAATGCTCTTCCTGCTCGTGTTCTTCATGATAAGCACGATTTACATGGTGCAGACCAACACCCTGCCCGTGAGCCTGCCGCAGTCGTCGACCGCCAAGCAAGAGACGCGCCCGAATGTCGTGCCGATAACCGTGCTCGAAACCGGCGACGTGCTCTTCGACAAGGACACCGTGCCCAACCAACAGCTCGCCGAAAAAGTTCACAAAGCTCTGGAGCAGGACAAGGATACAATCTTCGTGCTGCGCGGCGATAAGGCGGCTCGTTATGAAAGCGTCGTGGCTGTGCTCGACCTGCTGAAAAAATCGGGGGCGTATCGCGTGTCGATTGCCACGGAGATGAAAAAGTGATGGGTTACTCAACTTATTGGCGGACGACAATTTTCGCGGCGATTGCTTTCCACTTCCTGACGGCGTTGGGATTTTCATACGTCTTGCCGCACCTCATGCCCGAACCGAAAATCGAAGACGTGGCGGAGTTTGAATGGGTTGACGTGGATTTGCTCCCGCCCGACGTGACAGTCATCGAAGCCGAGGCAATTCCTTCTGAAACCGTGCAAGAAACTTTGCCGACGTTCAACGCGCGAGATTTGTTCGTGCCGGACTTAAGCGTGCCCGAACCGATAATCGCCGAGGAAACTCCACCGCCGCCCGAAGTCAAACCGCTTGAGCCGCCCAAACCTCCTCCGCCGCCGCAAGTCGTAACCAACGAACAAGAGGCGCAACAAAAAGTTCAGAGCGAGGAACCGCCCAAGGAAGTCGTCGTCGTGCCGGCAAATGCAAAACAGCAGATGGGTCAGCCGCCCGTCACTATTACGGAAGTTTATCCCGAAAAAGGCAGCGGGCTCGGTTATCGCGGTTACGTTTCAATCGCCGCGACAATCGGCAAGGACGGCAAGGTCAAGGCGACAAAAGTCATGCGCACTTCGGGCAGATATTTCGTCGACGAGATTGCGCGCAAGGCCGCCATGCAGTGGACGTTCAAGCCCGCGCTCGACCAAGAGGGCAAGCCCATGGTCTGCGACAAAATTATTACCTTTGACTTCAAAAAATTTTCCGAGGCTTAAGATGAAAAAATTTTTACTGTTAATGATTGCGGGGCTGTTGATTTTTTCCGCGCAAGCCGAAGCGTCTCCGAAATGGAACGAACTCGCCGCGCAAATTGAATCGACCGTTCGTGAGGCCGTCGAAATTTATAAGACGGGTGACGGGCGCGCCGCCAAAGAAAAAATCAACGACGCATACTACGGCATTTACGAAAAGGAAGGACTCGAATCGACTTTGCGCGTGAGCGTTTCAAGCAAATCTGTCGGCTTGACGGAGTATCAGTTTTACAAAGTCAAGAAGGCAATGCTTGCCGGCGACCCGCTCGAAAAAGTTCAGCAGGAAGCCGATACGCTGATTCAGATGGTTTACGAGAACGTCGACGCGCTCCAAAATGCTCACGGCGTCGGCGGAGGCTGGGCGTCGTTCCTGCCCGCGTTCCTGATTCTGATTCGCGAGGGACTTGAGGCAATTTTGGTTCTCGTCGCCATAATCGCTTACCTGAAGAAGAGCGGCAACGAAAAACATTTGGACACGGTTTACAACGCGATGATTGCCGCGATAATTGTCAGCTTCGCGACGGCGTATCTTTTCGCCACGATGATTGAGTCGACGACGGCGGGCGCGGGGCGCGAGATTTTGGAAGGCGCAACGGCTCTGTTCGCGGTCGTCGTGTTGATTGGGACGAGTGCCTGGCTCGGCGGGAAAGCCGACGCAAAAGTTTGGAAGAAATATATTCAGGGCATGGTCGACAAATCGATGACGAGCGGCAAGGCAAAAGCTCTGGCGTTGGCGGCGTTCCTTGCGGTCTATCGCGAGGGCGCGGAAGTCATTTTGTTCTATCAGGCTCTGTTCAACAATTCGTCGAGTGATGTCGAAATGATTTGGGCGGGATTCGTCGCGGGCTGTGTCGTCGTTGCGATTTTATTCTTCGCGCTGCAGAAGGGAGTCTTGCGCATTCCGCTGAAACCGTTCTTCCTGTTCACGAGCGTGCTGATGTATTTGCTGGCGATAACGTTCGCGGGCGGCGGCATTCGTGAGTTGCAAGAAGGCGGCGTCTTCGGGCAAACCCCGCTGGAGTTCGTGCCGACAATCGACGTGCTTGGCATTTATCCGACGGTCGAAACTTTCGGCGTGCAAGTCGCGCTGCTTGCCTTGGGCGTCGGAGCATTTCTTTACCGCAAACGTCAGGCGGCAGCAGATGAATAAGCTGTGCGCGGAAAATTTCCGTTGACATAGAAAAAATTTTTTGAGGAGTTGTGAATCATGTTTATGCCCAAAAAAGTTAAGAGCTTGCTCGCGGCGGGAGCTGCGGCGTTGAGTCTGTTCGCATTCAATCCGAACGCGCTCGCTTTCCAAGAATATCCGATTGGCGACGAGATTGAGGACACGGAGAACCATTTCAAAGTCGCGCTCGTTTACTTCCAGCCGGTGCCCATGGAGCCGCAAGGTATGATGCTCTCGCCCGACCAAGCCGACATCCACATTGAGACCGACATCCACGCCACCGAGGGCAACGAGTGCGGCTTCGGCGTCGGCGAATGGATTCCGTACATGCGCGTCGAGTACAAGTTCACCAAACGCGGCGGCGACCCTCAAGGTCCGATTACCGGCACCTTCATGCCCATGAGCGCGGACGACGGTCCTCATTACGGCGCGAACGTCAAAATGCACGGCGCGGGCACTTACGATTGCGAATTCCGCTTCCATGCCCCCGAAGGTTACGCCCTGCACACCGACGCCGACACAGGAGTCCCCGGCCGCTTCTGGAAGAAACCCGTCGTCATGAAGTGGACTTTCAATTACACGCCCCGCAAATGGTAAAAAAAGAGAGCGTCCGAAAACGCCCGTAAAAATTTGTCCAATAAGATTATCGCACAAAAATTTTTCCCTGTCGAGATTTTCGGCGGGGTTTATTCTGTTTAAGTGAGGTGAAAAATTTTTGCTCCAAACTTTCCTGCAACAATTCATCCCCGCCATGGAAGAGGGCTTGATGCTCGGCGTGCCGCTCGGAATTTTATTCGTGCTGATTCGTCGGCTGCCGCATGAAGATTATAAAAAATCTTTCCGCTCCGCGCTCAAGTGGGGCTTCTGGCTTTCGATATTCCTCGTCGCCGTCAGGGTCGGCACACGCAACGCCGTCAGCCGCGAACTGCTGGAGGGCGCCGCGACTTTTGTCACGCTGCTCGCCGAAGCCGTCATCCTTTCCAAATTTCTCGGCGCAAACGAAAATTTCAGCAAGCCGTTAAAAATTTCAATCGCCGCCGCCGTCATGACTCTCTTCCTGTATCACGGCTTCGAGTTGTGGTTGATTCCGACGGGCTCGGTCGTCGCCGCGCTCGGTGATTATTTCACGGTCGAGTTTTTCACGAAAATTTTGGGCTTCGTCAGCGGCGCACTCTTTGCGTTCGTCAGCTCGTTCATGATTTACAAAGCCGCCGACGCTCTCAACCAAGCCAGATTAAAATTTGTGTTCGCGGTCATCTTCGCGGCGTGCATGATTCGCCAAATAATTTTCCTCGTGCAAGTGCTCATGGCTCGCGACGTGCTCAGCGGCGAAATGTGGATGGATTTAATGGCACCCGTCATCAACAACTCAAGCCTGCTGATTTTTGTCATCTTCGCGGCGATTCTCGTCTTGCCGATAACTTTATTTTCTCAACCAAGACCCGAACGCCTGCCGAGTTACAATCCCGCCGAGTACAGAAAAATTTTGGCGCAGGCGATTCACAAGAGACGCTGGGGCGCGGGCGTGATAATTTCTTTGGCGCTCATGACGACGACTTCAAGCGCGGGCTCTTACGTCGCGAACAAGCAAGCGGAAATTGTCCCTGCCGTTCCCGTCGTCGCCGAGGCCGGCTCCGTCGACGTGGATTTGGAGGTCGTCAAGGACGGACACCTGCACCGCTTCGTTTATCGCGCGTCGACCGGCGAGATGGTTCGGTACATTGTGATTCTCAAGGGCGGCTCGGCTTACGGCGTCGGCTTGGACGCGTGCGAAATTTGTGGAGCGACAGGTTATTATGAGCGCGACGATAACCAAGTCGTTTGCAAGCTGTGCGACGTGCAGATGAACAAAGCGACGATTGGCACGCGCGGAGGCTGCAACCCGATTCCGATTGAGTACTCAATCGCCGACGGCAAGTTGAAAGTTCCGCAGGCCGAACTGGAGAAGCACGCGAAAATTTTTCAATGAGGTGACGCCATGAAGAAAAATTTTACTCTCGACATGATTTTATTCGTGAGCGCGCTGATTTGCTTCGTCACGGGAATTTTGATGGACTTTCACGCGATACCGGGCGGCAAAGAGATGCGGCGACCGTTCAGACTTGCACACACGTACAGCGGTTACGTCATGGCGGTCGGCGTGCTGATTCATCTTGCGTGGCACGTCGAGTGGATTAAAAATTCGGCGCGGAAAATTTTTGGGAGGACTTGAAAAATGTTTTGGCAGATGGTCAAGGGCGCGCTGATTCGTCAGCGGAATCGGTTCGCGCTCATCGCGTTGACGGTCGCGCTGGGCGTGTCATTGGCGGCGGCCATGCTCAATGTCATGTTCGACGTGGGCGACAAGGTCAATCAGGAGCTCAAAGCTTACGGCGCAAACATCACAGTCACGCCGAAAAATTCTGCGCTGCTCAAAGACGTTTACGGGCTGGAGGCTCACGAGTACCTGAACGAATCGGATTTGGGCAAGATAAAAACAATTTTCTGGACGAACAATATCGTGGCGTTTGCGCCGAAGCTCGAAGGAACGTTGACGCTCGACGGCGGCGACAAAATTTCTGCGGCGGGCACGTGGTTCAATCACGAGATGACTTTGCCGACGGGCGAGACGCTCAGCACGGGCGTGGTGGAGATGAAGTCGTGGTGGAAGGTCGACGGAAATTATCCCGCCAATGATTCGGAGGCACTCGTCGGACAAAAACTCGCGGCGGAAAAAAATCTTCACGTCGGCGACACACTCAAGACCGGCGGCGGCGAATTTAAAATCAGCGGAATACTTTCGGGCGGCGGCGACGAGGACAATCAAATTCTTTTGACGCTCGGTGCCATGCAAAAAATTTTGAACGTGCCGGGGAAAATCGGGAGCATTGAAGTCAGCGCGATAACCACGCCCGAAAATGATTTGGCGCGCAAGGCGGCGGCGAATCCCGATTTGCTCAGCCAACAAGAAAAAGAAATTTGGTACTGCACGGCTTACGTCAGCTCGATTGCGTATCAGATTGAAGAGGTCATCGCGAATTCGTCGGCGCGCCCCGTCAGACAAATCGCTGAGTCGGAAGGAAAAATTTTGGAGAAGACTCAGCTGCTTATGCTGTTAATCACGGCGTTGAGTTTGCTGTCGACGGCGTTGGGCGTGTCGAATTTGGTCAGCGCGAACATCATGGAGCGCAGTCGGGAGCTCGGACTTTTGAAGGCAATCGGCGCGACGAATCTCGGCGTGATACTTTTGGTCTTGACGGAAATTTTTATCGCGGGAATCGGCGGCGGCGTCTTGGGTTACGCGGTGAGCTTGGGCTTGACGCAAATCATCGGGACGACGGTTTTCGGCTCGGCAATCGTGAACAACGCGGCGGTGCTTCCGATTGTCAGCGTGCTGATGGTCGCGGTGCTTTTGGTCGGGAGCTTGCCGGCGATAAGGATGCTTTTGTCTTTGCAGCCGGCTGAAGTTTTGCACGGGCGGTGAGCGGCGGGCGTCCTTTCGTTGGTTAAGCAAAAGGACACAAAGTCAACTGAGGTTTTCACGGCGCGTCGTGTTCGTTGGGCTGATAAAAATTTTTTGTCTGTTGAACCTTACTTTTCTTTTGCGTGCCCAAAAGAAAAGTAAGCAAAAGAAAAGGGCACCTCGCGGGGGCGTCGGTCGTTCGTGATTTGGAGTCGCGCGCAACCCGTGTGTGATGTGCGCTGGACGCCGCTGTCCTGCGGCGTGTGCAGCGCGGCCGTCCATCCGGGACGGCCTCTGATTCGTCGGCGTGATTCTTTCTTGGGAGTGAACTCATGAAGATAAAATTTTTTCTGCGAATGATTTTTTACTCGTTGCTTCGGCGGCGAATGCGAATGTTAATCGCGCTTATCGCGGTGGCGGTCGGCGCGACGATAATTTCGGGCATGGTCACGGTTTATCGCGAGGTGCCTCAACAGCTCGGCAGAGAGTTCAGAGCATACGGCGCGAACCTGCTGATAATTCCTGCGGGCGAGGCGGCGACCTTCGACGAACAAAAAATTTCCGACGTCCGAAAAATTTTGTCGGGGCAAGAAATCATCGGCGCGGCTCCGTTTTTATATGAGCGGCTGGAGATTAACAAGCAGTACATTTTGACGGGCGGCACGAACTTCGACGAACTGCAAAAGGTCAGCCCGTATTGGCAGATTGAAGGCGCGTATCCTGCGGCGGGCGCGCGAGAGGTTTTAATCGGCGCACAGCCGGCAAAAATTTTTTCGCCGTATGAACCGAGTGAAATCATCGGGCAAGAGGTGACGATAAGCGCGGGCGAGGGCACCGCCATGAAAAAATATGTCGTGAGCGGAATCGTCTCGACGGGCGGCAAGGAAGAAGAATTCGTCTTCATGAATCTTGACGACCTGCAGCAAATCGTCGGCAAGCCGAATGAAATTTCAATCGCGCAATTCAGTGTCGTGGCGGAGGGCGACAGCCTCGGCGCGCTCGAAGAAAAAATTTCGGCGGGCGTCGACGGCGCGCAACCTCAGCTCGTAAAACAAATCGCGAACTCGGAATTCAACGTGCTCAGCAAGTTGCAAGTGCTCGTCCTGCTCGTCACGGCGATTGTCCTGCTGTTGACTTTGATTTGCGTGACAACGACGATGATGGCGGTCGTGACGGAGCGGCGCAAGGAAATTGGTTTGAAGAAAGCGTTGGGCGCGGCGAACGAAAATATTGTCCGCGAATTTCTCGGCGAGGGCTGTCTGCTCGGCGCGTTCGGCGGGCTGTTCGGCAGCGGGCTCGGATATCTTTTCGCGGAAAGTGTCAGCGTTCAGGTCTTCGGGCGCGGAATTTATTTTTCCGTGTCGATTGCCGTGCTGTCGGTTGTGTTGTCGATAATCGTGACGGGCGCGGCGAGTTTGATTCCCGTGCGCATTGCCACCGCCGTTGACCCCGCCATTGTCTTGAGAGGAGAATAAATTTTGGCTCTGCTTGAATTGAAAGACGTTTCGATGGTTTACAACGGGAAAGTGCGCGCGCTCGACGGAATAAATTTTTCCGTGGAGAAGGGCGAGTGGGTTGCGATCATGGGTCCTTCGGGCTCCGGCAAAACCACGCTCATGAACATAATCGGCTGCATGGATAAGGCAACGGGCGGCGAAGTAATTTTGGACGGCATCGACTTGAGTGACGTGGACGGCACTCAGCTCACCGAGATTCGCCGCGAAAAAATCGGCATGGTCTTCCAGCAATTTCATCTCGTGCCGTACTTGACCGCCGTGGAAAATATCATGGTCGCGCAATATTATCACGGGCTGCCCGACTTAAGCGACGCGATGACCGAACTCAAACGCGTGGGCTTGGAGGACAGGGCGAATCATTTGCCGAGCCAACTCAGCGGCGGCGAACAGCAACGCGTTTGCATTGCGCGTGCGCTGATAAATTATCCCGTGCTGATTCTCGCCGACGAACCGACCGGCAACTTGGACGAGGCCAATCAAAATCTTGTCATGAAAATTTTTCACGAGCTGCACGCCGAAGGTCACACGATTATCACCGTCACTCACTCGCCCGACGTCGGCCGCGAAGCTCAGCGGTGTATCGTCCTCGAACACGGGAGGATTAAGGATAGTTAGGAGTTAGGAGTTAGGAGTTAGGAGTTAGGAATGAGGAATTTTTTTATTGCAATTCTTGTGGCGGGGATTTTAATCAGCGGGTGCGGCGGCGAAGAAAAATCTCCCGCTCCGAAGCCCGCGCAAAACAAAATCGACTTGTCCAACGCCAAGGACGGCACGTACACGATTGAAAGCTCGCGCGACGAAAAACTCGGCAACAGCACCTTGACGCTGACGATTAAGGACAAAAAAATTGTCGCCGCCTCTTTCACGGGTTACGATTTGTTCGGCAACGTCAAGGACGAAAATTACGGCGCGCTGACCGGCAAAGATTCCGCCGATTACAAAAAGGCGCAGGTCGCCGTCGACGCGATTAAAGTTTATCCCGCGCAGCTCGTCGAGACTCAAGACCTCGGCAAGGTCGACGCGATTTCGGGCGCGAGTATTTCTTACGGGCAATTCGTCGAGACAACCCGCCGCGCAGTCGAAGAAGCCTCCAAGTGACCCGCAACGATTTAATTTTGGTCGCGGTGCTGATAATTTTTTCGCTCGTGCCGCCGATGAATTTTGATTCGAAAAAAAAAATCGCCGTCGTGAAAGTTGGCGGCGAGATTGTTCGCGAGCTTGACCTGTCGGAGAAAAAAATTTTCACGGTCGAAGCAAGCGGCGGCAAAAATATTTTGGAAGTAAAGGGCGGGGCAGTTCGCGTGGTCGAAGCGGATTGCCCCGATAAAATTTGCGTGCGGCGCGGCGCGATAAAAAATCTCGGCGAGACGATTGCTTGCGTGCCTCACAAAATTTTGATTGAGGTCGTCGGCGAGTAAATCAATCCAGCCGCGTCTTGGTGATTTCGTCCCAGCGGTCGCCGAAATATTCCGCGAGCCGCCATTCGATTTGCCGATGATAAGTGACGGACGTGACGGGCGCTGACGAATCTTGAAAAGCGTACCTGCCGATTTTCCTCAGCGCGGCGGGCAAGACCAAACTTTTCAGCCCGCAAAACTTGAACGCCTCGTCGCCAATCTCCGTCAGGCTTTCGGGGAAGACGACGTGCGTAATTTGCTTGCAGTTGTAAAATTTTCTGTCCTCAATGCGAGTGAGCCCTTCGCGCAAGACGAGCACACCGCCGCGAGGATTTTTTTGTTCGGAGTCGCGATAAAGTTCCTCCAAAATGTTTTGAGCTTTTTCATCGCCGCAAGCCGCCAAAGCCTTCAACTTCAAAATCAAATCCAAATCGCCGCGCTTAACCGCATTGAACTTTTCTTGCGCGGAAATTTTTTCGCCCAAAATTTTTTCCGCGTCGTCAAAGAAATTTTTTATCGGGTCGTCGGCGGATTCGGAAGCAAAAAATTTTTCGCCGTAAAGTTTGACGAGCTCACCGACGGCGAAAGTGTCATTGGCCGTTGTCGCCTCGAAAAGTTCAATCGCCTGCGCGCGAAGTTTTTCGGCGTCGACGTATCCGACGAGCCGCGCCAACTCGATGAACTTGCTGTCGGCAAAAATTTTTTCGTCGCCCCGCGAAGAAATGCTGCGGAAAATTTTCTCCGCCGTGGAAAGATTTTTTTGCACGCCCAGACCTTTGGCGTAAATCAATCCGACGCAAATTTTTTCGTTCACGTCGTCGGTCGCGCGCCGCAGACAAGTTTCAAAAAGTTGATTGGCTCTGCCGAGTTGCCGAAGTTTGCTCAGGCAAAGATTCGCCAGCTCAAATTGCGCGATGAAATCGTTCCGAAGTTTTTCATAAACATTTCGCGCCCTGTGATAAAAATTTTTCGCGGCGGCTTCGTCGTGGTTCGCGGCGCGGATGTCGCCCAAAGTTTTCAACGCGTCGGCATAAGCTCTGTTCTCCGTCCGCTTGACGAACATGCCGCCCTCCACCGCGTGAATTTGCGCATGGCAATTTTTGCACACGACCATCAAATTGCCGCGGCGGTTGTCGCCCTGATTGTGATTCTTGTGATGAATTTCAAGTTCGGCGGGCAAAAATTTTTTGCGGCAGACTTCGCAGGTGAAGTCGACGTTTTTTTTCAGCGAGAATTTTTTTTGCGCGGAGAGGACGTAAATTTTTTTTACGGCGGAAACGTCCGTGAACTCGACGGGCGGGAAGTCGGATTCATTTGCCTTGGCACTCAGCAAAAACTCCGCGATGTCGAAGTCATCAACGATTCGCTGACGCATTGCGCGGTCGCCGCCCTTCCAAAGTTCTTTGCCCGCTCCGCAGTATCGCCGAAAATTTTTCCAGTTCAGCTCGCGCAAACAATGCTGACAAACTTTCAGCCGCCGATAAACATTTTGCTCGCGCGGCTCGCCGTCGACGAACAAGTTCACCAAAAAATTTCCGCGCGTTTCATACGTCATGACGTATCGGGATTCGTAACGATTTTTCTTTTGCGAGTCGCGCAAGTGTTGGCAGAAGCACAGGTGGAAGCGGTTATAATTTTCTGCCGCGTATCTTTGCCGTGAAAGATATTGGTCGCGGATGTAAAGGATGACGGCGTGCTCCTTGTAAGCGAAGGGGACGAGCGGCGCGAATTTTTTCCCAAGCTCTTCCAAAATTTTTTGGTCGAACTCTTTGCCCTCCGAAAAATCTTTTCGTTCGGCGGCGGTCAGGGTCGGCAGGGAAAAATTTTCCGCCGCCAATTTTATTTGGCTGTCGCTTATGCCCATCGCCGCGAAAATTTTTTGGAACGGCTCCAAAATTTTTTCAGCGTTGCTCATTGATTTTGTTCAGCTCCTTCTCCGCGTTCCGCCGAATGCTGATTTCCACACAGCGCGAGGCCGTCGCATTCCGAGTGTCCGCCTTGCTGAAGGACGCGCCGTTCGCCCTGAGTTTGTCGACGAGCCACTGCCGCTTTTCGGGCGTCTGCAAGGCGTTGAGCGTGAAGACGTTGCAAGACGTTGAAGGCTCTGTCCTGCGAAAGTTTCATGTTGTAAAAGTAAGCCTCGTTGGAATTCACGTCGCCGCTCCACTCCGGGGAGGCGTTGCCCTCGATTCGAACCTCGACAATCTCGGCGGAATATTTTTCCAAGACTTTCATGTAACGCGGAAAAAATTCTGCGAGCACCGCTTGGAAATTCGGATTGACGGTGCTGTCGCCCGCCGCGAAAAAAACTGACGGCGACACAAAAATTATCCGCAAGTCGTCCTCCTCAATCTTCGCGCCGAGCCGCGCCATGTCTTCGGGCTTGAACTCGTCGATTAAGTCTTGGTGAATTTGATTTTTGATTTGTTCATAACGATTGACGGTTTCTTTCATCTGAAAAAGGAAGCCCATGCACACGAACAGAAAAATCATCATCAAGCCGGTCATCATGTCGGAAATGGATTGCCAAATGCCGTCGTCGTTGCGTTTGAAAATCATCCTGCCCGCCGCCTTTCGAGGAGCAGCTTATCAAGCTCCACGATTCTTGAGATAAAGATTTGGTAATTGCTGACCAGCTTTCCGCTTATTTCTGCCAAAGCCGCCGCGAGATTTTGTATCGCCTTGCCCGATTGCTCGTCGGTATTTTTCGCGACGGTCTCAAACAGCCGGTGCAATGTGCTCAAAGATTCTTTCGTCTCCTTGTCCAAGTCCGCCTTGAAGCTCGCGATTGTCTTTCGGATAACTTCCATTGACTTCGCGCTCGTGTCGTTGAAGTCTTTCAGGTAATGTTGCTTGTCGAGTGAAACGCTTTGCGCGACGGAATTTATTTTCTTGACTTCGGCGGCGAAATTTTTTGCAAGCGAATCGATGTTGCCCGGATGATTTCTCAGGACGGAAAGATTTTTATTCAAGGCGTCTTCGCTGAACCTGCCAAAATTTTCCGTGAGGGTTTGCATTTGGTTGATACTCTCTTCCGCCTGCGAAATTACTTTGGAAAGTTGAGCGGTCGCGGCGTACAGTTCTTGTTGCACGGAAATATTTGCCGCGCTCGTGTCAGAAAAAATTTGCAGAGAATTTTGGAGCGCGCCAAGAATTTCGCGGTTAAAAGTTTCGTTGATGACTTTGAGCTCGGCGGTCGTCAGCTCGACGATATTTTTGTACTCGCGCTGCCACGTGACCACTTCGCGGACGGCGGCGTTGAGTTCCTTGAAATTTTCGCCGAATTGCGTTTGGAGTTGGACGTTGAGATTTTTGATTGACTCGTTGAGTGCCGCGATAAAATTTTCGCTGAAATTTTTCGCGACGTCCCGCATGAAGCTGTCGAAGGAATTTTTCATGGCGTCGAGGCGGGCGGCTTGGCTCTGCCCGAAGGCTTCGATACTCCCCGCGAGGGTCGCGCTCAAGTTCGATAAACTTTCGGATTGCGCGTTCATGGCGGCGGAAAGATTTTTCATGTCGGGCGCGAAAGTTTCCATTGCCGTGACGAGCCTGCCCAACTCCCGCTGAAGATTTAAATTGTCGTTGGCAGCGTTGCCGGTCTCAATCGCCGCCAAAATTTTTTCCAACGTCCCTTTGACTGAATCGCTGTCGGCGTGGTCAATATCCCGCTGATAAAATTTTATCGCGAGCCCCGCGCCCATTCCGACAATCGAAGTCACGAAGGCCAACCTCATGCCGTCGAGAAAAGCGTTTATGCTTTCGACCATGTTGGCGGCGTTCGTGTCGAAGTTGTAAAGCCCGTAAGCAATTCCGATGAAAGTGAACAGCACGCCGACCGTCACGACGTGTTGGGCTCCGCTGTCGAGAATTTTTTTCTGCGCGTTCCGATAAGAATTAAACGCAATGCCGCCGCAAACGCCCGCGCAGACAAAAATTAAAATCCATGATAAATTCAAAGCCAAGCCTCCCGAAAAATTTTTGCGGCGATTATATCACAGCGGCGACGAAATTTCTTGGATGATTGGAAAGTTGGTGATTGATTTGCGACGGCTGACGGCGAACGCGATTTTGATTTCCGTGTCGCTGATTTTATTTTTCGTGGAGGGATTGTTGCCGCCGCTCATGCTGCCGCCCGGCGCGAAGTTCGGCTTGGCAAACGTGGTGACGTTGGTCGCGCTGTACCGGCTGACGGAGGTCGACGCGCTGATAATTTTGTCGGCGAGAATTTTTTTGGCGGGAGTGTTCGCGGGTTCGCCGACGGTGATTTTGTTCAGCGCGAGCGGCGGGCTGATGAGTTTGGCGGCGATGATTTTGCTCAAGCGCGCGGAAAAATTTTCAGTGGTCGGAGTGAGTGCGGCGGGCGGATTCTTCCACAACCTCGGACAAATTTTCGCGGCGATGATTTTCATGGGCAGCGAGAAAATTTTTTTCTACCTGCCGATTCTTGGAGTGTGCGGAATTTTTGTCGGCGGGCTGGTCGGTTTGCTCGCGAAGGAAATTTTCCGACGGCTCCCGCCTAATCGCGGCGACGGGACAAATTGAAATTATGCTCTCCCAATCCTCCGCGCGGCTCTCGTCAAAAAAAATTCTGCCGTGCTCGTAAATCACTCCGCCGAACTCAGATTCACTCACGCACGCCAGGCACCGCACGCAAATTTTTTCGTCGTAAATCATTTGCACACTCAGCTCCCGAATGAAAAGTTTCCTTGACAAAAACTTGAACAAAGCTTTATCATAAGCAACAGTGGGAAAAAATTTTTTCGTCGTGTAAGGAGGCAAAGCTCATGAAATATTATCCCTTGCGCCCGATGCAAAGATGGTTGGTCGACACGCACTTCAACAAGGCAAAGTCGACGATGATGAATATCGGCGGACTGTTCAAGCTCTCCGCGTCGATTGACATGAATCACTTGGCGGACGCGATTAACTTCGTCTTGGAAAAGTATGACATCTTCCGTTGCAGATTTATCTTTCACCCCGAGACCAGCGACTTGTGCCAGATTTTCGACGGCGCGATAGAAAAAGTTTTTCTCGAACGCCTCAGCGAAAAAGAATTCAATCGGCGCATGGAAAGTTTGCGCGAGCCGTATTATCTGATTAATCACCCGCTCTATCGGATTTACCTGATGGAAACGCCGCAAGCCAAATATCTTTACGTGGATTTCTATCACGCGATAATGGACGGCGTGGCGAGTTCGTATCTGTTCGCCAAAGCGATAGACGCTGCTTATCGCGGACGCACCAAGAGTGCGGCTCCGAGTTACGCCGAGTACGTCGAAGAAGAAGCGAAGATTCCGCCCGAAGAACTTGCCGAAGGTCACGAGTACTGGAAGAAAATGCTTGCGCCCTTCGACGAGAAAAAACATTTGCCGCCCGTGAAGGTCGAAGGCGTCGCGGCATGGACTCAGGGCAAGCTGGATTACTACTTCAAAAATTTCACGGAAGAATTTTTCCGCACGACACGAATCAACGAGAACAATTTCTTCCTCGGCGCGTGCATGTTGACGCTGGCGAAGCTGACCGGCACCAAAGAATCAATCATGAGCTGGATACACAACGGGCGCACGAACATGCGCGAGCGTCGGCTGATGGGTTTGATGCTTGAGCAGTATCCGTGCGCGTGGGATTTCCACCAAGACATGACAATCGAAGAATTCCTCAACCGACTCGAAGGACAGAATCAAATCGGCATGAGATATCGCAAGAGCCTCGACCTCGTTTACAACGAAGGACTCGAAGACGATTGCGTGAGTTTCATTTTCCAGAAGATGATGCACGACGATATCATTTTGGCCGACACGCCCGCCCAAACGATTTACCTGCCGCCGAACGAAATTTCCGCCGTGGAAAATGCTCTCGACATTGAAGTTGAAGCGGACGAGACGGGAATGTACATCGTGGCTCTCGATTACGACGCGAGCCGTTACTCCGAAGAGGAAATGATTAACTTCGCCAAGACAATGAACGAAATTTTAATCACCATGCGCGACACGAACAAAAAATTCTCCGACATCCTCGGCTGAAAATTTTGGAGGCGATGACGATGGCAAACAAATTCGACGACAAAATTTCCAAGAACGAAACGCTCAGCGAAGAACAACTCGACGAAGTGACGGGCGGCTTGGAAAATCCGCGCATTCCGAGCTTCATGATGATTTCTCAACGCTCCGAAGCTTTTCGCTCGACCGACAACCCGAACACTTGGCTGAACGACCGAAAATATTTCTGACGGACGAAAAAAATTTAAGCGACGCCTCAATCAAGAGACGCCGCTTTTTGATTTCCCGTGAGCTGACTGCCCCCTCTTAACGTAAGAGTGGTCACGCAGAATTTTTCGTCGTTGCTGAGGCGCGTCATGTTCATTCGGGTTGAAAAATTTTTTCGTTTGTTGAATCAACTTTTCTTTTGCGTGCCCAAAAGAAAAGTTGCAAAAGAAAAGGGCACCTCGCAGGGGCGACTGCCGTTTCATGACTCGAACGTGCGAATCACCCGTGCCGGGTGTGCCCGCTGAATTCGCGTCACGCTCATTACGCGGGCGGCCGCCCGTCCATGGGCGGCTTCAAATTCCGCGGCTCGTCACTTTCATTCGGCTGATAAAAATTTTTTCGTCGCGCGAGCCTCTTCCATGCGCGCGGAAATTTCTTCCAGCGAACGCCCGCCCGAAGACTCCACCGCCGCCAGCACCGCGCCTTCGACCAGCGGGCAGTCAATCATCACGACGTTCGGCTTGTCCAAATCTTCCAAGACCATTTCCGTCGTCATGACCGCCGAGCCCATGTCCATGAGAATCATCACGCCGTCCGCCGAGTAAACTTCTTCGACAGCCGCGAAAATTTTTTCGTAATTTGTGCCGAGTGAGCCGTCCTCCAATCCGCCCGCCGCCGCCAGTGGAGCGTCCGCCGCCATCATGCGCGCGACTTCGACGACACCTTCGGCGAGTTTTTGGCTGTGCGAGACGATTACGATTCCAACCATTTCAATCCTCCCGCAAAATTTCCAAAGCCGTCTGCAACATGAACAGCGAGGAGGTTGCGCCGGGGTCTTGGTGACCGAGGCTGCGTTCCTTCAGGTAACTGGCGCGACCTTTCGTGGCGATAATCGTCTTGGTGTATTCGACGCCCGCCGCCGCCGCTGCCACTGCGTCACTGAGCGCGTCGACCAAATTTTTTCCGCCGTCGATTCCGTCCTTGAGAGCTTTGTGAGCGGGGCACAGCGCGTCGAGCATGGTCTTCTCGCCTTCGACTGCCTTGCCGCGCATTTTTATTCCGTTGACTGCCGCCTCCAGAGCCGCCGCAAATTCTTCAGCCGTGAGTTCAAATTTTCCTTTGCAAGCGTTGCCCGCCTTCATGAACGCCGTGCCGTAAAGAGGACCCGACGCGCCGCCGACTGTGGAAACAAGCTGAGTGCCGACGCCTTTTAAAATCGCGCCGATGTCTTTGTCCGCCAGGCTCGGAAGTTTTTCTTCCACGCTTTTGAAACCGCGCGCGAGATTTATTCCGTGGTCGCCGTCGCCGATTTCGTTGTCCAGCTGAGTGAGAAAATCTTTCTCCGCCTCAATCTTTTTGGCAATGGCAAAAATTATCGCGAGAATTTTTTTCGTGTCCATGGCTTACCTCTTGAGCGCGGGAGTGTCGGCGGGTGCGTCGTAAAGTTTCTTGAGCTCGTCATCAAGCTTGAGCAACGTGAGCGAGAAGCCCGCCATTTCGATTGACGTCATGTAATTGCCGACCATGGTGTCATAAACTTTGACGCCCGCCGCCGCCAGATAATCCTGCACAAAGTTGTTGATGATGTAAAGTTCCATGAGCGGCGTCGCGCCCATGCCGTTGACCATGACGACGACTTCGCTGCCCTTGAAGTCAATGTCCGCCAAAATTTTGTCGAGGAGAGCCTTGGCGATTTCGTCGGCGGAAGCAATTTTTTCGCGGTGAGTACCGGGCTCGCCGTGAATGCCGATTCCGATTTCCACTTCGTCTTCGCGCAGCTCGAAGCCGGGCTTGCCCGCCGCGGGAACTGTGCACGGAGAAATTGCCATGCCCATCGTCCGAACGTTGGCGATAACTTTTTCGGCAACGGCTTTGACTTCCTCAAGCGTCGCGCCTTCCTCAGCCTTCGCGCCCGCGATTTTGTGCACGAGGATTGTGCCGGCCACGCCGCGTCGACCAGTGGTGTAAAGGCTGTCCTGCACCGCCACATCATCGTTGACGACCACATGGTCAACCTTTATGTCCTCGTCAGCCGCCATGTCGATTGCCATCTCGAAGTTGAGGACGTCGCCCGTATAATTTTTTACGATACACAGCACGCCCGCCTCAGTCGCGACAGCTTTAATGCCCTCGAAAATTTTGTCGGGCGTCGGCGAAGTGAAAACCGCTCCTGCCACCGCGCAGTCCAGCATGCCCGCGCCGACGAAGCCGCCGTGTGCAGGCTCGTGACCTGAACCGCCGCCGCTGACGAGTGCAACTTTCCCGTCGGATTTTTTCTCCGCGCGCACGACCACGTTTCCGCAGTCCAGCTTGCGAAGTTTATCGGGCGCGCTCTTGACCAGACCCAAAATCATCTGCTCCTCCACGGCCTCCACCGAGTTTATCAGCTTCTTCATGTGAATCCCTCCCAAAAAAATTTCAAGCTTGGCGGAAAAAATTTATCACCAAGCTTGGAACGTGTCAAATGAAAATTTTCTTGAACCTTCAATGAAAGTATGATAGTATTCAGCGCGGCAGACAGTTCGATGTGTCGGCTTCTTCCTCGAAGGAAGGAGGTGACGCGTATGGATTTCTTCGACTGGCTGGATCACATTTCCAACGTCGGGACGTTCATCATCGCGTTGCTGACGTTCTTCGGAAAAAATAAATAAGAGAAGAGCCGTCAGCTACGACGGCTCCCAAACCGTTCTACATCTACCAACTATTAACGGGGAAGGAGTCGACGTGCAACCATCAACTGCCTGCCACTGTTTTGCAAATTCAGCCGCTCGCAAGACGGCTTCCATCGATTAACATGTAACATCCATTAATCGGGAGAGAGTCGACGCGCTACCATCAACTGCCTGCCACTTTTTGCTTTCTCAAGCGAGAAAAATTTATCACACACGCGCCGATAAGTCAAGGAGTGATTCAAATGATTGTTTACGCGACGCACGCCGGCGGAAAATATTTGCCGCTCAAAAAAAGTTTGGAGATTGATTCGACGACGCCGCGCGGGCTTTACATAAACCTGACCAACCGCTGCAACTGCGATTGCGTTTTTTGCCTGCGCCAAAAAAAATCCATGGCAAAAGATTCGAGCCTGTGGCTGGAGCGCGAGCCGACCGTCGCCGAAGTCAAAGCCGAGTTGGACGCCGCGTCGTGGCAAGTCGTCAAGGAAGTTGTCTTCTGCGGCTTCGGCGAACCGACGATTCGTTTGCCCGAACTCGTCGAGCTTTTGGCTTACGTGAAAAAAATTCAGCCGCTCATGCCCACGCGCCTCAACACGAACGGCTTGGGCGAACTTTATCACGGGCGAGAGATTGCCGCGGACTTTGAAAAAATTTTGGACACGGTGTCAATCAGTTTGAACGCCGCGACCGCCGAAAAATATTTCAAACTCACGCGCGCCGCTTACGGGATAAAATCCTTCGACGCGATGTTGACCTTCGCCGAGCACATGAAAAATTTCGTGCCGCATGTCGTGCTGACCGTCGTCGACCACGTCACGCCGCCCGAAGAAATTTCTGCCTGCAAAAAAATTTGTGACGCGCGCGGATTAACTTTGCGCGTCCGCCCGTACGAGGACAGTTAGGAGTTAGGAATTAGTGGATTCGATAAAAATTCGCGGAGCACGCGTTCATAATTTGAAAAATATCAGCGTGGAAATTCCGCGCGACAAACTCGTCGTGATAACCGGCGTGAGCGGCAGCGGAAAAAGTTCTCTCGCCTTCGACACGATTTACGCCGAGGGTCAACGCCGTTACATGGAGTCGCTGTCGAGTTACGCGCGCCAATTTCTCGGCCTGCCCGACAAGCCCGACGTCGAACACATCGAAGGCTTGAGCCCGGCGATTGCCATCAATCAGAAGACGACCAACAACAACCCGCGCTCGACCGTCGGGACCGTCACGGAGATTTACGATTACCTGCGGCTGCTCTTCGCGCGAATCGGCAAGCCTCACTGCCCCAAGTGCGGCAAGCCCGTCAAAAGTCAGAGCGTCGACCAAATCCTTGCGCAGATTTTGAATTTGCCCGAAGGCACCCGCTTCAGTCTGCTCGCGCCCGTCGTCAGCCGGCAGAAGGGCACGCACAAAAATATTTTCGACAAACTCAGCGCGGCGGGTTTCGTGCGCGCAAAAGTCGACGGAAAAATTTTTGACCTCGGCGAAGAAATTTCCCTCGCCAAAACAAAAAAGCATTCGATTGAACTCGTCGTCGACAGATTGATTAACCGTGAGGGAATTCGTTCGCGGCTGGCGGATTCGTTGGAGACCGCGCTCAAGTTCGGAAACGGAATTGTCTTCGTGGAGACCGACGAAAAAATTTTGACGTTCAGCGAGAAAAATGCCTGCGTCGATTGCGGAATAAGTTTGCCCGACATCACGCCGCAACTTTTTTCCTTCAACAGCCCGAAAGGTGCTTGCCCGAAATGCAACGGGCTCGGAAAAATTTTCGACGTGCGCGAATGGTCGACAATGTACGAATGGATGCTCGCCGTTCACGATTTCAAGATGACGGACTTGCCCGAAGACGCCTGCCCCGCCTGCCACGGGCACCGCCTCAACCCCGAAGCCTTGAGCGTGACGGTCGGCGAAAAAAATATCGCGCAGGTCGTCGACATGTCCGTGGACGCGTGCAAAAAATTTTTCTCCGCGCTGGAGCTCGACGACACCGACAAAAAAATTTCCGCGCAAGTCCTCAGGGAAATTAATTCGCGGCTGAAATTTTTGTGCGACGTCGGCTTGGATTATCTCAGCCTCTCGCGCAAGTCGGCAACACTTTCCGGCGGCGAATCTCAGCGAATCAGATTGGCGACGCAAATCGGCTCGGCACTCACCGGCGTGCTTTACGTCCTCGACGAGCCGTCAATCGGTTTGCACCAGCACGACAATCAAAAACTTCTCGCCACGCTGAAAAATCTTCGCGACCTGGGCAACACGCTGATTGTTGTCGAACACGACGAGGAAACGATTCGCGCGGCGGATGAAATTGTCGACATCGGGCGCGGCGCGGGCAAGGCGGGCGGCGAAGTCATCGCGCAAGGAACTGCGGAAGAAATTTCGCGCGCGGAAAATTCTCTGACAGGCGATTATCTCAGCGGGCGGAAAAAAATTCTCGTGCCTTCGACGCGCCGAGACATCTCCCAAACTTTGAACTTCACCGACGCCCGCAAAAATAATTTGAAAAATATTTCCGTGAGCATTCCGCTGAAAGCTTTGACGTTGGTGACGGGCGTGAGCGGTTCGGGCAAGTCAACGCTCGTTGAGGAAATTATTTTCCCGCGGCTGAAGGAAATGGAGCTTGAGCCGCTCGGCGTGAGCAAAGTCACGATGATTGACCAGGACCCGATTGGACGGACGCCGCGCTCGAACATTGCCACTTACACGGGCGTCGCCGACCACATCAGAAAACTTTTCGCCGAAACCAACGGAGCAAAGCTGCGCGGGTACAAGGCGGGGCGATTCAGCTTCAACGTCAAGGGCGGGCGGTGCGAGAGCTGCGGCGGCAACGGCGTCCTCAAAATCCCGATGAACTTTCTGCCCGACGTTTACGTGACCTGCGACGTGTGCAAAGGCGCGCGCTTCAACGCCGAGACGCTGGAGGTTAAGTACAAGGGCAAAAATATTTCCGACGTGCTCAATATGCCCGTCGACGATGCTTTGAATTTTTTTGAGAACGTCCCGACGATTCGGCGCATGTTGCAAGTTCTCCACGACGTTGGCTTGGGTTACATTGAACTCGGTCAGCCCGCGAACACTTTCAGCGGCGGCGAGGCTCAGCGCGTCAAGCTGGCTTATGAATTGGCGCGACCGCTCGGCAGGGCGGCGAACATTTACATCATGGACGAACCGACCACGGGCTTGCACTTCGACGACGTGAAAAAATTAATCGACGTGATTGAGCGGCTGGTGGAGCGCGGCGACACGGTCATCATCATCGAACACAATCTCGACGTGATAAAGTGCGCCGATTACATCATCGACCTGGGACCCGACGGCGGCGATAAGGGCGGGCAGGTTGTGGCTTGCGGCACGCCCGAAGAAGTTGCGCGCGTCGAAAATTCTTACACCGGTCAGGCTCTGCGCAAGTTGGGACTTTGATTCGCGGCTCGACGGAGAGTTATCGTTGACAAAAAATTTTCGCTGTGATATTCTGCAGACGTTTCATGCGACACATTTTGATTTTGGAATAAAATTTTTTTCGGCAAAGGAAGTTCCTGATTTTGTAAATGAAACGAGTGCTTTTACTTCCCGCCGACAGAACGGGGGCGGTCATTGACTGCCCTCGTTTCGTTTTGAGAGGAGGATTTCTCATGGAACAAGTCAATGAAGTTTTCGATTTCGTCAAAGCCGTTTTGAATCTGTTCAAGGCCGTGCCGAAGCTCGAAGAAAAAAATTTTTCCGAATACACTTTGGACAATGAAAAAAATCTCGCGGAAGGTTTCTTCGTCACGGAGGAGGCGTTCAAATTTTGTCCGCCCGTCGCCGACGAAAAAATCCTCAGCTTCATCAAGGAAAAGTTCGGGCAAAATATTTTTGAACTGAATCGCGGCTTTTACAAATCATTCGCGACCGTCGCCGCCTCCTCGCAGGAAAAAATTTTGGCGAACAAACTCCTTCATTACATGTCGACCTACGGGCTGGAAAGTTTCGGGCTCTTCGACAGGGAATTGGTTTACATTCCGAACGACGCGTTGGAGCTGCCCGAAGACGCCAAGCCGATAAAAATTTTTGTCGTCAACGCGCTCGACGACGCCGAAATAAAATCGCGCGCGGTGAAGATGATTCAATCGGGCGCGGCTCTCTCCAAAGAAACGCTCGACGACCTCGCCGCCGTGATAAAATTCCTCGGCATTGAATTGAACTTCGACGACGTGCCCAACAAAGAATTCGCGATAAGACTCTTCAAGCTGCTGAACATTTTGCCCGACGACCCCGTGCAATTTTTGCGCTTCATGATTTACGACCTCACCGGCTCGACGCTGCTGATAAAGGACAAGGACACCATTTTTCGTCTGTGTTACTCCGACTACTCCTACGTGGACGTTGACGAAAAATTTTCCCGATACATTTCAAAGAACGGGCTCGCAAAGTTGGCGGGCGTCTTCCACCGATTCAAACCGCTGTGGCTGGCGTTCAAGCCGCACTCGGATTACATGCGCGCGACGATAAATAAAATGCGCAAGCTCGCCGACCGCCACCACAAACCTTTGACGCCGAAACTTTTGGAGCGACTGACCTCCGCCGAAAAAATTTCTCTCGACGAACTCAAAGCCGAACTCGCAAACGTCACGGTCTTCAAAAAAGTTTCGCTCGCCAACGCGCTGCTTTATCGAAGTGCCGCGCCCGAAAGTATCGTTTACAACATTCGCAACGGCAAAGCTTTCGCGGAAGATTTTCACGGCGGCCTGAAGTTCGACGCGCAAAAAATTCTCGACGCGATTGTCGGCTCGATTGTCGAAGACCTCAGCCCGAACGTCAGCGGCAAAAAAATTTTCATCCCCGACCGATTCACTTACGCCGTGCCCGTCAGCGAGAAAAAATTTATCGGCAACATTCCTTACGGTTCGTCTTACGCGTTCGAAAAAAATTCTGTCGTCTTGGGCGTGCACTGGTTCAATCTCGTCATCGACGGCAAGGAAGAACGCGTCGATTTGGATTTGCATTTGAACTCGGAAAAGCGCGACCTCGGCTGGCAAAATGATTTCGACGACAAAAATTTTTTCGACAGCAGGGAACGCAAGGTAATTTTCTCCGGCGACATGACCGACGCCCCGATTGCCGGCGGCGGCGCGACCGAGGCTTTCTTCGTCGGCGAAAAACTCACGGACGAGACGCTCATGCTCAACCTTAACAATTACACTTACGGTCGTTCGGACAGAGGCGTGCCGTTCAAGTTGATTCTCGCCGACGTGGCGCAGGAAAAAATCGACAGGAAATATTTGCTCGACGCGCATGAAATTGGTTTTTGCGTGCCGAGTGAAATTTCTTCGGGCGAAATGTTTTTGGGCTTCCTCCTCAGCGACGAGAGCGGCGCGAAAAAATTTTATTTCTTCTCGCGGAGCACGGGCGAAAGAATCGTCGCGCGGAGTGACGAGCTGACCGGCAAGGTTACTTCGGCGATGCTGACGACTTTTAAATCGTGCCTGAGCTTGAACGAACTTTTGCGGGCGGCGGGCGCGGTGCTCGACGACGTGACTGCCGACGACTGCGAAATAAATCTCGACCCCGCCGAAGTCACCAAAGACACTTTGCTCGGCCTGTTCGCCAAATAAATTTTTCAATTCTTTGAGGCCGTCCCGGATGGACGGCCGCGCTGCACACGCCGCAGGACAGCGGCGTCCAGCGCACTCTGAGCTGCGGGTAACCTCAACCTCCGAATCGTTTATAACCAACGCCCCCGCGAGGCTCCCTTTTCTTTTGCTTCTTTTCTTTTGGGTGAGCAAAAGAAAAGAAGATTCAATGACTCAAAAAATTTTTTCAGCCAAATGAACGCGACGACGGGTTCTGCGTTTCCACTCTTGAAAAAGAGGGGACGAATCGCGCATTGATATTTGTCGGGCTTGAAGTTATAATTTGCCCGTCAAATTTTTTTTGCAAAGGAGAGGGCAAAATGAATCGTCCGTGCGTTGCATTCAAGTTGAATTATTGTGACGGCGGCGCGAGTGCTCAGCGCGTCGGCTTTGACGGCATTTGCAGCGCGAAAAATATTTTTTACAACGTGCGCGAGGCGCGGCGACCGTGGTGCTCAAGTGACCGCTGTCCCTGCGAAAAATTTTTGGACGGAAGAAATTTTCAGCGCGGCGAATTCATCTGTTACGAGAGCACGTTGCTCAGAGATTGGCGCGTTGAAGTCGGAGAAAATTTTGACGGCACGCGACGGAAAATTTGTGGCGGCGAAGAAAATCATCTTTGCGTGCTGACGACGCGGGAGCCGCACGCCTCCGAGGCCGAACGATTTGCCTTCGCGCTGTTCCTCATAAAAAAAATTTTCACGGGCGACGACGACCGCACGGGTTGCGTTGAGTCCGACGAAAATTTTCGGCTGGAGTTTCGTCCTCACGAGGCCGCTCGGATGAAATTTTGGGACGTCTATCAAAATCCGAACGCGCCGCAGAAAAAATTTTGGGGCACGGGTCTGTTCAGATATTTCGACGACGCGACGGCGATTAAATTTTTGGAGCGGGCAGTCGAAGTCAAACGCGGCGCGCCCGAAGAAAATTTCGCGAAAGATTTTTTGATTCACTATAAAAATTCAAAGGAGAGAGCTTTATGAAGTCTGAGTTTACGCTCAAGCTTGAGCGGTGCAAGGGCTGCGGGATTTGCGTGTCGTTCTGCCCGAAAAAAGTTTTGGCGTTGGACACGCTCGGCAAAGTTTACGTGGCACATCACGAGAATTGCATTGCTTGCGGGCAGTGTGAGCTGCGCTGCCCCGACTACGCAATCTTCATGGACAAAGTAAAGAAGGAGGCGGCGAAATGAGCGCGAGATTGATGCAGGGCAACGAGGCAATCGCTGAGGGCGCGCTCGCGGCGGGCGTCAGATTTTTTGGCGGCTACCCCATCACGCCGTCGACGGAAATCGCTGAGAGCTTGGCGAAACTTTTGCCCAAGGTCGGCGGAACTTTTGTTCAGATGGAAGATGAAATCGCAAGCATGGGCGTGGTGCTCGGCGCGTCGTTGGCAGGCAGAAAAGTTTTAACTGCGTCGTCGGGTCCGGGCATAAGCTTGAAGCAAGAGTTAATCGGTTACGCGTCGGCGGCGGAAATTCCCGCGGTCATCGTCAACGTTCAGCGCGTCGGTCCTTCGACGGGTCAGCCCACCGCTCCGAGCCAAGGCGACGTCATGCAGGCGCGCTGGGGCACGCACGGCGACCACTCGATTATCGTCTTGAGCCCGTGGAGTGTTCGCGAGGCATTCGACATTGCCGTTAAGTCCGTGAACTACGCCGAACGCTTCCGCACGCCCGTGATTCTGCTGACGGATGAAATCGTCGGGCACCTGAGAGAAAATGTTGAGTTGCCCGCGCAGGTCGAAGTTTATCCGCGCCGCGCCCCGAAAATTTCTCGCGCCGAGGGTTACGAGCCTTACGCGCCCGACGAAGATTTGGTTCCGAACGTCGCGAACTTCGGCGAGGGCTATCACATTCACGTCACGGGTTTGATTCACGACGACACAGGTTTTCCGAGCGGCAGCCCGTCCGTCACGCGCGCGGCGATTAAACGCATGCACGAAAAAATTTCTCGCGCGGCCGACGAGATTATCGAAGTTCATCAGGAGTTCATGGACGACGCGGAGTTTGCGGTCGTGAGTTTCGGCGGGACAGCGCGCACGGCTTACGAGGCAGTCTTGAACGCACGCAAGCGCGGGCACAAGGTCGGCTTCGTCCGTCTGGTTACAATCTTCCCGTTCGCGGAAAAAATTATCCGTGAGCTGTCGAAAAATCTGCGCGGGCTGGTCGTCGCCGAATTGAACTTCGGGCAGCTGGTCAACGAGGTCGAACGCGCCGTCGCCGGTCAATGCCCCGTCAAACTTTGCGCGAAGTATGACATGACGATTTTTGAGCCGGAAGAGATTGAAGCGTCGATTGATGAACTCATCGCGGAGGTGAACGGGCAATGATTGAGCGCAGTTACGAAAAATTTTTCAGGAAGAATCGCCTGCCGCACTTGTGGTGCCCGGGCTGCGGCAACGGAATCGTCATGAAGGCAATCGTTCAGGCGATAGAAAAAAATCCCGCGTTCACGCAGGACAACACGGTTATCGTCAGCGGCATCGGCTGCTCGTCGCGCGCGTCGGGTTACATGGACTTCGACACGCTGCACACCGCCCACGGCAGAGCAATTCCGTTTGCCACGGGCGTGAAGCTGGCGCGCCCCGAACTCAACGTCATCGTCATCACGGGCGACGGAGACTGCACGGCGATTGGCGGCAATCATTTCATTCACGGCTGCCGACGCAACGTCGACTTGACCGTCGTCCTCTTCAACAACAACATTTACGGCATGACGGGCGGGCAGGCCTCGCCCATGACACCGCTGGGCAAGAAGGCGACCACCGCTCCTTACGGCTCCGTCGACAGACCCTTCGACGCGTGCAAGCTGGCTGAGGCGGCAGGTGCCACTTACGTCGCGCGCTCCACGGCTTATCACGTTCAGCATCTTGTTAAGACGATTGAGGATGGCTTGAGCAACAAAGGCTTTTCGTTTATCGAAGCTCTCGTTCAATGCCCGACGGCTTACGGCAGAAGAAACAAAATGGGCGACCCCGCCAAGATGATGGCTTGGATGAGGGATAACGCCGTCATGAAAAACGCGTGGGACAAATTGCCCGACGAGAAAAAAGTTGGCGAAAAATTTCCGATTGGTCTTTTCTACCGGGCGGAGGCCGTCGACTACGACACGGCTTATCAAAAAGTTATCGACGCGGCGGGAGGCTGATGACTTGGGCGTCGCGTTGACCGAGGCTCGCAATTTTCTTTTGAGTTTTGCTTTACTTTCTCTTTGCTCGCACAAAGAGAAAGTAACAAAGAGAAAGTGCGCCTCGCGGGGGCGTCGGGCGTCAGTGATTTGGAGTAACGCGCAACCCGTGCTCGGTGTTGCCCGCTGAGAAAGCGTCCGGCTTTCTGCGCGGGCGAGGCCGTCGTCCATGACGGCCTCAAGTGTTCGCGGCGTGGCGACCGTGTTCAAATGAATTTAAATTTCTTGAGAGGTTTTTGATATGAGGAAACAATTAAGATTGTCGGGCAGCGGCGGCCAGGGCGTCATCACGGCGGCGATTATCTTGGCGGAGGCGGCGGTGTCCGAAGGCAAGCAGGCGGTTCAATCTCAAAGTTACGGACCCGAAGCGCGCGGCGGTGCCTCCAAGTCCGAAGTCATCATCGACGACGAAAAAATTTATCACCCGCACGTCAAGACGCCCGACTTTGTGCTGGCCATGACCCAGAAGGCCGCCGATAAATATTTCCACGACCTGAATCCCGAAGGCACTTTGATTTTGGATGACGACCTTGTTCCGAACTCGCCCGACTTCAAAAATATTATCCGCGTGCCGATAACCAAACTCGCCGTCGAAAAACTCGGCAAGGCTCTGTTCGCAAACATCGTCGCGCTCGGAGTCCTCGTCAAAGTTACAAAGCTCGTCGACTTCGAGACAATAAAAAAATCTGTCGCGACACGCGTGCCGCCGCACACCGTCGAACAGAACATGACCGCCTTGCAGTTGGGCTTTGATGCCGTATGAACAAGCAAGAACTTTTGGAAATGGGACGCGAGCTCAGCAGCGTCGGCAATTACAAAGAGGCAATAAAATTTTTCACGCAGGCTCTCGCGCTTGACCCGAAATATGTCGAGGCGTACAACTCGCGCGGCATCGCTTACTCCTACCTCAACGATTACGAGCAGGCAATTTACAATTTCGGGCGGGCGATTGACTTTTCGCCGACCGACGACCACGAACTTTACAACAACCGCGGGCTGTGCTTCCATGCAATAAAAAATTATGACAAGGCGTCCGACGATTTCACCTGCGCGATTGAACTCAAGCCGACGAGCGAAGAATATTACATCAACCGCGGGCTGACTTCTCTTGAACAGGAAGATTACAGGCAGGCAATGTACGATTTCAACAAGGCCGTGAAGCTCAAACCGGATTACGCCATGCCCCATTATTATCGCGGCGACCTTTACATGACGTTGAAAGATTATGAATCGGCGATTGAAGATTTTGACGCGGCGATTGCCACGAACAAAAATTTTTTCGAGGCACGGCGGCTGCGCGGCTTGGCGTTGTACTTCCTGCGCAGATACAAATCGGCGATTAAAGATTTCAATGCAATTCTCAAAGTAAACGTGAACGACGACACGGTATATTTTTATCGCGGGGTGTCGCATTATCGGCTGGAAAATTTTAAGCGGGCGACCGAGGATTTGACCAAAGCCGCCCGCACACATTCGGACTTCGTGGAAGTTTTCAAGTATCGCGGCATGGCTTACGAATTTCTCGGCGAGGAGGAGAAGGCGACCGCCGATTTCCTCACCGCGACCAAGCTCGACGAAAACTCGTGACGAAAAATTTTTCCGTCAGATTATATTTTTCTCGTAAGAATCGTAAAGGGCTTTGAGCTCCTCAATCTTGTTGTAAATCTCAACTTGAAGAGCCGAAGCCTTTTCGTATTCTCCGGCGTTCAGCGCGTTTATCAGCCGCGTGAACAAAGATTTCTCATCGATTGAATCTTTGGCGAGAGCCGCGCGCAACAAAAAAATTTTATTCCAGTTGTAGGCGTCGAGGTCAGTGACGAACTCGGCGTCGATTTTTTTTGTCTTGCGAACAATCGCGCGCAGCTCGGGCAGAATCCGCGAAATTAATTCTGTCTTCCAGCGCAGGAGAGCTCCGTCGCGGAAAGCGTTGATGATTCGCTCGGAAAGTGCACCGCCGCTCGAAATGATTTTGACTTTGTCGGGGAATTTTTTCAGAGCCTCCATATTTTCCCAGACGGTCGCGGGCGGCTTGCCGAAAAGTTTGTCGCGCTCGTCCTGCGTGAAGTCCTCGAACACGTCCTGCTCGCTGCGATACGCGCGATTTTTTTCCAAGTAAAATCCGTCCGCGCCCGCCGCCTTTGAAAGCTCCGCCAAAAGTTCGGGCGTCTTGTGAGTTATCGTCGCCTTCACGCCGTCGAGTATCGCCGAGTAACACGCCGCCAGCACCAAATAAATATTCGTGTAAGGATTGCAACTGCGCAGCTCGAAGCGAGTCGCCATAGGATTTTTTAAATCGCGAATCAGGCTTACGAGAATCGTTCGGTTGCGTGCGGGAATTTTCGGCGTGTGTCCGAGTGACGTGACGATACACACTGGCGCCTCGAAGCCGGGCTTTAATCTGTTCAGCGAATCGTTCGTCGCACTCACGAACGGATTGATGACTTCGTAATTTTTCAGCAGACCCATCAACGCCCCGTAACCGACCGCACTCATGTACTCTTCCGTCGGATTTTTCGCGGCGAAGAGGTTGTGAACTTTTCCGTCCGCCGTGACAGCCGCCAGCCCGATATGCGTGTGCTCGCCGTTGCCCGCCAAGCCAATCATCGGTTTTGCTTTGAAGGTGACCTCCAAACCGTTCGCGCGGAAAATTTCTTTGACGACCGTCCGCACGACGATTTCATTGTCCGCCGCCTGCACCGCGTCCGCGAATCGCCAATCAATCTCCAGCTGCTCGCACACGTGCGTTAAGTGCCCCGACTCGTCAATCTGCGCTTTGAGCCCGCCGACTTCCTTGTGACCCATCTCCACCTGCAGGCCGTACTTGTCCAGCTCGATTATCGATTGCTCCAGCGCGCAACGAACTGCGCCGTGCGTCCGCTCCCAATACTGCTCCTGCATTATCTGCGACGCGCTCATCTCTTCGACCGACGCTTCCTCCAGCGGCGTCTTGACCCAAAACTCCAGCTCCGTCGCCGACGTGAAAACCAAATCGATTATCTCTTTGCCGCTCACGTCCAGCCCGTCGATATTTGGATGCGCGTGAAAAAGATTGACGAGTTCGCGCTTGACGTTAATCAGCGTGTCGGTCAGCACGGCGCGGCTGTCGACGCGTTTGCCCTCGTGAATCAGGAAGCCGGGGATTCGCAGCGTGCCGACGGGGCGATTGGTCACGTTGTCATAATGTTCAAAGTTGTAATCGACGAACCAATTAACCGACGGGTCAACGGGCATGTCGACCTTTGCGTTGTTGAGCGTGGCGATGCCCGGCAACACGACGCTTGAGCCGTCCGTCTGCACGGCAGTGCCCGCAAAAAATTCGTCGATGTCCTTGAGGAAAATCCTCACGGGAATTTTTTCGTCGGTGTCGTTGCCCGCCAAGTCAATGCCGACCAGCGACACGAATTTTATTTCGGGGTGCTCGCGCAGTTGCCGAATGATTTCTTCCTTGGGTGTGTTCGCTTTGATTGTGTAAAGTAAGTCTGCCATAATTTCCACCTCCGTGAGTCTCGGCACACTTTATCACAAAAAAATTTTTGCGTCGATAGCGGCGCGGCAAGTACACAATATAATTATGCATTGAAAAAGATACTGATTTATCTGAAACAAGGCTTGAGCCTTTGCCAAATCGCCAAAAGCCTGAACTTTTTGCGCTCGTGATATCAGCGCGCCCACAGATGAACAAGTCAAAAAATGGAAGAGGCGATGACTTGAAAAAGAGGGGACGCCACGCAACGAAAAAGACGGAAGCTCGCGCCTCCGTCTTGATTGCATTTTGAATTTGAACGTTGTTTCTTCATATCTCACCTCCCCTTCGCGACGTTTGGTGGACATCGCAGATTATTTGCCGCCGAGCAAACTGCGGGGACAGCACCTCGGCACTGTGGCGTTTATGTTTTACTTGGGATTAACGGGAATTATATTTCAAGATGATTAGAGGATTGTTAGAACAAGATTATTTGTCTGCCGAAAAATTCTCGTTCCTCCCGTTGCCTAACTGTAGCAGAAAACGTTGTCCTTTGCAAGACGCAAGGAAAAAATTTTTCACGGCGAAAAAAATTCTGAGCGGGTGAAGGCACGGGCGTCGGCTGAAAAATTCTGAGCAGCAAAAAATATTGTATTCAACCAAACGCGGGCTTGAAATTATTTGACGCGGCTAATATAATTGGCGGCGGTTGAAAAGGTAAGACAGTTTGAAAGGATGAATTTGAATTGGCAAACGTCGACAAGGAAGCACTGGCTCTGCACAAGACCAATCGCGGCAAACTCGAAGTCAGGAGCAAGGTGCCGCTGAAGACGAACAAAGATTTGACGCTTGCATATACGCCGGGCGTCGCGGCTCCCTGCCTGGAGATTAAAGAGGACTTCGATAAAATTTACGATTACACAAATCGCGGGAACTTGGTCGCGGTCGTCACGAACGGCACGGCTGTCCTCGGCTTGGGCGATATCGGCGCGGGCGCGGGGCTCCCCGTCATGGAGGGCAAGGCGATTCTCTTCAAAGGTTTCGCGGGCGTCGACGCCATTCCGATTTGCCTCAACACAAAGAGCGTCCCCGAAATTATCAAGACGATTCAGCTCATGGCTCCGAGCTTCGGCGGCATTAACTTGGAAGACATCAAGGCACCCGAATGCTTCGACATTGAGCAGGCTTTGAAAGACTCCGTTGACATTCCCGTCTTTCACGATGACCAACACGGCACGGCGATTGTCGTGGCGGCCGCTCTGATTAACGCGCTGAGACTCGTCGGCAAAGAGTTCAAAGATATAAAAGTCGTCGTCAACGGCGCGGGCGCGGCGGGCATGGCGATAACTTATCTGATTCAAAAGATGGGCGCGAAGAATGTCATGCTGTGCGATTCGACCGGCGCGATTTACGAGGGACGCGGCAAGGGCATGAATCCTTACAAAGACCAAATCGCTGCCGTCACGAATTTCGACAAGGAGGCGGGGCAACTCGTCGACATCATTCACGACGCGGACGTTTTTATCGGCGTGTCGAAGGCGAACCTGCTCACCGAGGAAATGGTTAAGTCAATGGCAAAGGACGCAATCATTTTGGCGATGGCAAATCCCGTGCCCGAAATCATGCCCGACAAGGCAAAGGCGGCGGGGGCTCGCGTGGTGTGCACGGGGCGCAGCGACTTCCCCAACCAAGTCAACAACCTGCTGGCGTTCCCCGGCATCTTCCGCGGCGCGCTCGACGTTCGCGCGACCGACGTCAACGAGGAAATGAAAATCGCGGCGGCTTATGCCATTGCCTCACTCGTCAGCGACGACGAACTCAACGAAGAGCACGTCATCACCACGCCCTTCGACGAACGCGTTGCCCCGACCGTCGCGGCGGCCGTCGCCAAGGCGGCTCAAGAATCGGGCGTCGCGCGCAACAAAATCATCACGCCCGAAGAAATTGCTCAACACACGCGCGAACTTTTGAACGCGATGAAAAATTAATTTGATAGAAGTGCTCGTAGTCCAGCGGATAGGACGCAAGCCTCCGGAGCTTGAAGCGTGGGTTCGATTCCCGCCGAGCACACCAAAAGAAAATTCAGCGGTTCCGAAAACTCGGAGCCGCTTTAAATTTTTCCTGCGGGTTAATTCGTCGTGAACTCGGCAAAAAATTTTTTCGGCGGGTTAAGTCGTCGAGAGTGCGTCGAAAAATTTTTTGGCGGCTCAAATCGTCGAGAGTGCGTCGAAAAATTTTTTGGCGGCTCAAATCGTCGAGAGTGCGGCGAAAATTTTTTCAGCGGGTTAATTCGTCGAGAGTGCGGCGAAAATTTTTTCAGCGGGTCAAATCGTCGTGAACGCGTCGAAAAATTTTTTTCAGCGGGTTAATTCGTCGTGAACGCGTCGAAAATTTTTTCAGCGGGTTAAGTCGTCGAGAGTGCGTCGAAAATTTTTTCAGCGGGTCAAATCGTCGTGAACGCGTCGAAAAATTTTTTTCAGCGGGTCAAATCGTCGTGAACGCGTCAAAAAATTTTTTCGGCGGTTCTCGAATAGACTTTCAAGCGAATTTGGTTTAAACTTTTCCCGAAAAAATTTTTTGGAGATGACGGATTTTGTTCAAAAAATTTTCGCGCAGAACTTTCATAAAAATCGCGGCAGCCGGTTTCGCTCTCGCCGCGGCAAAAATTTTTTACAACGCTCAAGCCGCCGAGCCCTGTCGAGTTCGGACGCGTTACGGAATTTTTAACGGCTTCGTCGACAAGCAGGGAGTCAAAACTTGGCTGGGCATTCCCTACGCCAAGCCGCCCGTCGGAAATTTACGCTGGCGCGCGCCCGAACCTTTGGAGCCGAGCGACAAAACTTTCGAAGCAAAAAAATTCGGAGCCTCGCCCGTGCAAGACCACGACCCCATCGAGCCCGCCTCCATGCACAGGCAAAGCGAGGACTGCCTGACGCTCAACATCTGGACGCGCGGCGCGGGAAAAAATTTGCCCGTGATGATTTTCATTCACGGCGGCGGCTTCCTAAACGGCGGCAGTGCCGACCCGCTCTACAACTGCTCAAATCTCGCGGCCGCTCACGACGTGGTTTTCGTCACGATTAATTATCGGCTGAACGTCTTCGGCTTCATGAACTTCGCGGCGATTGATTCTTCGTTTGAGGACACGGGCTGCCTCGGCCTCAAGGACCAAATCGCGGCGTTGAAGTGGGTCAAAGAAAATATCGACGACTTCGGCGGCAACCCCGACAACATGACCGTCTTCGGCGAGAGTGCCGGCGCAATTTCCGTGTCGCTGCTCATGGTCACGCCCGCCGCCCACGGTCTGTTCCAAAAGGCAATTGCGCAGTCGGGGCACGCGGCTTATTATTACATCCCCGACGCCTCCGCAAAATTGGCTGAGGAGTTTATGTTTTTAAGCGGCTGCAAAAATATGGCGGAGCTCATGAAAAAATCTTCCGACGAGCTTCGTGCTGACCATGAAAAATTTTGCGCGGAAGAAATTATTTCTGCGGACACCAATTATCTGCCGACGTGCTACGGAAAATTTTTGCCCGCTCATCCGCTGCTGGCGTTCAAGGAAGGAGCTGCGCGCGGCATAAAACTTTTGACGGGCACAATGGAGGACGAGTATCTTTATTGGGGATTGTACTTCGACGACGTCAACAATCAGTTGCCGAAATATCACGAGGCACTCACGCCCGTCCTTTACGAGGGAGAATTTTCGGAGGCGACGGAACTTTATCAGACGTGGCAAAAAAATCACATGGACTTGGACGAGGTCAGCCGTTACATTGAGTTCGCCGACCAATTGGACTGGCGCGTCGGTCAGGAGCTCATGGCGGAGTATCAATCGAATTTCGACGACGTTTATTTTTATTTGTTCAATCAGCAGTCGCCCGTCGCGGAATTGGAGTCTTGTCACGCGCTGGACTTGCCGTTCGTCTTCAACAATCCGAGCGAGGGCATCGAGCCGAATCCTTCTCCGAAGTTGGTCAAGCAGGTGCAAGCGGCGTGGTGTTCGTTCGCGGCGAGCGGCGACCCGAACAACGAATTCATTCCGCAGTGGAAAAAATATTCCGTCGCCGACCGCGAGACCATGGAGATAAATTCCAACGTGTGGACTTGCCGCAAAGATTTGAACGTCGCCAACTTGAGCGAGCTGCGCGGCGTTTACGAAAATCATCTGCTTAATTGAGCAAAAAAAATCTGCCGCGTTCAAACGGCAGAAAAATTTTTTCGCTTAAGAATTTTGATGTCGCCCCCGCGAGGCTCCCCTTTTCTTTTTTCTTCAGCCCGACGAGCACGACGACCTCAACTCAAATTTCGTGACGAGCTTAAATTTTTCCCGTAACGGACAATCGCCACGGCATAACCCGCCGCACACACCGCCGCCAAAATGTAACTGAGCGTGTAACTGAGCCCGAAGCCAATCGGCGCGTGAAGAATGTAAGTCGAGACGATGTACATGTAAAAAGTTCCCGGGGCAAGTGCCATGATGTACGGCATGTTGTTCTTCATCATGTAAACGGAAATCATGGCGAAGGCGAAGACTGCAATCGTTTCGTTTGCCCAAGAGAAGTAACGCCAGAGAATCGCGAAGCCGCTCGCGTCAGTCTTTGCGAAGTAGAGGACGCCCGCGACAATCGTAAAGATGACCAGCGCGAGAACAAACGTGTTGGTCTTTTTCTTTGCGTCAATGTTGAGCGCGTCGCCGACCATGAGCCGCAACGAACGCAGAGCCGTGTCGCCCGAAGTGACTGCCAAGACAATGACGCCGAGCACCGCGACCATTCCGCCGATATCGCCGAGCATGTTCTTGGAGATAACGCCGACGACGACCGCAGGAATTTTTACGAGGTCAGAGTTCACGACCATGGCCAAATCGAGTGCGCCCATTGCCGCGCCCGCCCAGCTCATCGCGATAAAACCTTCGGCAATCATCGTGTTGTAATAAATCAGCCGCCCGTATTGTTCGTTGGTGACGGAGCGAGCAATCAGCGTGGCCTGCGTGGAGTGGAAGCCCGAAGTTATTCCGCAGGCAACAGTGATGAAGAAAATCGGGATGAAGTGTTCGCCGAACGGATGGACGTCGAAAAGACCCGTGTCCCAAATCTCAAGCAGAGGATATTCTCTGATAAACAGCCCGAAGAAAATTCCGACGGCACTCAAGAGAAGAATCGCGCCGAAAATCGGATAGATGCGCCCGATGATTTTGTCAATCGGCAGGAGCGTTGCGGCCAGGTAGTAAAGGAGAATGACGCCGTAAACCGTGATGACCTCGGCACTGAGCGTGGAGACATCGCCGCTGAGAATTTGCGCGACGAACAAATCGCCGGGCGTGTAAATGAAAACCACGCCGACCAGCAGCATGAGGAAGCACACGAAGACGTTGTAAATTTTGTAGACGCCGCCGCCGAGGAAACGCCTGACGAGCGCGGGCATTTGTTCGCCGTTGTTGCGAATGGAAATCATGCCGCTCATGTAATCGTGAACCGCGCCGCCGAGCACGCAGCCGATTGGAATCGTGATGAAGGCAATCGGACCGAAGAGGATGCCTTGAATCGGACCGAGCACCGGACCCGTTCCCGCGATGTTCAAAAGTTCAATCAGACAATTTTTCCATTTGTTCATGGGCACGTAATCGACGCCGTCACTAAGTTTAATCGCGGGCGTCTGAAATGAGGCACTCGGTTTCATCACTCGTTCGCAGATGGAGCCGTAAATCGCTGCGCCCACGAACAGAATCACCAGACCGATTATAAACGTAATCAAAATTTTTCACTTCCTTATCGGGGCTCCGAGACTTTGCCCCTTAATCTTTAGTCAATTCGTCGGCAATGCTTTTGTAAATGAATTCACTTGCCACAAGTCCGTTGTATTTAGGATAGTTGAGATATTTTTCAAAAACTTCTTTGCGCGCGGCAGCTTTATCGTCGTTGCCCTCAATGAAAACTTTTTGGATTGTCGCGGCGATTGCGTCCAAATCTTTTCCGTCGACAAGGTAAGAGGCCTCTTTTAATATCGTGTTGCCCAAGTCGTTGAAGAGTGATTCTTTGCGGGTCAAAAAAATCATCGGCTTATCCACAAATTGATATTCGGCAATGAAAGAGCCGCTGTCGTGAATCATGCCGTCGCTCGTGGCGAACAGTGCCTGATAATAAGCACCCGTGTAAACTTTAGCGTTGGGCAAGTCGTTCCACTTTTGCAGATATTTTTCAAAGGCTTCGACCGACGGAAAAATTTTTCCTTGCACCGTTCGGAAAGACAAATTTGGGTGCGGCTTGACAACCCAAGAAATTTCAGGATGAGCTTTGGCGAACTCATACATAAACTCATAGTTCCAGCGAAAAGTCGAATACTTTATTGTGTCCTCGGTTACGAAGTGATGTGGCGCCCAAATAATTTTCTTCGCGTCGGGGCGAGTCATCTTCCAATCGAAAGCAAATTTGGAATTCTCGTTGAAGAAAATGTCTGTCCGCGGGTATCCGCTGAAAAAGCTGCGCGGCCTCACGGCAGGATTATGATTGGCGTACACTTCGCGCCCGATAACCGAAGAGAAGAAGATTTTCCAACCCGCGCGAAAAATCGTCAGGTTATAGTGTTTGTCACTGCGCAAAGATATGTCAAACGAGTATGGAATATGCGTCAACAAAGTCTTTGCCGTCATTTGTTCGGGACGAAAGGCTGTCGCCACTCGCGAAGCATAAGGTGTAAGAAGAATGACCACATCTTGCGTGGGAAGGGCTGCATACAAATTTTTTACATCGACGACATTGAGACCGTGAGATTTGAGCAGTTCGGAGCCTTTAAGAAAATCTCTTGTTACGTGTTCGTCATTTACGACGTGACGAAGGCAAAGAAAAACTTTCGGCTCAAAGCGCGAGTCATTGGCAAAGAAATTATATAATTCGTCACCGCACCACATCGACGAATCATACAGCACGAAAGCGACTTTAATTTTTTCCTTGCGGCGAATCAGTTGCGCGGAGGCCTCGAAGACCTGCTCCATCAAAGCATTGTATTCATCTTCCGAAGTAATGTTTGACAATGAGTTGAGATATTCGTAGGTCATATCGCAGAAACTTTCCACGGGAATGAGTTTGTTCTTGCAGAGGTTCAGCGCAAGAAAAACATTCGCGACCTTCCTGCCTCGTTCATTCAGGCGCGTCATGTCACAGAAATAATTGTAGCCGAGATTGAGTTCGAACATATCCGCGCAAACGAAGTCGTCATTTTCCTCCAGCTGATGAATCGTTTCGCGGAAGTTGCTCAAGAGTTCCGAGTCAAAAAATTTTTGGGCGGCAGGCGCGACGGGGAAAATCACGCCGACGGGCTCGGCGTCGTTGTCACGGCAAAGTTCAATGTAAGCTTTGAGGATTTGGATATTTTCTTCAACGAACTCCGCCGAAAAAATTTTGTCGTCTTCCCAATCTGTAATCGACTTTGCGGAAAAACTTGCGGGCGTCGATTTTTTTATGCCGTCAAAATTCAAATCTGCTTGCGGCAGCGTTTTTGTGAGTTTGTCGCCAAACAAATTTTGCCACGGATTTTTCTCGCCGGAATTCGTCAAGGAAAGGTATTGGAGATTTTTTGAGCAATTAATAAAATCCTTTGAGTTGTCGTAGAGAAAAGAATCCGGCGTCAGACCGATGAGGACGAATTTAATCGTGCCGCGTTTGACGTGCGCGAAAATGTGTTTGGCAGTCAAATAACTCTGACGCAAATCTTGAAAATCGTCAGCCAGAATCGCGCCGCCCCGATTGAAAAATTTTTCCTCGTGCACACAAGGCAGAAAGTTCAAATTCAAATTGTCGCGCATGTGCTCGTCGCCTGTGGCAAAAAAATCTGCGCCAAATTTTTCTACGTGTCGAACGTTTGCGAGCCATGTTCCCGACAGTTGCGAAGGGACATCAAGGTTGATGATTTTTTCCTCCGCCGCGCCGTTTGCCGCCAAAAATTTTTTCAGCTTCAGCAGTTCGCGCGTGTCTTTTGTTCCGCCAAGGAGCCAAAAAAAATTCTTGCGCCGCGCGATTATCGGCGTGATTAAGGTGAAAGGTGCCAACGTAATTTTCCATTTTCTGCGGGCAAAAAAATCTTTCTTCGATACATTCGTTACCGCGACATTCAAATTTACTGCGTCGGGATTTAAATTTTTCACGAGGCTTTCCAAAGAAGCTTTGTCCGGTGTTACGAGTACTGCATCAATTTTCTCCATGAAATCACCTCAAAACAGAAACACTACTCCGCGCGATTGACGTCCTCAATCGAAGTTTGAATCTCTTCCATGGTGTAAGCTTCGATGATGTCGCCCTCGCGGAAATCGCGGTAATCGACAATCGAAATGCCGCACTCGTAACCTTGCGCAACTTCCTTGACTTCGTCCTTGAAGCGGCGGAGCGAATCAATTTCCCCGTCGAACATTTCAATGTTGTCGCGCAGGATACGAATCTTGCTGTTGTTGAAAATTTTTCCTTCGAGCACGTAAGAGCCGGCGACGAGAGCTTTGGAGAATTTCATGACCTTGCGAATCTCCACGCGCCCTTGAATGACTTCTTTGAACTTTGGAGCGAGCAAACCGCTCATGGCATCCTGCACGTCGTGAATCGCGTCGTAAATCACGCGGTAAGTTCTGATGTCGATATTTTCCGTGGCGGCGGACTTGCGCGCGTTGTTGTCGGGGCGGACGTTGAAGGCGATGATCAGCGCGTTGGACGAAGAGGCGAGCATAACGTCGTTCTCCGTGACCGCGCCCACGCCCGAATGCACAATATTGACTCGGACTTCGTCATTTTTGTTGAGGGAAAGGAGCGAACTTGAAAGAGCTTCGACAGAGCCCTGAACGTCAGCCTTAACGACGATGTTCAAATCTTTCAGCGAGCCCGCCTGAATCTGCGTGAACAAATCGTCGAGCGAAACTTTCTTGGACTTAATCAAATCGTTGCGCTGACGTTCGATTCTGTGTTCGGCGATTGACTTGGCGAGTTTCTCGTCGAGCGCGGCAAGGATATCGCCCGCCGCCGGCACGTCGTTCAAGCCGAGCACTTCGACGGGGACGCTGGGTCCCGCCTTCTTGAGATTGTCGCCGCGCTCGTTCATCATGGCGCGAACTTTTCCGTAAGTGGTGCCCGCGACGATTGAATCGCCGATACGCAGTGTGCCGCTCTGCACGAGAACGGTGGCAACGGGTCCGCGGCCTCTGTCGAGCTGAGCTTCGATGATGACGCCGCGAGCCTCACGCGCGGGATTTGCTTTGAACTCTTGGACGTCGGCTTCGAACAAAATTTCTTCGAGCAAATCGTTAATGCCGAGATTTTTTTTGGCGGAAACTTCAACCATGGTCGTGTCGCCGCCGAAGTCGCGGGAAACCAGCCCATGTTCGAGGAGCTCTTGCTTGACGCGCATGGGATTCGCGCCGGGCTTGTCGATTTTGTTTATGGCGACGATGATTGGAACGTTGGCGGCCTTTGCGTGATTAATCGCTTCAATCGTCTGGGGCATGACGCCGTCGTCAGCCGCCACGACCAAAATCGCAATGTCGGTGACCTGTGCGCCGCGCGCGCGCATGGCTGTGAAAGCTTCGTGGCCGGGCGTGTCCAGGAAGACGATTTTTCTGTCGTTGCAGATGACTTGATAAGCACCGATGTGCTGAGTGATGCCGCCCGCCTCGGTGGAGGTGACGTGAGTTTTCCTGATGACGTCGAGCAGAGAAGTTTTGCCGTGGTCGACGTGCCCCATGACGGTGACGACGGGCGGACGGATTTTGAGCGTGGCGGGGTCGTCGACGATTTCGGGGATAAGCGTCGGGTCAACTTCGGGCGGAAGTTCCTCGGCAGTCACTCCGAACTCGGCGGCAACGAGCGCGGCCGTGTCAAAGTCAATGACTTGGTTAATCGTGGCGACGACTCCCATCATCAAAAGTTTTTTAATGACTTCGACGGCGGTGCAACTCATCTTGCTTGCCAAATCTTTGACGGCAATACTCTCGCCGACTTTGATATGCGTCGGGCGCGCGATTTCTGCTTTGTGGACGGGCTGAGGCGCGGGACGATTTTTTTTGCGGGCAGATCTCGGCGCGCGATTTTTATCTTGAGCTTGAGCCGCCGCCGCCTGAGTTTTGGCAGCCTCTTTTGCGTTGGCGGGACCTTTGCGGTTGCGGTCGCGCTGACGATTATTTCTGTTGCCGCCGTCGTCGCGCTGACGATTTTTTGATTGACGGTCGCCGCGTTCCCCGCGATTGTCCTGCTTATTTTCCTGCGTGCGGGTTTCGGGCTTATCTTGAGCCGGCTTGCCGCGATTGTCGCGCGGGCGAGTGTCTTGCTTGTCCTGCTGACGTTCGGGACGTTCGACGCGCGCTTCGGATTTGTCTTGGCGTTGCGTCTCTTGGCGACGTTGATCGCGCCGCTGAGGTTGCGGCTGATTTTTCTGTTCGAATTTCGGCTGAGATTTTTGTTCGGGCTTGGCGACGGGTTTTGCTTCGATTTTCGGCGCAGATTTCTGTTCGGGTTTGGGCGCGGGCTTCGGCTGCCGCTGCTGAGGCTGAGACTTTTGCTCGGACTTCGGCTGCCGCTGCTGAGGCTGAGGTTTCTGTTCGGATTTTTGTTGCCGCTGCTGAGGCTGAGGTTTTTGCTCGGATTTTTGTTGCCGCTGCTGAGGCTGAGACTTCTGCTCGGATTTTTGCGCGGGCTTTTGCTTTTGTTGCGGCTGCGGTTTCGGCTGAGGTTGAGGCGCGGGCTCGACGGGTTTGCGGCGCGCGAAGTTTGCCTTGACCAATTCATAAGCCTCGGACTCCACGCCGCTGAAACGATTCTTGACTTTGATCCTGCGCTTGTTCAGAAAATCGATGATGACCTGTTCTTCCTGATTAAATTCTTTCGCCATGTCATAAATTCTATACTTAGTCGGTTTTGACATAGATCCACCCCCGTTGGAAATTTTTTATTTACATGGATGTTCTCCTTTACTCGACAGCCGCACAGATTTTTTCGTAAATCTCGCTCGGCAATTTTGCTTTGAAAATTTTATCGAAGTTGCGACGCTTCCCAAGCGCGACCGCACACGCCGACGACTTGCACACGTATGCGCCGCGCCCCGCCGCCTTGCCGCTCTCGTCGACGGAAAAATTTTCGCCCGACTTGACGACGCGCAGAAGCTCGGACTTGTGACGAACTTGACGGCAGACGACGCACCGACGCATCTCGATTTTTTTTATCGTCGTACCTTTGGCGGTCTTGCCCTTCGACATTTTGAATACCTCTGTAAAAAAATTTTAACTCTCGTTGACGAATCATTGAGGCCGTCATGGATGACGGCCGCGCCGCGTCTGACGCCGTGATGGCGTCATCCGGCGCACACTCACCACGGGTAATCCGAAACTCCAAACCACGAACGCTGAGCCGCCCCTGCGAGGCGTCCTTTCTCTTTGCTTCTTTCTCTTTGGACGCGCAAAGAGAAAGAAGGTTAAACAGATAAAAAATATTTATCAGCCCGATGAGCGCGACGCCCCCGCGACAGTGAGGAAAGGTTCTGCGAATCCACTCTTGAGAAAGAGGGGACAGCTCTCACTGTTTCTTTTTCCTGGCGCGTGGTTTGAAGACGGCCATGGCGTCAGAGATGTCGACCTCGTGCATGTCCTCTTCCAGAGGAAAATTCTTTGACTGCTTGAGGCTCTTTATGTCAATCTTCCAGCCCGTGAGGCGCGCCGCCAATCGCGCGTTCTGACCTTCCTTGCCGATTGCCAAGCTCAACTGATTGTCAGGCACGACCACGCGACAATTTTTTCCGTCGTCACTGACCGCGACGCTGATAATTTTCGCGGGGCTGAGGGCGTTGGCGACAAAAACACCGGGCTTCGGGCTCCATTCGATGACGTCCAATTTTTCTTCGCCGAGTTCATCCAAAACCTGCTGAATCCTTGTGCCGCGTTGACCGACGCATGAGCCGACCGCCGCGATGTTCGGGTCCTTGGAGCTGACGGCGATTTTCGCACGCGCGCCCGCCTCGCGCGCCACGCCCTTTATCTCCAGCAAGCCTTCTTGGATTTCGGGGACTTCAAGTTCAAACAGGCGGCGCAAAAAATTCGGATGAGTGCGTGAAAGATAAACCTGCGGACCTTTGCCGCCCTTCTTGACCTCGACGATGTACGCGCGAACCATATCGCCGATTTTGAAATTGTCGTTGATGGTTTGCTCGCTGGGCACCAAGATTGCTTCGGTCTTGCCGACCTCGACGATTAAGTTGCCGTCCTCCATGCGCACGACCCGCCCCATGACCAAATCGCTGTCGCGGTTCGTGAACTCGTCGTAAATGACATTGCGTTCGGCGTCGCGCAACTTTTGCAAGACTGATTGCTTTGCGGCCTGCGCGGCGATTCGACCAAAATCTTTCGGCGTGACTTCGATGTGCGCCAAGCCGTCCTCGACTTTGACGTTGGGCATGTTGGCGACGTCCTCCTCGGAAATTTCCGTATCGGGGTCAGTCACTTCGTCGACGACAACTTTCAGCGAGTAAACATGATAACTTCCGTCGGTGCGGTCAACCTCAACCTCGAAGGTGTCGTCCTCCTGATTGAAATTTTTTTTGTAAGCAACCTTGAGAGCGTCCTCCACCGCCTTGAACAAAACTTCGGGCTCAATGTCTTTCTCCACGCACAAATCTTTCAGCGCGTCAATCAAACTCAACTCTTGCTTCTTTCTTCTTCCTGCCAAGTAAATTCTTCCTCCCAAAAATCTTTTCTAAAAATCTATATGCAATCTGACTTGCGCGATTTTTTCTCGCGGCAAAGGCTCGGTGTCTTTGATGTGAAGAAATTTTTCATCGCGCCCGACGAGTTCTCCGACGAAAAATTTTTTCCCGTCCAGCGGCGCGTAAAGTGTCACGTCGACAACCTTTCCCGCCTCGCGAACAAAATCTCTGTCCTTCTTCAAAATGCGGTCAATGCCCGGCGACGAAACCTCCAAGATGTACGCCCCGCCGATTATGTCCGCCTCGTCGAGCAGCGCGCCCAATTTCTCGCTGACGGCTTGGCAGTCATCCAAATCAACGCCGCCCGCCTTGTCCACGAAAATTCGCAGATACCAATCGCGACCTTCCTTGACATATTCCACGTCGACGAGTTCGTAATCCGTGTCCGTCAAAATTTCCGTCATCAAACTCTCCACTTGCGTTTCAATCTTGCTCAAGCTTTCACCTCCGAAAATTTTCCCCTTACAATATGAAAGAGTGGACGCGCGCCCACTCTTTCAACTAAGCTATGTCCGTGTAAATTTTTCCTTCGCCTGCGCGAAGAGCCGAAAAAATTTTACAAACGATGCCCTCCAAAAATTTTCCTTTGACTTCGCGCTGTATTGTAAACAAAATTCAAATCATTTGCAAGTTTTTTCTTCGCGTCACGCGCTCAAAAAAATTTTTCCCGCCTGCTTGAGTTTCCATTTGTCGCCGACCAGTTCAAACATCGCCGCCCGCTCCACCCGCAGCCGCGAATAAGTTCCGCCGTCGAAGTTCGACTCGAAGACCAACCCGAACGCCCGCTCCGCGTGATGATTCTCCGTGTACGTCTTGAGGTTCGGCACGACCGCGAAAATATTTCCTTCGACGTGGCACGCCCAAAAATCTCCGCCGGCAATGCTCGACGCCTCGGAAAATTTCGGCGCGAGTTTCGGGCGATTCATGCGCTCCTCAACGTTCGTGCAGCTGAAAGCGCGGATTTTGTATCGCCGCAAAAATTTTTCACGTGCCTGCCGCCCGCTGAACCCGCTCAACTTTTCCAGCGCGTTGAAGTCGTTGACGAAATTTTCTCCGACGGAAACTTCCTCGCCCGCAGAAATTTTTTCCGCCGCCAAAACTCTTGTCCCGTGTCCCTGCTCTCTTGCCCCTGAAAAATTTTTCAGCTCGGCGATGAAAATCGGCTCGACCAAAAGTTTTTTCACGTCGCGCCCCTTCTTGTCCACGAAAAAATTATTCGCGTCGGCGATGAGCTCCTCCTCGTCGAAAGAAATTCCTTCCGCCCAAAGTTTTTTCGCGGCATTGAATCGCTCGACGAAAATTTTAAACTCGCGCAGGCTGTCGACGGTGATTCCCGCGGAGATGTCGTGCGCGCTGATGAACGCCGCCGCCGATTGCCGCTCGCCGCCCTGAACGAAGTCCGCGCCCGCCAGCACTGCCGAATAAATTATTTCGTCCGCCTCGCCGAACATTTCGCGGTTGATTTTTTCTTCGTCAAAAAATTCTTCGTCGTTGGCAGGCCGCTCGACAATCATGCCCGCCGCAACTTCAATCTTCGGCTGCGCGCTGAGGTGCAAATAAAATTTTTTGTAAGGCTCAAGCTCCGCCGCCGCGACGAAAATTTTTTCCAGGACGCGCAGATAAATGTTGTCGTCAAGTTCCGCGCCGCCCGCCAGCCATTTGAAAATCCGCGCGCCGTTTCCGCCCACGAACACGTGCGGGATTTTTTTCTCGCGATAATGCCCGTAATCGTGGAGAACTTTTACAAGCTCGCCGAGATAATGGAAGAGCCCCGCCGTCGCGAACTGCGCGGCTTGCAAAACATTTTTAATCTGCTCGACGCCCGTTTTGAATTTTAAATCGGCGAGATATTTTTCGCTGTGCTCGCGCATGTCGGCGTCGATGACCGCCTGCCGCTGAAGCTCGTCGCTGAACTTGCCGGAAATTTTTTCGCCCGCGAACAGCTCGTAATTGTCGTAAATCGGCTTGAATAAATTTCGTGCGGCGTAACGAATCGACGTGTGCCAAACGATTCGGGGCGGGTTGCCGCTGATAACGCTGATGTCGGTCGTGCCCGCGCCGATATCCACGCACAGCGCGCCCGCCGCGAAGTTGCCCGCCTTGCCGTCCAGCTTGTTGAAGTGATAAGCCGCCGCCTTGCTCTCGCTCCAAAAATTCGTCTCGCCTCCGACTGCCGCGCGACAAATTTCTTGGAAGGAAATTTTCTGCGCCTGAGAAAAAGCCGTCGGGTAAGAAAAATTCCACTGAACATTTTCGACGCCGTGAGCCGCCGCCTCCACTGCCGCCTGCAAACAAATCTGTTCGATGTACGCCGCAACTTTTCTGCGCCGTCGGTCGTCGTCCTGCCATTTCAAGTTCGCGTCAATCTGTGCGGCGAATTGCTCGAACACGCGCGTATTTTCCGAACTCAAAAGGAAAACGTGACCGTCAATCAGCGGGCGAATCTCGCGCAAGTCTCCGGTGTTGAGCAAATGAAAAATGCTGAGGAAGGAGCCGTCAGCCCGCGCGGGAATCTGCGACGGGATGAAGTATCGATAAGTTTGAGCGCGTGCGCCGCCCGAAGCCGTGACTTGGAAAAGATGCGGCTCGAAGTTCAGCGGGCGCGGCGGGTTTTCATTTTCCGCGAAGAAAACCATCGTCGAACTCGTGCCGAAGTCCACGCCGATTTTCCAATTCAAATCCGCGTTGCCCTCGATGAGTTTCGGTTTCGCCAAGAGAATCGCGCCGACCTCGAAGGGAGCCCTGCCCATGTACGGCGGCGGATTGTAAGTGCAGACAAAAGCGTCGGGGAAATTTTCCAGCTGAGCCGTGAATCGATTCGCGAAAAAATTTCCCGCCTGCCCGAAGGGTTCCACGAAGTAAATATCGTTGGCGAGCGTCTCGTTGTCCTGCTGATAATTTTCGTAGTGGAGGAAATAATTTTTCCAGCCGGCGCGGCGGAAGTTCGGATAAAGTTCAATGACGGGCACTTCGCGGTCGATGTAAATCAAATCGCGTTTCGGATAAGCCCGCGTCCAGCGAAAATTTTTTCCGCCGCCGTCCACGCCGCTGAGCGGGAAGCTGAAGTGCAAGTAAAAATTTTCCGCGTCGTCGGAGATTGCCAGCCGCGCAGAAATTTCTTCCGTCGTGAACAGCTCCAGCAGCTCGCGCTTAATCGGAAGTATCGGAGTCAAATCTTTTTCCGTCAGCGAATCGTAACCTTGGAGCGGCGGCGAGTTCGGGAAGGCGTTCGCGGGTTCGACGACTGCCATCCGTTCATGGAAAAAATCTTCGGGCTTGCGAAACTCCGCGCCGTTCAAAGTGACGCGCCCGATTTTTTTTCTGTCGGAAAGTTTGTCGTCGGAAATTTCGTTCGCGCTGATTCCCTGCCAAACGACGAGCCTTGAGGCGTCCACGCCCTCGAAGCGCGCAAAATCTCTGACGAGTTCGGGCGACACGAGCAGCAAATTTTTTTTCGGGTTGAGCAAACGAACGGCCGAATCTTCGAAGCGCGCCTCGCGTCCTTTAATCGTGTCGTCAAGGAGGCGGGCGATTCCCGCGTGCAAATTTAAATTCGACGGAACGAATTCAAAACTCGCGGACGAAGTCTGAGCGGCGGCGACGTCGTGCCCGTATTCGGCGAGACATTTCAGCAGCGCGTTGGAAATTTCTTTTGACTTGCTCCCGAATTTTTCCAGCCGCTGAATTTTCCCGTAAAGATTTTCCAGCCAAACTTTCAGCGCGGAAAGTTCAATCGGCGACAAAAATTTTATCGGGTCGGTCAAAGTTTTTTGGTTCGCGCTCCACGGCGTGAAAATTTTTCCGTCGAAGTCCGATTCATAATCCGCCGCGACCGTCACGAGCGTCGTCGGCGAAGTCAGCGCGAGCGGGCGTCCGTTGAAAAAAATTATGTACACGTCGGTCAGCCAAGCGTCCGCGTTGCCCGTCAGAGATTCTTGCGGCGCGAGTGACTTCAAAATTTTTGTCAGCTCCGAATTGTCTTCGAACAGGTTGACTTGCTCCGCCTTTAGGTCGAGCCGCTTAATTTCTTTCAGCGCGAGCATCGCCAGCAACGCCCGCCACTCCCCGCGAACTTTTTCGTGCAAGCCCGTGACAAATTGTTTCGTCGGCTCCAAATCGAAGAGTGCCATCTTGAACAGCAGCGGGCACGCCCACATGTCGGGGATTGAATCGACCGAGCCCATGTCCTTGATTGACTCGCCGCAGTCCAAACTGTTCGCCAGCCCCTGCAAAAAATTTATGTCTGCGTCCTTCCAAATGCCCGCTTGGTCTTTGAGAATTTTTGACACGTCCTCGTTGACCTTCGGCAGCATCGGGAAATATGAATTCGCCATTTGAATACCTCCGAAAAAGGATTTAGGATTTGGGATTTAGGATTTAGGGAATTCAACTCCTAACCCCTAACTCCTAACTCCTAACTCCTGCCTTGCGAAGTATATCAAAAAAAAAATCCCGCGCAAAGCGGGCGGACGTGTTATAATTGGCAACGAAAAATTTTTTGAGGGGAAATTATTTATGTCATTGGAAAAAATTTTTCGGCGCACGGTGAGCACATTGATTATCGTTTCGATTTTGCTTTTCTCGGCTGCAGTTCATGCGGAAATTTACACGGGCGAAGGCAAATATATCATGAGCGAGGGCGAAAATCTCGGCGTCGCCAAGGAACGCGCCAAAGCTGACGCCATGCGCAACGCCGCCGAAAAAGCCGGCACATACATCAAAAGTTACACGCGTACAAAAAATCTCGTGCTCGAAGAAGACATAATTGAAACGATGACCGCCAATATCCTCAAGCTGGTTGAGAGTCCGCATTTCTATCCGCTGAAGGAGGTCGATAACCTCGAAGGCATTTTGATTCGCGTCACCGTCAAAGTTCAAATCGACGATTCGGACATAAATCGCTGGCTCAATAAGAACGAACAAGAAAAATCGATGCTCGTCGCGCAAAACGAAGCTCTCCGCAAGGCGAACACCGAACAGGCTCGCCAAATCGAAAATCTGAAACGCCAACTTGCCAATGCGACGACCAAACACGATAAAGAAACTATCACGGAAAATTTCGCCGCCGAGGACAAAAAATTTCTCTCGAATCAAAAAGTCGACGCGGCTCAAAAACTTTTCGACAAAGGTGATTACGACGGAGCGATTAAACTTTGCAATGAAGCGATAGAATTAGATTCTGATAACGCGCTTGCTTGGGGTTTACTGGGCATTGCTTGCGGAAGATTAGGACAATACGAACGTGCGATAGTAGATTTTAACAAAGCAATTAAACTCAATCCGAATGATGATATTGCTTACAACAATCGCGGCGTCGCTTACAGTAAACTTGGCAACAAATATTCTTTGGTTGACCGCATTTTTGATGTTAAATCTGAAGATTATTATAAGTCACTCGAATACTTTACAAATGCAATCCAAGACTTCAACAAAGCCATTGAGCTCAATCCGAACAGTTATAGTGCTTACAATAATCTCGGCATCGTTTACTCCTCTTTAGATTTATATGAACTGGCGATTCAAAAATTCAATAAGGCGATTCAAATCAATCCGAATTATGCAAGTGCCTATCACAATCGCGGAGCTGCCTTTAATAGTTTGAAAAAATTTAAGCAAGCAATAACTGATTATGATAAAGCCATTGAATTAGACCCGCATGATACGCTTGCAAAAGTGCTTCGTGAAAAGATTAAGGAGCTCGGTCACTAACGGCTGAAAAAATTTTTCCAAAGAAAAACCGTCAAGACAAATCGTCTCGGCGGTTAATTTTTTTGTTCGCGCGGAAAAATTTTTCTCTGCAAGGTAAAAGCCGACGTGTTATAATTGGCGAAAAAATTTTTTGAGAGAAAGGACGCTCGCATGTTCAGAGTAAAAATCGCCGCCGCCTTTTTAATCTTCGCGCTGTTCGGAGCGATTCACTTAATCGCGCCGGAATTTTTTCCGGAAGTTGTTTCCCTCCTGGCGCGCGGAGATATCGTGGAGACGGCGAATTATATTCAAGGTTACGGCTCGCTGGCGGTCGTGTTCAGTTTTTTGCTGACGCTTTTCGTCAACGCAATCGGTTTCCCGCCCGCGATAATTTTTTCCACGGCGAACACGCTCATCTTCGGAATCGTGCCGGGAATAATTTTATCGGTCGTGGCTGAGACCGTCGGCGTGACGATAAGTTTTCAGCTGCTGAGATTTTTCTTCCGCGACTCGGCGAAGAAAATCATCAAGAAGAGCAAGCGGCTGAGTTCGGTCGACAAATACAGCTCAAAGAACGGATTCACGGTCATGCTTATCGCGCGCATGGTTCCGTATGTGCCGAGCGGGATTTTGAACGCGGCGGGCGCGCTGAGTTCCATGAGCCTGCGCGATTATTTCCTGGCGTCGCTGGTCGGAAAATTTCCGTCGACGGGCATTGAAGCCATCATCGGGCACGACGCGATTTTGCAGGAGGAGGACTTCACGCGGATAATCGTCGTGGTCATCTTCGCGATAATTTTAATCGCTTGGGCGTGGCACTATCAAAAGAAAAATCATCACTGAAAAATTTTCGGCGGGTTCAAAAATTTTCTGCGGACGGAAAAAATTTCTGACGGCTGAAAATTTTTTGGGGCGTTTGACAAGCAAGACGCAAGCAATTAGAATTGACTTCGCGCGAGAAATTTCTCGGTCGACAAAAATTTTTGGGGAATCAGTTGGACGATGTTTAATTACCCGCTCGATGTGATTATGGTTCCGATTCAAGCCGTGCTGTTCGTGTTCACGTTTTACCTTTGCGTGATTGGCTTCGCGGGCATGTGGCGGCGCAAGGAAATTAAAATCAAAACGCCGCAAAAAAAATTCGCGGTGCTGGTCGCCGCACACAATGAAAGCGCGGTAATCGCTCCGCTCATTGAAAATCTAAAGTCGCTCGATTATCCCAAAGATTTGTATGACATTTACGTCATCGCGGATAACTGCACCGACAACACCGCCGAAATTGCCGCCAAAGCCGGCGCGATTGTTTGCCGACGAATCGACGAGTTGAGGAAGTCAAAAGGTTACGCGCTCGATTGGATGTTCGAACGGCTCTTTGAAATGGAAGCCGACGGAAAAATTTATGACGCCGTGGCGATTTTCGACGCAGATAATTTGGTCTCGCCGAATTTTTTAATGGAAATGAACAACCGCCTGTGCAAGGGCGATAAAATTATTCAGGGCTTCCTCGACGCAAAAAATCCTTACGACACTTGGGTATCGGGCACGTTCGCCATTGCTTTCTGGGTCATCGATTACGTTTCACACCTCGCCAAAACAAATCTCGGATTGTCGGCGGTGCTCGGCGGCACGGGCATGTGCATTACCCTCGACGTGCTCAAGAAACACGGCTGGCGCGCAACTTGCCTGACAGAAGACATGGAGTTCACGATGAAGTCGCTGGCCGAAGGTTTGAAGACAACTTGGGCTCACGACGCTGTTGTTTACGACGAGAAGCCGCTGACGTTCGCGCAGTCTTGGACGCAGAGGAAACGTTGGGCGCAGGGGCAATTCGACGTGGCGCACCGATTCATCCCGAAGATGCTCCGCGAGGGCTGGCGGCGAAAAGATATTCGACTATGGGACGGTTGCCTTTACCTCCTGCAGCCGCATTTTTTAATGCTCTCGTCCTTCTTCTTTTTGATGAGTTACATTCAGCTGTTCGTCGGTCAGCTTTACACAAACATTTACTCCGTCCTGCCGTCGCAGATTTTGATGGTGATAATGATTGCCCAATACGTCCTGCCGATGATTATCCTCGTCAAAGTCCGCGCCAAGCTCAAGTCGTGGTGGTATCTGCTCTTCTACCCGCTGTTCATTTACTCTTGGATACCGATAATTTTTTTGGGATTCATTCACCGCAACGAACACGAGTGGGCGCACACCAAGCACACGCGCTCGATGAGTTATGACGATTTCGTCAAGAAGCGCACTTATCGATGACGCCGGCTTTGACCAGGTAAGTGTAAATGCCGCCGGCTTGATTGGAGTCGGTGACCGCCGACGCCAATTTTTTTACGTCGTCGGGCGCGTTCGCCATGACCACGCTCTGCGGAATGAGCTGAAGCATTTCCGCGTCGTTGTAATTGTCGCCGAACGCAATCGCCTCGTCGACCGTGAAGCCGTAATGCTTGAGCAAAATTTCAATGCCCGTCGCCTTCGAAACGCTCCTGTCCATAATCTCCAAAAGATACGGAGCGGAGCGAACGACGTTGAGCGCGGGAAAAATTTTTCCGAGTTCAAGTTCCATCTCGCGGCAAGTCGGCGGCTCGCACATGACCAAGATTTTGTTCGGGAAAATTTTTTCACTCAGCAGCGCGGCAAAATTTTTTACCTCGGCAGTCGCGCCGGTGATGTCCATTTCAAATTGCACGCGCTTATCAATCTCCTCGACGAACCAGCGACGCCCCGTGTAATAATTTATCGTGATGTCTTTCCAACGATTCATCTCCGCCAAAACGTTTCGCGCGTCTTCGGCGGAAATTTTTTTGTCGAAAATAATTTCCTCGTCCTCGGTCAGCACAAATCCGCCGCCGTAACTGATGACGGGCGTGTGCGCCATGCCGAGCGCGTCGGTTATCGGGTAAATTGCTTCGGGCATGCGCGCGCTGACGAACACGAACTTCAAGCCCTTGGCGACGACGGATTTGAGTGCCGCGGCGTGCAGAGCCGTCGCTGTCTTGTCATCCTTGAGAAAAGTTCCGTCGATGTCCGAGAGAATTATTTTAATCATGATTCAAAACTCCTTTTGAAAAATCAATAAGCGGCTGACGAACATTGACGCCCTCAAGTCAATTCGATTTGCTCGGAAGGATTTTCGTCGGAGAGCTCGTCCTCGCTGCGCGCGATTTGATACTCAATGACGTTGGACTTCACCGCGCGAATGAAAACCGTTGCATCCTCGTCGGGCGCGTCGACGTTGACCGTGATTCGTTTTGCTTTCTGAATGCTCATCTGATTTGAGACGGCCTCGGGCAAGTTCGTGTAAAAAATGTCGAAGCTGTCGCCGGCGTCGATGAACGGATACCACACGTCAAACTTTGTCGCGCGGTCGATGACGGTTTTGAATTTGCGTTTCCTGTTCCTGCCGACGTAACAGCTGAACGGCGTCTTGGAGGAATCGGGCGTGATGTGTTTGGTCTGAACGAGCCCGCCCGCCCTGCTCAGCAAAAGCCCGTAAGCCACGCCCGTCTTGCCCGTCGGCGCAGTCAAATCCGTGCGAACTTCGATGCCGCGCGCGCGCTGAATCTCGTGCGCCGCCTCGGTGCCCAGCGCGGGATAAATTTTAAATTCGGGAGACCTGCCGTTGAAGCCGAACAAAATATCTGCCTGCGACTTTTCGCCGTCACGGTTCGCGGGAACTTTTTTAACCGCCGAACTCAAAACGATTTGGTCGTCGTCGTTGTCCATGTAACCCATCCAAATTTCCAAGCCTTTGTCGTCGCGCCGATAAATGCTGCCGCTTTGCATGAAGTAATCGTCTTTGAGTTCGTAACCAACTTTGAGCCGCCCGTTCACGAAGGGATTTTCGTCCTCGGCAAGGCGCGTGTCCTCGGCGGGCGAAAGATATTCCTCAAAAAGTTCGTTGACCATTTTGGATTTGGACGAGTTGCCCGCGAGAAAAATCGAAACTTCGTTGAGGTCGCGGAGCGGTTTAATTTTGCGCAGAGAATTTTTGCTGCTCTTTTCGAAGGCCTCTTTCATGGAGATGAAAAAATTTTTTATGCCGATTCGGATTCGTTCGCGGAGAATTTCTTGCAAATCGATGGCGGTGTCCAAGCTGACGTTTTCGACGAGCCGTCCGTCGTCGCAGAAGAGATTTACTTCGACGAAGCCGCCCGATAAAATTTCCGTCGCGGCGTCGGAGTCGGGCTCCTCCCACACGGGACGAAGTTTCTCGACGAGCGCGTGCATGTTCGCGTGCGCCTCCTGCGAATCTTTTATCAAAGCCTCGGCACCCGCGAAACTTTTTTTGTCCGCCGCCCATGTGAACGGAATTTTCCCGCCGCCCTCCACGTTCAGCAGGCGGTCTTGGTTCGCCTTGAAAATTTCAAACGCCAAGAGCTTGAGAAGATTTTCGCCGCCCAAAGTTCGGTCGCCGTTCTCGCCGAAGTGCACGAGCAAATAATCGTAACGGTCACTCGACGCCTCGCGCAAGAAGCCGAAATCAAAATCAGTGGTGCCGCCGCCGAAGTCGAACACCGCGTAATAATTTTCCTCCTCGCCCTCTGGGTCGAAGCCGTATTCCTGCAGAGCGGTTATCGCGTAAGCCGCCGCCTCGCTCGCGCCCTCGCGCACAGAAAATTTTTTCATCACCGCCTCGTTCGTCAGCAGAGCCGTCGGCAAAGATTTTTTCAGCCCGCGCTCGAAACACAGCCGCATTTTCTCCCGAATCGCGCGGTCATACGTCACGGGGAAGGACAGGATGTAATTCAGGAAGATGTGCTTCTCTTGCTGCATGTTGTTGATGAACAGCCCCAGGTAATACGCGTAAATTTCCAGCGGATTAATTTCGTCGTCCGCCAGCTCCTCGAACGGCGCAAGTTGCGTGATAAATTTTTTCTCGTCGCGCAACATGAACTGAGTTTTTGAGCCGCACCAATATTTTAAATCCGTCAGGAAGGAATAAAATTTTTCCGAGCCGCCCGCAATCAAATTCTCGAACGCCGCGTGCGAAACTTTTACGTCGTTCCACTTCGTGAACGGCCGCCCGCTCCTCCAATAATATTCCGTCAGAAAACTTTCGATATCGATGAACTGAATGACCGTCGGGTTCTCGTAATTCGCGGAAAAATTTGTTCCGTGGCGATAATTGCCGCTGCCCACTTGCAACGGAATGATTTGCGAGTGCTCGTCCTCGTAAACGACAACCGTGCGGCTCGTGCCGAAGTCAATGGCGACGATTCCGTTTGAAACGTCGGTGGCGGGGTCGCGCGCCACAAAATTTTCCAGCGGAATTTCCTTGCCGCCGTCTTGGTCGAAGTCCCACAGGTCCCAGTGCCCGCGATTCGGGTCAAGCAAAATATTTTCGTCGTAAGGGTCGAGGCCGGCGCGTCGGCTGTCGCAGTTCAGCAAAAAATTTTTCAGCCGCTCGCTGTCGCCGAAGAGTTCCGAATTGTCTTCCGAGACCTTCACGCTTTGAATAATTTTCGTCACGCTCTCATCTCCAATCTTTTGAACGATTATATCACGCGCAGGAAAATTTTTCGGCTCGGCGAAAAGTTTTTCCCAAAAATTTTTTGGAGAGGAATCATGACAGAAATTTTTGAGGAGACTCGGTGTGCTCGGCGGTCTGAAAAGAATTTTGTGTTTTGAAATCTTCTTTCTCTTTGCGCGTCCTCACGAGGCGGATCGCGTTCGTGATTTGAACGTTGCGCGCCTCAAGTTACAAAAAATTTTTTGGAGGGGAATCATGATAGAAATTTTTGACGGGGCAATGGGTACAATGCTCCAAGCCGGCGGGCTCAAGGCGGGCGCGTGCCCCGAACTGATGAACGTCGACGCTCCCGACGTCGTGAAAAAAATTCATCGCGCATATATCGCAGCGGGCGCGACGATTGTCGAGACGAACACTTTCGGCGCAAGCAGCTTGAAGCTCGCGCATTACGGTTTGGAAAATCGCGTCCGCGAATTGAACTTCGCCGCCGTGAAAATCGCAAAGTCTGCGGGCAACGTCAAAGTCGCGGGCTCAATCGGTCCGACGGGAAAATTTATTTCGCCGCTCGGTGAGTTGGACTTCGACGACGCTTACAAAATTTTTTTTGAGCAATCGTCGGCACTGGCGGAGGCGGGCGCGGATTTTTTAATCATTGAAACGTGCATTGACATTCAAGAAATGCGCGCGGCACTGCTCGCGGCGAAGGACGCCTGCAACCTGCCGATTATCTGTCAGCTGTCGTACTCGGAGGACGGGCGAACGGTCACCGGCACCGACCCGCAATCGGCCGCCGTGATTTTGGAGAGCATGGGCGCGAGTGTCGTCGGAGTAAATTGCTCGCTCGGCCCCGAACAGCTCGTGCCCGTCGTGAAAATTTTGGCGGAGAACTGTCGCGTGCCCGTCAGCGTCCAGCCCAACGCCGGCATGCCTTACCTTGAGGACGGCAAAACAAAATTCCCCATGGACGCAAAAACTTTCGGCGCATGGGGAAGCAAACTCGTCGCGGCGGGCGCAACTTATCTGGGCGGCTGCTGCGGCACCACGCCCGACCATATCCGCGAACTTGCAAACGCAATTAGGAATGAGAAATTAAGAATTAGGAATTATTCGCGTCGCCCGCTGATGTTGGCGAGCCGAAGCAAAACCGTTGTCATCGATAAAAAATCCACGACGCTCATCGGCGAACGAATCAATCCGACGGGCAGAAAAAAATTGGCGGCGGAGATTCGCGCGGGCTCTCTGCTCGGCGTGAAGAAGGACGCGCTCAATCAAATCAAAGCCGGCGCAAAAATTTTGGACGTGAACATGGGCGTGGGCGGAATCAATCAGGCAGAGATGATGGCGCAGGCCGTCCGAGAAATTTCCCGCATAACCGACGCGCCGCTTGCGATTGACACGGGCGACGCCGCTGCCCTCGAAGCCGGCTTGAAAAATTTTCCCGGGCGCGCGCTGATTAATTCCGTCAGCCTCGAACCCGAACGCATTGAAAAATTTTTGCCGCTCGCCAAAAGATACGGCGCGGCGATTTTGATTCTGCCGCTCACCGAAGCGGGCGTGCCCTCCACCGCCGAAGAAAGATTTTCCGTCGCGAAAAAAATTTTGGACGCCGCAAAAAGTTTCGGGCTCGACGACGGAGATTTTCTCCTCGACGCGCTCGTCATGACCATTTCCGCCGACAAAAACGCCTGCCTCGAAGTCCTCAAGACTTTGAAACTTTACGGCGCGCTGAACTTGCCGACGACCATGGGCTTGAGCAATATTTCCTTCGGCCTGCCCAATCGCCCGCTGATTAACTCGACGTTCTTTGCCATGTGCCTCGCCGCGGGGCTCGACGCTCCGATTATGAATCCTTACGACGAGTCCATGCAAAATGTTTTGAAGTCAGCCGCCGCGCTCCTCGCCCATGACCCGAACGGTTTGAACTTCAGCAAGCTCGCGCAAGTGACTGCCGCCGCTCCTCCGCCGAAAAAATTTTCTCTCGACGCGTTGAGTGCGATTAAGTTTGCGATTCGCGAAGGCGACAAGGACGAAATCCCCGCGCTGATTAAAAGAGCCGTCGACGAAAAATTTTCCGCCGATGAAATTACCGAACGCGCACTGACCGCCGCCATGAACGAACTCGGCGAAGACTTCGGCGCGGGAAAAATTTTTCTCCCGCAAGTGCTCCTCTCCGCTGAGACCATGCGCCTTGCCTTCGACGAGCTCAAAAAAATTTTCCCCGCGCAGGAGACCCAAACGCAGGGAACTTTTGTCATTGCCACGGTCAAGGGCGACGTCCACGACCTGGGCAAAAATATTGTCGGCGCGCTGCTTGCCAACAGCGGCTTCAAACTCGTTGACCTGGGCAAGGACGTTGACTCGGAAAAAATTGTTCGCGCGGCCCTGGAACACGACGCCGATATCGTCGGGCTGTGCGCCCTCATGACAACCACGATGATTCAAATCGATAAGGTCGTCGAAGATTTGCGGGCGGCGGGCTGCGCGGCGAAGATTATGGTCGGCGGCGCGGCTCTCACTCAGGAATACGCCGATTCAGCCGGTGCCGACGCTTATGCCCGCGACGGAGTGGAGGCCGTGCGCCTCGCGAAAAATTTCGTCGCCCAAAAAAATTTTTGACGCCGCGAAAAAATTTTGAACGCCCGAAAAATTTTTCAACTCACGAATCTTGCAAAGCTGCCCGTTTTTGTCTTGAAGACTTCAAGGCGAACGGGCATTTGATTTTTCAACTCTTCCACGTGCGAAATGATTCCGACCAAGCGTCCGCCGCTCTGAAGTTCAATCAGCGTTTTCATCGCGAAGTCCAAAGTTTCCGTGTCCAAGCTGCCGAAGCCCTCGTCGATAAAAATTGTATCGAGCTGAATGCCGCCCGAATTGTTTTGAACAACCGCCGCCAAGCCGAGTGCCAGACTCAACGACGCCAAAAAACTTTCGCCGCCGCTGAGAGTTTCGACGGGGCGCGCCGTGCCCGTGAAGTCATCCAAAATTTCCAAGTCCAAGCCGCCCGAGCTGCGCTTGTCGGTCACTTCGGTTTTGTTGCGGAAGCGATAACGCCCGCCGCTCATCTTCTCCAGCCGATTGTTCGCCTCGACGACGACCTCCTTGAACATCGTCGACAGGTAATAACGTTGGAAGGAGATGCGCGAAACTTTTCCGCCTGCCACGTCCGCGAGCGTCTTCCACATCAAAAAATTTTTGTCGGCGGTTTTCAAGTCTTCGGCGAGCGCGGAAATTCTTTTTGAAATTTCTCCGAGCCGTTCAATTCGCGCGGAAAGTTTTGTCTTTGCCTCGACTGCCGCCCGCTCTTCAGCCCGCGCCTCGTCCAAAATTTTTTTCAACGCGGGCATGTCGGGCAAAGTTTTTCCTTCGACCTGCGCGGCGACCTCGGCTTTATTTTTTTTCGCCGCCTCGACCGTCGACTTTTGCGCCGCCAATCTTTTTTCCAGCCGATTGAATTTTTCTTGCGCCGTTTGAAATGCCGCGCCGAGTTCGTTGAGCCGTTTGTTCGTCGCAGAAATTTCCGCGTCAATCAATTTTTCGTCCGCCAAATATTTTTCGTCAACCGCGCGAGTCATCGCCTCGACCTCTCCGCGCAACTTTTCCGCCTCGCCCGAAATTTTTTTGTCAGCCTCCAGAGCCTCCGACAAATTTTCTTCCGTCTCACGAGTTTTTATTTCGCCGTTCTGAATTCGCGTCCGGTCTCGCACCAAAGTTTTTTCAGCGGCGGAAAGTTCCTCGCACTCCGCGCGCGCCTCCGCCACCGTCCCGACCTGCGCGCCCTCCGCCAAATTTTTTTCTTTGACTTCAAGTTCACGTTTCAAGCTCGCCAAATTTTTTTCTGCGGAAGATTTTTCATCGGTGAGCTCGCGCAACTTTGATTCGGCGGCTTTAATCTGAGCGTCGGTCGGGATTGCGGCGGCTGATGTCGCCGGCTGCGGGTGATGAATCGCGCCGCACACGGGGCACGGCTTGCCCTCCTCCAGCGTCATTGCCAAACGCGCCGCGCTGCCCGATATTTGCCGTTCGCGAAGGTCAGCGAGATTTTTTTCTGCCGCGTCATAAAATTTTTGAGCCGAGATTAATTTTCTTTCCACCGAAGAAATTTTTTCGCGCAACTTTTTTATCTCCGCCAGAAGTTCTTCGCGCGCCTTGGCGTCTTTGAGTTTTTGCTCGGCGACTTTCAACTTCGCGGGCGCGTCTTGAAATTTTTCGACCTCCGCCTTGAGCTGAGCCATCAATCCGTCGCAGGTTGTTTTCAATTTTTTGAGCCGCACGACGTTCGCCGAAGATTTTTCCGCCGCCGCCAGTGCCGCCTTAAGTTCTTCCCGCTTGGCGTTGAGTTTTTGCAATGAAATTTTTTCCGCGGAAAGGTCTGCGGCCTGAAGCTTTAATTTTTCGCGAAGGGATTCCTCTGCCGTCCGTTTGTCCAATTCGATTTTCGCCGTCGACAGTTCGCCCGAAATTTTTCCGAGAGCTTTTTCCGCGCTGAGCAACTCGTCCGCCCGCGCCTCAAAACTTTTGAACAGCTTGGATAAATTTTCTCCGTCGCTGAAAATTTTTTGCGCCTCGGCAGCTCGCGCCTCCGAAGTTTTCAGCTGAACCAATGCCGCTTCGAGTTCGCCCGAAAGTTTTTCCGTCAACGCCGGCAACTCTTCCTCCGCCGCGCCGAGTTCCTCCAGCAAATTTTTTTTGCGCGCGTCCAAGTCCTCAAACGTTCTCTTTGCGTCGGCAGCTTTTACTTTAAGCTCGTCCTCCACGCGTTTGAAAAATTCCGCGTCGAAGAGCATGTTCAAGACTTCTTGCTTCTCGTTCGACTTCGCCAGCAAAAATTTTTGGAACGCGCCCTGCGGCAGCACGACGACCTGACGGAATTGCTCGCTGTCGAATTGCAAAAGCTCGCGTACATATTCGGTAACGTCTTTGGTCTGAACGAACTCGCCGTCCTCATAAATTTCCGCGAAGGCTTTTTCCTCCGTTGTGCCGCCGCCGCGAAGTTTTGCCCGCTCATACTTCGGGCCGCGCACGATGCGATAAATTTTTCCTTTCAGCGAAAAGATGAATTCGACTTCCGTCCTGACCGTCGGCAAAGCCTGCTCCGAACGCAACATGGAACTTTTGCGCGCGCCGCCCGAGCTCTCCCCGTAAAGCGCGTAACAAATCGCGTCGAGAATCGTCGTCTTGCCCGCGCCCGTCGCCCCGTGTATCAGAAAAAAATTTCCGCCGTTCAGCCCGCGCACAAAGTCCAACTCAATTTCTCTGACGTACGGACCGAACGCCGACATCTTCAACTTAATCGGTCGCAAAGTTCATTCCTCCTTACGAAGTCCTTCAAGAAGTATGCTCACGGCCGCGCGGTAATCGTCGCTCAAGTTTTCGCCCGTCTGCGCCTTGAAAAAATCCGCGAAGTAATCCAGCGTCGAAATGCCCGCGCCGAATTGCCCCGCAGAATTTTCATCGGCAGAATTTTTTTGGAAGGCGACTTCGACGCTCAAAAGATTTGGAAAAGTCCACGCGAGTTTATCCTGCGCATTGATGACGCGTTCGGTGAGCTTGGCGCAAATGTAATCGTCCGTCCGCGAAAATTTTATCAGCTCGTCGAAAGTGCCGCTGACCACTCGAACATCTCTGCGCGGCGTCAGCGGAATTTTTTTCGTCTGAACTTCGCCCGCGCCGTCAATGTCGACAAGAGTGACGGATTTTTTTTGCGCGGCTTCGTCGAAAGAATATTTGAGCGGAGAGCCGCTGTAAAATTTTTGCGGGCGGTGCAGGTGACCGAGTGCGACGTAATTGTACGCGGCAAAAACACTCGCGTCGACGTTCGCCAGGGTGCCGACGATTTTTCGTTCGGAGTCGGATTCTTCGCCGCCCGTGAGGAAGACGTGCGCCAGCGCGACGCTGCGTTTGCCTGCGGGAATTTTTTGCCGCGCCAGGTCGACGTAAAATCTGTTCGCCTCGTTGTAAGTCGGTCGCTCGGAGTCCTCGTCGAAAAATTTTGCTTTAATCTCGCCGGGCTCGAAGAACGGAATCATTGAGAAATAAATTTCGCCGAAGTCGTCTTCCAGCACGACGTTTTTGGGCTCGTCAGAAATTTTTGCGGCGATGAAAATTTTTTGCCGTTCGAAAATTTTGCTGCCGAAATCCAAACGCTTCGGGCTGTCGTGGTTGCCCGCGATGATGAGCGTCGGGATTTTTTTCTCGGAAAGTTTGGTCAGCGTCTCGTCGAAGAGTTCAACGGCGTCGGCGGGCGGCACGCCTCTGTCGTAAACGTCGCCGGCAATCAAAATCGCGTCGGGCTTTTCGTCGCGGATGATGTCAAAAATTTCGTCGAGGATAAATTTCTGGTCGTCGAGGAGATTCTGACCTTTCAAAGTTTTGCCGAGGTGCCAGTCGGCCGTGTGCAAAATTTTCATAAACCTTCCTCCCGTTTGCGAATCGCCTCCGCGTGAGCCGCCAAGCCCTCCGCCTCCGCCAAACGAATTATGTCCGCCGCCGCCGCGAGCAAATCTTTCCGCGTGTACGAAATTAAACTCGTGCGCTTCAAAAAAGTTTCGACGTTGAGGACGGAAAAAAATTTGGCGGTTCCGCCCGTCGGCAAAACGTGATTCGGTCCCGCCAGATAATCGCCGAGCGGTTCGGGCGAGTACGCGCCGAGGAAAATCGCGCCGGCGTTTTTAATCTTCGGCAGAAGGCTGAACGGTTCGCTGACCAAAAGTTCCAAGTGTTCGGGCGCAGAAAAATTCGCAAAGTCAATCGCCGCGTCCAAACTCTCTGCGACAACGATTAATCCGTTGCGTTCGATTGCGGCGGCGGCAATTTCTTTTCGCGGAAGATTTTCGAGCTGCGCGCTGACTTCGGAGGAAATTTTTTCGGCGAGCGGCTGACTCGTCGTGATTAAAATGCTGCAGGCGAGCGGGTCGTGTTCGGCCTGGCTGAGCAGGTCGGCGGCGGCGAAAATCGGATTTGCATTTTCGTCGGCGACAATCAAAATTTCACTCGGCCCTGCGAGCATGTCGATATCGCAGTGCCCGTAAACTTCTTTCTTGGCGAGCGTGACGAAAATATTTCCCGGCCCGACGATTTTGTTCACGCGCGGAATTTGCTCCGTGCCGAAAGCCATTGCCGCGATTGCCTGAGCCCCGCCGATTTTAAAAATTTTGTCGACGCCCGCGAGTTTTGCGGCGGCGAGGACGGTTTTGTTTGCGTTGGGCGTGCACATGATGACTTCGCGGACGCCGGCGACTTTGGCGGGGATGATGTTCATCAAGACGCTCGACGGATAAGCCGCGGTGCCGCCGGGCACGTAAACGCCGACGCGCTCCAAAGGAACGACCGCCTGACCGAGAAGAGAATTTTCCCCGCGATGAGTTATCCAAGACTTCGGAAGCTGCTCGACGTGGAAGCGACGAATATTTTCCGCCGCGACCTTCAGCGACGAAAAAATTTCCGAATCGATTTCAAAATCCTCAAGTTCAACGGAAAAATTTTTCAGCGCGACTCCGTCAATTTTTTTCGTGTACTCGATGACTGCCGCGTCTCCAAATTTTCTTACGTCGCTGACAATCCGTCGGACGATTTCAATCGCGCTGAGGTCTTCGCCGAAAATTTTTTTGTTTGCCTCGCGAACTTTGGGCGAGAGCTCAACTTCGTCGAAAGATTTTTTCGTCAGAAATTTTTCGACGCCCGCGCGCCCGATTTCATTTGCATTTACAATCCTCATGAGCATTCCTCCAAAAAAAAAATTCTGCCGTAACTTTACAGCAAAATTTTTTTTAAAGCAAATATTTATCGCGGGAAAATTTTTCAGACGAGCATCAACGCCTTGAACACCGGCAGCCGTTTCAAGAAATTTTCCGCCAAAATTTTCAAGTGCGCCACGTTTTCTTCGGGCGTCTCCAACATTTTTCTCGGATGAGAAATTTCTCCGTTCTCGCTCGCCAATTTTTCTTTTTCCTCGACAATCATGCGTTCGCCGTTGCGCGACAAAATTTTCCACGCGGCCTCCGCGAGTTTGTCCGCCGTTTTGTTGCCGGCTTTGTATTGCGCGAGGAAAATTTGTTGAAAGCGACCGAATTCGACGCCGCAACCCGTGAGCGGGCTCGCCAAGAAAGCAATGTCGCCGCTGAAGTTTGCGCGCTCGCAGATGTGTGCGTTGAGTCGTTCGCAGGCGCGTTTGACTTGCTTGACGGCGTTTTCGCTTTGGCAGGGCATGACGTGTCCCGTGTGAGCCATGACCACAATGACTTCGATAAGAGCGTTTGGGTTTATTTGACTTGTCGAAAGATATTCGAGCAAATCTTTCGGGCGGAAATTATCCCGCTCCAAGTACTCAATCACGGGGCGATAACGCTCCTCGTTCAAGTTCAATTCGCCCTGATGAACTTTGACTTTCATTGGGACAGAGGCGGCGGGTGTCGTGAGCACATAACGCGTCGAAAAAATTTTGTCGTAAGTCTCCGTCCGTGACAGGCGGCGCACTCCGCGAACGAAAATATCTTTGCGGAACTGGCGGTTGATGAAATAATCTTTGAGTTGCTCGCGTATAATCGGATTGCTGACGGTCTTCAAAAATTCGCGCGCCTTCTCGGACAGATACATTGCCTCGTTCGTTTCGGCGGGAATGGCACTCATGGCGAAATCCAGTTTGAATTCTTGGCAAAGCTCGGCGACGTCCGCGAAGTACATCAAGTCCCAATCCAGATTCAAATACTCGTGAGCAATGTAATGAGCGTTTTGGTTTTTTATTTGCTCAAAGCGTCGTTTAAAATCCGGCACAAAGTTTAAGTAAACGGGCTCGGCATCGATTAAGTTTCCCACGAATTTCATCGCCGCAGCCACTCGTTCGTCGGCGTTGCCCGCGCGCTGATATTTGTCGTGGAGGATGAGCAGTTCACGCATGGGAGCATTGGGTGCCCAGCCCGGCAGGCAGTTGTAACTGTTGTAAAGCATGCCGCCCGACTTTAAATGCCGCCGCGCGACCTCCAGCATGTGCCGACGATTTTCCGCGCTGACCCAAGTCCAAATGCCGTGGAAGCCGATTGAATCGAATTGCGGCAAATCCTCGCGCTTGGAAAAATCCTCGAAGCTGTCCTCGAAAAATTTTGCGTCCGCACCCGAAGCCGAGAGGAATTCATTGGCCTGCGCGGCGTGCGCGGGATTGAAGTCCGTGCCGAAAAATTTTCCGGGCGTGGCAGCCGCGTGAATGTTCGCCGAGAGCCCTTGCCCGTAACCGAGTTCGCAGTGGCAGCTGTCCTCAGTAATCTCCGGCGCGGCAATTCCCTTGAGCAGCAGACACCAGCGCATAAAGTTGGGAGAAAGCTCGCGGTAGTAGCCGTAAGTGTAAGTCGATTCGGTGAAGTAACCTTCGCTCCAATTGTTCATGCTTAAACCTCCAAAAAATTTTTCGCCGCAACTTTACAGCAAAAATTTTCCGCTGTCTACCATTGAGTCAACTGCAGGAGAAAAATTTTCTTGACACGCCCGCCGCCCCGATTTACGATTGAAAAAATTTTCGGGAGCAAGCGTGACGCTTGACCCAACGGGCGCGGCTTGCCGTTCGACGTTCGGAGCCATTCGCCGCACTTGAGTGAAAAAATTTTTTGGAGGCAAAAGCTTTGAAGTCCACGAGCAAATTTTTGAGTTTAATCCTTCGGCACAAACCGCAGCTGGTCGGCTTGACACTCGACGAGCACGGCTGGGCGGAGGTCGATGAATTGATTCGCCGCGTGAAAAATCTTGACCGCACGACGCTTGAGCAGATTGTCGCCTCGGACGAGAAGCAGCGATATTCATTCAGCGCGGACGGAAAATTGATTCGCGCAAACCAAGGACACTCAATCCCCGTCGACGTGGAGCTTGAGGAGTTGGAGCCGCCGAAAATTTTGTATCACGGGACGAGCGAAAGATTTTCCGCGTCGATAAAACTTCGTGGCCTGCTGAAAATGTCGCGGCTTTACGTCCACCTGTCGAGTGACGCGGAGACGGCGGAGAAGGTCGGGCGGCGTCACGGCGTCCCGAAAATTTTTCTCGTGGACAGCGGCGCGATGTTCGGTGACGGTTACAAATTTTTTCGTTCGGTCAACGGCGTGTGGCTCACCGAGCACGTCCCCGCGAAATATTTAAAGGAGAGTTTTTAAATGGAGAGTTACAGTTTTCAACCTCAGCGCGTCTGCTCCAAGCGGATTGATTTTTCCTTGGACGCGGACGGGCGTTTGCACGACGTAAAATTTTTGGGCGGCTGCCCCGGCAATTTGCTGGCGATTGGCAAGCTCGTCGAGGGCAAGGACGCGGCGGAGATTTCGAACGTCCTGCGCGGCAATGATTGCGGCGGGCGCGGCACCAGTTGCGCTGACCAGCTGTCAATCGCGATTGATGAGGCTTTGAAGTCTCGCACGGCTTAAAAATTTTTTCAGCGGCTCAAAAATCTTTCACGGCGGAAAAATTTCTGTCGGCGGCTTAAAAGTCACTCGCGGCGGAAAAATTTCTAATGGCGGCTTAAAAATCATTCGCGGCGGAAAAATTTCTGACGGCGGCTCAAAAGTCATTCGCGGCGGAAAAATTTCTAATGGCGGCTTAAAAATCATTCGCGGCTTAAAGATTTCTGTCGGCGGCTTAAAAATCATTCACGGCGGAAAAATTTCTAATGGCGGCTTAAAAATCATTCGCGGCGAAAAAATTTTTTGGAGGTTTCAAAATGGACAAGCAGGCATTGATTGAAAAGATTAAAGCGATGGCGGCGGCTCCGAGCTGCTGCGCGGGACTCAAGGCGGCGTCGGCTGCGTACCTCGACGCGGTCGGCACGGCGGGCGAAAAAGTTGCCGCGCAAAATCTCCTCGCCGAGATTGAGGCGGACATCACCACGGTCGACGATTTGGTTCCGTTCGCGCACTCGGAAACGGCGGTTCAAATCTTCGGAGCGGAAGGCGCAAAAAAATTCGCCGCTCATGCCGACGAACTCAAGGCGCGCGGCGCGAAATATTGTGACTGCGGCGCGTGTGCCCCGGCCGTCGAAATTCTTCAGAGCAAAGCAATTCTTCTCGCGTAAAAAATTTTCTACGACAAAAATTTTTCCCGTCAAGCGACGGGATTTTTTTTATTCAAAGCAAAAGTAAACCGCCAGCGTCCCGCGCCCGACGCTCAAGAAAATTTTTTCGTCCTCGACGCGATTGCTCGTGGCGTTCGGGAAATTTTGCGTCAAAGTTGCGGCGTCCAGTTCCCAGTGAAGATTTTTCGTCGTGACGCCCGCGCAAGTCGTCGTCATCGGCAGGAGCGACACGGCAAGCGGCTCACGGAAAAATTTTACTTCAGCCTCCTCGCCGCCCTTGACGTAAAAAATAATTTCGCGTTCGTCGGCAAGGAAAATTTTTCTGCTCAAGGCCGCGCAGGTGAAAACGTTGCTGTAAAGATGGTCGACGCGCCCGCCGAAAGCACCCGTCACGAGCGCGACGTGTTCACCGAAAATTTCTGCGGCGCGATTCAGAGCGAGCTGCGTGTCAGTCAAATCTTTGTCGGCGGGAAATTTTTCGACGGGGAAATTTTTTTCGCGCGCCCACTCGACGGCTGACGGATTCGCGCTGTCGAAGTCGCCGATTAAAAAATTCGGGACGACCGCGCACGCCCGACAAACTTCAACGCCCCTGTCGACGGCAAAAATTTTTCGCCCGCCCGCCACGCTCAAAAAAAATTCTCGGCTCGGAGCCCGCCCGCCGCTCACGAATAAAATTTCTTGCGCGGCACTCGCGGAAAAAATTTCACACTGCGGAAGAATCATTTCAATCACTCCAAAAAAAATCCCCGTGAACTTTGCGCGGGGAAAAATTTTATCGGGAAAAATTTTTTCAGTTGGTGATGCCGGGGTGCGTCATCTTTTCGGGCGACATGTAAACTTTGAGTTGCTCTTCGGTGAGGATTCCCTTTTCCAAAATGATTTCGCGAATCGGGCGGCGGGTGGCATAAGCTTCCTTGGCGAGCATGGAGCACTGTTCGTAACCGAGGTGCGGCAACAGAGCAGTGACGACGCCAACGGAGCTGTCCAACCATTTCTGGCACTGCTCGCGGTTCGGCTCAAGACCCGTCAAAAGTTTGTCGACGAAAGTGCGCGAGGCATTTGCAAGATAATTCATGGAGCTGCACAGGTTGTAAGCCATAATCGGTTCCATGACGTTGAGTTCGAATTGACCGTTCTCGACGCCGAGCGTGACAGCCAAATCGTTGCCGATAACTTGGTAACACGCCTGGTCCATGACTTCGGCGATGACGGGATTGACTTTGCCGGGCATGATTGAGGAGCCGGGCTGACGTTTGGGCAGGAAAATTTCGTTGAGACCGCAGCGGGGACCCGAAGCCATGAGGCGGAAGTCGTTGGCCATTTTGATGAGGACGAGCGCGGTATTTTTCAGCGCGGAGCTCACGTCAACGAAGCCGTCGGTGTTGTTCGTGGCGTCGATGATGTTCGTGGAGGTTTCAAAGTTTTCGCCGGTGATTTCGCGGAGTTTGCGCGCGACGATTTTAATGTACTTGGGCTCGGCGTTGAGACCTGTGCCGACAGCGGTGCCGCCCATGTTAATCAGCCGAATGCTGTCAATCGCCCACTCAATGCGGCGAATGCTGCGACGAACTGCCGAGGCGTAAGAGCCCATCTCTTGACCGAGAGTAATCGGCACGGCGTCCTGCAAATGCGTGCGTCCCATCTTGAGGATATCTTTGTACTCTTCGGCCTTCTGTTCCAGGGCGGTGGCGAGATAATCGAGCGCGGCGGTGACGTTGTGGCTTTTGTACGTCAAGCAAACCTTAATGGCGGTCGGCAAGCTGTCGTTGGTCGATTGCGCCATGTTCGCGTGGTTGTTCGGGCTGATGATGTCGTAACGCCCCTTTGCCTCGCCGATAATTTCCAGCGCGCGGTTGCACAGGACTTCGTTCATGTTCATGTTGATTGAAGTGCCTGCGCCGCCTTGAATCGGGTCAACGGGGAATTGGTCGATGAACTGCCCGTCGATAATTTCTTCGGCTGCCTGAACGAGCGCATTGCCGATTTTCCTGTCGAGGCGGCCGGTCTCCATGTTCGCCTGCGCGGCCGCCTTCTTGACTTTGGCGAGCGACTTGATGAAGTCTTCGTCGAGTCTGCGGCCGGTGATTGTGAAGTTCTCAATCGCGCGCATGGTTTGCACGCCGTAATACGCCTCGTCCGGAACTTCAATTTCTCCCAAAAAATCGTGTTCCTTTCTCATGCTAGCACCTTCTATAGAAATTTTTTTACTGCCGATTTTAAGAGTTAGGATTTAGGAGTTAGGAGTTGAAAACTAATCCCTAATCCCTTGTCCCTTACATAATCACGTTGGCCAACGCCATGCCGACTGCCACGCTGACGATACACGTAATCAAGCCGGGGATTTGGAAGCTGTGATTGAAAACGAATTTGCCGATACGCGTGGTGCCCGTGCGGTCAAAGGCAATGCCCGCCAAAATCGTCGCGTAAATCGGAACGAGGAAGTAACCGTTGACTGCGGGGAACATGCCGACCATATTCGCAGGTGAAATCCCCAGCGCAATTCCCAGCGGAGCCAACGCGCCGATTGTGCCCGCCTGACTCAAGATGACTGCGCTGAGCAGGAAGAGGATAATCGCGAAGACCCACGGATAAGCGGCAATCATATCCGCCGCGCCCGATTTGATAAACTCGATGTTGTTGCGCGTCAAGGTGTCGCCCGCCCACGTCAGACCGAAAATGCAGTAGACGCCCATCAAGCCGTTGCGGAAGACGGACTGTTCGATAATCGAATTAACTTTGACGCCGCAGGTGATAATCATCACGCCCGCCATCGCCATCATAACCGTTTCAATGCACATGGTCATGGAAAAGGAAACCATTTTGTCGCCCAACATTGCCGACGGACGGAGCTCAGGGAAAATGCCGAAGATAACGACGATAACCGTCGCCAAAAGATAAATCCATACGGCGCGTTTGGTCGAGGCGGAAAACTCTTTTGCCTCGGCGATTTGCGCTTTCTCGTTAATCGGAGCCGCCTCGCCTTTGGCAACACGGTCAAGATATTCTTGATCTTCGGAAAGTTCTTTGCCGACGCGCGCCGCCCACAGTGAGCCGCACACCACGCCGATTAAAGTCGACGGAATGCAGACGATTAAAATGTCAATGAGCGTGACGCCCGCAGGAGACAGCAGCCCGACGAGCGCGACGGTCGCGGCGGAAATCGGGCAGGCAGTTATCGCTTGCTGAGAGGCAATGACCGACATGGAAATTGGTCGTTCAGGTCGGACGCCCGCCTCGCGCGCAACCTCGGCGATAACCGGCAAGATACCGAACGAAATATTTCCCGTGCCGCACATGAATGTAAAAACCCAGCTGATAATCGGAGCATAATAGCTGATACGGTTCGGGTTCTTGCGCAGGAGCTTGACGGCGATTTGAATCAGATAATCCATGCCGCCCGAAGCCTGCAGCGTCGCCGCGATTACGACGACGGTCATAATAATCATGATAACGTCAATGGCAGGATTGCCCGGCGCGAGTCCGAAGCCGAAAACCAAAATTGCAATGGCAAAACCGCTCGACATGCCGAGGAAAATTCCTCCGTATCGTGCGCCGATGATGAGCATGGCAAGCACGACCAATAACTCAGCCCAAAACATAAAACCCCTCCTCTTTTGATTGAAAATTTTGTTTGTATACAAAATGCACTGTGCGGATTGTAGACTCTTGCCCCGCGATTGTCAATCAAATTTATTCTTATGGTTGATTGTAAAATTGCAGATAGAAGGAGCGGTGTCTCACTTTTCCAACTTTTTGAAAGCTGTGCAGGAAAATTTTCGCGGCGGCAGAATCAAACCGCAGGTTTCATTAAGGAGTGAAGAAGTTGGCAATACTTTCAGCGGACAGCAAAAGAATCTTGCGCCGCTTCGACTTCGCGCTGATTTTTTCGGCGGCGGCGATAGTGATATACGGTTTGGTCATCATATCCAGCGCAACGCACATAAACACGCCGCACGAGGAAAGATTTTGGTTTGTGCAGCGGCAAGGGCTCTTCGCCATCGTGAACGCCCTGCTCGGAATTTTATTCATGAACTTTGATTATCGCGGGCTCAGTCAGCACGGGAAAAAAATTTACGTCTTCAATCTGATAATGCTCGTGGCGGTCATGCTCTTCGGGCACGCGGCACTCGGCGCACAGCGTTGGATACAAATCGGTCCGATAAGTTTGCAGCCGTCGGAGTTCTCCAAGCTGTTGATGATAATTTGTCTGGCGTCGGTTTTGGAGGAGCGCATGGGCAAACTCAACTCGTTGCAGGACATTTTGCCAATCGCGGCTTACGTCGGCGTGCCGTTCATCTTGGTGCTTAAGCAGCCGGACTTGGGCACGTCGCTGGTTTTCATGGCGATTTTTTTCGGAATGGTCATCGCCTGCGGAATGCCGTGGCGATATTTGGTCGGAATAATTTTCGCGGCGATTTTATCGTTCCCACTCCTGTGGCAGTTCCTGAAAGATTATCAGAAGATGCGAATCATGGTTTTCATTGACCCGAACGTTGACCCGCTCGGCAGCGGTTATCACATCATCCAATCAAAAATCGCAATCGGCTCGGGCATGCTCTTCGGCAAGGGGCTGTTCGAGGGCACGCAGAGTCAGCTGAACTTTCTGCCGGAAAATCACACGGACTTTATCTTCGCGGTGGTCGGCGAGGAGCTCGGCTTCGTCGGCGCGGTCGTCCTCCTGCTTTTATATCTGATAGTCTTCTGGCGCGGGATAATGATAGCCAAAGAGGCGGGCGATATTTTCGGGCGGCTGCTGGCTGTCGGGATAACTTCAATGCTTGCGTTCCACGTGCTGGTTAATGTCGGAATGACGACGGGAATCATGCCGGTGACGGGAATTCCTTTGCCGCTGATGAGTTACGGAATCAGTTCGCTGACGACGAACATTTTGTCGATAGCAATTCTTTTGAACGTTCACATGCACAAGCAAAAATTTATCTGGTGAGGCTCGTCCCCTCTTTCTCAAGAGTGGACTCGCAGAACCCGTCCTCACTGCCTTGGCTCGTTCCTTCGATTGAATCGTTCAATGCCTTTTGTATTGTTGATTTACTTTCTCTTTGCTTGCCCAAAGAGAAAGTAACAAAGAGAAAGGGCACCTCGCGGGGGCGGCTGCTCGTTCGTGTTTTGAATGTCCGCGTAACCCGTGCCCGGTGTGCGCCGGATGACGCCATCACGGCGTCAGACGCGGCGCGGCCGTCATCCTTGACGGCCTCTGAATTCATTACGTTTCAGGTGACTTTGATGAAAAATATTTTTGAGCTTTTGAAGCCGGCCAGATACACGGGCGGCGAGTGGGGCAGCGTCCAAAAAAATTTCGACGAGACCGCCTGCCGAATCGTGCTGGCTCTGCCCGACGTATACGAGGTCGGCATGAGCAATCTCGGCTTGGCGATTTTGTATTCGATACTCAACCGCCGCGACGACACTCTCTGCGAACGAGTTTACGCGCCGTGGACGGACGCCGAAAAAATTTTCCGCGCGGAAAATCTCCCGCTGTTCGCGCTGGAAAGCAAACGTCCCGTTCGCGAATTTGACTTCCTCGGCTTCTCCCTGCAATACGAGATGATTTACACCAACGTCCTGAACATGTTGGACTTGGCTAAAATTTCTCTGCACAGCACGGAGCGCGGCGACGACGAGCCGTTCATAATCGGCGGCGGCCCCTGCGTGTACAACGTCGAGCCCGTCGCGGATTTTTTTGACTTCTTTATCGTCGGCGAGGCGGAAGAAGTTTTCGGCGAGGTCGTCGAGGAATTCGTTGCGTGGAAAAATTCGGGCAAGGTCGGCGGGCGAAAAAATTTTCTGCGGCGGCTTCTGAACGTCAAAGGAATTTACGTGCCGAGCTTTTACGAGCCGATTTATTCGGACGAAAAATTTTTGGGTATAAAAATTTCCGACGGAGCCCCGCAAAAAATTTTAAAGCGCGTGGCAAAAAATTTCGACGCAACTCCCACGGTGGAGACGCCCGTCGTGCCGTTCATGGAAATTGTTCACGACCGAGCGATGCTTGAACTTTTCCGCGGGTGTTCTCGCGGCTGTCGATTCTGTCAGGCGGGCATGACTTATCGTCCCGTGCGCGAGCGTAGCCCCGAAACTTTGCGGGCGATTGCGCGGCGGCTGATTGATTCGAGCGGCTGGGACGAAATTTCTTTGACGTCGCTGAGCAGTGCCGATTACTCGTGCCTCGCCCGACTGATTGACGATTTGCAAAATGATTTCCGCGCGGAGAAGGTGAGCTTCTCTTTGCCGAGCCTGCGCATTGACAGTTTTTCGATTGACTTGGCGCAGCGCGTGCAATCCGTGCGCAAGAGCGGGCTGACGTTCGCGCCCGAAGCCGGCACCCAACGCCTGCGCGACGTGATTAACAAAAATGTCACGGAAGAAAATTTGCTGGAGGCGTGCGGCGCGGCGTTCGCCAAAGGCTGGCGGGCGGTCAAACTTTATTTTATGATGGGCTTGCCGACGGAGACCGACGAGGACATCGCGGGCATTGCGGACTTGGCGCGGAAGGTCGCGAGCCTCAAGCGCGGCGTCAAGGTGACGTTGAGCGTGGCGTGCTTCGTGCCCAAGCCGTGGACGCCGTTTCAGTGGTTCGGACAAATTTCGGAGGAAGAATTTGAGCGGCGGCAAAAATTTTTGAAGAGCCTCATCACGGACAAGGCGATAACTTTCAACTACCACAACGCGCGGCTGTCGGTTTTGGAGGGAGCATTGGCGCGCGGCGACAGACGGCTGGCAAAAGTCATCGAGGCGGCGTGGCGGGCGGGCGCAACCTTCGACGGCTGGTCGGATTTATTCAAGCCCGAAGTGTGGGCGGCGGCGTTCGATAGCTGCGGCATTGACCCGAAAATTTTTTCCGAGCGCGAACGAAAATTTTGGGAGCCGCTGCCGTGGGAGCACACGTCGCCGGGTGTCGACAGAAATTTTTTGCTCAGCGAATGGGAGAAAGCTCAGGCGGGAGAAACCACGCGCGATTGCCGACGGACGAGCTGCACGGGCTGCGGCGTCTGCATGAACTTGGGCGCGGGCGTCATTGACTTCGACGGAGAAAAATTTCCCGCCGCCGAATCTCTAACTCCTAACTCCTCACTCCAAACTCCTAACTGCAAATATCGGGCGCAGATTCGCAAGGGCGAGCAAATTGCCGTGCTCAGTCACCTGGATTACATGAACGTGTTCATGCGCGCGCTGCTCAGGAGCAAGTTGCCCGCCGCGTGGAGCGAAGGTTTCAATCCGCATTTGAAAGTTTCGTTCGCGAGTGCGCTGGCGGTCGGGGTGACGAGCGACTGCGAATATGTGGACTTTGAGCTGGCGGCGGCCGTCGACGAGCGCGAGGTCTTCGAGAGATTGAACGCGCAACTGCCGGGCGGCGCAGAAATTTTGCGGCTGAAAAAATTGCGCGGGAAGTCGAAGCCCGTGATGTCTCTGGTCGACACCGCGCGTTATGAAATTCGTTTGCCGTTCGAGGAAAAATTTTTTGACGCCGCGAAAATTTCCGTCGAGCGATTCAACGCCGCGCCCGAAATTTTTTTCACGCGAATCACGCCGAAGAAAACGCGCGAGCTTGAGCTGAAAAAATATTTGGTCGAGCCCGCAGAAATTTTCTTGACGGGCGGCGAGTTGCTGATAAAATTTTCTGTGCGAATCACAGCGGAGGGGAGCCTCAAGCCGAGCGAGGTTTTAAAAATTTTGCGCGAGCGATTTGATTTGCCCGCAGACATTTCGGCGGCGCGGATAAATCGGACGGCACTGACCGCCGCAGGGAAAAATCTTTTGGACGTTTAAAATTTTGAGGAGGAATTATTTTGAAGAGAGAAATTAATCCGTTCGAGTACGCGAGCGAAATTTTCAAAGCTCTGCCGAAAGGAATTCTGCTGACGAGCGAGGCGGAGGATTGCGTCAACGCGATGACAATCGGCTGGGGCACGCTGGGCATTGAATGGGGCGTGCCGATTTTCGCGGCTTACGTTCGCACGAACAGATTCACTTACGATTTGGTCGAGCGCACGGGCGAGTTCACGGTTTGCGTTCCTTACGGAGAAAAATTTTCCAAGGAAGTCACCAAAGCCGTCGGCATTTGCGGCAGTCGGTCGGGGCGCGACATGGACAAGCTGGCGGCGGCGGGCGTTCACTTGGTCGAGGCGGATATCGTTCGCCCGCCCGCGATTAAAGAGCTCCCGCTGACTTTGGAGTGCCGCGTCGTGTTCAGTCAACTGCAGCCGATTGAAAAAATCGACAGCCGCTTCGGAAAATTTTACGTGCCGAACACCGCCCACTCCGAGCCGCACGTTGCTTATTATGGAGAAATCCTCAAGGCGTACATAATCGAAGACTGAAAAATTTTTTGCAAAGAAAAAACCCGTCGAGACATTCGGCGGGAATTTTTTTTGCGCGGCGGAAGTGTTATAATGATTCAAAAATTTTTAGGTGCTGGTGGTAAAATGAATCCGCCGTGATTGACGAGAAATTTTTTCGTCTGACGCGAAGAAAATTCGCAGGCGTACTGACGTACGTCAAGAATTTTCGACAAAGGCAGGCGGAAAAAGAGCCGTCAAGCTCGGCGTGGTGAATTTACCAACAGCACCTAGAGGAGGCGACTTGTTGGCGAAGGAAAAAATTTTCGGCGAGCCGGTCATCGTCACGGCGAACGGCGTCCACATTCAGGCGAAGAGCGCGGGGCAGCAAAATTATTTGGACACGATGCGTCGACACGTGGTGACATTCGGAATCGGGGCGGCGGGCACGGGCAAAACTTTTTTGGCGGTGGCGCAGGCGGCGTATTATCTTCGAGTCAAAGAAGTGCGGAAAATAATTTTGACGCGGCCGGCGGTGGAGGCGGGCGAGCGACTCGGATTTTTGCCGGGCGACATGCAAGAGAAGGTTGACCCGTATCTGCGCCCGCTTTACGACGCGCTGAAAGAAATTTGGGGCTTCGACCTTTACCAAAAATTTTTCAACCGCGGCGTGATAGAAATTGCTCCGCTGGCTTACATGCGCGGGCGAACGCTGAGCGACGCGTTTATCATCTTGGACGAGGCGCAGAACACGACGCCCAAGCAAATGAAAATGTTTTTGACGCGGCTGGGCTTCGGGGCGCGCATGGTCATCACGGGCGACCTGAGCCAAATCGATTTGCCGCGCGGAATGACTTCGGGCTTGGCGGAGGCCGTCGAGGTTTTAAAAAATGTCAAAGGCGTCGGGATTGCCGAGCTGACTTCGGAAGACGTTGTGCGCCACGAGGTTGTGTCGCGAATCGTCGAGGCTTACGAAAGGTACGAGGAAAATAAATGAACACGACGATAAGTTTTGAGCCGGAGACGCTGACCGTCGCGGAAAATTTGTCGGAAGAAATTTTGCGGGCGGCTGATGTCGTCGGAGAAATTTACGGCGTCGAGAACGCTGAGCTGAGTGTCACGCTGACTGACGACGAACACATTCACGCGCTGAACAAAAAATTTCGCGGCATCGACCGCGCGACGGACGTTTTGTCTTTTGCGTTCAGAGAGAGCGAGGAGCCCGAAGTACTCGGCGCGGATTTTGAAATTTTGGGCGACGTGATAATTTCTCTGGAGCGCGCAAAAATTCAGGCGGAGGAGTTCGGGCATTCGTTCCTGCGCGAGGTAATTTTTTTGGAAGTGCACGGGCTGTTGCATTTGCTCGGTTATGACCACGTCGAGGAGGCGGAGCGGCTGGAAATGGAAGAGGAGCAGCGATTCGTGATGGACAGGCTGGGAATCGGCAGGGAATGAATTATCCGAGGCGCGCCTCCTGCTTGGTGAGAGCCTCCTGCCAGACGGCTTTGAGCGGCACGGAATTTTTTTCGGCGAGGCGGCGGCAGTCTTCGTATTCGGGCGTTATCGAAACGATTTTGCCGTCGTAAGCACTGACTTTGCATTGAACTTCCCCGAAGCGCGTTTCGACCTTTGCCATCTTGCGGACGGCCTCCACGCGCCGCGCAATTTCAATCACGCGCAAGCCAATCGTCGTCGTTTCCTCAAAAATAATTTTGATACAGTCCTCGCGGTGCTCCGCGTCGACCAAAACGCTCAGCACGTGTGCGGGGCGATTTTTTTTCATGTAAGCGGGCGTCGTCCACACGTCGAGAGCCCCCGCCGCGAAGAGCCGTTCGTAAAGCCAGCCGTAAATTTGCGGATTCATGTCGTCGATGTTCGCCTCAAGCTTAACCAAGTGCCGCTCGCCCTGCCCGCCGAATTCGCCCAGATAAATCCTCAGCACGTTCGGGATATCCAAATCCCAGCTGCCCGCGCCGTATCCGATTTTCTCCGAGGAAAAATCTTCGGGCAGGTTCGCGCTGAATTCGGCAAGCGCGTTGACAATCGCCGCGCCCGTCGGAGTGGTCAACTCTTTTTCCGCGCCGAAGTGATAAGTCTTGAAACCTTGGAGGAGCTCGGCTGTCGCGGGAGCCGGCACGGGCATCAAGCCGTGCGCGCATTTGACGAAGCCGTTGCCCGTGTTGATTCGCGAGACGAAAATTTTTTCCACGTCGAGATAATCCAAGCAGACCGCGCAGCCGACGATATCGACAATCGAATCAATCGCGCCGACTTCATGGAAGGTGATTTCTTCGGCGGAGCGTTGATGAACTTTTCCTTCCGCCGCCGCGATGACGGAAAAAATTGCCAGCGCGCGAGTTTTGACCGCCGCGCTCAGCTCGGAGCCGTCGAGGATTTTTTTTATGTCGCCGAACGTTCTGTGGCTGTGGGTTTTAATGTGCTCGTGGCGGTGCAGGTGTCGAATGTTCGGGCGGTCGAGTTCCGATTCAAAATTTTTCGGGAGCCGCACGTCGACGTAAGCCGCGCCGATTCCGTTCTTGCTGACGTTGGAAATTTCCATTTCAAATTCGCGCGGCAAGTTCAGCTTATCGAGTTCGCCGCGCAAAAATTTTTCGGGCACGCCCAGCTGCAGGCACGCGCCCAAGAACATGTTGCCGCTTATGCCCGCCGCGCAGTCCAAGTACATCGCCTTCATAAAATCACTCCAAAAATTTTTTGAGCAGTTTAACAAATGACCGATTGCCTGTCAAAAATTGAGTCCGCTCGAAGAATTGAATTGCTTTTCGGCGCGCCGTCCTGTAAAATGAATTCGCAGTACAAGGATTTATTTTTGATTTGCCAAGGAGGCGATAAAAATGGATTTTGCGACAATCGGCACGCTCAACTCTTACGTCAAGCAGAAAAATTTGCTCTTCGCCGCGAAACACAAAATCCGAACGGGTCAGACGCTCACGAACGCGAACGGCAATTTCATCTCCATGAACACTTCGACGTTCGACAAACTCCGTGCGGCGGCGAAAAGTTCACTCGACCAGGCGAAGGCTCAAAAGCTCGCGCTTATCAAGAGGAAACTCAAGGCGGGACAAAAACTTTCCGACGAGGAGCTCGGCTTCCTGCGTGTCAACGACCCGAAGACTTACAAGAAGGCGAAGGCAGCCGACGACGCGCGCGAGGAACTCAAGGACGACCTCAAGAAGGCCAAGACCAAGGGCGAGGCGCGCGAGGCAATGACGCGGGCGATGATTAAGGCGTCGTCTGCGGCGATGGCTGAACTGTCCGCGCTCGGAGCGGGCGGAGGCAATGCAACGGCGGGCGGCTCAGGATTTTCCGGCGGCGGCGAAGTTTCTTCAGGCGCGGAAAATTTTTCGGGCGGCGAAGTTTCTGCGGCGGGCAACGAAAATTTTTCAGCCACGGAAAACAAAACGCTCGTCGAAGTCAATCAATCGATTCAAAATCCGAACGACCAATCGACCGACGAAAAAAATCCTCTCGCGCAAAAAAATTCGGACGACGGAAAGAACACGCCCGAAGACATCATGGAAAAATATATTTGGACGATTCGCGCGCTGGAAAACGAATGGGCGAAGTTCACGAACTCGAAGCATTACAGAGACCTGCCCGAACACAAATCGGATGAGGTCACGGTTAAAAAATTTATCGACAAGCCCGACAGCCGAGTTTTGGACGCGGTGCTGGCTTATCGCAAAGCAATGAGCGCGTAAAAATTTTGCGGACAAAAAAATTTTCCCTCCCGATTGTCGAGAGGGATTTTTTTTGAATATAATGGCGGCGGAGGGAAAATTCATGCACAACATTTTGGAAGAGGCACTGCGCGACGAAATGATTCGCGAGGCGGCGAAAAAATTTTCCAAGCGCGGCGAGTTTATGATTTACGGCGTGGCGGGCACGCAAAAAGTTTTGGCGGTTGCCGCTGCCTTCGAGCTGAGCCCGCGCCCGATGATAATTTTGGTCAGCGAGCGAGAAAAAATTTCCGAGTGGCGCGACGATTTATCGGAGCTGACGCGCGCGGAGGTCGTCGAGCTGCCGGAGCTGGATTTGGTCGACGTGAACGCGAGCACCGTCGGGCTGGAGCGGCAAGCAAAACGTCTGGAGATTTTGGCGCGGCTGCTGCGCGGCGAAAAAATAATCGTGCTGGCGACGGCGGCGGCGGCGGTCAAGAAAAATTTTTCGCGGCAAGATTTTTTGAACTTCCAACTGCGCGTCGAGGTCGGAGAAAATTTGTCGTTGGAAAATTTTTTGCTCAAGCTCAACGAACTCGGATACGAGCGCGCGGATGAAGTCGATTCAATCGGCAAGTTCAGCGTACACGGCGGCATCGTCGATTTTTATCCGATAAACGAGCCGACGCCCTGCCGCGTGGAATTTTTCGGCGACGAGGTCGATTCCCTGCGCGAGATTGACGCCGAAACTTTCCGTTCAAAGAAAAAGATTCAGACCGTCACGATTCTCCCGATAAAAAATTTTTCCAAGACGAGCGAGCCGTTTCTGAGCTGCGCGGGCGAGAGCGGCACGATTGTTTTCGACGAGCCCGCACGGATTTTCGAGGCGATTCGAAAGTTGGTCGCCGAAGACCCCGACATCAAGAAAAAAATTTTTACGTTCGCCGAGTTGATTCAAAGTTCACGCGCGGGCAGTTTGATTTACCTGGAGCTCATGCTGAAAAAAATTCGCGGCGTCGAGCCCACGGAAAATTTTGGAATCACCGCCGCAAACGTCACGAGCTTTCAGGGGCAGACGAATTTTTTCCTGGAGGAGCTGGCGCGGCTGATTGAACTCAAGCAGAAAATTTTTATCCTCTTCGCCGGTGAATCAAAAATGCTCGGCATGGAAAAACTTTTGGCGGAAAAAAATCTTCGCGGCGTTCATCTTCAGCTCGGAAACTTGAGCGACGGCTTCACGCTGACGAACGCGCGGCTGACTGTCCTCACGGAGAAAAATATTTTCGGCGGAGAGACTCGGCGGCGGAAAAAAACTTTCGCGGGCGCGGGCGAGAAAGTCAAACACTTCAGCGACATCAAGCCCGGCGATTACGTCGTCCACGTCGACAACGGCATTGGCAAATATCTCGGCGTCGAAACTTTGGAGTTCAACGGCGCGCGCAAAGATTTTCTCCACATCCAATACGGCGGCGCGGACAAACTTTACATTCCCGTCGAGCAAGTGCAATATCTGCAGAAATATATTTCCGACGATGAGACCGTCCCGAAATTGTCGCGGCTGGGTTCGGGCGATTGGGCGCGTGCAAAGTCGCGAGCCTCCTCCGCCGTCGAGGACATCGCCGAAAAACTTTTGGAGCTTTACGCGCGCCGACAGAAGGCAACGGGTTTTGCCTTCGACGAGGACGACGCAACTCAGCGCGAATTCGAGGAGGCTTTCCCTTACGAGGAGACCGACGACCAAGTCCGCGCCGTCAACGAAATCAAACGTGACATGGAACGCCCGCGCCCCATGGACAGATTGATTTGCGGGGACGTGGGCTTCGGCAAAACGGAAATTGCGATTCGCGCGGCTTACAAGGCGGCGATGAACGGCAAGCAATGTGCGGTGCTCGTGCCGACGACGGTTTTGGCTCAGCAGCATTATCAAACTTTCTCGGAGCGATTCGCGGGCTTCCTGCCGACGGTCGACGTTATCTGCCGCTTCCGTTCCGCCAAAGAGCAGCGCACGACTTTGCAAAAGGTTCGCGCGGGTCAGGTCGACGTGTTAATCGGCACGCACTCAATTTTATCGCGGCGGATTCAGTTCAAAGATTTGGGCTTGCTGATAATCGACGAGGAGCACCGCTTCGGCGTCAAGCAAAAGGAACGGATTCGGGAGATGAGCATTGGCGTGGACGTGCTGACGTTGAGCGCGACACCGATTCCGCGGACGCTGCACATGAGTTTGGTCGGCGCGAGGGATATGAGTTTGATTGAAACCGCGCCCGCCGAAAGATTTCCCGTTCAAACTTACGTGATTGAGGACGACGACGAAATTATCGCGGAGGCCGTTCGCAGGGAGATTCGTCGCGGCGGTCAAGTTTACTTCGTGTACAATCGGATTGAGACGATTGACATCATGAGCGCGCGCTTGGCTCAGCTGGTGCCCGAAGCAAAAATTCGGACGGCGCACGGGCAAATGTCCAACGACTTGCTGGAAAATATCATGATGGATTTTTACGAGGGCGCATTCAATGTTTTGCTGTCGACGACGATAATCGAGAGCGGGCTGGACGTCGCCAACGCCAACACGATTATCGTTTACGACGCGGACAATTTCGGGCTGGCTCAGCTTTATCAAATGCGCGGGCGCGTCGGGCGTTCGAGTCGGATGGCGTTCGCGTATTTCGTTCACCGCGCGGAAAAAATTTTGGGCGAGACAGCGGAGAAGAGACTTCAAGCCATGAGAGAGTTCGCGCAGCTCGGAGCGGGATTCAAAATCGCCATGAGAGATTTGCAGATTCGCGGCGCAGGAAATTTACTCGGCGCACAGCAGCACGGACACATCGCCAGCGTCGGCTTCGAAATGTATTGCCAACTTTTGGAGGAGGCAGTTAATCGCCTGCAGCACAAAGCGGCGGAGAAAATCGACGCGCCCGACCCGATTATCAGCTTGCCGGCGGAGGCGTTCATCAATCGCGAATACATTTCCAACGCGGGCGACAAGATTGAAATTTATCGGCGGCTGGCGGTGGTGCGTGAGGAGCGGGAGATAAAAGATTTGCGCGAGGAATTAACGGACAGATTCGGCAAAGTGACCGAGCCCGTGGAAAATCTTTTGCAGGTTGCGTTAATCAGATTGGCCGCGAAAAATTTGGGCGTGACTTCAATCAAGGAACAAAATTTCCGTGTCGAAATCGTTTTCGCCGACGTGAAAAAAATTTCCGCGCAAGGAGTCATCAATCTGTCGAAACTTTTTCGCCGCGACTTCAAGCTCATCGAAAGTTCGCAAAGAATTTTTCTGACGTTCAGAACGAAAAAAAATATCCTCGGCCGAATCTTGAACGTGCTGAAAACTTTGACACCGCGCTTTGATTAAATCATGCGCAACCGAATCGGAAAGCTTGGTTAAGAACGATTTATCCGCATGATTTTTTCCGTCATGAACGTGCGGGCAATGGCGTGCGACAAAAGTTTCGTCGATGATTTTGCCCAAATTGTTCGGCGCAACGACAAGGCGATTATGTTCGGCGAATTAAAAGGCGGCATTGACCCCGCAGGCGCGGACGAACATTGGAAAACCGGCAACACGGTTCTCGGCAGAATCAGGACAAAATTCGGCGCGGTTGGTTTTCCAAAAATAAAAACTTCCTTTGTCGCTGCTGCGATTGAACGAGCGATGGCTGAAGAAATTTTTTCTCAACTTGAAAGCGGCACGCTGACGAACGCCGCAAACCTCACCAAAGATAATCAGCTCGCTGAATTTTGTAATTGGTTGCTCGATTTGTAGGAGAATCAAGATGAGACAGCTCACGTTGTTTGAAGACAAAATCGACAACCGCGAATACATCACGCAAAATTTTTCGGCGGGCGATAACGTCATGGACTCGTTCATGGGCTCGGGGACGAGTGCGCTTGTTTGTCAAATGCGCGGAATAAATTCAATCGGTTATGACATAATGCCTTTTTCCGCCGTCGCGATAAAAGCCAAGTCAAATGTTCTGCGTTACGACATTTCGGAGCTGCAAACGCTGATTAAAAATTTTTCCGCGCTGAAGATGCCCGAAACTTATTCCGCGCGAACGCCTTACGTGACGATAACCGACTCGGCTTATCCCGAATTCAACGAGCGATTCATCATGTTCGCGACGGATTGGATTGCGCAAAGCCGTTACTCCGACGAACTGAAAAATTTGTTCACGCTGTGCGTTTTGAATTCGCTGGAGTGGTGCAGTTACACGACAAAGGACGGACAATATCTGCGTTGGGACTCGCGCGCGGCCAAAGTGATTAACGCCAACATCGAGCGCAAAAAATTTGGACGAAAACTTTTGCCGGCTCATCAATGCAGAGAAGTTGTTGAAAATATTCAATCCGCCGTCGCCGACGAATTGAATCACATTTTGTCAGATATAAAATTCGTTCAGGCAAATGCTTGCGAAAATTTTTCTGCGACCGTCGACTTTACGGAAGGCTCTGCGCTGTTCGAGTTACCCAAGCTTGAGGAAAAAATTTTGGACGGCGTTATAACCTCTCCGCCTTACTGCAATCGCTACGACTACACGAGAATTTACGCGCTGGAACTTGTTTATCTCGGTTACGGCGAGGACGACATTAAAAATTTGCGGCAAGACCTGCTCTCTTGCACCGTTGAAAGCAAGTCAAAAATTTCTTCGCTCATGAAGCACTACGAGCGGCTCAATGCCTCGGAAAGATTTTGTTACGTCCTCGGAAAAATAAATTCCAATCTTGCTTTTCAAGAAATCATGGCGGCGTTGACGGAAAGAAAAACTCGCGGCGACTTGAACAACAACGGCGTCATTCGCATGGTCGAAGGTTATTTCACAGAGCTGGCTTTCGTTTACGCCGAACTGTATCGCCTTTGCAAAGACGGCGCAATCGTTGCAGTTGTCAACGACAACGTGCGTTACGGCGGAGAAATTATTTCCGTCGATTATTTGTCAACGAGTTTCGCCGAGCAATTCGTTTTCAAGCCCGTAAAAATTTATTGCTTGAGGCAGCAAAAGGGAAACAGCAGCCGGCAGATGAAAAAATTTGGACGGACAGCTTTGCGCAAAAGCATTACCCGTTGGCAAAAATAATTTCCGCAGCCGAATCTTGAACGTGCTGAAAAACTTTGACGCCGCGCCGGAAAAATCTATGCAGGTTTCATAATTGACAATCAAAACCCTATGGTTTATTATCGACGCAGTAAATTTTTGGAGGTTGAAATTATGGCAATGATGGATTTGAGCAAGTACGGCATCACCGACACGCCCGAAGTTCTTTACAACCCGACTTACGAAGTTCTCTTCAACGAGGAAATGAAACCGGGACTGACGGGCTTCGACGTGGGACAGGAGACCGAACTCGGCGCGATTAACGTCATGACCGGCATTTACACCGGCCGCTCGCCCAAGGATAAGTTCATCGTTTACGACGAGACCACAAAGGAAGGCGCGCCCGGCGAAATTTGGTGGACGACGCCCGAATATCCCAACGACAACAAAAAATGCTCCGTCGAAAGCTGGAAGGCTCTCAAGGCTCTGGCGATTAAGGAACTCTCCGGCAAACGCCTTTTCGTCGTCGACGGCTTCTGCGGCACGCACAAAGATACCCGCATGAAGATTCGCTTCATCATGGAGGTTGCGTGGCAGGCGCACTTCGTCACCAACATGTTCATTCGCCCGAAGACTCAGGAAGAGTTCGACCAGGAGCCCGACTTTGTCGTCTTCAACGCGTCCAAGGCAAAAGTTGAAAACTGGAAAGAACTCGGACTCAATTCCGAAACCGCGACCGTCTTCAACATCACCGACAAAGAACAAGTCATCCTCAACACTTGGTACGGCGGCGAGATGAAGAAGGGTCTCTTTTCCATGATGAATTACTTCCTGCCGCTTAAGGGAATCGCCGCAATGCACTGCTCCGCCAACACCGACATGAACGGAGAGAACACCGCGATTTTCTTCGGGCTGAGCGGCACCGGCAAGACTACCCTTTCCACCGACCCGAAGCGTTTGCTTATCGGCGACGACGAGCACGGCTGGGATGATACCGGCGTCTTCAATTTTGAGGGCGGCTGCTACGCTAAAGTCATCAACCTCGACCCTGTGGCCGAGCCCGACATCTATAACGCCATTCGCCGCGACGCGCTCCTGGAAAATGTCACCGTCGACAAGAACGGCAAGATTGACTTCGCCGACAAATCCGTCACCGAGAACACCCGCGTCAGCTACCCGATTTATCACATTAAAAATATCGTCCGCCCCGACAGCCACGGCCCCGCCGCGCAGTCCGTCATCTTCCTCAGCGCAGACGCTTTCGGAGTGCTCCCGCCCGTTTCCATTCTGACGAGCGAGCAGTGCAAATATTATTTCCTCAGCGGCTTCACCGCCAAACTCGCCGGCACCGAGCGCGGAATCACCGAGCCGACCCCGACCTTCAGCGCGTGCTTCGGTCAAGCGTTCCTCGAACTCCATCCGACCAAATACGCCGAAGAACTCGTCAAGCGCATGGAAAAGAGCGGCGCGAAGGCTTACTTGGTCAACACCGGCTGGAACGGCACCGGCAAACGCATTTCGATTAAAGACACGCGCGGAATCATCGACGCAATCCTCGGCGGCGCAATCAAAAATGCTCCGACGAAAAAAATCGCAATCTTCGACCTGGAAGTCCCGACCGTCCTCGAAGGCGTCGCCACCGAAATTCTCGACCCGCGCAACACTTACGCCGACCCGACCGAGTGGGATCGCCGCGCCGAAGATTTGGCTGGCCGCTTCATCAAAAACTTCAAGAAATACGAATACAACGCGGCGGGCAAAGCTCTCGTCGCTGCCGGTCCTCACCTTTGATGGACGACGAAAAAATTTTGACGAGCGAAAACTCGCCCGAACTGAAAGCAGAAATCGAACGACTGAGCGAGCTCTTGCTTGAGCAAAACCGCGAAGCTTACGAGGAGTTGGCGAAGTTTGATTCGGTTTCTGATGAACGATATTCTGACGTTTCATAAGCGGCTCGAAAAGGCAACGGGCATTCGCGACCTCGGCTTGATTGAATCGGCAGTCAACGCTCCGTTTCAAACTTTTGGCGGCGAATTTCTTTACCCGAAAGTTGAAGAGCGCGCGGCGGGCAATAAAAAAATTTTCCTAATCACTAACCGCCATTCACTCCTCACTAAGCCAGCTTAAATCGAAAATTATTTGACGAAAAAAAATAACCTCACTCTTCGACGAGCGAGGTTATTTTAATTCCTAATTCCTAACTCCTAACTCCTAATTCCTAATTCCTAATTGAAAGGAGCCCGCCTTTCGACGAGCTCCCGAAATTTCATTGTGGTGCCTCAGAGCGGAATCGAACCACTGACACGGGGATTTTCAGTCCCCTGCTCTACCAACTGAGCTACCGAGGCCTACTTGCTGTCGCGTTCAACGTTGCGAAATGTTAAAATTTCTCACCGCGTTCGAACGTTTTGCTAATCTATCAAATGAAGCTTAATTTTCAAGTGGCGACCCGGATCGGACTTGAACCGACGACCTCCGCCGTGACAGGGCGGCATTCTGACCAACTAAACTACCGGGCCGAATCGTTATTGGTGGGCGATGACAGGCTCGAACTGCCGACCCCCTGCGTGTAAAGCAGATGCTCTCCCGGCTGAGCTAATCGCCCTTATAAAAAATGGTGACCCGCCGGGGAATCGAACCCCGAACCTACTGATTAAGAGTCAGTTGCTCTACCAGTTGAGCTAGCGAGTCATTTTACCAAATATGGCTGGGGCAGCTGGATTCGAACCAACGATGCGGGAGTCAAAGTCCCGTGCCTTGACCGACTTGGCGATGCCCCAACTCCCTTTAAAAAAAATGGCTCCCCGGACTGGACTCGAACCAGTGACTCCCTGATTAACAGTCAGGTGCTCTACCGACTGAGCTACCGAGGAATTTTTAGCGGCAAATACCTACTCTTCCGGGGCGTCGCCACCCAAGTACCATCGGCGTGTGAGTGCTTAACTGCCGTGTTCGGAAAGGGAAC
>JAFXQM010000010.1 GCA_017527075.1 Selenomonadaceae bacterium
CGGCGTAAACAACACCTTGAAAGAGCAAGACAAAACTTTCAAGGAGCTCGCTAAAGTCATGGATATTTTTACCAAAGAAATTGAGCGGCGCGATTATGAGCACGCGACCAAGCTTGAGCGGCTCGAAGAAAAAGTGCGCGAGGCACCATATCATTTTCATCTGACCAGTCATCCGGCTTTAACTACAACGCCGCTGACAAAACATTTACTTTTACGCCGAAATGGGGCACTAACACTATCACCGTCTCACTTACTGCCGACCCGCCTTACATCGCTGCCACTGCTTCTTGTACTTGGGACGCAGGAAGCGGATGGGCAAACCCCCGATAAAAAATAATTGACTCACTGAAAGGAGATTTTCATGAAAGGAATAAATGTATCGACCTTCAACGGCGAGATTAATTGGTGCGACGTGAGGGACGCGGGCATTGACTTCGCCATCTGCAGGACGGGTTACGGCAAGAACGGACTCGACGAAACTTTTGCCCGCAATGTCAACGACGCTCACAGCCACGGGCTCATCTGCGGCGCGTATCATTACTCCTACGCGCTCACCCCGCAGGACGCCATAACCGAGGCTCTCTTCTGCAAGCGGATTATCGCGGAGGCGGGCGTGCTTTTGGAGCTTCCCGTGTTTTTCGATATGGAAGACGCCGACGGGTACAAAGCTCGCCACGGGTTTTCTTTCACGCGGCACAATGTCACGAACATCTGCCGCGCGTTCATCGATTCAATCAAGCCGCTCGACTGCGGAGTTTATGCCTCTTGTTCGTGGCTGGAGGATTGGATTGACTGGCAGGAACTTGGGGTGCCCGTGTGGAATGCACAATGGAGCGGACACGACGACATACGCGCCTTTATGTGGCAGTTCACGGATGAAATGCTTATCGGCGGCAAAAAGTTCGACGGAAATATTTTGTATAGATAAAAGTTAAGGCAGTCCAACGCGGGCTGCCGTTTTTTTATTGGAGGAGTCAGAATGAAGATTCGAGTTGCGGGCTTCGAGCCCGAAAGTTTTGTCGACGGCAACGGAATTCGATTCACAATTTTTTTCCAAGGGTGCACACGCCGGTGCCGGGGTTGTCATAATCCGCAGACCCATGACTTGGACGCCGGCATTGAGATGACCACGTATGAAATTATCCGCGAGATGGCAAAAAATTCTCTGGCGAGTGGAATCACACTTACGGGCGGGGAACCTCTCCTCCAGCTCGACGCCGCCATTGAACTCGCCAAAGCCGCTCAGCAATTCGGTTATAACGTGTGGTGCTACACCGGCTTCACTTACGAGAACTTGCCGCAGGGTGCTGACCGCCTGCTTGATTATGTTGACGTGCTCGTCGACGGCGAATATCGCGAGGAGGAACGCGACCTTGAGTTACTCTTCTGCGGCTCACGCAATCAGCGCGTCATCGACGTAAAACAATCCCGCGCTCAAGGGCGAATCGTCTGCCGATAATTGTCTGCGCCCTGTCTGCACAGCGATAAATTTTCTCCCGAATCCGACTTTGCTCGTGATAGCAAAATGTCTGCATAATCGCGCGATACTCACCTAATTTTTTTCTCCGTCTTGATTCGTGATTTACTTAGGTGTGTCATTCGTGATTTGCTTTGGGATGTCATGTAAATCATAAAAATTTTTCCTCCTCAGTCCGCGCGAAGAAAATCGCCGAGCGAAAATTTTTTCTGCGGCTCATTGCGGACGGGCGTTTCCAAATCGTCGAGCGGTTTGAACTCCAGACCGTCGGGCGTCTTCAAAATAATTTCCAACTCGTCGCCGCTCTTGACGGGGTCGGCGAATTCGGCGGGCTTGCCGTTGATTTTGATGACAAAACTCATGCGGCTCTTTGCGGGGGGCGGTTTGAAGTTTACGGCAAGGAGCGCGTCGCTGACCATGACGAAATTTTTTTCCTCGCGCTCAAAAATAATTTCCGCGCCGTCCTCAACGATTGTGTTTTCATTCGACACGCGCCCGTTGACGCTGAGCAAAACCGTCGCCGTCGTCGGGATGGAATATTCTTTGCCGTTGTAAAAAATTTTCACGGCGGAAGCGCGGCTCTCGTCTTTGACAATCTCGCCGACTTTAATCGCGTCGTTGGCAACGTATTCAATCGCGTCGCCCGCCTTGGGCACGTCGGAGACATCGGCGCGATCGCCGTTCAAAAAAATATCGGGCGTGCAAGTGTAATGCGCCTTGGAGCCGTTGAGCGTGTAACGAATCTTTTTTCCTGCGGGCGGATAATTTGCCAGCCTGAGCAGCTCGCCGACGTTGCGTCTGGTCTTTGTGGTGAGTTCGTCGCCGTCTGCAAGGATTCTGCTCGGCAAACTCACTTCGCCGTTGACCAAAAGTTTCGGCGCGACAGAAAATTCTTTGCCGTTGACGGTAACGGTGAAACTCGGAGCGACGGCAACAATGTCGTCGATTTTTATTTGCGCGCTGACTCCGTCCTCGCCCGATTGAATTTTTATTCGGCAGTTGTCTTGAATGGGCGTATCCAAAGTCGCGGGCTCATCGTTGACGAAAATTTTCGCGAAGGTGCCGAGCGTGCCCGGGAAAGATTTTTTCTCGCCGTCGACGGTGACCACGAGCCCGAGCCCCGGCTTGCCGTTGAATTTTTTGTAATCGATGCCCGCGCTCAAAATCGCGTCGCTGACCGTGAGGTCGCGGAAGTGGAAAAGATTTACTTCCTGCCCGTTAATCATGACGTTGAAGAAATGGAAAGAGTCGGTCGAGGCAACTTTCAAAATGCCGAGGGGCGTGGCGGCGTCGGGAGCCTGAAGAGCGGCGGGAATATTTTTTATGCCTTCCACTTTGTCGGGCTTGCGGACGGCGACGCGTTCGAGCGGCATGTTCAGAGCTTCGGCGACGAGTTTGTTTAAGTTCGGGGAGAGCGCGCCGCCTCCAACCAAAAGCAGAGCTTGCGGCGGGTCGTTGCCGTTGAGTTCAAAAATCGTCTTGGCGATGGCGTTTGCAATCATCCCGACGTTTTCATTAATCGGCATGAGAATTTCTTCCGCCGTGAGGTCGTAAGGGCGTCCGAGGATGTCGCTGAAGGTCGCGCCCTCACCGTTGGTTGCCTTGCGTTTAATTTCTTCGGCGACGTTGAAGTCGAGCAAAAATCTTTGGGAAATTGCTTCGGTGACTTCGTCGCCCGCCAGCGGGACCATGCCGTAAGCGATAACCGAACCGTTCTTGGTTATGGCGACGTCGGAGGTGCCCGCGCCGATATCGACGAGCACGATATTCAAGTGGCGCATACTCGGCGGGACGAGCACGTTAATCGCGGCGATTGGCTCCAAGGTCAGCGCGCGAACTTCCAGGCCGGCATAAGTCAGAGCGGTTTGCATTGAGTCGACGACCTGCCGCGGGAGGAACGTCGCGATAACTTTTGTCTTGGCAACTTTGCCGCGCTGCCCGATTAAACTTTTCAATCTGATTCCGTCGAGTTCGTAATTGATTATGCTGAAGCCGACGCAGTAATAAATTTTGGCGTCGATTTTTTTCTCGGCGGTGAGCTGAGACTGCGCCAGCTGGACGGCGGCGAAGTTGAGCGAGCTTTGAACTTCGTCGGTGATGACTCCGTTGACTTCGAGCGTGGCTTCGGCTGTCATGGTGTAAAGCGCACGCCCCGCCGCCGCGATTGCCGCGCTCTTGAGTTCGCCGACCTGCTCCGCCAAAAAATTTTTCACGCGGATAATCACTTCGGCGACCTGCGGCACGTCATGGATTTGCCCGTCGAGCATGGCGCGGCTGGTGTGCTCCAGTCTGTGCGTCGCGATGATTTTCATTTGCCCGTCGTCGTCCTGCTCCGCGACAATCCCGATGACCGAGCGCGTGCCGATATCGAGCGCGAAAATTTTTTCTTTGCCGTCGGTCTTGTAATCGATTTTTTTCCGAACGCGTTTTGGTTTGACTTCCGCAGATTTTTTTTGACGCCCGCGCTTGGGCTTCTCGTCCGCGGAAATTTTTTTCGAGCGAGTGCGTCGGGGTTTTTCTTCGGGCTTGAGCTCCTCGTCGATAATTTTATCTGTCATATAATTTTCTCCTTGTCGATAAAGGTTATTGCGAGGTTGTTCTTACTTTCTTTGCGTGCCCAAAGAAAGTAAGCAAAGAAAGGGCACCTCGCGGGGGCGGCTGCCGATTTGTGACTTGAACGTTTCAGCTTACCCGCAACTCAGAGTGCGCCGGATGACGCCATCACGGCGTCAGACGCGGCGCGGCCGTCATCCTTGACGGCCTCTTCTTTCCTCGCCGATAAATTTTATCTGTCATATAATTTTCTCCTTGTCGATAAAGGTTATTGCGCTTATTTCGCGAATCAAGATGATTATCCTTTCAAAACGATTGCAAATTAGTTAGGGAGGGAAAGAAATGACGGGGAGCAGAGAAGTCATTACGGGCGGAGATTTTAAGCGCATGGTCTCCGGAGCATACAGCGAATTTCTTTTGGAATACGAAACGATAAATGCGCTCGGCGGGGCGGGCACATTGGCGGGCACGCACATCTTGCGGACGATGGGCGCGGCGGTCATGCCGCTTGCCGATGCCAAGGACGATTCAATCGGAGGACTGGCGCGCAGGGTATCGACGGCGGCGGTCTTCGGGGCCAGAGGAAATGCGGGCGTGGTGCTCGCGCAAATGTTTCGCGGGATAAGCGCGGGGCTGGTGGGCAAATATGAGGCGACGGGTTCGGAGTTCGGCAAGGCATTTCAGTACGGAATTTTGTACGCGCAAAGACTTGTCCCCGAAGAGCCCGACCGCCCGTTCATCACGGTTGCCAAGGCCGTTGCCAAGGGAGCATATCACGCGGTGAGGGACGGCATGCCCATTGTGGAAATTTTGTATCAAGCGATTCAGTCGGGCGAAGTGGCGGTCAACGAGATGGAACACGGCGACGCGGGCGCGAACATCATGCTGAGCTTTTTGAAAGGTTGCCTGAAAGGTTTGGACGGAAATTTCGTTTCGCCGGCGGTGAGTCTGTCGCTGGGGCTGGGCACGCACAAGAACATGCCCGACCCGCGCAACGATTTGGTTCGCCCGTATTGCATAAGGTTGCGGATAAAAAATTCCAAGGCGAGCTTGCCCGAACTTGAACGGCAGATGAGAGACTTCGCCAGCTTTTCAATCGTGGAGAGGGCGCGCGGCGGATTGGATGTTCACGTCCACACCGACCACGTCGGAAAAACTTTGGAGCAGGCAATCGGTTGGGGGCCGCTGTCGGAAATCAACATAACGAACATGAGCGAAGCGCACGCCCTGCCCTTCCACGAGGCACTGATGAAAGTCGCGGCGTTGGCAGTGGCGAAGGATTCGGAAGAAGCGCAAAAACTTCAAGACGCGGGCGCATCGATTTTGGTTTCGGGCAGCGCGGAGTCGTCGCCGTCGCTGGCGGAGATAATCGGCGCGGCGCATTCGGATTTGGCGTCGAGTTATGTGCTGGTCGCGTCGAGCCCCGATTATCGATTGGTATTCCGTCAGGCGAAAAGACTTTTGGGCGGGCGAGTGGAGTTGGTCTTGGCTGACACCTTCGAGAGAACTTTGACCGCCCTGCAAAAATTTTCGCCGAGCCTCTCCGCGCTGGAGAACTCAAAAATCATGTCGCAGTTTTAATTAGGAGTTAGGAATTAGTAATTGCGATTCGTCTTTTAATTCCTAATTTCTCATTCCTAATTCCTAATTGGAAGAAAGGGACAGGGGACACCATGAACGACAAGGGCAAGCCACCCGTCACGATAAAATTTTTGATGGACACGGTCAAAAATTATCAACCCGACGCGGATTTGGATTTAATCGAGCGGGCGTACCTCGTCGCCAAGGAAGGTCACGCGGGACAAGTTCGAGCGTCGGGCGAGCCGTACATAAATCACCCGCTCAACGTCGCGGCGATTTTGGCGGAACTGCAGCTGGACGACACGACGATTGCCGCCGCCATCTTGCACGACGTGGTCGAAGACACACTCTTCACGCTGGACGAGATTAAAGACATGTTCGGCGAGGAAATTGCTCTGCTCATCGACGGCGTGACGAAAATCGGACAGATTTATTTCAAAACAAAGGAGCAACAGCAAATCGAAGCGTATCGGAAATTAATCATCGCGACGGCAAAAGATTTGCGAGTGATTTTGATAAAGCTGGCTGACCGTCTGCACAACATGCGAACGCTGAAATTTATGCGCGAGGACAAACGCAAACGAATCGCCAAGGAAACGATGGAACTTTACGCGCCGCTGGCAAATCGGCTGGGCATTTCCAACATCAAGTGGGAGCTGGAGGATTTGTGCCTGCGATATCTGGAGCCCGACGTTTATTACGATTTGGTCGAGCACGTCAAGCAGAAGAGACGCGAGCGGCAAATTTATATCAGCGAGGCGGTTCGACTGATTGAAGAGGAATTTGACGAGCTGGAGATTCACGCGTCGATAAGCGGGCGCGCAAAACATTTCTACAGCATTTACAAAAAGATGATGCGCGACCACAAAGACATCGGCGAGATTTACGATTTGTCCGCCGTGAGGATTTTGGTTGACGACGTTAAGGACTGTTACAACGTTCTCGGCGTGATTCACTCGAAGTGGCGGCCGATACCCGGGCGATTCAAAGATTATATCGCCATGCCCAAGAGCAACGGTTATCGTTCGTTGCACACGACGGTCATGGCTTTGGGTTACCCGCTGGAAATTCAAATCCGCACGTTCGCCATGCACAAAATTTCCGAGTACGGAGTTGCGGCTCACTGGAAATATAAAGAGAGCGGCTCGTCGAAGGCCGCCAACAGCGACAAGGACCAAAAAATTTCTTGGCTCAGGAAAATCGCTCAGCTGCAGAAGGAGATTAAAGACCCGAAGGAATATCTTGAGACTTTGAAGTTGGATTTCTTCAGCGACGAAGTTTTTGTCTTCACGCCCGGCAAAGATTTGGTCGTCCTGCCGAAGGGCTCAACGCCGATTGACTTTGCGTATCGGATTCACACGGAGGTCGGTCATCATTGCGTGGGCGCGAAGGTCAACGGGCGAATCGTTCCGCTGGAATATAAACTTCAGAACGGCGACTTCGTGGAGGTCGTGACGAACAAAGCGAACAACGGACCGAGCCGCGATTGGTTGAACATCGTGGCGGCCAGTGACACGCGCAGTAAAATCCGCGGATGGTTCAAGCGGGAGAATCGCGAGGAAAATGTTGCTCAAGGGCGCGCGATGATTGAGGCGGAGCTTAAGAAGCTCGGATACAACCCGAAAGACTTGCTCAAGGAAAATCGTCTGGCGGAGGTCGCAAAGCGAATGGGCGTCCCCAACGAGGAAGATTTGCTGGCGGGTGTCGGTTACGGCGGAGCGTCGCCGCACACGGTCGTGACCAAACTCGTCGAACTCCACAAGAAAGATTTGGTCGAGAGCACGACGCCCGACATTTCCGCGTTGCTCGCCGAGGTAAAAAAGAAACCCGCGCGCGGCAATCAGAGCAGAGCGGAGCACGGAATTTTGGTCGAGGGCGAGAGCGGATTTGTCGTTCGGCTGGCGCGGTGCTGTAACCCGATACCCGGCGACGAAATTGCCGGATACATCACTCGCGGGCGCGGCGTTTCCGTTCACCGCACGGACTGCCCGAACATTTTGAACGGCACGGGCGACATGGAGCGCATGATTGAAGTCAGCTGGGAAGAGACCGGCGATAAACTTTACAACGTCGAAGTGGAAATTGTTTGCGAGGACAAAAGCGGCGTGCTCGTCGATTTGATTGCGGTGCCCGCCGAGATGAATCTCAACTTGCATTCCATTCACGCCACGCCGAACAAAAACAATAAAACTTCCACGGTCAAGCTCGGCGTCGAAGTCAGCAACGCCGCGCAGCTTGAAACGCTCATGAACAAGTTGCGCCGCGTGGAAAAAGTTTACAGCGTCACGCGTCCGATGAAATTCGCAGGGGGTGAGTGATTGGACGGAATTTATTTAATCTTGGTCATGATTGTGACGGGCGGCGTGATTGCATTCATCGGCGACAAACTCGGCACGAAGATTGGAAAGAAGCGTCTGTCGATTTTCGGACTGCGCCCGCGGCACACCTCCATGATCGTGACTGTCGTGACGGGCGGGCTGATAACCGCGCTGTCAATCGGATTCATGGTTTTAATTTCGCAAAACGTTCGCACGGCACTTTTCGGCATGGACGAGCTGCGCGCGACGATGGATGAGACAATGGCGGAGCTTGACGAGGCGACCGAAAATCTTTTCAAGGCTCAGACGGAATTCGAGCGGGCGAACGAAAACCTGCGCATGTCCAAGGAAGAAATCGTCGCGCTCAAATCGGAGCAGGAAGACCTTCGCGCAGAGAGCGACAGACTCAAGGAGGGCAACGAGCAACTCGAAGCCGCAAACTCAGAGTTGTCCGCGCAGAATGAAAATCTTTCGGGCACGAACGCCGCGCTTGAAGCTGACAATAAAAAACTCGGCGAGTTCAACGTCACGCTGACCGCCGACAACGATAAACTTTCAAACGACAACGACAAACTCTCCTCGGCCAACGACAAACTCACCGCCGACAACAGCGAGCTTGAGGAGCGCAACAATCGTCTGCGCGAGGGAATCATTGCGATTCGCGAGGGCGACATCACTTTGCGGGCGGGAGAAATTTTGGCGAGCGGAATCATACAGGGCGGGCGCAGTGCCGACGAAATTTCCGCCGACATAAACGCGCTGGCCGAACACGCGACGCAAAGTTTGATTCAACGCTTCGGCGGCAACGAGGACAATTCCGTTTGGATTTATCAGCCGGAACTGCAACGCGTCATCAGCGAAATTGAATCGAGCGCGGGCGACATGGTCTTGAGAATTTCGGCGGCGGGAAATTTGGTTCGCGGCGAGCCCGTCCGAGCCAGGCTTGAACTTTATCCGAACAAATTGATTTTCAAAAAGGATGAACTCATTCTTTCCAAAACGTATGAACTCGGCGGCGAAGGCGTGACGCCCGAAGGAATTCTTAAGGAATTTTTGTCGGAGATAAATCGAATCGCGGTCGACAAAGGAATTTTGACTGACCCGCTGACCGGCAGCGTCGGGCGCATGGAGGCAACGCAGCTTTATGAAATTTTCGACGCGCTGAGCAACGCAAAGGGCAAAGTTCAGCTGACGGCCACCGCGCGCGAGGAAACCGACTCGAACGGACCTTTGCGCTTGAATATAAAATTGGAGCAGCGATGATGTTCATGGGAATAGACCCCGGCCGCGACAAGTGCGGAGTGGCTGTGCTGACGGCGGCAGGCGAAATAAAATTTCAGCGCGTCGTCCCGACCGAGGAACTCGCCGACGTCATAAAAGATTTGGCGGCGCAGCTCGAAATAAAATCGGTCATCTTGGGCGACGGCACCACGCACAAATCTGCGGCGGGAAAAATTTCGGAGGCGGGCTTGAGCTTCCGACTCGTCGACGAAAAGCACACGACCGAAGAGGCGCGCCGCTTGTATTGGGAAAAAAATCCTCCGCGCGGCTGGCGAAAACTTTTGCCGACCTCAATGCAAGTGCCGCCCGAACCCGTCGACGCAATCGTCGCAGAAATTTTGGTCAGAAGATTTTTAACGGCTCAAACATAAAAAACTCCCGCGAAATTTTTGGCGGGAATTTTTTTTGCCTGCGCGGCTCAAAAATTTTTTCACGGCACAAAAACTCTCGACGCCCGAAAATTTCTTCTCAAGCCACGAAAAATTTTTTCATGCCTCAAAATCTCTCCACGCCCGAAAATTTTTCCTCAAGCCCCGAAAAATTTTTTCACGGGAATTTTTTTATGCGCGCGGGAAAATTTGTTGTATAATGGCGGAAAAATTTTTTGGAGGGAATCATGAGCGAAAAGCACACGCGCCCCGATTGGGACGAATATTTTTTGAACATTGCCCGCGAGGTCGGCAGGCGAGCGACTTGCCTGCGTCGACGTTACGGCGCGATTATCGTCAAGGACAAAATTATAATCAGCACGGGCTACAACGGGGCACCGCGCGGCGAGACAAATTGCATTGACAGCGGCGTCTGCGAGCGCGAACGGCTGCACGTGCCCAAGGGCGAACGTTACGAGCTGTGCGTGGCGGTGCACGCCGAACAGAACGCAATCATCAACGCCGACCCGAACAAGATGGCGGGCGCGACGATTTACATTGCGGGCGTGAATTGCGCGGACGATTCAAACGCGTCGGGCGAGCCGTGCAAACTCTGTCGCCGCATGATAATCAACGCGCGAATCGCCAAAGTTGTTTACCGCGACCGCGACGGAAAAATTATTTCCAAGGCTCCGAGCGAGATTGAAAATTGAATCGCCAAGTTACATTCCTAATTCCTAATTAACGAGGCAGGTTAATCGCCGCGAACGCCGAATAAATTTGCGGCAAGGGAGGTGGGCGCAATGCTCTACGCAATGATTGATGTCGGCTCAAACACAATTCGCATGGCAGTCTACGACATTGACGGCGACCGCGTCGAAATGCTCATGAAAAGGAAACACACCGTCGGACTTGCGTCTTACGTGCGCGACGGCGTGATGCAAAGGCAGGGCATTGACAAAGTTGTTGAGATTATCGGCGAGTACCGTCACTTTCTCGACGACTTCGGAATAACGCAGGTGACCGCCTTCACGACCGCCGCCCTCCGCAATGCCGCAAACGGTTCGCAGGCCGTCGACGAAATTTCTTTCCGCACGGGCATAAACATAATTTTGATGAGCGGCGACGACGAGGCGACCTTCGACTTCATCGGCGCGACTCACAATCTTGTCGACGAAAAAGGTTTGTTGATTGATATCGGCGGCGGCTCCACCGAAATCGTTTACTTCAAAGACAGAGAGATTCGCGTGAAGGCTTCTCTGCCAATCGGGAGCTTGAGTTTCCACACGCGATACACGGGCGTGCACATTTTGCCCAGCGCGGTTGAAATCGCCGAGATGTACGCCGAGGCCGAGGCGACCGTCAGTGCCGTCAAAGAATTCCAAGCCGTCAGCCACGCACAGATTTGCGGAATCGGCGGCACATTCAAAGGCGCGATGGCTCTTTACAACGCAATGTACGGCATGACCCGTCAGAACATGCGCATGGAGGTTCGACGCATTCAAGACATCTTGCACCGCTTCCGCCGCGACCACGAGCTCATTGTCCCCGACAAAATTTTACTCATGAAGACCGTGCCCGAAAGGATTCACACGTTCATGCCGGGGCTGGTCATCGCCGACGTCCTCGCCAAACGCTTCGGCAGCCTCAATATCATCTACAGCGATTCGGGCGTCCGCGAAGGTTACATTTACGACAAAATTATCGACAAGGAATTTTTCTGAGCGATAAAAATTTTTCGAGGAGTGGATACAGTGATTTTGGCTGACAGGAACACGAAGGTAATCGTCCAAGGCATAACCGGCAAGGCGGCGACCTTCCACACGAAACAAATGCTCGCTTACGGCACGAAGATTGTCGGCGGCGTGACACCCGGCAAGGCGGGGCAAGTCGTCGAGGGCGTGCCCGTCTTCAACACGGTGGAGGACGCGGTCAAGGCCACGGGCGCGACGGCCTCCGTCATTTATGTGCCCGCCCCCTTCGCCGCCGATTCGATTCTTGAGGCTGTCGACGCCGGCCTTGAACTCGTCGTGTGCATAACCGAACACATTCCCGTCATGGACATGGTCAAAGTTCGCCGTTACATGGTCGGCAAGAAAACTCGGCTCATCGGTCCCAACTGCCCGGGCATCATGACGACGGACGAAACCAAACTCGGAATCATCCCCGGCAACGTCCAAAAGAAAGGTCACGTCGGTTTGGTTTCGCGTTCGGGAACTTTGACTTACGAGGCGGCGTTCCAGCTCATGAACGCGGGAATCGGAATCACCACGAGCGTCGGAATCGGCGGCGACCCCGTCAAGGGCTCGGACTTCATTGACATCTTACAGCTGTTCAAAGAGGACGAAGAGACAAAAGCCGTTTTGCTCATCGGTGAAATCGGCGGCACGGCTGAGGAGGACGCGGCGCGTTGGATATCCGAGAACATGCCCGACAAACCCGTGACGGCTTTCATCGCGGGACGCCAGGCTCCTCCCGGCAAACGCATGGGTCACGCGGGCGCAATCATCAGCGGCGGCAAGGGCACGGCGGCCGACAAGATTAAAGCCATGAACGCGGTCGGCATTGAGGTCGCCGACACCGTCGCGCACATCGGCGATACCGTCGTCGACACTCTCAAGCGCGCAGGCATTTACGAGCTCTGTCACACCTGCTGAAAATTTTTTCGCAAAGAAAAACACCTTCCGAACTTCGGGAGGTGTTTTAAATTTTTTTTGAAACTCACATTGCGCGGATAATCAGGTGCGAATTCATTGGCAACCCTTGCGCCTCCGACAGAAAATCCATGCCGTTCAGAAAATCTCTGCCGTGAACGAAGCCCACCTCCGTCAACGCGCGGAACGGAAAGTTGGGCACCAAGATGATGAAAATTTTTTTGCCGCGAGATTTTTTCATGGCGTCGATTAATTTTTTCAAGGACGATTGGTTTTCGTCGCGAAGAATTTCTTCGCCGTCGCGGACGAGAAAAATTTTTTTCAGCGCGTCGACGTTTTCGGGCGTCGTGAAAAACGCGCGAGTCTTTCCGCTCATCGCCGCAGAAATTTGTATCATGGAATTTTTCAGCCCGACGTGAATCTGTTGAAAGCCCGCGTAAAGTCGCCCGACGGTTTCCAAGTTAAACCACGGCGTCTTCATGAAGTGACTCATCCACAGCCGATTGAACGGGTCGCGCATGTCGATACCGAGCCCGCCGCCCGCAAAGTGATAAATTTTTTTCAGCGCAACAGGCTCACGCTCAATGCGCGCGTAAATGACGAAGCGATTAAATTTCAGCGGCAACTTCAGAGTTCGTGCCGCGAAGCAATAATTCAAAACATCTTGGTCGAGGAAAATGTATTTGGGATTCTCGCCGATAAATTTCATCGCGCGCAAAATTTTTTCTTCCTCAGCGCGAAATGCCTCCAAGTTCATGAGCAAGACGCCTGAATTGAAATAATCTTCGGGTGCGACGAAATTGTCGTGGCACAGAGCAAATTTTTCTTTTGTGTCGAGCCCGTTGGAACATTCGGGGATGACGCCCAGAACTTTATCGCCGAGGTCAACTTTCCACAGTTCGTTCAAGTCAAGATTGACGATGATATCCGAGTCGAGGTAAATGCATTTGTCGATATCAGCTGAAAGAAGTTTTGAAAAGAAAAAACGATAGAACATTCCCACGGTGGCGTAATGATTTTTTGAGGTTGGAAACAAACGAACAATTTTTTGCAGTTCATTCTTGCAAAGTTCGTCGACGTTGTAAAATTTCACGAGCTGATTGTATTGCCCGGCGAGGTAAGAAAATTTTTCGCGGTTGTCGAGCGTCAAAGTATCGTCGTGGAGAATGTGAATCGTGACGTTTGAGGTAGTGTTTTCAAAGATGGAAGCCATGGTCGTGCCCGTGAACTTCGAGTAAGTCCCGTTCTTATCGTTAAGCCCGAAACAAACGTGAATCATTGAATCACTCCTCACATTGCGTGGAGCAGCGGATAAGAATTCATGGACACGCCCTGCTCCTCCGACAAAAATTCCAGCGCGTTGAGATAATCCGCGCCGAAGACAAAGCCCGCCTTCGACAGCAAGCTGAGCGGGAACCCTTGAGCCATGATGAAGAAAATTTTTTTGCCGCGAGATTTTTTCATGGCGTCGATTAATTTTTTCAGGGACGATTGATTTTCCAGCGTGATGAATTCTTCGTTGTCGCGGACGCGGAAAAGTTTTTTGAGGTCGTCGACGTAATTGGGCGTGGCACAGAAGCCGCGGGTCTTTCCGTTCATGGCGATTGTCAAATTCGTCATGGATTTTTTCAGGCGAACGTGAACCTGTTGGAAGCTCGCGTAAAGATTGGCGAGTGCCGCAGCGTCAAACCAAGGAGTTTTGGAAAAATATTCCAGCCACAGAGCATTGAACGGGTCGTTCATGTTCAGCTGAAGCGAGTGAGCGGTATAACAGTAAATTTTTTTTTCGACGGATTCTTTTCTGCCGCGAGCAATGCGCACGAAGCTGCTGAAGCGCGCCGGCAATTTCAACGTCTGCCCCGCGAAGCAATGATTGAGAACGGTCTGATCCACGAGGGTAAAATATTTTTGGTCGTTGGCAAATTTCAGTCCGTCGAAAATTTTTTCCTCCGCGCCGCGCAAAAGTTCCAAGTTCATGAGCATGACGCCTGAGCTGAAATAATCTTCGGGCTTGAGTAAACCGTCCGTGACGGCTTTGTCTTGTGCGGGGAGTTCTGCGGCGATGTCGGCGGCGGGCACGGCTCCGAGAATTTTTTTGCCGAGGTCGACGCGCCACAGCTCGCTCACGTCCAAGTTGACGATGACATTCGGCTCAAGGTAAATGACTTTGCTGATTTTCGTCGGGAGAACGGACGGGATTAAAAATTTGTAAAGCGCGGCTTTGTTGAAACGAGTTTCGTTGATGTCGGGCAGGAGCTTCATCATTTGCGCCAATTTATCCGCGCAAAGTTCGTCGACGTTGTAAAATTTCACGCGCTGATTGCAACGACCCGCAAGATAAGAAAATTTTTCGCGATTGTCGTCGGTCAGCGTGCCGGTGTGGAGAAGGTGAACGGTGATTGACGGGAGCGGCCTGAAATTATTTTCAAAGGCGGAAAGCATCGCCGTGCCCGCGAACTTTGCGAACGAGCCGACTTCGTCGCGAAGGGCAAAGCAAATGTGAATCATAAAATCACTCCTCACAATTTCTCGATGAGAGGATAAGAATCGAACGGTGTCGCCTCCGCGTTGGGCAAAAACTCCCAAGCCTTCAGAAAATCTTTGCCCTCTTCGAAACCGGCTTTGGTAAGTCGCTCAAACGGGAAATTTTTCTTCATGAGTTTTTCCGTCAAGATAAAAAAAATGCACGAGCCTTTGCATGAGTATATTGCCTCGATTAAATCTTCAAGAGAGGATTCGTTTTTGGCGAGAATGACTTCTTCGTAATCTTTAATATCGAAGAGAGCGGTCATCTTTTTCAACTTTGAGGGCTCGACGAAAAACGCACGCATTTTGCCCGGCAAGAACCGCGCGAGTTTCACGGGCGCATCTTTCCAGCGCGTGCCCAAATCTTCTTGCAAAGTCGCGTAAAGTCGTCCGAGTGCTTCGGCGTCGAACCACGGGGTTTTGATGAAATAATTCATCCAAAGTTGATTGCAAGGGTCGCTCATGTCGAGCCCCGGTCGTGAGGTGCCGCCCGCGTAATGATAAATTTTTTTGCCCAGAGGTTGCGCCGAGCCGCCTGAGCGTTCTTTCCTGACGAAGCAATTAAATCTTATCGGCAACTTCACGGTGCGCGCGGAGAAGCAATAATTCAAAACCGTCTGCTCCAACCATCTGTGCTTTGGATTTTCGCCGCGGAATTTGATGCCCTTGGTTATCGTCTTCTCTTCGTCGCGCAAAAGTTTCAGATTCATGAGCAGGACGCCGCAATTAAAATAATCGTCGGGTTTCACGATGCCTTCGCTGCACAGCGCAAAAGTTTTTTTGGGGTTGACGCCGTTTTTGGTTTCCGTGACGACGCCGAGAAATTTTTTGCCGAGTTTTGTCAACCAAAGCTCTTTGATGTTCAAATTGACAATCGTATCGGGGTCAAAGAAGATAACTTTGTTTATGTCCTTCGGGAGAACTTGCGGGATGAGAACTTTGTAAAACGCGCCGACGGTGCTGGCGGCCTTTTCCACTTCGGGAACCAGCTTTACAATCTTGGCGACCTTTTTGGGAATGAGTTCGTCGAGATTGTAAAAGTTCACGGCTTGACCGTAACGCGCGGCGAGCTGAGAAAATTTTTCGCGGTTTTCGTCAGTCAAAGTTTTGTCGTGGAGAATGTGAGCCGTGACTTCCTCCTTTGTGTTTTCAAAAACGGAAAGCAGGGAAATGCCCGCGAACTTCGCGTAATGCCCCGTTTTGTCTCGGAAGCAGTAACAAACATGAATCATGAAATCACTCCTTATTAAATTGCTTTGAAAAGATTTGCAGGAAGACGATTAACGCCGCGCCGATAATCGCGCCGGGGATTAAGCCGTCGAGCCCGCGCATGAACGACATGAAAATTGGCGTGCGCATGTGAGCAAAAGTTTCGACCATGGAGCTTTGACCGACCGTCGCCGCCATGACCAGCGCGAAGCAAATCATCTTCGGGAATTTTTTCAGGAAGGCAGCGAACGCCAGCATGAACGCGGGATGCCCGAAGAAAATTTCCTTCGAGCGAGGGCGCGCGTAAAAAATTTGTTCGAGCAGGTTTCGGATTTTTATTTCCAGTCCCGAAACCGGCATGCCCGACGTGTGGCCGCTGCGGGCAATCAAAACGACGAACGCGCCCATGACGATCATCAGCGCGAGCAATGCTTTGACGCTGACGGATTTGTCGAGGAGCTCTTTTATCTGCTCAGTGGCGGGGACGCTCTGTCTTACTTCGTCGACGATGTTAAACCGCTGAAGAAATGCGGCGGCGACCAAAACCAGCGGCAGGACGAACGTCAACTTTATGCCGCGGAAAATTTCAAACTCCAAGAAGTATGACACGTCCGAGAGCGCGCCCGACAAATACGCCGCGCCCGTCAAGCTCAGCGCGCCCGTGACCAACAACGCTAACGCCGAAGTCCAAACCAATTGCGTCGTCGACAAATTTTTCTTCAGACGCATCGCCCGATTCTGCACGCGGATTTTGTATTGAATCACGCGGAGCAAATCGAGTTGCCAGATTATCGCCAGCGCGGGGAATAAGTTCGCGCTCATGAACGCCGCCAAGATTCTGACCTTGCCGCCCGCGCCCATCAAAATCGGAGCCGCAGCTATTATCGCCAAAACTCCAAACAATTGCAACTGAATTTTTCTGTTACGATTTAGGCGGCGCGAGATTAATGACAGATACAAAACGCCCGCCGCCACCACTCCGACGACAACGAGCACGCGAAGCAAAACATTCGGGTAATAGTTGTCGAAGGTGCCCGCCTTGCCGAAAGTAAATCCGTCGCGCGCGAGAATGTCATGGACTGCGCGGAAATATTTCATGTTCGTTTCGAGCAAAGTCATTTCGGGTTCGGGCTTCTCATAAATGCGCAGGAGGTTGATTCGGATGTTGCGCTCCCTGTCCGTCGTCGACCAGCGATTGACTGCCGCGCTCATCGCGAGCTTGGGCTGCTCATCTTTCGGGATGGCGTAAAGGCGCGCGACGTGGTCTTTGCCGATTGCGTTCGCCAGATACTCCATGCCCGCCTGCGGATAAAATTTCAGCTGCGTGAAGTGTTCAATCACTCCGAACGTCAGCTTGCGTTGCTTAAAATTATTCGCGGTCAGGTCGAGGAAATTTGACGCGCCCAAAACTTCGGGACCGTCGAAGACAATTTCGGAAATCGGATACTGCTCAATCCTGTCGAAAAAAAATTGAACGTTCTCGGCGGTGCACTTGCGAAAATTCATCGGGCGCGCGAGGATGTTGAAACCTGCGGCGCGCGCTTTGTTCATCTCGTCGTGCGGCAGGCCGAGCGGCATTTTCATCAGGTCGCCGAACTGCGCTTTGACTTCGAGGACTTCAATGCCGCCGACGGCAAAAATTTTCACGCGCTCCGAGCCGAGCCGCTGAACAAGTGCTTCCTTCGTGTCGTAATAACTTTCCAAGTCGCCGGCGATGATGTAAACCCTTGTCGGCGAAATTAAATTGAATTCAATCGTTTGCCGCCAAAGGTCGTTGGTCAGCGTGCCGCTCTGATAATTCGCCAGAATCTCGCTGCCCGCCAACGTAAAAACTTTTCCCGCGCGCGCCAACTTCTCCAGTGACGAATCGTAAATCGCCAACGAAGTTATGCCCGCCTCTTTTGTCATCTTTAAAACGTCGTCGAGCTCCAAGCCCTCGCGTTCGGCAAGGTCGACGACGTTTTGATAATCGATTGCCAAGTCAACTTGTTTGTTCTCCGACTCGACGAAAAATCTTTGCCCCGCGATAATCAGCGCGGCGAAAAATCCGACGCCGATAATTATCAGGAGCGTTTGGTTGTAAAAAAATTTCCTCACGGCTTAATTCCTTGTGGCTTTGACGAACGCCTCGCCGTCACGCATTTGCACTTCTCTGAACTGCAAACCGAACGGCATCTTCACTCGCTCGGTCAGATTGAAGTCGCCCAAAAATTTATCCAAGTTCACGCGGCGCAGGATTGCGTTCTCCAAATTGATGTGATTCATTTGGAAGTAGAGGTCTCCGTCGCGCGCGACGATTTGTCCGCCGATTTGAACGTCAGCTTCGCGCCCGAGGATTTTGACTCGCGCCGAAGCCGTGATTCCTTCGGCTGCCATGGTGACTTGCAAATCTTTGAGCTGGTCAACCTTCTGCGCAAGAAAATCGCGCAAGCTGTCCGCCGTGATGACTCCGCTCAGTTCCAAAGTGTTGGCGGCCATCAAGACGCGGTTGGTGTGTTCCTCGCGGCTGATTCCGTCGGTGGGCATGAGCAACTCTTTGATGTCAATGTGAATCGATGTGCCGTTGAGTTCCGCCTGCTTTAGGTTGAGTTCGCCGATTGTCGCGTCGGCGGCCGTGCAGTGAACTTTGTCGACGTAACCGAGCGCGAGCTTGGCACTCGGCAGGGCGTCGAGCGTTAGGCTGACGTCCTTGGCGGCGGTGGCGGTCGTCACTTTGTCTTTAAGATAATTCGTCAGGGCGCGCGGCACGGCAAATTGAATGAACGCGACGGCGGCAACCAGCAGGACGATTATCACGGCAAAAAATTTTTTCATGACAAGCACTCCCTTTTTAGGGATTAGGATTTAGGATTTAAGATTTAGGGAAGTCAACCCTAACACCTAACACCTAACTCCTAAATCCTAACGTTGGCTTTGGCGGCGAGGTAGGCGCGGATGAACGGGTCAATGTCTCCGTCCATGACAGCTTGAACGTTGCCGGTCTCTTCGCCCGTGCGCAAATCTTTGACGAGTTTGTACGGCTGAAAAACGTAAGAGCGAATTTGGCTGCCCCACTCGATTTTTTTCAGGTCGCCCTCAAGGCCGGCAATTTCCTGCTCCTTTTTCTCCAGCTCAAGTTCAAAAAGTTTTGCGCGCAACATTTTCAAGCAACGCTCGCGGTTTTGGATTTGCGAACGCTCATTCTGACATTGAACGACGATTCCCGTCGGGATGTGCGTCATGCGAACGGCGGAAGAAGTTTTGTTGATGTGCTGACCGCCCGCGCCGCTCGCCCGATATGTGTCGACGCGAACGTCAGCCATGTTGATATCGACTTCGACCGCGTCATCGATTTCGGGCATGATGTCGCACGCGCTGAACGACGTGTGCCGCCGCGCATTCGAATCGAACGGAGAAATTCTCACCAGCCGATGAATTCCTTTTTCCGATTTGAGGTAACCGTAAGCGTTGTGACCTTTGACAAAAACCGTCGCGGATTTTACGCCGGCCTCGTCGCCGGGCAACAGGTCAACGGTCTCCACTTCGAAGCCGTGACGCTCAGCCCAGCGCACATACATTCGCAAGAGCATTTGCGTCCAATCTTGCGCCTCGGTGCCGCCCGCGCCCGCGTGCAATGTCAAAATCGCGTTGTTCGCGTCGTAAGGTTCGCTCAACATTATTTCCAGCCGCAAATTTTCCAAGCCCTTCTCGATTGCCGCGATGTCCGAAGAAATTTCCGCCTCCTGCGAAAGGTCTTCCTCCTCCAGCGCGAGTTCCAAAAGGATTTGCGCGTCGTCGAATTTCGCCACGAGATTTTTGTAAGTCTCGATGCCCGACTTCATGTCGTTGAGCTCTTGAGTTATCTTCTGCGCGGCGTCGGGGTCATCCCAAAATGTCGGCTCGCCCATTTTGTATTCCAGCTCGGCGATTTTCTCTTCCTTGCGCGCGATGTCAAAGTGAATTCCCCATTTCATTCAGTCTGTCGCGCAGAGCCGTCAGCTCCACTTTTCTGTCTTCCAGCATTGAATCATCTCCCAAAATTTATTTCATCATTGAAGAGGCGCGTTGTTTGGAAATTTCTTCCAGCGAAATAATTTTTCCGCTCGTCAGTTTCGTGACGCGTGCGCCCCGCTCTTTGCTGCCAAGTCTGAACGTCCGCGAATTCGTCAGCTCCAATTTATTTTTCGGGCGCGGCACCTCAAAAGTTTTTTTCTCGCGGTCGATGACAATCAAGCCGAGCTCCTCGAAAATTTTTACCGCGCTGTCGAAAGTGTACGTCGAAAAATTTTTGCCCGAATTGTTAAACGCCTTAACGAAGTCGCACAGGTCAAATTTTTCCGTGAAATTTCCGGCGCGCCGCAAAATTTATTTCATCATTGCAGAGGCGCGCTGCTTTGAAATTTCTTCCAGCGAAATAATTTTCCCGCTCGTCAGTTTCGTGACGCGTGCGCCCCGCTCTTTGCTGCCAAGTCTGAACGTCCGCGAATTCGTCAGCTCCAATTTATTTTTCGGGCGCGGCACCTCGAAAGTTTTTTTCTCGCGGTCGATGACAATCAAGCCGAGCTCCTCGAAAATTTTTACCGCGCTGTCGAAAGTGTACGTCGAAAAATTTTTGCCCGAATTGTTGAACGCCTTAACGAAGTCGCACAGGTCAAATTTCTCCGTGAAATTTCTGGCGCGCCGCAAAAAATTATAAACGTCGACGAGCTGAGCGCGTTCGGGAAATTCTCCGACGCCCTCTGCCGGCTCCAAACTCGACACCTGACATTGAATGCGAACTTCGCCCTGCCACTCGTCCAGCGACGGCTCATAAGCCAAGTCAATCGCTTCCTTCTCGACGAGCGGCGCAAGAGCTCCGCTGCCCCAGGCGACGGCGCGAATTTTTTTCTCGTCGTCAATCGTGAAACTCAAATGCGCTCCGCCCGAGCCGATTGCCCGCGGCGAAGACCCGTGAACATTTTTACAGGCGAGCACGGGGTGCGGATTGCCCAAGCCGTAAGGTTCAAACTTGTCAAACTCGCGCGCCGTGTCGAAACTTATCTGCGCGGGGTCAACGATTGCGTCGACGTTGAGAATCGGTTGGAAGTCTTCGTCGCTCAAATTTTTCCGAACGTATTCATCAAAGCGGCGAACGAATTCGGGGATTTGTTTTGTCGCGATGGTCAAGCCCGCCGCCTGCGAGTGCCCGCCGTATTGTTCGAAGAGGTCGGCCATGGAGTCGAGCGCGTTTTTCATGTGAAGGGCGGGAATGCTCCTGCACGAGCCGCGCGAAAAAATTCCGTCCTGCGTCGTGAGGATAATCGTCGGCAAGTTGTATCGTTCGACGAGCTTGGAAGCGGTCAGCCCGATAACTCCCTCCTGCCAGCCTTCGCCCGCCACGACCAGCGAGCACAAATCGCCGCCGCGTTCCTCGCGCATGACACGAACTTTTTCTTCCGCCTCCGACAAAATCTGCGCCTCAATCTCTTTGCGCTTCTGATTCATCTTGTTGAGCCGCCGCGCCAGCGTCCGCGCCTCTTGAGCGTCCTCCATCAGCAAAAGTTCAAGACCTTCGCCCGCCGTCCGCAATCGCCCGACGGAATTTAAACGCGGCGCAATTTGGAAGGCGACGTGCCCCGCAGAAACTTTTTTCTCGCCGAGACCCGACGCGCCCATCAGTGCCCTGAGCCCGACGCATTTTGTCTGACGCATTTCCTTCAAGCCCATGCGAACGATTTTTCTGTTCTCGCCGACGAGCTGAACCAAATCGGCGACGGTCGCCAGCGCAGCGATTTCGATGTCCGTCGTGTAAGTTTGAAAGTTGACGCCGTTAATTTCCTGCGTGAGTGCCTGACTGAGTTTGAAGGCGACGCCCGCTCCGCACAAATTTTTTTCGGGATAAGGGCAGCCGTGTTGATTGGGATTGACGACGGCGACGGCTGAGGTAACCTCGTCGAGCGCGGGCAGGTGGTGGTCGGTGACAATCACGTCGAGCGAATCTTTCACGGCGGCGATTTCTTTTTCGTTGGTTATGCCGCAGTCGACGCTGATTAAAAGTTTCGCGCCCTCCGCAGAAATTTTTTTGAGCGCGGGCACGTTGAGGCCGTAACCTTCGGCGCGGGCGGGAATGTAACCCGTGATGTTCTTCGCGCCGAGCCTGCGGAACGTTCGAAGCAAAATCGCCGAAGCACTCATGCCGTCCACGTCATAATCGCCGTACACGCAAATTTTTTCTTCGGCGTTGAGAGCTTTGATGATTCGGTCGACGGCTGTGCGCATTCCTTTCATCACGAACGGATCATTGAAAGGCGCGGACTCCGGCTCCAAAAAATTTTTCGCGGCTTGGGCGTCGATTATCCCGCGATGATACAAAACCGTCGCGGTCAATTCACTCACGCCCAACGCGCTCGCCACAGCCTGAACGCTCCTTGCGTCCGCCTCTTTTACAATCCATTTCTTGCGCATGTCAAACCTCCGTCTTCGTCCAAACTTTTTCCGTGTGATTGTACAATTCTTTTCGGGAACTGTCTACAGCAAAAAAAATCTCCGCGTTGACTGCGGAGAAATTTTTTCGTGATGAAATTTTCGTCGCCCGATAAAATTTTTTCACACGTCACGAAGAAATTCTTGGGAGTTTGTCCCTTCTTTTTCAAGAGTGGAATCGCCCTCATAAAAAGCAAGCACAAAGGAAGGAAACTCACGCCCGAGCAAAGCGCGAATATCAAAGCTTCGAAAATGGGCGAGAAAAATTCCTTCTTCGGAAAACGAAATGGACGCGAGGCAGATTCTCTTTCCCGAAGGTTACGGAGCTCATTGGTTAGTCGAAGTCCTCTATTGCCAAGAAAATGCGCGGCGAAAGAAACTTTAAGGACAGCGAAAAAAAAAGCTTGCCGAGCTTCTCGGCAAGCCGATAGAATTTCTTCTCCAACGAAGCGAATAGATTATTTACCGGAGCCGACGATAAGTTTTCGGCAAATGTCGACGGGAATAATCGTGAACGCCATGGCAATGACGAACGCCCACTCGCTCATCGTCAAGCCGAAACAACGGAGCACTGCGCCGCCGAATTGTGCCATGATAACCTGCGCGACGACGATTAAGCCCATGACTTTTAAGAAGTCGGGGTTGCCGCCGAGATTGTCGAAGACGTTTATTCGGTCGGTGCGGGCGTTGAAGGCGTTGAAGACCGCCATGAAAATGAAAAAGCAGAAGTAGCCCGTCATGACGTAAACGCTGTCGCCGCCAAATGTCATGGTGACGCCGGGAGGATTTACGTCGCGGAAATGGCCGGTTGAAAAATCTGTGAGCAGGAAGACCATGCCCATGATAAAACTCCACAGTGCGCCGACGCCAATCGCCGATTTCATGTACGGGCTGATAATTTTTTCGTCGCGCTGTTTAGGTTTTTCTTCCATGTAACGGTCAAGGGCAGGTTCGCCGCCGAATGCCAGAGCCGCCAAAGTGTCCATGACGAGATTAACAACCAAAATCTGGATGATGGTGAGCGGGTTTTCCAAGCCGAGCAGCGGGCAGACGAATGAAATCAAAACCGCGCCGACGTTAATCGTGAGCTGGAAGATGATGAACTTGCGGATGTTGTTGAAAATCGTGCGGCCGTAAAGAATCGCCTTGCCGATTGATTTGAAGTTGTCGTCGAGGATAACAATTTCGCTGGCTTCCTTGGCGACCTCCGTGCCGCCGCCCATGGCAAATCCCACGTCAGCTTTTTTCAGCGCGGGCGAATCGTTGACGCCGTCGCCGGTCATGCCCACGACCAAATTTAATTCCTGCGCCAATCTTACCAGGCGGCTTTTATCCGTCGGGAGGGCGCGCGCGATAACTCGAATCTTCGGGAGAGCTTTTTTAACTTCGTCGTCGGTCATGGCGTTGAGCTCGGCACTGGTGATGACAATCGCGTCATCAATCTCAATCAAGCCGGCTTCCTTGGCGATGGCCTGCGCGGTTTCCTTGCGGTCGCCGGTAATCATGACAACTTGGACGCCCGCCGAATGAACTTGCTCGATGGCTTTAATGGCGTCGGGTCTCACGTCGTCGCGAATGCCCGTGACGCCAACGAAAGTCAGTCCGCTGTCGGGGATATTTCCGTCGGTGACTTCGCCGTCGTAAGTGACCAGAGCCAGCGTGCGAATCGCGCGGTTTGCCAGCTCGTCAATCTTTGCGTTAATCGCGGCGGTCGAGGTGAGTTTTTGCTTTTGCCCGTCCGAATCGTAATAGAAACTGCACTTATCCAAAAGTCTTTCGGGCGCGCCCTTAATCAGCCACAAATCGAAATCGCCGCTGACTTTTGCCATGGAATATTTTTTCGCGCTGTCGAAGGGCACGGTGTCCACCACGTTGACATTGGGCGCGGTGTCCTTGCCGATGATAAAACCGAGGAGCGCGCGGTCGGTCATGTTGCCGCCGACGATTTTGTCGCCCGCGATGACTGCCCCGTTGTTGAAGCGGACGCTGAGCGAAACGAGCGTCTGAATTTTTTTGCCGAGCTTGTCGAAAGTCTCCGTGAAGGTCGCGGTGCCGTCCAGGAACGTGACGACTTCGAGCAGGCCTTTGGTAATCGTGCCGGTCTTGTCGCTGAAAAGCAAATTCAAGCTGCCCGCCGTCTCAATGCCGGAAAGTTTGCGGACGAGGACGTTATCCTTTAACATCTTGCCCATGTTCTGCGCGGACACGATTGAAATCATCAGCGGCAAACCTTCGGGCACTGCCATGACGATAATAATCACGGCGAGCATGACGGCTTCAACCAGGCAGTTAAGCAAATTCATCCAGTCGGAACAGAACGCCGACATCTGCGCCCAATCAAAATTGTGCTGAATGGCAATGCGTTCGAACATGAAGGCAACGGCAATCGCCACGCCGCCCGTGTAACCGAACTTGGAAATTTGCTCCGCGAGGACGCCGAGTTTGAGCTTGAGGGGAGTGTCGCGGTCTTCGTCGATTTGCAGTTCGCCCGCGATTTTCCCGTAAAGAGTGTTGTCGCCGAGCGTGACCGTGCGCATGACTGCCGAGCCGCCCGCAACCACTGCCGCGCGGAAAACTTTGTGCGGGTTCAGGAAGTCGGTGCTCTCGGCCGCCGCGGAATCGGTCGCTTCGTCGGGCGCGGGAATTTTATTTTCCTCCTTTGCCTCGCCGTTCAAAATCGATTGGTCAACTTGAATTGAGCCGTCGATAATCACGCCGTCGGCAGGAATTTTATCGCCCGTCTGGAGCAGGACGCAATCGCCCATGGTTATATCGTTAATCGGAATCTCCGTGACCACGCCGTTGCGATAGACTTTGCACTTAATCAACGACGCCTCGCCCTGCAATTTTTGGAACGCGCTCTCATTCTTGAACTCGGAAAAAGTCGAAACGAAAGTCGCCAGCAAAACCGCAATCGCGATGCCGACGGATTCATACCACTCCGCCTTGCCCATGAACGCAAAGAAAACGTTCAATGCCAGCGCGAAGAGTAAGATTTTGATTATCGGGTCGTCGAAGTTGCCTTTGAGCTTGTCCCAGAAGCCTTCGCGCGCCTGCTCGGTGATTGAGTTGTCGCCGAACTTCGCCTTGGCCTCTTGGACTTGCGCGTCGGTTAATCCTGTGATTTTCAATTTGATACCTCCAAATGATTAGTATTAATTTTGGAAAGAGTTGCCGCCTCGAACAGATAAGCCGTCAGTGCGGCGATATCTTGCGTTCTGTGCGAGAAAACTCCCTTGCTCAAAAAATTGTATAACCCGCCGACATCGTGCCCGTTGTCGACGAAAAATTTTGAGAAAACATTCAAACTGTTTTGCATGAAAAAATCCGTCACCATGAATTTGTATTGCGGATTGTCCTCAAAAAATTTTCTGCCGCTCATGAAATCATTCGCGCTCTTAACGACGTCGATAATATTTTCCATGAATCTCATTGGGTCAGTTGTCGGGCTTGAAACTGAACCTTCCCGCTTGCGGTAGTAATAAAAGTAGAACGGCACGCGCACATAATTTTTCGCGGCGACCAGGCACTCGAACGCGAAAACAAAATCCTCCCAAACTTTTAACGCGGGGAAAGTGATTTTGTTCGCGCGGAGAAATTTCAGGCGCACAAACTTTCCTCCGATTTCCCACATAAATCTTTTTTGAGTAAAACCTTTCACTCGCGCGCCGATATCAAAAATTTCAAGCGTCGGCGCGGTGACAAATCCGCCCGTCTGATAACTCATCAGCTTACTGCTTTCCTTGCCGAGTTCATCTTGAAATTCAAAATATCCTTCCGTCTGAATGACATCAGCGTCAAATTTTTCTGCGACGGCGTAGAAATTTTCCAGCGCGTCGGGTGCGATGAAGTCGTCGCTGTCGAGGAAGTAAACGTATTTGCCGCGCGCCATGTTCAAGGCAAAATTCCTGGAAACGCCGGGGCGACCGACGTGCTCGGACAATTTGGCAAGCGTCAATCTGTCGCCGAACTTTGCGAAAAAACTTTGTACAATCTCGCGGGAATTATCCGTGGAGCAGTCGTCGACGATTATGACATCAAAATCTTGGAAGGTCTGATTCGCGAGGCTCTCCAAACATTCGCCGATATATTTTTCCGTGTTGTACATCGGGATAATCACGGAAATTGCGCAGGTTGACGGGGGGGGGGATTATTAGTTGCCACGTTTGCTTTCCTCCGAATTATTTTTTCAAAACGTCGCGGATATAATCCTCAACGACGAGCAAAGTAAAATCCTGCGCGATTGTCGCGACGGCGGGTTCGTATGCCTGAGAGTGTACGGCGTTGTCAGAGATGACCCGAATGCCCAAGAACGGCACGCCCGCGCTTTTGCAAATCTGTGCGACGGAAGCAGTTTCCATTTCCTCACAGCTTGAGCCGTAAGTTTCGTGCAGGAAATTTATGAAGTCGAGATTTTCCAGCCACGCGTCGCTTGAGCAAATTACGCCGCTCGTCACGTTGAAATTTTTGTGCGCGTCTGAAATTTTCTTCGCAACGTCAAAAAGTTTCGCGTCGGGGAAATATTCTTTGTTCGGCTGAAAAATTCCGCTCGCCGTGTCGAAGGCGTAAGTGCCGCGCATTTCCTGATTGGTCAGCTCGGCTCCCGTGCCAACCGCCGTGCGCGAGGTTTTTATCGCAAAGCAGTTGAAAATTTTTTCGCCGAGGACAATGTCGCCGATTTTCAGCGCGCCGTCGTGTCCGCCCGCCGTCCCCTGATTGATGACGGCAATCGGATTAAATTTTTTTATCGCCAAAGCCGTGGACGCCGCCGCATTTGCCATGCCCTGCTCCGTCCGCACAACCACCACCGGATAATTTTTGTACGTGCCCGCCACGAACAGATAATTCAGCTCGCGATATGCCACGGGATTTTTCAGCGCGCGCACAAATACTTCCGTCTCCGTGTTCATCGCGCCTTCGAGGAGAATCGGTCGCCGCGAACTTTTGTATTCGCCCTTCGCCGCCGGCAACGTCGCGTAAAATTTCTCCGCCGCCGCACCCGCCATATCCGCCGCGCTGTCCGCTACTTCCGTCGTGTACTGCGCCGACGCCGCGCTCGTCACCATGAGCAAGCACGCAATCACCAGCGCAAAAAATTTCCTCATCACTTGAATCTTTCTCCCAATTCTCTGAGGTCTTTATCCTTCGTGCCCATGCCCACCGCGTTGAATTTCCATTCCTCGCCGCGCTTATAAACTTCGCCGGCTATCATCGACAGCATGTCCGTGTAATCGTCGCTGAGGTTGAAGCGGCAAAATTCCTCGTGCGTTTCCGGGTCGATTATGTGAATGTACGCGTTCTTTATCATGCCGAAGTGCTGCTTGCGCGCCACCGCGTGATAAATATTCACCACGAAAATCAGCTTGTCGTAGTGCGCGGGCATCTTGTCCAGGTCGATGAAAATTTGTTCGTCGTCGCCTTCGCCCTCGCCCGTCAAGTTGTCGCCCATGTGCTTTATGCAATCGCTCTCGTGGTGCAAGTTGCCGAAGTAAATCAAATCTTCCTTGCCGCGATATTTCCCGTCCCTGCACATGAAAACCGACGCGTCGCAGTCAATGCTCTCGTTGGTGCCGAACAGCGTGCTGAAGAAGCCGCTCTTTTTTTTATTTGCCGCGTCCCAGCCCAAACCAACCATCAGCCGAGTGAGTTTGCGCCCGTCAGATTTTTTCAAGGAAATTTTTTGTCCCTTTTGAAGATTGACCGCCATGATTTTTTCTCCTCTCGTTAGCAAAAAGGAGCAGGGATTAACAAAACTATTCCCTACTCCCTAATCCCTTCTAGTCCCTAATTACACGTTGACGCCGTAGTTTTTGCCGAGCGATGCCAACCCGCCGCTGAAGCCGGAGCCAATCGCGTTGAACTTCCATTCGCCTTTGTTGCGATAAAGTTCGCCGATAACGACCGCCGTCTCGATGCTGAAGTCCTCGCCCAGGTCGTAGCGGATGAGTTCCTCGCCCGTCGCCGAATTCACCACGCGGATAAACGCATTCTCCACTTGCCCGAAGTTCTGCTTGCGCTCTTCCGCCTCGTAAATCGTCACCGTGAAGTCAATCTTCTCCACGTTTTCGGGGACTTTGCTCAGGTCGATTTTTATTTCCTCGTCGTCGCCCTCGCCTGCGCCCGTCAGGTTATCGCCCAAGTGCTCGACGCTGCCCGACACGTGCTTCAGGTTCCCGTAGAACACAAAGTCATCATCGCTGTTGACCTTGCCCGCGCCGTTGAGCAGGAACACCGACGCGTCCAAGTCGAAGTCCTTGCCGCCGTCATATTTGTTGACGTCCCAGCCCAGCCCGATTAAAACTTCCTTCAAGCCGGGGTTCGTCTTCGTCAGGTCAACTTTCTGTCCTTTTTTCAAACTGATTGCCATAGGATTTTTCCTCCCAAAAATTTTTGAATCTGCCATAATCTATCACACTCCGATTTTTATTTCAAGTCACGAGCGCGTGGAACAACCGCGTCATCAATTACGGCGACAACGTATACAATCAACGCGGGCGCGATGATTGAAAATCCGGAGTTGTTCGCGCCGGTCAAAAAATTATTTCTCGACAGTCACCGGTCGCCCGAACTTTACGCGGTTCGACGCGCTTGGGCAGTAAAGAAGTTGAGTCGGCATCAACAGCCTTGGCGAAGAAGACTTACAAAAAGTCATTGACCAACTCAATCACCAACCCGAAAAATGTTTGGGTTATAAAACATCGGCAGAAATATACTTTTCGAAGTCGCACAGGTCAAACTCCTAACTCTTTGTCATTCTTCTGTCAATAAAGGGCGGTTGCCCTTGACCAAGACGAAACGATACCTTAAAATAAGCTGAAAAGTTTTTTGAGGAGTGAATCGTTTTGGCGAAGAAAATTTTTCTCGGCGCGCTGATTTTAATTTTGAGCGCGTCGATTTTTTCTGCGGCGAGTGCAAAAAAAATTTCGGACACGTGGCGGCTTGACGGTTTATCTTCCGACGGGCTGAGAAATTTTCGGCTGATGACCGACGAGTGGCAAAATCCACTGCGCGGCAAAGAACCGACGCGGCAAGGCATGGAAAATTTGCACGCCTCGGCGAGCGCGCAACCGTCCACGGTGGCACTGGCTGAGCTTTACGAAAAACTCCACGTGCTGGAGCCCGCCGCAAAAATTTTTCTGATTGACCTGCGGCAGGAGAGCCACGGCTTTGCAAATTCACTGCCCGTGAGCTGGTACGCCGAACACAACGCCGCAAACGCCGGCAAAAATACTTCCGAGGTCTTGGCGGACGAGATTGAGCGGCTGAAAAAACTTCGCGGCGTCGACACGACCTTCGAGCCGCTGGGCAACGCCGACAAGCAACGCCTCAAGCCGATAACGATAATTCCGCGCGTGGTGCAAACTGAACGTGACGCGGCAGCGAAACTCGGCTTCGAGTACGTTCGATTCGCGGCGGCCGATATGCAATTCCCCGCGCCCGAAATTGTCGACGACTTTATAATTTTCGTCGCCAACCTCCCGAAAAATTCTTGGCTGCACTTCCACTGCCAAGCCGGTCACGGGCGCACGACGACCTTCCTCGCCATGTACGACATCATGAAAAATCCTGACGTGTCGCTGGAGGAAATTTGTAAGCGGCAATATCTTTTGGGCGGCTCGAATCTTTTGCTTGAGCCCGAAGGCAACGACTGGTATGCAAAGATGGCTCGCGACCGCGCAAAAAAAATTCGCCTCTTTTATGAATTCGTTCAGGGGACGCGCGCCGAGAAAATCGGTTTGCAGTGGAGCGAGTGGCTGAGGGCGATTGACCGATGAAAAAATTTTTGACGACCTGCGCGGCGATTTTGATTTTGTTGACGACTTCGGCTGAGGCGGCGGATGCGGATTACATTTTGAACAACGCGGAACTTTATCCGACGTCTACGGGCGAAGATTACTGCGACGAAATTGTTTGGCAGACGCTCAATCAAATCACGACCGAGGACATGACGACCGCCGAAAAAGTTCGGGCGTGTTATGATTATCTCGTCGACACGTGCACATACGGCGACAACGTCCTGCGCCTGGACTTCCCCGAAGACAACGGCACGGCTCGCGCTTACGGAATGCTCGTCGGACACGTGGGAGCCTGCGACGATTACTCGTGCGCCTTCGCCGCGCTGACCAGAGCCATCGGCTTGAACTGTTACACGGTCTACGGGCAGACGGCGCGCGCGGACGGCGGCTACACCGGACACATCTGGTGCGTTATTGCCGTCGACGGCGTCGAATACGTCTTCGACCCGCAAATCGACGACAACATCGGCGCGAACGTTTATTACCGCTTCTGCATGACTTACGACGAAACGCCCGGCTCCTATTACGATGCCGAGGTGCGTTGGGGATATTTCGAACCGTTCTATTGATTGGAGACGATTACGATTAACAAGACGGATAAGACTGAAGAGCTCGCGAAAAATATTTTGAACACGGTCGGCGGCAGCGGCAATGTCCTCTACTCCAACGTGATTCAGGCGACAAATTGCATGACGCGCCTGCGCCTGCGCCTCATCGAAAAGAACGATTACATGATTGAGGCGTTGAAAAAAATCGACGGCGTGCTCGGCGTGAATGAGGACGGCGACGAAGTTCAAGTCATTCTCGGCGTGGGCAGAGCGACGACCGTCACCAACGCGGTCAATAAAATTTTGGAGGCGACAAACACCGTCAAAGTCGGCGAAATAAAAATCGGCGACGGCAAAGCTCTCCACGAAAAAATCCGCAAGCAAAACGCCACGCCCGTGAAGTTGTTCTTCAAAAAAATTTCGAGTATCTTCACGCCGCTGATTCCCGGTTTCATCGCCTGCGGTCTGATAACGGGGCTCGTCAGTTGCGCCGTAAAAATTTCTCCCGCGCTGGCCGACGACGCAGTTATCAAGTTGCTCATGGTCGCGGGCAACGCGGTCTTCTGGGGCATGAACTTATTCATCGGTTTGAACGCGTCAAAAATTTTCGGCGGCACTCCGATTCTCGGCGGCGTCCTCGCGGCTCTGATGACTCACCCCGGTCTTTCCAACATAAGCATTTTCGACACGCCGTTTGTTCCCGGGCGCGGCGGAGTTATTTCGGTGATAATCGTCGCGGCGTTCGCCTCTTGGCTCGAAAAAAATTTGCACAAGATTATCCCCGAAATGTTCGATTTATTTTTGACACCGCTGGTGACGGTTTTAATCGCGGGCGCGGCGGCAATTTTCCTCCTGCAACCTCTCGGCGGTCTGCTGTCGGATTCAATCGGGGCGGCGGCCACGACGGCAATTAAATCGGGCGGCGCGTTCGTCGGATTCATTTTGGCGGGCGTATGGTTGCCTCTGGTCATGCTCGGCATTCATCAGGCGATGACTCCGATTCACGTCGATTTAATCGCGCAGTTCGGCGTGACGATTTTGCTCCCGATTTTGGCAATGGCGGGCGCGGGTCAGGTCGGCGCGTCAATCGCGGTTTACTTCAAGACGAAAAATAAATTCCTCAAGAAGACAATCGCCTCGGCACTGCCCGTCGGCATGATGGGCGTGGGCGAACCGCTCATTTACGGCGTGACTTTCCCGCTGTTCAAACCGTTTATCGGCGCGTGTATCGGCGGCGCATTCGGCGGCGCGGTGGTGGCATCGTTCACGGTGGGCGCGGCGACTCTGGGCATTTCGGGTTTGCCGCTGGCCGCCACGACCAATAACATCCCCGTTTACCTCGGCGGACTGTTCACGGCTTACCTCGTCGGATTTATCGCCACGTGGCTCATTGGTTTCGACGACCCCGCCGAAGCTTAGGGGCTGTTGGTAAATTCACCACGCCCTGCTTGCCGGCTCTTTTTCCGCCCGTGCGTCGTCAAAATTTCTTGACGCCCGCTTTAAAAGCGGGAGAACAGCAAGGGGCATTAATTGACTGCGGTCGTCGTGACGTTCAAAAGCACACCCATTGGATGCAACGTCACGTTGCCGCCTACGAAATTTTTCCTAGCCGGACGAAAAAATTCCTCGTCAATCACGGCGGATTCATTTTACCAACAACCCCTAAAAGTGATTCGCTTTTCGCAAAAGTGATTGAGAAATCTCCCGCGCTTTGTGATTTAATATCGCAAACGAAGTGCGGGAGGTTTTTTTTATGAACATCGCAATCGTCGACGAGGAGAAAATCGAATTGGAGACCGCCGAAGCTTTCTTGCGCTTTTACATCAGAAAATTTTTTCCCGAACGCGAGAACGGAATCCACATCGAAATTTTTCGGCGCGCAGAAGATTTTCTCCAAGTTTTCAGCGCGGGGTGGTATCATCTGGTTATCCTCGGCGCACGCATGGAGAGCGTCGCGGGTTTCATTCGCGCGCGCGGCGACGAAGAAGTCAAAATTCTTTTTCTAAAAATGAACGACAATTTTGGCGGGGGGGGGGGATTTATGAATATCGCAATCGTGGACGACGAAAAGTTTGAACTCGAAGCCGCAGAAAATTATTTGAGAAATTATTTGCAAGAAAATTGGTCGGGACTCGCCTTCGATATCCAAACTTTTTCTTCCGCCACAGACTTCCTCCAAATCTTCAAGCCGAAAATTTTTCAGCTCATCATCTTGGATATTTACATGCCCGCGATAAACGGCATGGAGCTCGCGCAAATCATTCGCGCGCGCGGCGACGATGACGCCAATATCGTTTTCCTCACGGGCAACGACGATTTTGTTTTGAACGGTTACCGAGTCTTCGCGGTCGGTTACTTCATGAAGCCAATCACTGACCACGCCGAAGACTTCGCAAAAACTTTTGAGCACATCTTCCGCAAAATCCGCGAGAAAACTCCCGAAATTATTTTGAGCGTCGCGGGCGAAAAAATTTCCGTGCCGCTCCGAAATATTCTTTACGTCGACATCGATTATCGCCACAGACTTTGCGTACACCTCGCCGACGGAAAAAAATTTGTCACGACCAACAATTACTCCGAACTTCAGCCCGTGCTTCTCGCCGACGAAAGATTTTTGGAATGTTACCACCGAATCATCGTCAACATGGATTACATAAAATCCATGGAGCCCGACGATTTTATTTTGATGGATTCGACTTCCCTGCCGATAAGTCAGCGCAAGAAAAAAGAAGTCAAAGTAAAATTCATGCGGTACTTCGCGCACAAATGATTCTTTGACTTCAAAAAATTTTTCTGCCGTCAGTGAGTGGCGACGGTCTTAACTGTACCGAGCTTCTGAATGTCCGAATCTTTTCTGTCGCCGTAAATTTTTATCTTGGCGAGGGCGGCTTCAAGTTCGTTGAGTTCTTCGGCGGTGAGCACGACATCCGCCGCCCCGAAATTTTCTTTAAGGCGTTCGTCGCGCCTCATGCCGGGTATCGGGACGACGAAATCATTTTTGCACATCATCCACGCCAAGGAAATTTGCGCGGGCGTGGAATTTTTTTGTGCGGCGAATTTTTTCAGCAGGTCGAGCAAAGCTTGGTTCGCGTCCATATTTTCTTTGGAGTAGCGCGTGATGACTCGTCGGACGTCGTCGCCCTCAAATTTCGATTGACCGGAATATTTTCCGCTGAGGAAGCCGCCCGCCATGGGCGAGAACGCCACGAATCCGATATTGAGCTCCCGGCACAGCGGAAGGACTTCAGCCTCGACCTTGCGCTCCATGATTGAGTATTCACTTTGGACGGCGGTCAGCGGCGTGACGGAATGCGCGCGGCGAATTTGTTCGGGCGTCGCCTCGGAAACTCCCCACGCCAAAATTTTTCCTTCCTTGATGAGTTCGCCCATCCATTCGGCGACCTCCGCCACGTCACGATTGGGCGGCACGCGGTGTTCGTAATAAAGGTCAATGTAATCCGTTTGCAGCCGCTTGAGCGAATTTTCCACGGCGTTGCGCAGTCCGCGCCGAGAAGTTTTGCCTTCGGGAATCTCTTGCCCCGGCAAAAACATTTCGGGCATAAACTTCGTGCACAGGACGATTTTATCGCGAATGGGTTTGAGAGCCTTGCCGACGAGAATTTCATTTTCGTAAGCAGCGTAAACCTCAGCCGTGTCGAAGAGCGTGCAGCCGTAATCTTCGTAAGCCGCGCGCATGAGCCGAATCGATTCACTTTCGGGCGGGCACGCGCCGTAGCCGTGGCTGAAGCCCATGCAGCCCATTCCGACTGCCGAGACCTCCAGCGCGCGCAATTTTCTTTTCTTCATGTCAAACACCTCCGCGCGAATTGTATCACGTTTGAGCCCGTCGAAGTCAAGAATTTTTTCCAGCCGCCGTCGTTTGACGCTCAAAAAATTTTTCCAGCCGCCGATTCCGCGCTCAAGGCTCAAGAATTTTTTCTGCAGGAATTTATGCGGGGTCAACGAAAAATTTACGCGAAAAATTTTTGACGGAGGCGATTGAACTTTGAAAAGCATTTACAAAATTTTTGCGGCGTTCGTGCTGAGCTTGAGCCTGTTGACCGGCACGAGCTTCGCGGCACCCGCCTGGCAGCTCCCCGCGCAAGGAAAAGTTTTCAGCGACGAGGCAAAGCAAATTTATATCGCCGACCGCATGGGAAAATTTTTTCGCGGCGAAATCAAAGCGGGATTCGCCGCACCGAGCGGCTGGACTTACGAAAAATTTTCCGTGGGCGGCGTGCCCGTCGAGCGGCTTGCCAATCCCAAGCAGAAAAAATCTTCGCGGGTCTTCCTGCAACTTCACGGCGGCGGATACATTGGTTCCTTGAGCGACTGGTATCGTGACTTGGCAGTTAAGCAGGCGGTTCTGACTGACGCGCGCGAAGTTTACATGGTTGATTATCGCCTCGCGCCCGAACACCTTTACCCCGCCGCGCTGGAGGACGCCGTAAAAGTTTACGAGGAACTTTTGAGACGCGCCGGCGCGGAAAATATTATCGTCTTCGGAGACTCGGCGGGCGGCAATCTTGCGCTGGAACTTTCTGTCTACCTCAAAGAAAATCATCTGCCGCAACCCGCGCTGTTGATTTTGGCGTCGCCGTGGACAACCTTTGAAATCGACCCGCCCTCGCGCACGACCAACGCCGACCGCGATTTGGTTCTCGGCAAAATTAATCCCGTGATGTACGAGGCGGTTGCCAATCCCGTTTACGGCGGAAAAATTTCTGCCAACGACCCGCGCCTCTCTCCGATTTACGCCGACCTGAAAGATTTGCCGCCCATGCTGATTCAAATCGGCGGTTACGAACTTTTCGCCGACGAGGGAATCGAATTGCTCAAGAAGGCGACCGCCGACGAACTCAATGTCACGCTGTCGGTTTATCGCGGCATGCCCCACGACTTCGCCATGCTCCTGCCCGAACTCGACGAGAGCGTTAAATCTTTTGCCGAGATAAAAAATTTCGTGAACGTCAACATGCCCGCGCCGAATAAAAAATAATTCAACCAAAAATTTTTTGGAGGCGATTGAACTTTGAAAAGCGTTTACAAAATTTTTGCGGCGTTCGTGCTGAGCTTGAGCTTGCTGACGAGCACGAGCTTCGCGGCACCCGCCTGGCAGCTCCCCGCGCAAGGAAAAGTTTTCAGCGACGAGGCAAAGCAGATTTACATCGCCGACTACATGGGAAAATTTCTGCGCGGCGAAATCAAAATGGAATTCACCGTGCCGAGCGGCTGGACTTACGAAAAATTTTCCGTGGGCGGCGTGCCCGTCGAGCGGCTGGTTAATCCCAAGCAGAAAAAATCTTCGCGCGTTGTCTTCCAACTTCACGGCGGCGGATACGTCGGTCACTTGAGCAAATGGTATCGCGACTTCGCCGTCAAGCAGGCGGTCATGACTGAGGCGCGCGAAATTTACATGCTGGATTATCGGCTCGCGCCAAAATATGTTTACCCCGCCGCACTCGACGACACTTTGAAAGTTTACGAAGAAATTCTCGGACGCGCCGGCGCAGAAAATATTATCGTCTTCGGAGACTCGGCGGGCGGAAATTTGGCTTTGGCGTTGTCGCTGCGGCTCAAGGAAGAAAATTTGCCGCAACCCGCCGTGTTGATTTTGCTCTCGCCGCGCACGACCTTCGAGACCGACAAATTGCCTTCGCGCACAGAAAACGCCGACCGCGATTTGGTTTTGGGCAAGGCCAACGTCAAAATGTACAACGCGGTGTTCAATCCCGTTTACGCGGGAAAAATTCCTTTGACCGACCCGCACCTCTCTCCGATTTACGCCGACCTAAAAAATTTGCCGCCCACTCTTGTTCAGATTGGCGGCTATGAACTTTTTGTCGACGACGGAATTGAATTGCTCAAGAAGGCGACCGCCGACGAGATGAGTATCACGCTGTCGGTCTATCGCGGCATGCCCCACGATTTCTCCGTGCTCCTGCCCGAACTCGACGAGAGCATAAAATCTTTCAACGAGATAAAAAATTTCGTGAACCTTTACATGCCCGCGCCGAAGAAAAAATAATTTCGTCACACGAGCCGTTCCGAGCGAGCGGCTCATTTTTTTTACGCGTCCATGTCCACGTCGATGATACCCGCCGCATACGGCGCGACTTCGTAATGCTGGAAGATTAAATGCACGTGAAGATTTTTATCCCAATAAAAATTTTCGGGCAACTTTTTCAGGGGCAGGGCGTCGTCGAAGAGATAAAGTTTATTTCGCGCGGCGTGCTCCCGAAGTTTGCGCGTGACATTGGCGAGAGAAAATTGCGGGTTGCCGCTGCCGATGTCCGTCAGGTAACCCGTGTCCATGAGTTCGCCGCTCTTTACGTTGAAGTTCAGCGTCATCAGATACGTCGACGGGTGCGCCGCATTTTTGTAGTAATTGCTTTCGGTCAGGAGGAGGCTGAGAATCACGGTGTTGCCCGCCTCGTTGCAGCCGACCTCGTAACTCGTGCGAACGTCAGCGACCTCGGCGCCAATTTCCTTTGCGGTTTTGTAAACGCCCTCCAAGAAGCGGTCAATCTCCGCGACAATCGCCGCGTTAATTTTTTTGTCGACAGCCGCGTCGCCGGTGTGCACGACGGGATAAACCAATTGCTTGTTGCAATTCACGAATGAACTTTCAATCGACGCCGCGCCGCAAAAATTTTGGACGCCGACAATCAGCGCGACGAGCACAGCCGTAAAAAATTTTTTCATCAGAATCACCTCGCGCGAATTATATCACGCGGAAAATTTTTGTCGAAGAAATTAACTCCTAACTCCTAATTCCTAATTAAAAAAAGAGCCCCCGATTGTTCGGGAGCCCGTGAGTGTTCAGGTTAAATTTTAGAAGAAGAATTCGACGCGCCCGAAGATTCGACGAGCTTTGCCGTGCCCGCCGAAAGCACCTTCGGTGATATATTTGCCGTCGAAATATTTTGCGATAAGGCCGATATTTTTGAACGGAGCCCAAGACGCGCCGACGACAAAGCCGCGAGTGCCGCGCATTGCGTCTTCTTCCGTGGACGCGAATGAAACGTTCGTGCCGAGCTTGCGATATCCCGCGAAGACATTCCATTGACCTTTCTCGGAGGCGTCGTCGTAGTTGCCGTAATCAATCTCAGCCTGCCACGCCTTATCCTCGAAGTCCGCCTTGGTGTTCTGAGCATACGTGCCCTTGATTAAAAGCAGGTCGGTGAACTTGTAACCGAGGTTTACCGTCCAGATGTTTCCTTTGTTGTAACTCTTGCGGGCGTAATTGTCTTCCGCGTCGATTGACTCGTTAAAGATTTTTTTGAAGTAACGGTTTTGGCTCCAAGCCAGGTCGTTGTCTTTAATGCCGTACCAGCCCGCGCCGCCGAAGAAACCTTTGTTTTGGTCAACGTTGTAATCGATGCGCACACTGGCAACCGTCGCGGGGTCATCCTCGGAGCCGTTCTCGCCCCAAACACCACCGGCAATGCCGTCGGCAGTCACGCGTCCGCCCAATACGCTGAACAGCCATTTGCTGCTGTCGCCGTAAGAGACCGAGCCGCCCGAAATTTCCGTATCCCACATGAGACCGAATTCGCCTTCGGGGTAGAATTCAAACCTGCCGACTTTGAGATTAAGTTTGCCGTAATCGCCTTCCGCCCACGCGCGCTTGAGTTCAAAGTTGGTCGTCGTGTCTTTCTTCATGTCGCCCTCGGCGTCGATACGCGCGTTGACTGTCCAGTGGTCGTTGACGTAAGCCTTGGGTTCAAGACGGAAGATGTATCCGTTGGAAGTTTCCTTCGTCTTGCGGCCGGTGTGTTGCGGGTCAGTCTTGGTCTGCTCGTAAGTGTATTCCAATTTGCCCTGCCAAACAACTTTGTCGGCGTATTTTTCCAGCTCGGAGACGCGAACACCCAATGCGTCCAGCTCGTCACGGAATTCGGCCGCGAGTCTGTCGAGGTCGGCTTTGCTTGCGCCCGTCGGATTTTTCGCCATGGCCTTGGCAACCATCTGCGCCATTTCGTAACGGGTGATGTTGCGGTCGCCGCGATAGGTTCCGTCGCCGTAACCTTCGATGACGCCTTCAGCCGCGAGCTTCGCAACCGACTGATAAGCCCAGTGACCTGCGGGCACGTCGCTGAAGGGATTCGCCGCCGCGAACGTTGTTGAACTTGCTCCGACGACGACCGCCGCCGCCAATGCTGCTGCTACTGTCTTCTTCATTTTGAATGCCTCCAATGAATCGACTGAAAAAAATTTTTACGGGGCTTTCGGATTCATCGAGAAGGTTTTCAAATTTGAGTGGCCGTGTTTCCTCAAATGATTTTGCTTCTCAAATCTTCTTCAAGCCGCCGCAATGATAAACCCGATTAATAATCTTGTCAAGCTTCTTGATAATGGTTTGCAAAAAAATTCCCGCGAGAATTTTTCTGCGGGAAAAAATTTTTATCAGATGTCCAAGCTTCTCACGAGGAGCGCGTTTTCTTCAATGAACTGCCTGCGCGGGGCAACTTGGTCGCCCATCAAAATCGTGAAGAGCTCGTCCGCCTCCACCGCGTCATTAATTTCAACGCGGAGCATGGTGCGGGTCGTCGGGTCCATTGTCGTTTCCCAAAGCTGTTCGGGATTCATCTCGCCCAAGCCTTTGTACCTTTGAACCGTCGCGCCGTCGCGTCCGACCTCGTCGAGCTTTTTGGCGAGTTCCTCGTCGCTGTAAGTGTACCAGTGACTTTTGCCCTTGCGGATTTGGTAGAGCGGCGGCTGGGCAATGTAAACGTGGCCGTGTTCGACGAGCGGTTTCATGTAACGGTAAAAGAAAGTCAGCAGCAGCGTCCGAATGTGCGCGCCGTCGACGTCCGCGTCCGTCATGATGATAATTTTTCCGTAACGGCGTTTGCTCAAATCGAATTCGTTGCTTACGCCCGTGCCGAACGCCGTAATCATCGTGCGAATCTCGGCGTTGGCGAAAATTTTATCGAGCCGCGCCTTCTCCACGTTCAAAATTTTTCCGCGCAAAGGAAGAATCGCTTGGAATCTCCTGTCACGTCCCTGCTTCGCGGAGCCGCCCGCGCTGTCTCCCTCGACGATATAAATTTCTGCCTGGTCGGGGTCTTTGACGGAGCAATCGGCGAGCTTGCCGGGCAGTGAAGAAATTTCCAGCGCGTTCTTCCGCCGAGTGAGTTCGCGCGCCTTGCGAGCTGCCTCACGGGCCCGCGCCGCCATGACTGCCTTTTCCAGAATCTGTTTGGTTATCGCGGGATTTTCTTCAAAGAATTCGCTCAGGCTTTCGTTGACGACCGCGCTGACCAGCGAGCGAATCTCCACGTTGCCGAGCTTGGTTTTGGTTTGACCTTCGAACTGCGGATTGTGGAGCTTGACGCTGATGACCGCCGTCAGCCCTTCGCGAACGTCCTCGCCGTTGAGCGCGTTGTCATTGCTCTTCAAAAGATTGTGGCGTTTGGCAAAATCGTTTGCGACTTTGGTTAAAGCTGTGCGGAAGCCGGCAAGGTGCATGCCGCCTTCCTCGGTGTTGATGTTGTTGACGTAACTGAAAATATTTTCGCGGAAGTCGTCGGTGTATTGCATGGCGACCTCGACCACGGCATCGTCCCTGCGCCCGTTGAAGTAAATCGGCTGCGGATTAATTTTTTCTTTCTTGCGATTCAGGTGCTCGACGAAAGATTTTATTCCGCCGTCGAAGTGAAATTCTTTTTTCTCGCCCGTGCGCTCGTCGTTCAAGGAAATTTTTATGCCGCTGTTCAAAAATGCCAGCTCGCGGAGTCTGTGCTTGAGCGTGTCGAAGTTGAACTCCAAGACGGTGAAAATTTCGTCGTCGGGCAGGAAGTGAACTTTTGTTCCCGTGTCCTGCGCGGAGCCGATAACCTCCAGCGGTTTGACGGTCACGCCGCGCGAGAAAGTTATCCGATAAATTTTTCCGTCGCGGCGAACTTCAACCTCCATGGATTTGCTCAGCGCGTTGACGACGCTGACGCCCACGCCGTGCAAACCGCCGCTGACTTTGTATCCGCCGTCGCCGAACTTTCCGCCCGCGTGCAACACAGTCAACACGACCTCGACCGCGGGCTTGCCGCTCTCGTGCATGTCGACGGGGATGCCGCGTCCGTTGTCGCTGACGGTGATTGAGTTGTCCGCCTCAATCGTCACGGTAATTTCCGTGCAGAAGCCCGCCAACGCCTCGTCAATCGAATTGTCGACGACCTCGTAAACCAAATGATGAAGCCCGCGCTCGCTCGTGGAGCCGATGTACATGCCCGGGCGAAGTCTGACCGCCTCCAGCCCTTCCAAGATTTGAATTTGGTCTGCGCCGTAATCGCCCTCGACCGCCTCGACCTGCGCGGCCGCCTCGTCGAAGTGAACTTCTATTTCGTCGTCGTCCTCGTCGTGAGAGTTGAGCGGCATGACGTTGGGCAAATCATCTTCACGCGGCTCGTCTTCGGGGGCGTCGCCGAAGTCATCAACCTTATGAATTTTTTTCTCGTCCAAATTTTTTACCTCCGTTTCTTCGCGGCAAGTTTATCACAGAAAATTTTTCGTGACAACAAAAAAGCCCCCGCAAGAATTTTTCCTGCGGAGACCGAAAGATTTTTTTTATTCTGCGATTACCCATTCAATCCAAGTGTCGTCTTGCCAAGTGCCCTCGCCGTTGTAATTCGGAACGTCGGGCGCGTCGTAAATTCTGACCGGCACTTGAACTTCGCCGTTCGCGGGAATGGAAATGTTGATGTTGTCGAAGGTCGCCGCGTTTTGCCAAAGCAAATTTCCTTCCGCGTCAAAAAGTTTTATCGAGCGGATATCAATTCGCGTGACGACCACGGGCTTATCGAGCGTGTTCCTCATTTTCGTTTGGAAGATAACTTCGTTGCTTTCCGGATGAAGATCGGTTTGGAAAAAATCAATGTGAACCTCGGCGGAGGCTTGCGGCGCGAAGGAAACCAACGCCGTCATCAACACGAGCGCGAAGGCGGCAAAAAATTTTTTCATGACATCATCTCCCATTCAATCTCTGCCGACAGTTTATCACAAAAAATTTTTCGTGACAACAAATTCATCGCGCGGAAAAATTTTTTTGCGTCGACAACTTTCACTGCAGGCTGACCGCGTCCGTCTTCCAAAAGTCATCGTCGAATAAAATTTTTCCCGCGTCAACCTGGTGCCTCAAAAGTTCTTCGGCTTTGGCAAGTTGCAAATCGTCTTGAGCGTCAAGATTCAAATCGTACATCGGGTGCGGCGTCGGCGGCGAAATTATTTCCACGTCGGGCGTGATGCCGAGCCCGTCAATGCATTTGCCGTTCGGTGTGTAATACTTCGCGATTGTAAGCTTGAGTCCGTCGTCGTGCGCCATGGGAATGAGCGTTTGCACCGAGCCTTTGCCGTAACTTGTCTCGCCCACGACGATTGCCGCCTTTGTGTCCTGCAACGCGCCCGCCAAAAGTTCGGCGGCACTGGCACTGTTCTCGTCAATCAAAACGACAATCGGGAACTTCGCGGCGGGCAAATCCGAGGTGTAAACTTCCTTAGAGCCGTCGCGCTTAATCACGGAAGTAATTGTCCCCTTCGGCACAATCTCCTGACCAATTTCAATGCAGCCGTCAACGACTCCGCCGGGGTTTTGGCGCATGTCGAGGACGAAACCTTTCATGCCCGCGCGTTCGAGTTCGCCGAACACGGATTTAAATTCGTCGCCGGTGCTCTCGCTGAAGCTGGCAATTTTTATGTAAGCGAGTCGCTCGTCAATCATCTTGCCCGCCACGCTCTTGTCCTTGATAATTTCGCGCGTCAAATTGTAAACCGTGTCTTCGAAGCCTTCGCGGTGAATCAAAAGTTCGACGGGCGTCCCGATTTCCCCGCGGATTTTCAGCGCGACTTCACTCGGAGAAATTTCTTCGACGGGTTTGCCGTCCACCGCCAAAATTTCGTCGCCCGCCTGAAGTCCCGCGCGTTGCCCGGGGCTGTCGGGTATGACGCTCATGACTTGCACGACGCCGTTCTTGAAGCCCATGTACACTCCTATTCCGCCGAATGCTCCGCTGGTCACGGCGCGCAGCTGGCTGTAAAGTTGCGGCGCGAGATAAACCGAGTGCGGGTCGCCGAGCGAATTGACCATGCCGTTAATCGCTCCGTCAATCAGCTGGCGGCGGCTGACCTCTTGCACGTAATTTCTTTCAATGAATCTGAGCGCGACAAAAAATCTGCCCAGGTCGAGCGCGTTGCCCGAGTTCAAACCCAAAAGCAAACACACAAGCCCCAAAGTCAACGCCGCGCTTATCAGTGCTATTAAAATCGCTCCGCCGAAAAGTTTTTTCTTCAAGGCGCGACCTCCCCTCTTAGGAGTTAGGAGTTTGGAGTTTGGAGTTGTAAATCCCTAATCCCTAATCCCTAATTTCTAATTTCTAATTCCTAATTCCTAATTGAATATATCAGCTGTTCCTGAAAAGATTATTAAAAGTATTCCTGATTGAAATGTAGAACGAAGTATGCTAAGCTTTCACGCGAGGTGAATGAATATGCGAAAGACAATCGTCGAAATTTTGAAGAACGCGGGAGAAAATTTTACGTCGGGTGAAAGCATCGCCGGCAAGCTTGGAGTTTCCCGTACCGCCGTCTGGAAGCATATTCAAAAACTTCGCGACAACGGTTACGAAATCATCAGCAACGCGCGCCGCGGTTACAAGCTCAAGGACGCGCCCGACCTGCTCTTGCCCGGCGAAATTCAAATCGGGCTCGACACTCAAATCATCGGCAAAGAAATGCATTACGAACCCTCCGTCGACTCGACAAACCGAATCGCCAAAGCTCTGGCATATCACGGGGCGGCCGAGGGCACAATCGTCGTCGCCGAGGAGCAGCACAGCGGCAAGGGGCGTCTCGAAAGAAATTTTTATTCGCCGCGCGGAAAAGGAATTTGGTTTTCGGTCATCCTGCGCCCGAATTTTTTGCCGCACGACGCGCCCAAGTTCACGCTCATGGCGGCGGTCGCCGTCGCCGAGGCCATGAAACGTTTCAACCTCACGGCGGGGATTAAGTGGCCGAACGATATCATGTTCGACAATCGGAAGCTCGTCGGCATCTTGACGGAGATAACTGCCGAACTCGCCAAGATAACTTATATGGTAATAGGAATTGGCATTAACGTCAACATAAGCCGCGAAGAATTTCCCGAAGAACTTCAGCCAATCGCCGCGTCGCTGTCGGAGATGAGCGGCGAAGAAATTTCTCGCGTCCAATTTTTCCGCGCACTCCTCGAAGAGTTCGACAAACTTTATCTCACGGTCAGCGCGTCGGGTTTCGCTGAAGTCTTGAAACTTTGGAGAGATTATAACGTGACGCTCGGAAAAAATGTTCGAGTGATTTCGTTGAGCGACGGCGAAAATTTCACGGGCAAAGCTGTTGACTTGAACTCGGACGGCGCGCTCGTCGTCGAAACGGAAAGCGGGCGGCGGGCAGTTTACGCGGGCGACGTGTCGATTAGGATTTAGAGATTTCAAAACTCCTAACTCCTAACTAAACAGATTCGGGACTTGATTTGATGAAATTTAATGCAAGAGACATCGACATGCTCCACGGCTCGCTGTGGGACAAAATAATTTTGTTCGCGTTGCCGCTCGCGCTAACCGGCGTCATGCAACAGCTCCTCAACGCCGCGGATGTCTTCACGCTCGGAAAGTTCGTCGGCAAAAATGCAATGGCCGCCGTCGGGAACAACATCTCCATGGTCGGGCTGATTGTCAGCTTGATGATGGGCTTGAGCCTCGGCGCAAACGTCGTCATTGCCCAAAACATCGGCGCAAAAAGAATTGACCGTGCCCACGCGGCGGTGAGCACGGCTTTTGTTTTGTCGATTGCCGCGGGAATTTTTTTCTGTCTCCTCGGCGAACTTTTGGTCGAACCGATTTTTTATTTCCTCGAAGTGCCCGCAAGCGTCGTGGACATGGCGGAAAGTTATCTGAGAATTTTTTTGCTCGGCTTGCCCGCGATTAGTCTTTACAATTTTCAGGCGGCGATTTTCCGCAGCAAGGGCGACACGCGCACGCCTCTGATTGCTCTGACCTTTGCCGGCGGAGTGAACATTTTGCTGAACCTTTTGTTCGTCCTGCAATTTGATTTGGGAATTGCGGGCGTGGCGGCGGCGACGACTCTCGCAAACTTTTTCAGCGCGATAATTTTGTTCGCGGAACTTTTAAAAGCCGACGGCGTCATCAAACTCCACTTGAACGCGCTGCTCGTCGACAAGGAAGAACTTTTTGAAATTATCCGAATCGGTTTGCCCGCGGGCGTCCAAGGCATGGTTTTCTCCCTGTCGAATCTTTTAATCCAAGCCGCGATAAATTCTCTCGGCGCGGACGCCATGGCTGCTTCGGCGGCGGCCTTCACGATTGAGATAAATGTTTTCTGCGTCGTCAACGGCTTCGGGCAGGCGGCAACGACTTTTGTCGGACAAAATTACGGCGCGGGAAATTTTCTGCGGTGCAGGCGCGCGACTTGGGTTTCCATGGGCTTGAGCGCGCTCTTCATGCAAACGCTCTGCTTCTTCATTTTATTTTTCGCCGAGGAGGTTTTGGCTCTCTTCAACAGCGACCCCGAAGTCATTCGCCTGGGCGTGATTCGTCTGTGGTACATTGTCCTGCCCGAACTAATCAACGTGGTGATGGAGGGGCTGTCGGGTGCTCTGCGCGGCTACGGAATTTCGTTGACGCCCGCCGTGATAACTTTGATTTGCGTGTGCGGCACGCGCGTCGTTTGGGTTTTCACCATGTTCAGAAACATTCCGACTTATTCGACGCTCATGGCGGTCTATCCAATCAGCTGGTTCATCACGATGATATTTTTAATCGCCGCGTATTCTTATCACATGAAGAGGCTCAAGCCTGCGCGCGCGTGAAAAATTTTATCGCCGCGAAGCACGACGCATTAACTCCTTTCCAATGTCAAGCACTGACAAAGTGAACAATGCACCGACGAAGAAACTTTTCCAACTTTCCACAAAACCATCTCCGAAGACCACAAAGAGCACAGTCGCAACAATGAATAAAGTTGGAATGGTAAGATTTGACTTCATAATTTTGCTATGGTAGGATACAAGCAAGGCGGTTTATCGCACCGCCCTGCCCTTGGAGCCTCACGCTTGCGCTTTACTTCAGTCGACGCTTGCGCGGGCTTTTGTGCTTTGTAAGGAATCTTGCCAACCATTTTATAAACTTGCTGCCGTAATCTATGGCAGCCGCCAACAAGACGAAATCCCCCAAAAGCTCTTTTAACGTATCCTCCACAGCATCACCTCCTTTCTGACAGATTTATTTTATCACACAACGAGAAAAAAATCCCCGCCGACTTCGACGGGGAAAATTTTTTTATACGCTTGAAAAATTTTTACGGAGTTCAGCGCGCGTCGTTGCCGATTCGTTTGACGGCTTCGGAGAGCGGAGGCACCACTTGCTTCTTGCGGCTCATCACGCCCGGCAAAAATACGTGCGTGCCGCTGGCGTCCTTCTTGAACGCCTCGCCGATTAAAGTGCGCGGAGAGCCGGCGTAAAGCAGATACGTCGCCTCTTCCAAAATATCTGTCGCCATGAGCAAATGCATGTCGAAACCTTCGCGCTCGATATTCTCTTTCATGAAGGCAATGAGTTGCTCTTCCCGGTCAAGAATTTCTTTGGGGTCCATGACGGAGATTTGGCTGACGATGATTCGATAATCGCCAATCTTGAATTCCTTGAGGTCGTTCTTGGCAATTTCGGCGGGAGTTTTGTCGCCGACGCCCGCGCCCGCCCGCAACATTGCCAAGCCGTATTCCTTGAGGTTGACGCCGGCGATGTCCGCGAGACGCTCGGCGGTTTTTTTGTCGTAAGGCGTGCAGGTCGGAGATTTGAAAAGGACGGTGTCGGAGATAATCGCGCTGAGGAGCAGCCCCGCGATTGACGGAGGGATTTCAACGTCTTGGTGCCAATGCATATTCGCCACGATTGTGCAGGTGCAGCCGACGGGTTCCTGGTGAATGTAAATGGGCTCTGAAGTCTGGACGCCGCCGAGTCTGTGGTGGTCGATGATTTCCACAATCTTTGCGTCCTCAATGCCTTCGACGGCCTGCCCGCGTTCGTTGTGGTCGACGAGGATAACTTTCTCGCGTTCGGGGAGCATGATTTCATCCGCGCTGACCAAGCCGACGAGTTTTCCGTTTTCGACGACGGGGTAGCTGCGGTAGCGGTGCTCGTCCATGACGCCCTTGATGTCGCTGAGCAAATCCATGGGGCGGAAGCACACGGGGTTTGAATGCATGATTCGACGGATGGGCACGCACTGATTAATCAGCCGCCCGACGGTGTAAGTGTCGTAAGGCGTGAGCAAAACGAAGACTCCCCGCTTCTGAGCCTCCTCCAAAACTTCAGCGTCGATTCGGCTGTTCTGCGTGACGATGAGGCAAGCGATTTCGCATTCGAGGAACTTAATCAAAGTGTCCTTGCTTCTGTCGCCGACGAGGACGATATCTTTTTTGTTGAGGATGCTGACGGTCGAGAAGGCCGAGCCCGACGCGATGATGATGTTGCCTTCGATGAGTGCGTTTTCGTCCGCGCTGATCAAAACTTTTGCTTCGGTCGCCTGCATGATGTCACGATAACGAACGCGCAGGTCGACGAGGCTTTGCAGTCCGAGCTCAAGGAAATATCTTTTGGCCAGGTCGCTGACGGTGACGATACCGACGAGGTCGCCGTTGGAGTCTGTGACGGGCACGGATTGCAATTCGCTCTTGCGCATGACTTCACCGAGGTGGCGGAGCGTGTCGTGTTGGCGGACGACGGTTTTGCATTCGAGCGCAACGTCTTTGACGCGCGGATACAAATCGGTCAAGAGCAACGGCTGATCCACTTTGAAATATTCGAGTGCGTATTTTGTCTCGTTGTTAATTTTTCCGCAGCGGGCGGGCACGGCATTGACGCCGCGAGCCTGCTTGAGGTGCGAGTAGCCAATCGCCGAGCAAATCGAGTCCGTGTCAGGATTTCTGTGCCCGATGACGTAAATTGGTTTGTTGCCGCCTTTCATTAAAGAACCCCCTCCAATTTTCTGAAAGTTGAATCTTCCACTGCGCGAATTATAAACAAAAAATTTTGCGCTGTCTATATAATTTCGTCGTGATTGCTGACGGCGCCGCTGAAGTTTTCAATGTCGCTGTCGTTTGAACCGACGAGCCCTCCGACGTTCATATTGCCGCTGACGGAGCCGCTTGCCGAGCAGTTTTGAATTTTGCCGCCGTTGCTGCCGACGAATCCGCCGACACTGTCCTTGCCGCTGACGGAGCCGCTTGCCGAGCAGTTTTGAATTTTGCCGCCGTAGTATCCGCCGTAGTATCCGACGAGTCCGCCGACATCTTCCACACCGCAGACGTTGCCACTCGCCGTGCAATTTTCAATCGTGCCGCCGCCGTTGGAGCCGACGAGCCCGCCGACATCTTCCACACCGCAGACAGTGCCACTCGCCGTGCAATTTTCAATCGTGCCGTTGTCGTTATTGCCGACGAGCCCGCCGACAAGTTTAGAGCCGCAGACGTTGCCACTCGCCGTGCAATTTTCAATCGTGCCGCCGTAGTTGAAGCCGACGAGCCCGCCGACAAGTTTAGAGCCGCAGACAGTGCCACTCGCCGTGCAATTTTCAATCGTGCCGCCGTAGTTGAAGCCGACAAGTCCGCCAATGAAATTACAGGCTTTTATTTCGACTTTGCTCAAGTTCAAGTTCTTAATCTTGCCTGCATTGCAACCGAAGAGCCCGACGTAATTTTCGCCGACGATTTTTAAATTGCTGATGATTTTTCCGTCGCCGTCGAAGGTGCCCACGAACGGATTATCGTAGTTGCCAATCGGCGTAAAATTTTCTACGGAGCTCAGGTCGATGTCATTGGCGAGCTTGAAAATTTTTTCGTCGCAGTCGTTGCCGGCGTTCACGTACTCGGAGAGGTTGCACAAATCTTCGGCGGAGCGGATTGAGTAAGCGTCGCCGTCTTTGCTCAGCGTGTCGAGAAAATTTTTGTCCATGATGAATCTCCTCACTGAAAAAAATCCCGCCGAGTTTTCGACGGGAAAAATTTTTCGACGGATAAAATTTTAAATGGTGTGCAGGCGAATGGAACTGGTGCCGCCCTCTCCATACTTCATGCCCGCCGTGAGGATGACGAGGTCGCCCTTCTGAACGAAACCTTTTTCGAGCGCGCTGGCCGAGGAGTAATCAATCATCTGGACGATGTCGAGCCAGGGCGTACCGGAGATGGGATAAACTCCCCAGCGCAGGTTCAGGTGGCGAGCAACCTGGTCGTTCTGCGTGAAGGCGATAATCGGAGCCTTGGGCTTGTACTTGGAGACGACGCACGTGGTGTAACCCGAACGGGTCGGCGTGATAATCGCGGTGGCGTTCAGTTCGTAACACAGCTGAACGGTCGCATGAGCAATCGCGTCGGTGTGAGAATTTTTTCTGTGCATGCCCTTCTTCAGGAAAATTTCTTTGTACTCAAGTGACTCCTCAATCCTCAGGGCGATTTGATTCATCATGGTGGCGGCTTCGACGGGATATTTTCCACCGGCAGTCTCGCCGCTGAGCATGATGACATCCGCGCCGTCGATTATCGCGTTGCCCACGTCGGAAACTTCAGCGCGGGTCGGGCGGGGATTAACGGTCATGCTCTCCAACATTTGCGTGGCGACGACGACGGGTTTGCCCACGGCGTTGCATTTCTTGATGATATCCTTTTGGATAATCGGAACGTCCTCGGCGGGAATCTCGACGCCCAAATCTCCGCGCGCGACCATAATCCCGTCGCTGACCGCGATAATCTCGTCGATGTTCTTGACGCCCTCAAGGTTTTCGATTTTGGAAATGATTTCCATGTGTCCGCCGTTGCCGACGATTAATTCGCGCAAGGCCTCGACGTCGGCGGCGCGCTGAATGAAACTGGCTGCCACGAAGTCCATATCGTTTTCGATGCCGAAGAGAATATCCTTGCGGTCTTGTTCGGAGATGGCGGGCAGTCCGAGCGCAACCCCGGGCGCGGCGACGCGTTTGCGACTGCTCATCTTGCCGGAGTTTAAAATCGTCGTGTAAATATTTTTGTCTTTAATCTCGTCGATTTGAAGTTCAACCAGCCCGTCGTTGAGCAGGAGCTTGTCGCCGACTTTGACTTCGGTGTAAAGGAGTTTGTGCGTGACGGACGCCCGAGTTTCGTCGCCGAGGATGTCGTCATTGATGAGCGCGAACTTGTTGCCTTCGACGAGCTGAACCGAGCCGTCCTTGAACTCGCCGAGCCGCATTTCGGGTCCCTTGGTGTCCAGAACCAGCGAAATGATTTTGCCCTTGGCTTTGGCGGCGGCTCTCACGGCGTCGATACGTTTCTTGTGGCCGGCGTGGTCGCCGTGCGAGAAGTTGAAGCGGGCGGCGTTCATGCCGTTGTCGATGAGCCCCTCGATAACTCCCGGCGCGTCGGTCGCGGGTCCCTGCGTGCAGATGATTTTGGTTTTCTTGAACACAAAATCGCCTCCTCGAAAAATTTTTTCCATTATACAGTAAAAGTCCGCGCAGGCAAAATTTTTTCAGCAGCGATAAAAAAAATCTGAGCGGACAAAAATTTTCCTCGGCGACAAAAAATCTGAGCGGGCGAAAATTTTCCGGCGGCGACAAAAAAATCTGAGCGGGCGAAAATTTTCCGGCGGCGACAAAAAAATCTGAGCGGACAAAAATTTTCCTCGGCGACAAAAAATCTGAGCGGAAAAAATTTTCCGGCGGCGACAAAAAATCTGAGCGGACAAAAATTTTCCTCGGCGATAAAAAATTCTGAGCGGGCAAAATTTTTTTCAGCGGTGACAAAAAAATCTGAGCGGACAAAAAAATTCGGCGACAAGCTTTCGGAGCCTGCCGCCGTTTTGGTCGGTTTGGTTTTCAGAGAAATTATTTGTCAGTCTTGAGGACGCGGTTTACGGATGAAGCCGAGAATCACGCAGCCGACGATTGAGCCGACGATGATTGAGGCGAGATACATGAGCGGATTGCCGATTGTCGGGACGACGAAAATTCCGCCGTGAGGAGCCATGAGCGTGCAACCAAATGCCATGACGCCCGCACCCGCAATTGCCGAGCCGACAACGCACGCGGGAATGACGTGGAGCGGGTCGCCGGCCGCGAACGGAATCGCGCCTTCAGTGATGAACGACAAGCCCATGATGATGTTGGTCGCGGTGGTTTTCTGTTCGCTCTTGGTGAATTTGTTCTTGAAGAAAATCGTGGCGAGCGCAATGGCAATCGGGGGAACCATGCCGCCCGCCATTGCCGCCGCGATGACGTAATAGTTGCCGTCAGCCAAGAGACCGACGCCCGTGACGTAAGCCGCCTTGTTCAAAGGACCGCCCATGTCGACAGCCATCATGCCGCCGATAACCGCGCCCATGACGAGCTTGGCGTTCGGATCCATGTTGGCGAGAGTATCTTTGAGTGCTTCGTTGATGCCCGACACGGGAGGACCGATAACAAAGTTACAGACAAGACCGATAATCAAAACGCCGAGCAACGGATAAAAGAGAATCGGCTTGGTGCCTTCGAGCGAGGGAGGCAGGACTTGCAGAGCTTTCTTGAGCCAGTTGACGACGAAACCTGCAATGAAACCTGCGAGCAATGCGCCGAGGAAGCCGGAGCCGTTGGAGGCACTGAGCGCGCCGCCGACGAAGCCCGCCGCCAAGCCCGGGCGGTCAGCGATTGACATGGAAATAAATCCTGCGAGGACGGGGAGCATGAACCCGAAGGACGCGCCGCCGATTCCCATGAAGGTCGCGGCGGCAGGAGTGATTGAACCGAACTTTCCGCGCTCTTCGGGCGGCAAGCTGTTCAGGTCGACGGACGCGCCGTCAATCAGGAAGGAAATGGCGATTAAGATACCGCCGCCGATAACGAACGGGAGCATGTGCGAGACGCCGTTCATCAGGTGCTTATAAACTTGACGCCCGATACTTTCGTTCTCGCCGCCGCCGCCGCCTTCGTCGCCCGCAGATTCGCCCGCCTTGGCGTGGTAAATCGGAGCGTTGCCGCCGAGTGCTTTGTCGATGAGTTCGTCCGCCTTGTTGATACCGTCGGCGACTTTGGTGATGACGACGTGCTTGCCGTCGAAGCGAGCCATTGCGACGTTCTTATCCGCCGCGACGATGATTCCGTCCGCCTTGGCAATTTCGTCGGCAGTCAAAACATTTTTCGCGCCGCCCGAACCGTTTGTCTCGACCTTAATCGAAATGCCGCGTTTCTTTGCGTGCTGCTCCAAACTTTCCGCCGCCATGAAGGTGTGCGCGATACCCGTGGGGCAAGCGGTGACTGCCAAGATTTGAATGTGGTCGGCGACGGGTGCGGGCGCGGCGTTTGCGCTGTCGGCGGGTGCCTGGAACTTGCCGTCCTCTTTGTCGTCGATAATCTTGAGGAACTCTTCCTTCGTGGTCGCCTTGATAAGAGCTTCCTTGAAGTCGGGATCCATGACCATGGTTGCCAGCTTCGACAGAATCATCAAATGTTCGTCGTTGCCGCCGTCGGGTGCCGCGATTGCGAAGAATAACCGCGCGGGGTTTCCGTCCATTGACTCGAAGTCAATGCCTTCGGGGATGGTCATTGCCGCCAGACCGGGTGCCTTGACGCCCGCAGATTTTGCGTGCGGGGTGGCAATGCCGTCGCCGAGACCGGTGGTGCCGGACGCCTCACGAGCAAAGACATCTTTTTTGTACTGTTCTTTGTTCTTGAGGTTGCCGCCCTTTTCCATCAAGTCAACCAGATGCGATATTGCGTCGGGTTTGTCCTTGACCTTGGCACCGAGGTCGATGCTCGCATTTTTGAGCAAATCGGTAACTCTCATAGTGCACTTCTCCTTACTACAAATGTATGAATGAATAATTTCTGCCGCCGCCAAAAAAATCTGACGGCGGCTATTTCAATCGACGACGCAAAGCCGCCGACTGTTGACGATAAAAAAATTTATCCGCGAACATTTTTGTCGCAGGAGCCGTCGCGCTTGAGACTCAGCCGCCACGTGTCGAGTAAGTCAACGTCGTTGCGAGTGAGCGTCGAGCCGTCGGCGAATTCGATTTTGATTTTATATCGCGTGAAGTTCGTGTCGTAATGAATTGAGCGTCGGTCGCCTTGATTCATCACGCCGCTGCCGACGAGGTCATTGCCCCAACTTTTTTTCTGAATCGGAACGGCGTACAGGGACAGAATCGTTTTGCCGGTTTCGTTGACGATTTCCAGCGGTTCAGTTATGCCCGCGAATGTCGGAGCGTGAATCGCCGTGACGAGGAACGCCGTCAGCAAAAAAATTTTTATAAAATGTCCTGGCATGTTGACCACTGCTTAAGAGAAAATGCTTTTGATTTTGTTGAAAAGTTTTTCGCCCAAAGTTTCGTCGTCCTCTGTGGCGTGGAAGGGCTGAGCCTGCCCCGCTTGGATTCGGTTGAAGAGCTGTTCGGGTTTGCGAATGCCGGTGCCGACCGCCGTCTGAATCATGAGCTTGCCGTCGAAGCGTTTCATGGGAATTTTTTTGCTGGCCGCCACGATGACCACGTCGGCATTTTTAATTTCTTCGTCGGTGAGCGCGTGATAAACGCCCGCCGCGCCGTGAACTTCAACGCGAATGCTCAAGCCCAATTTCTCCGCGCATTTCTTGAGGGACTCGCGCGCCATGAACGATGAGGAAATACCCGTGGGGCAGGCGGTGACCGCGATAATTTTTGTGTTGGCGGAAACGTCGGGTTCGGGCGTCTCGCTCTTGGCGCGTTCGATTTCTTTGTCGTCGATAAGCTTTATGACTTCGGCGGGCGACTTCGCCTTGATGAGATTTTCTTTGAACTCGTCGTCCATGAGCAAGACAGCCAACCTGCCCATGTTCGTCATTGCCGCGTCGTCAGCCTTTTCCGGGGCCGCGAACAACAGCAACAGCCGCGCAGGTTTGTTGTCGAGCGAATTGAATTCGACGCCGTCGGGCACGGTGATGATTGAGATTGACGGGCGTTTGACGGAAGAGTTTTGCGCGTGAGGAGTCGCCAAGCCGTTCGCCAGACCCGTGGAGCCTTGGGTTTCGCGGCGGAGCACGTCGCGCTTGACGATTGCTTTGTCCTTGATTGAGCCCGCTGTCATGAGCAGGTCGACGAGCATATCAATCGCTTCGTTTTTGTCGGACGGGTGCACGTTCAGCGCGATGGATTTTTTGGAAATAAAATTTGTTATCTTCATGTGGAGTAACCTCCTTTGTCAATTTTTGGCAAGGAGTTTGTCAGACAGTTTTGAGCAGAGCTTCGACTTCGGGGCGCGTGGCGAGATTTTCTGAGAAGGCGGACGCCGAGCCCGTGCACAGACCCATCTTGAATGCGCGTTCGTAATCGCCGTTGCTTTCAATGTAACCCGCGACGAAACCCGCGACCATGGAATCGCCCGCGCCGACGGAATTGACGAGCTTGCCTTTGGGTGCGGGGGACTTGAAGAATTTCTCGCCGCCTTCGGGCACGAAAATTGCGCCGTCGCCCGCCATGGAGATGAGAACGTTGCGCGCGCCCTTCTCCTGGAGTTTTTTGGCGTAAGTAACAATTTCTTCGTCGGTCTTGAGCTTGACGCCGAACATATCGCCGAGTTCGTGGTTGTTGGGTTTGATGAGCCAAGGATTGAACTTCAAGACTTTGAGGAGCAAACCTTTTTCCGCGTCGACGACGAAACGCACGCCCTTGCCCTGAATGCGGCTGAGCGTTTGTTCGTACATGTCGTCGGGCAAAGTGTTGGGGATGGAGCCGGAGAGGATGAGCGTGTCGCCCTCGCCGAGCTTCTCAAATTTTTTGAAGAGCTCTTCGCGTTTGGCTTCGCTGATTTTGGGTCCCTGCCCGTTGATTTCGGTTTCGACGTCGGCTTTGATTTTTACGTTGATTCGGGAGAAACCTTCGTCGAGTTTAACGAAGTCGTCGTCGGCGTTGAAGTCGCGGAGCTGGCGGACGATTTCGTCACCGGTGAAGCCCGCGAGGAAACCCGTTGCCGTGGACTTGTGACCAAGGTTGCCCAAGACGATGGAGACGTTGACGCCTTTGCCGCCGCCGAGCACCTGCTCATAAGTCACGCGATTAATCGCGCCCGTCGTGAGCTTGTCGAGACGGATGATGTAGTCAATCGCGGGATTGAAAGTTACGGTGTAAATCATTTCAAAGTTTCCCCCTTGCAAATTGATTGAAAATTCTTCGCCGCGATTATACAACATGCGTTATTGCTTTTCAAGTTTGCTTTAAGGCTTTGAAAAATTTTCCGCCGTGCCTGAGCGCAATCGCAGGGAGGAGCCGCGCCGCTTGACAGTAAAGGGTAAACGTGATAGCTTTGCGCAAACCAAAAATTTTTTGAAGGCGAGGTATAAGAATGCGCAGAACATTGTTTACGTCCGAATCCGTGACGGAAGGGCACCCCGATAAAGTCGCGGACAGAATTTCCGACAGCATCTTGGATGAAATTATAGAAAGAGACCCCATGGGGCGCGTCGCCTGCGAAACGCTCGTCACCACCGGTCAAGTTCACGTCGTCGGAGAAATTTCCACGAACTGTTATGTTGACATTGCAAAAATAATTCGCGGCGCGATTCGCGATATCGGTTACACGAACTCGGCTTACGGCTTCGACGCGGACACCGTCGGAGTTTTAATTTCGCTCGACGAACAATCGCCCGACATTGCTCAGGGCGTCAACAAAGCTCTGGAGGCGCGCGAAGGTGACATGGCAATCGAAGACGCAATCGGCGCGGGCGACCAAGGCATGATGTTCGGTTACGCGACAAAAGAAACGCCCGAGTTCATGCCGCTGCCCATTTCCTTGGCACACAAACTCGCACGCCGCCTCGCCGAAGTCCGCAAAGTCACTCACGAGGTTGACTACCTGCGCCCCGACGGAAAGACGCAAGTCACCATTGCTTATGAGGGACGCAAACCCGTCGCCGTCGATACGATTGTCGTTTCCACTCAGCACAACCCCGACGTCACGTTGGAGCAGATTAAACGCGACGTGATTGAATACGTCGTCAAACCCGTCGTGCCCGCCGAGTTGCTCACGCCCGAAACAAAATTTTTCGTGAACCCCACGGGCAAATTTGTCATCGGCGGACCGCAGGGCGACAGCGGCTTGACCGGCAGAAAAATTATCGTCGACACATACGGCGGGTGGGCGCGCCACGGCGGCGGAGCTTTCAGCGGCAAAGACCCCACGAAGGTTGACCGCTCTGCCTCTTACGCCGCTCGTTACGTCGCGAAAAATATCGTGGCGGCGGGCTTGGCTGACGAATGCGAAATTCAGCTCGCGTATGCAATCGGCGTCGCGCGCCCCGTCAGCGTCCGCGTCGACAGCTTCGGCACCGCGAAAGTTGATGAGGCTCTCATTGAAAAACTCGTCCGCGAAAACTTCGACCTGCGCCCTGCGGGAATAATTAAAATGCTCGACCTGCGCCGCCCGATTTACAAGCAGACTTCGGCTTACGGGCACTTCGGCAGGACGGACGTCGACCTTCCTTGGGAGCGCACCGACAAAGTTAGGAGTTTGGAGTTAGGAGTTAGGAGTTAAAATATGTTTGATGATATTGGCGGCTTCTTGACGAATTTGGTTGCGGGCTTACCGGGTATCGTCATTGCCATGGTCATTCACGAATACTCGCACGCCCGCGTCGCCGACGCCCTCGGAGACTTCACGCCGCGCATGCAGGGACGCCTCACTCTCAACCCCGCCGCGCACGTCGACCCGCTCGGTCTGGCAATGCTTTTCCTCGTCCACTTCGGCTGGGCAAAACCCGTTCAGATTAATCCGATGAATTTTTCTAACCCGCGCCGCGATGACATCCTCGTTTCGCTCGCGGGTCCCGCCTCGAACTTAATCACCTCGTTCGTCGCGCTGATTATTTTGGTTTTGCTCGCCAAGCTCGACTTCCCGCTCTCCGAAGGGTTGCTCGTCGTCTTCAATCTGATTATCGTCTACAACATCAACTTTGCGATTTTCAACATGCTGCCAATCCCGCCGCTCGACGGCTCGCACATCCTGCGCAACCTCCTGCCCTACGAAATGGCACGCGCTTATGCTCAGCTCGAACGTTACAGCTTCATCTTCCTGCTTATAATTTTAATGACGCCCGTGCTCAGTTATATCTTCGTGCCGTTGCAAAGATTCATCTTCAGCATCTTCCAGGGCATCGTCAACATCCTGCTTTAAAATTTTCGGACAAAAAAATCCTCCGCACTTTGTGGAGGATAATTTTTTTACAGCAGACGATTGCCCGTATCAAAATCGTAAAGCGACTCAGCTTCGTCGATAATCTCTTCAAGCTCGGCGCGCGACGAAAATTTTTTCAGGTTGCAATAAAAATCCTCGCGGTGGACGACGACGCTCCGAATGAACGCCGCCGCATAATCCGTGAAAATATTTTCCGCGTCGAAGAGCCGCCAAAAATTTTTAACGCTGTCCTCGGTCGCCACGCCGTATTCGATTCGATGAATGAGGCGCGATAAATTTGCGCGGACTTCGGGCGTGAACATGGACTTGAGCAGCGCGAGCTCCGGCATGGAACGCGACGCCCGCACCAGCCAAAATTCCGTCTGCAAATCGTCGTCGAAGTTGTCGAAGCCGCAGGTTATCAGCCGCTCCAAAAGTTCGGGCGGCGATTTTTTTTTCAGCGGCAACACTTGCACTTCCTTATAAAACGACGCGTAAAGCAGCCGCTCGAATTCCGTGCGCGTGTAAAGCCGCGAGACGATTCCGCCGAACGCGCCGCGCATGAGCCGCTCCAAAACTTTCCAGTGGCGAATGTTCCTGAAGCTCGTCAGCCAACAGCCCGTCTGCTTTATGTACTTGGAGAAGCCCGCCGCGATGTCTTGAGGATTCGTGACGACCTCCAACGTCAAGTCGCCGATGATTGCGTCGAAAAATTCTTCGGGGAAGGGCAACCGCTCCTCGCGATAATCCAGCCGAAAAATTTTTGCGTCGGCGGAAGCCGGCTCTTCATTCGCCGTGACAAAAAAAATTTCGGCCGTCGGAAATTTTTCGCGCAACTGTCCGAGATACGCCGCGCTCTCCACGACCAAAATCTTCTCGAAAAAATCTTCGCCCGAAATGAATTCCATCAGGCTCGGTTTAATTTCTTCCACGTTCACACCTCCGTTAAGAGACAAGTTGAGGCGCGCATGGACGCGCGCCGCGCCGCGTCTGACGCCGTGATGGCGTCATCCGGCGCACTCTGAGTTGCGGGTAATCTTAACCTCCAAACCGTTTGCGAGGAGCCGCCCCCGCGAGGTGTCCTTTTCTTTTGCAACTTTTCTTTTGGACAAGCAAAAGAAAAGTTGATTCAAAAAAATAAAAGTCATTAACGATTCAAGTGAAGGAATGAGCCCAAGCAATGAGGACAGGTTCTGCGAGTCCACTCTTGAGAAAGAGGGGACGTCACACCTCAGGATTTAATTCCGCGCCGTACTCGCGCAGGAAAATTTTTTGGTAGCGGCGATATTTCGGGTCAAGCGGTTTTTCCTTCGGGCAATGAATACACCAAAAATCTTTCGACTGATTCGGCACGACGACTTTGTAACCCGCGCGCCCCATTTCCTTGCAAAGCGACGTGTCATATAAATGCCAGCCGTCAAATAAATCTTCGCGCCAAGGCAAATCATATTGCGTCGCCAAAAAAAGCCCGTCGACCGACTCAACCTCTTGATAATCGCCGTCGGGCTCGTTGCACTCCGAATCGACGACGCTTTCGGGCTCGCAAGCATGAAGCACTCGCCCGTATGTCCGCATGCCGTCCCACCACACGCCCGTCTCCGGCAGATTCACGCAGCCAATCACTCCGACCACGCCGATTGATTCGTCCGCGAAAATTTTCAGCAGGTCAGCCACCAGATTTTTATTCACGACGAAAGTATCTTGGTGCAAATAAATTTTGTACTTGGCGTCGGAAGATTTCATGGCGCGATTGTAACCGGCGGTCATGGAGGCGGCGTCGCGCACGTCGATAAACTCGGCCGTCATGCCCGCGGGGATTTTTAAGTGTTCGAGGTAAAGGCGGCACTCGCTGTACCACCAGTCGCTGTTCACGCACGTGATGAACGCGATTTTTTTTGCGTCAAGGCTTTGCTTTTTCATTCCTAATTCCTAATTCCTAATTCCCTTAAGCAGCCACGTTTGCGCTTGAGAAATTTTTACGTCGACCAAGTCGCCCGCTCGCTCCGCGCCGTGAGCAAACAGCACCAATTTATTTGAGCGCGTCCGCCCCATGAAAATTTTCTCGTCGGTCTTGCTCGCGCCCTCAACCAAAACTTCAACGACCGAATCGACCAGCGCACGATTTTTTTCCAGGCTGATTTCGTTCTGAACTTTCATGAGCGCGTCGAGGCGTCGGTGCTTGAGCTCGTCATCAATTTGGTTTTCAAAGTTTGCGGCGGGCGTCCCGCTCCGTTTGGAGTAAATGAACGTGAACGCCGCGTCGAACTTCACCGCGCGCAGAAAGTCCAGCGTCTCGGAAAAATCTGCGTCGGTCTCGCCGGGGAAGCCGACAATCAAATCAGTGGTCAGGCTCACGTTCGGAATTGCCGCGCGAATTTTTTCCACCAGCCGCAAATATTTTTCGACCGTGTACACGCGATTCATGCGCCGCAAAATTTTGTCGCTGCCGTATTGCACGGGCAAGTGGATGTGTTCGCAAATATTTTTCCCGCCCGCGATTGCCGCGATTAATTCGTCGGACAAATCTTTCGGGTGACTGGTCATGAAGCGCAACCGCTCCACGCCCGAAATTTTATCCACGGCACTGAGCAGCTCAGCGAACGTCATGCCGCCCGCGTATGAGTTCACGTTTTGTCCGAGCAAAGTTATTTCCTTGAAACCTTCGGCGACGGCCTGCTCCACCTCCGCGAAAATTTCTTCGGGCTTGCGGCTCCGTTCCCGCCCGCGCACGTAAGGAACGATGCAGTAAGTGCAAAAATTGTTGCAGCCGTACATTATCGGCACGAAGGTCGTGACGCAACCGCCGCGCAGAGGAAAAACTTCCGCTCCGATTTCGCCGCTGACATTCGACGTGTCGACGAAGTGTTTGCGTTCATGCTCCAGACTTTGAACGACGCGAGCAACTTCCGAGCTCTGACCCGTGCCCAAAACAAAATCGACGTGAGGCGCGCGCTTAATTAAATTCGCTCCTTCCTTTTGCGCCATGCACCCCGCCACGCCCAAAATTAATTCGGGCTTGAGCCGTTTGAGAGTTTTGAATCTGCCGATTTGCCCGAAGACTTTATCCTCCGCCGTCGCGCGCACGCAGCACGTGTTGATTAAAATCAAATCCGCCGCGTCGAGGTCGTCGGTGAGCGCGTAACCGATTTGCCTCAGCAAGCCCGCCATGCGCTCCGAGTCCGCCACGTTCATTTGGCACCCGTAAGTTATCAGTTTCAATTTCTTTTCCATGCCGCGCATTGTATCACACTCGCAAAAAAAAATCCCGCCATTTTGACAGGATTTTTAGTGTTTAGTGCAGAGTGATTAGTGATTAGATTTTTTTCTAACCCCGCTTGTTGCCGTCAATTTCCGGCGCGCGCGAAGATTCAATTAGGATTTAGGATTTAGGGAAGTCAACCCTAACTCCTAACCAGTTTTTTGCCGCTGATGGAATAATCGGTGCCGTCGATGTTAAAAGTCGTGGCGTCGAATTCGCGCAGAGTGATTGAGCCGTTATCGAGCTTGAGGGTGAGGACGGCGGTCGTTTGATTGTAAGAGGCTTTGAAGTCGAGCCCGTCGAGTGTGAGCTTGTCGTCGTTGCTAAAGCCGACGATAACGTCTTTGCCGTCGCCCGCCTCATAAATAAATGTATCAGAGCCGTCGCCGCCCGTGAGCGTGTCATTTCCTTTGCCGCCCCAGAGCGAATCGTTGCCCTTGCCGCCGTCCAATTTGTCGGCACCTGCGCCGCCGTTCAATTTATCCGAACCGCTGCCGCCGTCGAGCATATCTTTTCCGTCGCCGCCTGAGAGTGAATCGTTGCTTGCGCCACCGAGGAGAACGTCATCGCCGTCGCCGCCGCTGAGGGTGTCTTTGCCGCTGCCGCCGTTCAAGCTGTCGTTGCCGTCCTTGCCGTAAAGTTTATCTGCGCCGTCGCCCCCGTTCAAGGTATCATCGCCTGAGCCGCCGTTCAAGGTGTCGTTGCCGCCTGAGCCGCTGAGCAGGTCGTCGCCTGCCTCGCCGAGGATTGAATCGTTGCCTGCGCCGCCCACGAATTTATCGTCGTCCGCGCCCCCGATGATCGTGTCGTTGCCTTTGCCGCCGTTTATCGAGACTTGGAAACCGTAACTGCGCACCAGGTCGTTGCCGTCGCCTGCGTCGATTGTCACACCGTCGCCGTCGTTGCGAACAGAGTCATTGCCCGAGCCCGCGTCGATTATCACGTTGTTGCCGTTGGAGCGAACAGAGTCATTGCCTTTGCCGCCGTCAATCGTCACGTTGTCTCCGTAATTGAAAATCAAATCGTGGTCATTGGCACCGGAGAGCGAGGAGTTGTCTCCGTAATTGCGCAGGATATCGTCGCCCGAAAACGCCGCGACCGTCACTCTGTTGCCGTAATTTATAATCTCGTCGCCCGCGCTCGTGCCTTTGATTTTTTTTCTGTCCGTGCGATTTATCTCGGCGATATTGTCCGTTGCCGATTCGATTAAGTTGAAGGTTTGCAAGGTTGCCGCGCCCTGCACCGTTATCGAACCCGAGCCCACTGCCAGCACCACATTGTTATCGACGAGCACAGAGCCGGAAATTTTGCCCGTGGTCAGCACCAGCGTGTCGTTTGTGCCGAAGCCGTAAATCGTATCGTTGCCGTCGCCCTTGGCATATTCGACTATCGCTTCCACGTTGTAGCTTGTGTTGCCCCACACATTGAGCGAGTCGTTGCCTTTGCCGCCCGTCACCGTCACGCTCCTGGCATTCGACACGTAAATTATGTCGTCGTCGTCGCCGCCGTTCACTGACCCGTTGTTGTTGTTATAAACGCTCAAGGTATCCTTGCCTTTGCCGCCGTCGAGCGTCACGTTCAAGCCGTTCGAGTAAAGGGTGTCGGCACCGGAGCCGCCAAACATTGAAATGTTATCGCCGCTGCTGATTAGGGTGTCGTCGCCGTCGCCCCCGTCGAGTGTCGAGTCTTTGCCCGAATTGCGCAGGCTGTCATGACCGTTGCCGCCGCGCAGAAGATTTTCATTGCCGTTTACGCTCACGGTGTCGTTGTCGTTGCCGCCGCTGAGGGTAGAGTTGCGCGCGGTTAAAATTATCTCGTCGTTGCCGTCGTCGCCGTCCGCCACAATTTCCAAAAGCGTGGCGTTGGTGTAGGTATTGTAAATGTAATCCTTGTCGTCGCCGCCGCTGAGCGTGACGGTGTTGGCCGAGCTGCGCAATGTGTCGTTGCCGCCCAAGCCGTAGACTGCAGAGCCCGATATCGAAGTCATCAAGCTGTCGTTGCCGCTCGTGCCTCTGATAATATCTGCCATGAAATCCATCTCCTTAAAAATTTTTTCCATTATAGGTGACAGAAAATTTTTTTATCAAGCGCAAGGTTAGTGGTTAGGGGTTAGAATTTCAATTCCTAATTCCTAATTGAAAACGCGAAAGCCCCGAAGTTTCCTCCGAGGCTTGTGATTTTCATTATGGAGCCGGCTAAGGGACTCGAACCTTCGACCTGCGCATTACGAATGCGCTGCTCTACCAACTGAGCTAAGCCGGCAAAGTGATTCAACGCGGGGAAATATATCACGCAAAGTTTTTTCTGTCAAGAAAATTTTTTCAACCGCCGAATTCTTCGGGACGGTCAAAAGAAAAATCATGGTGCCACAAGAGAGCTTCGACGATTCTTTGAGCGGCGTGGCCGTCGCCGTAGGGGCTGCGCGCCTCCGCCATCTTGCGATACTCTTCGTCGTCTTGGAGCAAAAGTTTCGCCGCGGCGTAGACTTTGGCTTGATTGGTGCCGATTAACTTGACGGTGCCCGCGTCCACAGCTTCGGGGCGTTCGGTGGTGTCGCGCAGGACGAGGACGGGTTTGCCAAGCGCGGGAGCTTCCTCTTGCACGCCGCCCGAATCCGTCAGAATCAGCGTCGCGCGATTCATCAGGTTGGCGAACGGCTCATAATCGAGCGGGTCAATCAATCGGACGCGTTCCATGCCGCCGAGTTCATCGTTGACGACTTCACGGACGCGCGGGTTTTTGTGCACGGGGAAAATAATTTCGACGTCGGGAAATTCCTCAAGCAAAGACTTCAGAGCTTTGTAAACTTGGCGCATGGGCTCGCCCAAATTTTCGCGGCGGTGAGTGGTGACGAGGATAACTCGTTTGCCGTCGAAGTTGAATTGGGGGAAAGAAAAATCGGCACGGACAGTTTTGAAAAGCGCGTCGATGACGGTGTTGCCCGTGACGAAAATTTTTTCGGGGTCGACGCCTTCGCGCAGGAGATTTTCCTTGGCGGTGGCGGTTGGCGCGAAGTGCAAATCGGCCAGCGCGCCGGTCAAGCGGCGATTCATTTCTTCGGGGTAGGGCGAGAATTTATTTTGCGTGCGAAGCCCCGCCTCCACGTGTCCCACTTCTATTTGATGATAGTAAGCCGCAAGAGCCCCGGCAAAGGTGGTGGTCGTGTCGCCGTGAACCAAAACGACGTCGGGTTTGGCCGCCACAAAAACTTTGTCCAAGCCGAGCAACGCGCGGTCGGTGATGTCGAAGAGCGTTTGACCCTCGGACATGATGTTCAGGTCGAAGTCGGGGCGGATGTCAAAGAGATTCAAAACTTGGTCGAGCATTTCCCGATGTTGAGCGGTGACCGCCACGAGCGATTCAATCTGCGGATATTTGCACAGCTCCAAGACGACGGGTGCCATCTTAATTGCTTCGGGTCTGGTCCCGAACACCGACATTACTTTTAATTTTTTCATGACTGTCACCGTTGTTCAATTAGGAATGAGGAATTTTTTTGTGGTGTTGGTTATCGAGGACAGAATTTTTATCAGCTTAATACAATCGTCATGAATGCTCTTTGCCTGTGCAAGCGTCAGATATTTCGTGTCCTCAAGAATTTCAATCCAATAAGCAGATTCATTGGCTTCCTTCAGCGCGATGTACATTTTCGACAAAAAATCTGCCCGCGATTGAGCGTAGACCGATTCCCTAACATTGGCTCCTATGCTCGTGCCGCTGCGCAACAGTTGCTTCGACATAACGTACTCGGACTTGTCAGCCTTGAGATAATTGTACAGATTCACTATCCTAATCGCAAAGGCTTTACTCTTATCGAGAATCGGATTGGCTTTTTTCATCCCTCATTCTTCCTTCCCAATTCCTAATTCCTCATTCCTAATTCCTAATTAATTGGTCGGGCAATGCCCAATTTTTTTACGCCGTAGAAAATGGCGACGACGACGACGAACAAAATCAGCACCGCGATTTGGGAACTGACCGCCGTCAAAGCAATCGCACTCAAGCCGAACAACGCGCTTATCACATACATCAAAAGAACTGCTTGCCTTTGCGTGAAGCCGACGCTCAGCAACCGATGATGAAGATGACCTTTGTCGGGCTTGAAAATGGGAACGCCGCCGCGCAGTCGTCTGACGATGGCAAAAGTCGTGTCGAGTATCGGCAAGCCCAGCGCGAAGACCGGCACAACCAGCGCGATTGTCGCCACGGATTTTACTGCGCCCGTAACCGATATGCCCGCCAGCATGAAGCCCAGGAACATTGAGCCCGTGTCGCCCATGAAAATTTGCGCGGGATTGAAATTGTATTTGAGGAAGCCGACTGCCGCGCCCGCCAATGCCGCCGTCAAAACCGCGACCAAGATAAAATCCTGCTCCAGCGCAATGAGCATGATTGTGAACGAGGCAATCGCCGAAACGCCCGCCGCCAATCCGTCGAGCCCGTCGATTAAGTTCACCGTGTTCGTCAGCCCCACGAGCCAAAACATTGTCGCGGGCACCGCGAACCACTCCAAATAAATGTAATCGCCGAACGGGTCAGTGACAAAATCGATTCGCACGTCGAACGCCGCGACCAACACTGCCGCCGCTCCGATTTGTCCGAGCAATTTTATTTTCGCGGGAAGATTTTTATAATCGTCAATCAAACCGAGCGCAACGATTAAACTGCCCGACAAAACCAGCCCGACAGTTTCTCTGACCATCTCGGCGTCGAGCCCGAACTTTATCGCGACGAAAATCACCGCCGCCATGAACCCCGCGTATATCGCAAGCCCGCCGATTCGCGGGATTGGTTTCTTGTGAACTTTTCGGGCGTCGGGTTTGTCCAGCGCGCCCGTCCTCTTGGCCAGCAAAATCACCGCCGGAGTCACGAGCAACGACACCACACATGCCACCGCGAACGCCCAATATTGTATCGGCATTCAATCAACCCTTTTTATCAGTTAGGAGTTAGGAGTTAGGAGTTAAAACCCCTTGTTCCTTTGAAATTTTACAACAGCGTTTAATCCCCGTCAATCACGGCAAAAAATTTTTCCGCGTCCGTTTTTAATTTCGTTGCTTGAAAAAGCGGGGCGTGATAAAATCCGAAAAGCAAATGACCAAAAGGGAGGACATGCGCTCATGAAACAAGTAGGAATATTCGGCAAGCGCAAGAGCGGCAAGTCGGCACTGATGTACGCGTTGACCCGCCAGAAAATAATTCAGGGCGCGGCGTTCAGCGCAATGGAAATCAGCGGCGTCACGCGCGTCATGCTGGTCGACACGGTGGGCGTGGACGTGGAAGACTCCACCGCCGAAAAATCCGCGCAAAGTGTCGAAGTCGCGCTCATGCTCATCACCGACGACGCGTTCGAATTGGAGCTGGCGTGGATAAACAAACTGCGCAAGGCGGGCTCGGCGATAATCGTCGTGATAAGCAAGGCGGACGAATTCCCCGACGGCGGCGCGGCATTGGCGGCGGCCGTCAAGGAAGTGTCGGGGCTCAAAACCATTTGCGTCAGCTCTCACACCGGCGCGGGCGTCATCGAACTCGACGAGGAAATCAATCGCTTGTTAGGGACAAGGGATTAGGAACCGGGGACCGGCTTTTCCCTAACTCCTAACTCCTAAATCCTAACTCCTAAGAGGGGATTGGAAATGAGGAAAATATTTTTTGCTCTGCTTTTCACCACGATATTTTTTATTCCGCTCAACGCCGCCGCCGAGACCCAATGGTTTTGGCTGGACTCCAACGACAAATACAGCAAGTACTTCGAGCCTGACTCCGTGACGATTAAGAAAAAAGTTGTCACGAGCGACGGCAGGGAAATTGCAATCGAGATTGAGGCGTGGACGAAGACAACTTACTCATACGAGGGTGCCGCCGAGACGATTAAAAATTACGCGATAACCAACATCCTGCCCGACCCGCGCGCGCTCAGTTACAGCTTGGCTCTGCTCAGAGTCAATCCGCAAAATCGCACGCTCCAATACGTCCGCGAAGATTTTTACAACGCCGACCACCAAGTCGTTTGGTCAAAGGCGGAAGGGCGCGTCAAGGAAATTACCTCGCGTTCCTTCGACGAAGAATTTTATTGCGCGATTGTCGACGAAGTTTTCCGGATGGGCGAACGCGACCGCAAACGCGCGCCCAAGGAAGAACGCTGGCTTGACCTTTGGACGTACACCGACGGCGACGGCGCGACCATAAATCTGACGGCCGACACCACGACCATGAGGCTCAAGGGCACGAATTTAATTCTGTGGGAGTGGCAAGTCAAAAAAAATTCGGGCGGACAGACGACCGAGATTCGTTTCATGAAAAAATCCGTGAACTTGACGCAGGGCACCGAAGTCATCAAGGACGGACAGATTTGGACGCCGACGAATTCTTGGCAGCAGCTCAAGGACGAATACGACGGAGCCTACCGCATGATTCACACCGACGACCCCGATTACAAAGGTCTGGTTCGGCTTCGCGCTTACGTCAAAAATAATTCGCGCTGGGTTACGCGCTACTCGCTTGACTGAGAGGTGACTGACATTGCCGATAAAAATTCCGAACAACTTGCCGGCGACGCACATCCTGGAAACGGAAAATATTTTCGTCATGGACGCCGACCGCGCTTACGCACAGGACATTCGCCCGCTGAAAATTTTAATCCTCAACCTCATGCCGATAAAATCCGTGACGGAAACGCAACTGCTTCGGCTCTTGGGCAACACGCCCCTGCAAGTCGAAGTCGATTTTATTTACACGCGCACTTATACGCCCACGCATACTTCCAAAGATTATCTCACCGAATTTTACGGGACGTTCGACGACGTTAAAAATAAAAATTACGACGGTTTCATCATGACGGGCGCGCCGGTGGAGCTTCTGGAGTTCGAGGATGTTGCCTACTGGCAGGAGCTCGCCGAGATTATGGAGTGGAGCAAAACTCACGCGTGGTCTTCATTCCACATTTGCTGGGGCGCGCAGGCGGGTTTGTATTATCATTACGGCGTGCCGAAATATTTGTTGCCTGAAAAATTTTCGGGCGTCTATGCGCACAAGCTTTGCGTCAAGCATGAAAAACTTCTGCGCGGCTTCGACGACGAATTTTTTGTGCCGCATTCGAGATACACTGACATTCACCGCGAGGATATTGAAAAAGTTCCCGCGCTGACGATTTTGTCCGAGTCGGATGAAGTCGGCGTGTATGCCGTGGCGAATTTATCTGCGCGGCAATTTTTCATCACGGGGCACGCCGAGTATGACCCGAACACTTTGCAGAACGAATATTGGCGCGACGTTCGCGCGGGGCTCAATCCGAACATTCCGCAAAATTATTTCCCGAATGACGACACGACACGCGAACCAATCGTCAAGTGGCGGTCGGTGGCTCATCTGCTCTTCGCCAACTGGTTGAACTATTACGTTTATCAAGAGACGCCTTACGAGCTGGAGGCCATCAGCAGCAAATCTTTCTTATGAAATTTTTATCGGCGGCAAAGAAAAGTTGCCGCTTTTTTTATTGAAAATTTTTCCGCGCCGTGCCGTGTATAATAAAGCCGAAAGTTTTATGAAAGATGTGATGCTTTACGGAAACATTTACTCAACGCGGGCAAGCCATGGTGTTGTACGGCTTGCTCGTTCCTTTATTTATTTTACTTATAGGCGCGGGTCTCGACCTGGGCTGGTACTACTTGAACGTGTCACGCCTGCAAAACGCGGCGGACGCGGCGGTGGTTGCGGGCACCCATGCTTTGGTTGATGACATCAACGCCAAAAACTCAGCCGCAAAAATTTCTGTCACTTACAATTACGACGGAACGATTACCGACAAATATTCCGCCGACTACCTCTCGGATGCCGACACGAGCGTTGGCGACGAGGTTGCGGCAAATTACGCGCTGAAAAATCTTTCGGCGGACGCTGACTGGACGAAAGCTCAAGACGTGAAGGCTTACACCTTATCCGACGACTGGAGCAGGGAAGAAGCCTCCGAAGTCACGCTGATGCCTTTCCTCTACGAGAGCGGCGAAAATATTTATTACGTTGTCCACCTCACGGAAAAAGTTGAGCATCTGTTCTTGCCGGGTTTCTTCGACGCAATGGACGCGCCCGTCGTCGCCGTCGCCATGCTGACGAAAACCACCGGCACCGTTGCCGCCAAAAAAGTCAACATTGTCTTTGACGCAAACGGCGGCAACTTCGACGACAGAACCGACGAGACTTCAAGAGAATTCAAAGCGGCGGAAAGCATGGAGGACGACGAAACCTCCGAGCCTCTGTACTCAGGCAAGGGCAAGCCGTCAAATTCAATCCAAAAAGAATTCAAAGGCTGGAGCACAACTCAGAATCCGAAGGAAGGCGACAAAATTGTTATCTACGAGGACGGCAAGCAACTGAACAAAAACGAAGTCGCGGCTCTTTTCGGCGACAAGGACACCGTGACTTTGTACGCCGTGTGGAAAGAAGTCTTGCCCATGAACAACCGCACGCTCTGGGAGCAAATGCATTACCTCATCGCCAAAAATGTTTACGACCCCGACTGGGATGTTTCCGTCCAAAAATACGGCAAAGTAGGTGAAACCGCCAAGATAGTGCACAACTCGTTTGATGACATAAACAACACGTATATCTACAACTACCACTACTACACGGAACGGATTAACTTGGAGACTGCCGTCACCAACAGTTCAAACGTAGGAAACGAAACCAGATACTTTATCGACTTCCGCCGCAACGACTGGTTGAGTGTGTATCGTAGCTGGTACTACAGCACGGCAAATGCCAGAGTTCATTCGCTGTTTAACGTGAACAAAGCGTATGATGTTCGTTCGGGTTACAACGACGACCCGCTGTATATACGCATTGAGGCGGAGCCGGGCAAAGACGGGCAATCAAGTGAAACCGCATATTATGCTACGCCTATTAGGCAGATTGTCATTAACATAAACGCGGACAACACGGCTGATTCAAAACGCCCGCTGTTCTTCTATTACGACGGACCGGACAAAGTTAAGTCTGATAACGCCGCGCCTCAGCCCGTCATCTTGAATCTCAACGCGGATTTCAAAGGCGTGCTGTTCATGCCCGACGTCCCCGTTGTGATTAACGGCAACGGACACAAATTTGAAGGTTTCATCGTCGCCAAGGAATTTCGTTACCTCAACAGGAGAAGCGGCACGCGAGTCAAATACAGCTCGGACGGCAAGACAGTAACCAACGCCTCGGACAATTTAATCCGCGTGAATCCCTCCACCGGCGACGTTTACAGCGTTTTGGCGGACGGCGATGACGCGCTCGCCATTTTCACGAACAACGAGGACAGGGACAAATTCAATCTGAATTCCGCCTCGCAGTTCAGAACTTTCAAGGCGCAGGTGGGCGTCAACTACATGTACATCTTCTACGACTTTAAATGCCAACTCGACCCGTCGCCGTTCTATCTGAACACCGGCGATTTGGTTCAGCTCTACAAACTCGTCAACGGTAAGCAAGTCCGCGTCACGAAGTGGGAAGACGTAAAACTTTACGACGCGCCGCTGACTGATTCGACGCGCAAAGAAATTCCGAAGGATCTGCCCTACAACGACCAGAACAAAGGAATTGTTCTGCTCGATTCAGACGGAAACCCCGCGCCGGTCTATGACGAGGCAGGCAACCCGATTTATTTCTGCGAGGATTACGTCAATCTGACGGGAGTTTACACGGTCTTCACGCTCGACAGAGTGGTGGACGGCACCCGCGACCCGAAAGAATTTTTGTTGCCGACGACCGTCATCGACCCGAAAACTTATGAAGAAAAAATTTTGACCAACACCGACGACTGGAAGTAGTTAAGAGTTAGAAATTTTTTCGTCGCGAAGAGAACTCTTTGCGGCGAAATTTTTTTGCGCGCGCCGAATTTTTTTGCTTGAAAAAAATTTCCCGCTTGATACAATGAAAAAAATTTCGGCGGAGAGGATGTCCTGTCATGGAACCCAAGAGAGTCATTCAGCGCGGGCAAGCAATGTTGCTTTACGCTTTGCTCGTTCCGTTATTATTTTTATTCTTGGGCGTTGCGCTCGACTTGGGCTGGTATTACCTGAACGTGTCGCGATTGCAAAACGCAGCGGACGCGGCGGTCATCGCGGGAGCGCGTGCCTTCGTCGACGACATCAACACTCAGAACTCAGCCGCAAAAATTCTTGTCACTTACAACTACGATGGAACGATTACCGATAAATATGCCACCGACAATCCGCCCGACGACACCACGGACAAAAGCAAGGGCGACGAGGCGGCGGCGGATTATATCTTGAAAAATCTTTCGGCGGACGATTCATCTTGGTCAAAGCCCGAATCCGAGAACTCTTACACTTTTTTTGACGGGTGGAGCCGCGGCAACAAATCCACAATCACTTTGGTGCCTCTGCTTTACGAGAGCGGCGAAAATATTTATTACGTTGTCCACCTCAACGAAAAAGTTGAGCATCTGTTCCTGCCCGGTTTCTTCGACGCAATGCCCGCGCCCGTCGTCGCCGTCGCCATGCTGACGAAAACCACCGAGACCGAGACCGCTGCAAAAAAAGTTAATATTGTCTTCAACGCAAACGGCGGCTCCTTCGGCGACGGAACCGACGAGACTTCAAAAGAATTCACGGCGGCGGAGAGCATGGAGGACGACGAAGTTTCCGACTCTCTGAACTCCGGCAAGGGCGAGCCGTCAAATTCAATCCAAAAAGAATTCAAAGGCTGGAGCACAACTCAGAATCCTTCGGCTGGCGAAAAAATTGTTGTTTACGAGGACGGCAAGCAGCTGACAAAAAAACAAGTCGCGGAACTCTTCGGCGACAAGGACACCGTGACTTTGTATGCCGTGTGGGAGGAAGTCTTGCCCACGAACAACCGCACGCTCTGGGAGCAAATGCATTATCTCATCGCCAAATACGTTTACGACCCCGATTGGAATGTTTCCGTGAATAAATTTAAGACCGCGCTCAACGACCTCAATTTCATTCCGACGGGCAACGCTGCCGTCTTGAAGAACAACAAAATCGTTTACATAACCATGGCGGCGGACACCAAAGCCAACAACAGCAAAGCGTACGTTAAAGACGTCGACAAACTGTTCCTCGACTTCAGACCCGATGGATTTATTGTTCGGGTGCACGCGCTGATAAACGTAAATGCGGCGTATCCCGTTCGTTCGGGCAAAAGCGGTGACGACCCGCTGTATATCCGAATCGAAGCCGAGCCGAAACAAGGCAGCGTGGGTAATGAGCCGCAACAAATTATCATCAACATAAACGCGGACAACACGGCTGATTCAAAACGCCCGCTCTTTTTCTACTACGACGGACCGCTGACTTACAACGGAACTTATCCCGACCGAATCGCGCAACCCGTCATCTTGAATATGACAACGGACTTTAAAGGCGTGCTCTTCATGCCCGAAGTGCCCGTGGTCATTCACGGCAACGGTCACAAATTTGAAGGCTTCATCGTCGCCAAGGAATTCCGTTACGCCGCAACCTCCGGCTCGAAAACCGCCAAGTACACTCAGAACGGACTCGCCGCTTATTATTACATTGACGGCAACAACAACATCCAAACCGTTTTGGCGGACGGCGATGACGCGCTGGAGATTTATCATTACAACGCGACCAACTCAAACCGATTCAACTTGAGCAGCAGTTCTCAGTTCAAAACTTTCACGGCGGAGTCGAATGTTAATTTCATGTACGTCTACTACGATTACGATTGCGTCATGGATTCGTCGCCGTTCTATCTGAACACGGGCGATTTGATTCCGCTGTACAAACTCGACGACACCGGCAAGCAGGTTCGCGTCACGAAATGGGAGGACGTTAATCTTTACGACAGCGACAATCGGGACACTCGAAAACTGATTCCCAAGGTCGTGACCGACACCAGCAGGAAAGGTACTGTTCGCCTCACGAACGGGAGCCCGTCGCCGCTTTATGACGAGGCGGGCAACCCAATTTATTTCTGCGAGGATTACGTTCGGTTGACGGGAACTTACACGGTTTTCACGCTCGACAGAGTGGCGGACGGCACTCGCGACCCGAAAGAATTTTTGCTGCCGAAATATGTCATCGACTCGAAGACCAAGGAAGAAGTGATTTTGTCCAACACCGACGACTGGAAATAATTAGGGACAAGGGACAAGCTTTTCAACTCCTCACTCCTAACTCCTAACTCCTAACTCCTAACTGAAAAAAACGCCGCAAGGATTTCTCCCTGCGACGTTTTTTTTTTCTAACAGCTAATCGCTAACAGCTAAACTCAGTCAATCCAACTCGCTCGTTTCGTCGTGAAGAACATGTCTTTAACATCCCATTTGTCGCTCGGCGCGCTGTTGACGGTGTGATTGAGCTCGTCGACGTTTAGGTAAAGATAATTCATCCGCACCAAGTCATCAACTTGGAAGTAACTGTACATTGAGCCTGCTGCGTCCACGTCTGAGCCTGTCGCGGCATTCAGGTTGAAGCATTTATCGGCCAAGTAGACGCGCTCCAGAGACGGTATCATATAGTCTTTGTATGCATGATTCGACCCTCTGTATATGCCGCCTTCGCCGTCGTTTCCGGGGTCATAGGGTTGTTCATTGTCATTCGTTGGGCGGGTGTATGCATGGCTTGGGGCAACCAAACAAGTGCCGAAGTATGCTTGCGACGTTGAGTCTCTTGCATTTTCTGCGGCATCATTCTGGGCTTTGGTTTCCACGTCAAGCAACTGCAGAGGAGTGATTTGTTTTGTTTGAAGGTCGCCTTTGTTGTCGACGATTATCGGCGGGTTCAAAACAGTCTCCTCTCTGTCGCCGTCGGTTCTGCCCGAACTCGTGACTTTCATGTAATAAGTCGCCGCAATCTCTCCTTTTGCCAGCGTTTTGTTGAAGTCTTCGGAGGAAGTTTCCTTGAGGTAATAGGTCTTGCCGTCGTATTCGATTTTGCGATATTCGGCGACGAGCTGAGGTTTGGTTGTCATTTCCGTCGTGAGGTTAAAATATTTTCCGCCGCTCGAATATTTGCCCGTGCGAACGTAATCTTTTTTGTAATTATTCTGGTAGGTTTCCAGTATCGTTCTTTCAACCTTCCACATGTCCATATTCGCATCAATCACATAATCCTTGAAGTCCGCCACTACTTTGGCGTCTTTGTAGACATCGTGGTCGTCGTCAGCCAACGTGACACCCGCATAACCGTAAGGATGATCTCCGCCGGCATTTTCATAGTAGCTGGATTTGGTCGTTTTGACTCTGAGGTCACAGACGGGAACGTAAGGATAAAGGTCTCCGTTATTTTTCCTGTACACTCTGACATACGGGAGATCTGTTTTGGCAATGTACCTTTCGGTAGTGGTCTCTTCGCCGTCCGTGACAACCTTCTCCAGCACTTTGACGTAATTGTTGTCGATTTGATTGTCGTACAAATCTTTTCTGGCGACGGTGTAAGTCGTGCCGTTGACGTAGCCGCCGAAAGTGTCCGTGTCTTCAGGGAAAGTGATTTTGGCAGTCTGCGTGTCGAGGTCGGTAATTTTTTTGTACTCTTTCAACGCACTGATATAATCGGCGTCGGAACTTCCGCTCGCGCCTTTGACATAGCGCGGGTCGATAATCAGGTATTTTGGAGCGTCGGATTTTTCATAGACGGAAAGATAACCGTTCTTTTCAGTGACCGTGCTTTCGGGATAATCTTCCGCAATCTGCTTGTCCTTTTTTTCTTCGGTGAGAAGAATACCCTTGTCAATGAGTTCCTCCGGATTTATGTAAATCGTGTTGCCGTAGCTGTCCAAGATTGAAATGTAACCTTCGCTGAGAAAATCTTCTTCGGTTTTGAGGAAACGATATTCCTTGGCAATGACAAAGCCCTTTAACTTGTGCCCGTTGCCGTTGATGATGACGGGGCTGTTGGGCGCGTACAAAATTCCGTTGAAGTCCGTGTTTAAATTTAGGATAAGCGGCTGAGATTCTCGATGATTCGGATTTGATTCGGGCAAGTTGCTTTCCGGTCCCATGTAGAGGATAAAATACGGGCGATATTGGTAAACTTTTTTGGGATTGCCGTCCGCGTCCTTAATGGGGTTGCCGTGTTCGTCCGTATCAACCACCGCTGTGTTGTCGAAGTTCACGTTGATAATCATCTGGTGAACCGAGTCCAAAGATTTTTGTTCGCCCCAAGCCACGCCCTTTGACCACATGGGGTCTGCCTCAATGCGCGTCCAAAGAATGTCAGGCTCCAAATTATTGTCAAGGTTCGTGTCATGAAGATTGCGATTGTGCCACGCGCCATTCAAATTAATCAAACCTTGAATGCGCAAGTCATAGCCGTGTTCCGCAGTCCAGCCCGCCATGCCTCTGTAAGTTATCTTCGCGTTGTTCGGCGTGGAAGTGGAGCGTAAATCCCAGTCCTCGGAGACAGCGAAACTAACTTCAAAGTCTTGGTTGAAGTCGATGTTTATGGCGTCCGTTTCGTATTCGCCATAAATTTTGCCGCCGTTTGCTGAAGTGGCAACAGCGTCGACTTTAAGTTTGTCGCTCGTGTCGGGCGTGACATTGACGGTCTCCGAGCGATAAACGTCGCCGTCTTTGTAGAAAATATTTTTCCCGTCACCTGACGAGCCGCTGATTGTCTGGCGGTAGTGATTCCAATTTTTTCCAAAGTTATGATACTTGTTTTGATACTCCCAGTTCTCAATGACTTTGTCTTTCTGGATAGCATTAACTGTCGTGATTAAGTCGATATCGCGCGGTCTTATCATGGTGCAGGCGACGACCGTGGCGTCCATGGGCTCGAACCAACCGGGCATGAACAAGTGCCGAACTTTTTCGACGAGTTCAACCTTGTAGTATCTTATGCCGTCGGTGGCGCGCTTCAATCTGGTTTCATACTCCATGTCGATAGCTTTGGTGAACAGTTCCGCCTTGAACGAGACCGGTTTGCCTTTCGTCCACTCGTTGGCAATCTGTCCCACCCAATTTTGGTTTTTGTTCGATGTCGTTATCTCTTCAAGAGCGGCATGTTCGCTACTGTCTTTCCCGACATCATAAAGATTTTGGCTGGCATAGTTGCGCGCCTCTGTCTTGCTCGCCAAAATTTCAACTTCCTGGACTTCAACGCCGTCGACCGTTCGAATGTTGAAGTTTTTGTACTGGTTTTCATCAAGCAAATCACTGGGCGGGAAGGTCAAGCCGTCGACGTAGTAACTGTTCATGGTTTTGTCTTCTTCGACAAGTTCGAGGGCACCCGCCAAAGCCGCCGCGTCCGCCGCGTTCTGCAGGCGCGACACATTCAGATAATACCAGCCCAGGTCGAGCCCGACGCCGATGCATAAAAACAAAAACGGAATGAGCAGAGCGTAGAAAACCAAGACTTGCCCGCGCTGTTTAATTCTTTTGAACATCATGATGGTACACTCCTTTCTTGCAGGATTTTCTTTATTATATCGCATGCAACTGGTTTTTCAATAAAAAAATCATTAGAGCGCGAGCAGGTTTGATAAAGAGCTTGCACAGGAAAAAAATTTTTTTGTGTGAGGGTTCGTCCCCTCTTTCTCAAGAGTGGGCACGCAGAACCTTTCCTCATTGTCGCGGGGCGTCATGCTCAACGGGCTGAATGAATGACTTTTGTTTTTTGAAACTTACTTTTCTTTGCTTGCCCAAAGAAAAGTAAGCAAAAGAAAAGGCACCTCGCAGGGGCGTGCGCCGGATGACGCCATCACGGCGTCAGACGCGGCGCGGCCGACATCCCTGTCGGCCTCTGATTTCGTCAACCTGCACAGGAAAAAATTTTTTTGTGTCGAAGGTTAGCGCGACAAAAGATTAGGAGGAAAAAATTTTGGAAACATTTGAAATGGAACTCGGCGGCAGAAAATTAATCGTCGAGCACGGCAAGATGGCAAAGCAGGCCAACGGCGCAGTCCTCGTGCGTTACGGCGACACGGCGGTTTTGGTCGCCGCCACAATGTCAGCCGAGCCGAGAGAGGGCGTTGACTTCTTTCCGCTCACCGTCGATTACGAAGAAAAAATGTATTCGGCGGGCAAAATCCCCGGCGGATTCATCAAGCGCGAAGGTCGCCCGCAAACCAGCGCGATTCTCAAAAGCAGATTGATTGACAGACCGATTCGCCCGCTCTTCCCCGACGGCTTCCGCAACGACGTGCAAATCATCGCGACGGTCATTTGCTTCGACGAGGATAACGCACCCGAAATTGCCGGCATGATTGGCGCGAGTTGCGCGCTGTGCGTCAGCGACATTCCCTTCGGCGGACCGATTGCCGGTGTTCACGTCGGACGCGTCGACGGAGAATTTGTCATCAACCCGACGAAAGAACAGCTCGACGTTTCGGAAATGGATTTAATCGTCGCCGGCTCGAAGGACGCGGTCATGATGGTTGAGGCGGGCGTCAAAGAGTTGCCCGAAGAAATTGTCCTTGAGGCGATTCTTTTCGGTCACGAGGAAATAAAAAAAATCGTCGCCTTCCAAGAGGAGATAACGGCGGCGGTCGGCAAAGAGAAAAAGGAAGTCACGCTCTTCCACCCCGACGAAGAAATTGACGCGGCTGTCCGTGAGCTCGCCACGGAAAAAATCGATACGGTCATTCGCAACCCCGACAAGCTCGCGCGCGAGGCGGCACTCGATGAAGTCAAAGCCGAGGTCGTCGAAGCTCTCACGGAAAAATTTCCCGCCGAAGATTATCCGAACGTGGAGAAGGATATCGGCGCGGTCTTTTACAAAGTGGAAAAAGAAGTCGTCCGCAAAATGATAACGCACGAAAAAATTCGCCCCGACGGCCGTGAGCTCGAAGAAGTTCGCCCCGTCACCTGCGAAGTCGGATTGTTTGCGCGGACGCACGGCTCGGGACTTTTCACGCGCGGGCAAACTCAAGTCTTGACGATAACGACGCTCGGCGCGATTGGCGACGAACAAATCATCGACGGACTTGAGCCCGAATACACGAAGCATTACATTCACCATTACAATTTCCCCGGATACAGCGTCGGCGAGGCGCGTCCCGCACGCAGCCCAGGTCGCCGCGAGATTGGGCACGGGGCATTGGCTGAGCGCGCGCTCGTCCCCGTCATTCCGTCGATTGAAGATTTCCCGTACACGATTCGGCTCGTCTCCGAGGTTTTGGAAAGCAACGGCTCCAGCTCCATGGGCAGCGTCTGCGGCAGCACGTTGAGCCTCATGCAGGCGGGCGTCCCGATTAAGCGTCCCGTCAGCGGCGTGGCGATGGGTCTGGTCAAGGACGGCGACGCGCACACGATTCTCACGGACATTCAGGGCATGGAAGACGCGCTCGGCGACATGGACTTCAAAGTCGCGGGCACGACCGAAGGTGTCACGGCGATTCAAATGGACATCAAAGTCGCGGGCATCTCCCGCGAAATTTTGAGCGACGCACTGGCGCAGGCGAAACGCGGCAGAAGTTTCATCCTCGGCAAGATGTTGGAAGTCATCAGCGAGCCCGCTCCCGATTTGTCACCGTATGCTCCGCGCGTCCGCACGATTAAAATTCCCGTCGACAAAATCCGCGAAGTCATCGGCACGGGCGGCAAGGTCGTCAACAAAATCATCGAGGAAACGGGCGTCGACGTCGACATCCACGAGGACGGACAAATTTTCGTCACGAGCCGCAGCGTCGAAGGCATTGACCGCGCGATTGAAATTATCGAACAAATTGTCCACGAAGTCACGGTCGGCGAAATTTATGAGGGACCCGTCACCAGAATCATTCCGACGGGCGCGTTCGTGGAAATTTGTTTCGGCAAGGAAGCAATGTGCCACATCTCCCAGCTTTCCGATAAACGAATCCCGACGGTCGAGGACGCGGTTAAGGTCGGCGACAGGCTCAAAGTCAAAATCACCGAGATTGACGAGAAGGGCAGAATCAACGCCAGCCACCGCGCACTGCTTGAAGGTGATTCGCCGCGCCCGCGCAACGACAATCGCCCGCCGAGAAATTTTGACAGACCCAGAGGCAACGACCGCCCGCGCAGCAACGATAACAGACCGCCGAGAAATTCCGACAGACCACGCAGCGAGTCGCGCACGATTAAAGACTTCAAAGACTTGAAAAATTCTCGTGACGGACGCCGCAGACGCTGAGTTAGTGGTTAGTGGAAAGTTTTTTCTAATCACTAATCACTCGGCACTAACCACTAAAAATCTACCGAAGGGAGATTTTTCCATGGCAACGCTTGACAGATTCAAAGAGGCAGTGGACACGAGCACGGTCATCGACGCAAACGATTTGGAAGTGCCGCTCTCCGCGCAAATGAAATACGATTACCTCGCCGCGATTCACACGATGGAGCAGCTCGAAAAACTCGCGCGCGAATTTGAAAACCGCAAACGCTCTCGCGCGACGCTCAAGGACGAACTCTTCAAAAGTTGCAAGCAGGCACTCAAAAAGCTCGCCGAAGACGATAAGCCGCTCACGATGAAAAAAATCGACGACGCAATTAAAACGCTCAGCGATTGCCGCCGCGAAATTATGAAAATCGACAGCGCGGCAAAAGAGAGCGACAAGCTTGCCAAGCTCATCAAGGACGGAGTCAGCGCGGGGGATTGAGAAAATGTTCAGGGAAATGCGGCGCAACAAGCAGCTTTTGTCGCGGGAGGCGGCAGAAAAAATTTTGCGCGAAGGTGACTTCGGAGTGCTGGCACTTTCGGGCGACGACGGATACAATTACGCCGTGCCAATCAGTTACGCTTACGCCGACGGGAAAATTTTTTTCCACAGCGCGAAAGTGGGTCACAAGCTCGACGCGATTCGCAACAACGAAAAAGTTTCCTTCTGCGTCGTCGACCGCCACGAAACCGTCGCCGAGGAGTTCACGACTTATTTTTCCAGCGCGATTGCTTTCGGACGAATTAAAATCATCGAGGACGACAGCGACCCCGACAAACTGCGCGGGCTTGAACTTTTGGCGGACAAATATTCTTCGACGGCAAGCCCCGCTCGGCGCGCGAAGGAACTCGCCAGATTGAGCGCGTTGGTCGTGCCCGTCATGACGATTGAACATTTGACCGGCAAGGCGGCGCGCGAACTCGTCAAGCGCGGCGAATTTGATAATTAGAAGTTGGGAGTTGGGAGTTGGGATTTCCGACTCCTTTTTTTATTTGGCTTTTCAAAAATTTTTCATGCCGCGCTTGCAATGACTTTGACGGTAAAGTATAATGCAACGCGGCTATTAATTTTTTTAGCGAAAGGAAGTTTCGGAGGTATGAAAAAAATTTTTACGGCGGCACTGTTGCTCGTGACGATGGTCTTTGCGGGCTGCGGCGGCGGAAATGAACCTGCCAAGAGCGACAGCGGCTCCAAGGAAATGAAAAAGATTGTAATCGGTCTCGACGACGAGTACGCGCCGATGGGATTCAAGGATGAGAAAAATGAAATCGTCGGCTTCGACGTCGACCTGGCCAAAGAGGCGGCAAAACGTCTCGGCACCGACGTTGAGTTCAAGGCGATTGACTGGAACAGCAAAGAAGCCGAGCTCAAGAGCGGACGAATCGACATCATCTGGAACGGATTGGACATCACGCCCGAACGTCAGCAGAACATGCTTTTCAGCGACCCGTACATGGACAACCGCCAAATCGTTTTCGTGAAGAAGGGCAACGACCAAGGCATCAAGTCCGAGGCTGACCTTGCCGGCAAAACCGTCGGCACGCAGGCCGGCTCCACCGCCGAGGCTTACATGGACGGCAACGAGGCTCTCAAGGACAGCTTCAAGGAATTCAAAACTTACGGCGATTACGTGAGCGCGTTCATGGATTTGGAGAACGGAAGAATCGACGCGCTGGTTTGCGATGAAATTGTCGGGCGTTACGCCATGAGCAAGCAGGACGGAAAATTCGACGCCCTTGACGTGACCGTCGGACCCGTCAGCCAATTCGGCATTGCCTTCCGCAAGGACGACACCGAGCTGCGCGACAAAGTTCAGAAAGTTTTCGACGAGATGGTTAAGGACGGCGCGGCCAAGAAAATTTCCGAGCAATGGTTCCAGGCCGACCTGCTCAAGAAAAAATAATCGGCAGTTGCTGCTGACTCACAAACAGTGACCGCCGCAGATTCAATTAGGAATTAGGAATGAGGAATTAGGAATGAAAAAATAATTTCTAATTCCTAACTCCTAATTTCTAATTGCGTTTGACGGGAGTTAGGGAATATCTGTTATGGAAAAATTTTTTGATATGGCAGTCCTCATCTTGGAGGGCGCAGAAGTCACGCTGGAAATTTTCTTCGTGACTTTAATTTTAAGCTTGCCGATTGGAGCACTGGCGGCGTTGGGGAGGATATCGAGTTTCGCGCCGCTCAGATACCTCATGGAGTTCTACGTTTGGATAATGCGCGGGACGCCTCTGATGTTGCAGTTGCTGTTCGTCTACTTTGCGTTGCCCATGGTCGGAATCATGTTGCCGGACGTGGCGGCGGCTCTGCTGGCGTTCACGCTCAATTACGCGGCGTACTTCGCAGAAATTTTCCGCGCGGGCATTCAAGCGATACCCAAGGGACAATACGAGGCGGCGAAGGCTCTGGGGCTCAAGCATTGGCAGATGATGCGTTACATAATTTTCCCGCAAGTCTTGCGCGTCGTCCTGCCTCCAATCTCCAACGAAACGATTAACCTGGTCAAAGACACGTCGCTGATTTATATCTTGGCGATGAACGACCTGCTGCGAGTGGCACGCACAATCGTCCAGCGCGAATTCGACATGACTCCGTTCGTAATCGCGGGCGCGTTTTATCTTGTGATGACTGCGTTGCTCACTTGGGTCTTCAAGAAACTCGAACAACGTTACGGCTCATACGAAACTTAAGGGACAAGGGATTAGTTTTCAACTTCTAACTCCTAACTCCTAACTAAATGAAAGAGGAGGCTTTGGATTGATTAGGAAAATTTTGCTGAGTCTCCTCATTTTAATTGCGGCGACTTCAGCGGCTCAAGCGGGGGAGCAAATCGAGCAGGACGAGCAAACTTTCAGCGAGCGCAAAGCAACTCTCGCCGAGGTCAGCGCGGTGCGTGTCGGTTACGGCGCGGGCACGATTCGTATCGTCGTGGACATCACAAAGAAAGTTGACTTCACCGAGTCTTACGCCGAAAATCCTTCGCGCGTCGTCATCGACTTGAAAGATTCTTGGCTCAGCCCGACCGTCAAGCGCGAGATTGAATTGAAATCCTTGGCGGCAAAAAAAATTCGCGTCGCGCAATTCGACCCGACGACCGTCCGAATCGTCATCGAAACCATGGCGGATACAAAACCGTTTCATCTTGACGGCGGACCAAAAGGTCACCGCTTTGTCGTCGACGTTGGCAACGCCGACTTCAAACCAAATGCCGAGGCGCAAGTTCAGCCTCAGCCGAAACCTAAAGTCAAACCTGAACCTCAGCCGACGCCAGAAGTTAAACCCGAACCACAGCCGATGCCTGAAGTTGAAATTCAACCCGAACCCGAAATTCAAACTCAGCCCGACAACAACGCTTTAAAAGAGCAGCAGGAACGTGAACTCCGCGAACAACTTCAGCGCGAGCAGGCGGAAAAGGAAAGACTCGAACGCGAACTGCTTGAGCAAAAAGAACGCGAGCTCCGTGAGCAACATGAGCGCGAGCTTCGGGAAAAAATTCAGCGCGAGCAAGAGGAGAAGGCACGAATCGAACGCGAACTCCGCGAGCAACAGGAACGCGAGCTTAAGGAAAAACAGGAACGCGAACTCCGTGAAAAAATTGAGCGCGAGGTTCGAGAAAAAGTTGAGCGCGAGATGAAGGAAAAGGAAAAGCAGGAGCGCGAACTTAAAGAGCAACTCGAACGCGAGCAAAAGGAAAAAGAAAAACTCGAACGCGAACTCAAAAAGAAATTGGAGCGCGAGCAAAAAGAAAAACTTGAGCGCGACATCAAAGAGCAGCGCGAACGCGAAAAGGCACTCAAGGAAAAAGAGAAGAAGGATAAGAAGGACAAGAAGGACAAAAAGGAAGAGGAGAAGCAGCCCGAACCCGAAACGCCGCTCAATGAGTTGGAGCAGGAATTTGAAACGCTCACCGCGCTCAAGGGCAAAAAGATTGTCATCGACCCCGGCCACGGCGGCAACGACGCGGGCGCAATCGGTCCGACGGGCGTAATGGAAAAAAATGTCACGCTCAAGGTTTCATTGGAGCTGAAAAAACTTTTGGAGGCGGAAGGCGCGACGGTTATCCTGACACGCGAGACCGACAGAACCGTTTCGGAAAAAGGCGCAAAGGCTTCCGACATTGAAGAGCTCGGCGCACGTTGCGACGTCGCCAATCGAAACGGCGCGGACATTTTCATTTCGATTCACGCCGACAGCTTCACGCGACCCGAAGCGCGCGGCACGACCGGTTATTATTACAGCAAGAGCACCAGCGGCAGAGGTCAAAAGCTCGCCGATTGCATTCGCCGCAATTTGGTTGAGCAACTCGGCACGCCCAGCCGCGGCACTCAGCCCTGCAACTTTTACGTCGTCAAGCACACCGACATGCCCGCCACGCTCATTGAACTCGGTTTCATCTCGAACAAGGACGAGGAAAAACTTTTGGATTCGAAGGAAGGCGTGCTCAAGGCCGCGCAGGGAATTTTCGACGGCATTGAAGATTACTTCGGATAAAAATTTTTTCGGAATAAAAAATCCCCCCACCACTCGGTGAGGGGAATTTTTTTTGGCTCGAACGGCGGCTGAAAAATTTTGAAAACCTAAATAAAAAAAGGAGTCGGGAATTTTAACTCCCAACTCCTAATTCCTCATTCTTAATTCCTAACTGAAATCAGCTGTCCCAGCTCTGGCGAATGACGTCGGCTTTGAACCAACGCTCGGAAATTTTTTTCGCGGTGCCGTCAGCGACCATCTCGTCGAAAGCCGCCTGAACTTTATCGCGCAAGCCGGTTTTGTCTTTCGCGAAGCCGACAGCCATCTCGGCGACGGAACCGATTTTTACGTTGACCAACTCCAGTTGCCCCGGATTTTGATTTGCCTCGTAACGCGCGATGAGTTCGTCGCAGATTATCACGTCAATCGCGCCGCCCTTCAGAGCGTCGAGCACCTCGCCGAAGTACACGTAAGTTTTGTAATCCTTGAAAGTTTCCTTGAGCGATTCGTTTGCGTTGATGTAATCGTCGGAGGTGGAGCCGGCCTGCGTACCGACGATTTTTCCTTCCAAGTCACCCTCGGAGGCGATGTCCAAGCCGTTGCCCTCCTTAACCAAAAGAATCTGTCGGTCGTCCATGTAAGGCTTCGTGAAAATCATGTACTCCTTGCGCTCCTCGGTGATGTCCAGCCCGTTCCAAATCATGTCGACGCTGCCCGAAGTAATTGCCTCTTTCTTTTTGTCCCAGTCAATGTGTTTGAACTCAATCTCAACTTTCATTCGGCGCGCCGCCTCTTTGGCCAGGTCCACGTCGAAGCCGACAAGATTATTTTTCTCGTCATGGAAACTTATCGGCGGAAACTCGTCGTCCATTCCGATTATAATTTTTTCGCCTTCCTCAAAAGTGTTGCTCCCTTCGGTTTGCGCGGAAGTATTTCCTCCGCCGCAGCCCGCAAAAATCATCATCAACAACAACATACAAATTGCAAAAATTTTCTTCATGCCGGAAGCATCCTTTCTTGAAAAATTTTATCTGCTTGCCTTAATCAAATCCGCGCCGAACCACCGCTCGGAAATTTCTTTGGCGGTGCCGTCCTTAATCATGCCGTCGAAAGTTTTTTGAACTTTGTCGCGCAAATCCTCGTTGCCTTTGCGGAAACCGATTCCAATCTCCGTGAAGGGTCCGACCATCGCCTCGACCGTCTCGAAGGTGTCGGGGTGCCTGACAATCTCGTAACGCGCGGCAATTTCGTCGATGATAATCGCGTCGTATTTTCCGTCCTTCAAACTCGCGAAGCCCTCTTCGATTGTCGGATAAGTTTCAAACGACTCGAAAGTTTCTCTGAGGTAATCGTCCTCCGTGTTCAGGTAAATGTCTGAGCTTGAATTTGTCTGCGTCGCGACGATTTTTCCCGCCAAATCTCCCAGCGCATGAATGCCGCGCGGGTTGTCCTTCTTTACCAAGAGAAGCTGACGGTCTTGAATGTACGGCTTGCTGAAAATCATGAAGCGTTTGTATTCGTTGTTGATGTCGCAGCCGTTCCAAATTATGTCGACGTTGCCCGAATTTATTTCATACTCTTTATTGCTCCAGTCAATAATTTTGAACTCCGCCTTGACGCCCATGCGCGCGGCGACCTCTTTTGCCATGTCCACGTCAAAGCCGACGATTTCTCCGCTCTCGTCCGTGAATCCGAACGGCGCGAACTCATCCATGCCGATTACAATCGTTCGGTCGTGTCTCATGCTGTTGACGCCTTCCGATTTTTTTTCTCCACCACAACCGGTCATCAGGGAAATTATGATAAGAAACAAAAAAATTTTCTTCATGACCGTAAATCCTTTCACTGCAAAATTATTTTTGGGTTTTAATTAAATCTGCCCCGAACCACCTCTCGGAAATTTTTTGCGCCGTGCCGTCGGCAATTATCTCGTCGAAAGCTTTTTGAACTTTGTCGCGCAACTCGACATTGTCTTTGCGGAAGCCGATACCAATCTTTTGGAGCGAACCGACCGTCACGTCGACGACCTCGAAGGCGTCAGGTTTTTTCTTCATCTCGAAGTGCGCGGCGGCCTCGTCGATAATCAGCGCGTCGAATTCATTTTTAATCAAGCCCGCGAAGCCGTCGGCGATTCGGACGTAAGTTTTGAACTCCGCGAAACTTTTCTTGAGCTCCTCATTGCCGTCGATATAAAACTCGGAACTGGAGCCGGCTTGCGTGCCGACGATTTTTCCCGCGAGATTTTCCACGCCGTGAATGCCTTGCGGGTTGCCCGCCGCCACCAAAATAATCTGGCGGTTGTCCATATACGGACGGCTGAAAATCATGTAACGATTGTAATCGTCCATGATGTCGCAGCCGTTCCAAATCATATCGACGCGCCCGTAAGAAATTTCGTATTCTTTGTTCGCCCACTCGATGAATTTAAAATTTACTTCGACGCCCATGCGCTTGGAAACTTCCTTCGCCAAATCCACGTCGAAGCCGGCGATTTTTCCGCTCTCGTCCGTGAACCCGAACGGTGCGAACTCGTCAATGCCGACCGTAATCGTTCCGCCGGTCTTTGCGGTGTTGACATTCTCCGAAACTTTTTCCTCGCCGCAGCCGCTTATCATTAACATCATCAGCAGGAGCAAAAAAATTTTCTTCATGTCCGAGGTATCCTTTCGCCGAAAATTTTTACGACTGAATGAGCGTCAAAAGATTTTTGTAATTGTTCGCGACCTTGATGACATAATGGACGGTCTCGGAATAATTTGGGACACCGCCGTATTTTTCGACGGCACCGGGTCCCGCGTTGTAAGCCGCGACCGCGTCGGTGACCGAGTAAGCTCCCCAGTCTTTGAAGCGGCCGAGTTGATTCTTAATATAAATCGTGCCGCCGATAATATTTTCCAGCGGGTTGTGCGGATTGATGCCCAAGCCCGCCGCCGTCGACGGCATGAGCTGCATGAGCCCAATCGCGCCCACGGGGCTCGTCGCGTGGAAATTAAATTCGCTCTCCGCCTCCATTATCGACGTTATCAAAATCGGGTCAACTTGATATTCGCTCGACGCGTAAAGAATCGCGCGCGTTATCCAATCGCACTCGACCTCGTTGCCGTTGTATCGATTAACCGTCTGATAAATTGCGCTGTAATAATCCGCCGCCTCAGCCTCGCCGCCGATAAAAATCGTCGCGCTGACCAATGCCGCGATTAAAAATTTTTTCAGTGATTTCACGTTGCCAACTCCTTCTCAAAAATTTTCCCGATTATAACATAAAATTCCGTTCGGCAAAATTTTTCTCGGTAAAAAATTCATTAAAGCATAAAGCGGCGAAGAAATTTTTGGGCGCGGACGAATTTCATCAAAGCAAAAGCCCCTTCGATTTCTCGAAGAGGCTCTTGTTTTTGATTCATAAAAATTTTTTGCGGCGAAGAAAATTATTCCTCGGTGTAAAATTTAATTTCATTTCCGAAGCGCAGACGCGGCGGACGAATACCTTGGACGGCGATTTGCCCGGGCATCATTGCCTCACCGTTGACGACGATTGTGCAGTGACCTTCCTCGCGCAAATTTTTATTGACAGCGTCGCCGACCTTCACGACATCGAATTCGCTCTTGCCGACCTTGAGTTTGTCGCCCGCGACGATATCCGCAACCAATTCGCCGACCGTGTGCTCGACGACCATGTCAGCCAACGCCGGACGAATTTTTTCGTTGAGCAGAATGAACGCGCTGTTGCTCGTGAGATATGCCGGCGCGTCCTTGCCGATACTCGTCATCTTTACTTCGTATTTAATCATACAAATCACCCTCCCTGTTGCGCATGATACCACAGTTGCGTCGAAATATTCAAGAAAAATTTTTATCCGCAATCATTTCTTCTTGACGGCGGTGCGAATCGAAAGTTCGCGCAGCTGTTTATCGTCGACCTCGCTCGGCGCGTGGCTCATCGGGTCAATCGCGCTCTGCGTCTTCGGGAAGGCAATGACGTCGCGAATCGATTTGCGTTTCGCCATGAGCATAATCAATCTGTCCAGACCGAAGGCAATGCCGCCGTGCGGAGGCGTGCCGAATTCGAACGCGTCCATGAGGAAACCGAACTTCGCGTAAGCCTCCTCGTGCGTCAGCCCGATTGCCTCGAAAACTTTTTCCTGAACGTCGCGGCGATAAATCCTCAAGGAGCCGCCGCCGACCTCCACGCCGTTCAAAACAATGTCGTAAGCGTTCGCCTTGACTTTTTCGGGCGCGGTCAACAGCAAGTCAATATCCTCCTCGCGCGGGGAGGTGAACGGATGGTGCATTGCCTTGTAACGTTTGTCCTCTTCGACGTATTCGAACATCGGGAAATCGACAATCCACAGGAAGCAAAGCTTGTCCGCGTCGATTAAATTTCTGCGGCGCGCCATCTCCAATCTGAGTTCGCCGAGAGCCTGCGCCACGACAGACGCCTTATCGCCGACGACCAAAAGCAAATCGCCCGTCTTGCAGCCCGTCGCCTGTTTAATCTGCTCAAAAGTTTCGTCGCTGTAAAATTTTTTGAACGGAGACTTCACGCCCTCTTCGCTGTATTGAATCCACGCCAGACCCTTCGCGCCGTAAATTTTTACGTATTCAACCAAGCCGTCAAGTTCGCGGCGGGGAATGTTCGCGTAATCGTCCACGCGGATGACTTTGACTTGCCCGCCGTGTTCGAGCACGTTGTTGAAAACTTTGAAGTCCGAGCCTTTGACGAATTCGGAAATGTCCTGCAGCTCCATGCCGAATCTTAAATCGGGTTTGTCGGTGCCGAAGCGGGTCATCGCCTCGTCCCAGCTCATGCGCTTGAACGGAATTTCAACTTTCACGTCGAGCGTCGATTCAAAAATTTTTTTCACGAGCCCTTCCATAATCGTCAGGATTTGGTTTTGATTGAGGAAGGAAGTTTCAATGTCGAGCTGAGTGAATTCGGGCTGACGGTCGGCGCGCAAATCTTCGTCGCGGAAGCAGCGAACAATCTGGAAATATTTTTCGAAGCCGGAGACCATGAGCAGCTGTTTGAAAATTTGCGGGGACTGGGGCAGCGCGTAAAATTGTCCGGGATTCAATCTGCTGGGCACGAGGAAGTCGCGGGCACCTTCGGGCGTCGAGCGGCAGAGCATTGGCGTTTCAATTTCCAAGAAGCCGTTCTCGTCGAGGTAATCGCGCATGATTTTCGTGACGCGGTGCCGCAGGATAATATTGCGTTGCATTTCGGGGCGGCGCAGGTCAAGATAACGATAACGCAGCCGAACCATTTCATCCACGTCCACGCCGTCTTGAATGTAAAACGGAGGAGTCTTCGCACGGTTGAGCACGCGCAGTTCTTCGACGAGCACTTCAATCTCGCCGGTTACCATCTTCGGGTTGATTGTATCTTCAGAGCGCGCCCGAACTTTTCCGCGCACGCCGATAACAAATTCGTTGCGCAGAGTTTCAGCCTTCGCGAAGTCGAGCCCCGCGGTCGAGCCGTCGAAGACCACTTGCACGAGCCCGCTCCTGTCGCGCATGTCCACGAAAATTAATCCGCCGTGGTCTCTGCGCCGAGAAACCCAGCCCGCCAAGTTAATTTCCTTTCCGACGTCGCCGATGCGAAGTTCACCGCAGCCGACCGTCCGCTCCATGCCTGTCAATGTTTCCAAATGAATTACCTCCCTTAAAGTCAATCAATCATAATTAACGGCGGCGATTCTGTCAACCGTTGCAGCCGACGGGTTCCCCGCTCCAATATCAAAAATCCCCCGCGCTCTCACGCAGGGGATTCGTTTTGTCTTTATGAAGTTAGCCGACGCAACACGATTGTCGATTGACAATTCGCGCCACGTCATGTAAAATGCTATCGAAGTTTAAAATAACAACGTGAACGCGTCTACCGCTTCTGTGCGTTCAATTCTAGCAGAGGTTAAGTTTCTTGTCAACATTTTGAAAGAGGGTGATATGTTCCGCGCCGTCAATCGTCTTCCGCATTCAAAGGAGGAATTTTTATGGAAGGCAATTCGCAAGCCCTGACTCCGAAAGTTTTTACTCACTCGCGTTTCGGTAAGTTGCGCGTGGTCGTCATCAACGGCGTGGCTTATTTCATTGCCAAAGACGTAGCCACCGCGCTCAATTACAAAAACACAACCGAAGCGATTCGCTATCACGTCGACCCTCTTGACAAAAGGGAGGAGAAAGTTCTCTCCCCTGGGGGAATACAAAAAGTTATCCTCATCAACAAAAGCGGAGTTTATTCGTTGCTCCTCGATTCCAACATGCCCAAAGCGAAAGAATATCGTCACTGGGTAACGAGCGAAGTTTTGCCGAGCGTTGACGAAACCGGCAGTTATTCTGTTGCCCCCGCCGCCGAACCCGCTCAACTGAAGAGTTCCAAACGCTCCGAAGGTCAGCTCAGCCCCGCTTTCGTTTACGTGCTCCTCATGAGCAACAATCTCGTTTTGCTCACCAAACTCGGTCAGAGCAAAAACATCCGTAAGCGTATCGCTCAAATCAAACGCGAGACCGGCTTGACCGTCAAAGATATTTACTTCACGCCTTTAATGCCGCGCGACAAGGCCCGCTTGATTGAAGGGCTCTGCAAGGAAAAATTTTCCGAGCAACGCATTAAGGGCGAATTTTTTTCCGCCAAATTCGATGACGTGTGCGAGGCAGTCAATCGCTTTATGGAGATGGCTTTCGCGACCGTGCCGCAGCCGCAGGTTTCCGATTTCGAGCGCGCCGAAAAAATTTTTGCACTCGTCAACGAAATGCCCGAAGGTCACGAGCGGAAACAAATGCTTTTGACTTTTGCGAAACTTATCGCCGATGAAAAGTTCACTTGAACGCGTCGGCGATTTTTTTTTTACAAAAAATAAATCCTCCACTCGGGCGGGCGGAGGATTTTTTGTCGGGAAAATTTTTGGTCACAAAAAAACACCCCGGCAAAATTCTGTCGGGGTGCCGAGCTCAACTTCAGCTCAGAAATTTATTCGGTTGCGCCTTTCAAGGTCGCGAGAAATATCTTATTCGAACTGGCCGGTCTGGCGGTTGGCTCTGACAGCCGTGCCGTCGTCGAAGGAGAAGGTGACGTTTGCGCCGCTCTCGATGTTGAGGGTGCCGCCGTCGGTGAACTTCACGACGATTGCGCCTGCGCCCATCTGCGTGCCGTCGAAGTCGATTTGGTCAAGGGTTGCACCGAGGTGGATGATATCGCCTTCGTTCGCGCCTTGGATGGTGTCGTTGCCGTTGCCGATCTCGTAGTAGAACTCGTTGTGGCCGGAGCCCGCGACCATCAAGTCGTTGGCGTTGCCTTCGCCGCCCCACATGCTTGCAGTGCCGAGACCGCCGATGATGGTGTTGGCGAGTTCGTTACCGGCCATGAGAGCCTGAGCGGTGGAGCCGGTCGCGTCGATGACGGTGAATTTGCTGGAGGTGAATTCCGGAACAGCCTTATCGTGGTCAATCGGAGGACCGCCGAGCCAGATCTCGGTGGCTTCGACGTTGCCGACCTTGACAGTTGCGCCGTTGGCGTCGTCGGTTGCCGCGTAGAAGTCAACGTAGCTGTTGTTGACGGTGACAACGTTGGAAGCAATCTGAGCAACGGTTTCGGTCTGCATGCCGCGGTCGACGAGCATTTCTTTGCCTGCCGCGCCTTCGATTGTGACTCTCTCGGTTGCGCCGCTCTCATTGCCCTTGACAGCCAAGACGACGTCGGAGCCGCTGACTTTGATGTAGGTGACTTCGTTGCCGTCCGCCATGCCGAGGTTCAAATCGTCGAAGGTAGCCTGGTTTGAGCCGCCGTCTGCGATGAACTCGAAGTTGCTGATGGTGTTCTGTGCGCCATTGTTGATGCCGATGACGAAGAATTCGGTGGAGTCGACCTTGTCGGTGCCGGTGGAGCCGATGAGGACGTTCTTGCCGCCGCCGCCGTACAGCGAGCTTGCGCCGATACCTGCAACGAGGGTTTCGTCGTTCGCGCCGCCCTTGAAGTAGCTTGAGCTGCTGCCGCCGTAGAGGGTGTTGACGCTGGAGCCGAGCGTGACGTTGGTGTCGCCGACGAAGCTGGTCTCATAGTCGCCGTCCACGTCGATAAGGACGTTGTCGTTGTAGCCGATGAAGGAGATTGCGCCGCCTTCTGCCACATAGTAGTCGGGAACGGGGTCGCCCGTGACAAGGATTGTGCCGCCGTCTTTGGCAACAGCCGCGTTGAGGTAGTCGCTGCCGTTGATGAGTTTTGCCTCGACGAAGTCTGCGCCGTTGTTGACAGCCGCAAGCAAGGAGGACTTGGCGGTCGAGTCGGCAACCATGAACACGTTGTCTTCGAAGGACAGACCAAACTTATCGCTGGCAGCAAAGTTCGTGACATCGATAACGTCATTGTCGAAGCCGTCTTGCAGGTTCGTAACGGTCGTGATGCCTTCTGCGCCCGCAACGATTGTCGCCGAAGCACGGTCAGCATCGTTGTTGAGGATGATGGTGTTGGTGCCCTTGCCGGCGTCGATAGTGTCGGAGCCGCCTGCGAAGATGGTGTCGTCATAGTCGGTGCCCTTGAGGTTGGAGCCGCCGGTCTTGTTGTTGTCCTTGTTGCCGATGAGGACGACATCTTCCTTGAGGTCGCTGGCGTCGAGCGTGCCGCCTGCTTCTTTGGTGAAGCCGAGCAGCTGACCGAAGTCATCCGAGTAAGCTTCTTTGAGTTGATCGGTGTCCTTGTTGTCCTTGTAGCCGAAGAGGCGAATCATGGACTGGTGAGCCGCGTTGACGTTGTTGACTTCGATTCTGGTCTTGCGGTCGACACCCGTGGAGGACTCGTCGCGGTCGATAGCAACAATCGCGTCGCCGTCAATAGCAATCAAGCCGTCCTGGATAGCTGCGGTGAGGTCCTTGATGTACGGAATCTCAGGATCGTGGATAACAACGCCGCTGTAGCTGTTCTTCTCGTCGTAGTTGTTGAGGACGATCTTGGCATTGGCTGCTGCATAGGTGTGAACCTTGTCAACGCCGCCCGCGCTCAGGTCGATATTGGTGGTCATGCCGACATCGTGAACAACTGCGTCATTAACGCTGTCACGTCCGCCGACAAAGATCGTGTCGTTGCCTTTGCCGCCGACGATGTTGACCGTGCCGTACTCGTCTCTGCCCATCATGATGACTGCGTCGCCGCGGTCGCCCAGGACGATGTTCTTCGTGCCGCGTGCAGCTCGGGTGACGATTGCCAGGTTCTTGCCGCCGTTGTTGAAGGCTGCAGTGACAGTTGCGTCGGGATCCACGCCGTCGAGGTAAATTCTGGAATTGATCGTGTCAGCGTCGGCCGTGCGGTTGAGTTCCGTCAGGTTCTCAACGGTGGTTTCACGGAACGTCTGGTCGTATGCGGTGTTGAGCCAACGTTCGCCTTGGAGGTCGTCAGCATCCGTCCACGGGTTGAAGATCGGGTGATTATAATCGGTGATGAAGGAGCTGACTTCGCCGTCCTTCTTCTCGTAGCCGATGACTGCCTCGTTTGTTCCCGTGATTGAATCGGTGGTTGCAATTTGAGCTGCACTGTAAGGTTCGCCGTTGACGGTGACAGGACCTTCGCTTGCCTGGAGGATTGCGTCTTGGTCGAGACCTTCGACGTTGCCGCCCGCGCTGATGGAGACGTTGTTGTCGTCGCCGACGATGGTGAAGGTCTTGCCGTTGACCGTGACGATGTCGGTCGTATCGCCGTCGAGACGTCCGCCGTCAGTTGTGAAGTCAAAGACCGTGGAGCCGTTGGAGCTGTAGACAACGTCGCCATCAACGAGATTGGTGGCCGAAACCACGCCGCTGGTGTCGGCAGTTGCCAGCATGTAACGTCCGAGATAGTTGTCGGCGAAGGTGAACGCGAGTCTGTCGCCGTTGATGATAATGCCGCTGTCATCCTGATAGAGGTAAATGGTGCCTTCATAGCCGTAGATAGCCGAAATGTCGCCGTCAGCATCGAAGGTAGCAGTGCCGCCCGCGTTGGTGAAGGTGAAGCGTCCGACAGAGGCATCCGCTGAGAGGTCGCTGATTTCGAAGCTGCCCGCTTCGGTCATCGTGAGGGTGAACCGGTTGTCAGAATCGGTGACAGCAGGAACTTGGACTTGTGCGCCGTTGTAATAGACAGGAATTGCATTCTCGGTGGGCAAGACGATGCTGTCGCCTGCCTTCGCGAAGGTGAAGCCGGTGATCTCGTCGTCGACCATGGTGAATTCGCCATTGCCGGTGGTGTTGTACGTAGCGTCCTGACCGTCAGTGACTGTGCCGTCGCTTGCAAGAGTGAGGAGCTTCGTGTTGTTCACGCTGTAGACTGTGGTGCCTGCAGCAACCGTCACAGTGTCTTCGCCGTCAGCATTGCCTGCATAGGTGAAGGCGCCGTTGGAGACGGAGATGTAATCGCGAGAGCCGTCGCTGTTGAGAACAGGCAGACCGCCTTGCTCGCTGGTGACATTCGGGCCGACAACTTTCATGGTGTCGCCGCTGTTGGTGAAGTCGTACAGACCGTCAACGCTGGTGATCTCGCCGTCTTCGTCGAAGAGGATGGTGATGCCGTCTGCGAAGGCAGCCGAATTCTTGGTATCCTTGCTGATGGTGAAGGTCAAAGTGGTGTCGCCAATGGTGACTTTCGAATCGCCTTTAACAGTTGCCTGATAGCCGTTGAGCAGTTTGGTGACGGTGTAATCGGTGCCGCTGATTGTGGAGAGTTTGCTGTCCGTGTCGTCAGCGTCGTAGATGTCGAAGGTGCCACTCTTTTCAACGTCGATGGCGTCGCCCACGTCTGCCAGAACAAAGCCGGTAACGGTCGTGCCGTTGACATTGAAGTAAGCGTTGCCGACCGCCGAGGTGTATTCGTAAGTCGTCTTGCCGATAGTGATTTGTCCGCCGTCAGCATCTGTCGGAGGAACGATCATGTCGGCATCGCCGGCAGCAGTAACTTTGAGCCCCTGGGCGTCAGCTGCAACGAGGTTGCTCAGGTCGAGTTTCAAACCGCCGTCGGTGTAAGCGAGGGTCATGTAGCCGGGCGCGGCCTGGTTGACGTTCTTGACTTTGACGTCCTTGCCGTCGAAGATGAATTCGGTGTCGCCGCGGACTTCAACCGTGCCGCCGCTTTCTTTGCTCGTGGTGACGGATTTCAGATCGTTGTTGTTGGAAGACCAGCTCGGAGCCGTCTCGTTGGAGAAGCCGTCGATTGTAACCGTGGTTGCCTCGTCGTCGGAGTTGTAAGTATCGGCGTCTGCAGTGTAGTTGGACTGAATTCTGATTCTGCCGGTGCCTTCGACGAAGGAGCCGCCCGTAACGTTACCGTTGCGCAGGGCGATGTTCACGCCGCCTGTGCCGGACAGAGCGACAGCAGTCTTGGCAAAGACGAGAGCGTCGCCAATGCCTTTGGTAAAGGTAAGACCGACGAGTTGAGCCAACGAAACTTCTTTGAAGTCAATGCCGGCTGCGTTTTTGCCGGGCGTGTAGCCGGAGAAGGACGCGTACACGCTGGCAGGTTTACGGTTGAGCGGATTGCCGCTGGTCCAGACGTAGTTGGTGCCGGCATCAGCGTCAGCCTGTGTAACTTCGTTGGCAGTGTCCTTAACATCTTTGAGCGAGGAATCGTCGTAGTCGCCTTCGGTCGGGTCGATAACAACGGGCGTAACCGGGCTGGGCGTAGGCTCAGCGGAACCGTCATAGGAAACGTCCATGCTGAAGCTTACCGCGTTATCGCTTTCGGGAGCGACAAACTCTTCAAGCTCGAAATCGTCAAGGACGCTAAAAAAATCATTCATATAAAAAGTACTCCCTTCTTCCGCCGCTTCTTTTGCAAGTCGCGGCTCTGTGAAAAAGATTCATACCTGCTCTTGCGAGCAAGTCCAAACGGATTGAACCCCTTTTGGATAATCCCAAAAACCAAAACAGCGTCGGATTTGACAACCCTACACGATTCGACAAATCCAAACGCCACAGCCTTGGTCATTCGCCTTTCGTTCCCCAACGTCTGACGAAGACCCCCCTCTTTGACGAAGCTGCGTCCACCAAACGCCCGCCTGTCGCGCGCAGAATAACGCAGGAAAGAATTTTTGTCAAGCAGGCAACGTTAAAAATTTCTTAAAAGCCGACTTAAGCCGCGTTCCGTCGCCGAAAAAACAAAAGCCCCCCTTAAGCGGGAGGCAAAGAAAAAATTTTTTTGCTCGGAATGATAGGGACAATCTGTGCAATGTGCTTTACGAATCACTTCAAAACTTTTTCAATGTCCGTGTACTGTATCGTGTCCGTTTCGATTGTACCGTCCGCTCTGTCTATGTCCGCCTCGTATGCCACGCCTTGTTCGTAAATTTCTACGATGTATGCCGTCTCTCCCGTCTTCAACAGAACCTTATCGAACATTTCAATTTCCATTGTGCCCCTCATTTCTTGTCAACATAAACGCTCGTTAAGCGAAACTCATTCGTGTTCTTATCCAAAAACCACGCGAGCAACACGTTCGCTGTTTTGCCGTTTTCACCTGTTAGTTCCATCACTTGTTGAAATCTTCTACCATAATTATTGGCGGGTTTCTCAATCAATTCGTAATTGTTGACATTTCGTTTGATATTTTCAACAAGTTTATCGACATTGCCGAGATTATACCCCAGTGCCTTCTCAAAGACAAAAGCTTTGTCAGGAGCCTTTTCGAAGTCAAGCGCGTATTTCGTCAGTTTTGCCATCGGAATATGTGCCTCGCCAAAATCGTTAATATTCAACGTTATTTTCTCGTCGCTTAATGAATTTGTCAAAGGCTTCGGCGGTTCAATCTCCCGATACATTATGGTGCAACGACAGCGCGGGTGAAGTGGCGGCAATTTTACTCCGCTTTCGTCCGTATGGCCGACCATGGTATCCTTCAGCTCCATTCAACGAGCGCAGATTCGATTTCTGCCCGCCGTCGTCCAAATCATTTCATTCACCGCCGAAAAAATTTAAAGCCCCCCTTAAGCGGGAGGCAACGGAAAAATTTTTTACTCAAGCAAAAATATTTTCAAGGACAATGGTTTGGTCTCTGTTGGGACCGACGCTGACGATGCCGAGCGCAATGCCCGTGACGGTCGCCATGCGCTCCAAATATTTTTTTGCATTGGCGGGCAAATCTTCGTAGCGGCGAATCTTACTGATGTCGGTCTTCCAGCCGGGGAAAGTTTCGTAGACGGGTTCGACTTGCGCCAAAACTTTCAAGCTCGCGGGAATTTCGTTGAGGACTTCGCCGCCGATTTTGTAAGCCGTGCACATTTTAATTTCGTCGAAGCTGTCGAGGATATCCAGGCGCGTGACGGCCATGTAATCGGTGCCGCTGAGTTGACCGGCGTATTTCACGACGCAAGCGTCCAGCCAACCCGTCCTGCGCGGACGCCCCGTGACGGTTCCGAACTCGTGACCCGCCTCGCGAAGTTTGTCGCCGATAGCGTTGAGCTGCTCGGTGGGGAAGGGACCTTCGCCGACGCGCGTGCAGTAAGCTTTGACGACGCCGACGACTTTATCAATTTTTTTTGGCGCGACGCCCGCACCGACTCCGACGCCGCCCGAAATCGGGTGACTGCTCGTGACGTAAGGATAAGTGCCGTAATCGATGTCGAGCATGGTGGCCTGCGCGCCTTCGAAGAGAATTTTTTTGCCGGCGTCGACTTGAGCGTTGAGCAAAGAAATTGTGTCGCACACGAACGGGCGAAGTCTCTCGGCGTAAGATTCATACTCGCGGATAATTTCTTCGGCGTCGAGCGGCGCGTGCCCGTAAACTTTTTCCAGAATCAAATTCTTGAACTTGAGGACGCCGTGAACTTTTGCGGCGAACTCCGCGCGGTCAATCAGGTCGCAGACGCGAATTCCGATTCTGTCCGCCTTGTCGATATAACAGGGACCGATGCCGCGTTTGGTCGTGCCGATTTTATTTTCGCCGCGAAGATTTTCGTTGAGCGCGTCGAAGAGTTTGTGCCAGGGCATGACGACGTGCGCGCGATTGGAAAGACGAATGCCGCTCGTGTCGACGCCGCGCGCTTTCATGTTATCAATTTCCTCAATCAAACACTGCGGGTCGACGACGACGCCGTTGCCGATGACGCAGGTCGTGCCCTTGTAAAGAATTCCCGACGGCAGGAGCCGAAGCTTATACTCCTCGCCGCCGACAGAAACCGTGTGACCGGCATTGCTGCCGCCCTGAAATCTGACAACCGTGTCCGCCTGCGCCGCCAAGTAATCGACGATTTTGCCTTTGCCTTCGTCGCCCCACTGCGCGCCGCTTATAACCACCGTTGACATTTTCCGAATCACTCCTTAGCGATTTTCATTAACGTACTTGCGCATGAACTGAATCGTGTTGTCGCTGATAACGTTGTCCTTCTTTTCGTAGTTGATAATGCGGAAGAGCATGCCGACGCGTTCGATGATGGGTTTGTTGCGCGTGCGGAAGGTTTCGCCGTTGATTGTCAGGTCGACGCTGTCCACCGAGCGCATACGATAGGAAACGCCCAGCAAATCTCTGCCTTCCGAACCGTCGGGCAACAGCTCCTTGATGATGTAACGATACTCCATGTCGCCGACAGCCGTCGTCCAAGTCAGCTCACGATTGAGTGCCTGGTGCGTCAAGACACCGATGTACTCGCGGATAATTTCGTGTGTCCTTGTGTTCATGCTGAATCCCCCTCAAAAATTTTCTCTGAGTTTTTTATCTTTGACTTCAACCTCCGCCGCAAGTTGCTCGCGGTAAGAGATTAATTTCTTGGCAAGCGATTCGTCTTGGAGCGCGAGAATTTCCACGGCGAAGAGCGCGGCATTTTTTGCACCGTTGACTGCCATGGTCGCCACGGGAATTCCGCCGGGCATTTGCACAGTGCTGAGCAGTGAGTCCAAACCTTTGAACGGCTCGGAATTAATCGGCACGCCGATGACGGGACGCGTGGTCAGGCTCGCAACGACACCCGCCAAGTGAGCCGCCATGCCCGCCGCCGCGATGAAAATTTGCGCGTCAGATTTTTTAACGAAGTCATGAACTTTTTGCGGCGTGCGGTGCGCCGAGGCAACCGTCAACTCCACGTCCACGGAAAAATTTTTCAGCGTGTCGACTGCCGACTTCATGACGCCCCAGTCGCTGTCGCTGCCCATGATGATTGCAACCTTCATTGTAATTTCCTTCCTACTTTATCTTGACCGCCACCTGTTCAATGTCGGTGCGGGCAATATATTCAAACTCAAAACCTTTTTCCGCGACGAGCTCCATGAAAGCTTTGTGCTCGCCCTGCTGCCAGCCGGGGTAGTTGAAATATTCGTCGAAGGCAATGACCGTGCCGGAAACGATTTGGTCTTTCAAGTTGTCGAAGATTGTTTTCGTCGAGGAGTAAAGGTCGCAGTCCACGTGAATGAACGCGCAGGGCTCGGCGTGCTCTTTGACGAACGCGGGCAGAGTTTCATTGAACCAGCCCTTCACGAGCCGAACGTTTGAATTGACCTGCGGCATCTTTCCGTTCAGGTTAAATTTTCCCTTCGCAAAGTTCCAGTAATCATGTCGCCAATCTTCGGGCAAGCCTTCGAAGCTGTCGAAGCCGTAAAAAATTTTGTCGGGCACCGCCGCCGAGATGATGTTGATTGTCTCGCCTTTGTAAACTCCGAACTCCATGAACAATCCGTTGCGATTTTCTGTCTGCGCGAGGACGTGTTGCAGGTAAGTCTTTTTGTCAGCGAAAGATTTAACTTTGCTCATGTTCTCGACAATAAATTCCGCCGTCTGCATTCCCGCCGCGTGTACCAAATGAACTTTCAAATCTTGGCTGTTGAAATATCTGATTGCTTGGTGCACCAAATCCGCTTGACCGGCAAGCTTCCTGCCGACTGAAATGATTTGTTCGAACAAAATTTTATTCTGCTTGACCAGCTCATTGTGCAGGGCGATGTTTTCATCGCGCAAGGCGTTAAGCTCGCGCCGCAAAGTTTGAATTTCATTTTCTGTCGTGTCCAAAAAAATTTTCTCCTTTAAATTTCTCCGCGCTCAATTGCCCGCCGTGCCTCGATGAGATTCGGGAAAATTGCCGCGCAAAGTTTTTTTATCTCGTCCGTCGGCTGAACGGTGTCGGGAATCATAATCGCCGCGCAGCCCGCCGCTGACCCGCTCCGAATTCCGTTGAAGCTGTCCTCGAAGACGTAACAATCACTCGGCTCAAGTTTCAGCTCCTCGGCGGCAAGCAGGAAGATATCGGGCGCGGGTTTGCCTCTGCGAACTTTATCGCCGCCCACGACCACTTCGAAGTAGCCGCGCAGATTTGAACGCGCCAAATTTTTTTCGATGACCGCAACGGGCGCGGAACTCGCCACAGACATTTTAACGTTCGCCGCGCGGAAGAATTCCAAAATTTCTTCGACGCCCGCCATGAGCTCCAAATTTCTCTCGGCGGCGGCGCGAACCTCCACCAGCACGCGGGCAAGGTAAGCTTCGGCGTCGATGTTCGGATAAAATCTTCTGATGACTTTGAAAGATTCTTCGCCGAGATTCGAGCCGCTTATCGCCGTGGGCAAGTCATAATTTTTTTCTTCGCCGAACTCGGTCGCCACGTCGAGCCACGCCTGCCGATAAAGTTTTTCCGTGTCGAAGAGCGTGCCGTCCATGTCAAAAATCGCTCCGCGTTTCATAAAGCGAATCACCTCAAGCGAATAATAACAAATTCCATTTTGGGCTGTCAATCAAGAAAAATTTTTCTGCCGCGGGCGCGAAGTGATATTTGCAATTCTGAAAATTTATGCTATCATTGGCGCGGGAGATTTACAAGCGATTTGGCAGGAGGGGATTCGGTTATGTTGAAAAGTATCGCGGTAATGACTTCGGGCGGCGACAGCCCCGGCATGAACGCAGCAGTTCGCGCGGTCACTCGCACGGCACTTCATCATGGCGTTCGCGTGTGGGGAATTCGCGGCGGCTATCACGGGATGCTTGATGAGGAAATGTTCGAGATGCAATCCAAGGACGTGAGCGACATCATTCAGCGCGGAGGAACTTTCCTCGGCACGGCACGCTGCAAACGTTTCGCCACGCCTGAAGGTCGCATGCTCGGCTATAAAAATTTGGTCGACAGAGGAATTCAAGGCTTGGTCGTGGTCGGCGGCGACGGTTCTTTGCGCGGCGCATCGATTCTCAGTCAGGAAACGGGCATTCCGATTGTCGGGCTGCCGGGCACGATTGACAATGACGTGTGGGGCTCCGAATACACAATCGGCTGCGACACCGCCGCCAACACAATCATTGACGCGATTAACAAACTGCGCGACACTGCCTCGGCGCACCGCAGGACAATCGTCCTGGAAGTCATGGGGCGCAACTCTGGCTGGCTCGCCATGGTTTCGGGCATTTCGGGCGGCGCGGAATATATTCTCGTCCCCGAAGAGGAATATGACATCGACGAAATGTGCGAAGAGATGAAGGCGGCTTACGACGCGGGCAAACGTTACATCCTGGTCGTCGTGGCTGAAGGCGCGGGCAAAGGTCACGAAATCGGAAAAGCAATCGCCGAAAAGACCGGACTCGACACGCGCGTTTCCAAGCTCGGACACATTCAGCGCGGCGGCTCGCCCACAGTCATCGACCGCGTCAACGCCAGCCGCCTCGGTGAGCACGCAGCCTTGGCAATCATCTCCGGCTTGAGCGATATCGTTTTCGGATTCAATCGCGGACACGTCGTTTCGATTAACTTGCACGACGCCGTCAACAACAAAAAGCAACTCAATCCCGAATTCATGAGGCTCGCGCGCGTCCTCGCATGAGAAAAAATTTTTTGCATAAAAAAATCCCTCTCGGCTGACGGGAGGGATTTTTCGTTTCGTACATTAAATGAAACGGGGTTTCGTTTTGCCATAACCGCTGGGACTGCGATATGCTCGAAAAATTTTTAACTCCTAATTCCTAATTCCTAATTCCTAACTGTATTGAAGGGCTCGGCGGATTCTTTCGGCAACTCTTCGTAAATATTTTCGACCGCCGCTTCCTTCAGAGATTTTTCCGAAGACTTGCCCGCTTGCTCCGCCTCGGCGTAAAGCAATGCGTCAATCGACACGGGCACGCCCATTGCCCGCTCCAATTGCGCGCGGCTCGTGTTGTAATTGTAAAGCGCGGCGTAATAATTGTTGCGGGTCTCGACGACTTTTTCCTGTGCGTTCATGACGTTCAAGTTTGTGTCGACGCCTTCGACGTAACGAACCTGCGCGATGTCAAATTCTTCCTCGGCTTTGTCGACGGCGGCGGCTGTCACCTCGATATTTTTTTCCGCCGTCTTCAAAGCAATGTACGCGCTGTGAACTTCAAGCTGAATCGTTTCAATCTGCTGTTGTGCCAGCGACTCGGCTCTGTGCTCGACTGCCTTGGCTTGATGGACATTCGCGCTCGTTATGCCGTTGTCGAAAATATTCCACTCCACGCGCACGCCCAACGCCCATTGCTCGTTGTTGTGGTTTGCGCCGAAAACATTTTCGCCCGACATGTATCCTTGCACGACCGCGTTGACCGTCGGACGATAACCGCTCTTTGTGGCGGCGGTCTGAGCATGAGTCCTTTTGACTTCATACACTGCGGCGATTCCGTCGGGGCGATGAGCCAGCGCGTATTCCATGCACTCGTTCTCGTCCAAGTTGTATTTGACGAAATTTATTTTGTCGCTCGCGGCGACCTCCGTGTCCACCGGCAAACCGATGATGTTGTTGAGCTGAGCGATTGCCGTTTCGTAATTTCCTTGCGCGGAATTCAAATTCTGTTGGCTGTTGGCGAGCTGAACATTCGTGGCAAGGACGTCCGACTTGGCGACGGTGCCGACCTCGTATTGAATCGTGACGAAACGCAAATGCTCTTCCAAAAGATTGACGGCCTCTTCTTGCACGTCGACCAACGACGCCCGCTGCAAAACTTGGTAATAAGCTTCCGCCGCTTGATATTTAACTCGCTGCCGAGAATTTTCCAGCGACAAATCCGCCGCATTCAAATTGTATCGCGCTGCCTCCCGCTGATTTTCCAGCCGCCCGCCCGTGTACAGCGGCATGGTCAAGCTCAAGCTGTTGTAGTTCTCGCTCATGTAGGAAGGATAATAGCTCATGTTCACGTGTTCGGAACGGGAAGCGTATTTTGCGGCGTAATGAGTCTCGCGGCGACTATTGTAATATCTGCCGCCGATACGATTGAGCAACGATGACCAAGAGAGCTGCGGACCCGACTGCCTGCGCACGGAAGATAAATTCCAACGCGCTGCCTCTCTGTCATCCGCCGACTGTTCAATCAGCCGATTATTTTCCAGCGCGAGTGCAATTGCCTCGTCGAGCGATAAGGTCACACCCTCGGCGGCTTGAGTTATGTTTGTGGAAAGGAGAATGGCTGCCGAGCAGATTGCCGCCAATGATTTTTTCATTCCTAATTCCTCATTCCTAATTCCTAATTGACTTCAAGCCGTCTGGCGTTTGACCAAGCCGGCAAAAATTCCGCCGCGCGCAACCAGTTCGTCGAAGCCGCCGCTCTCCACAATCCTGCCCGCGTCCATGACCAAAATCCTGTCGCAATTTCTAATCGTCGACAAGCGGTGCGCCACGATAATTCTCGTCGCGTTGAGTTTATCCAAGCTGTTCGTGACGATTGCCTGCGTGCGGTTGTCCAAAGCTGAAGTTGCTTCGTCGAAAATTAAAATCGCGGGCTTGGTGACGAGTGCGCGCGCGATTAAAATTCTCTGACGTTGACCGCCGCTGATGTTCGAGCTGCCCTCGCTGATGACCGTCTGCATGCCCATGGGCATCATTGCGATATCGTCGGCAATGCCCGCCGCCTCCGCCGCCGCCCACGCGTCCTCTTGCGTGAGTGAGTTCGTGCCGATTATGTTCGTGAAGATGTCGCCCTGCATGAGCTGACCGTTTTGGAGGACGACGCCCATTTGAGTTCGCACACTCGGCAAATTCAATTCGGCGAGGTCTTGTCCGTCGAAATAAATGGAACCTTTCTTCGGCGTCTCAAATCCGAGCAAGAGCCTGACGAGCGTCGACTTGCCGCAGCCCGATCGCCCGACGATTGCCACGTTCTCGCCCGCCGCGATTTTGAAATTTATGTCGTGGAGGACGTCGCGCCCCTCGGTGTATCCGAAAGTCAAATCGCTGACTTCAATCGCGCCGCTCAAAATTCCCGAGTCCGCCTTCTCGCCGACGCTTTCGGGGATTTCTTTGAGAATCGGGCGAAGGTTTTCAATGTGCGGCTGAATCGCGAAGTATTGACCGACGAGCGGAATGATTCCGTTGAGCGTGGCGTTGAAGCTGGAGAACGCTCCCTGAAACGCAATGAACTGCGCGTAAGTTATTCCCTGAATCTGCTGACCGTTCGAACCGACTTCGTTCATGCCGTAGACCGCAATGTAATAAAGACTCATCGTCAAGATGAACGGCTGCACGCTCCCGATAATCGCGTTGTAGTTTGCTTGCCAGCGCAGTTTCAAATTCCATTTCCATGTTTCGCCGAAGACTTCACTCCACAGCCAGAAGGCCTGATTCTCCGCGCCGTGCTCTCTGAACTTCGCCAGCCCTTTAAAAATCTGTTGGACGAGGCCGGCCTCTCTGTTGTTCGCGTCGATTAAGTTTCTTTGGAAGCCGATAACCCGCCGATAGATGAACGCCGTGATGATTGCGTAAATAAACCAAATGACAATCGCGACCGCCGTGAGCTTGAGGCTGTAGTAGCACATGAGGAAGATGCTCCAGAAGGAGAAGACGAATCCGAACAGCCCGCCGATAAATTCCGCGCTGACCAAACCTTTGATGACGCTGATGCCGCCCATGCGACTTGCCAGCTCGCCCGACGTGAACCTTCTGAAAAATCCCGTCGGCAAGGTGAGCAGTCGTCCCCAAAGCGCGGCCTCCGTTGCCATGTTCATGCGCGTGGTGATTCTCATGACGGCAATCGTTCGGACGATGCCCAGCGAGGCGGTCGTGAAACTGGTGACCATGATGACTTGCGTGACCGTCGCCAGTCCTTGGCGGTCGAGAATCGGAATGATGTCCGCGAAAATTGTTTCCGTGACGATTGGCATTGCCAGAGGAATAATTCCGCTGACGAGGCTTATCAAGATGACCGTCCGATAATCGGCAAACCAGCACTGCTTGAAGATGAACTTAATCAAGTCCAAAATTTTCAGCTCGCGCGACGGAAAGCCCGCGTAACATTCAAACGCGCTCTTGTCAATCTGCGCGGCAACTTCGTCGGTAATCGGGAAGCCGTCGGGGTTGTCGAGGTTGACGAGTTTGTACTTGCCCGCCGCCAGAGGCACGAAGACCGACAAAATTTTTTTCTCGCCGTAATAACCGATGATGACTCCGCTGTCGCACTTGTGCCAGTCTTCGACGAGTTCAATCAGGCGCATTTGCATGTTGCCCTTTTGCACGAGCCGCCGAATCAATCTGATTTGGTCGAGCCGCCGCACGAGTTCAGGGTCGAGTTTTATGTTGTCGGTCGGCATGTTCAGCGCGACAGCCGTCCGCCGCACGATGAAGGACGCCTCCTCCAAGCGCATAGTTCGTTCGGTCGTCTCGGAGTAAGTGGTCGTCTCTTCGCCGAGCAAATTTGAAATTGAATTGTCCAGAAGCCGTCGCTGATTGCGCGCGCGAACTTCCACGCGGTCGGAAAATCTTTTGTCCTCCGCGCGGAACCGCACGCCCAACAGCATGGAAAAAATTTCTTCGTTTGCGCGGAAGGCTTCCGTCAAATCTTCCACGCCTTCGAGGACTGTGCCGTCGAGCCACGTGATTAAAATGTCGTCGCCCTTGTCCGCCAAAAGTCTCAGCCACGGAAGTTTAATCAGCTCTGCGAACCAGCGGCGCATAAAAATTCTCAGCTCATCGGTCGGCACTTCGTCGAACGTCAAAATTTTTATCTTCGAGTCTTCGGCGGCGTAAATGAGTGTCTCCGTCTCTTCGAATTCGTCGAGTGACGGGAAGGCAGCCGCGCCCGCCTCCAGCTCAACCAAAAATTGCTGACGGAAGGAACCCGCCTCGCTCGTCACGAGATAAACTTCGACTTTGCCCGATTCAATCAGCGCAAGCCGCGCGCCGTCCTCCAGTCGAACGCGCTCGCCCGCCTGCAAAAATTTTTCAAAGGGGCTCAACTTCTTGGCTCCTTTCCTCAATCAATCTTCTGTAAGGTCCGTCGTGTTGAATCATTTCTCTGTGCGTGCCGCGCTCCACGACGACGCCGCGCTCCAAAACAATTATCTCGTCACAGTCGCGAATCGTCGACAAGCGGTGGGCAACGATTAAGCACGAACAGCCGCGCCGACGAATATTTTCCAAAACGGTTTGCTCGGTCATCGGGTCGAGAGCACTGGTCGCTTCGTCGAGAATCAGCAGCGACGGATTGTTTGCAAGGGCGCGGGCGATTTCAAGTCGCTGACGCTGACCGCCCGAAAAATTCAAGCCGCCCTCCGAAACTTCAGAGTCATAACCTTTTTCGAGTTGCAAAATGTCTTCGTGAATGCAAGCGTCCTTCGCCGCCTGAATGATGTCGCTGCGCCTGACCGAATCGTCGAACAGCGATAAATTTTGCGCAACCGTCCCCGTGATTTGGAAAACGTCTTGGTCGACGGCGGAAATGGAATTGACAACCACGGCGCGGGGCAGCTCGCGGCGAATCACTCCGTCAAAGCGAACCTCGCCGCTCCATTCCTCGTAAATGCCCGTGACAACTTTGGCGACGGTCGATTTGCCCGAACCGCTCGCGCCGACGACTGCCACCCAATGCCCCGGCTCAATGTGCAGAGAAAATTTACTTATCAGCGGCTTTTCCAGCGGGCTGTAACCGAAGTCAATGTCTTTGAGTTCCAATTCGCCGTTCAAGCGTTGGACGGGGACGAGAGCCTGAGATTCGGGCGCAATTTTTTCGTCGCGGCAATTCAAATCATCAATTTCATATCGGCGCACGTCGTTGAGTCTTTGCATTTGCATTTCGGTCGATTGCAGCGTCGAGCCCAAACCGAGCAGCGCGCCCACCGGTGCTTGGAAACTTCCCATCAGACTTTGGAACGCCGTGAACATGCCGGCAGTCAACGCGCCCTCCATAATCGAGAAGCCGCCGAGTGTCATAATCAGCGCGCCGTTGATTCCGCCGAGCAGCGTCGGGATAATCGTCGCGGTCATCTGCCAAATCGCAACGTCTTGGCTTGCCTTGAGAACCTTCGCGCGATAACCTGCCCACTTCGCAAAAAAATCGCTCTCGTTGCCGTTCGCCTTAATTGTTTCAATCATCATCAAGCCGTTCATCGTCGTGCCGTACTCTTTGCCGGCGTCCTGCTGAATCTTCATGTTCAAGTCGGTGAGGTGTCGGCGCAGCGCGAAGAAAACAATTATGTCGATGGACGAAAAAAATACGCCAATCAACGTCAGCGTCACGTCATATTGGAGGAGGAGGAGCAAATAAAAAATCGCGACGAAGAAATTTAAAATCGCCGTCGCCGCCGGCCCCGACAAAACTCCCGCGATTGATTCGTTGTAACCGACGCGCGAGGCAACTTCGCCCGCGAATCGCTGATTGAAAAATTGCATGGGCAAACGGAGCAAATGCCAGAAGAAACTCGACGAATCCGCGAGCGTCAATTTTTTTTGCCAGCGCGTGAGGATAACCGCCTGCAGCCAAGTCATCGTGCCGCAAACGACCCAAGAGACCGTCATCGCCAGGCAGAAGTTGAACATCCAATCCGTGTGCTTCTTCGCCAGAATGTCGTCCAAAAAGATTTGGCTGAAGACAGGCGACGCGAGCCCCGGAATAATCATGCCGAGGTTGAGCAGGACGATGAAGAGCACCGCCCATTTGTCTTGCGCGAGCTTCTCCGCCACCGCCTTGAAAATATTGTAACGCGCGCCTTCGGGTTTAAAATTTTCGTTCGGGACAACGCGCAACGCCACGCCCGTGTAAGACGTGCGGAACTCGTCCCACTTAACCGTGCGCCGCCCCATGGCAGGGTCGTTGAGGTAAACGGTTTCGCCTTTGATTCCTTCCAAAACGACGAAGTGATTGAACTCCCAGTGAATAATCAGCGGGAACTCCATGAGCTCTTTCAATCTGTCGGCGTTCCAGCGATAACCGTTTGCGGTGCAGCCGCGGTTGCGTGCCGCGCGAATGACACAGCTTGCCTTGGAGCCGTCGCGGTTGACGCCGCATTCTTGACGCAACTTTTCCAGCGGCAACCAAAGATTGTAATGCGACAAAATCATCGACAAAGATGCCGCGCCGCACTCGGTCGCTTCCATCTGCAAAATCGTCGGCACTTTCACGCGCGTCGTGTTTATCCCAAAAAAATTTTTTATCGTGTCAAGAATTTTCATTCCTAATTCCTAATTCCTAATTGCGAAGCGCGTTAGCGCGAGCGTAGCCACTGGCTGAGCTTGTAGAAAACTTTTTCAATCGGCGGCTTGCGTTCAATGATAATCGAGCCCGTGCAGAATGAACCCGGCGTCACGGGTTTGTGCTCTCCGACTTTGGAAGTCCAAAGGTAACCGGATTTGTCTTCGGGGTCTTTGACCAGGTCGAAGGTGACTTCCATGAGCGAAGAGTTTTGCGCCTGAATAATCCACTGCGCGAGCTGTTGGTTGCCGAGGTGTTGTTGAATTCCGTTAATCGTAATCGGATACTGCGACACGCTCCGAACCACGCCGATTAAACTTCCAGTCTGAGAAATGTCCGCACCGTTGGGCGCGAGCTGAATCGTCATGCCGGCTTCGACGCGTTTGCCTTTGTCGAGCGGAATGTAAAGCAGCCCCGTCATGTCCTCGCGGTTTTGAGTTAAGCGCACCGAGCAAATGGGAGTGCCCGCGCCAACCATCGAGCCGACGTCGACCATGACCTCATCGACAATGCCGTCGTAATCGCTGTAAACGTCTTCCGCCACATCCTGCTGATATCTTTTGGCGTCGTATTGATAGGCGCGCCCCATGGCGTCTTTGTCGCTGGAGGAGAGCCCCATGCCGTATTGAGCCATGCGCGTGTCCGCCGACTGCTGCGCCTGTTCCATGTGAGCAATCGGGTCGCCCTTCTTTATCACCACGCCCGGGCGAACGTAAAGCCTGTCGATTTTTCCGCCCGTGCTGTGCGACACGTTCATGAGCCCCGCCGAGTCCATGATGAGTCCCATGCCGTCCGCCTTGACCGTGAACGCGCCGTAAATTGACCAGAGCACCACCGCGAACAAAAGCACGAGCACCGCGATTAACGCCATCCAACTGACGGGTGTGGTTATCGGCAACATCGTGTCGAGCTTTTCGGGCGAGCGGAGTTTGTCGAGAGCTTCCTGGCTGAAGATTTGATTATTCTGTTGCCTCACTTGCCGTCGCCTCCCACCAGAGTCACAGTGACTTTCGTTCCGTTTTCCAGTCCTTCAGAGGCAGATGTGACAACGGTTTCGCCGGCACCGACACCCGAAAGAATTTCAACGTAAACTCCGTCGTCCGCGCCCGTCCTCACCGCGCGCCGCTCCAAAGTGCCTTCGCCTGTCACGACAAAGACCGCGCTCCGATTCGTGTCAATCATCGCGGCGAGAGGAACCGCCAAAAGTCTGCGCGTATCTTCCGAAACCAATTTCGCGCCGGTGTATGTTTGCTGCTCCAAAAGTCCGACGCGGTTGTCGACTTCAAAGATAACTTTCCTCAAGCTCGCGGGCTCGTCCAATTCCGGAACGATTTCCTTGATTGTCACGTCAAAAACTTGAGCGTCGCCGCGATTGCCCGCCGCATAATCCGTGTCGTAAGCTTTGCGCAAGATTTGATTGTTCGTGAAGCTGAGCTGAGCTCTGTCGCCCGGCGAAAATCTTTGCGCGTGCCTGTCTTCCACGGGCAGAGAGAAAAGTAATTCGTTAAAATTCCCGACGAGCGCAATGGGCGTGCCCGCCTGAACATATGCGCCCTGCTGACGGTACAAAATCAAAATTTCGCCGTCAATCGGAGCCAACACGTCTTGCCGCGCGGATTGAACCAATAATTGCTCTTTAATCGTTTGCGCTTCTTTCAGTGCCGCCTCCGACGCAAAGTAAGCCATCTGCGCCTCATCGAATTTTTCAATCGAAGTCGCGTCCCTTTCCCGCAGCCGAGTGTATCGCGCGTAATTGTTCTTGGCGTTGGCGAGCTGAGCTTCCGCCTTTGCGATTGAACTGTCCGCCTGCTGAATCTTGAGCGGGATTTCGTCGTTGACCAGCGTGAAGATAACTTCGCCCTTGTGCACGTTCGAGTTCTTCGATACCTTGATGTCTTCGATTCGCCCGTCAATCAACGCGATTGCGTCCGCCATGTCATTCGAGTAAAGATTGACCGTTTCGAGGAAAAGCGTCGGGTGCATATCGCGCATTTGAGCCTTCGCGCCCTGAAGCGGGATTGTCCGATTGCTCATTCGCTCGGTGATTTGATTTTCGCCGCTCTTGTTTAACCACGCGCCGTAACCAATCATCGCCACCGCGAACAACAAAATCAACACGAGCCCGAGCATGTATAATTTCTTCATTTAAGTTATCCGCCCCCTTTCTTTTAGTTAGGAGTTAGGAGTGAGGAGTTAGGAGTTAAAATCTAGTTCCTAATTCTTTGTCCCTGAAAAGTTTTGGGTTAGTATATGCCAGGCAGGATACCCTGTCAAACGAAAAATCCCCCGACACATGCCGAGGGATTTTGTATTTCAGGCTGCGCGCCGATAATCTATCACGGAAATTTCTTGAGTCATTTTTTTGCCGACGAAACAATTTTGTCCAACTGAATGGCAACTTCATCGCCCTTGCAGTACATGCACATTATTTTTGCCTCCTCGTTCGTTCACCGAGTGCTCTTTGAATACCGCAAAATTTTTTTCGCCGCGACGAATCCTTTTCCTTGCCCTAAAAAATTTTTTCATTGCAAGCGAATGACAAATGCTGTAGAATTCAGCCGAAAATTTTTCAAAGCGAGGTTCCACGAAATGAGAAGTGACATCGTAAAGAAGGGCGCGACGCGTTGCGCGCACAGGAGTCTTTTCCACGCCAACGGTTTCGGCGTCGACGAACTCAGTCGCCCGCTCATCGGCGTGTGCAATTCTTTCAACGAGATTATCCCCGGCCACATGCATTTGAAGTCGATAACCGAGGCGGCCAAGTTGGGCGTGGCGGCGGCGGGCGGCACACCCGTCGAGTTCCCTGCCATCGGCGTGTGCGACGGAATTGCCATGGGACACACGGGCATGAAATATTCTTTGGCGAGCCGCGAGCTGATTGCCGACTCGATCGAGGCGGTGACCATGGCCAGCGGCTTCGACGCTCTGATTTTGATTCCGAACTGCGATAAAGTTGTGCCGGGCATGTTGATGGCGGCGGCGCGTTTGAATATCCCGTCGATAATCGTAAGCGGCGGACCCATGCTTGCGGGTCGTTTCCACGGAAAAGATATCAGCGTCAGCCAGGCGTTCGAGGCGGCGGGAAAATTCGCGGCGGGAAAGATGACTGTCGAGGAGATGACTGACCTTGAGGCTCACGCGTGTCCGAGTTGCGGCTCGTGCGCGGGTCTGTTCACCGCCAACACGATGAACTGCTTGAGCGAGGCGTTGGGCATGGCTCTGCCCGGCAACGGCACGATTCCCGCGGCTTACACCGGCGACAGATTCATCCTCGCCAAACGCGCCGGCAAAGTCATCATGGAGTTGTTGGAGAAAAATATTTGCCCGCGAAATATTTTGACGCGCGCGGCTTTCGAGAACGCGATAACCGTCGACATGGGTATCGGCGGCTCGTCGAACACCGTGCTGCACCTGACCGCCATTGCCAACGAGTGCGGCATAAAAATTCCCGCGACGCTCTTCGACGAAATTTCTGCGCGGACTCCTTACATCACCAAGCTCAGCCCCGCCGGCACTCATCACATGCAAGACTTGGACGAGGCGGGCGGCATTAACGCCGTCATGCACGAGCTCAGCCGAAAAAATCTTCTGCACTTGGACGCGCTCACAGTCACGGGCACACTCGGCGACAGAATCAAAGACGCAAAGATTACTCGCGCCGACGTGATTCACACGGTCGACAATCCTTATCGCGCGACGGGCGGCATTGCGATTCTTAAAGGCAACCTCTGCCCCGATTACGCGGTCGTCAAAGCTTCCGCCGTCAGCGAAGACATGCTCGTTTATAAAGGCGCGGCGAAATGCTTCGACAGCGAGGAGGCGGCGATTAACGCGATTATGGCGGGCGAGATTCATGACGGCGACGTCGTTGTCATTCGATACGAAGGACCCAAGGGCGGCCCCGGCATGCAGGAAATGCTCAACCCCACGGCGGCGATTACGGGTGCGGGGCTCAAGGTCGGGCTGATAACCGACGGGCGATTCAGCGGCGCGAGCCAAGGCGCGTGTATCGGTCACATTTCCCCCGAAGCCATGGAGGGCGGACCGATTGCTCTCATCCGCGACGGCGACAAAATTTTTATCGACATTCCCAACCGCAAACTCGAACTCGAAGTCAGCGACGAAGAACTTGAAAAACGCCGCGCAGCTTGGACGAAACCCGAGCCGAAAATCAAAACGGGTTACCTCGCGCGTTACGCAAAACTTACGACTTCCGCCTCGACGGGTGCAGTCTTAAGGGGTTAATTAAATGCTTTGGGAAGAAACTTTCGGAGCACAGCTTCAGAAATTTTTGCGCGCGGAGCAATTCATCTTCCACGCGCCCATGAGCGAGCACACGACGTTCAAAATCGGCGGCGAGGCTGACGTTTTAATTTTTCCGTCGAGCGCGGAGGAAGTCTCAAAAATTTTCAAGCTCATCGATTTGTTCAGCCTGCCGTGCACAATCTTGGGCAACGGCTCAAATGTTTTGGTTTCGGACAAAGGAATCCGCGGAGTCGTCGTCAAGTTCACGGAAAAATTTTTCGGCGGCATGAGGTGCGACGGTCAACGGCTGGTCGCCTGCGCGGGTGCCAAGCTCAAAGACGTTGCCATCTTCGCGGCTCAAAATTCTCTGACGGGCTTGGAGTTCGCAATCGGAATCCCCGGCAGCATCGGCGGCGCAATTTTCATGAACGCGGGCGCATACGGCGGCGAGATGAAAAATGTCATCGCCGGCGTCAAGGCGGTCAATCGCCTCGGAGAGTTCGTTGAGTTCAGCGGCGGCGGCTTGGATTTGCATTATCGCCACAGCATTTTTCAGGAGAATGCCTGCGCGATTTGCGAAGTGGAAATGATTCTCCAGCGCGGCAACCTCGACGAGATTAAACGGACGATGGCGGACTTCACAGAGCGACGCGAGAGTAAACAGCCGCTCGACTTGCCCAGCGCCGGCTCAACTTTCAAACGCCCGAAAGGTCACTTCGCGGGCACGCTGATTGACAAAGCCGGCTTAAAGGGCTTGAAGGTCGGAGGAGCCATGGTCTCGGAGAAACACGCGGGCTTCATCGTGAACACGGGCGGCGCGACGGCTCAAGATGTCTTGGCTTTGATTGAAGAGGTCAAGCGCAGAGTTCAAGAGGCTCACGGCGTCACGCTCACGCCCGAAGTCCGAATCATCGGCGAGGAGTGAAAAACAATTAGGAATTAGGAATTAGGAATGAAAAAAGCAAATCTCAATTCCTAATTCCTAATTCCACATTCCTAATTAAATGAAGGGAGTGATTTAATGTACACAGAAAAAATTCCGCTCGTCAGCGTCATCATTCCCATGTTCAATGCGGCGCGGTTCATGCCGCAGACGCTGGAAAGTTTGCGCGCGCAGACGCTGAAAGATTTTGAAGTTATAATCGTCGACGATTGCTCCACCGACAACAGCGTCGAAGTCGTCGAAAATTTTATGGACGCGTTCGCGGCGGAAGGAATTCGTTTGCACTTGCTTGAGTTGCCGACAAATTCGGGGACGCCGGGCTTTCCACGCAACCTTGGAATTCAACTTGCCCGCGGAGAATATATCGCCTTGCTCGACAGCGACGACTTCTTCTCGCAGACTGCGCTTGAGGAGCTCGCGACGCTCGCTGAAGCAACGGAGGCTGACGTCGTCCACACAGACACTTTCTTCATGCTGAACGAAGACAACGAAATTAAAATTTGCGAACGACAAAAGTTGCCGCCCTTGCCCGCGCCGACCTTCGAAACGACGGATATTGCTCGGCGCGTTGATAACTGGATTAATCGCGGTTACAATTGGGAATCCGTCACGATGTTTTGTCGGCGAGATTTTCTCGTCGCCAATCAAATTCACTTCCCGAAAATGGCGAACAATGAGGATATGGTTTTCAGCTTCTCGATTCTTTGTTCGGCGGAAAAATTTCTGCGCGTCCCGAACGTCACTTACGTTTACAGGCAACGCTCCGATTCGGTCTCACATAAATATTTTGTCGCGCCCTCCGACTATCTTCATAAGTGGTTGCGTGTCCTGACTGACGGCTTGAACGAATTCGCAAAGGTCATGGCGTCCGAAAAATTTTTCGCCGAACACCCCGACTATCGGCACGAGGTGTTGAATTTTTTCTACAAAGAAATTGCGCAAGTTTTTCCGCCGCTCTACGCCAAGCATCCGCCGTTCGTACTCGACGAGTTCATCAAAAGAGAATTTCATCCCGAAGACGCCGAACTCGGTGCACAACTTCTCAGTGAGGTAAATACTCAGCAGCTCATGATTGCCGAGTTGCGTCAGGAGCTTGCAAAGTTTCAAAAGCAGTAAAGCAGTAAAGCAGTAAGGAGTTTCAAAATGATTAAAGAAGCCATCGTTAAAATCGTGAACAAGGAGGATTTGACTTTCGACGAGGCGTTCGCCGTGATGAATGAAATTATGAGCGGCGAAACTTCTCCGACACAGAACGCGGCGTTTCTCTCCGCGCTGTCGACCAAGAGCGCGGGCGCAGAGACCACCGACGAAATTGCCGGCTGCGCGGCGGCCATGCGCGCTCACGCCACGACCGTCGACACCGGCATGGAAGTTTTTGAAATCGTCGGGACGGGCGGCGACAACTCTCACAGCTTCAACATCTCGACGACTTCGGCGTTAATCGCGGCGGCGGGCGGCATGAAGGTCGCAAAGCACGGAAACCGCGCGGCGTCCTCGAAATGCGGGGCGGCGGATTGTTTGGAGGCTCTCGGCGTCGACATAAATCAATCGCCCGAAAAATGCGTCGAACTTCTCCGCGACGTCGGAATTTGTTTTTTCTTCGCGCAAAAATATCACAGCTCGATGAAATACGTCGGCGCGATTCGTCGGGAGCTCGGCTTCCGCACCGTCTTCAACATCCTCGGACCGCTCACCAATCCCGGCAAACCTTCCATGCAAATCCTTGGCGTTTACGCTGAGTACTTGGTCGCGCCGCTCGCGCAAGTTCTCATCAGCCTCGGCGTCAAGCGCGGCATGGTCGTTTACGGGCGCGACAAGCTCGACGAAATTTCTTTGAGCGCACCGACTTCAGTTTGCGAGATTAACGACGGCTGGGTAAAAAATTTTGTCATCACGCCCGAAGACTTCGGCTTTGCTCGTTGCACGCGAGAAGATTTGCGCGGCGGCTCCCCCGAAGAGAACGCGGCGATAACTCGTTCCATCCTTCGCGGCGAACGCGGGCACAAAAGAAACGCTGTCCTCCTGAACGCGGGCGCGGCTCTTTACGTCGGCGGCAAGGCTGACACATTCAAGGCGGGCGTCGACTTGGCGGCTCGGCTCGTCGACAGCGGCAAGGCTCTCGACACGTTGGAAAGATTTATTCGGAGGAGCCATGACGATACTTGAACGAATCGCTGAACGAACCAAGTTGCGCGTCGACGAATGCAAGAAAAAAATTTCCTCGGACGAACTCAGGCAGCAAGCTTATTCACTGCCGCGAGGAAATTTTTTATTTGAGGCGGCGTTGAGGAAGTCGGGGCTGTCGTTCATCTGCGAGTGCAAGAAAGCGTCGCCGTCGAAAGGATTAATCGCGGAAAATTTTCCTTACGTGGACATCGCGCTGGCTTATGAGGCGGCAGGCGCGGACGCAATTTCAATTTTGACGGAGCCCGAATTTTTTCTCGGCGACGATAAATTTCTCTCGGACATTTCCGCGCGCGTTTCAATCCCGTGCCTGCGCAAAGATTTTGTCGTCGACGAGTACATGATTTGGCAGGCGAAAATTTTGGGCGCGAGTGCCGTGCTGTTAATCTGCTCGATACTCGACGACGCGCAACTGAAAAATTTTTTGGCGGCGAGTGAGGAGCTCGGCTTGAGCGCGTTGGTTGAGGCGCACGACGAAATTGAAATCAAACGGGCGATTGACTGCGGCGCGAGGATTATCGGCGTGAACAATCGCAACCTCAAAGATTTTTCCGTGGACATGGACAACGCAAAAAAACTTCGCGCGCTCGTTCCGCGCGAAAAAATTTTTGTCTCGGAGAGCGGCGTGAAATCTGTCGACGACATAAAAAAAATCCGCGCGCTGGAGGCTGACGCGGTTTTAATCGGCGAAGTGCTCATGCGTGCCTCTGATAAAAAATCCAAGCTCGACGAACTGCGAGGCTGCTCATGACCAAGATAAAATTTTGCGGGCTCAAGACGCTCGACGATATCCGCGCCGCCAACGAAATTTTTCCCGAATACGTCGGCTTCGTCTTCGCCGCTCGGAGCAAACGTTTCGTCACGCCCGCACACGCCGAAAAACTTCGCGCGGCTCTCTCGGAAAAAATTTGCGCCGTCGGAGTTTTTGTCGACGAAAAAATTTCCGCGGTCGCCGAACTGCTCAACGCCGGCATAATCGACGCGGCTCAGCTTCACGGCTCGGAGGACGACGCTTACATAAAAAATTTGCGCGCGCTCAGCGGCAAGCCGATAATCAAAGCGTTCAAAGTGCACGCGGCGGAAGAAAGCGCGGCGGATTTTATTTTGATTGACGCGGGCGCGGGCGACGGAAAAGTTTTCGATTGGAGCCTGCTGAAAAATTTTCGGCGCGAATATTTTTTGGCGGGCGGGCTCACTCCCGAAAACGTCGGCGACGCGATTAAACTTTTGAATCCGTTCGCGGTGGACGTTTCAAGCGGCATCGAAACCGACGGACGGAAAGATTTTTTTAAGATGACAACCTTCGCGGAGGTTGTGCGGAGGAAAAGTTTATGACGAATCAAAAAGGACGCTTCGGCATTTACGGCGGGCAATACATCCCCGAAACTTTGATGAACGCGGTGATTGAGTTGGAGGCGGCGTACAATCGCTTCAAGGACGACGAAAATTTTGTCCGCGAACTCGACGCGCTGAACAAAAATTATGCGGGGCGACCGTCGCTGCTCTACTTCGCCGAGAAAATGACCGACGACCTCGGCGGCGCGAAAATTTATCTCAAGCGCGAAGATTTGAATCACACCGGCTCGCACAAAATTAACAACGTGCTCGGTCAGGCGTTGCTGGCAAAAAAAATGGGCAAGACGCGGCTCATCGCGGAGACGGGCGCGGGTCAGCACGGAGTGGCGACCGCCACCGCCGCCGCTCTGCTCAACATGGAATGCGTCGTCTTCATGGGCGAAGAGGACACCCGCCGCCAAGCTCTCAACGTTTACCGCATGAAACTCCTCGGCGCGCAGGTCATCGCCGTCAAGAGCGGCACGGGCACTCTTAAGGACGCCGTCAGCGAAACTTTCCGCGAGTGGACGAATCGAATCGCCGACACCCATTACTGCCTCGGCTCGGTCATGGGTCCTCATCCTTTCCCGACGATTGTCCGCGACTTCCAAGCCGTCATCTCCAAAGAAATTAAAGAGCAGATTCTTGCGCGCGAAGGTCGATTGCCCGACGCGGTCGTCGCGTGCTGCGGCGGCGGCTCGAATTCAATCGGAACGTTCTATCACTTCATCGACGACGCGAGTGTCCGATTGATTGGCTGCGAGGCGGCGGGCAGAGGCGTCGACACTTTTGAAACCGCCGCGACGATTGCCACGGGGCGCACGGGAATTTTTCACGGCATGAAGTCATACTTCTGCCAAGACGAATACGGGCAAATCGCTCCGGTCTACTCAATCTCGGCGGGGCTGGATTATCCCGGCATTGGTCCCGAACACGCTCACCTGCACGACATCGGGCGCGCAGAGTATGTGCCGATAACCGACGCCGAGGCCGTCGACGCCTTTGAATATCTCTCGCGCACGGAAGGAATTATTCCCGCGATTGAATCGGCGCACGCGGTCGCGCACGTCATAAAGATTGCTCCGCGCATGAGCCGCGACAAAATTATCGTCATCACTCTGTCGGGGCGCGGCGATAAAGATTGTGCGTCGGTCGCCCGCTATCGTGGAGAAAATATCAGCGAGTGAGACTTGACTTTGACGAATGAAAAACTGCTCGACCATTTCGGCTGAGCAGTTTTTTTCGCGTGATGAATTCATTCCTAATTCCTAATTCCTAATTCAACTGTCCGTGGCGCGCCGTTCATCTCGGCAACAAGAGCGTCACGGATTTTTACTTCCTGCTCGTCGATGACCTGCATGGCGAATCCCGCGTGAATCAAAACGTAATCGCCGACCTTCGCTTCGGGCAGGAGCATTAAGCTCGCCGAACGTTTGACGCCCGACCGCTCGACCGTCGCCAGGTCTCCGTCAATCTCCAAAACTTTTGCCGGAAATGCCAAACACATTTTTAAATCACCTCGCGCAAATGATACACCACTCGCCGCCACTTTGAAACCGTCCGCCAAAAATTTCTTGCAAGCCGCCGACAAATATTGTAGAATCAAAAAAAGTTTCAAGGAGAGTTTTCATTCAGGGAAGGTGATTAAAATGGCAGGAATAAATTCTCTTAACGCCGTCAACAATTACAGCTGGCTCTTCAACAACAACAAATCCAAGAAGCAAGATTCAGTTTCGCAGCTGTGGAACGCTTACGGCAACTTTCAAAACAACGCGACGAGTTCGCTGGCGGGTCTGACGGAAATTAACGCCGGGCTCAAAAATGTCATGGCCAGTTACGAGGACGCCAAGACTTCTTTCCAATCCGAGTTCTCCGAGGCGATGGAAAATCTCAGCGCGTCCGCCGAAAAGATTAAGGGTTACAACTTCAACGTCGAGAAGGAAGGCGCGATAACCGTGACGACCTCCACCGACGACAAAGGCGTTACCTCCTCCACGACCACTTACAGCAAGGACATGCAGGCGGCTCTCGACGCCGTGAAAAATTTCGTCGACGATTACAACAGCGCGGTGAAATTTTTTGGCGAACACTCCTCCGTCTCCAAACGCATCGAACAATTGGCGACGACCTTCGGCGACACGACTTATCACTCGGCAAATTACTCGTCAATCGGTCTGCTGACCAACTCCGACGGCTCGCTGACAATCAACGAAGCAAAACTCGCCGACACGATTCTCAACGACCCCGACAAAGTTTCTTCCATCCTCGGCAAGAACGGACTCGTGGGCAAGACGGAAAGTCATATCAGCTTCGCCAACAGCCAAGCCGACAAACTTTTCCCGACGGCTGAAGAAATGCTCGGCGACCAAATCGACACCGCCTCCCTTTACACCGGCAAGGCTTATCGCAACATGGCGGCTTACAGCAACATGGGCAACCTGATTAACATGATGTTCTGAAAAAATTTTTTGCGAAATAAAAAGTGCTCGTCGAAAATCGGCGGGCATTTTTTTGCTGCGCGGAAAAATTTTTCGGGCGAACTTTTTCCATTCCTAATTCCTCATTCCTAATTCCTCATTCCTAATTCCTAATTGAAAAAAGCCTCGGACGATTTGTTCCGAGACTTTTTATTCGGCAAAAATTTTTCAGCAGATGAAATCTCTGCGGTTGTAGTTGTAAATCGCAGTGTTCATGGCTTCGGTTTCGTTGAGGGTGCGAATCTTTTTTCCTTGGCGGTCAAGGAGGTAATACTCGTTGCTTTCGAAGCCGCCGTGGTCTTTAATTTTAATTCCACAGCGGAAGAGGATGTCGCGGAACTGTTCGCGCTGGCTGCTGTCGCTGCCGTGGAAGCGGAAGCCGGTCTCGCGCGTGAATCTGTTCATGTCGGCTGCGGTCTGAGCGAGGGTGCCGCCCGCCACATTGTCCAGTTGCTCGTCCTTGAGGATTTCGTCTTTCAAAATTTCTTTCGTCATTGTTATCAATCTCCTTTGGTTGAATTTTTCTTTCTGGGTCTTATACGTTGCCCGACGGATTTTGTTACACGCTCCGAAAAAATTTCGGACGAACTTTTCCATTCCTCATTCCTCATTCCTAATTCCTAATTGAAAAAAGCCTCGGACGATTTGTTCCGAGACTTTTTGTCGGCGAAAATTTTTCAGCAGATGAAATCTCCGCGCTTGTAATTGTAAATGGCGGTGTTCATGGCTTCGGTTTCGGTGAGCTCGCGGATTCTTTTTCCTTGGCGGTCGAGGAGGAAGTACTCGTTGTCTTCGAAGCCGCCATGGTCTTTAATCTTGACGCCGCAACGGAAGAGGATGTCGCGGAACTGTTCGCGCTGCTGGCTGTCGTTGCCGTCGAAGTGGAAGCCGGTCTCACGGGCGAATTGTTTAATGTTGCCTGCGGTCTGAGCGAGGGTGCCGCCCGCCACGTTGTCGAGTTGCTCGTCGTCGAGGAGTTCTTCTTTCAAAATTTCCTTTGCCATGGTTATCAATCTCCTTTGGTATTTCTTCCTTTTAAACTTTATACGTCGCCCGACGGATTTTGTTACACGTTTGGAAAAAAATTTTTTTCAGCCGACCGACGCGCCGCTCACTCCGTCCCTGTGAAGCCGTTCGATTTTTATCCGCGCGACCTCTCCGAGCCGAATGTTTTCGGCGGAAGTATAAACGCGCACATAATTTTTTGTCAAGCCGTCGACGATTCCTTCCGCCGAAGTCTCCGCGATTATCTCGACGGTCTTGCCGAGCAGCCGCTTTGAAAAATTTTCAGCCTTCGCCCGCGAAATTTCCAACGCCAGACTTGCGCGGGCTTTTTTAATTTGCGGCGGGATTTGATTCGGGAGGGAGGCCGCCACGGTTCCCGCGCGCGCCGAGAACGGAAAGACGTGAATTTTGCTGAAGGGTTGCGCGCGGATGAAGTTGAGCGTCGCGGAAAAATTTTCGTCGGTCTCGCCCGGGAAGCCTACGATTAAATCCGTGCCGATTGAAATTTCCGGAACCTCTTTAATCAGCCGCGCCGTCAGCTCCGAAAAATTTTTCGTCGTGTACGGGCGATGCATTGCCCGCAAAATTTCGTCGCAGCCCGACTGCAGCGGCAGGTGCACGTGATTGCAAATGCGCGCGTCGGTTTTTATCAAGTCAATCAGCTCGTCAGTCAGCTCCGCCGATTCGATTGAGCCGAGCCGCAGCCGCAGAGGATTGGCCGCGTCCAGGACAGTTTTAATCGCATCGACCAGAGAAATTTTTCCGCCGAAGTCTCGTCCGTAAGCACCGATGTGAATGCCCGTCAAAACAATTTCCTTGAAGCCAGCCGCCTTGAGCGCAAGACACTCCGCGCGAATGCTCTCAAGCTTGCGGCTCCGCACTCGCCCGCGGACGTAAGGGATTATGCAGTAGGAACAAAAATTATTGCAGCCGTCCTCAATCTTCAGGAAGGCGCGCGTGCGGTGAGGAGTGTGCGGCAGCTCCTCGAACTCGCTGATGTCTTCGACCGCGCCGACTTGGAAAATTTTTTCGCGCGTGGCAAGTGCAGTTTCGACCAGCTCGACGATGTGAACTCTGTCCTTCGTGCCGATTATCACGTCGACGCCGGCAATCTTTGCGACCTCTTCGGGCTCGCTCTGCGCGTAACAGCCGACGACGATCGTCAAACAATTTTTCTTCGCCGCGCGCCGAATCATCTGCCGTGACTTCTGAGAGCTGACCGCCGTCACTGTGCACGTGTTAATCACGACGACCGCCGCCGCAGAAATTTCTTCGACGATTTGCCAGCCCGCCGCCGCGAAAAGTTTTTGCATTGCCTCCGTCTCGTATTGATTAACTTTGCAGCCGAGCGTTAAGAAAAAAATTTTTCTCAGGAACAAGGAGTTTGAACTTGTCCCTTTATCACAGCCGCTCATAATTAATCATCGCCAAAACAGAAATGGCAGCCGTGTCCGTCTTCAAAATCCGTTTGCCCAGCGTCACGCTGATTCCGCCCGCCAATTTTATCGCTTGCGCCTCGTGCTCGCTGAAGCCGCCCTCCGGACCGATGAGCACGATAATATTTTTGTCGCGGCAAGCACCGAGCACCTTGCGGACGGTCGTTTCCTTTTCCTCCTCCCAACAGAAGAGCAGCAACGTGTCCTCGTCGAGCGGCGTGATTTCCTTCAGCCAATCGGAAAACTCGCGAAGCTTTTTGACTTCGGGGATTGTGTCGCGCGCGCATTGTTCGGCAGCCTCTTTAACGATTTTATTCCAGCGTTCACGTCTTGCTTGGGCGCGCACGCCGAAAGGCTTGGCAACCGTCCTCACGGAGATGAGCGGCTGAATTTCATCGACGCCGAGCTCCGTCGCCTTCTCCAAGATGTTGTCGAAGCGATTGTGTTTGGGCAGGCAGTCGGCCAGGATAATTTTTTTATCGCGGACGATTTGACTGATGTCACTGACGCGCCGCGCCTTTATCGTTTCCTTGTCGAAGTCAATCAGCTCCATGACCGCGCAATTGCCCATGCCGTCGACGGCAGTGATTCTGTCGCCGCGCCGAGCCCGCAGCGCACGCGCCAAGTGATTTGCGTCGCCGCCGCTTATCGTGACGTAATCGCCCGTGACGTTCTCCAAAAAAATTCTCTTCATGCTTTCACCTCTCAAAAATTTTCAGCGAGTAATTTCAAATTCAACGTGAACATTCGCCGAGCAAGTCAGCGTCCCGCTCTCAATCGGCGTCTCAACTCCCGCGGCAGAATCTTCGAGCATCGCGCTTGCCATTTTATAATTTCGCGGCGCATTGACCGAGCTGTGATTAATCGACACGCTGCGGACGCTCACGATAGTTTTTCCGAGCGCGGCGGCGGCGACTTCAGCTTTGCGTCTTGCGTCGAGGACGGCGAGCCTCAGAGCTTCGTCTTGATAAGCGGTCTTGTTGCGCAATCCGAAATTGAGCGAGTTGACTTGATTGGCTCCGTGCGAAAGAGCCGCGTCGATAATTTTGCCGACGAGATTCAAATCGTCGACGATGACCGTCACGGAATTGTTCGCCTCGTACCCGTCGAGAATTCGTTTGCCGTTGTCCGTGTGACGATAATTCGGCGCGAAGTTGTAATTGCCCGTGGAAATATTTTTGCGTTCGACGCCGAGCGCGACAATCGCGTTGATGACGTTCGAGGCGGCGCGAGCGTTGGCGGCTTGGACGGCGGAAGGATTTTTCTCGCGAGTGACGACGCCGACGGTAATCGTCGCGCGGTCGGGCTGAGCTTCGACGACACCTTCGCCGCTGACGGAAATTATCGGCGGGTGAATTTCCTCGGCGAACGTTGTCGCACAAATCATCATCGCGATTAAAAACATCAGACCAAAAATTTTTTTCATGACACACCTCCGAGAGAATAATGAATCACGAGCGAGGATCCGCCCCTGCGATTTAGCTGTTAGCTGGTAGCGATTAGCGGTTAGAAAAGCTCTTCAGCTAACAGCTATCAGCTCTTAAGTCCTTTTGCTTAACCAACGAAAGGGCTCCCGCCGATTTTATCACGAACGCCCAAGCTTGCCAATTTCGGCGCGAACTTTTACAATGAAAAAAATTTTCTTGAGGAGGCTGCCATGGTTAAAAGAATTTACGTTGAGAAGCGCGCGGGTTTCGACGTGCCCGCCAAACAGTTGCTTGAAGATTTTCGCGAGACGCTGGACGTGAAACTTTCGGGCGTTCGATTGCTCGTTCGTTATGACGTGGAGGGCTTGAGCGACGAAGATTTTCTCAAGGTGCGCGACATCGTTTTCCGCGAGCCGAACGTCGACAATTTTTATTATGAGTTGCCCGCCGACCTCGACGCCGAAAAAACTTTTGCGGTGGAATATTTGCCGGGGCAATTCGACCAACGCGCCGACTCCGCCGCGCAATGTGTTCAGCTTGTCACGGGCAAGGAGCTGCCGACGATTCATTCTGCACGGATAATTTCTCTGCGCGGCGAGCTTTCCGCCGAAGACTTCGCCAAAATAAAATCCTACTCGATTAACGCGATTGAATCCCGTGAGGCAACCTTCGACCTGCCGACGACGCTGAAAATTTCTGCGGCCGCTCCACCTGACGTGGAGACTTTAAAAAATTTCAACGGCATGGACGACGCCGCTTTGAAAAAATTTTTATCCGCGCGCGGACTCGCCATGAACTTGGACGACTTAAAATTCTGTCAAAAATATTTCCGCGACGAAGAGCAGCGTCCGCCGACGATAACCGAGCTCAAAGTCATCGACACTTATTGGAGCGACCACTGCCGCCACACGACCTTCACGACCGCCATCGACTCCGTGACCTTCGACGCGGGCGCGAAGGCTGTCGAGCGCGCGTTCAAAGATTATCTCGCCGCTCACAATCCCGCAAAAGATATTTCGCTCATGGATTTGGGGACGATTGGCGCGAAAATTGTTCGCCCGAAAAATTTGGACGTGTCCGAGGAAATTAACGCGTGCAGCATAAAAATCACGGCGACGATTGACGGGCGCGCGGAAGATTGGCTGGTGATGTTCAAGAACGAGACGCACAATCACCCGACGGAAATTGAACCGTTCGGCGGCGCGGCGACGTGCTTGGGCGGCGCGATTCGTGACCCGCTCAGCGGACGCAGTTTCGTTTATCAGGCCATGCGCGTGACGGGCGCGGCCGACCCCCGCAAAAAATTTTCAGAGACTCTGCCCGGCAAACTCCCGCAGAAAAAAATCGTGCGCGGCGCGGCTCAAGGTTACAGCTCATACGGAAATCAAATCGGGCTGGCGACGGGGCAAGTCAAAGAAATTTATCACGAAGGTTACCTCGCCAAGCGCATGGAAATCGGCGCGGTCATTGCGGCGGCTCCGAGCGCGAACGTAATCCGGAACCGACCGACGGCGGGCGATAAAGTTGTCCTTCTCGGCGGGCGGACGGGGCGCGACGGAATCGGCGGCGCGACCGGCTCAAGCAAAGTGCACACGACCGAATCGCTCACCACGGCCGGTGCGGAAGTGCAAAAGGGAAATCCTCCGACCGAAAGAAAAATTCAGCGGCTCTTCCGAAACGCCGACGCCGCGAAGTTGATTAAACGTTGCAACGACTTCGGCGCGGGCGGAGTGGCGGTGGCCGTCGGCGAGCTGGCTGCGGGCTTGAAAATAAATTTGGACGCCGTCAGAAAAAAATATGACGGGCTGGACGGAACCGAGCTTGCCATTTCCGAATCGCAGGAGCGCATGGCGGTTGTTCTCGGCGCGGGCGACGTGGAAAAATTTATCGCGCTGGCGGACGCGGAAAATCTTGAGGCTTACGTCGTCGCCGAGGTCACCGACAGCGGGCGGATGATTATGACTTGGCGCGGAAAAGAAATCGTCAGCATCAGCCGAAAATTTTTCGACACGAACGGAGTCAAACGCCATGTGAGCTGTCAGGTGTCAGCTTTCAGCTTTCAGGAGGAGCAAAAAAATTTTTCGTGGCTTGAGAGTTTGCGGCGACTGAACGTTTCACTGCAGAAAGGATTGGTCGAGCGATTTGATTCGACAATCGGGGCGGCGACGGTTTTAATGCCGTTCGGCGGAAAAAATCAGCTGACCCCCGCCGAAGGAATGGTCGCCAAGCTTCCGACGGACGGAGAGACCTCCACGGCCACGGCGATGACTTTCGGCTTCGACGCGGACATTTCGGAGCGCAGCCCCTTCCACGGCGCGATTGACGCGGTCACGAGTTCGCTGGCGAAGTTGACGGCACTGGGCGCGGATTTCTCTTCGGCTTACCTGACGTTCCAAGAATATTTTGAGCGGCTGGGAGATTCGGCGGAGAAGTGGGGCAAACCTCTGGCGGCATTGCTCGGCGCGTTCGTGGTGCAAAAAAATTTCGGCGTGGCGGCAATCGGCGGCAAGGATTCGATGAGCGGGACGTTTGAAAATCTTCACGTGCCTCCGACGCTGGTGAGCTTCGCGGTGGCTGTCGTCGACGCGGCGAAAGTTATTTCCCCCGAATTCAAAGCGGCGGGTCACAAAGTTTATCTCGTCGAGTGTCCGCGAGATGAGGACGGCGTCCCCGACTTCGACGCGCTGAATAAAAATTTTTCCAAGGTGCACGAATTAATTTGCGCGGGGAAAATTATTTCGGCGATGAGTTTGCAGGCGGGCGGCATTGCCGAGGCTGTTTCAAAGATGGCAATCGGCAACGACATCGGATTCACCTTCTGCGCGGCTGAAAATCTTTACGGGAAAAATTACGGGAGCTTGGTCGTCGAGGCGACGGACGATTTGGAATTCAAACTTTTGGGCGAAACAATTTCCGAGCCCGCGATAAATTTCGGCGACGAAAAAATTTCTCTCGCCGACGTGAAAAAATCTTTGACCGAGCCGCTTGAAAAAATTTTCCCGACGAAAACCAAAACCGCCGCGCAGAAAATTTCCAACGAACTTTATCGCGCGCCGAAAAAATTTTCCGCGAAGATTAAATTTGCCAAGCCGAAAATTTTCATTCCCGTCTTCCCCGGCACGAACTGCGAATATGACAGCGCAAAAGTTTGGCGGGCGGCGGGCGGCGTCCCCGATGTTTTTGTCGTGAGGAATCTGACACCTGCGGCGGTCGAGGAGAGTATCGCGGCGATGGCAAAAAAAATTCGCGCGGCGCAGATTATCATGATACCCGGCGGCTTCAGCGGCGGCGACGAACCCGACGGCTCAGGAAAATTTATCGCGGCGACGTTCCGTAACCCGCGCCTGGCAGAAGAGATTATGAAACTCCTTCGCGAGCGCGACGGATTGATTTTGGGAATTTGCAACGGCTTTCAAGCTTTGATGAAACTCGGCTTGCTCCCTTACGGCGAGATTCGCGAGCTTGAGGAAGATTCGCCGACGCTCACGCACAACAGCCTCGGTCGCCACGTCAGCCAATATGTTCGCACGCGCGTCACGAGCAATTTGTCTCCGTGGCTGAGGAAAAATTCTGTCGGCGACATTCACTCAATCCCCGTCTCTCACGGCGAAGGCAGATTCGTGGCGAGCGACGCTTGGCTGAAAAAACTTTCCGACGGCGGGCAAATCGCCACGCAATACGTTGACTTCGACGACGCGCCGACGAGTGAGCTGCCTTTCAACCCGAACGGGTCGGCGTGGGCTGTCGAGGGTATCACGAGCGCGGACGGAAAAATTTTCGGGAAGATGGGTCACTCCGAGCGAATCGGCAAGCACGTTGCAAAAAATATTTTCGGCGATAAAGACCAAAAAATTTTTGCGGCGGGCGTCGAATACTTCAGCTGAAAAATTTTGTCGACGCAGACTTCGCTGGCACGGCTAAAAAATTTCGGCGCAGACTTCACGGGCACGGGCTGAAAAATTTCGGCGCAAACTTCACGGGCGCGGGCTGAAAAATTTCGGCGCAGACTTCACGGGCACGGCTGAAAAATTTCGGCGCAGACTTCACGGGCACGGACGGAAAAAATTTCGACGAGGGCGATTAAATTTTTGGAGGACTTATCATGAGCAAAAAATTTTTCGTGGCGAGTTGCGTCTTCACGGAGGACAATCCCGCGCTCAGCCGCAAAGTTCAAGCTTACGTTCGCGAGCGGTTCAACTTGCCGATAATCCGCTGCTGCGTCGACAAGTACAAGGTCGCCGAGTTCGAGGCGCGCATGCCCGAAGATTATCGCGAGGAGTGGCGGGCGATTAAACACTTTGAAAAATTTCCGGCGGGGTCGACGATGGTTTCCATTTGTCACAACTGCTCGGCAATTTTCGAGGAGCGGCACCCCGAAATTTTTCGCGAATCGATTTGGGAATTGATTTTGTCCGACGAAAAATTTTCTTACCCGAATCATCACGGCGAGGCGATAACGATTCAAGATTGCTGGCGGTCGAAAGAAAATCGCGCGGAGCAGGAAGCCGTTCGAGAAATTTTGCGGCGCATGAACTTTGAAGTCGTCGAGCTTGAGGAAAATCACGAGCGTACAAAATTTTGCGGCTACTCACTTTATCAGCCGCAGCCGCCGCGCAACCCCGCCCTTGCCCCGAAAAGATTTCTCCACGGCGCGCAAGGTCTCTTCCGCGAGCACACCGCCGCGCAGAAAAAATTTTTGATGGAAGAGCACTGCGCGCAGATTCGGACGGAAAAAGTTGCGGCGTATTGTCATTACTGCTTGCGCGGATTAAAATTGGGCGGAGCCAAAGCATTTCACTTGGCTGAACTTTTATTCGAGGAAGGTGGACAAAATTAATCTGCAGAAACTGACTTGCAAGGACAAAGCGACGTTCGACAAATTTTTCGGCGCGCGTTACTGCGAGCATTCGGGGTATACGTTCACGAATTTTTTTATGTGGCGCAAGATGCGCGATTATCTTTGGGCGGTCGAGGACGACGTGCTTTACATTTTTTCCGAGAGCGCAGAAAATTTTTTGGCGTGGCAACCGATTGGCGCGCAGGAGAAAATGCAAGAGGCCATCACGAAAATTTTGCGCGTGGCGGAGGAAAATCGCGGCGACAGAAAATTTATGTTCGTGGTCGTGGAAAAAATTTTCGCCGAGGAGCTGGCGCGATATCCTCACGCGAAGTTCGACATCACAGCCGCGCGCGACCGATTCGATTACGTTTACCTGGCGCCGGACTTGATAAATCTTTCGGGCAGAAAATTTCACGGCAAGAAGAATCATCTCAACGCCTTCCGCAAAAAATATCCCGGCGCGGAGTACGTGCCGATAACTGAAGAAATTATTCCGAGGTGCCGCGCGGAGCTAAATGTCTGGGCGGAGACGCACAGGCGCGCGAATCCCGATAATCCGTTCATCTGTTACGAGCAAGCGGCGATTCATGAAATTTTTGACCACTTCGACGCGTTCAAGCTCAAGGGCGGCGCGATTCTGATTGACGGGAAAGTTGCGGCGTTCACGTTCGGCGAGCAACTCAACTCGGACACGGCGGTCATTCACGTGGAGAAGGCTGACCAAAATGTTCGCGGGATTTACGCGGCGATTAATCAAAATTTCGTCGAGCACGAGTGGTCGGAGATGATTTACATCAACCGCGAGGAGGACATGGGCATTGACGGCTTGCGGCAAGCGAAAGAATCTTATCGCCCGATAAAAATGATTGAGAAGTTCAACGCGACACTCGCCGAAGAAAATTTTTGAGCAGCTGATAAATCGTTCGTGCCGTGTAAAGATTTTGCGTCATCAAAAAAATCCGCGCAGGAAAAAATTTTGCGCGGAAATTTTTTTTACACGAGGCTTATCGGTTTACGTTTATCAAAATGCTCCCGTCTTTATGTGCGGCACGTAAGGTGCCTCCAACTTTTTAATTGTCTCTTCGTCGAGCGTGATGTCGAGCGCGGAAACTGCCTCCTCAATGTGGCGGACGTTCGTGGTGCCGACAATCGGCGCGGTGATGAACGGCTTGCTGAGCATCCACGCCAATGAAGTTTGCGCCATCGAGTAACCGAGTTCCTTTGAAATTTTTTCGAGGTTGTCGACGACGATTTTGTCAACGTCATCCGTTTTGCTCCAAACCATGGGCGAAACTTCGTCGATAGAGTTGCGGGCGGTCTTCGTACCCCACGGGTGCGCGCAACGCCCTCCTGCCAGCGGCGACCACGGAACCACTGCCATTTTCCTGTCCATGCACAGCGGAAAAATTTCGCGCTCCTCTTCGCGGTAAATCAGATTGTATTGCGGCTGAAGCGAGACGAACTTTGTCCAGCCGTGACGCTCGGCGATATTCTGCAGGCGTTCGAGTTGCCAAGCAAAAATTGTCGACGCGCCGATATAACGAGCCTTTCCGCTCTTAACCACGTCGTGCAACGCCTCCATAATTTCTTCCGGGGGCGTGAGTGGGTCGAGGCGATGAATCTGATACACGTCGACGTAATCGAGTTGCAAGCGTTCCAAGCTGTGGTCAATCTCCGCCATGATATTTTTGCGCGAGAGCCCGCCGCCGTTCGGACGCCCCGGGCGCATTTCAAAGTTCACCTTCGTCGCCACGACAATTTCGTCGCGGTCGAGCCCGAAGTCTTTGATGTATCTGCCGGTGATTTCTTCGCTGGAGCCCATCTGGTAGACGTTCGCCGTGTCGAAGTAATTAATGCCGAGCTCAATCGCCCGCTTAAAAATTTCTTTGCCGTCTTCATGAGTGCGTGCCCATGGGAAGACGCCGTTTTCTTTGCCGGGCTTGCCGAAACTCATCATGCCGAGGCAAATGCGCGAAACGTCCATGCCGGTGTTGCCGAACTTAACGTACTTCATAAACATCCCTCCGAAAATTTTTTAGCCCGTAACTCACTCAATGATTTTTATGACGCGCGCGGGATTGCCGACGGCGACGGCGTTGTCGGGAATATCCTTGGTGACGACAGAGCCCGTGCCGACAATCGCGTTCTCGCCAATCGTCACGCCGGGCAAAATGTTCACGCGCGCCCCAATCCACGCGTTCTTTTTGATGAGAATTTCTTTGGTCATGATGACGCGGATATTTTCCGGCTCGTGGTTCACGGTGAAGAGCCCGACTTCGGGACCGAACATCACGCCGTCCTCAACCGTAATCGTGCCGACGGACATGACAGTCAGCCCGTGGTTCGCGAAAACATTTTTGCCGAGAAAAATTCTGCAGGCGGCGTCGATTTGGAAAGGCGGCGTCAAAAAATTTGTCGCGTCGAAATTTCCGTTGAACAGCTCGCGCTCCAGCTCCCAAATTTTTTTCGTGTCGTCAGGGTCGGTGGAGTTAATCAGCCAACACAGATGACGGCAACGTTTAAATTCGCCGTGAGCCTCGCGCACATAATCTTCATCGTTAAGCACGTGGCAATGTTGACCCGCGCGCAACTTTTCAAAGACATTCATCACTTATCAATTCCTTTCAACCAAGCGTCGACATCCTTTTGGACGGCGGGGAAATTTTCTTGCGCGCTCTTGCCGACGACCGCCAAGCCGTCGAGAACTTTTGCATTCGGGCACGCGTCTTTAATCTCGCGTTCGGAATTCGCCAGTCCGCTGCCGCCGTGTGTGCAGAACGGAATAATCGTCTTGCCGCTGAAGTCATTGGCTTCGAGGAAAGTCACGACGACTCTCGGCAGAGCACTCCACCAGATTGGAAAGCCAAGGAAAATCGTGTCGTATTGCGCGAGGCTGTCGATATTTTTTTCCAGGGCGGGGCGCGCGTTCGATTCGAGCTCCTGCTTGGCAATTTCCGTGCAAGGTTCGTAAGCGTCGGGGTAGGGCTGCGCGGGTTTAATCTCAAAAGTGTCCGCGCCGGTTTTTTGCGCGATGTATTCGGCGACGATTTCCGTGTTGCCCTTGGTTATGTTGCCGACGGCGTATTCCTCACCCGTGCGCGAGAAGTAAACGACGAGAATTTTTTTATCGGCGGAAGAAGTCGGAGCGGGCGTTTGCTCGGCGGATTTTTTTTCGGGCGCGGGAGTTTTCTCTTGAGTCTCGCTGCCGCAGCCGCTGACCATCAAAATCATCAGCAGGAGCAGAAAAATTTTTTTCATGCCGTCACCTCAGTCGACGCTGATTAATTCGTATTGAGTGTTGCCCATTTTTAATTCAGCCATGGCGGAGAGCTGACGCAAGCCGTGACGTGATTCAATCCGCTCGCGCAAATCTTTTGAATCGCTCGCCGTCCAAACCAAATCGCAGCACGCCTGGTCAATCGCAAGGATGTCATTCGACGCGAGAATCCCGACGTCCGCCATGGTCGGCTCGGCAGCCGACGTGCCCGCGCAGTCGCAGTCGACACTCAGCCGCCGCATGACGTTGAGGAAGACAATCCGCTTGCCGAAGTAATCGCAGGTCGCCTTGCCGCTGTCCGCCATGAGCTCCATGAACTTTTCTTTGAGCGGCATCGTGCCGTCGAACCACACGGGACCGGGCGGAGGCATTTCGGGCAGATTGTATCCGTGAACCTGAACTTTGCCCGCTTGCCCGCTGGCCATGCCGATGGCGATATTTTTTAAGCTGCCGCCGAAGCCGCCCATGGCGTGTCCTTTGAAGTGAGTGAGCACGACGATTGAATCGTAATTGACGAGATTTTTTCCCATGGTGACTTCCTGCAAGTGGAAGCCGCCGCGAACAGGCAGATTGACTCCGCCGTCCTCGTCCATGATGTCGACGGGGCAAAACGTCCAGCCGTTCGTCCGAAGAGTTTCGCGGTGACCTTCCGTCGTGTAACGCGCGCCGTTGTAAAGAGTGTTCGTCTCGATGATGTTGGAGTCGGGCACTTGCGCTTGAAAAGCTTTGACCCATTCGCGCGGGATGATGTTCGGACCGTGCGGCTCGCCCGTGTGAAGTTTGATTCCGACTTTGCCGTAAATTTCTCCGTTAATCATGTTGTAAAGTTTGATGAGGTGAGCGGCGTCGAGTTTGTCCGTGAAAAAAACTTTCGCCGCCGTGCCCGAAAATTTTTGTCCGGTGACGTTCTTGGAGCCGACGACGGGTGCCGCCTTGAGCTTGAGAATTTTTTTGCTCGGAGCCGCCTCGGCGACGTGAATGTGACCGACGGCCGCGCCCACTGCCGCGACGCCCGCCATTTTAAAAAGTTCTCTCCTGCTGATGTCCATGATGACTCCTCCTTAAATTAATCCGAGCCGCTTGAGATTTTCGGCGACGATTGCTTCCGCCCGCGCGCGATTGTTCTGAGGGATTGAGCCGCGAACTTCAAAGCCCTGAAGAATTTTCGCCGTCGGACAAACGAGTGAAATATTTTGGTCGGTGCTCGACAAGCCGCTGCCTCCGTGCGTGCAGAACGGAACGATTTTTTTTCCGCCAAAGTCATTGCCCTCCAGGAAGGTATAAACGATTTGCGGGGCATCTCCGTACCACACAGGATAACCAACGAAAATTATTTCGTAAGCGGAAACGTCGACGCCTCCGACGAACGGCGGGCGCGCTTTGGTTGCCTTCTCGCGGCTCGCAACTTTTTTGCAGTCCTCGTAACCGGCGGGGTAAGGAGTCACGGGTTTGAGCTCGAAGAGGTCGCTGCCGGTTTTCTGCGCGATGAACTCCGCGACAATTTCCGTGTTGCCCTTGGTGATTTTGCCCAGCCCGTACTCTTCGCCCGTGCGCGAGAAGTAAACGACGAGAATTTTTTCGTTGGCGGCGGAAACTTTTCCGAACGAGAGCATGAGCCCCGCCGCTCCCGCGAGCTGCAAAAATTTTCTGCGCGTGATTTCCATGTTAAACCCTCCAAAAATTTTTTCAAGGCGATTATAAAATTTTGAGCCGACTCCATGTAAATATTTCCCCGAAAAAAATTTTGCCGCAGGAAAATGGCGGCACGGGCAGAATAAAATTGCAATTATCAAAAGCAATTCGCGAGGAGAATTTTATATGAGTTCAGGCATTGGTCAGGAAATAAAAAGCTGGGTGATTTCAATCGTGTCGGCGATTGTTGTCGCGCTGCTGATTCGGACATTCATCGTGGAGCTTTACGTTGTCGACGGACCGAGCATGCAACCGACATTGCAGGACGGCGAGCGACTCGTCGTGAACAAATTCATTTATCATTGGCGCGACCCGCTCAAGGGCGAGGTCGTCATCTTCCGTTATCCGCGAGACCACACCCGCGATTTCATCAAGCGCGTGATTGCCGTCGGCGGAGACACGATTGAGATTAAGGACGGGCACGTTTACGTGAACGACGCGCTTGTCAACGAAGATTACATTGCCGAGAAGACTCGCACGGAATATCCCAAGCAAACGGTGCCGAGCGGGACTCTTTTCGTTTGCGGAGACAATCGGAGAAATTCTTTGGACTCACGCTTCCCCGACGTGGGCTTCGTGCCGCTGGAGCTCGTCAAAGGAAAAGCCGCGCTGATTTTCTGGCCGGTTGATTACATCGCCGCCCTGCCATGAGGAGCAATTTTTACGCGGCGGTCACGATAATTTTGTGGGGAGCAATGCCCGCGCTCACCAAAGATTTGCTGAACACTCTGCCGCCCTTCGAGACACTGACGCTGAGCAGTTTGTTCGCGTTTTTATTTTTGCTCGCGGTGAATTTGCGGGCGGGCACCTTGAAAAAATTTTTGACGGCTGAAAAAATTTTAACGGCGGCGGGGCTCGGCTTCCTCGGATTATTTTTGTACTCGGCGTTTTTTTATTACGGGCTGGCGCGACTGACTTCGCAGGAGGCGTGCATACTCAATTACCTGTGGCCGCTGATGATTGTCCTCTTTTCCGCCATGCTGCTCGACGAAAAACTCACGCGGCGAAAAATTTTTGCGGTCGGCATGTCGTTCGTGGGCGTGGTGCTCGTGATGATTGGCGGCGTCGAAAATTTTTCGTCGGAAAAAATTTGGGGCGCGCTGAGTTGTATCGTGGCGGCGGCGTGTTACGGATTGTTCTCGGTGCTCAACAAAATGCTGCGGCTCGAACAAAAATCGGCGATGATGATAATTTGGGCGACGACTGCAATTTTCGCGGGCGCGTTCGGATATTTTTTTGAGGAGTTGACGCTGCCAAGCCTCGGAGAAATTTTCGGGCTGCTGTGGCTCGGAATTTTAATCGACGCGGTGGCGTATCTGACTTGGGCGTTGGCTTTGGCGAAAACCGCGAACGTGGTGTGGACGGCGAATCTCGCGTACCTCGTCCCGATACTGGCGATTTTCATCTCGACGTTTGCTTTCGGCGAAGAGCTGTCGCCCGCCGTCATTCCCGCGCTCGTTTTGGTCATCGGCGGCATTTTAACAATGAGGAATTAGGAATGAGGAATTAGGAATTGGGAGACGCTTTTTCATTCCTCATTCTTAATTTCTAATTCCTAATTGAATTGGGGGGTTGTGAATTTGTTAGGCAAAAGTATTATCGGCATGGAAAATTTTTCGGCGGAGGAGATTCGGCTCGTCTTGACCACCGCCCGAAAGATGAAGCAAGTGATTCGTCGCGGCGGCGAAAAAAAATTATCCAACCTGCGCGGCAAATCGATTGTAAATTTATTTTATGAGCCGTCGACACGGACGCGCACTTCATTTGAGCTGGCGGGCAAATATCTCGGCGCGGACGTGGTGAGCATAAACAGCGGCACGAGTTCCATCGTCAAGGGCGAGAGCCTGCGCGACACCCTGCGCACGATTGAGGCCATGGGCGTCGACGCGATTGTCATGCGGCACAAGGCGGAGGGCGCGGCGGACTTTGCAAGCCGAGTCGTCAAGCCCGTGATAATCAACGCGGGCGACGGCGCACATGCCCACCCCTCTCAAGCATTGCTCGACTTGTTCACGATTGAACAGCGCAAAGGTCGCCTCGCGGGTTTGAAGGTCGCAATCGTCGGTGACATTCTCCACAGCCGCGTTGCCCGCTCCGATGTCTACGCCATGACAAAAATGGGAATGGAAGTTCATCTCGCCGGCCCGAAAACTTTGCTGCCGAGATTTTTTGAGTTCGACGGCGTGACCGTTCACGAGGAACTCGAAGACGCGATTAAATCCGCCGACGTGATTAACGTCCTGCGCATTCAGCTGGAACGACAGCAAGCGGGGCTCTTCCCCTCCACCAGAGAATACGCGCGGGTCTTCGGCATTAACGACGACCGCTTGATCCTCGCCAAGGACGACGTGCTTATCCTCCACCCCGGCCCGCAGAACAAAGGTTTGGAAATTTCTTCGGAGGTCACTTACGGCGAACACTCGGCGATTCACGACCAAGTTCAAAACGGCGTGGCGGTTCGCATGGCTCTGCTCGACTTGACTTTGAACAGCAATTAGGAATGAGGAATTAGGAATGAGGAATTAAAACGCGAATCCCAATTCCTAATTCCTAACTCCTAATTCCTAATTGAAAAACGGAGGGACGAAATGAATAATCAAACGTGGCAAATCCAACGCATGAAGGCAAATATTTCGGACACGCTCCTCATTCGCGGCGGGCGAGTCCTCGACCCTGCCAACGACTTCGACGGCGTGGCTGACGTGCTGATTGTCGACGGAAAAATCGCGGCGGTCAAACCCGATATAAAATTCTCGGCGGATTACGTGTACGACGCGTCAGGAAAAATCGTGACGCCCGGCTTAATCGATATGCACGTCCACCTGCGCGAACCCGGGCAGGAGGCAAAGGAAGATTTCTTGAGCGGAGCAAAAGCGGCAGTCGCGGGCGGCTTCACGACCGTGGCGACAATGCCCAACACTTCGCCCGTCGTCGACAATGCCGCGCTCGTTCGTTCGATGGTCAGGCGCGCGGAGGAAGTCGGACTCGTCCACATAAAAATTATCGGCGCAGTCACCAAAGGGCAGCAGGGGCAGGAGCTCGCCGAGATGCGCGACATGATTGCCGCGGGTGCCGTTGCCTTCAGCGACGACGGACACTTCGACGACAACGCAAAAATTTTCCTCAACGCGCTCGATTATCTTCACGACACCGGCAAGCTTATCATCTGCCACGAGGAAGAAACTTCGCTGGTCAAGGGCGGCGTCATGAACGAAGGCAAATGCTCGGCGATTCTCGGACTGAAAGGTCGCCCGACGGTCGCCGAAGACATTGCCGTTGCCCGCGACGCTCTCCTCGCCGAATACACAGGCGGGCGCGTTCACATTGCCCACATCAGCTCGGCGCGCGCCGTTGAAATTGTTCGCGACGCAAAAAAACGCGGCGTCAAAATCACGGCTGAAGTCACGCCGCAGCACCTGACGATGACTGAGGACTTGGTTAATCCCGCCGACGCCTCGACGAAAATCAATCCGCCGCTGAGGACGCAAAAAGATTGTGACGCTTGCTTGAAAGGTTTGCTGGACGGGACGATTGACGCGATTGTCACAGACCACTCGCCGCACGCGCCCGAAGAAAAGGACCGCGAATATATTTACGCGCCGAGCGGTTTCCCCGGGCTGGAGACGAGCGTCGGCGTGCTCTTCACCGAACTTTATCACAAGAACAAAATCGACTTGAAAACTTTAATCTCGAAGATGACGGCCGAGCCCGCGAAAATTTTCGGGCTGAACGCGGGCACGTTGTCGATTGACGCGCCGGCCGATGTCACGGTCATTGACCCCGAACTGGTCTGGACTGTCGACGCGAAAAATTTTTACACGCGCGGAAGTCATTCGCCGTTCGTCGGGCGCGAGTTCAAAGGTCGGGTCGTCGCCACGATTGTCGGCGGCAATTTGATGAAGCTCAATCAGTGGTAAAAAAATTTTTTCCCCGACGTTCAGCCGAGCGCGGGGATTTTTTGTAAGGAGGAAAATTTTTATGGAATCAATCGTCAAGGACATGTCGCTGGCTCCGAGCGGGCACGACAAAATAGAATGGGTAAAAAATTTTATGCCGGTCATGAGCGCAATCGACAGAGAGTTCTCGCAGACGAAACCTTTCGCGGAGAAAAAAATTTCGATAACGTTGCACCTGGAGGCCAAGACGGCTTACATGGCGGAGGTGTTCATGCACGCGGGCGCGGACGTGGTGATAACCGGCTCGAATCCGCTGTCGACGCAAGATGATGTGGCGGCGGCTCTCGTGGAGGACGGAGTGACTGTCTTCGCGACGCACGGTTGCTCGCTCGAAGAGTACAACGACTTCCTGAACAAGGCGGCGGACTTCGCGCCCGACATTTTCATCGACGACGGCGGAGACTTCACCGAACTTTTGCACACGACTCGGCGCGACGCTCTCCAAAAAATTATCGGCGGCTCGGAGGAGACCACCACGGGCGTCAATCGTCTGCGCGGGCTGGAAAAGCGCGGCGAACTTGCTTTCCCGATGATCGCTGCCAACGACGCTTACTGCAAATTTCTTTTCGACAATCGATACGGCACGGGACAATCGACGTGGGACGGAATCATGCGCACGACGAATTTGGTTGTCGCCGGCAAGACGGTTGTCATTGCGGGTTACGGCTGGTGCGGCAAGGGAGGAGCCATGAGGGCGCGCGGGCTCGGCGCAAACGTAATCGTCACGGAGGTTGACCCGATTAAAGCAATCGAGGCGGTCTTCGACGGCTTCCGCGTCATGCCCATGAGTGAGGCGGCTCCTCTCGGCGACATCTTCCTCACGCTCACCGGCGACTTCGACGTTATCACCGGCGAACACTTCCCGCTGATGAAAAACGGTGCCATGCTCGCCAACGCCGGTCACTTTGACGTGGAGATTAACATTCCGCAGCTCGCCGCGCAGTCCGTCAGCCGAAAAGTCGTCCGCAAGAACGTCGAAGAATTTTTGCAGCGCGACGGCCGCAAGATTTATCTGCTGGCGGAAGGGCGGCTGGTCAATCTGGCTTCGGGCGACGGTCACCCCGCCGAGATTATGGATTTGAGTTTCGCCGTTCAATTTTTCAGCGCGGCGCACCTCCTCCACAATCACGCGCGCTTGGAGAAAAAAGTTTACCTCATGCCCGAAGAAATTAATTCCAAAATCGCGGAGATTAAGCTGGACTCAATCGGCGTGAAAATCGACACGCTCACCGCCGCGCAGCGCGAATACCTCGGCTTATGAACGGCGCGCGAAATTTTGAATGGGAAGAGGAAATATTATGCTCGTAAGGAAAATGATTAACGTCGCAGCTCCTTTGACGGCGGAAGAGCAGACTGAACTCGCCGCGTTGAAAGACCGCTCGATTACTTACGACGAAGATTGCCCGCCCATGACTGACGAACAACTTGATGAACTGGATTATCTCATGCGCAAGTACAAGACACGCCGAATCACCAAGGAAATTAAAATGGCGGAGTTCCCCGAACGTTTTCAAAAGAGAAAAGCGGAGGCGACAGGATGAAAGATTTTGTTATCAGCGGCGTGAAAATGCTCAAGCCCTCAGGCGCGGTCGAGGCGGCGAACATTCACGTCAGCGGCGATAAAATTTCAAAGATAACTCAAGGCGCGGTCGAGGCGGCGAACGTTATCGACGGCAAAAATAAATTCGCGACGCCCGGGCTGGTCAACGCGCACACGCACGCTTCGATGACTTTGCTCAGGAGTTATTCCGACGACAAGGCGTTGATGGATTGGCTCCAAAAAGATATCTGGCCTGTCGAAGATAAGATGACGCGCAAAGATATTTATTGGGGCGCGGCGTTGGCGGCGGTCGAAATGATTCGCGGCGGGACAACTGCCTTCGCGGACATGTACGGCCCCGACATGGGCGAGGTCGCGCGCGTCGTCGAGAAGTCGGGCTTGCGCGGCAGTTTATCGCAGGGGCTCATCAGTTTTGCCAACGGCGAAAAAAAATTGGCGAACAACGTCGAGCTGTATAAAAATTTTCACGGCGCGGCGGACGGCAGGATAACCGTCATGTTCGGACCCCATGCGATTTACACTTGCCCGCCCGATTACCTGAAAAAAGTTGCGGCGGAGGCGGCGAAACTCGGCGCGGAGATTCACATGCACATGAACGAGACGCAAACCGAAATTGATGACTGCCTGAAAAATTACGGCAAGCGTCCCTTTGAAGTCGTCAACGAAACGGGGCTGACGGATTTGGGAATGCTGGCGGCTCACTGCGTCCACCTCAGCGACGAGGAGATTGAAATCATTCGGCGGAAAAAAATTCGCGTGGCGCACAACCCCGGCTCCAACATGAAACTGGCGAGCGGCATTTGTCCCGCGACGAAACTTTTGGCGGCGGGAGTGACGGTCGCACTCGGAACCGACGGCGCGTCGAGCAACAACAACTTGGACATGTTGGAAGAGATTCGGCTGGCGGCTCTGCTCGCCAAGGTCGACACGCTCAATCCTCTGGCAGTGCCCGCCGCTCAAGCACTTCAAATGGCAACTCAGTTCGGCGCGGCGGCTCTCGGCTTGCAAAACGTCGGGCGGCTGGCGGAAGGTTGCAAGGCGGACATCGTGCTGTGGGACATGCGCGGCGTCGAGTGGCAACCCAATTACAATCCCGCGTCGCTTTTGGTTTACTCGGCGAATTCGGCAGCGGCGGACACGGTCATCGTCAACGGGAAAATTTTGATGGAAGGGCGCGCGCTGAAAACTTTGGACGAAGAAAAAATTCTGGCGGAGTTCACGGCCTGCGCCAATCGCCTCACGGGAAATTAAACGCCGCGTGCCGAACTTTCCACCCGAAAAAATTTTCACGGGACTTGAGGTCGGAATCAACCGCCGCGCGAAAAATTAAGCTTGTATTTTAAAAAGCGGTCGTTTATAATGCCCTCGAAAGGAGATGTTTCCTATGGTAGGTTACACGCTTCGCCAAGAGCGCGAGCGACAAAATTTATCCATTAACGACATCGAAGAGGGCACAAGTATCCGCGCTCTTTACATAGAGGCAATCGAAAACGGCGAGTATGACAAACTGCCGGGCGCGATTTACACGAAGGGCTTCATCAAAAATTACGCGAAGTTTTTGGAGATGGACGTCGACGCTGTGGTCAAAGAATTTGCCACGGACATGGCGGAGCTCAACGCGGAGAAGGAAGCGGCTGAGGCTGCAACCGCCGCGCAGGAGGCTGCTCCCGTCCCCGAAAAAAAAGTCGAGCCGAAGCCCGAAAAGAAATCCATCGGTTATTCGATTCAAAACGAAAATCGTCGTTCATCGAGTCTGTTAATCGTGGCGGCTGTCGTTTTAATCGCGGCACTGGCGGGCGGCGTTTGGTCGTGGCTGTCGAGTTCGGACGGCGATGTTGCCAAGGCGGACACGCCCAAGCAACAAACAGTTCAGCCCGTCGCGGTGGAGCCGACGCCGAAGGATGATTCGACACCCGTCGCGAACGCAAACCCCGAACCCACGCCCGAAGCTCAGCAGCCCGAACAGAAGAAACCCGCCGACAAAGTTGCAATTCAAGCGCGTTTCAATGACAGGTGCTGGGCTCTGGTCACGGTCGACGGCGTGGTCGTTCAAGAAGGCGTCATCGAAGGCGGACAGACCGTTTCTTGGGAGGGCAAGGACAATATCAGCTTCCGCCTCGGCAACGCGGGCGCGGTTGAATTTTTCCAAGACGGTAAGAGCCTCGGCATCCAAGGCGCGGTCGGAGATGTCGTCGACAAAAGTTTTTCGCGCAAATAATTTTTCACGGATAAAAAAAATCCTCGTCACTCACTGAGCGACGGGGATAATTTTTTTTTACTTAATCGAGTTCAATCTGTCGGCAAGGGTTTGAGCGTCCTCGTCGCCTTCGAGCGGTTGGACAATCGGTTGGTTGCCGAGCATGACGACTCCGTTTTCAACCGTCGCCGCGTGTTTGTTCTGTCCGTGATGATAAGCCGCCGCCAAATTTCCCAGCACGAAGTATGAACGTTCGGCGGAAGACATATCGGCAGTGCCCGCGACCTTCATGAAAGTTTTGCCGTTCACGGTGACGATTCCGTTTTTGGCGGTTGCGTGGTTCTTGCTGTACTCGTAAAGTTTCTGGACGTAAGCGTCGCGGCGTTTCTCGCTGTCGGGGTGGTCGGAGGGATTGAAGAATGCCATCGCCCCCGATTGCTTGTCGCCGATAGAAAGCTCCACGAATTTTTGCATGACCGCCGCGCAGGCTCCGGGATTGTAACTCGTGTGCGTCATGTATTCGAAGCCGAGAAGATCCGCCTCGGTCTCGTGCTTTCTGTCGCCGTGAGCAACGGAATGATTGAGCGCGACGCTCGTGATGATTGAGGTAAGAGCTCCGCCGCCGACGGTTGCACCGATTGCCGTGCCCGCGATTGAAGCCGTCACTGCCTTCTGCAAATGTTTCTTGTTGGCTTGAGCGACGTGATTTTTTTGTCCGTGCCCCATCTCGTGTCCGACGATTGCCGCGATTTCGTCCTCGTTCGTGATTTTTTTGAACGTGCCGGCATTAACCATCATGACGTGCCCCATGGAGCAGGCGGCGTTGATTGAATCCTGATTCGCGACGAAATAAAGATATGGCTTGCTGTTAATGGTCGGGTCGACAGCGGCGACGCCTTTGGTCAAGTTCGCCATGATTTTGTCGAGCCGCGCGTTGTATTCGGGGTCCTCGTTGACGCCGTACTTTTGGCGGAAGTTGTTGTAAAGTTCTTGGCGGCCTTCCTCGGTCGTGTCATAATATTTGATGTTCTTGTCGATTTGCGCCTTGGCCTGCGCGCCCTGCAAGATGATGGCGATGCCGCTACCGATTAAACTTTCCTTGCTGCTTGCTGCCTCGACAGCTGCGGGCGTGGAGAAAATCAGCGGGACACTCAACGCCGCCGCCGTCACAGCTGCCAAAAATTTTTTCCTCAAGCTTTGAAACTTCATGATACTTTTCCTCCCTGAAAAAATTTTCCACATGATATCAAAAAATTTTTCTGCGCGCAAAAATTTTTCACAGCGATTTTTTTATCAGCGACCACTGAGCCGCGAACATGCCGAGCAACATCAACACGCAGCCGAAAATTTCTCGCGCGGTCATGACTTCGCCGAGCAACAGCCAACCCGCCAACGCTCCGAAGATTGCCTCGAAGCTCATCAAGATTGCGGCTGTCGACGGCTCCGCGTATCGTTGCCCGTAAAGTTGCAACGTGAACGCCACGCCCGAACTCATCACGCCGCCGTAAAGAATCGGGAACCACGCGTGGAGCATGGCGGAAAGGCTCGGCGTCTCCAGCGCGAACATCGCCGCGAAACTCAAAATCATCACGATAAAAATTTGCGCGGCGGATAACTCAATCAAATCGACGCGTGAGGCGAATCGGTCTACCAATAAAATTTGCGCCGTCCAAACGAACGCGCTGACAAAAAGTATCGCGTCGCCGAGCTGAATCGAAAAGCCGTCGCCGATTGCCAAAAGGTACAGCCCGACGATTGCCAGGAACGCGCCCAGCCAATTTTCCCGCCGAATGATTTTGCCGAGGAGTTTTGCGCCGAGCGGAACGAAGACAATGTAAAGACACGTGATGAACGCCGCCTTGCCCGCCGTCGAATATTGCAGCGCGATTTGTTGCATGGAACTGGCGACGAACAGCACGAGCCCGATTAACAGCCCGATTAAAAATCCGCGCCGATAATTTTTCCTCCGCCGCTCCAGAGCCCGTTGCTTGCGCGTGAAAATCAAAACCGCGACCAGCGATAAAGTTCCCGCCAAATATCTCGCCGCCGCGTATGAGAAGGGACCGAGCCCGTCCATGCCCGCCAGCTGCGCCACGAACGTCGTCCCCCAAAAAAACGCCGCGCCCAAAAGCATCAGCGTTCCTTTTATCTGCATGAAGTTTCCTCCCCAAAAATTTTTCCGAAGCAATAAGTCGCGCACATCTTAACATAACGCAAGAGGATTAACAAATTTGTCCTGAATCGTTTCGGGCGGCTGAAAAAATTTTTCGTCGTGACAAGCTCCGCGGCTCTTTGAATCCGTTCGGAAAAAGCAAATGCGTGCATGTACTTTGAAGTCTGCGCCCGTTATAATGCGCACAGTTTTCGGGAGGCGAATTAACAATGACAGATAAAAAATTGAGAATCGCAATGTCGCTGGTCGGCGTGGCGTTGACGGGCGTGAGCGTCGGAATATTTCAGGCGGCGGCACTGGGCACGGACCCCGCAACTTGTTTCGTGACTGCCCTGGCAAATTTCTTCGACTCAACTTACGCCGTGTGCTTCACGCTGTTCACGGCCGCGCTGCTGGTCGTGGTCTTCTTCACGAAGAAACATTACATCGGGCCGGCGACGCTGCTGAGCATGGGCTTAATCGGAATCACGGCGGACACGACGCGCGCACTCATCGAATCGGCGATAATTAATCCGAGCATGGCCTGTCGAGTGGCGTTGATGGCGTTCGCGGTTTTGCTTTTGAGTTTCGCGAGCTCTTTGTACTTCACGGCGGATATGGGCGTTTCGAGTTACGACGCGCTGTCGCTCATGGCGGCGAAGGATTATCACGTGGCGGCGTTCAGAGTGTGCCGCGTGTCGACGGATTTATTTTGCGTGATTGTCGGCTCACAAGGCGGCGCGGATATCGGAGCGGGCACGGTCATCACGGCGTTCATGATGGGTCCGTTCGTTCAGTGGTTCAACGAGCATTTCTCCGAGCCGCTGCTCAAATCCAAACAGACGCCCGCCGAAGCTTACGCGGCTTGCTGAAAAATTTTACGAAAAAAAATCCCCCGACGATTGCCGAGGGAATTTTTTTTGTCGTTTGAAAATAAATTTCATGCGGTGTACAATGGCGCAGAAAAATTTTCGAGGAGTGATTGACTTGAAGAAAACTTACAAGATTGATGTGGACTGCGCCAACTGCGCGAACCTCATGGAGGTCGAGACAAAGAAAACCACCGGCGTGAAAGATGCGGTCGTGAACTTCATGACGCTCAAGATGAAAGTCGAGTTCGAGGACGGCGTCGACGCCAAGGAAGTCATGGGGCGCGTTCGCGAAAATTGTAAGCGCGTCGAAAAGGATTGCGAGATTTTCTTATGAACGCCAAGCAGAAAAAAAATCTCGCGCGAATTTTAATCGCGGCGACAATTTTAATCGCGCTGAATTTCGTCGAGGCTTCGGGCGTCGGAAAATTTTTCCTGTACCTGATTCCGTATCTGATTGTCGGTTACGACATTTTGCTGAAGGCTTTTCACGGGCTGAAAAATTTCCGCGCGTTCGACGAAAGTTTGCTCATGACGATTGCCACGGTCGGAGCGTTCGCGCTGGCGATTTACGAGGACGGCGATTACACCGAGGCGATTGCCGTCATGCTCTTCTATCAGGTCGGCGAATGGTTTCAAAGTTACGCGGTCGGTCGGAGCCGCAAAAATATTTCCGAGCTCATGGACATCCGCCCCGATTATGCAAACGTGGAGACCGACGACGGATTGGAGCAAGTTGACCCGGACGAAGTGGAGGTCGGCACGCTTATCATCGTTCAGCCCGGCGAAAAAATTCCGATTGACGGCGTGGTCGAGGACGGCAGCTCAACTTTGAACACGGTCGCGCTCACCGGCGAGAGTCTGCCGCGAGAAGTTTCGGCGGGCGCGGAGGTCATCAGCGGCTGCATAAATTTAAACGGCGTCCTCAAAATCCGAACGTCAAAAGAATTCGGAGAGTCGACGGCGACAAAAATTTTGGAGCTGGTCGAGGACGCAAGCTCGCGCAAATCGAAGTCGGAAGATTTCATTGCAAAGTTCGCGCGGATTTATACGCCGGCGGTCGTCGTGTGCGCGGCGGCGTTGGCGATAATCCCGTCGCTGGTCACGGGCGCGTGGGAGACTTGGATTTACCGCGCGCTGATTTTTTTGGTGATAAGCTGTCCGTGCGCGCTGGTGATAAGCATTCCGCTGAGTTTTTTCGCGGGCATCGGCGGAGCGAGTCGCGAGGGAATTTTAATCAAGGGCTCAAACTTTTTGGAAACGCTGTCGAAAGTCAAAACGGTCGTCATGGACAAGACGGGCACGCTCACGCGCGGCAGCTTCGAGGTCGACGCCGTTCACAGCAAAAATCTGAACTTCGACGCGGAAAAACTTTTGCACTTGGCGGCGCACGTCGAGCGATACTCCACGCATCCGATTGCAAATTCTCTGCGGAAGGCTTATCCGAACGAGCGCGACGATTGCACGGTCGAGGCTGTCGAGGAGCTGGCGGGGCGCGGCATTCGCGCGAAGATTAACGGGCGGGTCGTTTGCGTCGGCAACGAAAAATTCATGGACGAGGTCGGCGCGGCGTGGAAAGCGTGTTACAAGGTCGGCACGATTATTCACGTGGCTGTCGGCGGCGAATACGCGGGGCACGTGGTCATCTCCGACGCGATTAAGCCGCACGCAAAAGAATCCGTCGTCGCGCTGAGAAATTCGGGCGTCGAAAAAATTTTCATGCTCACGGGCGACAGCGAAAAAATTGCGGCGAAGGTCGCGGCTGAACTCGGCATAAAAAATTATCGCAGCGAACTCCTCCCCGCCGACAAAGTTTCCGAGTTCGAAAAAATTTTGTCCGCGTCGAGTGGCAAGGTTGCGTTCGTCGGCGACGGGATTAATGACGCGCCCGTCCTCGGCAGGGCGGACGTCGGAATTGCCATGGGCGCGCTCGGCTCGGACGCGGCGATTGAGGCGGCGGATGTCGTGCTCATGGACGATGACCCGCTGAAAATTTCTCGCGCGATAAAAATTTCTCGCAAGTGCTTGGGCATCGTCAAGCAAAATATTTTCTTCGCAATCGGCGTAAAATTTTTGTGCCTGATACTCGGCGCGGTCGGCCTGGCGAACATGTGGGCGGCAATCTTCGCGGACGTGGGCGTCATGATTCTTGCCGTGGTCAATGCGATTCGCGCGCTCGTTTCTCCGAAGTAATTTGCCAAAAAATTTTTTCGGGCGATAAAAATCTCGGCGCGCGGCTCAAAAATTTTTTCGGGCGGTAAAGTCACGGCGAACGGCTCAAAAATTTTTTCGGGCGTTAAAGTCACGGCGGGCGGCTCAAAATTTTTTCGGGCGTTAAAGTCACGGCGGGCGGCTCAAAATTTTTTCGGGCGTTAAAGTCACGGCGGGCGCCTTAAAAAATTTTTCGGGCGTTAAAGTCACGGCGGGCGGCTCAAAATTTTTTCGGGCGTTAAAGTCACGGCGGGCGGCTCAAAATTTTTTCGGGCGTTAAAGTCACGGCGGGCGGCTCAAAATTTTTTCGGGCGTTAAAGTCACGTCGAGCGGCTCAAAATTTTTTCGGGCGTTAAAGTCACGGCGGGCGGCTTAAAATTTTTTCGGGCGTTAAAGTCACGGCGGGCGGCTCAAAATTTTTTCGGGCGTTAAAGTCACGGCGGGCGGCTCAAAATTTTTTCGGGCGTTAAAGTCACGTCGAGCGATTCAAAATTTTTTCGGGCGATAAAATCACGTCGAGCGATTCAAAATTTTTTCGGGCGATAAAATCACGTCGAGCGATTCAAAATTTTTTCGGGCGATAAAATCACGTCGAGCGATTCAAAATTTTTTCGGGCGATAAATTTACGTCGAGCGATTCAAAATTTTTTCGGGCGTTAAAGTCACGGCGGGCGCCTTAAAAAATTTTTCGGGCGATAAGCTCACGGCGGGCGGCTGACTTCAAAGTAATTTGCCAAAAATTTTTTTCCATGATATAATTCTGCCAAGCGTATGAAAAAAAGTTTTGGGAGGTTATAAATTATGGCCAAGTATGTTTGCAGCATTTGCGGTTACGTTTACGAAGGCGACGCGCCGCCGATTGAATGCCCGATTTGCAAAGCACCCGCAGAAAAATTCGTTGAGCAGAGCGGAGAGCTGGTCTTTGCGGACGAACACGTCATCGGCGTTGCCAAGGGCGTCGACGAGAGAATCATCGAAGGTCTTCGCCAAAACTTCACGGGCGAGTGCACCGAGGTCGGCATGTATCTGGCAATGAGCCGCGCCGCACACCGCGAGGGCTATCCGGAAATCGGTGAGGCCTTCCGCCGTTACGCTCTCGAAGAGGCAGAGCACGCCGCCAAGTTCGCCGAGCTTTTGGGCGAAGTCGTCAGTGCCTCCACCAAAGAAAATCTCAAAGTCCGTGTCGCCGCCGAGCACGGTGCTTGCCAAGGCAAAAAAGATTTGGCGGCACTGGCCAAGAAGCTCAACCTTGACGCGATTCACGACACCGTCCACGAGATGGCAAAGGACGAGGCGCGGCACGGCAAAGGCTTCAAAGGCTTGCTCGACCGCTACTTCAAGTAAGCATTTATCTATTGCAAATACATGAACGAAACTTAACCTCTCCCGCTTCGGAGAGGTTTTTCTTTGCGCCAGTCGCAAGGATTTTTAACGGTAACTTAAATTTTAAGCTGAAAGAACCCGCATTGCAGCTTGCTTTGTGATAATTTTGTAGTCTGCATAAAAATCCTCTCCGATTCTTAGAACCGGTGTTCATAAAGATTGAAAAGTGATATAGTAAATGCATTAATCGCAAATGGGAAAAAGAGAATTGGTTAATGCGGTCTTGTACTTGGTGAAAACGGGCTGTCAGTGGCGAAATCTGCCCTATAATTTTCCGCCGGTCTTTACCGTACACAGCTTTTATCGTCGCGCTCGGCTAAACGGCTTGTGGGACAAGATTCACAAAGTCAATTTGCACGACACAAAAATTGTTTATTGAGCAACGGGTTTGGCGACTTTTGCTTATCCGACGTTGGAGAAAATCTGCGGCGACGGCGGCCGGCGCGGGGCGTTCGTTTATGAGGCATACAAATATTTCGGCTTGCGGGTAGAGTTTGGGCGTAGTCGTTCATCGAGCGAATCCGGTCGACACAACAATGGGAACCGGCAATGTTTGCCTCCTGTGCATATACTAAGATAAAGCGATTTTGCGCGGACAAAGATTACCGCGGCACTTTCATTTATGACGCTTATGCTTTGCTGAGCTGCCGCGTTTTCGGCGAATATAATTCGTATGAACTTGGCGACCGCTATGATTAAACTCTCTCATATTCATACCTTGTTTAAACGTTTGTGAAATCCTAAAAAGTTTGGCGAAATTAGTTTGATGTTTCAAAAAAAATCCCGTCGCTCGGAATGAGTGGCGGGAAAATTTTTTGTCCGAAAGATTTTATGCGCGCTCGATGTAATTGCCGGTGCGGGTGTCGATTCGCAGGAGGTCGCCTTCGTTGATGAACAGCGGCACGCGAACGACGTAACCTGTCTCAAGCGTGGCGTTTTTGGTGGCACCGGTGGCTGTGTTGCCCTTGACGGCGGGTTCGCATTCGGTGACGCGCAGCTCGACGCTGTTGGGCAAGTTGATTCCGATAATGCGACCCTTGAACGTCTGCAGATTGACTTCCATGTTCTCCATGAGGAAGTTGAGCGCGTTACCGAGTTGCTCCTTGTTGAGCTCGATTTGCTCGTAAGTTTCCACGTCCATGAAAGTGTATTGGCCGTCGGACTCGTAAAGGAATTGCATTTTGCTGGTGTCCAGGCGGGCGGGCGGCATCTTCTCGTTGGGGTTGAAGGTGCGCTCGACGACGGCTCCGGTCTCCACGTTTTTAATTTTCGTGCGGACGAACGCTGCGCCCTTGCCGGGTTTGACGTGCTGGAACTCGACGACCTGCCAAGCCATGCCGTCAATCTCAATCGTTAAGCCTGTCCTGAAATCTGTACTTGAAATCATTGGTATCAAACCTCCAAAAAATTTATAACTCAATCAAAGTATCGGCGGGCGTCCTTTCGTTGGTTAAGCAAAAGGGCGCAAAGTCAACTGTCATTGCATGGGCGCGACGTGCTCAGCGGGCTGATAAAATTTCTTTTGAGTTGTTCGTCTTCTTTCTCTTTGCATGCCCAAAGAGAAAGAAGCAAAGAGAAAAGGCACCTCGCAGGGGCGGCGGTCGTTCGTGAATTTATAACTCAATCAAAGTTTTGGGCGAGAGTGTCAGCGGCTGAGCTTTGCCGCGCGTGACCAAAACCGTATCCTCAATCCTCACGCCGCCGAAATTTTCAATGTAAAGCCCCGGCTCGTCGGTAACAATCATGTTCGGCAAAAGTTTTTCGCATTTGCTGAGTTTGCTGAGGCGCGGCTCTTCGTGAATCTCCAAGCCGACGCCGTGACCCAGCCCGTGGACGAAAAATTTTTCGTAACCCGCCGCCGTCAGTCGGTTGCGAACGGCTTCATCAATTTCTTTGCCGCTCTTGCCCGCCGCGATAATTTCCAAGCCGTAAAGTTGCGCGTCGAGGACGAGATTGTAAATTTTTTTCTGTTCGTCGGAGGCGCGCCCGACACAAATCGTCCGCGTGATGTCCGAGCAGTAATCGTTGAAAGTCGCGCCGAAGTCCATGGTCACCAGTTCGCCCGCGAAAATTTTTTTGTCGGTCGCCGTGCCGTGAGGGAGAGAGCCGCGCCAACCCGAAGCGACAATCGTCGTGAACGCCGCCCGCTGAGAGCCGAGTCGCCGCATAAAATATTCCAGCTCCGCCGCAACTTCAATCTCGCGGACGCCGGGTTTGATGACTTCCAAAATTTTTTCGAAGGCAGTGTCGGCAATCTTGCAGGCCTCGCGTATGTTTTCAATCTCCGAATCGTCTTTGACTTGCCGCAACGTGTCCAGCTCGACGGATTTAAATTTCACGCCGCGCAATTCCTTTTTGAAGTAACTATGCTCGGCGACGGTCATGACGAGTCCTTCGAAGCCGATTTTGTTGCAGCCCGAATCTTTTATCTCCTCGACGATTTTTTTGCGAAGACCTTCCTTCTGCTCGACGACGGAAAAATTTTTTGCCTCGGCGGCCGCCTGCTCGGTGTATCGCCCGTCGGTGATGAGCTTGAAAAAATTTTTCCCGACAAACAGAGCCGAACTGTCTCCGCGGAAACCGCTGAAGTAAGTGACGTTCGGAACCTTTGTAATCAGGAGCGCGTCGACTTTCTCGGCGGAAATTTTTTCTTGAAGTTTAATCAGCCGCGCGTTCATTTGGTGTCCTTCTGAATTTTGCGGATGGCGATGTCCAGTGCGGCAATGTAACTGTCGACGCCGAAGCCGCAAATCTGACCCATGACGACCGGCGCGATAACCGACGTGTGCCGAAATTCTTCGCGGCGGTGAATGTTCGACAGGTGGACTTCGACGACGGGCACGGGCACGGCTGAAATTGCGTCGCGCAGGGCAATGCTGTAATGAGTGAGCGCGCCCGCGTTGAGCAAAATGAAATCGTAATGCCCGCGCGCATTTTGAATCGCCTCGACCAACGCGCCCTCGTAATTCGACTGCAGGAAGTCAATCGTGTCGACGCCCGAATCTTTTGCCCGCTCGCGCAAGAGTTCGTTTATATCGTTGAGCGTCGTCCACCCGTAAACCTCAGGCTCGCGTGTGCCCAGCAAATTTAAATTCGGTCCGTGCAAAACCAAAATCCGCTTGACGTTCACGCCGTTAGTATTTGATTGCAAATTTATCCTCTCCCTTCACGACGGGCAAATCGGAAAGCTCCAAGCTGTCGACTCGGATACGACCTCTGCCCTTTTTTATTCTCGCGACGAGCTGTCTGATAATCTGCGCGGAAGCTTGAAGTTCCATGGTCACGGAGCCGTCGCTCATGTTTTTTACCCAGCCGGTCACGCCACGATGATTTGCCGCCGCTTGAACAAAACGTCGGAAGAAAACTTTTTGAACACGACCGACAGCGCGCCCCGCCTTGCGGACCTTGTCAGTATCTGATTGCAAATTTATCCTCTCCCTTCACGACGGGCAAATCGGACTGTTCAAAGTTGGTGACTTTAATCCATTCGTTGCCGCGCTGAATCTTGGCGATGAGGCGTTCGACTGTCGGAGCCTCGCCTTGAAGTTCCATGGTCACGGAGCCGTCGCTCATGTTCTTTACCCAGCCGGTTATGCCCATGGCTTTTGCGTTGCTCTGAACAAAAAATCTGAAGCCGACGCCTTGGACGCGACCTTCGGCGCGGCCGGCCTTGCGCACGGCGTTTTCCAAGTTGACGGGGGCAACGGGCTCGGCGTCCTCCGACGCGCCGCCGAAAATATTTCTCCAGAAACTCATCTTATCAACTCCTCATCAGTGACCAAATTTCTGCGGGCTCGTCGACGGAAATTTTTACAAGCTGTTGAGCATGCGGCGCGGAAAAAATTTCCAAATCGTTTTCGTCGCGCATGGAAGTTATCGTCTGCGAAAAAGTTTTTCCATGCGGCTGAAAAAATTCCACGCGCTGACCGACTTCAAACTTTCCGCGCTGTTCAATCGTCGCAGTCATCGTCGCGGCGTCGAAGGCTCGGACGATTCCCAAAAACTCTGACGCGCGGCTCGGCTTCGACGTCGAATAAATTTCTGTCGACCGGCCGTCGCCGAGGAAAAATCCCGTCGTGTACGGGCGGTGCGCAACCTTGTCGAGTTCGGCGCGCCACTCGTCGCGGATTTTAAAATCGTTCGGGTTGTCGAAGTATGAATCAATCGCCGCGCGATAAACTTTGACGACGCCCGCCACGTAATTGACGCTCTTCATGCGCCCCTCAATCTTGAGCGACGCCACGCCGCTTTGAATGACTTTATCCAAGTGCGGCAGCAGGCACAGGTCTTTGGAGTTCATGACGTAAGAGCCGCGCTCGTCCTCGCCAACGGGAAAAAATTCGTTCGGGCGAGTCTCTTCGACCAGATTATATTTCCAGCGGCACGAGTGAGTGCACGCGCCCGAATTTGCGTCGCGCCCCGTCAAAAATTTCGACAGCCAGCAGCGACCCGAATACGATATGCACATTGCGCCGTGGACGAAAATTTCCAGCTCCGCCGCGCAAGAATTTTTTATCGCCAAAATTTCTTCGCGAGTCAGCTCGCGGGCAAGGACGATTCGACTTGCGCCAAGCTCGTGAAAAAATTTCGCCGCCGCCGAGTTCGTGACGTTCGCTTGGGTGCTGACGTGAATTTTCAAATTGGTCTCGCGCGCCAAACTCAGCACGCCCAAATCGGAAATCAAAACCGCGTCGACGCCCGCGCCGGCCAAGAAGCTCAAGTAATCGGCCAGGGCGTTGAGGTCGGCGTTGTGCGCGAAGATGTTAACCGCCGCGTAAATTTTTTTGCCGCGCGCGTGAGTGAACTCGACGGCCTTCAAAATTTCCTCGCGGGTGAAGTTGTCGCCGAACGCCCGCAGGCTGAAATTTTTCCCGCCGAAATAAACCGCGTCCGCCCCGTAAATCAGAGCCGCCTGCAGCTTTTCAAAATTGCCCGCGGGTGCCAACAGCTCAGGCTTAATCATATCATTCCCCATAAAATTTTTTCTTCGCAAATCAGAGGCCGTCATGGATGACGGCCGCGCTGCTCACGCCGCAGGACAGCGGCGTCCAGCGCATGAGGAGTTGCGGGTAACCTCAACCTCCAAACCGTTTACGACCAACGCCCCCGCGAGGTGCCTTTTCTCTTTGTTACTTTCTCTTTGGGCAAGCAAAGAGAAAGTAAATCAATCGACAAAAGAAAATTGTGAGCCGCAGTCAGCGCAACGCCCCGCCTCACCTGTATTGATTGACAAGATTCAAGTGCTCCTCGTAAGTGTAAGCGTAATGATTGTGGCCTTGGCGGTCGGCGACGAAGTAAAGGTAATCTGTCTCGGCGGGGTGAAGGACTGCCATAATCGACGCCATGCCAGGATTGGCAATCGGACCCGGCGGCAACCCCGTGTGCCGGTAAGTGTTGTACGGCGAATCGATTTGCGTGTCCTCGATTGAAACGTCTTCCTTGGGCGTGTCCATCAGATATTGCAACGTCGCGTCGGTTTGCAGCGGCATATTCAGCTTCAGTCGTTTCAACAAAACTTGCGCGACAATCGGGCGGTCTTCGGGGAAACGAACTTCGCGCTCGACCAAAGACGCCAGCGTTATCAAATCGTAAACCGACAAGCCCATCTTCTCGGCGGTCACGCGCATGGACGGTGTCACGCGGTCATCAAAGTTCGCCGCCATGAGTTCCAAAATTTCTTCAATCTCAATGTCGCTCTCGACGTTGTAAGTGTCGGGGAAGAGAAAACCTTCCGCCGCGAAGAAAACGTTCTGCCGCTTGCGCATGTAATCGTAAGGCGCGAAATTTTCCGCGGCCTTGAGGAAATCTTTCTTGTCGGCAAGGTCAAGATTGTAAAGCCGCTCGGCAATTTCTTTGACGCCGAAACCTTCGGGCACCGTGAAACGCACGACGGTTTTCTCGCCCGTCAAAAGTTTTTGGAAAACTTCCTCGTCGCTCATGTTCGCCGTGAACGTGTAAGAGCCCGGGCGGAACTTGTCGTCGTAACCGTAAAAGCGCGCGAACAATCTGAACCGCAGGCCGCTGTCGATGATGTCCTTCTCCGCCAGCCGCTCGGCAATCTCTGCTGTCGACATGCCCTCGCGGATTTTTACGTTGATTCGTTTTTCCTCTTCGATAACTTCACCCGTCGGCTCCTCAGCGGTTTGAACGGGCTTTTCGATTTTCACGACGGTCGGGTCGACGAAGACCAAAACCGCGCCGATGACCACGATACACGCGAAGACCGCGCCCGCCACCGTCGCCACGTATCGCATGGAAATTTCCGCGCGCAAATCGCTCAGCGAAATGTTGAGTCTCTCGCGCAAAGTTTTTCGGCTCGCGCGCCGCGGAGGAATCGTAAGCTTCTCGGTGTCCTTCTCCGAAAAATTTTTATCGTCGGGCGCGTTGCTCATTCTTCCTCATCCAAAAGTTTTTCGTAAGCCTCCTGAACCTTCTCGAACTCCTCGTCGGTCGGCTCGATGAATTCTTCCTCGCCGTTTTCGTTCACGACAATCTTTGCAATGATAACGTCGTCATCCTCGCAGCCGCAGTCGCAGCCGTCGCCGCAACCGTCGCAGTGTTCGTGCTCGTCTTTGACCTCGACAAGCAACGCAAAATTTTCTCCGTCGACGGGGATAATCATCTCCTCGACGTAATAAAAAACGTTGCCGTCCTCGTCGGTCATCTCAATCAAAAAATCTTCGTCCAAAATTTCTTCACGCTTATCCATTTAACTTTTACTCCCAACTGAATCCAAATATCCTTGCAAAATGTAAACGGCGGCCATCTTGTCGATAACTTTTTTGCGCTTCCTGCGACTTACATCCGCCGCGATTAAATTTTTCGCCGCCGCGACCGTGCTCAGGCGTTCGTCCCAAAAAATTTGATTGACTTCGGGGAACGCCGCGCCGATTTTCTCCGCGAATTTTTTTACAACCTCGCAGCGCGCGCCTTCGGTGCCGTCCATATTTTTCGGCAAGCCGATGACAAAAGTCGTCGCCTCAAAATTTTTCACGAGTTCGCCGAGCCGTTTCAAATCTTCCTTGTTCGACGTGCGGCGAATGGTCTCGACGCCCTGCGCGGTTATGCCGAGCAAATCACTCGCCGCCACTCCGATTGTTTTGTCTCCGATATCAAGAGCCAGAGCCCTCACGACCTGCCCTCCAATCGTTCAAGGTAACTGCGCACGAGTTCCTCCAAAAGTTCATCGCGCTCGACCTTGCGAATCATGCTGCGCGCCTCGCGGTGGCTCGTCACGTAAGCGGGGTCTCCGCTCAAAAGATAACCGACCAACTGGTGCACGGGATTGTAACCCTTCTCGGTCATCGCCTTGTACGCGTTCTTTATGACTTTGCGCGCCCGATTTTCCTCGACGCCGAAGCTGAACATTCTGGTTTCGTCGCTGACGGTTTTCGTCTCGTCGCCGCTCATCTAATCACTCCTTCGCTGAATCCATTGCGCGCATTTTACACCAAAGACGCGGGCAGTGACAAGAAAAACTTTTCCCCGATTGACTTTGACGAATTACCTGTTAAACTTACGATTGATTTTCAAACAAAGGAGTCAAAAAAAAATGAACAGCATTAACGTTATCATGCCCGTCACCGTGAAAGCGAAACTCACCGAGAAACTTCGCGCGCGCTTAATCGACGAGGCAACCAAAGTCGCCGAGCAAATGGAACTGGAGCTCAAGCAGATTAACATCGACATGCAACGCGAGCTGGAAAGAAATCCTCAGCACGAGGCGCAAATCAGAAATTTCTTCAGCCGCGAGATGGCTCCGCGCCAAGGACGCCTGGACGAAGCTCATCACCGCAAAGAAACTTTTGAGAAGCTGGCACTCGGCGCGGAAATTATTCAGGGCACGACCGAGCGGCAAGTCGAACTCAAAGTCGGCGACAACTTGCGCGAGGCCATGAACGTGGAGATTTTGGTTGAAGATGACAAAATCATTGCAATCCGCAGCTGAGATAATTATCGGGCGAGTGGGCGGCGCGCGCGGACTCGACGGCACGCTGAAAATAATTCCGCTGACTGACTTCGACGGACGCTTCGACGAGCTGAATGAAGTTTTCGTCGGCGGAAAAATTTTTCGCGTCGAAGAGGTCAAACACACCGGCGGACAAATTTTTATCAAGTTCGCGGGCGTGGACAATCGCGACGCCGCCAAAGCTCTGACGAATAAATTTTTGACTGTCGACAGGAAGGACGCCGCGCCTCTTGCCGACGGAGAGTTTTACACATTCGACATCATCGGCTGTGAAGTTTTCGACGGCGACAAAAAAATCGGAACGGTGACGGGCGTCCTCAAGACCGGCAGCAACGACGTCTTCGAGGTCGACGGAAAAATTTTAATCCCCGCGCTCAAGTCAGCCGTCCAATCGATTGACATCGCCGCGAAAAAAATTTTGGTCAACGTCAATGCTTATTGACATCAGCCGCTTTGAAAGCGGCGGAACAGCGGACGCGCCTCGGCTCACGAAAAATTTCAGCCGTTCGCCGCGCATGGAGAAAAAATGTTAATCGACATCATCACGCTTTTCCCCGAAATGTTCGCGGGCGTTTTCGGCGAGAGCATTATTAAACGCGCCGTCGAGAAAAAAATTTTGGAGATTCGATTCACGCAGCTGAGGGACTTCGCCTTCGACAAGCACAAGCACGTTGACGATTCTCCGTTCGGCGGCGGCGCGGGCATGGTGCTCAAGCCCGAACCCGTTTATCGAGCCGTGCGCGACGTTTTGAATCGCTCCGACGAAAATTTTTCCCGCAAAATAATTTTCCCTGACCCCGGCGGCGAAGTCTTCACGCAGGCCAAAGCCAAGTCACTCGCCGCGCAGGAGCAGCTGATTTTTGTCTGCGGACATTACGAGGGATTCGACGCGCGGATTTACGACTTGGCGGACGAATTAATTTCAATCGGCGATTATGTTTTGACGGGCGGCGAATTGCCCGCGATGGTTATCGTCGACGCGGTGGCGCGCATGCTCCCGAATGTTTTGGGCTCGGCGGAATCGGCGGCGACGGATTCATTTTTCGACGGACTGCTCGGCTTCCCGCAATACACGCGCCCGCGAGAGTTCGAGGGAAAAATCGTGCCTGAAGTTTTGCTTTCGGGCAATCACGCGGAAATAAAAAAATGGCGCGAAGAGCAATCACTGAACCTCACGCGCACAAGAAGACCGGACCTTTTAGGAGTGAGGAGTTAGGAGTTAGGAATTGGAACGCAGCAATGGACTTGATTAAATGAACACGAAAAAAATTTTGGCGGCGGTTGCCGTCCTTTTGATTTTAACGGTGGCTGTCGGAGTCGCGGCGTTCAACAGCTGGCAAGAATTAAAAAACCGCAGCGGCAATCCTGCGGTGGCGGCTCGTCACGCCGTCGAAGCGCACGACCTTGCCGCCTTCAAAAATCTCGTCGACTTGGACAAGTTGATTAATCAGGCGGCGGAAGAAATTTTGACCGCGCAAATAAATTCGACGCTCCCTCCGACCGCTTACTCGATGGACGAACTTCAGAGCCGTTACGACAAACTTAAGCCCGACTTCGTGAACGCGGCGCGGGCGGCGGCTGAAGAATTCATCTCGACCGGCAAAGTGACTTTCCCGAACGCACCGACCGACGCGCAAAAATTTTTCAAGGAATCGGGCGTCGCCTCCTGCGAAATAAAAAGTATCACCAAGCCGCAGAAGGACGGCAACATAAAAATCGTGACGGTTCTCTTCCACAACGCGAAGATGAAATTTAATTTTGAACTGGAATTGGAGCTGAAGCCCGCCGCAGAAAATTCTTGGCGAATCACGGGCGCGCGCGGCTTTGAAAATTTTTTCAGCGGATATCGTCGTGCACTGAGGAGGAAACTCGATTCACTCAACGCGCCGATTGGTCGCAAGATGGACGAAATTTTCAAAGTAAAAAGTTTCATCGTGAAGAACGAGGGCGGCGACGAGTACGGCTTCTCGCAGACGCTCGACATCGCGCTGAAGGCCGACGTTAAATCCGATAGGCCGCTGGCAAAAATTATCGGCAACGTGATTTTGACCGGCAAGGACGACCGTGAGAGCCTCGCGCCGTTTGCACTCGACATGACCGACCGCGAACAGGGCGTGCAGATTTTCAACGTGACCAAGACTTTGAATCCGTTCGTGCGCGCCGACGCCGACGCCATGAAACACGGCTTCCGCAAAAAAGATTTGCAAATCGAAGTCACGGAAATTATTTTCTCGGACGGCACGAACCTCAAGCTGCTCGACCGCCTGCCCGACTGAAAAACTGCACTTGATTCTAACTCAAGCTTGCATTATATTGTGGGAAAATTTTTTTAAGCAAGGAGTTTCTTCATGAAAAAGTTTTTCTGTCTGATGCTGATGATTTTGGCGGTGTGCGTCGTCGGTTGCGCGCAAGAAAAAACTTCGGGCGACGTGAATCAAATCCCGACCGAAATTGCGAAGCCCGCGACCGAGGAGCCGCCGCCCGAAGAGCAGCCCGCCCCGCAAGCTCAGCCCGATAAAGATTACATTTTGGCGAACGACGACCTTTCCAATCTTCAGCTCGACGACCCGACCAAGCCCGTTTACGACAAGTATATTCTTTGGGAGCGGCAGGAAAAAGGTTTGCCGTTTGAATTGCCTTACCTTGAGCCGTATGAAGCCGAATCCGTTGTCTACCTGACTTTCGACGACGGCCCCGATGATAAAGTCACGCCGCAGATTTTGGATATCCTCAAAGCCGAGAACGTCAAGGCGACTTTCTACGTGTGCGGCAACATGGTTGAGACTTATCCCGACGTGCTCAAAAGAATTTTCAACGAGGGACACGCCATCGGCAACCACAGCTACAATCACCGCTACGACCAGCTTTACACCGGTCCGTGGGCTTTCATGGAGCAAATCATCCAGACCGACAACGCTATCAGAAATGTTATCGGCGTCCGTCCGTTCATAATCCGCGCGCCCGGCGGTGTCAGCCATTTCAACAGCGACTACTGGTCAATGGTTGAAAGTTGCGGTTACGTCGAGCACGATTGGAACGCCCTGACCGAGGACGCCACGCCCTCCCAGCCCAACGCCTCCACGCAAGTCAACAACGTCCTGAAATATTTGGGCGACAACCCGCCGCGCTCCGTCATCATCCTCATGCACTCCAACAGCGACAAAGTTGAGACCGTCAAAGCTCTGCCCGAAATAATTCACTTCCTGCGCGATTGGGGATACAAATTCGGCGTCGTCACCCCCATGACTCCTCAGCCGTGGTAAATCTGAAAGCAAAATAAAATCTCCCGCCGACCTTCGACGGGAGATAAAATTTTTTCCTTCCTGATTATTTTCTTCAAGCGGCATTATCCTCTTTCAAAACGTAACGCATGTACATCGGCAGCTTTTCAATCGTCTTGTCCAGGCGGGGATTTTTTCGCCAGAGATTGTATTTGTGCAGTTCCGACTCCGAACGTCCGCTCTTGAAAAATTGATAGACGCCTTTCGAAAAATCTTGCGTAAACAGGTAGTAACGCTTGCCGTTCGAGATTAAGTAGAAGTGGAGCTTCTCGTTCAGCTTATTGACTGTAATTTTATTTTTCATGGGACATTCCCCCTTAATGAAATATTAATGAAACCTTTTCATTATTTTAATCGAAAAATTTTCGCTTGTCCATAAGGGGAAAATGATTTTTAATCAAAAAATAATCCCGCCGAATTTTTCGACGGGATATTTTTTCGTCCGTTGATTTTTAATTGCCGACCTCGGTACCTTCCACCTCGCCCGTCCACTCGATTATGCCGCCCATCTCGTAAACGTTCTTGTAACCCTTTTCGACGAGCAACTTTGCGGTCTGGCGCGCGCGGTTTCCGTCGCCGCAGTAACAAATAAGCGTGGCGTTCTTGTCGGGGATTTTGGAGAAGTCCTCGGCCATGACGGCTTCCTTCGGGACGAAGACAGCTCCGACGATGTGACGCGCCTCATAATCTTTCGGGAAACGGCAATCCACAAGTTTTGCGTTCGGGTCAGTCGCCAAAATGTCGCGCGCCTCGTCCTGGCTGATGTGTTTGTAAAGTTCTTCGCCGACCACGGGACCCGTCCAATCGACCATGCCGCCGAATTCGTAAACGTTCTTGTAACCCTTCTCGGCGAGGAGCTGCGCGGCGTCTTGAGCGCGACGACCCGTCCAGCAGTAAATCAAAATGGTTTGATTCTTGTCGGGCACAGAGGCGAAGTTCCCGTTTTGAAATTCTTCGAGCGGAACGGACTTTGCGTTGGGAATATGTTTCTTGACGAACTCGTCGGCCGTGCGAACGTCGAGGACAAGCGCGTCGGGTTTGTCGCTCATCATCTTGACGGCTTCGTCGTGCGTCAGAGATTTAAAAGTTGGTTGCTCGCCGCAGCTCGTGCACACCGCGACGATTAAAATCATCAGCACTGCAGACAAAAATTTTTTCATGACTCATTCCTCATTCCTAACTCCTAACTCCTCAAAACCTCCGTTAAAGTTTCAATCATCTTTTGAATGTCGAGCGGCTTGGCGATGTGGCTGTCCATGCCCGCGTCCTTCGCCGCCTGAATGTCTTCAGTGAATGCGTTGGCTGTCATGGCGATAATCGGAATGTGCGCGAGTTTCGGATTTGGGAGCGCGCGGATTTTTTTTGTCGCCTCGTACCCGTTCATGACCGGCATTTGCACATCCATCAAAATCGCGTCGAACTCGCCGGGCTTGCTCGCGGAAATTTTATCGACGGCAATTTTCCCGTTCTCCGCCGTGTCCAAGCCGAAACCAAACTCCGTAAGAATCAGCGACGCAATTTCGCGGTTGACCTCGTTGTCCTCAACCAGCAGCAATTTAATCTTGCTGAAATCCAACTCGCCCGTCGCCTCTGCAGTTTGCTCAGCCTCTTCCTCGTCGGGTTCGTCGACAATCGGGAAATCGACGCGGACGATAAACTCTGTGCCCTTGCCCAGCTCGGTCTCAACGTCAATCGTGCCGCCCATGAGTTCGACGATACTTTTGGTAATGCTCATGCCCAGCCCCGTGCCTTGAATGTTGCTGACGGAGCGGTCGCGTTCATAAGCGGCAAAAACTTTCGCGGCAAATTCGGGCGTCATACCCATGCCCGTATCCCGCACGCGCAATTCGTAAGAGCCCTTTTCCTCGTTGCCGCCTACTTGAGTTAGTGTGACGATGACCGCGCCGCCTTCGGGCGTGAACTTGAACGCATTGCTGATTAAATTCAAGAGGACGCGGTTAAGGCGTGGCGTGTCGCACATGACGACTTTGTTCATGACGTGTTCGACGTTGACTTCAAACTTCAAGCCTTTGGTCTTCATCTGCGTGGCGAACAAATCTCTGACTTCGCCGAGTGCTTTGACGAGATTTGCCTTCTGCGGGTCGAGTTCCATCTTGCCGCTTTCGATTCGGCTCATGTCGAGGATATCGTTAATCAGCGCGAGCAAATGATTGTTCGACGCCTCAATCTTGTCGAGATAATCTTTCGTGCGCGGCGGCAGCCCCGGCTCCTTCTTGATTAAATTCGTGTAACCGATGATTGCGTTCATGGGCGTGCGGATATCGTGGCTCATGTTCGACAGGAAAGTTGACTTCGCCTTATTGCTCCGCTCCGCCTGAACTTTTTCTCGCTCCATATTTTTCTCGCGCTTCATCATCAAGTTGTAAATGTTGAACATGATGAACAGCGCGATTGTTATCAAAGCCATCTGCATGAGGTTGTGCTGGGTCAGAGAGCTGCTGACGAATTCCATTTGGCTTTCGAGATAAAATTCCGAGTCAGCCTTCTCGCGCGGAGAGGGCGGGATGCCGTGCTCGTTAAGTTCTTCGGTGTAATACTCGCGCAGGTTGCCGAGGACTGTCTGCGCGGCTGAACTGGTTGCCTCACGAACCCAAAGCATGGACGTGAAGAAAATCAAAAACAACAACGCAATCCAGGAGATTGTCGACTTGCCGAAGCGTCGGGCGGTGTCGCGCTGAAAAATGTAACGGAAAAAAACGAAGCCGAGAATGCTCCACACAATCAGAATCAGATAACTCTCCGTGCTCATGGCGGCGACCGTCCAGACGTTGGGCACCATGAAGTACAGGAAGAAAATCGCCGACACGACCATGCCGATTATCCCCGTGATTTGCGGCAACCCTCTGCCCATCGTCCGCGCAGTGATAATCGTGACGAGCGAAGTGTATGTGTAATCAATCGTCGCGCCGATTGTGTTCACGTCGACAATCCAAGCAATCGCCGTGCGCCCGAGGAAAGGAATCGGCAGCGACAGCAGCATGATAAACAGGACGGCGTTCATGGGCGTGCGGTTTTCGTTGAGCTTGCCGAACCACGCGGGCAACAAGTCGTCACGAGTCAGCGCGAAGATTAAACGGCTGGCAGCGATGTAATTTCCGACGAGCCCCGTGATAACTCCGCAGACGCAAGTCACCGCCAAGATGACCAAGCCGGTGTCGCCGAGGAAATGATGAACCGCGTGAAACGTCGGGAGCCCCGCGAGCCCTTCGAGGTTGTCGATGTCTTTGATGTACTCCGCCCAATTCGAGTAACCTTTGGGCAGAGTGGACACGGCCAGTATCGCAAGGAAAGTGTAAGCCAGAGCCGCCGCCACGACCGCGCAGAACAAAATCGCGAAAATTTTTTTGACGGAAAAGGTAAAGCCCTCCGCCGACTGCGAGACAGATTCAAAACCCGCGAACGCCCAAGGAGCCAAGACGACAATTCCGAAAATCGCCGCGAAGGAATCGTTTGTGTCGGGCGGGAAGGCGGGCGCAATGTCAAAAGGATTCACGCCGCTCGCCACGACCGCGCCGATACCGATTAACACTCCGCCGAATAAAATTATCGCCGCGACGGTTTGAACGCGCGCCGCCAACTTTCCGCCGTGCATGCAAATGAATCCGAAAATCCACAGCGCGCCCAAACTCAGCAGCACTTCGCCGAACCAAATGTCGAAGCCCGCGATTGTGTAATGGAAGCCGAACTGAAACGTGTCGCCCAAAAATTTTCGGAAGATAATCGGCAGGGCGGTTGCGTTCGCCCAAGTGATTGCAATGTAGACAAGAATCAAAAACCACGAACTCAGAAAGCCGTGGTCGTAGCCGAGAGCTCTTTTGGCGTAGGAATAAGTGCCGCCCGCGTCGGGGTATCGATTCATCATGAAGTGGTAGTTGTAGCCGATGATGAGCATGATGACGCCGCCGATAATCATGCCCAGCGCAGTGCCCAGCGGTCCGGCAATCGGCAGGAAGGTCGTGCCCGGCATGACGAACGCGCCCCAGCCCACCGCGCACCCGAATGACAGTGCCCAGACATTCAGCGGCGACAAGTACGGTTTTAATTTTATGTTCTCTGCAGTATCCATCAAAGGCACCGCTCTCCCGTGTTAGGATTTAGGAGTCAGGATTTAGGATTTAGGGAAAACCTCTTGTCCCTTTCCCCTTATCTTTGAAATTATACACGAATGAGCGTCAAAGTAAAGGCGGCAACAGCGTTGACGTTCGGAAAAATTTTTCGTAAACTCCAAAACAGGAGGCGATTAAAATGTTGGCAAGCGATATCCGCGACGAGTACGAAATTATCGAAGGAATGAAATTCATGGCACCAAGTGCGGACGCGTGGCATAACAACACCGCAGGAAAACTTTATATGATTATCGGAACATACGCGGCTACCAACAAACTCGGTTTGGTCTTTACCGACAGCATGGACGTCCACTTTCCCGACGGAAATCTTTTTCAGCCCGACTTTATTTTCATCAGCGCGGCGAATGACAAGAGCGTTATCGATAACAAACACAGAACCATTCACGGCGTGCCCGATATGGTTGCCGAAGTTTTTTCTCGCTCGACGATGAAACGTGACCTCACGATTAAAAAAGATATTTACGAACGCAACGGCGTCCGCGAATATTGGATGATTGACCCGTGGAGTGAGAGCATCAGAGTTTATCTTCTTCGTGACGGAAAATATTTTCTCGACGACGTGTATCCGAATTACTCCGACGCCGAGCTGAATAATTTGACCGCCGAGGAGCGCGCCGAAGTTAAATTTGAAATCCCCGTGGCGGTCTTGGACGGCTTCAAGGTTAAGATTAAAAATATTTTCGGCTGGTACTTTGAGTGAGGAGATTTTTTTGATAAATGTCGCTTTGAAAGAGACCAAAAAATTTTTTCACCTGTTACAATCGGTGCTGAATTGACCAACACTGAAAGGTATGATGAAGATGAAAAAATTTTTGGCTCTGCTCGTCGCGGGCTCGTTGCTCGCGGGAGTTCCCGCTGTTGCCTCTGCCGACGTTCATGTCAGAGGATATCAAAGAGACGACGGAACTTACGTTCAGCCGCATTACCGCTCCGACCCCGACGGCGTGACCGACAATAATTGGAGCCACAGAGGAAACACGAATCCTTACACCGGACAAAGAGGAACGAGAGACGATTAAAAATTTTTGGGGGCTTGCCGAAAACGGCAGGCTCCTTTGTCGTAAAAAATTTTGCTCACCGAAGAGGAGAGGCTGTTCGATGAAAGGCTCGCTGAAAAAATTTGTCGCCGCTGTCTGTGCGGGCATGGTCTTGAGTTCGGGGATTTACATTGCGCCCGCCGCTGCCGCCCGACATTCATCTGCCGTGATGAGAGTTTCGCCCGTGAAGAGGGGCAACGCTTACATTCCCGAAGGAATTGTTCTGCAGGTGGAACTGACGAAAGAGCTTTCCTCCAAAACAGCTCATGTCGGTGACGCCGTGCCGCTCCGCTTGGTCGAAAATCTTATCATCAATGATGTTGTCGTTATCCCCGCCGGCACAAAAGTCAGAGGCGTGGTGACCAAGGCGCGCAAGGCGGGCGGGCTCGGACGCGGCGGCAAGCTGGAGTTTATGATTGTCTCGGTGAACACAATCAACGGCGTGAAAGTTCCTCTGCAATACACCAAGGGCGAACACGGCGCGGGCGACGCGGGCGCGATTGCTGTTGTGGCTTTCGTCAGTATCGTCGGCGGAGTTTTCATGAAGGGCAAAAACGTCGTCTACAATGAAGGCTTGCTTTTTAACGCGGAGGTTACGGCGGACGTCGACTTGAACGTTCCGCTTGAAAATCTTCGCGAGGCGATGGACGAGAGCAAACCTCACGGCGTCGCCATCACGATTCAATGATTCGGAGGCGGTGATTAAAATGAAGTATCTCCCGAAGAGAGACATAATTTCAATTGCAGTTCCTCAAGGCAAACGCAACGCTTACAAAATGGTAGCGGCAGAGCTCGGCTTAAGTCTTTCAATGCTCTTTCAACACGCTGTCGAAGAGTACATACAAAACCATGCGGACGAACTTGTTGATATTGAAAGGTCTGTTATCGCCGAGGAGTCATTTACAGAAGCAGAACTGCGGCTCAGTGAAAACTTTTCAAAACTCCCTAAAAGAGTTCAACAAAAATTTGCGGGGCTCATTCAAGAGTTTGCAAAACGTACTGCGCCGAAGAAAAAAAATTATGTTATATAATCAGCGCGCGTGAAAAATTTTTCGGGGCTTGCCAAAAACGGCAGGCTCCTTTATATTTTCTGCAACGCGGCTGCAAAAAATTTTTTCGGAAGGAGAATCCTCATGGAAGAAATCAGAGGCAAGTACAACACGGCGATATCGTTCGCCAAAGTGATTGAGGATGCGGCTCGCGAACAGATTCGGCGCATGTGCAATTACGAATTCACGCGCGACAGCAAAATCCGAATCATGCCGGACGTTCACGCGGGCAAGGGCTGCACAATCGGCACGACCATGACCATCGTCGACAAAGCCGTCCCGAATATCGTCGGCGTGGATATCGGCTGCGGCATGTACACCGTTAAGCTGGAGACAAATTCGCTTGACTTTGAAAAAATCGACGAGGCGGCTCATTACATTCCGTCGAACAAAAATGTTTGGGACTTCAGGCAGGAAAGGTTTGACCTACAGGCTCTCAACTGTTATCGCTCGCTCAAAGAAACTCGGCGGCTCGAAAAAAGTTTGGGCACGCTCGGCGGCGGCAATCACTTCATTGAAATTGACCGCGCCTCCGACGGGACGTTTTACCTGGTGATTCACACGGGCAGCCGCAATCTCGGCAAGCAAGTCGCCGAAATTTATCAGCGGCTCGCGATTGATTTGGCTTGCGGCAAGGATAAATTTTTTCGGCAGAAGGAAGAAATTATCGCCGTGTACAAGTCGCTCGGTCGCAAGAAAGAAATTCAATCGAAGCTCAAGGAACTGGAGCTCGAATATCGCGGGCGCAAGGCGTCCATGCCCGACGATTTGTGTTTCGTCTACGGAAAATATTTTCATCAGTACTTGCACGACATGGAGCTCTGTCAGGAGTTCGCGCGCCGCAACCGTGAACTCATCGCCAAGATTTTGCTCGGCAAGGCGGGCATTTCAACCGGCGAAGCTTTCCACACGATTCACAATTACATTGACGTGGGCGAGTTGATTATCCGCAAGGGCGCGATTGCCGCGCACAAGGACGAACGCGTTTTGATTCCGATAAACATGCGCGACGGCTCGGTGCTGGCCGTGGGCAAGGGCAACGCCGACTGGAATTACTCGGCTCCTCACGGCGCGGGGCGGCTCATGTCTCGCGGCGACGCAAAGGCGCAACTCAGCATGGACGATTACAAAAATTCCATGGCGGGCGTTTACTCGACCTCAATCAGCGAAGGCACGCTCGACGAGAGCCCGCAAGCTTACAAATCACTCGACGACATCCTCGACGTTATCGGCGACACCGTTGACATCCTCGAAGTCATGAAGCCCGTTTACAATTTCAAAGCGGAGGGGTGAGGCATGGACAAATTAAAAATTTTATACGATTCGATAGATTGCGGCTCTGTTGAGTTCCATCTCATTAAGAACGGAAAGACTTTCAAGTTTGCTTTCGATGAACTTTTGAGCGACCCGTTTCCGCAGCTTGTAAATTTACTCGTACACGTTCAGCGCGGCGAAGCTTGCACAGAAGGATTGGGCGATACTTACGACGATAGAATCATCGTTTTGAAAATTTCCGTTCAGCCCGACGGAGATAAAGTTGTTTTGCGTGTCGAGCTGATTAAAGAAAAATTTTTACTCGAAGAAATTTATCCGCGCGAAGAACTTGTCGCGATGTTCAAAAAGATTTTCGACGACTTACTCAACGACAAATACTTTCCCTATTCGTATCCTTGTTTTTGGCATATTTGCTGTGCTGATGACGACTTGGGCGATAATGTTATGGACGCAATAGAAGACGCTCACCCCGATTGGGAAATGGGGGACGTTTGCAATTATGCGGTTGATTCAGGGCAACTCAAGCTTGCGCCGCGTTATGAAAAATATCTTGAGCATTACAAAAAAATGTTAATGGATTTTGTCATTCCCGACAAGTGGGTTTGAATGAACGCGACATTGTATAAATTTTTGGAGCGGAGGTTGTCATGCCGGAGGAAAACTTGGAGTATTACACCATGAGAGTCGGCGAACCGTTGACGGCGGAGGAGAAGGCTGAAATTGCCGCGCTCAAAGGTCGCCCCATTGTTTACGACGAGGACTGCCCGCCCATGAGCAAAAAAAAGCACGAGGAAATTCGTTTCCTCATTCGCAAATACAACACGCGCACAATCACCAAGGAAATGTGGATGGCGGAGTTCCCCGAACGTTTCAAAAAGCGTGACGTCGGATAAAATTTTTGGAGATGATTTGATGATAATTTTGGCTTCGGGCTCGCCACGCAGGCATGAGCTCCTTCGCAAGCTGTGCAAAAATTTCGTCGTGGAGGTCAGCGACGCGCATGAAGTTCAGCAAGCCGACAGCCCGAAAATTTTGGCGGTGGAGAACGCAAAGCTCAAAGCAAGTTCAATCGCCGCGAAACACCCCGACGCGGTCGTAATCGGCGCGGACACAATCGTCGTGCTCGACGGAGAAATTTTTGGCAAACCCGACGGCGTTGCGGGCGCGGAAAAAATGTTGGCGCGGCTTTCGGGCAAACGCCACGAAGTTATCACGGGCTTGGCAATTTGCGCGGGCGGAAAGATTTTCACGGCGGCTGAGACCACTGAAGTTTTTTTCGGAGAGATGACGCCCGAAGAGATTCACGAATACGCGGCGACGGGTGAGCCGCTCGACAAATCGGGCTCGTATGCACTGCAGGGCGGCGCGACCAAGTTCATCGAAAAAATTCACGGCGACTGGTCAAACGTCGTCGGGCTGCCCGTCTATCGCCTGAGAAGATTGGCGCAGGCGGCGGGCATCACATTGTAAAACAAAACTCCCGCGCGGCACATGACCGAGTGGGAGTTTTTGATTGCAAGATTTTATTGGACGTTCATTGACAGCTCGATGAATTTGTTTGAGAGGCGCGCGCGCTGGAGAACTTCCTCCGTGACTTCCGCGCCGAGTTCAACCACGACCGTGCCGCTGTCGGCGGTGATGGTCTTGGTGGCATGCTTGCCGAGCAAAACTCTGCGGCGGCGTTCGTCCATTGCCTTCTCGACGGGTTTGCGCGGCGTTTCCTGCGGTGCCGAATTCGCCAGCTGCTGACTTTCCCGCGCCCTCTTCAAAGCCGCTTTCAAGTCTTCCGCCTGCTGAGTCATCGCCGCAATTTTTTTCTCCGCGGCCGATACAGTTTTTTCCTCGACGACAGGCTGCTCCTCGACGACGGGCTGCTCCTCGACGACGGGCTGCTCCTCGACGACGGGCTGCTCCTCAACGACGGGCTGCTCCTCGACGACAGGTTGCTCCTCGACGACGGATTGCTCCTCGACGACGGGCTGCTCCTCGACGACAGGTTGCTCCTCGATAACGGGTTGCTCCTCGACGACGGATTGCTCCTCGATAACGGGCTGTTCTTCGACGACGGGCTCAGGCGTCATGACCTGTTCCAATTCAGCTTGCGCCTCTTCCGTCGTTGTCAATTCCTCGACCGGCGGCATTGTCATTTCCATTTCCGGCAAAGATTGATCTTCGACGGGCGATTCTTCTGCCGGCTGCTCGAAAGTTTCTTGCGGCTGTTCGAAGGTCGGCTTCCAAACTTCAGGTTCAGGTTCTTCGGAGAAAGCTTGGAACGCCGGCTCGAACGCGGGCTGCTCGTTCAAACTATTTTTTTTTTCCTCGCCAACGTCGATGACCGTGACTTGTTTGCCGAAGATAGAAATTTGCTCGGCGGTGACCTCGTTGACCGAACCGTCGGGCGCGGTGACTTCGCACTGTTCAATCCTGCCGCCGTCGCCTACGTAAACTTCAGTGACCTTGCCTTGGATTCGTCCCGTCTTGGTTATCGCCTTGGTGCCGATGACTCGAATGTTTTCCACCAGCAGACGTTCGTAATCGCCCGCCTCCTCCAAGTTCAAAATATTTTCGCTGTGCGTGATTGTCACGGCGTCCTCGCCAATCGCGATTATCGCCTCGTAAGGGATGAGCTTAACGCCGCGATACCAGTCGTCGTCGTCAATCGTCACCGCCGCGACCACTCCGTTCTTGGCGTCGATTAACAGCGACTTGCTGACGCCAAGTTCGCGACCCTCGGTTATGCTGATAATCGGTAAGCCGAGAATCTCAACACTCTTCTTCATTCTGTAACCTCCTGAGATAAAACATCACCCCGGAAGGGGAGGGGCGGCGGAAGGTTCTCTACCACCCCAGCCCCCTGTGGTGGTTCGACTTTTATTTTTTTTATTCCTGCTTGACAACCAAAAAAAATTTTAGCTGTATCAGCTAATCATTGATATTGCACTTTTTTGAACTCAATGTCAACCTCTTGCAAAATATCTTTGGGCAGCCGGCTGAACGGCGTCGACAGCGCGCGGTGCTTGAGCAAGATTTCGCGCAGGAGGCGCAGGTAACGCAGATTGGTTTGAAATTCCTTCCGCGCCGAATCGTTGCGCTTGAGAGCCGGCAACGCCAACGCCTGCTCGTAAACTTTTATCGCCTCGGTGTAAAGTGCCTGCTCTTTATAAATGTTGCACAAGTCAATCGCCACGAACGGCGCGTACTCGTCGCCCTGATAACGCTCCAACGCTTTCTTGTAAGTTTCTATCGCCTGCCACGTGTGACCTTTGTCGCGCTCGTCGTAAGCCTTGTCCAACAAATCGTCCAGCGTGTCGATTTTTTCTTCGGGCTTGGTTTCGACCTCGTGCGGCAAATTTTTTTCCTCTCGCGTGATTTCCTCCAGCTTGTCCAAGTTCAATGTCGACAGCGGCTCGAAAACTTTTTGCAGCGGGAATTTTGGTTCGGGATTGGATTTTTTTGCGGGCGGCGGAATGATTTCTTCGTGCTTGAGTTCGGTCAGCGGCTCGAAGACTTTTTCCAGCGGGAAAATTTTAACGGGCTTGGGCTTTTCGGGGAGTTTGATTGGCTCGTCGACCGCTTCTTCGGGATACGGCTCGGTCAGCGGCTTGAAAATTTTTTCCAGCGGGAAATTTTCGGGCAACGCGGGCTCCTCGCTGAGTTCCGCCGCCACCGCCGCCTTAACCTCCTCATCCAGCTCCGTCTCGGCTGAAATATTTTCTGCGGCAGTTTGCTCGTCGGTTTGGGCAGAAATATTTTTGTCGGCGGATTGCTCGTCGATAACGGCTGAAATATTTTCGTCGGCGTTTTGCTCGTCTGTAACGGCTGAAATATTTTCGTCGGCGGATTGCTCGTCGGTTTCGGCAGAAACTTTTTCGTCGGCGTTTTGCTCGTCGATAACAGCTGAAATATTTTTGTCGGCGATTTGCTCGTCGGTTTCGGCAGAAACTTTTTCGTCGGCGTTTTGCTCGTCGATAACGGCAGAAACTTTTTCGTCAGCGTTTTGCTCGTCGGCTTCGGCAGAAATATTTTCGTCGGCATTTTGCTCGTCGGTTACGGCTGAAATATTTTCGTCAGCGGGTTGCTCGTCGGTTACGGCAGAAATATTTTCGGCGGCGGTTTGCTCGTCGGTTTGGGCTGAAATATTTTCGTCAGCGGTTTGCTCGTCGGTTTGGGCTGAAATATTTTCGTCGGCAATTTGCTCGTCGGTTTGCACTGAAATATTTTCGTCGGCGAAAATTTCGTTGTAAGCGAGAGTTTTCGGCGCGGGCGCGTCAGTCAATTTGTCTTCGATGACCGCAATGCTTTTGCGCTTCTCCGCCTCGTAAGCCGCCTTTACCTCTTCGGTGAAGCGTCGCTCCTCCTCTATCTCCTTGCCGTGCAAAAATTTGTTTGCCAAGGTGAGGAGACCCGACGCCGCCACTATCAGCGCGCCCAGCCACAAAAAATATTCGCGACCGATTGCCGGCGACAGGCGCGTTGCTCCGAACGTGACGGGGAACGCCATTATCGCCACCGCCGCCAGAGTCGTGTGATAGATTCGCAAGCCGAGACGATTTGCCAGCGCGCGAACCAGCAGGACGCTCACTATCATGACGCTCGGCACTATCAAAAAAAATGCCAAACTAATCAAAACCTCCATCAAAAGTTTGCGCGTTTGACTTCGACGCCCCGTTTAAAATTCCTTTCAAAAATCCTCAAGCCCTGTTATAATCGTAAAAAAGTTTTGGAGGATTGGCGTGCATCAATTTTTATTTTACATCGGCGACTTCCCGATTCGTTCCTACGGCGTGGTACTGTCGCTGTCGATTTTTTTGGCGACGGGCGTCGGCTACTTCATGGCCAAGGTCGACGGGCGCGGCTACGAAAAATTTATCGTCGACATCGGATTAATCGGCGGGTTCTTCGGCTTGCTCGGTGCCAGGCTCTGGGACGTCTTCTTCTTCGACTGGAGTTACTATCAAAATCATCTCGACGAAATTTTAAACGTGTGGCAGGGCGGCATGGCTGTGCAGGGCGGAATCATCTTGGGCGTGACGGCGGGCGCGCTCTACGCCAAGACCAAGGGGCTCGACGTGATTCATCTGGCTGACTTGATGGCGCCGGCGATTGTCCTAGGTCAGGCGTTGGGGCGTTGCGCAAATCTTTTGAACGGCGACGCGTTCGGCGCACCCACGGGCGGCAACTTCGGAATCATTTATCCCGACACGACGCTTGCCTATCGAACATACGGAGCTCAGCCGCTCTTCCCCGCGGAGGTTTGGGAGTGTCAGCTCGACGTCGTAATCTTCGCCGTGCTGCTCATCTTCCGCTGCACCGACTATGTTAAGGGTCAATGCTTCGCGCTCTACGTCATGCTCTACGCCGCCGCCCGATTCGCGCTGGAGTTTCTTCGCGGCGACTACACCGCTCAAGTCCTCGGCTCTCTCAAGTCCGCGCAAGCCACGAGCGTCGTCGCGTTCGCAATCGCCGCAGGAATTTTTATTTGGTTAAGTTGGAGGAATAAACATGGATGAAGACATCACGAAGTTAATCGCGAGCTATCACAATCCGCCGAACAAGTTGCGCTCACTGCAGGAGGTCAACGCCCGCTACAAACTCTCGCTGGAGAATTACAAAAAAATTTGCTTCACTTCGGGCGACGTGCGCGACCAAAAAATTGCCGTCCACGCCGAAATAAAAATCCTCGGCTGGGTCTTGGGCAAGCCCGACAAGGACGTCATCAAGGACATCGTCGACCACTCGAATCGCCCGTTCTTTCCGCCGCAATGAACGAGCTGAGGGAACTTCAAAAAATTTTGGACGCGGAGAAGAATGAGTTCCAAAAGTTCGCGCGGAAATTTTATTTCATCGCGACGGCAGTCTTCGTGACGCTGGCGTTTGCGGTTGTGCTCTATCCCAAAGGAGACACGCCGCCCAGTTGGCACGAAGAAATCATTCCGTCGGACGCGCTCAGCTACATAAAGGACGGCAAACTCGTCGCGCTGCCCGACGGAGATTATCCGCTTGCCATGCCCCCCGAAGGAACTTTCGTTGACGGCGTCGCGCCCATGCTCCTCGTTCAAGTCAACGGCTCCTACTTCCCGCTGAACATCGCCGACGACTCAATCATCCCGCGCCACGGAAAAATTTTGCCGCTGAAAATTTTGTTCGGATTCACGAGTGCCCACGCCGAAAACACTTTGCATTACAAAGAAAAAACCGGCAATGACCCCGTCGCCGATTATCGGAAGAAAGCATTTTATTTTTTACGGGTGCAGGACGGATTCGGGCGCGTCCAACGCGATTTTGAGATTAAAGACGTGACGACCCGCCGTTGATTAATCATCATTCTTTTGATTTGTCGTCGCGCGATTTGGGCGGCGGCTTTTTTTTCATTTCCTTGGGCGGATTATTGTTCTGAGGCTTGTCGGGCATGACTGTGTCGCGGAATTTTCCCCAGAAGTCTATGTAATGCACCGAGCTGTCCGTTAAGAGCGGGCAGATTATTTTTTTTGTGTAACAAGGTTCGGGGAGAGTTACGGCTCCCGCTGACGAGAGGTCAACGATAAATATTGCGCTGACAACTGTCGTCGTCAATATTAAGTTTTTCGCTAACCTTCTCATTGGAGTTCATTCCTTGGTGTAAATTATCTGTGGGGCACCGGGGGCGGTCCGAAATTTTTGCGTTTGCCGCCGCGAGTGTCCCAAGTCGGGTGCGGTACGTGCGGCGTGTAGTGCGGCTTCGGGCGAAAGGGTTGACGCGGGAAATATTCTTTGGGCGGGGTTCTCAGCGGGGGCGAGAACGGCTGACGCAACCGAGGCGGCGTGATGAATTTTGGGGTTGCCTCGACAGTGCCTGCGACCAATATCGTCACCAGCACCGCCACCAGAACTTTTGCGGCAAGTTTCAACGGCATGTGAACCCCTCCCTTGAATCCCTTTTGCGTTGCCATTCTAGCAAAGTTTTACCTCCTTTGTCATTAGGTTACCGTTAAAAATTTAACCGTAAACGAGCCCGTAAGCACGCCAACTTCCGCGCCACTAAGCCAAAGCAGCACTCTTGCGTATTGGAGAGTTTGTCGCGGCAGATTACGCGTAGACTACAAAATTAAATGCGATTAATCGCGTCAATCAGTTGTGAAACCGTCTTGGGCGTTTAGACTTTGCTCGTGATGTCGGGCGCGCTGTGTCCGAGAATCAGCCGGCGAATCTTGAGCGGGATTTCGGCGTCGTCCATGAGCGTGGTGCCGGTGTGGCGTCCGTCGTGAAGCAGGTGTCCTTTCAGCAGCGGCGACTTGTCCCGTATTTGCAGACGCAGATTGCGCACTGTCAGCAACGGTTTACCTTCCCATGTCAATAAATATTCAACGGCGGGATTTAAGAATCCCCCGACCGGCGGTGCTATTTTCTCCGCGATTGTTACGCCGACAAATTAATTGTAGTTGGTCAGGGCGTTTAATGTCAACGAGGCTCACTCACACGGGCTCATCTGCGGCGTGCATCCTCGCGGAGGCGGGCGTCCTCTTGGAGCTCCCCGTGTTCTTTGATATGGAGGACGCCGACGGGTACAAAGCTCGCCACGGGTTTTCTTTCACGCGGAGGAACGTGACAAACATTTGCCGCGCCTTCATTGATTCAATTCAGCCGCTCGACCGCGGAGTCTACGCCTCTTGCTCGTGGCTGGAGGATTGGATTGATTGGCAGGAACTCGGCGTGCCCGTCTGGAATGCACAATTAGCGGGCACGATAACTTCAAAGGATTCATGTGGCAGTTCATCGACGCGCTCGACATTGGCGGCAAAAAGTTCGACGGAAATATTTTGTACAGATAAAAGTTAAGCCTCTCCCTTTTGTGGAGAGGCTTTTTTATTTTTCCTGTTCAAAATCCGGTTTTATTTGCTGTGGTTGAACTATTACTTCAATTACTCGTGTGACGACAGTTTCTTTAATCAAATTATCGTTTCGGAATTTCTGTTGCGTGAAATACATTACTCTGAGCATGTCACCGCATGCAAAATTTATCTCGCGCCGGTTCATTTTTGAATTAAAATCTTTGTCTTCAACTGCCGCCCAAAACGTCCAATTGCCGTCGTTAAATTTCCATTTGCCGTTTTTTACTCACGCTTATCACATCTCAAGAAAGCATTAAGCTCGTAGTCTTTGGAAAGTTGGCGAGAATGATTGAGCCGGGCAAAAGTGCGCTCCACTATCCAACGTTTTGATAAAACTTGCCGGCCGTGCCCCTTGAGCTTCTCACTTATCTCTACCCGCAAGCCGAAATATTTGTACGCCTCGTAAACGAACGCCCTGCGCCAGCCTCCGTCGCCGCAGATTTTCTCCAACGTCGAATAAGCAAAAGTCGCCAAACCCGTTGCCCAATAACCAATTTTTGTGTCGTGCAAATTGGCTTTATGAATCACGACGGAATATCGTCGGTGACAATTTGAGAGTCGATTAAAGCTTGGGGCGGACTTTCGCTCAGTCTTGCTCTTTGCGCGTGAGATTTCCCGTTTGCGATTAATGCTTTTACTATATTACTTTTCAATCTTTATGAAAACCGGTTCTTAAAACTGATTTTGGGCAATTTCCCAGATTTTATTTTCCACTCGCATGTTTGAAGTTATGACGCCACTGTATCCTTCCGAGTTTGAAAATTTCAATGTACGTCCTTCACGCCAGATTCGATAATCCAAGTAAGAAATATCGCCCGCATCGCCTTCAGCCAAGATTTTGACGTTGCAACTATTGCGGTCGGAAGAAACTTTCAAGGTGCCGGGAACAATGTAAGCTTTCATGCCGCTGTTGTAAGTGCCGACATAGTGTCCCTTGGAGTCAGTATTTTCACGCGGTGCAGGTGTATCGACGACTTCTTTTCCGTGTTCCCAATTACTGTAGACGACATTTCCGCTTTCGAGAGTATGTTTGAATCGCCCATGATGTTTGCCGTGTTCAAAGAAACCTTCGTCGACCTGAATAACTTGTCCGTCGCGATACCAAGTAACGGTTCCTCTACCCTCGGCAAATTTATAGTCGCCGTCTTGCACGTAACTGCCACTCCACGAAATGCGCTCGTCACCATATGGTTCGGGATTCCAAAGGTAAACATCAGTATTATTGTCTTTTATCCAATGTTCCCCTAAACTTTGCGGCGCGGTTGGTAATTCTATTGATGATTCATCTCTCGAAGTTTCTATTGCCTTAGGAGACGGTGCTTCTGCTGGCGCGAAATTTTCTTGAGCGGTCGGAGTCGTTTGAACGGCAGCCGATTTATTCTCCAATGCTGATTGATGAAATATCCAAATGTACAGTAAAAATATGAGTAGAATAATTATTAATTTTCTTCGAGTGTTTCGTTCGGACGAAAGACTTTTCCAAAATTTCCCTTTGAGCGTTGACATCCGCGGATGGTCGCCGACCGTAGCGATTATATTCGCGTACATTTGATGAAGGCTTATCCATTTTCCATAAAGGCGAATGTCATTGCATAAAATAAGGGCAGCTATTGTGATCATTAAATCAAAAGCAAATTCGTGTGAGGGGGCAACATACGGCATGAAAAAAATCAAGAATGCTATAATCGCGAGTGCTGCCGCGCTTCCGAAAAGGGAACGAACGCGATAAATGCCATATAGTAAGCTAAGCCAGAACCACTTCATTGCGAAATTGTCCGGCAGAGGTTTAGCCTTATACATTTGTTCCAAGTCAGCGTGTCGATTAACCATGAGGCTCAAAGCTTTAACGTGATTGTCATCATATCCTTTGAACTCTTCAAGGGCAAATCGGAGAGAGTCGACACTGTGAAGGTCAACGAGTTCATGGGCACTGCGGAAATCTTTGCATTCGATGAATTTCGTAATGGCTTGAGATGTGTCGCCAGTCTTTTTGAACAGCGAGGCAAGAATCCACGTGACTCGGCGGTAATCGTTGTCGGCAGTGTTCCCGCGTTTTTTGTATTTGTCGTACGCGGATTGAAAGGCTTTGACAGCGAATTGGATTAGATCGTTCTCGTTGGAGTTTTTGAGAATTTCCCAAGCATTATCATAATCCTTTCCCCGTGTGAACCATTGAATCAGCTCGATTTTTGGAGTATTGGGTTCATAAGCGATGCGAAGCCCAATACACTTGAGCTCGCTACGAAAATCATCGGTCGTTTCCGGCGTCTTTTCTGCCATAATGAATTCCTCCAAAGACAGTATAGCATAAGGATTGTGTACGTTGGTTTACCGAATAGGTAGATTTTTTACCTGAATAGGTACACGCGAAAAAACTATCGAGGCTCGTATTGACGGCAAGGGCATTCGTCTTGACGTTTATGTTGAAGAGAAAGATACCAATCGTTCTTTCGACGTGGAAATTCAAATCTCTAACTCCGATAATCTCGCCAAAAGAACGCGCTACTACCAGTCGCTCATTGACACAGACAAACTCAAACGCGGTCAGCATTACAGCTGCCTCGGCGAATCTTTCATCATTTTTATCTGTCCCTTCGACATATTCAAGCAATGTCCGCCACTTGTACACCTTTCACAAACGTTGCGACCAAGATATTTCGCTTGCTCTGAACGACGGGACTATCAAAATTTTTCTCAGCACAAAGGGGACTCTTGGTGACGTTTCGCCCGACATTAAGTCTTTCCTTGATTATGTTGACTCCGGCATCGTTTCCGTGGCTTTCGTCAAAGAATTAGGGGTTGTTAGTAAACTCAAGTAAAAGAAAAACATAAGCAGTTCTTTGATAAAATGAGTTTGAAAGAAGTGAACAACTTATGTCAAATTCATTTTACCACAAAGATTTAACCGACGCTCAATGGAACAGAATAAAATTTTTGTTTGAAGAAAAGCCAAAGGTCGGACGCCCGTCGCTTAATCCCCGAATCGTTTTCAACGCTAGCTTCTTAAAAGCATTGCACTCAAGGGTAAAAAAATTCTCGCGGATAAAGCATACAGTAGCGAGCAAATTCGCGTTTTCATCGTCGAGCATGGAGCCTTTGCTTGTATCCCCGATAAAGCCAATTTCAGGATTAAGCATGACTTTGATTCAGAACTGTACAAACAACGCAATATCGTCGAGCGTTTTTTCAGCGAATCAAAAATTATCGCCACATCGCTACTCGTTACGCCAAATTGGCTCTTTGCTTTGAGAATTTTGTTTTACTTGCTGCTTGTGTTATTCACTTTTAATTTACCAACAACCCCTAAATAAAAAATCCCTCCGACCGAAGCCGAAAGGCTTTTTGATTCGTGTTGAGTGTTAAACGCCGAGATTAATCAGCGGATGATTTTGGTTCCGTTCTCAGTGTTGAAGTTTTTCCAGAATTGTTCGCGGGTAATTGTGTTGCCTTCTTTGTCGGTGTAAATGTTGGCGTTCATGATGCCGCCGTTGTCTTTGTAGCCGGAGTAGCCCATTTTGTGAAGGACATCGCGCACGGGAGCCGAGCTCAATGCGTCTTCCGCGCTCAAAAGCCCGCGCTTGTAAAGTTCGTTGCCGTCCGCGAACGTTTCGAGCCTGGTGCCGCCCGCCACATTGTCGAGAGTTTCATCGTCCAGGATTTCGTCTTTAAAAATTTTTTCGTCAGCCATGATTATCAGCCTCCAAATTATTTTCTAAATCTTATACGTCGAAGTTCAGATTTCGTTACACACTTTAGCAAAAAAATTTTTCCACGTCAAACGAAAAACCCTCCGACGATTGTCGAAGGGATTTTTTTATTCTTGAAATTACTTTTTATAAAAGTGTTTATTCTTACCAGCCATATTCTTTTCTTATTTTTTCTCTAGCTTTATCGTACTGTTGCTGAGTTATTTGACCTTTGCCATTTGACGAAGAATTTGAAGATTTTTTATCGTCGCTACTGCCAAAAGCCTTGCTAAGTAAGTACGCGCCGCCTGCCAGTGCCCCCACAAGCAACAATCCGCCGAGACCGCCGCCCGAAGAAGTTTTAGGAGGAGGAGACGGCTCAGTTAATGCTCTGCCAACTCCACTAATTACATCCCCAACAGCATTTGCAACTCCATTGAGAATTTCAGCACCATTATCGACAGCCTGCATATTACGTGCAAGTTCTGCGTCATTATTAGATATGAGCGCAGCTCGGACATACCCGTTAGCACGTGCTTCATCTTGCCAACCCATAAAATCGCCTCCAACATTTTAAAAAATGTTATACCAAAACTTCGCAAGCATTATAAAAAAAAAAACGGGACTGTCAAGAATTGACGGCAGGAAAATTTTCGTTCGCGGATAATTTTCGGCTCGGAAGGTGACGCTCAATGATAAAAAAATTTTTGCCGGCGATTGTCGCGAACATCTCTGCCGCGCTGAGTGAAATTTTGTTGATGGCGTCTTCGGCGTGGCTGATTGCCTCCGCCGCACTGCACCCGCCGCTGAGCTCGCTGTCCGTCGGGATAACACTCGTCCGCACGGCAGGCATCGCGCGCGCCGCCCTCCGTTACGCGGACAGATTCATTTCGCACAAAATAATTTTCAAACTCCTCGACGACCTGCGCGGGGAAATTTTTTTACGCGCGGCGAAAATTTTTCCGCTCAAGTCCGGTCGTTCGCACGAAGGAGAACTCCTCCACGCGCTGACGATTGAAGCCGATACGCTCAAAGATTTTCTGCCGCGAGTTGTCTTGCCGATTTCCACCGCCGCGCTCGTCACGATTTTGCTGACGTATTTTCTGTTCGCGCCGCTGAAAATTTTTGCGCTGATATTGCCCGCGATTTTTTTTATGAACTTAATCCCGATTGACTTCAAACAGCCCGACGATTCTTTCTACCGCGAAAAAATTTTGGACTTCAGCGACGGACGCGACGAGTTAAAAATTTTCGGCACATTACCCGCCGTTGAAGCTCTCGACCGAGCCGCGAAAAATTTCGGCGCAGAAAGTCTCAAGCTCACCGCGCGCCAAATTAATTTCGACACGGCGTTCAAAGTTTTCGGCGCGGGCGGATTTTTTTTTATGTTATTGAAACTTGCCGCCGTTGTTGATACAATCGCTCTGACGGTTTGGAGTTTGATTTTCCTCGCGACGCTCGAAATTTTTGACCGGCTCCCCGCCGCCGTCCGTGCTTGGAAAAAAATTCGCGGTGAAAAATTTCTCGCCGACAAAAAAATTTCTGCCGCACAAAATTTTCCGACCGAACATGCCGTCGAAATAAAAAATCTCAGCTTCGGTTACGCGGGCGAAAAAATTTTCGACGACTTCAGCCTGACGATTGCGCGCGGCGAAAAAATTGCGCTCGTCGGCGAGAGCGGCTGCGGCAAGACCACGCTCCTTTACCTGCTTATGAAACTTTTTCCGCCCGACGAAGGAACGATTTCTCTCGGCGGGACGATTGCCGCGGCGACGTTCGGCAATTACATTTTCTCCGCGTCGATTCGTTCCAATTTCAAAATGCTCCGCGAAAATATTTCCGACGAAGAAATTTTCTCCGCGCTTGAGCTTTGCGGGCTGGAGGGCTTCGACATTGACGCCCCGATTGGTGAGGACGGCGCAAATCTTTCGGGCGGCGAGCGGAACCGTCTGCAAGTCGCGCTGGCACTGGCGCAAGACGCTGAGATTTTAATCCTCGACGAACCGACCGCCGGCTTGGATAAGAGCCGCGCGGAAAAATTAATCGCGAACCTAATCGCCGACGCCGACAAAAAAAATCGCACGCTGATTGTCATCACGCACGACTCAAATTATTTTTCCGAGCTGGGGCGCGTCGAACTCGTGCAACGAATCAGAGGCCGTCATGGATGACGGCCGCGCCGCGTCTGACGCCGTGATGGCGTCATCCGGCGCACACCAGACACGGGTAATCCGATACTCCGAATCATGAGCGACCGACGCCCCTGCGAGGTGCCCTTTCTTTCGCTTCCTTTCTTTGGGCACGCAAAGAAAGGAAGTTTATAACACAAAAAGAATTTCAACGTTTAATCGAAGCGACGAGCCCGGCAATGACGACCGGTTCTGCGAATCCACACTTGATTGAAGAGGGGATGACCCGCCCCTGAGGAGGTTTGAACTTGTACACGAAAAAAATTTATTTCAGCGGCGGCAACGTCAACGAGCTCCAAGAAATTTTCGTCGACGTGCCCGGCGTCTTGAAAGTTTCCGTCGGGAAACTCGCCGCAAGAAATGTTCACAGTTACGTTGAATACGAGCCGCAAGATTTGCAAGACGTTCCGAGCATCGAAATTGAATTCAATCCGAAGCGGATGGATTTGTCCATGCTCATGGACGTGCTCTTCAACGTGCTCAATCCCTACGCCGACAAAAATTTGGGCGTCTACTATTCGAGCGGCGAGGACGAGCCGCAGGTCGAACTGCACCTGAACTTCATCGCCAATCGCGGCAGAGAACCCGTCGTGTCCAAGGCGTGCCTGACAATCAATGACCCAAACAGCAATCCGCGCCGCGCCCGCAAATGCTTCGTCAAAGTCGGTCGCCTCACGAGCTTCGTCGCCGCGCCCGACGCCGAACAATTTTTCCTGCGCAAGCACCCCGAAATTAAAAGCGACATTGACTTGACAAAGCTCAAGACTTCCCTTAGATTTTAATCGACGGGAGGTGATAAGAATGCGCGAACGTTTGGAGGCTCGGCGAAAAAAAATTATGCGCACGATGCGCAATCGGAAATTATTTTGGTCATTCATACTTTGTTTCTTCATAATCTTCGGGTCGCTGGCACATCTCGGATTCAACTCGGACTTCACGCGAATCAAAGAGAACATCACGGAAAAAATTTCGCCCGAAAAAGTTTTGCCGACTTTCCGCAAGCCGACGACGATAATGTTGCTGGGCGTCGACGAGCGCAAAGATGACGTTGGTCGCTCCGACACGCTGATGATTTTAAATCTGTCGAAGGATTCAGCCTCGCTGCTTACAATTCCGCGTGACACGATGGTTTACATCAATCGCCACGGCTACCAGAAAATCAACGCGGCTTATGCTCACGGCGGCACGAAGTTATCGCGCGAGACCGTCGAAGATTTTCTCGGACTGGAGATTGACCATTACGTCGCGATTAACAAGTCGCGCTTCGCCGAGGTGATTGACGCCATGGGCGGCGTCGACATTTACGTTGAACGCGACATGCATTACGAGGACCCGTGGGACGACGACGGCGGACTTTACATCGACCTCAAGCAGGGCGTGCAACATCTCGACGGACAAACTGCCATTGAGTTCGTGCGCTTCCGTGACGCGGAAGGTGACGTCGGGCGCGTGCGTCGACAGCAGGCTTTCATGCGCGCCTGCGCGGACAGACTGAGTGAGCCGTCCATGCTGATTAAAATCCCCGAACTTTTGAGCGTGGCGGTCAAGGCGATTGACACCGACCTGAGCTCCGGCGAAATGCTGGCGGTTGCCGGTTCCCTCAAAAGCGCGGAGGTCAAGGGCAATGTCAAAACGGGCGTCGTGCCCGGCTGGCTGCAATACATCGACGGCGTGAGTTATCTGATTCCCGACGGCGAACGACTCGGCAAAGTCATGCGCAAGAATCTGGACTTCGACGTGGACAGAAAACATTTTGAGGAGCTCGCTTACGAATATACCCCGGGCTCGGACGCCGAATATTACGACGTGAATTTCAATCCCGAAAAAGATTTGCGCCTCATGGATTACATGGAGCGGCGGCAATTCGATTTGTCCGCCAACAAACTTTGAATCAGAAAAACTCCTGCCGCGTGCGGGAGATTTTTTTGAGCGGCGGAAAATCCATTCGGAGGGCGGAAAATTTTTGAACGGCGGAAAATTCATTCGGCGGGCGGAGATTTTTGAGCGGCGGAAAATTCATTCGGCGGAGGAAAAATTTTTTAGCGGCGGAAAATTCATTCGGCGGAGGGAGATTTTTTTTTAGCGGCGGAAAATCCATTCGGAGGGCTGAAAAATTTTTTAGCGGCGGAAAATCCATTCGGCGGGCGGAAATTTTTGAGCGTGACTGATGTCACCGACAAAATTTTCCGAAGGTGTTAAACTGGTTTTGTTCTCCGAGCGAAAACGTCTAAAGCGCGAGCTATGACGTTGAGCCGGGGTGGCGCGGGAAACTGCGTCGCCTTCCCTGTTTGAAAAGGAGATGTCCATGTGCGCAAGTGTTTTTGGGTTTTTGGGCTGTCTTCTGCAAACGCGGAGGGCAGCCCCTTGAATTTAATTAGGAATGAGGAATTAGGAATGAGGAATTTTTTTGCGGCAATCATCGCGGCGACTTTGCTCATGACGGGCTGTGGAGGCGGAACGGAAAAATCTTCCGCGCCCGTCGAAGTGCATGTGTCTGCAGCCGCCAGCTTGACCAATGCCATGAATGACCTGGCCGAACTTTACGCCAAAGAAAATCCCGACGTCAAAATCGTTTTTAACTTCGGCTCAAGCGGCGCACTTCAGCAAGCAATCGAAAACGGCGGCGAATCAGATTTATTTTTCTCCGCCGCGCAGAAGCAGATGAACGCGCTCGACGAGAAGGGCGAACTCGCCGAAGGAACTCGAAAGGATTTGCTCCGCAATGAAGTCGTCCTCATCGTGCCCGCCGCCGGCTCCAAGGACATAAAAAATTTTGAGGACACGGCGACCGACAAGGTTGAGAAAATTGCTCTCGGCGAACCAAAGGGCGTGCCCGTCGGTCAATACTCCGAAGAAATTTTCGACGCGCTGAAAATCCTCGACGCGGTCAAGGCCAAGGCGGTTTACGGCTCGGATGTGCGGCAGGTGCTGGCGTGGACTGAGAGCGGCGAAGTTGATTGCGGAGTGGTTTACGCGACCGACGCTGCCGTCAGCGACAAAGTTAAAGTCATCTGCGCCGCCCCCGAAGGCTCGCACAGGCCCGTCGTCTACCCCGCCGCCGTCATCAAATCTTCCAAGCACCTCGACGCCGCGAAAAAATTTTTGGACTTCACGGGCTCGGACGCCGCGAAAAAAGTTTTTGCCAAGTATGGATTTAAGAGTATCGATTAAAAAAAAGTTGCGCGACTTCACGCTCGACGTGGACTTTGCCGTCCGCGACGAAATTTTTGCGCTCCTCGGCGCAAGCGGCTGCGGCAAATCCATGACGCTCAAATGCATCGCCGGAATCGAAACGCCCGACGCCGGCAAAATTATTTTGGACGGGCGCACGCTCTTCGACAGCGCAAAAAAAATTAACCTGCCGCCGCAAGCTCGCCGTGCAGGTTTTCTTTTCCAAAATTGCGCGCTCTTCCCGAACATGACCGTCGCCGAAAATATTTTGTTCGCCGCCACGGGCGACAAACTTTCCAAGCTCAAAGAAAATCTCGCGCGCTTCCGACTCGACGGGCTGGAGGACGCGTATCCGAATCAGCTCAGCGGCGGACAACTTCAACGCGTCGCGCTCGCCAGAGTGCTCACGTCCCACGCCGAATTTCTTTTGCTCGACGAACCTTTCAGCGCGCTCGACTCTCATCTTAAGTGGCAACTCGAACTTCAGCTCGCGGAAATTTTTAAACTTTACGGCGCGGCGATTTTGGTCAGCCACGACCGCGGAGAAATTTTTCGGCTGGCAAATTCCGTCGTCGTCATGGACGCGGGCAAGCTCGACGCTCAAGGCTCCGTCCGAAAAATTTTCGCGCGCCCGACCACTCGCGCCGCCGCCATCCTCACCGGCTGCAAAAATATTTCCGCCGCGAAAAAAATCTCCGACCAAAAAATTTTCGCCGAGGACTGGCAACTCGAACTGACTGCCGCGAATGTCCCCGACGATTTAAAATTTTGCGCCGTTCACGCCGACGCCATTCAACTGCGCGCCGCCGACTGCAACACATTCAAATTATCCGTCGCGCGCGTAATTGAAGACACCGACTCGCTCATCGTTCTGTTTGAAAAAAATCTTCGCGCCGAAGTTCCGAAGCTCGCCCGAAAAAATTTTGGCAACGAAGTGACGATTCATTTTCCGCCCGAAAGGATTCTGCTGCTGTGCCGCTGATAATTTCATTGAAGACCGCCGCGCTCGCCACGCTGATAACTTTCTTCGCGGGAATTTTTTTGGCGTACTTCGTCGTGAAGCTCAAGCGCGGAAAAAATTTCGTCGACGCGCTGATAATGTTGCCGATGGTTTTGCCGCCGACCGTCGTCGGATTTTTTTTGTTGCTCGTCTTCGGGAAGCGTTCGCCCGTCGGACAATTTTTTTTGCAGTTCGACATAACGTTCGTGTTCACGTGGAAGGCGGCGGTCATGGCGGCGGTGGTTGTCAGCTTGCCGCTGATGTATCGCACGACGCGCGGCGCATTTGAGCAGCTCGACCCGAATATAATTTTCGCGGCGCAAACCTTGGGCGTTTCGGAGTGGAAAATTTTTTGGCGCATCCTCTTGCCCAACGCCCGTCACGGAATTTTGGCGGGAGTGATTCTGTCGTTCACGCGTGCGCTGGGAGAATTCGGCGCGACGATTATGTTCGCCGGCAACGTCCCGTTCGTCACGCAAACTTTATCCACAGCTATTTACGCCGCCGTCCAAGCCAACGATTACGACCTGGCGTTTAAGTGGGCAACGCTGCTCGCCACGCTCTCGCTGGTCTTCATCTTCGCGCTGAATTCTTTTGTTCAAAAAAAAATCTGACGAACTTGAGGTCGTTTTACATGATGGCGTTTAAAACTGTGCGAGGATTAATCGGTTGGCGTCCGACTTTCGCATGCTCCTCAAACACAATACAACAGCCCATAATTGACAACGACGGGCAATGAAGGATTTACCCCGGCAATCGACGAATAAGCGAGTAGTTTAATCGAAGGAGGGAACACGTTGCAGACAAAAGACAAAATCGCGGCGGCGGTCAAAGCGGCGGTCGAGGCGGCCATGAACGACGGCGCATTGAAATTTTCCGACGCGCTGCCCGAAGTCGGTTTGGAAGTTCCGCCGAAGAAAGAGTTCGGAGACTTCGCCACGAACTTCGCCATGCAGACCGCAAAAATTTTCCGGACGTCGCCGCGCAAAATCGCCGAGGAGATTAAGGCGCGAATCAGTTCCGACCTTTTCGAGCGGATTGAAATCGCGGGCGCGGGCTTCATGAATTTTTATCTGAGACCCGACGTGATTTATCGCGCGCTCAAAGAAATTTACGACGCGGGAGAAAATTTCGGGCACCTGCCAAACAAAAACAACGTCACGATTCAAATCGAATACGTCAGCGCGAATCCGACGGGGCTGTTGCATGTCGGTCACGGGCGCGGGGCGGCGGCGGGCTCGGCCATCGTCAACATCATGCGGGCGGCGGGATACAACGTCGAGAGCGAATATTACATCAACGACGCCGGCAATCAGATGGACAAGCTCTCCCTGTCGGTCAACGCGCGCTACCTTGAGTTGCTCGGAGAAAAAATTGACTTCCCCGAAGACGGCTACCTCGGCGCGGACATAATCGACACGACCAAGAGAATCATCGCGCGCCACGGGAAAAAATTTTTGAACTTGCCCGACGACGAGCGGCTGAAAATTTTGGGCGACCTTGCTTACGCCGACAAAATGTTCGAGCTCCAAAAGGACTTGGAAAATTTCCGCGTGCACTTCGACGTTTGGTTCAGCGAAAGAACTTTGCACCCCGACAAGATTAACGCGGCGATTGAAACGCTCAAGGCAAGCGGCGGCATTTACGACCGGGACGGCGCGCTTTGGCTGGCGAGTTCCAAGTTCGGCGACGACAAAGACCGCGTGGTCATTCGCGAGAACGGAGAGCCGACTTATCTTGCCGCGGACATCGCTTACCACAAAAATAAATTCGACCGCGGCTTCGGTGAGCTGATAAATCTTTGGGGCGCAGACCATCACGGTTACGTCGCACGCGTCAAGGCGGCCATGAAGATGCTCGGATACGACGCGGACAAACTCAAAATTATTTTCCTGCAGATGGTTTCACTCTTCCGCAGCGGCGAGGCCGTCAAGATGAGCAAGCGGGCGGGCACGGCCATTCCTCTGCGCGAACTCATGGAGGAGGTCGGCACGGATGCCGCCAGATATTTTTTCCTCATGCGTTCGACGGACAGCCAGCTTGATTTCGATTTGGATTTGGCGAAGTCTCAGAGCGCGGACAATCCCGTTTATTACATTCAATACGCGCACGCGAGGATTTGTTCCATCTTCCGTCAGGCGGCGGAGGCAGGCTTGATTCAATTAGGAATTAGGAATGAGGAATTAGGAATTGAGCCGAAATTTTCTCTGATGAACTCGACGGCTGAGATTGACTTGATGAACAAAATTTTTGAGTACCCCGAAGAGATTGAAAAGGCCGCCGCCGAATACGCGCCGCAGAGGATTGCCCGTTACGTTTACGACTTGGCGTCGACGTTCAGCAGTTTTTATCGCGACTGCAGAATTTTGGGCGTGGAAAAAGATTTGGCGATTGCTCGGCTCGCGCTCCTCGAAGTCACTCAACACACGATTAAACACGCGCTGAATTTGCTCGGCGTCTCGGCTCCCGACCACATGTAAGGAGGCAAGACTCATGCGAAAAATTTTTTTGGGATTGCTGGCGTTGATTGTGTTCGTCTGTCAAACGGCAATGGCGGCGACGCCCTCTCCGCAGTGGGTGAAAAATTTGCCCGCCGCAAAAACTTCGGAGCAGATGGTTATCGTCGCCGGCACAGGCGGTTCAAACGCTTGGATTTCCATGCACGAAAAAAATTCTGCCGGCGAATGGGAAATGATTATGACGACGCCCGGTTTCGTCGGCGAGAAGGGTCTGGGTAAAATCAAAGAGGGCGACAAGAAAACTCCCGTCGGCACGTTCAAATTTGATTTGGCATTCGGCATTGCGGCTGACCCCGGCTGTGCCATTCCCTACGTGCAACTCGGTCAAACTCATTATTGGTCGGGCGACAAAAATTACAAATACAATCGACTTGTCGACGGCAGAGAAGCTCACGTCAAATTCGACAAGGACAACAGCGAACATTTGATTGATTACAACCCGAATTACTTTTACGCGCTCAACATCGGTTATAATTCTGCGGGCACGGCGGGCAAAGGCTTTGCATTGTTCCTGCAATGTTTCGATGACAAAAAATCTTGGACGGGCGGCAGTGTTGCAATTCCCGAAAACAAAATGCTGTTCGTCATGCAACACGTTCGCCCCGATTGCGTTTGCGTGATTGATTCACTTAAAAATTTGGGCGGCAAAATTTAAACTCTTGGAGAGATTTTTTATGAGAAAAATATTTTTGGGATTGGTGGCGTTGATTATGTTCGTCAGTCAAACGGCAATGGCCTCGACGCCTTCGCCGCAGTGGGTAAAAAATCTTCCCGCCGCAAAAACTTCGGAGCAGATGGTTGTCGTCGCCGGCATTCAGGGAACGACCGCTTGGATTTCCATGCACGAAAAAAATCTGCGCGGCGAGTGGGAAATGATTATGACGACGCCGGGCTTCATCGGCGCGAAGGGTCTGGGCAAAGTCAAAGAGGGCGACAGGAAAACTCCCGTCGGCACCTTCCGCTTCGATTACGCGCTGGGCATCGCGCCCGACCCCGGCTGCGCCATTCCTTACGTCCAAGTCAACGAGCACCATTATTGGTCAGGCGACTGGAATTACAAATACAATCAGTTCGTCGACGACCGCGAGGCACCCGCCAACTTTGACAAGGGCAACAGCGAGCACCTGATTGATTACAATCCGGATTACGTTTACGTGCTCAACATGGGTTACAACTCCGCGTGCGTCCCCGGCAAAGGCGCGGCTCTGTTCATGCACTGCTTCGGAGATTTCAAACCGTGGACGGGCGGCTGCGTCGGCTTGCCCGAAGCAAAAATGCTTTTCGTCATGCAACACGTTCGCCGGGGCTGCGCGTGCGTCATCGATTCACTTCAAAACTTGGGAGGAAAACTTTAAATGTATGAAAATATTTCCGAAGTCGACCTTGCTTATCAAATCCTCAGCGCGGCGGGCAAGGACAATCCGATTTACTTCAAGAAATTGATTCGCGAGGTTATCGAAAAGAAAAATAAAGTCGTGCAGAACGAGGCGGCGGCCATCTCCGAAATTTACACGATGATTAACATGGACAGCCGCTTCCAACACGTCAAGGACGGGCAGTGGGGCTTGGCTGATTGGTATCCGCCCGAAACAAAACGCTCGCGCTCTTCGTCGACGACCAAGACCGCCGCAAAGACTGCCTGACTTATCAGCGACAAAAAAATTATCCCGTCGAACACTCGGCGGGATTTTTTTCTGCGGAATATTTATTTTGCCAGCGACCAATTTTTTCCGCTGTGACAATCGATGACCAGCGGCACGGAAAGTTTCACGACGTTTTCCATTGCCGCGCGCAAAATTTTTTCAACGTCGGCGAGCTCCGACTCCACCGCCTCAAGGACAAGTTCGTCGTGCACCTGAATGATTATCCTGCTCTTGAGCCCGTGAAGATTTTCTTCCGCGCGAATCATCGCCAACTTGATGATATCCGCCGCGCTGCCCTGAATCGGAGTGTTCATCGCCATGCGCTGCGCCAGCGAGCGTTGGTTGAAATTTTTGCTGTTAATCGCGGGCAAAAATCTGCGCCGCCCGAACATGGTCGTGACATATCCGTTGAGCTGAGCCTGAGCGACCGTCGCGTCCAAAAAATTTTTCACGTCGGGATAACGTTCAAAATATCGCGCGATGTATTCGCCCGCCTCCTTGCGGCTGATGTTCAAATTCTGCGAGAGCCCGTAATCGCTGATGCCGTAAACGATGCCGAAGTTGACCGCCTTTGCCTTGCGCCGAAGTTCGGGCGTCACTTCGTCGAGCGGCACGCCGAAAACTTCAGCCGCCGTCCGCGCGTGAATGTCCTGCCCCTTGTTGAACGCGTCGATTAAATTTTCGTCGCCGGACATGTGCGCCAGGAGTCGCAGTTCAATCTGCGAGTAATCGGCGGAGAAAATGCAATCGAAGCCCGCAGCCGGTTCGAACAGCGCGCGAATTTCTCTGCCCTCGTCGGTGCGCACGGGAATATTTTGCAGGTTCGGGTCGGAGCTGGAAAGCCTGCCCGTCGCCGTCACCGTCTGATTGAAATTCGTGTGCACGCGTCCGTCCGCGCCGATTAATTTGCCGAGCCCGTCGAGGTAAGTCGATTTGAGTTTCGTCAGCGCGCGGTAATTCAAAATCATTTCGACAATCGGGTGCCGCCACTTGAGCTCCTCCAAAACTTCGGCGTTGGTCGAATAACCCGTCTTGGTTTTCTTGAGCGCGGGCAGTCGAAGATTTTCGAAGAGGACGACCGCCAGTTGCTGAGAAGAATTTATGTTGAAGGTTTCGCCCGCCTGTTCGAAAATATTTTCTCTGAGCGCGTCGATTCGTTCTGTCATCGCGGCGGATTTTTTCTTGAGCAAAGTTTTGTTGACGACGACGCCGCGCTCCTCCATGCGCGCCAAAACTTTGGTGAGCGGCAATTCAATTTCGCGGTAAAGATTCATCATGTCGGCATCCCGCAAATTTTTTTCGTAAAGCGCGGCGAGTTTCTCAAGGGCGGCGGCTTCGGCGGCGGGCGAGTCGTCAGGCATCTGCAGGCCGTCGAATTCAAGCGGCAAAAGATTTTCGCAGGCGTAATTCGTCAGCTCGGGGTAAAGCAGGTAAGCCGCCAGCTCCACGTCGAAAAAATTTTCAAGGGCGGGCTCGTCGAAGACGCGCAAAAAATTTTTTACGCCGCTCAAAATAATTTTGCCGCAAAACACTTTGAACAGGTCGGCGACATCTTCACGGCTCGCAGAAAAAATTTCACCGCTCGGAATTTTTATCGCGAAGAAATTCATTTCGGTTTGCGCGACGGTCAAACTTTCCGCGGCAAAAATTTTTTCAAAGTCAATCGGCTGCGGCGCGGCGACTTCCAAAGTTTTCTTCGTGGCGTTGTAATATCGGTTGTCGCTGTCGAAGAGCTCGTGAAATTTTTTTTGCACTTGATTGAGAGCGTAACGACTGCAAAATTTTTCGACGCCGGCGAAGTCGGGCTTAATCGCAAAATCTTCCGCGCGGAAAAAAATTTCGGGCACGTCGCAGACGATTTGCGCGAGGCGTTTGCTCAAGCGCGCGTCGTCGGCGTGTTCGGCGAGGGCAGCGCGAGTTTTCTTGGCGGAAATTTTTTCGCGGAGAGCCAAAATATTTTCCAGCGTGCCGAACTCCTTAATCAACTTCGTGGCGTTGACCTGCCCGATGCCTTTGACGCCGGGGATGTTGTCGGACGGGTCGCCGCGCAGTCCTTTGAAGTCGACGAGTTGCGCGGGCGCGAAGCCGTACTCTTTGACAAATTTTTTTTCGTCGTAAAGTTCGGTGCTTGAATATTTCGTGAGCAAAACTTTTGTCGTGGCGTTGATGAGTTGGAGCGAGTCGCGGTCGCCCGTCAAAATTATCACGGAAAAATTTTCGCAAGCCTGCCGTGCCAACGTCCCGATGATGTCGTCGGCCTCATAACCTTCCGCCGCGCAAGATTTTATTCCGAGGAGCTGAATGAATTCTTTGACGAGCGGAAGTTGTTCGGCGAGGTCGTCGGGCATTGCCTGCCGCGTTGCCTTGTACTCGGAAAAAATTTCGTTGCGGAAAGTTTTGCGCGCAGTGTCGAGGGCAACCGCCGCGAGGTCGGGCGATTGTTCGCGGAGAATTTTCAAGATGATGTTTGCGAAGCCGGCGAGTGCGCCCGTGGGTTTTCCGTCAGGAGCGGTCAGCGCGGGCATGGCGTAAAACGCGCGATAAAAAATGCTGCTGCCGTCGACGATTAAAAATTTTTTCATGCGCTCGCCCCCTCAAGCTTGGAAGCGTCGGCGGGCGGAAGTTTTTCTTCGGGCTCGGAAATTTTTTCGGGCGTCGAAGATTTTTCTTCAGGCTTGGAAATTTTTTCGGGCGTGGGCTCGGCGGGTTTGTCGGAGAAGGGAGCATTCACTTCGCGGTTGGGAATGACGGGCTTGGGCTTATCATTTTTCTTTTCGGGCTTGGGCGTTTCGGTGACGGGCGGCTGCTCGACGGCGGGCAGAGATTTGAAGCGGAAAATTTTTGAGCCGTCGGCGTTGCTCTGAAGTCCGCCTTCCATGTTGAAAAGAATCGGAGCGTCGTCGGCGTTGCAATAGATTTGCCCTTTGCGCTCGTAACAAACGACTTTGCCGTAACGACTCTTGAGCGACGATTCGGTTTTGTTCCACTCAAGTTTGAGCCGCAAAATTTTCGCGATTGGCACGACGGGCATGTAAGAGATTCCGTCGCGCAGGACAGCCTTGGCGAAGAAGCGGGTGTTGTTCGCGTCTGTCGGCTGAGCGAGCTGCCCGTTGACTTCGACGTTGTAAGGTTTGCCGACAAAAGTCGGTTCGCCGTCGGAGGCCTCAATCTTCTGGGAAATGTTGTACTCGCTCTCGAAGGGCAGCACGCCAAACGGCTCCAGCCACTTGGTCACGTCGGCGACCGTGATATCCTGCATGCCGTATCCGTCGGGGTAAATGTAATAAACAACATCACCTTCGGGCGACTTCTCGACGACGACGCGATTGTAATTTATTTCGACGGGCGTGCCGATTTCCACGGCGTCAAAGAGCTCCTCGACGTCGCGCTCATTCATGCGAATGCAACCGTTGGAAACGTAACCGCCGATACTTTCGGGGCGATTGGTGCCGTGAATTCCGTAGTTGCCGGAGAATTGCATCCAACGATAACCGAGAGGATTGTCGGGGCCGGAAGGAACTTCGTATTCGGGGTCGGACGGGTCAATCCACGGCGGATTAATTTCCTTGCTGCTGATTTTGTAGTAGCCTGTGGGCGTGGGCGTTTCGACTTTGCCCAAGCCGAGATGATAGACCGCCAATTTTTTGTCGCCGTCGTAGAAGAGCATGAGGCGGCTCGCCGAGTTGATTAAAATTTTTTTCTGAGCGTGCGCGGGCGTGACGATGAAGCATAAAGTACAAATGAGTGCCGTAAAAAATTTCAGCGCATTCATCTTGAGACATCTTCCTTTCCGAAAATTTTTTGCCAATATATCAGTTCAATCTGAAAAACCTTTGAAGCCCTTCACATTGCCGAGGGAATTTGTTAAGATACGCGCGCGAGAAATTTTTTGCGCGAGAGGCGTGAATTCAGTTAGGAGTTAGGAGTTAGGAGTTAGGGAAATGTTTTTAACTCCTCACTCTTAACTTCACACTCCTAACTGCCTTGAGCAGCGCGCCCGATACAACAGCTCGATGCTCGACACGAAAAATCTTGAGAAGGGCGCAAAGTTCAAAGCGTTGCCCGAAGCGTTCGTGATTTTCATTACGGAGCACGACGTCCTCAAGGGCGGCGAACAAATTTATCACATTGAACGAGTGATTAAAGAGACCGGAAAAAATTTCGGTGACGGCTCGCACATCATTTACGTCAACGGCAGCATTCGCAGCGGCAGTCGGCTCGGCGATTTAATGCACGATTTTTTCTGCAAAGAACCGTCGCAGATGAAACATGCGCTGCTCGCGAGTTGCGCTAAATTTTTCAAGAACCCCAAAGGAGGAGGTTATATTATGTCCACTGCTATGGAAGAATTGATTGCTGAAGGCAGAGCCGAAGGCAAGGCTGAAGGTTTGCTCGAAAACATTCGCGCCATGATGGAGACTTTGCATTTGACGGCGGAGGTAGCGATGAACGCGCTTAAACTTTCGCCCGAAAAGCAAAAAGAACTCGCGCCGCTCATCTGAGAAAAATTTTTGGAGGCAGAGAAATGACAAGCATTCACATTGCGGCTGAGGTTGGAGAGGTTGCCGAACGCGTTCTTTTGCCCGGCGACCCCGTTCGCGCAAAAATCATCGCGGAAAATTTTTTGGACGACGTTCATCAATACACGGCGATAAGAAATATTTGGGGCTTCACCGGCAAGTACAAGGGCGCGCGCGTTTCCGTTCAATCAACGGGCATGGGCATTCCGTCCATCTCGATTTACCTGCACGAATTGATTCACGTCTTCGGCGCAAAGAAATTGATTCGCGTCGGGACCTGCGGCGGCATGAACGAGGACATTCGCCTGCGCGACGTGCTTATCGCTCAAGGTTCGTCGACGGATTCTTCAATCGTCAGGCAAGTTTTAGGTGGCGCGGTAAATTTTTCTCTGCTGGCGGATTTTGATTTGCTCAGCACTGCCGTCACCGTCGCGAAGGATTTAAATTTGCCCGTGAAGGTCGGCAACGTCATCTGCACCGATTTGTTTTACAACGACTACGACGACGTGAACGGCACGTTCGGGGACGGGAAGAGAACTTTCAACGACAAACTTCGCGCGCACGGAATCATGGCGGTGGAGATGGAGAGTGCCGCGCTTTATCTGCACGCCGCCGCCGCCAAGGTTCAGGCGTTGGCGATTTTCACGGTCAGCGACGACCTTTGGCGCAACGAACGCTGCACGCCCGAAGAGAGGCAGTCTTCCTTCAACGACATGATTAAAATCGCGCTCGAAACGATTATCCGCTGAAAAATTTTTTCCACTCCGGGGCTGTTGGTAAATTAAAAGTGAATAACACAAGCAGCGAGTAAAACAAAATTCTCAAAGCAACCAGCCAATTTGTCGTAGCGGGTGGAGACGTGGCGGTAATTTTTGATTCGCTGAAAAAAACGCTCGACGATATTGCGTTGTTTGTACAGTTGAGAATCAAAGTCATGCTTAATTTTGAAATTGGCTTTATCGGGGATACAAGCAAAGGCTCCATGCTCAGCGAGGAAAACGCGAATTTGCTCGCTACTGTATGCTTTATCCGCGAGAATTGTTTTACCTTTGAGTTTTA
>JAFXQM010000002.1 GCA_017527075.1 Selenomonadaceae bacterium
GCTGCCCGAAAAATTTCACGCGCTGGATTTTCTCGTCGACGAAACTCAAAACAAAATCCGCGTGGAGCTGGAGCTTTCACTCAAGGCGGGCGAAATCGTCGGCAAACTTTACGACGCCCTCCGCGTTCAATACGTCGACCCCGACAGCGACGAATCACTCGTCAGCCTCAACAAACTTTGCGTGCGACTCGTCTTCTGCCTTTACGCCGAATCGTCCGGGATTTTCGGCGCGCACAAAATTTTCCGCGACTGGCTCAGCGGCGCGCGCAACATCCGCCGCGACCTCCTCGACCTCTTTGAAGTCCTCGACACGCCCGTCGACGAACGCGACCCTTACCTCGACGACGCGCTGAAAAAATTTCCTTTCGTCAACGGCGGGCTCTTCGCGGACAAAATCGAAATCCCGAACTTCACGCCCGAAATAAAAAATCTTCTGCTGGAGGAAGCGAGCAGCGGTTTCAATTGGTCAGGAATTTCTCCGACGATTTTCGGCGCGGTCTTCGAATCGACCCTCAACCCCGTGACCCGTCGCGCCGGCGGCATGCATTACACCAGCGTCGAAAATATTCACAAAGTCATCGACCCGCTCTTCCTCGACGACCTCAAAGCCGAATTCAAATCCCTCAAGACCAAAAAGCAACTCGCCGCCTTCCACGAAAAAATTTCCGCCATAAAAATTTTCGATCCTGCGTGTGGCTCAGGAAATTTCCTCACCGAAAGTTTCATCAGCCTCCGCCGACTCGAAAACGAAGTACTCAAAAAATTTTTCGGCGAAAAAATTTTGCTCGGCGCGTTCGATAACCCAATCAAAGTTTCCATTCAAAATTTTTACGGCATTGAGATTAACGACTTCGCCGTGGCCGTCGCGCAGACCGCTCTTTGGATTGCCGAACTGCAGATGATGATTGAGACGCAAGAAATTATTCACCGCGACCTCGACTTCCTGCCGCTCAAATCTTACTCGAACATTCACGAAGGCAACGCCCTGCGCCTCGACTGGAAAGCCCTTGCGCCCGACGCCGACTTCATCATTGGCAACCCGCCCTTCGTCGGCAAAAGTTTTCAGACCGCCGAGCAAAAATCTGACATGGCAAAAATTTTCGCGGGCGTCAAAGGCTTCGGCAACCTCGATTACGTCACGTGCTGGTTCAAGAAAGCCGCCGACTTCATCGACGATAAGACTGCCTGCGCGTTCGTCGCGACCAACTCAATCAGCCAGGGCATTGCCGTGCCGCCGCTGTGGAATTATCTTTTCGGCAAAGGCGTCGTGATTAATTTCGTTCACCAAACGTTCAAGTGGGCGAGTGAGAGTTTCGACCAAGCCGCCGTTCACTGTGTCGTCGTCGGCTTCGCGAAGTTCAATGCGCCCGTCAAAAAAATTTTCAGCGGCGAGACCGTTCGCGTCGCCGAATTCATCAACGCTTACCTCGTCGACGGAGCCAACGTCATCGTCATGCCGCAAGCCAATCCGAGCCGCGAAGATGTCCCGCCAATGTTCGTCGGCAGCTGTCCGACTGACGGCGGAAATTTTTTGCTGACCGACGACGAGTGCAAAGATTTTCTCAAGCGCGAGCCCGCTGCTCAAAAATTTATCCGTCGATACGTCGGCTCCAACGAATTCATTAACGGAATCGTTCGCTGGTGTTTGTGGCTGAAAGATTGTCCGCCGAATGAACTGCGCAAGATGCCGCGCGTCATGGAACGAGTGCAAGCCGTAAAAAATTTTCGCTTGGCGAGCAAGAAAGCGCAGACCCGCCGCCGCGCCGAAACGCCCACGCTTTTCGCCGAAGACAGATTCGTCGACGCGCCCGCGCTGTTCATGCCGATGGTTTCTTCCGAGAACCGCCGATACATTCCGATGGGTTTCATTGACGCGGGAGCCGTCGTGAACAACAAAGCCCTCTTCATTCCGAACTGCGACCTTTACACCTTCGGAGTGCTGACGAGTTCAATTCACATGGCGTGGATGAGAACCGTCGCGGGAAGATTGAAGTCCGATTACAGTTACGGCACGACGACGGTTTACAACACATTTCCGTGGGCGGAGCCGAGCGCGCAGCAAAAAAAATTAATCGAATCGACGGCGCAAAAAATTTTGGACGCGCGAAAAAATTATCCGCAGTCGACGCTTGCCGATTTGTACGACGAACTTTCCATGCCGAAGGAACTTCGTGACGCGCACAAAAAAAATGACCGCGCAGTTGCGGCCGCTTACGGCTTCGAAAATTTTTTGGAAGACGAATCAAAAATCGTCGCGGAGCTTATGAAACTTTACGAACAACTTACTAATCTTGACTGAGAATTTCGGTGTTGTCATCCATTATGACATCCTTAAACGGAACACCGTCGATAAAGAAATTGTTCAGCAGGTCGTGAAGTTTTTCGTAACGAGCAATCACTTCAAACCTGTCGGCGGCAGGATAGCCTCGCGATTCGCAGTGCATGATGTAAACGTAATAAAATCGGGGCTCGCCTTCGTTTTCGACGGGCTCGTAACACATGCGATAATAGACGCCGCGATACAAAAATTCAATGCCCATGAACTTGCGCGGCTGAGTTTCCGTGGAGGGGCGGCGACCGCTGTCGTACTCGTAAATAAATTCGTACAAGCTGTTGTACTCGTTGATTCTCATTGTAATCCGAGCCTTTCTTTAATCTCGTTGACCAAAGCCCGTTCTTTTTCAGAAATGGCAATCCCGTTGTCAGAGTGATTCAAGTAAATGTGTTTGTGCGGTTGAACTCCGCGATGTTTGTGTCTTAAATCAATGACCACCGCCTGTTTATGATTTTCATCGTAATAGGCGCGGTGTTTTAATTCGCCGCCTTGAACAATGGCGTAAATCCTGTTAGCCGTATGCGAAAATTCGGGAGCTTTGACGGAGCCGCTGTCTCTGACTAAAATCTTGACGTTGTCAAATCCGCCTATGGAGCGGAAAGTTTTTCCGCCGTCCACAAAAGTAAAATTACCGGCGTGTACATTCTTAAATGAAATTCTGCTACCCATGGCAATCATCTCCTTTCAAAAATTGGTGAAACCTCGAAAAGTCTCCCCTGATAACAAGGATGCTTTTTAGGTCGAAAAGAATCTTCATAACGAAAATTTACGAACCGTCCTTTCATTTCCGGCAACATGTCTCCGTAAACGATAATTAAAGGCGGTTCAATTCGGCGAATCATTTCATTGTAACCTCGCATAAAAAAATCTACATCCCTCTTGCTGCCAAGGGTAGAAATCACGACAATCGTTCCTTTTTCAAGACCGGCAAAGCTCAAATCGTCCCAACCTTCCGTTGTCCAACCGACACTTGGCAAAGACAAAATGCCATGTTCTTGCCAAAAACAACCCAGCCAACGATTTTTATAATAGAGTAAGTAAAGAGCACGTCGGCAATTCTCTTTGTCGAGACGGTTTGCACTCAAGCAATGGACATCACTCCTTTCGACTCACAAAAAAATTTTTTATTTTATGGGAGTGTGTAGTTTGCTTTGAATCGGCGGCGGGCATTTGACAAGCGCGTGAATCCCAATAAGATTAAGACGCTTTGCCCACGCCGCGAAATATGTCGACCAAACTTTTGACGGCGCGGCAAATAATTTCATCAACGCACTTGAACGCGTGAGTCATTGTCATTTTCATCTTTTTATCGACGCTTTGCAGAACTTTGTCGTTGGAAATTTTTGCAACCATGTCGGCGCGCGCGAGCAATTTTTCCAAGGCGGCTTCGGCTCTCGCAGTCCGTCTTAGTCCTTCAAATCTGTAAGGAAAAGTGACGACCGCGACTGTCAACGCGCCGAGTTCCTTTGCAAATTTCGCCACGACCGGAGATGCGCCCGTGCCATCAAAACCGCCGAGCCCCGCGACGATTATAACCGCCTTCGCGCCGCGCAGTGCCGACAAAATTTCTTCGCGACTTTCATTCGCCGCCTTTGCACTTCTTTCGGTTGAACCGCCGTCGAGACCGTAAGACACATTTTTGTCGAGCAAAATTTTTTTCTCAGCCTTCGACATCTGCAAAGACATTTTATCCCTGCTGCACGAAATGAACTCCGCGCCCGTCACGCCCGAATCAATCATGTGATTCACGGCGAACATGCCGCCGCCGCCCACGCTTATGACTTTCAACATCGCGCGCGCCTTCGTTCAAAGCCCCAAAAGTTTTCGCGCGTTGAGTCCGAGGATTTTATTTTTGTCGACGGCGGGCAGCGGCAGATTTTTTATAAAGTCCAAGGAAATTTTTTGCTCCGTCCACGGGCTGTCGGTGCCGAATAAAATTTTCTCCGCGCCGAAAATTTTTACGAACGTCATGAACTGCGCGGCGTCCAAAAGCTTCAGCGCGCTCTCTTCCCAAGGAAAATCTTCGCGCGGAATAATTTTCCCAGTGGAGAACGCCGTGTCGATGAAAACATTTTTGTCCGCCAAGAGCTCCAAGACCTGAGCCCAATTTTTCCAGCCGCCCATGTGCGCCGCGACGAATTTAAACTCTCCGACCTGTTCGACGACGCGGCGAATCATCTGCGGCGAGCAGCGAACGACGCCGGGGAATCCGATATCGAGCCCCGCGTGCGTCACGACGATTAAATCCAACTCGGCGGCGCGGTCAATGATTCGCAGGAACTTAACGTCATCCAAATTTGTATCTTGATAAACGGGATGAAGTTTGATACCCTTTAGCCCGAAATTTTTCACGCGGCTGAGCTCGGCGCGATAATTGGAGCTGTCGGGGTGAATGCAGCCGAGTGAAAAAATTCCTTCGCCGAAAAATTTTTCGTTGAGTGCGGCGGAGGACGAATTAATTTTTTCGACCTGCCGCGGATTCGTCGCCACCGGCAGAATCACCGACAAATTAATTTGCGCGGCGTCCATGGATTTTTTCAGACCGTTCAAGCTTCCGTCCGTGAAGGCGGGCGTGTGACTGACGCGGCTGAGCTTTTCAATGACGGCGGCGGAAATTTCGTCGGGGAAGATGTGCGTGTGCATGTCGATAATCACAGCGGGTCAACTCCTTTTTAGGATTTAGGATTTAGGGAAAAGCTCTTGTCCCTTGTCCCTTGCTTGGAGGTTTTGTTTCAATGAAGGTTGCTTTACTCGTTTTGTATTTTGCAGTGCTGATTGGAATCGGTCTCTACTGCCGCAAGCACGCCACCGACGTCGACGGCTTTGTTTTGGGCGGGCGCAGCGTCGGTCCGTGGCTCACGGCTTTTGCTTACGGCACAAGTTATTTCTCGGCGGTCGTGTTCGTCGGTTACGCGGGTCAGTTCGGCTGGAAGTACGGAATCGCGGCGACGTGGGCGGGAATCGGCAACGCGCTGATTGGTTCGCTCATGGCGTGGTTCATCCTCGGCAGGCGCACACGCGTCATGACTCGCCACCTGGACACCGCCACCATGCCTCAGTTCTTTGAAAAACGTTTCGGCTCGCCGTCGCTGAAAATCGGTGCGGCAATTATAATTTTCATCTTTATGATACCTTACACCGCCAGTCTTTACAACGGGCTTTCTCGACTTTTCGGCATGGCGTTCAGTATCGACTACTCCGTTTGCATTTTGCTTATGGCTGTGCTCACCGCCGTTTACGTCATCGCCGGCGGATACATGGCGACCGCGATTAACGATTTCATTCAAGGCGTCGTCATGCTCGTGGGAATTTCCGCGGTGATTTATGCCGTGCTCGAATCGAAGGGCGGATTCATAAACGCGCTCGACGGGCTGGCTCGTGTCAGCGACGCAAATGTTTCCTCGACGCCCGGAATTTTTTCCTCGTTCTTCGGACCCGACCCGCTCAATCTTTTGTTCGTCGTGATTTTGACTTCGCTGGGCACGTGGGGTTTGCCGCAGATGGTTCAAAAATTTTACGCGATAAAAAATGAGCAGGCGATTCAAAAGGGCACGGTCATCTCGACGCTGTTTGCATTCGTGGTGGCGGGCGGCTGTTACTTCCTCGGCGGCTTCGGCAGATTATTTTCCGACCAAATCGACATCAAGGCGAACGGCTTCGACTCGGTGGTGCCGACAATGCTTTCGGGGCTGTCGGAGGGAATGATTGCGCTCGTGGTGATTTTGGTTTTGTCGGCGTCCATGTCGACGCTCTCTTCGCTGGTCATCGTCTCGTCCTCCACGCTCACGCTCGATTTAATCCGCGACAACTTCGCCAAGGACATGAGTGAGCCGCGGCAGGTTTTGTTGATAAGAATTTTGGTCGTGGTGTTCATTGCGATATCGGCGGTGCTCGCGCTCGTCCAATACAAAAGCTCGGTGAACTTCATCGCGCAACTTATGGGCGTGTCGTGGGGGGCAATGGCGGGCGCATTCCTTGCGCCGTTCATGTACTCTCTTTACTCCAAAAAAGTTTCGACGGCGGCTTGCTGGGCGTGCTTCATCTTCGGCAGCGTGCTGATGACCGCCAACATGTTAATCCGCCCCGCCTTCCCCGCGATTCTCCAGTCGCCGATTAATTCGGGCGCGATTGCCATGCTCGTCGGATTAATCCTTGTGCCGTTGGTCAGCGCGTTCACTCCTTCGCCCGACAAAAAATTGGTCGACGACGCGTTCAAATGTTACGACGAAAAAATCCTCGTGCCGCTCTCGACTTCACTCGACAGCGAAAAATAAAAAGCCTCGCGCGCGGAGGCTTCAATCGTTCAGCCGTCATTCATGGCGGCTTAATTTTTTTGTCCCGAAAAAATTTTGAACGCCCGAAAAAATTTTGACGCCGGAAAAAATTTCGTCGCCAGAAAAATTTCCGTCGCAAAAAAATTTCGTCGCCCGAAAAAATTTTGACGCCGGAAAAAATTTTCGCCGCAAAAAATTTTCCGCCGCAGAAAAAATTTTTTACGTTGCGCAGAATTCTTGTAGAAAATTATAATTCGATATGTTACAATAAGCCCAGCAAATTTTTGAGGAGGCATTTTTAAATGAAAGTAACAGTAGTTGGTGCAGGTAATGTCGGCGCGACCGTGGCGAACGTCCTGGCGACCAAAGGCTTCGCGAGTGAAGTTGTCCTCATCGACATCAAAGAAGGTCTCTCCGAAGGCAAAGCGATGGACATCATGCAGACTTCGCACATGCTCAACTTCGACACGACCGTGACGGGTGTGACCAACGATTACGCGGCGACGGCAGGCTCGCAAGTCGTTGTTGTCACGAGCGGCATTCCGCGCAAACCCGGCATGACCCGCGAACAACTCATCGGCACCAACGCAAAAATCGTCAAGAGTGTTGTCGACCAAATCTTGGCGCACTCGCCCGAAGCAATTCTGATTATCGTCTCGAACCCCATGGACGCGATGACTTACCTGACGCTCAAGGACACCAAGCTCCCGCGCAACCGCATTATCGGGCAGGGCGGCATGCTCGACAGCTCCCGCTTCCGTTATTACCTCGCCGAAGCTCTCAAGGAAGCCGGCTACCCCGCAACCCCGACCGATATCGACGGCATGGTTGTCGGCGGCCACGCGGACAAAACGATGGTCCCGCTCGTCAGCCTCGCAACTTATCGCGGCATCCCCGTCACCCAATTCCTCAGCGACGAAGCGATTCAAAAAGCTGTCGAAGCGACCAAAGTCGGCGGCGCGACCTGCACGAAACTTTTGGGCACTTCCGCTTGGTATGCTCCCGGCGCGGCGGCTGCGGCTCTCGTTGAGGCCATTGCCCTCGACGCAAAGAAATTGATTCCCTGCTGCGTCTACCTCGACGGCGAATACGGCGAAAAAGATTTGTGCATCGGCGTGCCCGTCATCCTCGGCAAGAACGGCGTGGAAAAAATCGTCGAAGTCAAATTCTCCGAAGCCGAACAAGCCAAGTTCGCCGAGAGCGTTGCGGCGGCTCGTGAAGTCAACAGCAAGATTGCCGGCGCGCTCGAATAATTTTATCTCGAAAACTGAATCAAGGAACTCTGCCGTAAACGGTGGAGTTCCTTTTGATTTAAGGAGGTGAAAAATTTAATCGATAGTTAGGTTGAAGGACGCGAACAAAAGTTTTCCAAGGAGGAGAGCACAATGTTGGACAGAGTAGAAAAAATCGCACGGGTTGCTCGCGTCAACGGCGTCGCTCACGATAACAAGCACCGCTTCGACAGCGGGCGCGGACGTCGGGATGAAAAAAATTCTTTCGCCGAAGAACTGCGGCGCGTGATGAATAAAAAGGCAGCACCCGTCAAAAAAACCGAGATTCCCGAAGCTTACGACCTGGAGCTGACAAGTTGCGGGACTCACTCACTGTTTTATGCAAGCGGCTTGGGTTTGGAGAGATTGCTTGCCTGAGGAGGTCTGTTGATGGACAGAGAGTTTATGAGCCTCGCGCTGGAGGAAGCGTGGCGGGCGTATCACGAAAATGAAATTCCAATCGGAGCCGTTCTCATCGACGAGGACGGCTCTTTAATTGCCCGCGACCACAATCGCATGGAGCAACTGCACGACGCGACGGCGCACGCGGAACTTTTGGTCTTGCGGGCGGCGAGTCGGCGGCGGCTGTCGGGTTGCACACTTTATTCCACCGTTGAGCCCTGCGCAATGTGTGCGGGCGCGTTGATTTTGTGTCGAGTGCGACGGCTGGTTTACGGCGCGGTCGATTCAAAATTCGGGGCGGCGGAATCACTCTTCAACGTCGTGAACAATCCCGCGCTCAATCATCGGCTACTCGTGACGGCGGGCATTATGGAGGAGGAGTGCCGCGCGCTCATGAAAAAATTTTTTGTCTCACGACGGAAAATTTCTCCGCGCTGAAGAATTTCTCGCCCGTGAAAAATTTTTTACCCGCGCTGAAGAATTTCTCGCCCGTGAAAAATTTTTTGCCCCACGACGAAAAATTTCTCCGCGCTGAAGAATTTCTCGCCCGTGAAAAATTTTTTACCCCGCGACGGAAAATAATTCGCCGTTGCAAAAAAAATTGCTCCCTGCGCGGGAGCTTTTTTGTCGAAAAAATTTATGCCTCGCGGTCAACGGCAAGGGCAATGTCGAGCCTTTGCCCGCCGATTTCCATTTCGACCGTCAGGAAGTGCGAATCGCTGACTTTAATCGTGTGGTCTTCGTCGATTACAAGTTCGGGCGTGGTGATGTCCACGTCGAGTCCGAGCTTCGTGAAATTCGTGGCGGCGCGCGCCGTGAGCATGTTTGACATTTCGCGCAGAGCACTTTGCGCCAATTCGTTGAATCTGGTGACGGGCACTCCGAGCATCATCGTCGAGGCAATGTAACGCGCAGTGTCCGCCGTCATGTTGTAAACGACTTTGCCGTGCATTTGTTTCGTGAAGCCGACCGTGAGAGCGACGCCCTTGCTGATTACGTTTCTGTCCTGCAAATAAATTCGTTGACGCCGCGGCATGGGAAAGCCCATCTGCGGCATGACTTCCATGAATGCATCTATTATCGGGTTGACGAGCTTTGCATCCACCTTACCGTCTCCTTCCAAAAGTTTTGCGCTTTAAATTTCTATGCGCGCGCGAAAATTACCTGCCGCGTTGTCAAAATATTTTTCCCGTGATAAACTGGCGCAAAAAATTTTGGAGGTTATGACATGCTGAAAAATTTTTTCATGGCACTTGCCGCGATTTTCTTCCTCATGCCGAGTGCTTATGCCGAAAAAATTTTATTCATCCCGCACGACGACCGCCCCGTTTCCTCTCAGCAGCCCGCCGATGTCGTCGCGCAACTCGGTTACGAAATTATTTCGCCGCCGACTGAACTTTTGACTCGCCCCGACGAACTTTGGACGTGGTTTCAAGATAATGCCTTCCTTTGCGACGCCGCAGTCGTTTCGTCCGACGCGTTGCTTTACGGCGGATTGATTCCCTCGCGCTCGCACGGAATTCCCGCCGAAACTTTATTCGCGCGCGTCGAAAATTTTAAATCTCTGCGTGAAAAAAATCCGAGTCTCAATTTGTATCTGTTCGGCTCGCTGATGAGGACGCCTTACTTCGGCACGCCCGGCGATATTGAAGAGCCCGATTATTACGGGCAATACGGCACGCAAATTTTCCTGCTCACGCGCCTGCTCGATATTCAGGACAGCGGCAAGCTCACCGACAAGGAAAATTTTCAGCTCGAAGAACTCAAGAGGAGTATTCCCGACGAAATTTTGGACGATTGGTTTGCTCGCCGCGAGAAAAATCTTTCCGCCACGAAAAAAATTTTGGACTTGGTCAAAGACGGCCACATAAATTTTTTCATCATCGGGCGCGACGATAATGCTCCGCTCTGTCAAACTCACCGCGAAAAACTTCAGCTCGCCGAATACATGAAAGACATCCCGAAGACCAAGGCGCAATCGCACGCCGGCATTGACGAATTCGCCATGCTGTTGCTCGCCCGCGCCGTCAACGATTTGAACTGCGACCTGCCCTTCGTCAACGTCCAATACAATCACGGCGTCGGCGAAAAAACCATTCCGCATTACTCCGACGAGCAAATCGGGCTTTCCATTCGCGACGAAATTTTAATCGCGGGCGGCATGTTCGTGCCCAATCCCGAACGCGCGGATTTTGTCCTCTTCGTGAACACCGACCCGAACGGCGAAACTTTTGAGCTGCACAATTCTTGCCCGCCGCAATTTTTGACCAAACGTCAGCAGAAATATTTCGCGCGCAACGCCGAAAAATTTTCCGCGATGGTTGAGGACGCCGTGAATCAAAATCTGCCCGTCGGTGTCGCCGACAGCATTTCCGCGAACGGCTCCGATAACTTTTTGATGGATGAACTCCACGAAAAAAATCTGCTCTTCAAGCTGAACGCGTACGGCGGCTTGAACACGGCGACGAATACTTCGGGCTTCGCGATTGGCATGGGCGTCCTCACAAAAAAAATGAGCCGCGCGTCGATTGACCGCTTGCTCGCCGCCCGATACCTCGACGACTGGGCTTATCAAGCGAATGTCCGCACGCAAATCGCCAAGCACCTCACAAAATATCCGAACCCCTTACAAATTTATTTGAGCCTCGGCGACCACGAATCCGAAATCATTACGCTCGAAAATAAATTCATGCACGAGTTCGCCGTCAAATATTTTCCGCAGTGGAATGATTTTAACGTGTCGAATCCGTGGCACCGCATGTTTGAATGCCGAATCGATTTTGATAAGCGTTGAGAGCTTGCCCCGGGCAGAGTCCGCCCTCGAAAAGCTCGTCCTCTTTTAACGTAAGAGTGGCTTCGCAGAAGCGGAGGAAAATTTTTTTGTGTTCATCACTCAAAAAATTTTTTTACCCACAATCGAAGCGACGAATGATTCTTTAAATCCGCTCTTGAGCAAAGAGGGGACACTCGACGCCTGAATGAAATTTAAAACGTTACAAAGTTTTTTCATTAAGGCATGCTAAACTTACACAGCTTACGTAGAAATTTTTTCACGGGGGGAAAGCAGATGTTTGAATTCGACGAAAATACTTTAGACCAACTGGCGAAGATAAAAGTAATCGGAATCGGCGGCGGCGGCTCGAACGCGGTAAACAGAATGATTGAATCGGGTTTGGAGGGCGTGGAGTTTATCGCAGTCAACACAGACTCGCAAGCGTTGCTCTTGAGCAAGTCACCCAAGAGAATGCAAATCGGAGAGAAATTGACTCGCGGGTTGGGCGCGGGTGCTCGCCCCGAAATCGGAGAGCGCGCAGCCCAAGAAAGTCGCAGCGACATCTTGGAAGCCCTGCGCGGCTCGGACATGGTATTCATCACGGCGGGCATGGGCGGCGGCACGGGCACGGGTGCGGCTCCCGTCGTGGCGGAGTGTGCTCGCGAGGTGAACGCTTTGACCGTCGCGGTCGTCACTCGCCCGTTTGCCTTCGAGGGGCCCCGCCGCAAAAGAAATGCCGACATGGGTATCGAAAACCTCAGACAGAAAGTCGACGCGATTATCACAATCCCCAATGACCGTTTGCTCCAAGTCGTCGACAAAAAAACCACAATGACTCAAGCCTTCGCTCTCGCCGATGACATCCTCCGCCAAGGTGTCAAAGGTATTTCGGATTTAATCGCTGTGCCCGGCGTCATTAACTTGGACTTCGCGGACGTGCAATCAATCATGAACAACGCGGGCGCGGCACTCATGGGCGTGGGCGAAGCGTCGGGCGACAACGCCGCAGTCGAAGCCGTCAAGAAAGCCATTGCCTCCCCCTTGCTTGAGACGAGCGTCGACAGCGCGCGCGGAATTCTTTTGAACTTCATGGGCGCGACCGATTCGCTTTCCATGTTGGAAGTCAACGAGGCGTCCACCACCGTGCAAGAAGCCGCTCACCCCGACGCAGAAATTATTTGGGGCGTCAGCGTCGACGAAACCCTGGGCGACACAATCATCGTCACGATTATCGCCACGCGCTTCGGCGAAGAAAATCTCGCGCCCGCCGAAAAAGAAATTCCTCCGACAAAATTTTATCCGCCGCCCGCTCAACAAACTCAGCCCCCGCAAAAATCTCAGCCGCAGCCGCCGCAATTCAATCAACAGCAATATAATCAGCAACAGCAATTCAATCAGCAGGAGCCGCCGCCTTACAATCGAACCGTTCAGCCGCCGCAAGAGGAGCAGCCGCGTCCGTCGGGGCGTTTCCCAAATATAATTCCCGATTTCTTCAACAGACGCAACAGGAGATAAATTTTTTGACGGAGGGTTGATGAACGTGCTGGGAAGTAGTTTTGAAAATCAATTCGTAAAAGTCAAAGTCGTCGGCGTCAACACTGCCGGCAAGGAAAAACTTTCGGGCGGGCTCTCCGCCCTTAATTGTATCTTGGAAAAAAATTTGCAGGGCGTGAAGCATTTCGCCGTCGACAGGCAAGACGTTAAAAATCTCGACGGCTGCAAGGCAAGCCACAAGCTCCGCCTGCTCGACATGGCCGACGAAAGAAATTTGGTCAGGGCTCTGCGCGGCGCGAATTTAATTTTCGTCGTGGCGGATGAAGTTTGGGAAAATATAAAAGCTGTCGCGCTCACCGCTCACTGCGCCAAAAAAGTCGGCGCGCCCGTGATTTTTATCGCCGGCGGAAATTTTGAGGACGCCGAGGACGAAATTATTTTCGACGCGCTGATAAAATTGCCGAGTGAAAATTTTGCGCTCGACACGTGCAAGGTCGTTCAAAATTTTGTGGAGGCAGTGACGCTTGAGGGTCAGCCGAAACTCGACGTCGAAGATATTTCCGAGCTTGTGAAAAATTCTGCGGCGGTTGTCAGTTACGGAGAGCACAAAGGAAAAAATTCCGTCGTCAAAGCCGCCAAGGCCGCCCTCGAACACGCCGAGAGCACCGCCGACAATTTCAAGGCGTCGAAAAAAATTTTGGTCAACATCACGGCCGCCAAAGCAAATTTATCGCTGGAGGAGGCGCAAAAACTTTTCAAGATTTTTAAACGCCGCGCACCCGACGCTGAAATTTCATTCGGCTTTTCGATTGACGATTGGCTCGTTCGGAAAGTTAAGTGCCTGCTCATCGCCTCACAATAAAAAATTCCCTGCAAACGCGCGGGGATTTTTTTTAGTTCCCAACTCCCAACACCTAACTCCTAACTCCTAAATCCTAAATCCTAAATCCTAACTGAATTTGACAGCGGCGGCACACTTATATAAAATGCTTCAAAACGGAAGGGGGATTCTTATGGACGCCAACTTGAAAATCGTACTCGACCAATACTTTGAGGGAGCCTCGAAACTCCAGCCCAACGTCTTCGTGCCCGTGCGCGACAACCGCGTAATCGAACCGCTCGTCTACGCTTTCTTCAGCGAGACCGAACAGAGCACGCTCATCATCTCGGACACCCAAGACATTTTGGAGGGCGATATCCTCGTCTACCCGAAGACGCGCCAATTCTGTTACCTCGATGACATCCGCCACATCACCGGCAAAAATATTTACGTCGTCCATTACCACACGAAATATCAGCGCAAAGCTCACACGCCCTTCGACGCCGAATAATTTTTTCCAGCCGATAAAAAATCCCGCGAGAATTTTCTTGCGGGAAATTTTTTTGACAAGCATCGCTGCGCCGTTTAAACTTGTGAAAAAATTTTTTGGAGATGATGTCGAGTGCAGGCAAGCGTTATGCGAATCAACGAATTCATCGCGGACAAGCGGACGCTCGTTATTCCCGTCTATCAGCGCAATTACGATTGGAAAACTTCAAACTGCGAGCAACTCTTCGACGACGTGGAATTTATCGCAAAGAACGGAGGAGAACATTTCATCGGCACGTTCGTTTATCAGCACAAGCCCGCCGCAGGAATTTTTCAGGAGTTCATAATCATCGACGGGCAACAGCGAATCACAAGCACCATGTTGTTCGCCAAGGCAATTTACGATTCGACCGACGACGAAGATTTGCGCGACGATATAAGCGCAACTTTTCTTAAGCACGACAAAGGCGCGCTCAAAGGCAAATGCAAGTTGCGTCTGTCCGATTACGACCGCGCAACTTTTGAAAAGCTCATGGCAGACGAATTCGACGAAAAAATTTTCTCCGCCCAAGAAAAAGATTCTCCTCTTTACAGAAATTACCGGCTCTTGAACGAAAAAATTTCCGAGTCATCGCTCACGCTCAAAGAACTCTCCGAAGCGATTTACAATCTGAAAGTCGTCAGCATCCTTCTCCAAGACGAAAACCCGCAAGAAATTTTTGAATCGCTCAACTCCACAGGACTCGACCTGACCAAGGCGGACTTAATCCGAAACTTTTTGCTCATGCCTCTCGCCTACGACGAACAGAAAAATCTTTACGAAAATTATTGGCTGCAGATTGAAAAACTTTTGCGCCTCTCGGACGACATGGAAAATTTTTTGGTGCAGTATCTCATCGCGAAACGCAAATCCGACGCGGTGATGGAGACAAAGAAACGCCGCTTGAGCAATCGAAACCTTTACGTCGTCTTCAAAGATTATTTCGCGAAAAATTTTCACGCCGCCAAGCCGTGCCTCGAAGACATGCTCCGTTACGCAAAATTTTTCCGCCGCTTCATCTTCAGCGACGAGACCAAGTTTGAAAACCTTTCGCCGCTCGACAAAAAATTTTACGAACTCACTCACGTGCTCGACGCCGGCAACGCTCCGATTATTTTGATGTATCTGCTCGACCGCTTTGAAAAAAATCATTTCGACGAGGAGACGTTCATAAAATTTGTCGACGCGCTCATCTCTCTGACCTTCCGCGCAAAAATTTGCAGACGCAACGGAATTCATCCGCAGTTCGCCGGCAATGTTCTCACTCGCCTCGATAAAGAAGATTCTTTGGACGAAAAAATTTTCTGGCGCGCAATTACTTTCGGCAAGGGCTCATACTCTTTCCCGAACGATAAAGATTTCCAAGCGGCTCTGGTGACAAAAAATTTGTACGAGACGATAAAGCCCGCTCTGTGCAAATATCTGCTTTACTCTTTGGAACGGGCGACGCGCGCGAAAGAATTGCCCGCTTACTCTTCGGCGACCGTCGAACACATCATGCCGCAAAGATTGACCGGCAGTTGGAAAAATTATCTTCGCGAACGCAACGATTCCTCGGCGCATGAAGTTTGGCTTCACACGCCCGGCAATTTGACTTTGACAGGTTACAACTCCGAGCTGAGCAACGGCGACTTCGACAAGAAGAAAGAAATTTATTCCGCCTCGAATTTTTACTTCACGCGAAACATTTGCCGCTACCCCGAATGGACTTCCGCGCAAATTCAAACGCGCGCAAAAAGATTGGCGGAGGCGGCGATTAAAGTTTGGATTTTGCCCGAAGAATTCAGCTCGCGCTCGGTAAATTTCAGCGACACTTTCAATCTCGATTCGGACTTCGGGGCTTTGAAAGGGACGAAACCCGCGACGCTTTCCATCGACGACACGGAAATGGAAATGCCGTATTGGAATCACATGCTGCGCGAGATTGTTCGCCGACTTTACGCCTTCGACAAAGACGCCTTCCGCCAAGCGACGACCGCCCGCCGCTCCTTGTTCACGACCGAACCGACCGACTTCAAGCTCGACGAAAATTTTTACATGGAGACGGGCTTCAGCACGGAGGACTGCCTGCGAATTACAAAATCCCTCGTGGAAAATTTTGACCGCATTGCCGACTCGAACTTCAAAGAAAATATTTCATTCACCCTTCGGCGAGAAAATCGGCGGCGCGCCATATCCGCTTGACAAGGAAACTTTGCAAGTTATAATTGAAACAAAGTCTTGAGAGAAAGGACGTGCCGCCATGGAAATCGGCGAGGTTGTTGAAAAAAGTTTTCTGCGCCCGATAGACAACACGTCGGTTGTGCAGCAGGTTATCGACCGTTTGACTTACGCAATGATTTACAAAGAGCTCCGCCCCGGCGACAAGTTGCCGACGGAAATGGAGTTGGCGGCAAGCTTCGGCGTCGGGCGCAACTCAATCCGCGAGGCGATAAAAATTTTGGTTTCGTTCGGCGTGCTCGACATCCGTCGCCCCGAAGGAACTTTCGTGGCAAACGGCTTCTCGGACAAAATGATTAACCCGCTGCTTTATGGAATCATTCTCGACCAATCGGATTCAATCGATTCGCTCAAAGAGTTGCGCGAGTGGGTTGACCTCGGCATTTTGGAATTGGCAATGGAAAAGGCGGAGCCCGAAGATTTATTCCAGCTCGAAGAGCAGCTGAACAAATTGCTGACGGAAATCGGCGTCGGCGATGCTCATCAGATTTTTATCGCCGACGACGAATTTCACGAGGCAATCTCGACGGCGGCGCACAATTCTTTGCTCGGACAAATCGCAAAGCTCGTTCGGACTTTGACAAGCGAAATGCGCATGACCACGATTCGCAACATGATTAAGCTCGGCAAAGGCAACGAACTCAAAAAGGCTCACCAAGATTTATTCAACATCATCGAATGCAAGAATGACTCTTCGGCACGCCGGTTGCTCGTTGAAGGATATTTTTATCGTTACAATGTTTTACGCAAATAAATTCAAACGAAAACCTCCCGCGAACTTGTCGGGAGTTTTTTTTCTGCAAAGGAGGATTCATCATGCTGAAATTTTTTCGCGCTGATTCTGTTCGTCGTGCCGCTGACGGCCTCCGCGCACAGCCAAAATTTTTCTCTTGACGGCGACCACGGAAAACTTTCCGCCGTCCTGCAGACGCCCGACGCTCAAAAAAATTTTCCGCTCGTGATAATCTGCCACGGCGCTTCACGGGCAACAAAGATTCGCTCTTGCTGACGAGTTTGGCCGACGAATTGGAGGCGCGCGGCATTGCTTCGATTCGCTTCGACTTCAACGGCCACGGACACAGCGACGGCGACTTCCAAGACATGACCGTGCCCAACGAGATTGAAGACGCCAAAAAAGTTTTTGAATACGCGCGACGCCTGCCGAACGTCACGAGCGTTTCAATCGCGGGGCACTCTCAGGGCGGAGTCGTTGCCTCGATGGTCGCGGGCGAACTCGGCGCGAAAAAAATTAAAGCCGTCGTGCTCATGGCTCCCGCCGCCGTCTTGCGCGACGATGCCATCCGCGGAAATTTATTCGGCGTGACTTACGATTCAATCAATCCGCCCGCGTTCGTTGAAATTTTCGGCGGACACAAAGTCGGGCGCAATTACATTCTGTCCGCGCAGACGCTGCCCATTTACGAAACCGCAGAAAAATTTACGGGATCCGCGCTGATGATTCACGGCAAGGCTGATGTCATTGTCCCTTACACTTACAGCTTGAGTTACAAAAAAATTTTCAGGCGCGGCGAAGTTCAACTCCTCGACGGTGCCGACCACAGCTTTCACGGTGAGGAAAGTCGTGTCGCAAAAATTGCCGCAGACTTTTTTGGAGTTAGGAGTTAGGAGTTGATTCGGTAAAAAAATTATCCCCGATTAATCGTCGGGGATTTTTTTGTGGAAAAATTTTTGGCGTGTCAGGTTATCTTCGCCAGCGTCACGAAGATTGACCGAGTTAATCGCGCGCGTTCTGCCGCTTTCATTTCGCCCGCCTCTTCCGAGCGATAAAGATTCACCGACATTTGCGCCACGAGCTCTGCCTCGCGCCGCGTGATTAATTTGTTCTCCAAAAGAAAATCGATTAACGACTTCACGTGCGCGAACGGAGTCTTTTCACTGATTTGGTCGAGCATCCTCTGATACATCAGCTGCTTGCGGTCGAGCTCCTCGGCAATCAGCGCGATTCGAATGTATCCGCCGAGCCCGCGCCGCGACTCCACCACAAATCCTCTGTCCGCCGTGAACCGCGTGCTCAGCACGTAGCTTATCTGCGACGGCGCGCAACTTATCTCGTCCGCCAATACCGTCCGCTTCAATTCGATTTGTCGGTCGGCGTTTTGTGCCAGCCGCTTCAAAATATATTCTTCAATGGTGTCTGCTTTGTTGTTCAGCATGACTTATCACCTCATCTTGATATTTTGACATTATACTTTCCAAAAATCAAATCGGCAAGCTTTTTTTTGCGGCAGGAAAATTTCGGCGCGGAAAGAAAATTTTTCGGCGAGGAGTTGATCACATGATTCGCGCGATTTTTTTTGACAGGGACGGCGTCTTGAACGAGGAAGTCGGTTACCTTTGGGAGATTGAAAAGTTCAAATGGGTGGACGGCGCGCGCGAGGCGATTAAGTTTTGCAATGAACGCGGGCTTTTGGCAATCGTCGTCACGAACCAAGGCGGCATTGCGCGCGGGCTGTACATGGCGCGAGAGGTCGACGCCCTGCACAACTTCATGCAAAAAAGTTTATCAGAGCTCGGCGCACACATCGACGCCTTTTACTACTGCCCGCACCACCCCGAAGGCATCGTCGAAGAATTCAGCGTCGCGTGCGAGTGCCGCAAGCCCAAGCCCGGTTTGATTCTGCGCGCGTGCCAAGATTTTAAAATCAATCCGTCGGAGGCGATTCTGTTCGGCGACAGCGACCGCGACATCAAGGCGGCGGAAGCTGCCGGACTTCGGGCGGGAATTTTTTTCGCGGGCGGAAATCTTTTGGAAGTCGTTCGTCATCACGTGGAGAAGGCTTCGTAAAAATTTTCGGGCGGAAAAAATTTTTTGGGCGCGGCGGAGAAACTTTCGGGCGGAAAAGATTTTTGAACGCGTCACGGAAAATTTTCGGGCTGAAAAAATTTTTTGAACGCGGCGGAGAAAAATTTCGGGCTGAAAAGATTTTTGAGCGCGGCGGAGAAAAATTTCGGGCGGAAAAAATTTTTGGGTCGCGTCACGGAAAATTTTCGGGCGTGAAAAATTTTTGGGCGCGGCGAAGAAAATTTCGGACGGTAGACTTTTCCGCGGATTTGTTTTAAACTGCATAAGCGTAATTTATTTTGGGAGGGAAAAATTATGGCTGCACACGTTATCGAAGAGGCTCGCCGCTGTCTGCAATGTAAGAAGCCGCTGTGTCGAATCAAAGGCTGTCCGATTGAAACGAACATCCCCGAAATGATTCGGCTGTTCCTGGCGGGGCAAACCGTGGAGGCGGGGCGCATGCTCTTTGAAAACAATCCGCTCAGCGTCGTCTGCTCACTGGTCTGCGACCACGAAAATCAGTGCGAGGGCAACTGCATTCAGGGCAAGCGCAAGGACGCTGCCGCCGTTCAGATTCCCAGCATTGAAAATTACATCTCGGATTTTTATTTCGACAAGATAAGCATCGACCGCGCGCCCGACACCGGTCAACGCGTCGCGATAATCGGTTCAGGGCCCGCGGGAATTACAATTGCCATCAAGCTCGCCGCGCTCGGATATCGAATCACAATCTTTGAACGCATGGACAAAGTCGGAGGCATGATGCGCTACGGCATTCCCGCCTTCCGCCTGCCGAAAAAAATCCTCGACCGCTATCAAGTCAAGCTGCGGGAAATGGGAATTCACTTCCGCCCGAACACGGCAATCGGCGGCGCGCTCCACCTCGACGACCTGTTCAACGACGGCTACGACGCAATTTTTATCGGCACGGGCGTTTGGCGTCCGCGTCGACCGCACGTCAAAGGCGAATCGCTCGGCAACGTCCATTACGCGATTGATTATCTGCAGAACCCCGACGCTTACGACTTGGGCGACACCGTGGCGATAATCGGCGCGGGCAACTCGGCCATCGACGTGGCGCGTACCGTCGTCCGTCAGGGCTCACGAAACGTCACGCTCTACGCCCGCCGTCAGAGAATTGCTGCCAGCGAGCGCGAACTCGATTACGCGGCTGTCGACGGCATTGAAATTCAGCAGGGCATGGCGATTAAAGAATTCACCGAGGAAGGTCCGCTCCTCACCCCGCGCATTTACGACGAGCAAGGCAATTTGATTCGCGAGGAGGAACCCGTCCTCATGCCCGCCGACTCCACAATCATTGCCATAAGCCAAGGACCGAAGGACAAAATCGTAAACACGACGCACGATTTGAAAGTCGACAACAACGGCTTAATCGTCGTCGACGAGTCAGGGCGCACCACGCGCGAGGGCGTCTTCTCCAGCGGCGACGTCGTCATCGGCGCGAAGAATGTCGTGCTCGCCGTGAAGTATTCCAAAATCGTCGCCAAGGCCATGGATGAATACTTGACCGCCAAACGCAACGCAAAATAAATTTTCTCAGCTTGCCTCAAAAATTTTTCTTACGCTCGCCAGATTCGGCGGGCAATTTTTTTTCTGACGGAAGTTGAGGCCGTCATGGATGACGGCCGCGCCGCGTCTGACGCCGTGATGGCGTCATCCGGCGCACTCCAGGCTGCGGGTAACCTCAACCTTCAAACCACGAGTGAGGAGCCGCCCCTGCGAGGTGCCCTTTTCTTTTGCTTACTTTTCTTTTGGGCACGCAAAAGAAAAGTAAGTTTCAACAGACAAAAAAATTTCTTAACGCCCAATCGAAGGAACGAGCCGCAGCATTGAGGAAAGGTTCTGCGAGTCCACTCTTGAGAAAGAGGGGACAAAAAATTTTTTCAGCAGAGTCCGCGCAGGAATTACCCCGCGCTTCGACGAATTAAGAAAAAATTTTTCGCGGGAGGGAAGTATCGTGACTGAAGCTGAAGTTCAAGCCGCGCTGACAGAAAATTTTGCGGTGGGAACGAGCCGCGCCCTGCACACTGAAATTTACGGCGAAGTGCTCGTCGTGTCGACGGGCATCGCGGGCAATTTGATTCTCTACAAAAATTTTTATCCCGCCGCCTATCTTCGCCCCGAAACTCTGACGGTCGTGCTAAACGCCGAAGAACCTTTCCCGCCGAACGGAGACTTCCACAAGCTGCAACAGTTGCTCAAAAAAATTTGCGCCACGGTCATTGAGTGCTACAGCGTCGACGAGCTTGTTGAATTCGTGGACATGAATCGAGATTTCTAGGGAAAAGGGATACGGGACAAGGGACAAGTTTAAAACCAATTCTTCATTCCTCATTCCTCATTCCTAATTCCTAATTGAAAAACGGGAGGGATTAGATTGGCATTTTATTATCAGGAACCATCACACACCTTTGGAGAGTATTTGCTCGTGCCCGGCTACTCTTCAAAAGATTGCATCCCCGCGAACGTCGATTTGTCCACGCCGCTGATAAAATTTCGGCGCGGCGAAGAGTGCAAGTTCCTCATCAACATCCCCATGACCTCGGCGATAATGCAATCTGTCTCCAACGACACGATGGCAATCGCGCTGGCAAAAGAGGGCGGCGTCTCATTCATCTACGGCTCGCAACCGATTAAGGAGCAGGCGGCAATGGTCGCGCGCGTGAAGAATTACAAGTCGGGCTTCGTGTCGAGTGATTCAAACCTCAGGCCGACGACGACGCTCAACGAAATGCTTCAGCTGCTCAAGGAAACGGGACATTCGACAATGGCGGTGACCGACGACGGAAAGCCCACGGGAAAACTTTTGGGAATCGTCACGAGCCGCGACTATCGAATCACGCGCATGACCGGCAACGAACAAGTTCAAACCTTCATGACGCCCTTCGACAAATTAATTTACGCCGACGCCGAGACGACCACTCTTCCCATGGCAAACGATTTGCTCTGGGAACACAAACTCAACATGTTGCCGCTCGTCGACAAGAAGCAACGCCTGCGCTACATGGTCTTCCGCAAAGACTACACCGACAACAAAACCAATCCGCTTGAACTCATCGACAGGAAGAAACGCTACGTCGTGGGCGCGGGCATTAACACTCGCGACTACGCCGAACGCGTCCCCGCCCTGCTCAAAGCCGGCGCGGATGTCCTTTGCATTGATTCGTCGGAAGGATTCAGCGAGTGGCAAAAAATTACGCTCGAATACATTCACAAAAATTTCGGCGAGGACGTGAGGGTCGGCGCGGGCAATGTCGTCGACGCGGAGGGCTTTAGATTTTTGGCGGACGCGGGCGCGGACTTCGTTAAGGTCGGAATCGGCGGCGGGTCGATTTGTATCACGCGCGAGACAAAAGGTATCGGGCGCGGGCAGGCGACGGCGGTCATCGACGTGTGCCGCGCGCGCGACGAATATTTCAAAGAGAAGGGCGTTTACATTCCCGTGTGCTCCGACGGCGGCATCGTCCACGATTATCACATGACGCTGGCTCTTGCCATGGGCGCGGACTTTCTCATGCTCGGCAGATATTTTTCCCGCTTCGACGAAAGCCCCACGGACAAAATCAGAATCAACGGAACTTACTACAAAGAATATTGGGGCGAAGGCTCCAACCGCGCGCGCAACTGGCAACGCTACGATTTGGGCGGCGACAAAAAACTTTCGTTCGAGGAGGGCGTCGACAGCTACGTGCCCTACGCCGGCTCGCTCAAAGACAACATGACCGGCACGCTCGCCAAGATTCGTTCGACCATGTGCAACTGCGGCGCGCTGACTTTGGCTGAGCTGAGGGAGAAGGCAAAGATAACTTTGGTCTCGTCGGTGAGTATCGTCGAAGGTGGCAGCCACGATGTCATCTTGCGCGACCGAGTCAGTGATTGACGGAAGGTAAGATTTATGCTTTACAAAAAATTTTTCGTCGCGCTCCTCGCGGCGGTTGTGTTCGTGAGCTCGACCTGCGCGGCGGCAAAAACCGAAGTCATTGAGATAGAAAACGTCGTGCCGGAAATCGGTCTTCATCAGAACGTGACGTTCGCTCAATACTTCACGTGGCCCGAAAGTCGTTTGCAAATGGATATTTATATGCCCGCCGTCAAAGGAAAAGTTCCCGCCGTGATATTTGCGCCGGGCGGTTGGTGGCTGACGGCCCCGAAAGTCGCGGGAACACAAATTTGTTATCAGTTGGCGCAGGCGGGATTCGTCGCGGCGACAATCGACTATCGAACAATCGGCACGGTCAATTACATTGAAGCAATCGGCGACGTGAAAGCGGCCGTCCGTTATCTGCGCGCGAACGCCGACAAATTCAACATTGACAAAAATAAAATTGCCGTGATGGGAATGTCGGCGGGCGGATATCTGGCGACAATGGTCGGCGTCACGGGTGGCGTTGAAAAATTTAACTTCGGCGATTATCTCAATGAGCGCGTTGACGTTCAAGCCGTCGTCGATATTTTCGGACCGACTGACTTAACCAAAGTCGCCGCGGATTATCCCAAAGCGAAGCAAGATATGTATTATTCCCCCGGCGCGCCCCCCGCACTTTTTGTCAACGGCGTGCCCTGTTACAAAGACAGCAAAGGCGGCTCTCTGCTCAACACTCCCGAAACCGCCCGCGATTCAAATCCGCTGACTTACATTGACAAAAACACTCCGCCTTTCCTTATCATGCACGGCAACGCGGACAAAACAATTTCGCCGAGCCAATCAAAACTTTTGCACGACGCGCTGATTAAAAACGGTGTCGACTCCACTCATTACATCATCAACGGCGGTGACCACGAGGCAGTTTATTTTTATCAGCCGAAAGCGTTTAATATCATCGTTGACTTTTTAAATCGGGTTTTGAAATGACTGAGTTGGACTTTGCAAAAAAAATTCACGAGGCGGGCGGCGCGGCGTATCTGGTCGGCGGCGCGGTTCGTGATAAATTTCGCGGCGTCGAGGCGCACGACAAAGATTACTGCGTGACCGGCGTCGACGAAAAAATTTTTGTCGCGGCTTTCCCGAAGGCGGCGAAGTTCGGAAAATCTTTTCCCGTTTATGCCGTGGAGATTGACGGAAAGTTTTGCGAGGTCGCTTTCGCCCGCACCGAGAAAAAAATCGGCGCGGGTTATCGCGGCTTTGAAATTTCTTTTTCGCCGAGCGTAACGATTGAGCAAGATTTATTTCGGCGCGACACGACGATTAACGCCATGGCGATTGAAATTTTGAGCGGAAAGTTGGTTGACCCGTTCGGCGGGCGCGAGGACGTGCTGAACAAAAAAATTCGCGCCGTGAGCAAACATTTCACCGACGACCCCGTCCGAGCATTGCGGGCGGCACGCCAGGCGGCGCAATTCGATTTTGAAATTTGCGCGGAGACAATCGCGGCGATGAAACTTTGCGGCGCGGAGCTGGCGCACGAGCCGACCGAAAGAATATTCGACGAGCTGGAGACTGCACTCAAAACCGACAGACCGTCGATTTTTTTTAGGAGCTTGGCGCGCGCCGAGTTGCTGGAAATAATTTTCCCCGAAATTTATCAACTGCGCGGAAAAATTCAGCCGACGCACTTTCACCCCGAAGGCGACGCTTACGAGCACACGCTCAAAATTGTCGACGAGGTGGCGGCGGTCAACCCGAAACCCATGGTCAGATTCTCGGCACTCATGCACGACATCGGCAAGGGCACGACGCCGCCCGAAATGCTCCCGCACCATTACAAACACGAAAAGCGCGGGCTTGAAGTCCTTGAGCAAATGAATCGGCGCATGACGCTCCCGAACGAGTGGAAAAAATCTGCGGCGTTCGTGATTCGCGAACACATGCGCGCCCCGCGCCTGAATAAGCCCGGCAAGATTGTCGAGCTGCTGATGAAGCTGAACGGCTTGAAACTCGGCGTGAAAGATTTTTGCGACATCATTCGCGCGGACAATCACGGCTTGCCGCCCTACCTTGAACGCGCCCGCGAGATTATCGACGAGCTGTTAAAAATCGGCGGGAAGGATGCACCGCCCGAACTCAAAGGCGCGGAGGTCGGCAAGTGGATTTTCGCCGCGCGGACTCGTCGCCTCGTTGAAATTTATTCGGAGGAATGATTGCATGTCAGATTTTGTTAATTCAGAAATTCAAACGCCCTCCCGGTTTACCCTGCCGCGCGTGTCGGTTGTCATTCCCATGTTCAACGCGGAAAAATTTTTGGGCGAGTGTCTGGAAAGCATTTTGAGTCAGACATTTCAAAATTTTGAAGTCGTGATCGTCGACGATTGCTCGACGGATTCAAGTTGCGCGATTGTTCAAAGTTACGCAGAGAAATTTGGCGGGCGATTGAAGCTCGTGCACATGGAAAAAATTCGGGCAGCGGAGCACTCCCGCGCAACAAGGGCTTGTTACTTTCTCGCGGCGAATATATTTTCTTCATGGACAACGACGATATGCTCAAGCCGACCGCTCTCGAAGAACTTTACCTCCTCGCAAAAAAATTTGACGCCGACGTTGTTTGCTGCGAAAGATTTAATGCGGAGAACTTCGCAACGAAAAACTTTCAAACGATGACTTGGCAGAAAGGCGGGATTGCCAACAAACCGACGCTTGAGCCAAAAGACTTGGAGGAAAGAGTTCAGAGAATCTTGGACGAAAAATATTGTGTGACGCCGTGGTGTAAATTAGTTCGGCGCGACTTGATGATTGAGCACGAAATTTTTTTCCCGCACACAACCATAAGCGATGATGACATTTGGACTTTCGGTTTGGTTTTTTACGCGGAAAAATTTTTGCGCGTGCCGAATGTCGTTTACATTTATCGCGGCAACGAAGAATCTATCCTGCAAAGAAAAAAGACTACCGAAGAGCACCTAATCTTTTGGACTAATCCGATTCTTCTTGCCCTCAAGACACTCGATAACTTGATGGGAAACTTGGAATTCTTTCAAAAAAATCCGCGCCTTCGATACGCCGTGCTGGAAAAATTTATAACGTCAAAAATTCTCTACCCGCACATAAACAAGTGGCACTTGTCGCCGTTTAAAATTTACGAGACGATAAAAAAAGAGTTCGGCGCGAAATTCGGCGAGCACGACGTTTTGGTCAGCGCGCTCTGCACATACGCCATGAACTTGCAGAAAAATTATTATGAAAGCGTTCAAAATTCTAACCGGTTTGCCGAGCAGGCTCAAAAGCGAATCGCGCAACTTGAAGCCGAACTCGCCAGGAAAAATTAAGGAGGAAATTTTTTGTACACGAGGACATTTGGTGCGGCGACGATGGGCGTTGACGGGATGATTATCACCGTGGAAGTCGACAGCGCGAACGGAATGCCCGCCTTTGACATCGTCGGCTTGCCCTCGACAGCCGTCCGCGAATCGAAGGAACGCGTGCGAACCGCAATAAAAAATTCGGGGCTGCGAATGCGTTCAGAAAAAATTACAATCAACCTCGCGCCCGCCAACGTCAAAAAGGAAAGCGCGGGGCTCGATTTGCCGATAGCGATTGGTCTGCTTGCCGCGCAGGGAAGATTGCGCCCGTCGATTTGCGAAGACTTTTTGTTCGTCGCGGAGCTGTCGCTGGAAGGAATTTTGCGGAGCGTGCCGGGCGTCTTGCCGATAGCGATAAAGGCGCGCGAGGAAGGTTTCAAAAAAATAATCGTCGCGCGAGAAAATATCAACGAGGCTCTGTTGGTCGACGGCATTGAAGTTTACGCGCCGAAAAGTTTGATGGAATTGGTGGACTTCCTCGACGGCGAAATTGAAATGACACCCGCGACGCCTCAGCCGATTGACACGCCCGAAGGATTCGTGGAGCTGGTCGACGACTTCGCAGACGTGCAAGGACAGTTCATGGCCAAGCGCGCGCTGGAAATTGCGGCGGCGGGCGGTCACAACGTCTTGATGGTCGGCGTGCCCGGCTCGGGCAAAACAATGCTCGCCAAGAGGATGAGTTCAATCTTGCCGGAGATGACTCGCGCGGAGGCGTTAGAGGTCACAAAGATTTACAGCATCGCGGGCAAGTTGCCACAAGGCAGCGGGCTGGTGACGAAGCGGCCGTTCCAAAATCCGAATCACGATTCGTCGACGGCGGCGATAATCGGCGGCGGCACCAATCCAACGCCCGGGCAAGTCACGCTCGCGCACCACGGCGTCCTCTTCCTCGACGAGTTGCCCGAATTCAAAAAGACCACGCTCGAAGCTCTGCGCGAACCGCTCGAAGAGAGGCAAGTTACAATCAGCCGAGTGAGCGGGACGCTGACATTTCCTTGCAGCATGATTTTAATTTGCGCGATGAATCCGTGTCCGTGCGGCTGGAACGGCGACCCCGACCATTATTGCCGCTGCTCGTCGATTGACATAAAAAAATATACGCGGCGGCTGTCGGGACCTCTGCTCGACCGAATCGACATTCAAATCCGCGTGCCGCGCGTCAAATACGATGAGCTTGCCTCCAAACGCAAAAACGAATCCTCAGCCGCGATTCGTGAGCGCGTGGCGGCCGCCAGACAAATTCAGACACAACGCCTGGAAAAATATAATCTCTTCTGCAACGCGCAAATGACTCATGCGCTGATTCAAAAGCTGTGTGTCTTGGAGCCCGAAGCCGAAGCTCTGCTCAAGGAAGTTTTTGAGACGAAAAAACTTTCCGCGCGCTCTTACGACAGGATAATCAAAGTCGGGCGGACGATTGCGGACTTGGCGGGCGGTGCAGAAATAATTTCGGCGCGACACATCGGCGAGGCAATTAAACTCCGCAGTGATTTTGAAGTCGACAACTGACAGCGCGGAAAAATTTTTGCGGCTTGAAAAAATTTTCGGCGTGATTTATAATTTACGCGGAACCAAATTATGAAGTCTACATGTTATCACCAAACGTGCCGCCTCCGGTCGTCCAGCCAACGATTGGGGGTTTCGCGCTTTAAGAACAGAAAACCCCGCCGCTTATCACGAACGGGGCTGCCTCGTGGAGGAAGGCTCTGTAGAGTGCTCGAATCAGTGCCGCTTGAAGAAGTGGTCGAGCACACGATGGACGCCGTAGCCAACGACGGAGCCACCTATAGCTTTAAGGAGCCAAATAAGAAAGTCTGCCATGTTATCACCTCCCTTCCGTCAGCCGGAAAGGGATTCACGGCATTGATGTGGAGATTTTACAACGGCGCAAAGATTTTTTCAACGACAGGAAAAGTTTCGGCAAAAAAAATTCCGTCACTCGATTGAGCGGCGGATTTTTTTTATTCTCGGATGAGTTGGGCGACGCACTCGACGTGAGAGGTGAACGGGAACATGTCGACGGGCTGAATTTTTTTCGTGCGCCAGCCGAAGTCGCCGAGGATTTTCAAATCGCGGGCGAGCGTGGCGGGGTTGCACGATACGTAAATAATTTTTTCGGGTTGCATGGCGGCGAAGGTTTCCAAAACTTTTTTATCGCAACCGGCGCGCGGCGGGTCGACGACGACAACTTCAGCGAAAACTCCCGCGGAGAAAAGTTTCGGCAAAATTTTCACGGCATCCCCGACAAAAAATTCTGCGTTGCGGATTTTGTTCTCACGCGAATTTTTTTTTGCGTCGGCAATCGCGGAGCTGACGACTTCGACGCCGATAACTTTGCGCGCCTTGCGTGCCAGGAAAAGAGAAATCGTGCCCGTGCCGCAGTAAGCGTCGATGACAGTCTCGCGCCCGTGCAGTTCGGCGAAATCGAGCGCGGTCTTGTAAAGAACTTCGGCCTGCGCAGTGTTGACTTGGAAAAAGGAACGCGCCGAGATGTTGAAGCGCAGGTCGCCGATTTTGTCGTGAATGGTCGGCTTGCCGTAAAGAATTTTCGTATCGCGTCCGAGGATAACGTTGTTGTGGAAAGTTTGAACGTTCTGCTGAATGCTCGTGACTTCGGGCAGTTCCTTGACGAGCGCGCGGACAAAATTTTTTTCGTCGGGAAAATTTTTCGTGGCGGTGACGAGCACAACCATGAATTCGCCGCCGCAACCGACGCGCCCCATGACGTGTCGCAGGAAGCCGCGGTGAGTGTCCTCGTCGTAAGGCGGCAGATTAAATTTTTTCGCGACGCGACGGACGGCGTTGAGAATTTTGTCGTTGAGTTCGTTTTGAATCAGGCAGGCGTTCGTGTCGATGATTTTGTGGCTGCCGCGCGCGTAACAGCCGACGAGCAATTCATCATTGCCGCGACTGACGGGGAACTGCATTTTGTTCCGATAACGCAGAGGATTTTCCATGCCGAGCGTGTCGAAAATTTTTACGCCGCCGAGCTTTCCGATTCGTTCAATCGCGTCGACGACCTGCTGACGTTTCCACTTGAGCTGCGCGGGATAATTCATGTGTTGAAGCTGACAGCCGCCGCAATTTTTATACAGCGGGCAAAACGGCTCCACGCGCGCCGAAGATTTTTTTATGACCTCGACGAGCCGCCCGACCGCGTAATTTTTTTTGCGCGCCTCAATTTCGACGAGCACCTCTTCATCGGGCAACGCGCCCTCCACAAAAATTGCGAGCCCGTCAAGTTTGCCGACGCCTTCGCCGCTTGAGCCGAGCCCGTGAATTTTAATCGCCTGTGACATTTCGCATAACCCTCAAGTCTTCGTTGAGCTGAGCTTTGAGTTCTTCGGCGGACGAAAATTTTTTCTCGTCGCGCAACTTGCCGACGAAGCTGACGAAAATTTCTTCGCCGTAAATGTTCGCGCTGAACTCGTCGATAAAAACTTCCAGCCGCCGCCGCGCCACTTTGAAAGTCGGATTGTCGCCGACGTTTGCAATGCCGTTAAAAAATTCTCCGCGAACTTTGACGCGCACGACGTAAGCACCGTTCGGGAGCATGGCGCGTTGGTCGGAAATTTCAATGTTGGCGGTCGGGAAGCCGAGCTTGCGCCCGCGCCTGTCGCCGTTGACGACTTCGCCCGCGTAAGTGAAATTTCTTCCGAGCAACTGATTGGCAGAATCCAAATCGCCCGCCGCAATCAACGCGCGAATCCTCGTGCTGCTGACGATTTTTCTGTCGACGGTGAACGCCTGACAGACCTCCGCCTTGAATCCGAAATTTTCAGCCTCGCGCAGGAGCAAACGCCCGTTGCCTCTGCCGAAACGCCCGAACGTGTAATTCGGACCGGTGACGACGTAAGCGGGCGAAATTTTTTCTTGGAGGAGTTCCAAAAATTCTTCGGGGGATTTGCGGCTGAAATCTTTGGTGAACGGAATTTCGATGAGCACGTCGACGCCCATGTCGGAAAAAATTTCGCGGCGCAGATTTTTGCTGCCAATCATGAGCGGCGCGTCTTCGGGGGCGATGACGGTCAGCGGGTGATTGGAAAAGGTAAAGACGCAAGCGGTGCCGTCGATTTGCCGCGCGATGTCGATTGCGTGACGGATGACGCCCGCGTGCCCGAGGTGAACTCCGTCGAACATGCCGAGCGCGACGACCGGCTGCGGATATTTTTTGGTCAAGCCGACAATTCTTTTTATAATCTCCAAAGAAGCACCTCCTTTTAGGAGTTAGGGGTTAGGAGTTGACTTCCCTAAATCCTAAATCCTAAATCCTCTTCAATCGTTGAGCGCGGCGCGTATCGCTGAAATTTCTTGAGCCGTGAACAAACCTTCGGGCGACTCGCGAATCATGATGTCTTGGAGCCGAGCCTGTAAAATTTCCAAATCGATGGGCGGAGTCGCTGCTTGCGCCGACAAAGTTATCGTTCGGGTTTGCGCGTCGACGTATCGCTGAGTTTTTCTTATGACGACTTCGACCAGGTAACGGTTGTCCGCGTCGAGAGCCGGCGGCGGGCTGAGCATGTGAATCTTCAGCTGCTCGTCGACAGACTCCTGCTCCAATTCCTTCAGCCGCAGATAAATTGCCTCCGCGTTGAAGCTTTGCGCGTCCGTCACCTTGAGCCCGTCCAAGATGTTGTGATAAAGTTGCCAATTTCTGTCGAGGCGGTCAATATCCTTTTGATAAGCCGCGTACCAGTCTCCGAAAATTTTTTGCCGCTCCAGCAAGTCTTCGAGTTGCGCGCGCGTGATTTGCTCCTGCCGAACCTGCCGCCCGTGAATCAGAAGGCTGACGCTGAACACGACGAGCAGCAGCGTGCAAATTATCATGAAGCCCTTGCGCGTCGGAGAAAATTTGTAAAGCAGAGCCAGCGTCACACCCGCCGCGATTATCAGCGCGTAAATCATTCCGAAACTAATTCGCGCCCGATGTCATACGCGGAGGCGCAATCCTCCGGAAAATGTTTTTCACGGTAAGCAAATTTTTCCTCGGCGTTGAAGATGGAACTTTCATAACGCGAATAATCTTTGAACTGAACTGTATCGTAAGCGCAGAGAACTTTCGGCGCGACACGCAAAATTCTGTGCGCGGTGCCCTCGTACATGCCGAGCCGCTCTTTCATGTTGAAGAAGGCAAAATGGTCGCGGGTCATGTTCATTGTGTAAATGAACGCGTTCGGAAGTTTTTTCGGAAAGACGGTCGGAATCTCGTCGCTGTAAATATAATTGGAGAAGAACAGCCGCTCGAAGAACGCAATCATTCCTGCGGAGAGATTCATGAAGTAAATCGGCGAACCGAAGACAATCGCGTCGGCGGATTTAATTTTCTCCAGCACGGGCGAAAGGTCGTCCTTCATGGCGCAGGAGCCGTGGGGACGGCTTTTCAATTTGCAGGCGAAGCAACTGGTGCAGCCCTTGAAGTTCAGCGAGTAAAGATTAATCATCTCGGCGGAGGCACCCGCGTCTTGCGCGCCCTTCATTGCCTGCTGAAGAAGTTGCGCGGTGTTCCAGTTGCGTCTCGGACTTCCGTTAATCGCGATTAAATTTTTCATGATAAGCCCTCCTGTTTAAAGGATTTAGGATTTGGGATTTGGGATTTAGAGATGACATCCCTAACACCTACCACCTAACTCCTAACTCCTAAAATTCGAACCACTTGGAAAATTTTTGGTCGTTGAAATTTATCTGCTCACCGATGCGCGGCGTCAGGAGCTCGAAATTTTTTCCCGCGCTCTCGGCAATCAAATCAATGTAAGGCGCGTTCCATTTGTGTCGGGCAAGAGCAAATTTCCCGCCGTGAATCGGCACAACTTTTTCCGCGCGAATGTCCTCTGAGGCTTGCGCGGTTTCGTTCGGCAGCATGTGAATCGCGTGCCAGGCAAGATTGTATTGCCCGTTCTCCATGAACGCCAAGTCGAAGCCGCCGAATTTTTTCCCGATGTCTTTGAAGTGTGAGCCGTACCCGCCGTCGCCCGAACAAAAAATTTTCCGCGCGGCAGTGACGAAGGCAAACGCGCACCACTCTGTCGGATTTTGAGTGAGCATTCGCCCGGAGAAATGTTGGCTCGGCAAAATGTGCGCGCTCAGCCCGTGCCCCAAGTCAATCACCGAGTCCCAATCCTCTTCGATGATTTTGTCGGCGTCGAAGCCCCACTGCTCAAAATATTCTCCGACGCCCAGCGGACAGAGCACGGTTTTAATCTTCGGCTTGAGAGCTTTGACGGTCGGATAATCGAGATGGTCCCAGTGGTCGTGAGTGATGGCGAGCACGTCGAGCGCGGGGAAATCTTCGGGCGAATAAATGTTGCTGCCGTCGAAGGCGCGATTGACGAAAAAAATCGGAGAGGCGTAAGCGGAGAAAACCGGGTCGAGCAAAATTTTTCTGCCGGCGAGCTGCAAATAAATCGTCGAGTGCCCCATCCAAATCGCGCAGTCTTCGTCGCCGAGAGAATTCAAATCGGTCTTGGCAGTCGGCACGGGCGCGGGCGGCACGAGCCCCGTTTTGTCCCCGAACAAAAATTTCCACGTCGCGACGATTCGATTTTCCTTCTCGGCGGCGTCGTTGCTCATGACTTGCACGGGCGTGAGGCATTCGAAGTGGTCTTTGAAGTAATGCGGCGAGTTCAAAATTTTTTCGAGGCGCGCGCCCGACGGAAGCCTTCCGAATTCGGGGCGATTGACGTAATAAAAAATTCCGCCGCCGCCCAGAGCCGCCAGCCCCGCTCCTCCGATTAAAAAGTTCCCGATAAAATTTCTGCGATTCATTTGTTTCCTGCTTCCTGTCAGCTGAAAAAATTTTTCCACGATTCAGAGGCCGTCAAGGATGACGGCCGCGCCGCGTCTGACGCCGTGATGGCGTCATCCGGCGCACACCAGCCACGGGTAACCTTAACCTCCGAATTATTGACGACCGACGCCCCCGCGAGGCGTCCTTTCTTTTGCATACTTTTCTTTGGACGCGCAAAGAAAAGTATGGCTCAACAGACAAAAAATATTTTAACGTTCAATCGAAGCGACGAGCTGCGGCAACGTGGACAGATTCTGCGAATCCACTCTTGAGTGAAGAGGGGATGTCTCTAACAGAATATCAGCTGAAAATTTTTTTGGCAAGGCGTAAAGGGGAATCATAATTTACGTTGAAGAAATTATCGACGTTTTTTATCCCTCAAGGTTGAAGAAAGATTTTTAATGGTGTACAATCGCTGAAGACTTTTTCAGAAAACACAGGAAAGGTGAGTGAATCGGGCGTGCTTGAACAGATATTGAACTCGTCGAACTTTAATTACTTGCCGCGCGCGATGACGGCCGCCACCATTCGGCACGAAGTCATCTCCAACAACATTGCAAACGTGAACACGCCGAACTATCGAAAGTCGGTCGTGAACTTCGAGGATTTGTTGGCGCGAGAAATTTACGGCGAAGAGCCCGACGGAAAATTGAAAATGATTCGGACGCATGACAGGCATTTGCCGCACGTGCCGCCCGACTTCCACGCCGAGCCGACGATCGCTCAAGACAACACGACGATTATGCGCGTGGACGATAACAACGTCGACATCGATATCGAAATGGCGACGCTGACGAAAAATCAGATTTACTACAACGCGGTCGTGACTGAGCTGAGCGCGCACGTCGCCCGCCTCAAGAATGCAATCAGCAGCAACGGACAGTGATAATTAGGAGTTAGGAGTTAGGAGTTTTAAAAACCTAATTCCTCATTGGATTTTTTGGGGAGAAAAATTTTATGGGAATGTTTATCGGGATTGATGCGGCGGCTTCGGGCTTGACTGCCGAGCGGCTGAGAATGGACGTTATTTCAAATAACATTGCAAACTCAAACACGACACGCACCGAAAACGGCGGAGCTTATCACCGACGCTACGTTGTCTTCGAGCCGCGTGCCCGCGCGCCAAAATCTTTCGAGAAAGTTTTAATGCAGGCGGTCGGCTTGAGCAGACAGACGGGCGAGGGCGTTCGCGCCGTGGCTATCACGGAGGACGACACGCAAGGACCGATGGTCTATGACCCCGGGCACCCCGACGCAAATGCCGAAGGTTACGTCGAAAAACCCAACGTGAATATCGTCGCCGAGATGGTCGACATGATAACCGCCCAGCGCGCCTACGAGGCAAACGCGACGGCAATTTCCGCAGCCAAGGCAATGGCAGCCAAGGCTCTGGAAATCGGTAAGTAAAAAGTGTTTGATATTATTCAGGCGAATGTTTATAATCGTTAATCGGGAAAAGTTGACAAAGGGAAGGTGACAAGATGGAAATTGCGCCGTTGGAAATGACACCCGTGCATATGAGCGCACGCAGTCACTTGGGCGAGACAATAACCGAAGAGCAGCCCGTAAAAAGTTTTGGGGAATTTTTAGTCGACGCTTTGAAAAAGACAAACGAACTTGAGCTTGAATCCGAACGACTGAATGCGGCATTGGCGGCGGGCAGAATAGAAGATATCTCTCAAGTGGTTGTTGCTTCTCAAAAGGCGGAGATCGCACTCCAATTGACACTTCAGTTGAGAAACCGTGCAACGCAAGCCTATCAAGAAATCATGCGTATGCAGGTATGACGCCCGGGCACACTAGGGGCTGTTGGCAAATTTTAACAGTGACGGTTCTTTTTCCGCCTGACTTTGTTGCCGCGCGCTCGTTGCCCGCTTTGAAAGCGGGGAAACAGCAAGGGGCATCAACCGACTGCGCTTGTCGTGACGCCTGAAAGCAAACCCACAGGATGCAACGTCACGTTGCCGCCGTCGCGCTTGCGCCTCGTCAGTCGAAAAAATTCCTCGTCACATAATGATTTTGAATTTACCAACACACACTAATTAATTCTCGGACGGTTCGAAAGGACTGAGTTTATTGGCGAATTGGAGAGAGCGACTCCGGGAGCTGTGGAACAGATACCAAAACCGACGCAAGTATATAATAATCGGTGCAATCTTAATCTTGTTGCTTGCGTTTGCGGGAATCAGTTTCTGGTACGGCAGCAAACCCGAATACGTGCCGCTGTATACCAATTTGGAGACAAAAGATGCCGGCGACGTCGTCAACAGCCTGAAGGAAGCGGAAGTGCCCTATGAGTTGGTCGAAGATAAAAAGGGCGCGACGATTCTCGTGCCAGTCACCCGCGTGCATGACCTGCGACTTGAGTTGGCGAGTGCGGGACTGCCACGCGGCAACAAAGGCTTTGAACTTTTCGACGACAGCAAACTCGGCGTCACGGAATTTCAGAACAAAGTAAATTATCTCCAAGCTTTGCAGGGCGAACTTACTCGCACGATTGAACATTTGGGCAGTGTCGACAAGGCGCGCGTTCATATCGTCTTGCCGGAGGACAGCCTTTACAAGAAAAATGAAAAACCCGCGACGGCTTCAATCCTCCTCATGCTCAAGCCCGAAACCAAATTGACGACGCCCGAAGTCAAAGGCATTGTCAATCTGGTCAGCCACAGCGTTCAGGGTCTGGCACCCGAAAACATCACAATCGTCGACGAGCAAGGTAACATCCTCAACAAAAACGATGATGATGAACTCGAACAGCAGAACGCGCAAAATTTGCGGACGCTCAGCCAGATTGAAATGACCAAAAAAGTTCGCGACCACATTCAGCAAAATATCCAGACGATGCTCGACAAAACTTTGGGCGAAGGCAATGCCTTCGTTCGGGTGAGTGTGGAGTTGGACTTCGACGACAAAAAGATTGACCGTCAAACTTTCACGCCCGTTGTCGACGAATCGGGAATCATCCGCAGCCAACAGGACATCAGCGAAAGTTATAACGGCGAATCAAATATGCCGGGCGGTCCCGCGGGCGTCGCGAGCAACGTCCCGGGTTACGTCGCCGAAGACAGAAACGCCAACGCCGAATACGAGCGCAAAGAGTCGACGAGGAATTACGAAGTCAACGAAGAGAATCAAAAAATTGTGGCGTCGCCGGGTTCCATTCGCCGCCTAACCGTCGCCGTCTTGGTCAACGACACGATAACCGAACTTCAGCAAGAAGGTCTGCTCCGCGCCGTGAGTTCTGCGGCAGGCATAAACGAGGAACGCGGAGATACCATTTCCGTCGAGCCCATGCCGTTCAACACCGACCTCCTCGACCAAAGAGCGGAAGAGGCGCGGCTTGAACAATTACGCAAAGACAGAATTCTTTACACGGAGATTGCGGCCATGATTTTACTTGCGGCATTACTTTTGGGCGGGTTCCTCATGTATCGCTGGAAGAAACGCAAAGAGCGGCAGGCCGAGATTGATGCGAAACTCGAAGCGGAGCGGAAAGCCAAAGAGGAACAGCGGCGTCTCGAAGAAGAAAAGCGTCGTGCCGAGGAAGCGGAGCGTCTTGCTCAAGCTCAAGCCTTGGCGGAAGCTCAAGCGGCTGAAGCAGCGCAGCGGGAGAAGGAAATCGAAGAAGGGAACATTCCCGACGACCTTACCGACGAAGAAAGAGAGAAGCTCACGAAGAGGCAGGCGATTCTCAAGTTCATTGAAGAGAAACCTGCGGAAGCCGCCATGCTCGTGAAGCTGTGGCTCACCGAAGACGAATGATTCAGTGGTTAGCTGTTGGCTGTTAGCTGTTAGCTTTTAGGATTTTTCTAGTCACTAACAGCTGACAGCTAGCAGCTTTTTTTTGAACGGAGGAGATTAAATGCCGAGCTTGCAAGATATGTATAACGAACCGAAACCCATGACGGCTCACGAAAAGGCGGCGATACTTTTCATCGCCCTGGGCGGCGACCACGCGGCAAAAGTTTTCGAACACATGGACGAGGACGAAATTGAATCAATCACGCTGGAAATTGCCAACAACAGGCACGTCAACGCCGATAAGAAAGAAACTGTCATCGACGAGTTTTATCAGCTGATGATGGCGAACGATTACCTGTCGACGGGCGGCTTGGAATACGCGCAGAAAGTTTTGGAAAAGGCGTTGGGCGCGGAGAAAGCGGCGGAGATTCTCAACCGCCTGACTTCAAGCTTGCAAGTGCGTCCGTTCGAGTTCCTGCGCAAGACCGACCCGTCACAGCTTTTGAACTTCCTGCAGAACGAACACCCGCAGACAATCGCGCTGGTCATGGCGTATCTGTCGCCCGACCAAGCGGGCATCGTCATGAGCGGCTTGTCGGTGGACGCGCAGGCGGACGTTGCAAAAAGAATCGCGCTCATGGACAGGACATCGCCCGACGTTATCCGCGAAGTCGAACGCGTGCTTGAAAAGAAACTCTCGTCGCTGTCGACGCAAGACTTCACGATTGCCGGCGGCGTTCCCAGTGTCGTGGAGATTTTGAACCGCGTCGACCGTTCGACGGAGCGTGCGATTATCGAATCGTTGGAAGTGGACACACCCGAACTCGCCGAGGAAATCAAGCAGCTCATGTTCGTGTTCGAAGATATCATTTTGCTCGACGACCGCTCACTGCAGCTCGTCCTGCGCGAAGTCGACACGAAGGATTTGTCTTTGGCAATGAAGGCGACCAGCGACGAGGTTGCGGAAAAAATTTACAAGAACATGTCCAAGCGCGCGGCGGATATGCTCAAGGAAGAAATTTCTTACATGGGTCCGGTCAAGATTCGGGACGTGGAAGAGGCGCAGACCAAAGTCGTCAACGTCATCCGCACAATGGAAGACAAAGGTCAGATTGTCATCGTGCGCGGCGGCGGCGAGGGCATGTTGGTATGAGGCTCGTCCCCTCTTTTTCAAGAGTGGGCACGCAGAACCCGTCCTCATTGCCGCGGCTCGTTCCTTTGATTCGGCGGAAAAATTTCTTTTGAGTTTTGAAATCTTCTTTTCTTTTGCTCACCCAAAAGAAAAGAAGCAAAAGAAAAGGGAGCCTCGCGGGGGCGGCTCCTCGTACACGGTTCGGAGTATCGAATCACCCGCAGCGTTGAGTGCGCCGGACGCCGCTGTCCTGCGGCGTGAGCGGCGCGGCCGTCCATCCGGGACGGCCTCTGATTTCATTTCACGCAAAAAGAGGTGGGATTGTTGCAGAAAAATATCGTGCGCCACATGACGTTCGGTCAACCCGTCGTGGTCGGCGTGAGACCCAAGCCCGTCGTCGAAGAAAAACCCGAAGAGCCCGAAAAAGAATCGGCGGAGGAGCAGAAAGAGCCCGAACCCGAACGCGGCATTCCTCAGGAGATTTTGGATAAAATTTTCGCGGAGATAGAGGAGATGGAGCAGAAGGCAAAGCTCACGGAAGAAACTTTGCGCGAAGCCCACAAGGAGAAGGCTCAATCCAATCAGCTCAAAAAGCAGGCAGAAGAAATTAAAGCGCAGGCAGAAGAACTCAAAAAGAAAGCGGAGAAGCAGGCGCAAGAAACTTTGGACAAGGCAACCGCCGAGGCAGAAAAAATCGTCGAGGACACGAAGCAAGAGGCAAAAGAGCTGCTCGAAAAAGTTCGCAAGGAAGGTTACGACGACGGATACAAGGAAGGCAAAGAGGAAGGTATAAAAGACGGCAGAGAGAAAATCGAGGACGAACTCGACGCGATTGTCAAAGAGACGAACGAGAAGGCTCAAAAGACTCTGCGCGACGCAAAGGAACTGACGGCGGAATATTTCATCAAGGCGGAAGATGATATCGTCGATATCGTGGTCATGGCGGTTGAAAAAATTTTGCCGCAACATTTTCTCGACAAGCCGCAAGTCATTCTGCCCGTCGTGCGCGAGGCGATTAATCACGTCCGCGACCAAAAAGAAATTATAATTCACGTCGAACCCTACAGTTACGATTTGGTTTTGATGGCGCGCCCCGAATTGCGCTCAATGCTCACCGACGGCACCGCGACCGTGGAAATCATTTCCGACGACGCGCTCAAGCCCGGCGACTGCGTAATCGAAACTCCAAACGGCGGAGTCGACGCGCGCCTTTCCACTCAGCTCGGTCTCCTGAAAAAAGCCGTTCAAAGCGTGCTCAACAAGTAGGAGGAGTAAATCATGAGTGCATGGATTTTTCGGGTCATTGTCAGTGAAAAAGAAAAGTATTATTATGAACTTGACAGGGCATTAGAGGAGATTCCTAATCGAACAATTTACCAATATCAAGGCCGAATAAAAAGCATTGACGTTGGCGATATTGTTTATTTTTATGAATGTGACCCCATCAGTGCCATTTGTTGGAAATGTAAAGTGCTTGCCGTGAATGTTCCTTACGAAAAAACTTACGATATTGACGACTCCGAATTTGAACACGGCGAAACCGAAAGAGAAGGTTACTACATTAAAGTTGTTGCGCTTGCAAAATATGAAGAAGGTAAAGATAGACAAAAACTTTCCATTGATAAACTTAGAGAAAACGGTTTGACGCAAGAACGAAGTTCATTTAGTTTAAATTCACCTAGAGTAAATCCGCAACTTTTGAAATACATAAGTTCGATTAAACCTTCGGTGGAATATAATGATTAAAAACGATATCAACCTGCAAAAAATTAAAAACGCAATAAACGAGTGCAAGACGATTAAATTAACGGGGAAGGTCACGCAAGTGGTCGGGCTGGTCATCGAGACTCAAGGACCGCCTGTCAGCGTGGGCGAGCTGTGTTACATTTCGTCGAAGACACCGAACGCGCCGCCCATTCCCGCAGAGGTCGTCGGCTTCCGCGAAGGTTTCGTCATGCTCATGCCGATTGGCGAAATGCAAGGCGTCGGTCCCGGCTGCGAAGTCGTCGCCGCGCAGAAAACATTGCAAGTCAAAGTCGGCGAGGAACTTTTGGGACGCGTGCTTGACGGGCTGGGCAACCCGATGGACGGACTCGGACCGATTCTTTCCACGACGGAATATCCTCTGCAAGCACCGCCGCCGCATCCGTTGACGCGCCCGCGAATTCATGACAGCCTTTACGTCGGAGTGCGCGCGGTCGACGGGCTGATAACCATGGGCGACGGTCAGCGAATCGGAATCATGGCGGGCTCGGGCGTCGGCAAGTCAACGCTCCTGTCCATGATAGCCCGCAACACCGAGGCGGACATAAGCGTCATTGCTCTGGTCGGCGAGCGCGGTCGTGAAGTCCGTGACTTTATCGAGCGTGACTTGGGCGAGGCGGGACTTAAGCGCGCGGTCGTCGTCGTCGCCACGAGTGACCAGCCTGCGCTTGTCCGAATCAAGGGCGCGATGACTGCCACTGCCATTGCCGAATATTTTCGCGACCAAGGACACAAAGTTATTTTGATGATGGATTCGGTCACGCGCTTTGCCATGGCTCAGCGTGAAGTCGGTTTGACAATCGGCGAGCCGCCCGCCACACGCGGATACACGCCGTCGGTCTTCGCGCTCCTGCCAAAACTTTTGGAACGCGCGGGCACTTCGGACACGGGTTCAATCACGGGGATTTACACGGTGCTGGTCGACGGCGACGATATGAACGAGCCGATTGCCGACGCCGTCCGCTCAATCCTTGACGGGCACATCGTCCTCAGCCGCTCCATCGCCGCGCAAAATCATTTCCCCGCGATTGACGTTCTCGGAAGCGTCAGCCGTGTCATGGTCGAGGTCGTCGAGCCCGCTCATCTTCAGGCGGCGCAAAGAATGCGCGCGTTGATGGCCGTTTACAAGGACGCCGAAGATTTGATTCACATCGGCGCATACGTCAAAGGGTCGAGCAAACGAATCGACGAGGCGATAAGCAAGATTGATTCGATTAACGAGTTCCTCTGCCAGGGAATTTTCGAGGTCGACACTTACGACGTGACCAAGCAGAAGCTCATGAGAATCACCGGCAAGTGACATGTCAGTTAGGAGTTAGGAGTTGAAATTCTAATCACTTAAACATGGACAAGTGAAATGAAAAAATTTAAGTTCCAACTGGAAACGCTGCTCAAAGTCACCAAGCGCAAAAAAGATGATGCCGAAATGCAATTCGCGGAGTCGTCGAGGAAGCTGGAGGAGTGTCGCGCGCGCCTGCAAGTTTTACTTCGCGAGATGGCCGAGGTGCAAAAAGAATTCGCGGACATGACGAGCGAGGGCAAGAAAGTCACAATCGGAATCATCATGACGTACAACGAATTTTTTAATTGGAAGCGCGAGCAGATTGAACAGCAGCAGCAAATAATTTTGAAGGCAACGCAGGACAAGCAGCAGAAGCTGAAAATTTTAATGCAGCTGATGACGTACTTGAAAAGTATCGAGCAACTCAAAGAAAAGCGGCGCAACGAGTACAACGCGGAGGTTCTCTTCGAGGAGCAAAAACTTTTGGACGAAATCGGCTTGCAACTTTCAATGAGGAAGTAGGAGGGATAAACGTTGATTGAAATTCAACCGGTCGAGCGCGTGGAGATGTCGCAGCGTATTGACCAAATCCGTCGGCGAATCGCGGCGATAGAGGACAAGATTGGAATTAACGGCGCAAATTTTCAGGCGACACTGGAGAGAGAAATCGCGCGGCTGGCAAAAGTTCAGCCGACACAAGCCGCCCACGAAGTTCAGAAGTTGCCGGGCGCGACTCATCCCGTGAACGAGAACGACGCCGCAAACTCCGCCAAGGTTGCTCAGGCTCTGCGCGAGGCGGAAAAGGTCGAGCTCAATCCGAATCAAGCCGCCGAGAAAAAATCCGAGCCCGCGAAAAATTATTTGCCGGGCGAAGAGGCTCTGCCCGGAAAAATTTCTCAGCCGCAACAGACGCCGCCGAAGATTGAACGCGTGGAAGTGCCCGACACCGAACTTCAAATCCCGAACCGCGACGAGAAAATTTTCGAGGACAATTACGCCGGCAAGAGCGCGGAAATTATTCCGACGGAAGATTTAATCATGCAGACGGCAAACGCTTACGGCGTCGACCCGCAAGTCGTCAAAGGCATCGTCGAGTTCATCAATCAGCGGCAACAGGTGCCCGCGCAGGTTGACGAGCCGTTCAAAGTTCCGCGCGTTGAAGCCTCCTCCACCGAAGAATTAATCGAGCGCATGGCCGAAGAGTACGGCGTCGACCCGCAGCTGGTCAAAGCGATTGCCATCGCCGAATCCGACATGAATCAGGACGAAATTTCTCCCGTCGGCGCGATTGGCGTCATGCAACTCATGCCGGAGACTGCGGCGGGCTTGGGCGTCGACCCTTACGACGAGACCGAGAATATCGCGGGCGGCACGCGTTATCTGAAGCAAATGCTTGAGACCTTCGACGGAAACATCCCGCTGGCCGTCGCCGCTTACAACGCGGGTCCCAATGCCGTTAAACGTTACGGAGGCATTCCGCCCTACTCCGAGACGAAAAATTATGTCGGGCGAGTCATGGACATGTACAGATGAAAAAAATTTTTTTGACAATATGCGCGGCGATGATTCTGTTCGCGTCAACTGCTCAAGCCGAGGAAAAAATCTTTGAAGACAAATTCATCACGTGGACGGAGCACCGCGACGAATTGATTGACGAGTACACGCTCAGGCACTACGGAATGATTTGCCGCGAGATTGTTCCGCAGGCGGTCGTCGTTCACTGGACGGCGATGGGCACGCTCGAATCGGTTTGGAAATATTTCGACGCGGAGGAAATGCCTGACGACGAAGGCAGATTAAACGTTGCCTCCCAATTCATCGTTGACCGCGACGGAACGATTTGGCGGCTCATGCCCGAAAATAAATTCGCGCGACACGCTATCGGCTACAACCACTGCGCGATTGGAATCGAAAACGTCGGCGGCTACGGCGGGCGCGAAGATTTGACGGAGGCTCAGCTTGCCGCGAACGTTCGGCTGATTCGCTGGCTCCATGAAAAATATCCGACGATTAAATATGTCTTCGGGCACTATCAGCAGGACGCGGCGCGGGCGAGCGGTTTGCACATTGAGCTTGTCCCCGATTATTACGCCGTTAAGCCCGACCCCGGCAAAATTTTTATGCGCGGGCTGCGGACTCAGCTGGAGGGCGACGGCTTGATTTTTTTTGAAGAGTAGACGGCGCGCGGCGAGAAAAATTTTTTCTGCGAGATTCGAGCGCGGCGAATGACCGAAAAATTTTGGCGACTTGAAAGCATACCCACTGTTCCGCCGCTTTTAAAGCGGCCGGCTGATTTTTTTTGTGAGGGGGAGAAAAATTTTTATGACGACGGAAAATCGGCGGGCGTTGATGGAGGGCTTCCGCGACGGCACGCCGATTGGTTTGGGATATTTTGTCGTGGGCTTCTCGCTGGGCATCGTCGCCAAATACGTCGGGCTCAGTCCTCTGCAAGGATTCGTGCTCAGCCTGCTCAACAACGCGTCGGCGGGCGAGTACGCGGCGTTCGTGGTCATGAAATCGGACGCGCCCTATTTTGAAATCGCATTGATGACGCTCGTCGCCAACGCCCGTTACCTTTTGATGAGCGCGGTCTTGAGTCAAAAATTTTCGCCCGACACTCCGTTCTATCACAGAATTTTTGTCGGCTTCGACGTGACGGACGAAATTTTTGGAATCGCGGTCGCGCGCGGCGGTCGCCGGCTGAATCCATTTTACAATTACGGCGCGATGTTGACGGCTTTGCCGGGCTGGTCATTGGGCACGGCCTGCGGAATCGTCGCGTGGAATTTTTTTTCGCCGTCGGCAGTCAGCGCGTTGAGCGTCGCGCTTTACGGGATGTTCCTCGCCGTGATTATCCCGCCCGCTCGCAAAGACAAAATTATCGGCGGCGCTGTCGTCGTCAGCTTCCTGCTGAGTTATCTCGCCGAAACTTTTTTCCCCGAAATTTCTGCGGGCAATCGGACAATCGCGTTGACGATTTTAATCGCGGGCGCGGCTGCTCTTCTTTTCCCCGTCAAGGAGGACAACAATGACACATGACATTTGGATTTACATTTTGGTCGCGAGCGCGGTGACTTTGGCGATAAAAATTTTGCCGCTGACTTTGATTCGCGGCGAGATAAAAAACGTGACGATTCGTTCGTTCCTGCATTACGTCCCTTACGTCACGCTGGCGGTCATGACCTTCCCCGCAATAATCGACGCCACGCAGTCGCAACTATCGGGCGGGTTGGCGTTGGTCGCGGGAATCGCGGCGGCGTGGTTCGGCGCGAGTCTCTTCAAGGTCGCGCTGCTTTGTTGCTCGGTCGTCTTCGTCACGGAGCTTTTCATTTGACATTTCACGGCGCGGAAATTATAATTCGTTCAGGCAGAAAAAAATCGTCCTGCCAATGACAGGACGGTGCTCATAAGCGGTCTGCCCCCAAATGTGTCTAGGTGTTACAAAAAATATTGTAGCCGCTGACAGCTGTGTGAGAGCTTAGGCGGCTGTGTTGCTGAGTGCTAAGAGGATTATTATCGTCAAAACACCGATGCGAATTATAATCTTAAGCATCCGCTCCACCCCCTCTCCGGGGGTTTCTTTGATTAGACCGCCTACCGTTTTTAATTGATAATGAGCAAGTGCTTCAAACACTGAACGCGCTCATTATACCACGGCTTTTTCATTTTTAGAAGTATGAGGTGATTGTCATGTTGAAAAAATTTTTTGTCGGCGCGTTGACGGCGTTCGTGCTGATGAGTTTCGACGCGTTGACCGAGGCGACGCAAGTTGAGCAGGAAAATATTTGCTGCCGCGGTTATTGCTCGCAAGACTGCGACGAGCCGAGCGGCGAATACTGCGGACGTTACGGCTGCGGACAAAACGGTTATCGCGGCGGAAGATGATTAAGTCACGATTCGCCCAAAAATTTTTCGGCGCGAGCAAGTCGTCGTTCATGTGAGCGGCGACAAATTTTTTTCGCGCAAAAAAAAAAATCCGCCCGTCTTTGAGCGGCAAATTTTTTCTCGCGCGTCACTGTTTGGGCGTCACGATTTTTTTCAAGCCGTGATATCGGCAGAAAAGAATGTTGCGATTATTTGAGTCGTAAGATTTCAAATCGCCGCCCAAAAGAAGAGTGAGCCTGTCCCACGTGCGCGAGCCCAAAAGTCTTTCCGACCAGGCGGGCAACTTAATCGGCGGGACAACAATCAAGTCGTCGTTCTTGTGAGCGGCGACAATTTTTATTCGCGCGTCCATCTGCTGGTGGAAGCTGTACTCGACGTAAAGGCAGCCGAGCAAACTCATCGACCAGACGGCGGCGAGCACCGCGACGAGTTTCATTCGGCTGAGGAAAAAATTTTCGGCGAGAGGCAAAATTTCTTTCAGCGCGGCGAGCGACGCGACGAGCAAAAATATCGTGGAGGGGAAACCGGCGCGTTCGGGGAAAATCGGCGCGCACATCATGACCGCCAAGCTCAAAACCGACGCCGCCGCGAACGTCAAAATAAATTTCGTGGACTCCGCCGAAGTTTTTGCCTTGACGAAGTAAAAAATTATCGGCACGAACAAAATCGCCTCGCGCAAAAAGACCGGCAAGAATCCTCCGAAAAAATTCGCGTAAAGCATTTCAAGTTTGGAGGACGGCAGGTGGTCGCTGATTAATTCCGCGCGGTGCAAATTCCCCGGCGCGAGAATTAAAATCGCAAAGCCGACGAGCAAAAATATAAATCCGAATTTCATCCACGGCCGGAGATTTTTTTCTCGGCGGAAATGAATGACGAACATGAACGCCACGAAAATTGTAATCGCCGCGCCCGGCTCAATCGACCAGCCCGCCAAAAGTCCGAGGAGCGGGACGAGGTACGCGGGATAAGGCGCAGAAAATTTTCGGCGATAAGCGTCGGCGAACGGCAGCAGGAATAAAAGTTCCAGCGCGCACATCCACAGGTAATTGCAGGTGCCCGTCAGCCAAACCGTCGTGATTATCAGCGACGGCGCGCAAAAATAAATTCCCGCCAAAATCATCAGCAGATAACTTTTTTTCATCGCGCGCAGAGGCAAACTCGTCCCGATTTTGAAAATCAGCAAGACCAGCCCCGCGAACACCAAAACATTTGCCGCGTCGAAGAAAATTTTCTCGTGGCAGACGAAAAACTGCACGAATAGGTGCGCGACCGTCCGCCCGCCCCACGTGAAATAATGTTGCCACTGAGAAATTAAAATGTCCGCGAAACTTTCCACGGGCTGCAGACGCGTCGGGTCAATGCCGTTGATTAAGTTGCCCTTGCCCGCGCCGTCCCAAATGAATTTGTACGAGTAATCGTCCGCGACAATCGGTGCCAACAAGTTGCGCAAAAAAAATATCGCAAGGAACGCGGCGAAAAAAATTTGCCACGGAAGTTCTTCAAAAAATTTTCTCATGGGTATCCTCCTCCAAAAAAAATCCCCGTCGACGCGGCGGGGAAATTTTATTTTTTCAAAAGATTTTTGACGGGATTGAACGAGTGGCGGTGAAGAGGACACGACCCAAATTTTTCAATCGCCGCGAGGTGTTCCAGGGTGCCGTAACCGCGATTGTGTTCGAAGCCGTACGCGGGATATTGCACGGCCCATTCGTCGGCGAGGCGGTCGCGGGTCACCTTGGCGATAATCGAGGCGGCGGCAATCGAGGCGGACAGCGCGTCGCCGTGAACAATCGAGTGCGTCCGAATTTTTCCGAAGTCAACTTTCATGGCGTCGGTGAAAACAAAATCGGGCTGAACGTCCAGCGCGGCGACGGCGCGTTTCATGCCCTCCAGCGTCGCCTGATAAACGTTGAGCGTGTCAATTTCTTCGACGGGCACTTCGACGCACGAGTAACTTATCGCCGCAGAAATAATTTTTTCGTAAAGAGTCTCGCGGATTTTGGCGGAAAGTTTTTTGGAATCGTCGAGCCGTTCAAGATACAAATTTTCGGGGAGAATCACGGCGGCCACCACGACCGGTCCGACCAGCGAGCCGCGCCCCGCCTCGTCCGAGCCCGCGATTAATTTGTAACCTTTTTCGCGCGCCCTGTCCTCATATCGATAAAGATTTTTGACGCGCTCCATATCCGCTTCCACGGAAAATTTTTTCATAAGCAAAACCTCCAAACGCGAAGAAGTTGAGGCCGTCATGGATGACGGCCGCGCCGCGTCTGACGCCGTGATGGCGTCATCCGGCGCACACTCACCACGGGTAACCCGAAACTCCGAATCATGAACGACCAACGCCCCTGCGAGGCTCCCTTTTCTTTTGCTTACTTTTCTTTTGGGTGAGCAAAAGAAAAGTAAGATTCAAAACTCAAAAGAAATTTTACGCCGAATCGCAGCGACGCGCCGCCAAGACCTCAGTTGACTTTGCGCCCTTTTGCTTAACGAACGAAAGGGCTCCTGCTCACTTCGACGCCCGATAAATTAAAATGAAACCCGCCAGCAACCCGATGATGTTTGGTATCCAGACGGCGTACATGGGCGGGATTGCTCCGCCGCGCGCGATTGCATTCGACAGCGTCATGATTGCGTAATAGAAGAAAATTATCAAGACACTGAGCGCGAAACCCATCGACGAAGGAGTCCTCGTCGGCTGAAGTCCGAGCGGCACCCCGATAAGCGCGAAGATTAAACTCGCCATGGGCACCGTCACCCGCTGATAAAGTTCCGTCTCCAATTTGTTCGTGTTCGCGTATTGCGCCTTCATGATTTCGATTTGCGCTTTGAGTTCGCTCATCGTCAGCTCTTCGGGTTTCTTCTGCTCACGGACGATTTGTCGCGGGCTGGCTTTGACCGGCAAAATCTGTCTGTCAAACTTCATGGTGTGCGTGCGCTGGTCGTCCGCCAAGTCGTAAATCATTCCGTCGTGCATGACCCACTCCTCGTTCTTCCACTCGGCGAAGGTCGCGTTCTCCACGTGCGTAACCTTTCCGTCCTCGCTGAAGACTTGCATCGTCACGCCTTCCAAAATTTCATTCTGTGCGTTGTACTCGCGCGCGTAAATCAATCGTTCCATCCTGTCGCCCGAAAGTTCCTTGACGATGATGTGGTCTTGAGACTTGAGCTCGGTGTTGCCCTGAATCTCGTAGTAGACGACGTTGTTGTAAGCGGTGTTCGCCCAAGGCACGACGTGTTCGTTGAAGAGAATCGCGGTAATCGTGACAATCACGCCGAGGAAAATCGCGGGCGCGGCAATTCGTCCGAAACTTATCCCGCAAGACTTCATGGCGGTTATCTCGCTCGAACTCGACAGCCGCCCGAACGTCAGCAGCGTCGCCAGAAGCATCGACATTGGAAAAGTCCACATGATGATGTTCGGCAGGCCGTAGACGAAAATTTTCACCACGGAGGAGAAGCTCGCGCCGTAGTCGGTGATGTATCGCGCGATTCTGAAGAGCGTGCCCGAACCGATGAACACCGCCGTAAACGCGCAAATCGCAAACAGGAACGCGAAGACGACCTCTTGAAAAATATATTTGTCAAGTATCCTAAGGCGCATTCAAAAACCTCCGATTAAGTCGCTCACGACTCACTTATAAATATCGTTGCGTTTGTCCACGTTGATGACAAAAATTATAATCTTGTCGTCCTGAATGTCAGCGACGATTCGATAATCGCCGACGCGATAACGCCATAAATTTTTCAACTCGCCATGCAGTGCTTTTCCTCGGCGGCGCGGATTTTCACAACCTTCAAGATTTCTTTCAAGCCAATTTACTATACGCGCCTGAGCTGCTGAGTCCATCTTCTTCAGTTTCTTGCGAGCAGCAGGCAATATCTTCACCGTGTACGATTTCATTTAACCCCAACTCCGCTTTAATTTCTTCAAGACTATAAGTCACGGGATTTTTCAAATACTCCGCGTAAGCTTCGTTCGCCGCCCGAATGTCTTCTTCGTCTTCGAGTTTTTCGAGCACCGCCCGCCGAATGAATTCCGAGACGCTGATGTCTTTGCGCGCCGCACACTCTTCGAGCACCTTAAGTGCTTCGTCGTTCAAGTTCACAGTTATCAATGCCATGCCTGCCACTCCTTTACAGCGTGAAGTTTGTGCCGAGATAAAATTTCTTCGCGACGTCACTGTTGGCAATTTCGTTGGCGGAACCTTCCAGCAAAATTTTTCCTTCGTTGAGGATGTAAGCGCGGTCGACGATGTGCAAAGTCTCGCGGACGTTGTGGTCGGTGATTAAAATTCCCATGCCGCGCTTCCTGAGGTATTTGATAATCTCTTGGATGTCGGCGACAGCCAGCGGGTCGACGCCGGCGAAGGGCTCGTCAAGCAAAATAAATTTCGGCTCCAAGGCAAGGCAGCGGGCAATCTCCACGCGCCGCCGCTCGCCGCCCGAAAGCTCCGTACCTTTGCGTTTCTCCACGTGGCGTATGCTGAACTCGCGCAAAAGTTCGTTGAGTTTTTTCCGCCGCTCCTCTTTGGTTAAGTGCAGCGTCTCCAGAATCGCCATGATGTTTTCGGCGACGGTCAGCTTGCGGAAGATTGACGCTTCCTGCGTCAGGTAACTTATCCCCAATTCCGCGCGTCGATACATTGGCAGCTTGGAGATGTTCACGTCCGAAACGAAGACTTCGCCCGCGTCGGGTCTCTCCAGCCCGACCATCATGTAAAAGGAAGTCGTCTTGCCCGCGCCGTTCGGTCCGAGCAGTCCGACGATTTCTCCCGTCTCCACCCGCAGCGAAACTTTGTTGACGACCGTGCGCCCTTTGAACGCCTTGACCAGCTCGCGCGCCTCAAGTTTCATTACTCGTCGCCTCGTCGGGATTAATCACAACAGTTTCGTCGGAAGAAATTTTTTCGGGCTCAGATTTTTTCTCGAAGTGCTCACCGAAGTCCGCGGGCATTTGAACGCGCGGTTCGGCCTTCAAGCTCCCGTCGTCGGCAAGATAAACGGTCAATCGGTTGCCGCGAATCGTATTGTTGTTTTGAATCGCCCAGGCGTTGCCGCTGACGACAGCTTTGCCTTCCTGCTTGCCGTCGTAATCAACCACGTCGCCGCCCGCCTCCAGGTTGCGCGTCTGGCTGACGAGGTGCGCGTTGCCCGTGCCAATGTATCTTTCGTCGTCAATCCAGCCTTCCAAGCTGTCCGCCGTGAAAGTTCCTTCGACTTCGCTCTGGGCAATGCCGCCGCCCGGAATGACCACGTGCTTTCTGTCGTCGGGATAAAAATCGATGTGGTCGCCGCGGAAGGTGCGCACGTCGCCGTCGGGATATTTTTCATTGGGCGCGACGGTCTGAGTGGCGATAACATTTTCGTCCGCCACCATGTGTCCCTGCCCGTTGCTCATCAAGGCACCGCAAGTCAGGCGCATGTCTTGGTCAACGACAATCACGTTGCCGATAAGGTGCGCCTCTTTGGTGTTCACGTTGAAGAGCGCGTGGAGCCCCGTCGCCTTGGTCGTGCCGTATTTGAGTAAGACGTTTCCTTCCGCCGAAGCAACGCCCGTGTTCATGTCGTATTCGATTGCGTCGGCGTTCACTTCGGAGGGCACGTTGTCTTTGTCAGCCGCCAGTGCCGCCGAACTTATCAACATCACCGCCGCGCAGCCCGCGCAAATTTTTTTTAACTTAGTCATGTCGTCTTCACCACGTTGTTGAATTTTTTATTCCAATAACCCAACGGAATATCCTGCCCGCCGCCGTTATTCGGGCGGTCGAGAGGAGTCGGCAGAAAAATATTTTCGTCGTCGACGAGTTTATAGTTTGAAGTCTTAACGTAAGTCAATTCGAGCACGTCCGGAATCAAAATTTTTTCGTCCAAGACCAAAAACGAACCGCAGTTGTTTGCGTGCAGATGAACCAGCGAATGAGTCCGCGTAATTTTTTTCAGGCAGGCGAGCGTCTCGTTCATGACGCTCATATCTTTCGGGCGAATCATGTAATGGAATTCAAAGAGCAGCTGGTCGAATTGATTCAGCGTCTCGGAGGTGACGGTCGAAAGGAAACTCCACTCGGCTCCTTCCACATCCATTTTCAAAATCATATTCGATTCGTGCTCGTGACCGTTGCGCCTTATAAAATTTTCCAGCGTGTCCAAAGATTTTTCCTTGACTTCAACGCCGAAAATTCCTTCTTTGAAAAAATGAAAGCGTTCATGATTTTCCGGAAGAGAATCAATCGTCGGGTCGTACATAAAAATTTCGTAGCCGCGCTTCGCCATGTCCGTGTCCCACGAAACGTCGTCGTTAATGCCGAAGGAGTAAGCGACGCCCGCCGCATTGAAGTTGTTGACCATGATGTATCCGCCGTCAAAATTTCTGCCCAGGCGGACAAATCTTTTTCCGACGATTTTTTTTACTTTGAGCTGCTCGCGCAGTGCCTCGTAGTATTCGGGAATCAAGTTTATCTTCTCGCTGAAAAGGAAAGGGCGGTTATCAATAAAACATGTTCTGAAAGTCGTGATGTTCATGAAAAAATTTTTCCCCCCTAATCAATCGGCTCGTCGACGCCCTTCAAGACTCTGGCGTGCCCCAACAGCCCGAACTTTTTGAAATCGTTCTCGGCGTAAGCCATGTCTCCGAAGGCGCGCATGTCGTCCTTGGCGATTCGGACGTTGCCGGTGGCGATGAGTTTTCCTTCGGCGTTAAGCCATTCGAGTTTGTCGGCGAGGAGTTTCGCGCCGTCGTCTTTCGTCACGCTGACGGAATCCGACGCGACGATTTTATCTTCTGCCATGAACCATTCGAGCTTTTCGGCGAGGAGTTCCGAGCCTTCGTCCGTCACGGAAATTTTTCCTTCCGCGATGAGAGTTTCCTTATCCGTGAGCCAAATCAATTCTTCGCTGTGAAGTTCGGAACCGTCGGTGTTGGTGAGGACGACGTCGCCTTCAAGATAAATTATGCTCTCCGTGCGGTCGTAAATGCCGCGCGCCGCCGTCAGATTCCAAGTCCTGTCGTCCTCATAAAATTTTCCGCGGACGTTTGTCAGCTCCATGTCCTGCGTCAGCGAATCGACGCGCAACTTATCGCAGGTCAGCTCCCAAATAATTTTTCCGTCGCGCTCTTCGGTTATCGTGTTGCCCTCGTATTCCATGACGGTCGGCGGCTCCACCTTTTCAATCGGCGGCGGGGCTTTGGGCGTCGTGCGCACAACCCACACGATTAAGCACACAAAAAAAATTACTGTAATCGCTGCCAAAATTTTTCCTCGTGTGCTCATCTCTCATCCTCCGAAATTTTTCGTCGTGCCTTGACTGTGTGGTGCTTGTTGGTCTTTTGCATTTCGGGCGGCGTGTTCCATCTTTTTTGAAACCACAGCCACTGCGTCGGGTTCTCGCGAATGGTTTGCTCCAAAATTTTTGTCATCTTCTCGGTGAAGTGCAAAAGGTCGGCGTCGGTGTCGCCCGTGTCCTCGAAGTGCATGACCTCTCCGATTTTTACCAGGTGCCGCCCGTCCTCCTTGCGAATGATGAACGCGGGCACGACGGGCGCGTTGAATCGTCTGGCGAAGACGGCGGGACCCATGGGCGTGGACGCGGTCTTGCCCAAAAATTTTATAAATGCTCCGCCGGGTCCTGCGTCTTGGTCGGCGAGGAAGCCGAGAATTTTTCCTTCCTTGAGTGCCCGCCCCGCCGCGCGCAGTTCGTTCGTTCCGCGATTGAAAATTTCCACGTGAATCGTCGCGCGCAAATCGTCGAGCACCCGCGAATACTCCGCGTTGGGTTGGAGCTTGGCAATCGCCGTGACGGGCAGCCCGTTCAGCGTGAAAGACGCGCTCAGCCACTCCCACGTGCCGATATGCCCCGTCAACACAACCACGCCGTGCCCTTCCGCCAGAGCCGCCTTCATTCGTTCCAGGTGGTCAATCTCAATGTACTTTGAAAAATTTTTTTCGTTGAGGTTGGGCATGTAAAGAATGTCGAGCATGTTGCGCGCCAAATTTATGAACGACGCACGCACGAGCCGCCGCGCCTCCTCCTCGGAAATTTCCAGCGCGGGCATCATCTGCGCGACCGCCCGCTCCCGCTGCTTTTTGACGAGCAGATAATACAAATGCCCGAAGATTTTTCCCAACGCAAGCAACGCGTCGTAGGGCAACAGCCGTATCAATCTGCTCAGCAACATCAGCGTTCGGTAAAGCATTTTTTCCTCCGAAAAATTTTTATTGATTGAGCGCGGGGCTCGTCCCCTCTTTTTCAAGAGTGGAACCGCAGAATCTTTCCTCATTGCCGCGTGGAGTTCTGCTCCGCGGGCTTAAGAAAATTTTTTTGTCTGATTAACCTTCTTTCTCTTTGCGCGTCCAAAGAGAAAGAAGCAAAGAGAAAGGACGCCTCGCGGGGGCGGCTGCTCTCTCATAATTCGAACGTTCGAATCACCCGTGCCGCTCGTGCCCGCTGAATTCGCGTCACGCTCATTACGCGGGCGGGGCGCGCGTCCATGCGCGCCTCAACTTCATTTCAAACTTTTATTGGTTGAGCGCGGTCAATTCTTTATCGTCGAATTCGGGTGCGCTGTAGCGTTCGATAATCGCCGCCCAAAATCCTTTTGCCTTCAAAATAAATTCCACAATCTCTCGAACGGCTCCGTGTCCGCCGAAATTGTTCGCGACGAAATGCGCGCGCTCGATGACTTCGGGCGAGGCGTCGCCGACCGCCGCGCGGAACCCGACCTGAACGAAAACCGGCAAGTCAATCACGTCGTCGGCCACGTAACAAATTTCCTCGTCGCGCAAGCCGAACTGCGCCTTGATTTTTTTGTAAGCGTCGCGCTTGTTCATCTGCCCCTGAAAGACGGCGGAAATTTTTAATTCGTTCGCGCGCCACTCGGTCATGCCCGAAGTCCTGCCGGTGATTATCGCCGACTTGATTCCGCACGAGTGAGCCAGCGTTATCCCGAAGCCGTCGCGGCAATGGAACGCCTTGAAAAGTTCGCCGCGCGCGCTGTGATAAATCCCGCCGTCGGTCAGCACGCCGTCCACGTCAAAAATTATCAGCCGGACTCTTCGCGCCCTGTCGAGTGCGTCTCCCGAAATTTTCATGGCTCCTCCTCAGCGATTCGCCTTGCGATAAATTTCCACGACCAAATTTTTGTCGAGCGGTTGGAACGTCGCAACTTTTTTCGTGCCGCCCGCCGTCACCATGTCCGCCAAGAAATTTATTTCGTCGTCGCTCTGAACGCCGATTCCAAGCTCAGAAAAATTCGTCGGCGTGCCCAGCTCACGGAAATAATTTTCCATGGCGTCGATGCCTGCGTGCGCGCGTTCGTCAATCGTGCCGTCCGTTATCCCGAAAATTTTTTCCGCGAAGTTTGCAAAGCGTTCGGGTTTGACGGTGTAAACCGTTCGCGCCCAGGACGCCCAGACCGCAGTCAGGCTCGCGCCGTGCAGGACGTCGTATCGGCCGCTGAGCTCGTGACCGAGTTTGTGCGCGGAAAAATCTCTGTCGCGCCCCAGACCCGTGAAGCCCGTGTGCGACACCGACCCGCACCACATTATCTCGCTCATGGCGTGCAAGTCTTGCGGATTCTTCAGCAAAATTTTTGAATGCGCCATCACATTTTTTATCAGCGACTCGGCGACCATGTCCGTGAACTCGTTGCCCTCCACCTTGCTGAAATATCTTTCGAGCGTGTGCATGATGATGTCGGCGATTCCGCAAATCAGCGGGTAATGCGGCACGGTCAGCGCGAATTTCGGATTCATAATCGCGAACGCCGGCCGAGGAGTGATTGAGCCGCGCTTGAGGCCGCTGTCCTCGTCGGTGAGCACTGCCGAGTCCGAAGTCTCCGAGCCCGCCGCCGCAATCGTCAGCACCGCTCCGACCGGCAAAGTTTTTTCCAAGTGAACTTTGTTAAGCCAGTGCTCCCAAATGTCCGTCGAGGGATTCGCCGCGCCGAGTGCCACCGCCTTTGCCGTGTCGATGACGCTGCCGCCGCCGACTGCCAGCACGAAATTTATTTTTGCGTCGTGTGCCTCGCGAACTGCCTGCCGCGCAAAGCTCAAGCGCGGATTCGTTTGGACGCCGCCCAAAGTTTTAAACTCAATTCCGTTTTCCGTCAGCAGCCGTTCAATCTTCGGGACGAGCCCGCTCCTGACCGCACTGCCGCCGCCGTAAAGAATCATCACGCGCGCGCCGCCGTACTTGCGAATTTTTTCCGCCACGTGCTCTTCCGCGCCGTCGCCAAAAATTATTTCCGTCGGGCAATGATATTCGAAGCTGTGCATAACTCAACACTCCATCAAAATTTTTCTGCGGGAATTGTACAACCTTGCGGCGTTTCGCGCAACAAAAAAGAGCCACCGAAATTTTTCGGTGACCCTTGGGGAACGGGGGATACTTTTATCTGAAATGATTTTGCCGGGGTTGTTGAGCTTGACCGAAGCCGCCGCCTTGTCCGCCGAACATCGCGGGCATGAACCCGCCGCGTCCGAAGTTGCCGAAAGTTTTTTGTTCGCTGAAGTCGGAGCCGCTGTCGACGCGCGTGTCGACGACTTCGGTCAGGTCGGTCGGGTTGCCGGCGGAGAATTTGTCCTCGCCCTTGAAAATTTCCTCGCCCGCGAAGCTTTCGTTGCCCCACATCGGAGCGTTGCCGCCGAAAGTCGGTTGCTCTTTTCCGCCGAAAGTCGGTTGCTCTCTTCCGCCGAAGGTCGGGCGTTCGTTTTCGCTGAAGTCGGGAGCCTCACCGTCGAAAGTCGGTTGCTCTTTTCCGTCGAAGGACGGAGCGTTATCGCTGAGCGTCGGTGCTTGCTGTTCGTCGAAGGACGGAACGTTTCCGTCGAAGGTCGGGCGTTCCTTTTCGCTGAAGTCGGGAGCTTCACCGTCGAAAGTCGGTTGTTCTTTTCCGTCGAAGGTCGGGCGTTCGTTTTCGCTGAAGTCGGGAGCCTCACCGTCGAAAGTCGGTTGCTCTTTTCCGTCGAAGGACGGAGCGTTATCGCTGAGCGTCGGTGCTTGCTGTTCGTCGAAGGACGGAACGTTTTCGCTGAGGGTCGGTGCCTGTTGTCCGCCGAGGGACGGAGCGTTATCTCTGAGCGTCGGTGCCTGCTGTCTGCCGAAGCCTTGCGCCTGACGATTGCCGTTGAAGTTCATCTGTCCGTTGAAGTTTGTGTTCATGATTTTATCTCTCCCAATTTTTTCTGCGGCTCTGAGGTCGCGTTGTTTTTCATGTACGCATTTATAAACCTGCTGTTTTAAGTTTTGCTTAGATTTTGGCACATTTAACCAACACTTAACCCGCCCTAATTTCCAAATAAAAATCGGCGCGGAGGTTTTAACCTCTCACACCGATTTTAATCTTTATGCAAAGTTATTCGGTCAGGGAGTTCATGCGTTCGAGCGGCGTGCTCAAGTCCATGTGCCCCGAAAGAGTTTCGATTTCCTTTCCGTCGATTAAAAATTTCACGCGCTTGACTTCAGGGAAATTGGTCAGCGTGTCGACGACCGAGCCGACCAAAAATTCTTCGCCCGTCGAGCCGCCGACGAAGCCTTTCAAAATGCTGCCGTCAAAGTCAACCGTCGCGAGCCCGTCATGCACCGTCACACTTCTGAGCGACGCGCTCTTCGGGAAAATTTTCGTCAAGTTCTCCTCGTCGGGCTCCTCCATCAGAGTTTCGACGGCGGCGGTGTATTTGTCGACCGAATCGTCGACGACAATTTCGCGCTCCACTTCGACGAGCCTCATGCCCGAATCGTCAGGGTAATAAACTTTGACGTTCAAAGCGTGCTCAGTCTTCTCGTTCTTGGCGGGAGTGTTCGGCGCGGGCTTGGAGGGAGTGTCGGGCGCGGGCTTGGGCTGTTCGGGTTTGACTGCGGGTTTTGAATCGGGTTTGATCTGCGCGGGTTTGGCTGAAGGTTCGGCGGGTTCCCCGTTCGGAGGTTGTTCACAGCCCGCCGTAAACAGAAGCAGCGCGAGCATTGCCGGCACAAAAAATTTTTTCACGATTAATCAAATCCTCCTTGATTGAAGTAACGGTTGACGGCATTGGTGATTGCTTGCGCGAGTTTCTGTTGATAATCGTCGCTTGCCAATAATTTTTCTTCGCGGGGATTGGTGATGAATCCGAGCTCAATGAGAGATGCGGGACATTGCGAATGGGTCATGACATAAAATCTTGCCGCCTTGACGCCGCGATTGCTCAGCCCGCCGAGCCGTTCGAGTTCTTCGTTGAGGAGACGGGCGAGGCGCGCACCTTTGACGGCGGTGGGCGCGTGATAAGTTTCCATGCCGTTTGCCTTGCCGTTCGAGAAGGCGTTGCAGTGGACGCTGATGAAGAGCGCGGCGTTGGACGGAGCCTTATTGACGCGCGCCTGCAGTTCAGTCGAGTCGGGGACGCCGGGCGCGGCAACGTCAACGTCGGTCGTGCGGGTCATGACGACTTGATAACCCGAAGCCGTCAGAAGTCTTTGCGCCTTGAGTGAGACGGCCAACGCGACAGATTTTTCCGTGACGCCCGTCGGACCGATTGCACCAGCGTCGGAGCCGCCGTGGCCGGGGTCGAGGACGATAACTCGCCCGCCGCCGAAATAACCCGTCGAAGTCCAATCGTCCTCCTGCGCGGCAGATTTTTTCACGTCGACGATGATTCGCGCGTCCTTATTCTCGGAGCGATTGGCGGGCTCAAAATTAATCGTCGCGTCGCCGTCGGTCACTTCCGATTTAAAATTGATTCGGACACTCGTGTGACGCTCTTGGGTTTTGTTGACGAAAATTTTGTCGACGAGACTTCGCGCGCCCGATTGAATCTGAATGCCCGAAACGCGACTGACTCTGCCGGGCAAAGTGTTGTCGAGGTCAAGTTTCATGCCCGCCAACGAAAACTCGGAGGAAACGTCGCCCGCGTCGAGTCGTTCGCCGCGATAAGAAATTTCAATGCGCACGGTGTCCTTGTCCAAGTCGAAGGCTTCAATCCCCGTGAGCTCGGCGGGTTTGGCTTGAGCCGTCGCCGCCAACGTCAGCACGAACAGCAGACTGAAACACATCAGAATTTTTTTCAGCAAATTAATTCCTCATTCCTGATTTCTTTTCAAAAGTTCCCGCGCCTCTTCGAGTGCCGCTTGAGTTTTTTCTTCGTCGCGGGAAATTTTTATCGTGAGGTACTCGCCCTCGCCCGTGCCTTCCGGCAAAAGTTCGGCGGGCAAAGTGAATTCGTGAAACTCGTCCTCGTCCTCCTCAATCAACAGAATTGCCAAAGCCGAGTCGTCCTCCAGCTCTTCGATTCGGTCGAGGAACACGCTGATTTCTTTTTCATCGTTCATGACAAATCAATCCTCCTTTGCAATTAATCATTCGGCGAACGTTGAGGCCGTCCCGGATGGACGGCCGCGCCGCGTCTGACGCCGTGATGGCGTCATCCGGCGCACGCCCCTGCGAGGTGCCCTTTTCTTTTGCTTACTTTTCTTTTGGGCACGCAAAAGAAAAGTAAGGTTCAACAGATAAAAATATTTTCAACATTCAATCGAAGCGATGAGCCGCAGCAATGAAGCAAAATTTTGCGAATCCCCTCTTGCGTTAAGAGGGGCTCAGGTCACGTTGAGCTTACGCTTTTTTTCCATCCACTCTTCCACCCAATCTGCTTGCGTTTCGGGCGTGACGGAAAAAGTTTTGCCGTCGGTCGTGACGGTGATTGAACCGTTCCAGCGCGTGCAGAAAATTTTTTTCGGGTCGACGCCTTGCGCCAAATATTTTTCCAGCGGTCTCAGGTGCGGTGAGCCGTGAGCGTTGCCTTTATCCTCTTTGTTGCCCGCGCTGATTAAAATATATTCGGGGTCGACGGCGCGTAAAAATTTAACCGTGCTGCTCGTCCGCGAGCCGTGATGACCCGCCTTGAGCACGTTGCACTTCAAATCCTTTGCGTCATTGTTCTCGACGATTTTATTTTCGGTTTCTTTCTCGCAGTCGCCCGTGAACATCATGGAAAAATTTCCGTAAGTGAGCCGCCCGACGATGCTGCTGTTGTTCATCTTGTAATCTTTGTCGTCTTTGTCGGCCTTGCCGGCGTTCATCTCGTCGACAAAATTTTTCGGCGGCCAAAGAACTTTGAACTTCACGCCGCCGCCAAAATTCAACGTGTCTCCGACCTTGAGGCTCTGACGTTTTACGCCCGTCGATTCGACAGCTCCCAAGTAATTTCTGTAAGCGGCACTCGTGAAAGGAATTCCGTTGTCGTAAACTTCGGCGACGGAAATTTTTTTCAGGTAAGGAAACTCGGCGAGGTGCTTCTCCGTCGGGGCGATTAACATTCGCGCGCCGCCGATGTGGTCGACGTGCGGGTGAGTGAGTATCAGCTTATCGATTTTCGTGACGGAAAATTTTTCCAGCTCGTTGACGAGTTTCGCGTGCTCGGAAGCGTCTGCCGTGTCGATTAAAATCGTTTGCTCCGGCGTTTGAATCAAAATCGAATCGCCGTGCCCGATGTTGAGCAGGGAAATTTCCAAGTCTTTGACGCCCGACGAATTTTTATTCTGCCCCATTGCCGCCTGCGTGTTGCACCCGCTGAGGACGAGAAGCAACGGCAACAGCAACGTCAAAAAAATTTTTTTCATTGAATCATCTCCTGTCATCTTCCATTAGGGTGTGTTGAAAAATTCAAAGTCATGATGTGACGAGGAATTTTTTCGTATGACGAGGCGCAAGCGCGACGGCGGCAACGACGTCAGACGGAAAAAGAACCGTCACTTGCTGAATTTTACCGAGAGCCCCTAACGGATTTCTTTTCAATCATCCACGCGCCGAGCCAATCGGTTTTGTTTTCGGGCTGAACGGAAAAATTTTTCCCGTCGGTCGTCACGGTTATCGTTCCGTTCGCGTGCGTGGAAAAAATATTTTTCGCGTCGACGCCCGCCGCCAAATAAGTTTCAAGCGCGCCGAGGTGCGGGGGCGCGTGAATCACGTCGTTGTTGAATACCCCGCGCGCGCTGATTAACACGACGCTCGGATTGACCGCCGCGACAAATTCTTTCGACGAGGAAGTTTTTATTCCGTGGTGACCGCTCTTGAGGACGTCGCACTTCAAATCTTCGGGACGATTGCTCGCCAAAATTTTCGCCTCGGATTCTTTTTCGCAGTCGCCCGTGAACATCATGAAAAAATTTTTGTACGTGAGCCTGCCGACGACGCTGCTGTTGTTCAGCTTGTACTCGCGATTTTTTTTGCCGTCCTTGCCGTCATTCATCTCCGCGACAAAATTTTTCGTTGGGAAAAGGATTTTGAACTTAACGCCGCCGCCGAAGTCCAATTCATCGCCGACCGCGAGGCTCCGATAAAAAATTTTCGTCGAGGCGATTGCCTTCATCAAATTTTTGTACGCGCCGCTCGTGTACGCCACGCCGTTGTCATAAACTTCAGCGACGGAAATTTTTTTCAGGTAAGGATAAGCGGCGAGTTCCTTTTCGTTCGGGCTGATTAACATTCGCGCGCCGCCGATGTGATCAATGTGCGCGTGAGTGAGTATCAGCTTATCAATCTTCGTGACGGAAAATTTTTCCAGCTCGCGGATAAAGCGCGCGTGCTCGTCGTGCTTGCCGGTGTCGATTAAAATCGTCTGCTTCGGAGTTTGAATCACAATCGCGTCGCCGTGCCCGATGTTGAGCATGGAAATTTTCAAATCGCCGTTCACGTCCTGCGCGGAGCAAAAGTTGAAGAGGAGCAGCAGCGGCAAGAGCATTGCCAAGAAAATCTTCCTCACTTGGCTTTATCCTTTTTCTTTTTGGTCATCCACTTGTCGACCCAATCTTCGTTGTCCTCGGCTTTGACGGAAAAAGTTTTGCCGTCGGTCGTCACGGTTATAGTTCCGTTCCAGCGCGTGCAGAAAATATTTTTCTCGTCGATGCCCTGCGCCAAATAATTTTTCAGCGGCTGAAGGTGCGGGTGCCCGTAAGTGTTGCGGCGGTCTTCTTCGGGTCCGCAGGAAATTAACACGACGCTCGGATTGACTGCCACGACAAAATCTTTCGTCGAGGCGGTGTAACTGCCGTGGTGTCCGCTCTTGAGCACGTCGCACTTCAAAGTCTTTGCCTTGTTGTTCGCCAAGACTGCGGCTTCGGCTTCCTTCTCGGCGTCGCCCGTGAACATCATGGAAAATTTTTTGTAGGTGAGCTTTCCGACGACGGATTCATTATTCGGGTCGGACTTCTGCCCGCCGTTGACGGCGTTGACCAAATCGCTCGTCGGGTAAAGCACTTTGAACTTGACGGAGTTTCCGAAGTCGAGAGTGTCGCCCGCCTTGAGCGCGGTGTACTTGGTGCCCTTCGCGCCGATTGCCTTCATGTAACCTTTGTAAAGCTGAGAGGTCGAGGCGATTCCGTTGTCATAAACTTCAGCGACGGAAATTTTTTCCAGGTAAGGATTCGCGCTGAGTTCCTTCTTGCTCGGATTGATTAAAGCCTTCGCGCTACCGATGTGGTCGGCGTGCGGATGAGTGAGTATCAGCTTATCGATTTTCGTGACGGAAAATTTTTTCAGCTCGTTGACCAGGAGCTCGCGCTCGTCGGTGTCCGAGGTGTCGACAAGAATTGTTTGCTTGCCGGTCTGAATCAAAATCGCGTCGCCCTGACCGACGTTGAGCATGGAAATTTTCAAGTCGCCGTTGACGTCCTGCGCGGGCGCGGCTTCGGCTTGAGCGTCGTCTTGGACTTCGGCTTGAGTTTCTTCCTTGGAGTCCTGCTTGGCTTGACCGCCGCCGCAGCCGCTGACGACGAACGCCAGCACGAGGAGCACCGCCGTAAAAATTTTTTTCATTGAATCATCCTTTCTTATCGTTCTTGTAGAGAATGTAAAGTCGAATGCATTTCGTCACCGTCCAGAACGCGAACGACGCGATATAAATTTTGTCGAGCAGCGAGAGGTTGCCGTAATCGAAGTGGAGGAACAGGAACACCGCCGCCAATATAATCAACGCGTCGAATTTGTCAAACGCTTTCTTTAAAAGTTCCATCATAAATTTTTTCGCCTCCTTCTTGCCGGCGATTATATCATGTTCGTTTCAGGTTTGAATACCCTTCGGAAAAAAAATATCACCCGAAAAATTTTTTCCGAGTGATAAAAAGTTGAGGGAGAGATTTATTTTCCGAGTTGGGCTCTGATGTGTTTCCATGCGTCCTCGCGGCTGACTTCCTTGCCGCCGATGAAGTATTCGCCTCCAAAAAGTTTCGTGATGAATTTTCTTTTCAAGGCTTATACGTTTGACATTCGGATTTCGTTACGCGGGGCAGAGAACTTTTTCTTTTGCCAAATTGGTTTCGATTGCTTCAGAGAAACGCTCGCGAACCACGTCGGCGACGGGCACTGCCTCCGTTTGATGTTGCTTGTCAAAGTCATCCCAAAATTCTCCGCGGCTGACAGGATTGCCCAGGCGGTCGAAATATTCGTTCGGCTTGAAGAGCCCGCCCTTGTCCCGGTACTTGTGCCCCATGACGTTCATCACCGTGCGCACCCGCCGGCTCCCGACGTAAGGGTCTTCGACGAGCCCGCGCCTGTACAGGTCAAAGCTGTCCGCGGCAGTCTCGGCGATTGTCCCGCCCGTCACGTTGTCGAGTTCTTCTTCGTCGAGCATTTCATCCTTGAGATTTTCGTTTGCCATTTTAATCTGCCTCCCGAAAAATTTTTGAGCGATTAATTTTCCTTCCAAAGCTTTATACGTTTGAATTCAGATTTCATTACGCGTGATGAAAAATTTTTTTGAACGACAAACCTTTCTGCTTGAGGAACGAACGAATCAGCACGAAGGCAAGAGCCGCCTCCGCCACGTCGTTGATTGAGTAATTCAGCGAGACGTACTCAATCGGCAAAATTTTCGGCAGGAACCAAATCAACGGCACCTGCACGACCAGCGGCACCAAGCTTATGACCAAGTTGCGCCACTCGTCCTCCAACGCCGCCATGATTCCACTCATCCAAGTGTAAAGCCCGACGAACGGTTGAAGCACGAACATCGCGCGCAGGAAGATTATCATCTCGTCGGTTATCGGCTCGTTGTTCGTGACGAAAAATCTCGCCATCTCTTCCGTGAAAACCATCAGCACCAAATAAATTATGAACGTCAGGACGACCGTCAGCCAGAAGCCGTATCGCATGACGCGCAGGCAATGCCCCTCGTTCTTCGCCGCGTAAAGTTTGCTCACGAGCGGCTGAATGCCCGTATCCAATCCGTTCAGCGGCAGGAACACGAACGACAGGATTATATTCGAGATGGTCACCGTCGCCAACAAATACGCCGCGTCGTAACTCAAAACCGTCGCGTTCAAAAAATATTCGATGAAGCACATCATCACGGTCGCCACCGCGAAGCCCGCGCCGATTTTTATTTCCTGGAAAATGTAAGCGAAGCTCCCGAAGCCCGACGAACTTGAAAATTTTTGCCGCGAATATTTGAAATACCAGAAAGCAATCAGCGCGCCGGCAATTTGCGCAATGACCGTCGCCAACGCCGCGCCCTGCATGCCCCAGCCGAACGCGATTATGAACAGCGCGTCCAAAATTATGTTGACCAGGTTGCTTGTGCCGACCAAAAGGAAAACGTGCGACGGGTTTCCGATACAACGCATGAACGCGCCCGTGATATAAACCGTGAGCAGGAACGGCACGCCGCACAAAGTTATCCGCAGGAACGAAATCGCCAAGTCGATTATGAGTTGCTCGTCGGGAGAATCGACGAGGAGTTGGAGCAGCGGGTCGATAAAAATATTTCCGACGACAGCCACGATTATTCCGAGAATCGCCGCGCACAGGTAATTGCTCCTCATGATTTGTTCGGAAAGATTTTTATTGCCCGCGCCGATTTTTTCGGAGACGACAGCTGAGCCGCCCGTTTCAAACAAAACGCCAATCGCGGAAATCGCCATGGTAATCGGGAAGACCAAAGCCATTGCCTCCAAACCGTTGGTGCCGACCCAGTTGCCGATGAAAAATCCGTCCGTCGTCATGTAAATGCTCATGGCGACAAGAGCCGCGAACGTCGCGCCGCCGTAATGAATTATCTCGGCAATCGTCGAAAAAAAATCGTCACGCATGATTAAATGTTAGGCCTCCAACTCAAATTGAAAATCTCCGCGAAGCCGGTCATCTCCAAAACATCTCTGACTTGCGCGCCGACATTTTTGGTCGTCATCGTTCCGTCCTGCGCTTTAATTTTTTTCAGCATGGCAAGCAAAATCCTCAAGCCCGACGACGAAATATATTCCAGCCCGTTCAAGTCGAGCGTCAAATTTTTCACGCCGTCGAGCACGGAAAGAATTTCGTTTTTGGCGACGTTCGCCTCGTCGGTGCTGAGCCTGCCGGAAATTTTCAGCGTCAAGTTGTCGCCGTCGCGCTGAGAAGAAATTTTTATCGCGCGGGTGTCTTTGGGCGAGTAAGTCACGTAAAATTTTTTCAGCATGACGAGCGGGCAGAGGTGCTCCTTAAAGAAGCGCAGATTTTCTTCGCCGACGTCGTCCATAAAATTTTGCGTGAGAATTCCGCGCTCCAAACTTATCTTCGCGTCATTCCAATAAGCAAATTCATTCACACCGGAAAAATTGTAATCAGCCTTCGCGAACAGCCCGATTGAGTGAGTCTCGTCGATTAACTCGTCGACGGAGTAAGCGACAATTTTTTCGTCGACGCGAATCACGAAGCCGAAAAGATTCAGCGCGTCCCAATGATTCAGCGCGAAGAGGAAGTGGTCGCTGTCGGCCTGAGCCAAGTCCACATTGTCCACGCGCTCTTGAAGATTTTTTTCCGCGCCGACGTGGAACTGCCACAGCTCGTTGAAAATTTCGGGGGTGATGTCCTCAATCTCGTACTCGTAATTTTTCTCGAAGGAATTTTTGGCGTTGCGAACGCGCTTGAGCTTTTTGCCGGTGAGTTTTTCCAGGCGGTCAAGGTAGAGGATGTAATCCCACATGTCGCGGTCGGAATCGATTTGAATCGCGTCGCCGAGTTCACGCTGCCAGAGTTTGACGAGATATTCGGGCACGAACATAAAAGTTGTCCCGGCGGGCACGTGCGCCTTAAAAATTTTTTTCCAATCAATCTCGTCCCAGTCGCCGAGGGGCGGTCCGAAAAATTCTGCGCCGTCGGCAAAAAATCTGTGCCAGCAAAGATTGTCGACGTAAGCGCGCTGAGTTTTGCCTTTGTCTCTGCCCGCGAGCAAAATTGTCGGCGAGGCGTTGGACGGAATTTGAATGCAGCGGTGGAGATATTCCATGTAACGTTCGTTGTCGTCGAAGTCGAAGTCTTTGAAGTCAATCATTGGACAAAATCCTTTCCAAAAATTTTTCAGCGCATATTATAAATTTTCTGCGCGGAATATGCAAATCAAAAAGACCGCCGAAGTTCGACGGCCTTTGATGACTTTCAAACGTGTGACGGATTTATTTTTCCTGAGAGGCTTTGTGCTCCTCGATAATTTTTTCGGCGAGTTTGTCGGGCATCGGGTCGTAATGGGAGAACTTCAGCGAGTAAGAGGCGCGCCCTTGAGTTTGCGAGCGCAGGTCGGTTGCATATTTGTAAAGTTCACTCGACGGAATCAGAGCTTTGACTTCGGTCATGCCCTTGCCCTTCGGGTCCATGCCCAAAATTTTTCCGCGCTTGCTGTTGAGTTTGCCAATTATGTCGCCCATATAATTTTCGGGCGTGAGGACGGTTATCTCGTCAATCGGCTCAAGGAGAATCGGGTCGGCGGAGAGGATGCCTTTTTTAATTGCAATCGACGTTGCCATCTTGAACGCCGCCTCGGAGCTGTCGACGGCGTGATAGGAGCCGTCAAAGAGATTGACGCTGACATTGACGACGGGATAACCGGCGATGACACCTTCAGCCAAAGTTTCCTGCGTGCCCTTCTCGACGGCGGGGAAATATTGGCGCGGGACGCTGCCGCCGAAAATGCTTTCCGACCAGACGTTTCCGTTGTTGACTTCAGGGTTTGCGTCTTTGTTCGGACCAATCTTCAGCCACACGTCGCCGTATTGACCGTGGCCGCCCGATTGTTTCTTGTGCTTGCCTTGGACTTCAACTTCCTTGCGGATGGTTTCGCGATAAGCAACGCGCGGCTCACCCAAAACCATTTTGACTCCGAACTTGCGCTGAATCTTATCGCTGAGGATATCAAGATGAACTTCGCCGACGCCCTTCAAAATCGTTTGCTTGGTCTCTGCGTTCTTGACGAGCATAATCGTCGGGTCCTCGTCCTGCTGGCGGATAATCGCGCCGAAGACTTTATCTTCCTCGCCTTTCTTCTCGCTGGTGACAGCCATTGCCAACATGGGTTCGGGATATTGAATGCGTTCGTATTTAATCGGGTCGGCGGCGTCGCAGAGGGTGTCGCCGGTCTTTGCGTTGGCGAGTTTGCTCGTGACAACGATATCGCCCGCGTGTGCCACGTCGACGGGAATTTGCTTCTTGCCCTGCATGGTGAAGAGGCCGCTCAAGCGTTCCTTGCCCTCACCGCTCGCGCCGATGAGTTGATAAGTTGCGTCGCCCTTCATGTCGCCGCTGATGACTCGAACGTAAGACATGCGCCCGACGAACGGGTCAACCAACGTTTTGAAAATTTGTCCGCTGAACGGCTCGGAAACTTTGCGCTCGACGAGTTCATCTGTCTTCGGATTAATTCCGCTGTAAGCTTTGGAATCGGGCGCGGGGAAGAATTCGACGAGGCTGTTGAGGAATTTTTTCACGCCGATATTTTTCAGCGCGCTGCCGACGAACACGGGGAAAACTTTTGCCTCGCGAATGCCCTGCGCCAGAGCCTCGGAAATTTCTTTTTCGTCCAAGTCCTCAACGTCGCCCTCAAGATATTTTTCCATCAAGTCATCATTGAACTCCGCGACGGTGTCGAGCATTTCCAAGCGCATGTCTTCCACTTCGTCAGCGACAGCCGCCGCGTCAATCGCCTCATCATCGTTGGCAACTTTGCTGAAGACTTTAATCAAATCGACGACGCCTTTGAAGCTGTCCTCTTTGCCGACGGGCACTTGGACGGGCACGACGCTGTTGCCGAATTTATTTCTGAGCTCGGCGAGAACTTTTTCAAAGTCGGCGTGCTCTCTGTCCATCTTGCTGATGAAAAACGCGCGCGGGAGATTCAAACTTTCGGCGAGTGCCCAAGCCTTTTCCGTCTCAACTTCGACGCCGGCACTGGCACTGACGACGATAACTGTCGCGTCCGCCGCCGCCAAGGCTCCGTGCATTTCCGCCACGAAATCGGGGAAGCCGGGCACGTCAAGCGCGTTGACTTTAAAATTTTTCCACTCAAGAGCCGCCAGCGACGCACTGATTGACATCTTGCGCTTGGTCTCTTCGGGTTCGAAGTCGAGGACGCCCGTGCCCAAGTCGACGTTGCCAAGACGAGTGGTCGCGCCGCTGTCGAAGAGAGCCGCTTCGAGCAACGTGGTCTTGCCCGAGCGGCCGTGTCCGCAGAACGCAACGTTTCTTATGCTTTCGCTTTTGTAGTCTTTCATGCTTTAGAATCCCTCCGTAAATTTTTTCGCGGGCTTTATTCGATTGCCGCCGCAAAATTTCCTGCAAGAAAAATTCTTCGTGCCCGCCGCCGCCGCTCACCTGCTGAAAATTTTTTCGGCGGCTTGAAATATTTTTCGGCGTGTGTTTTAATCAATTAGGAATGAGGAATTAGGAATGAGGAATGAAAAACCAATTCCTAATTCCTAACTCCTAATTCCTAATTGAAGTCGGAGGCTTATTAATGGAACAAAAAATAAAAGAGCTGCGCGAGCGAGCGGGCGACGCGATAAAAATTTCTGCGACGCTCAAAGAACTCGACGAGGTGCGCGTAAAATTTTTGGGCAAGAAGGGCGAGCTCACCGGCTTGCTGCGCGGCATGAGTCAGCTTTCTGCCGAGGAGCGTCCGCTTGTCGGAAAAATCGTCAACGAGGCGCGCGCGGAGATTGAAACTTTAATCGCGAAAAAAAATTCCGAGCTCAAGGCGTCCGAGCTGCAAAAAAAATTGGCGTCGGAAAAAATCGACGTGACATTGCCGGGTCGCCGCGTTCACGAAGGTCACTTGCACCCGCTGACGCTGACACTCAACCGCGTGAAAGAAATTTTCGTGAGCATGGGCTACAGCGTCGAGGAGGGTCCCGAAGTCGAGACGGATTATTACAACTTCGAGGCACTCAATTTGCCCAAAGACCACCCCGCCCGCGACATGCAGGATTCATTTTATATCACCGAAGAAATTTTGCTCAGGACGCAAACTTCACCCGTGCAGGCGCGGACGATGGAGCGTCACAAAAATAACGAGCCGATAAGAATGATTGCGCCGGGCAGAGTTTATCGCCGCGACGATTACGACGCGTCACACTCGCCGATGTTCACGCAGGTCGAAGGGCTTGTCATTGACGAGGGAATTTCTTTCGCGGACTTGAAGGGCACGCTTGAGGACTTTTCCAAAAAAATTTTCGGGGAGAAAACCAAAATCCGTTTGCGTCCGAGTTTCTTCCCGTTCACGGAGCCGAGTGCCGAAGTTGATGTCTCGTGCGTCATGTGCCACGGCGAAGGTTGCCGCGTGTGCCAAGGGACGGGCTGGTTGGAAATTTTGGGCGCGGGCATGGTTCACCCCGACGTGCTCAAGATGAGCGGCTACGACCCCGACGTTGTCAGCGGGTTTGCGTTCGGCATGGGCATTGAACGAATTGCCATGCTCACTTACGGGCTCGACGACATGCGTTTGCTTTACGATAACGACGTGCGGTTCTTGAAACAATTTTAGCTTTAAGCTTTGAGCTTTAAGGAAAAATTTTCTAACAGCTAACAGCTAATCGCTGACAGCTAAAAATCGACTGAAAGGAGATTTTTCATGCAGGTTTCTACCAAATGGCTGAGGGATTACATTGATATAGATTTGTCGGCGGACGAGCTGGCGGAAAAATTTACGCTGGCGGGTATCCCCGTCGAAAACGTGATTCATGCCGGCGAAGGCTTGGAAAAAGTGGTGACGGGGCGAATCGAAGAGCTCAAGGCTCACCCCGACAGCGACCACCTTTTGATTTGCCAAATGAATGTCGGCGAGGAAAATCTCGTGCAAATCATCACGGGCGCGAGCAACGTCGCGGAAGGGCAAGTCGTGCCCGTCGCGCTGGTCGGAGCGAATCTTCCTTGCGGCAAAAAAATTTCTAAGGGCAAAATGCGCGGCGTCGTCTCCAACGGCATGCTCTGTTCGGCGGACGAATTGAAAATTGAGGGCGACCCAAGCGGCATTTACATTCTGCCCGAAGACACGCCCGTGGGTGTGCCCGCCGCCGAAGTCCTCGGTCTCGACGATGACATTTTGGAATTCGAACTGACTGCAAACCGCGGCGACTGCTTCAGCGTAATCGGTCTCGTGCGCGAGCTGGCTGTCCTTACCAAAAAAACTCCGCGCTTCCCGAAAGTTGAAGTCGTTGAGGATGACGAGCGCGAGGCTTCAGATCTGGTCAAGATTGGAATCGACGCGACCGATTTGTGCGGCAGATTTTCTTCGCGCGTGCTGACGAACGTCAAGCTTGCGCCGTCGCCCGATTGGATGGTCAAACGCTTGGAAGGTGCGGGCATGCGGGCGATTAATAACGTCGTCGACGTGACGAACTTCGTGATGTTGGAAATGGGTCAGCCGCTCCACGCGTATGACTTCGATAAGGTGACGTGGCACCAACTGACTGCGCGGCGGGCAATCGAGGGCGAACCACTCCACACGCTGGACGACACGAATCGGCTGGCGAAGGGCGGCGAACTGGTAATCGCGGACGCGGAGAAGGCGGCGGGTCTGGCGGGAATTATGGGCGGCTTCGAGAGCGAGATAACCGAGGCAACGACCACAGTTATCCTTGAGGCGGCGAGTTTCAATTCCGCGTCGATTCGTCGGACATCACGCGCGGTGGGAATTCACTCCGAGGCGAGCGGCAGATTTGAGCGCGGCACCAACGAGAAGGGAACTGTCGCTGCCCTTGACCGCGTGGCGCAACTTCTTCAGGAGATGGGCGCGTGCAAAGTCTGCAAGGGCGTCGTCGACGTCTACCCGAATCCGAAACCCGAAGTCAAAATTAAATTCACGCCCGCGCAGATAAATTCTCGGCTCGGCACAAATTATTCCGACGAAGAAATTATCGGCGTGCTGGAGGCTTTGGGCTTCAAGATTGAACCTGTCGGCGTCGTCGACGAGCTGACCGATGAGGTCGTCGATAAATTTGCTTCCGCCACGAAAAATATCGGCAAGGCGGCGCGCGAACTCGGAAAGAAATCGACGGTCGAAGGCTTCATGAAAAATTTCGGCGCGAGTATCGGCGAGCTCTTCAAAAACTCCGACGCGAAGGCTGCCGACGATGTGCTGAAAAATTCGGGCGTCGAGGGCTTCATGAAAAATCTCAGCGAAACTTTCGGCGGGCTGGCAAAGAACGTCGAGATGAAAATTTCTTCGGCGTATGAAGTGACCGTGCCCGATTGGCGAAATGATGTCAGCTTGCCCGACGATTTGTCCGAGGAGGTCGCGCGGATTTTCGGCTTCGATAAAATTCCGTCGACGCTCCCGAAAGGCAATCAGCAGGGGCGGCAGTCGGCGGCGCAAAATTTCATCGACAAGATAAAAAATATTTTGGCGGGGCTGGGCATGTGCGAGGAGTTGTCGTTTGCGTTCACGAGCGAGGCAATGTTCGATAAAATGCGCGTGCCCGCCGATTCACAGTTGCGCCGCGCCGTCCCGATTATGAATCCGCTGACCGACGAGGCTCCGCTGCTGAGGACAACTTTGCTGGCGTCAATCTTCGAGAACGCCGCGAGAAATTTCAGCCGCAAAAACGAGGATGTGCGCCTCTTCGACGTGGCACCCGTTTTTATCCCGAAAAATTTGCCCGTGACTGAACTGCCGCGCGAAAAGCAACAGGTCGTCGGACTGCTCATGGGTCGCCGCGAGCCCAAAGGTTGGTCGCAGGACGCCGCGCAGGTTGACTTCTACGACGCAAAGGGAATCGTCGAGGAACTTTTGGCGGGGCTGTCGATTGGAAATTATTTCGTGGAGGCGGGCGAGCATTACGCGCTGCACCCCGGCAAAACCGCCGTCTTCAAAAAGGGACGCGATGTGCTGGTCACGGTCGGCGAAGTTCATCCCGCGGTCGCCGAGGCTTTGGGCATTAAGAAAAAAATTTACGTGTTCGAGGCGGACGTCGAGACGCTCCAAAAATTTGCCGCGAAAAAATTCAGCTTCGAGAGCCTGCCGAAATATCCGTCAATCAGCAGAGACTTGGCGATTTTGGTCGGGCACGACACCGCGGCGGGCGACGTTGAAAAAGTCATCGCCAAGAGCGGCGGAAAATTTTTCAAGGGCGTGACTCTCTTCGACGTGTACACCGGCGAGCGCATTCCCGCCGATAAAAAATCTCTGGCGTTCGCGCTGGAGTTCCGCTCCAACGAACGCACGCTCAAGGACGAGGAGGCGGACGACGCGTTCAAAAATATTTTGGCGGCAGTTGAAAAGGACTTCGGCGCGACACTGAGGAGTTGATTTTATGGCGTTGAAGGACGAAAAACCCGTCGGCGAAATGCGGCGCGTCGAGGTGGAAATTTTCGGCGAAGTGTATCGGCTGCGAACAGAAGACCCCGACGGCTTGGCAAAACTCGTGCGCATGGTCGATTCGACGATGAAGTCAATCTCGCAGAGCACGCGGACTTTCGCGGGCAGTCGCATTGCGGTTTTGGCGGCACTGAAAATCGCCGAGGATTATGTTCAGCTCAAAAAAGATTACGACGAACTACTGCAGCTCCTCGACGAAAATAAATGAACGAAAAATTTTCCCGTCATTGCGGCGGGATTTTTTTTGCGCAAAGCTTGACAATTCGCCAAGGCATGGGATAATGAATCGGAAAGCATTGTGTTCGCGAGGTCTTAAGCTCAAAGGGGGTGTGCGCGGAAAAAATTTTGTCGAAGTCATTTTATTTTTGGTCAGGAGGAGTTTTATGGCTAGTTTTAGTAATTCCAATTCCAATACTCTGATATCAGGGACGAGTGAAGACGATTACATTTGGAACAGAGGCAACAAGGTCACAATTAGTGCCGGAAATGGCGACGATACAGTTTTTAATCGTTGGGATGGCTCTTCAGTCATAATCTACACCGGCGACGGCAAGGATTCAGTTAATAATGAAGGCGATTCAATCACAGTAGACACCGGCGCAGGCGACGATACCGTTGAGAATCATGGCGGCGATTCAGCTTCAATAATCACCGGCGCGGGCAATGATTACGTTTATAATGAAGGCTCATCGTCCACGATAAAGACGGGCGCGGGCAAGGATACAATTGAAAATACCAAATCAAACGTCACGATAACTGCGGGCGCGGGCAATGATTTGGTCAGCTTGGGCGCGAACGCCGACAAGAACGTGATTATTTACGATTACGGCGACGGTAGCGACACCATTTACGGCTTCAACGACAACGACACGCTCTCAATCGCCAGCGGCACCTATGCAACCAAGAAAAGCGGCGACGATATCATTGTCACGGTCGGCGACGGCAAAATCACTCTGATTGGCGCGTCCAGCAACTTTTCCCTGAACATCGACGGCATTCCCTCGGAGACCGCGATTAAGACCGTCACGAACTCGGATAAATCGCCCGTAATCGCCAGCGCAAACGTGGTGACAATCGACGCCACCGCCAGGACGAAAGCCGTTAAACTCAAAGGCAATGAGCAAAACAACTCGATAAGCGGCGGCAGCGGCAAAGATACGATTTGGGGCGGAATCGGCGCGGATATTCTCATCGGGAACGCAGGCAACGATTCAATTTACGGCGGAGACGGCAAGGACACCCTCGACGGCGGCAAAGGCAATGATGTATTGCTCGGCGGCACGAATCACGACTCACTCAACGGCGGCAGCGGCAATGACACGCTCGACGGCGGCGACGACAACGATATCCTCCTCGGCGGCTCAGGAAATGATTCACTTTACGGCGGCGAAGGTAACGACACGCTCTCAGGCGACAACGGCGATGATAAATTGCTCGGCGGTGAGGGCAATGACAGCTTGAGCGGCGGACAGGGCGACGATACTCTGTCGGGCGGCGAGGACGATGATATTTTGCTCGGCGGAAAGGGTTATGACAGCTTGAGCGGCGGCGACGGAGCAGACACCCTAAGCGGCAATGATGACGACGACGAATTGCTCGGCGGCGCGGGTAATGACAGCTTAAGCGGCGACAAAGGCAACGATACGCTCGACGGCGGCGCGGGCAATGATAATTTGCTCGGCGGCGCGGGCAATGACTCACTCGACGGCGGAAAAGGTAACGACACAATCGACGGCGGCGCGGACAGCGATAAACTTTACGGCGGCGCAGGAAATGATAAAATCTACGGCGGCACCGGAAAAGATTCACTCTGGGGCGGCGCAGGTAACGACACGCTGTGGGGCGACGACGGCGCGGACAAATTCTTTTACGCGAAGGGCGACGGCAAAGACGTTATCTTCGGCTTCGACAGCAAGGACACCCTCACGCTCGACGGGCTCGACTTCACGGGGACTTACGACAAATCCACAGACACGATTACATTAAAAGTCAGCGGCGGCTCCATTACCCTGAAAGAATTCACAACCTCGACCTTCCACATCAACGACGACACGTATAAAATCAGCGGCTCCAAGCTCGTCAAAAAATAAATCTGAACGGAAAAATTTTATCCCGTCATTGCGGCGGGAAATTTTTTTTGCTACAATCGAAGAAACTTTTTCGGGGAGGAAATTTTTCATGGCGAACATTGAAAATCATAAAAGCCACGCTCTTGTTCTGGGAACGGATGACGCCGATTCGATTTATAACGATTATTATAACGTGACGGTGGACGCGGGCGCGGGCAACGACACCATTCGAAACACCACTTCATGGTATTCCGGTGTAAATGCCATAATCGACGCGGGCAAGGGCAATGATTCAATTTATAACGACGCTTCGAACGTTTCAATCGACGCGGGCGCAGGGAATGATTCAATCGAAAACAGCGGCACATCATCTTTCATCATCATGGGGTCGGGAAATGATTTTATCACGAACGGCGGCGGGAACGTTTCGATATACGCGGGCAGCGGCAACGACACCATCCGCAATTATTCCTCGAACGCGCTGATAAACGGCGGCAAGGGCGACGACTTCATCAGCCTGCCGTCCTACTCGGAATTCAACGTGATTGAGTACAAATCGGGCGACGGCAACGACACGATTTTTGGATTCAAGGCAAACGATACGCTCAAAATCGGAGACGGCACGGGCTCCTACTCCACGCAAAAGAGCGGCGACAATTTAATTGTCAGCGTCGGCGGCGGGAAAATAATTTTGCTCGGCGCGGAAGATTTTTCGGACGTCGACATCGCCGGCAAAAAAGCTTCAACGAAATTGACCGTGACGAACAAAACCACTTCGCCCGTGAAAATCGATTCGGATATAAAAACTGTCGACGCCACGAAACGCACGACCGCCGTCAAAATCACGGGCAACGCGCTCGACAACACAATCAAGGGCGGCAGCGGTAAAGACACACTCGCGGGCGGTAAGGGCAACGACAAAATTTTCGGGAACGCGGGCAATGACTCACTAAGCGGCGGAGACGGCAAGGACACACTCAGCGGCGGGGCAGGAAATGATAAATTGCGCGGAGGCGAAGGAAACGACTCACTCAGCGGAGGCGACGGCAAAGACTCTCTGTGGGGCGGCAAGGGAAATGATACCCTCCTCGGCGACGACGGCGCGGATAAATTTTTCTACGCGCTCGGCGACGGCAAGGACACAATCCTCGGCTTCGCGGATAACGACACGCTCTCGCTCGACGGGCTCGACTTCACGGCGACATGCAAAAATAATTCCGTCACACTCAAGCTCGACGGCGGCTCAATCGTTCTGAAAAATTTCACGGCGGAAACTTTCCACATCAACGACGACACGTATAAAATCAGCGGCGGCAAATTAATTAGGAGTTAGGAGTTAGGAGTTAGGAGTTAGAAAAAAATTTTCCCGTCGAAAACACGGCGGGAAATTTTTTTTGCAAAATTCGCGATTCGGAATTGACAAAAAAAAAAAACAACTATTATAATCCCATAAAGCATAACAAAAATTTTATTGGGGGATGATTTCATGGCGGAGATTAACAACACCAAGAGCAACACTCGTATCACCTGCTCGAATGACGGCGACTCGGTTCACAACGAAGCCACGCACGTGACAGTTGTCGGCGGCAAAGGCAAAGACACGCTTCACAACGAAAGCACCTCTGACTATGGTGAAACTAGCAATTACGTGACGATGCTTGGCGGCGCTGGTAACGATTCCATTCGTAATTACCATAATAGCAATGTAGTTATGCATGGCGACGCAGGTAATGACCAAATTATTAACCGTGGTGATGGTAACTTTTTTGGTCACACTCGCTGGGCTAACAATGTGACAATCGACGGAGGAGCCGGTAACGACACCATCAGCAACAGTTCCTACGCAGATTACGTCAGAATTGACGGCGGGGCAGGCAACGACTCTGTTCACAATAACAGCATATACGTGACGATTGACGGCGGCAAAGGTGACGATACTATTGTGAACGGCGGCGACAATAATCCTCTGAGCGGCGGCGCGGGCAACGATGAGATTTACAACCACGGCGGCACGAACGTCACGATAACCGCGGGCGCGGATAATGATTACGTGGAGACCAGAGGCGCGAACGTCACGGTAAACGGCGGGGCGGGCAACGACACAATCTCCAACTCCAGCTCCAATGTGTCACTCGCGGGCGGCGACGGCAACGATTCGATTCACAACGGACCTTACTTCGCTGACGTTTCTAACGTGACGATGAACGCGGGCAAGGGTGACGACACGATTATCCTCGGCGACGAATCAAAGAAAAATCTGATTCAATATGCGGCGGGCGACGGCTCGGATATGATTCGCGGCTTCGGCGAGGATGACACCCTGCTAATCGGCAACGGCGACGACACCTACACCGTGGCAAAAAAAGGCAAGAGCATGGTCGTTACCGTCGGCGAAAATATAATCACTCTGGCGGGCGCGGCGAGCTTGTCCACGCTCAACATCACCGGCGCGAGAATATTGACCCTGACCGACGCTGATAAATCCAAACCGAAAATCGATTCCACAATTAAAATCGTCGACGCCTCCGCCCGAACCGCTTCGACAAAAATTTATGCCAACGCGCTGAACAATTCAATCGTCGGCGGCGCGAACAAAGACACGCTCAAGGGGCGCGACGGCGACGACACTATCACGGGCGGCGCGGGCAACGATAAACTCTACGGTGAGGTCGGCGATGATTCACTGCTCGGCGGAAGCGGCAACGATACCCTCTACGGCGGCGACGGCGATGATTATCTTGAAGGCGGCGCGGGCAAGGATAAACTTTATGGAGACGCGGGCAACGATACTTTGTGGGGCGGCGCGGATAACGATACGCTCTATGGCGGGGACGGCGACGACGTTTTCATTTTCCGCGCGGGCGACGGCACCGATAAAATCATGGACTTCACGGGCGGCGACATGCTCCAAATCCTGAACGCTGACGGCTCCGAGGGCACCTTCACAAATTCTTCTTTCAAGAGCGGCAAACTGACCTTGGCAATCGAGGGCGGCGGGCATGTCACCTTCCAAAACATGAGCGCGGGCGACGAGATAAACATAAACGGCACCACGCACACCATCAGCGGCAAGAAACTCATTTAAAGCTTCGTCCATAAAAAATTTTTATCCCGTCATTACGGCGGGATTTTTTTGTGTTATAATCAAGAAAAATTTTTGGGAGTGATTGTCATGGAAGAATTCATTTTCGACCTGCAAAGATTCGACGGACCTCCGGGCGGCTCTCCTCCGGGCGGCGGTTCAAGCTCAAGCTCCGTCTCTTACAGCGCGGCAAACTCCATCACCTCGGCGACCACTCAATCCAACAAAACTTACACTTCGACCACCGCCGACCAAAATTCCGTGCTCGTGTCGCTCGCCTCGGGCACGGTTAATCTCGTCAATCCGACCGTGAACAAAAGCGGCGACTCCGACGGCGGCGACAACTGCAATTTCTACGGAATTAACTCGGCGGTTATGGCTCTCGGCGGCGGCACCGTTTCAATCAACGGCGGCTCAGTCAAAGCCACTGCCAAGGGCGCAAACGGCGTTTTCAGCTACGGGGGCAACGGCGGCACGAACGGTGCGGCGGGCGACGGCACCACCGTCATCATCTCCGACGTAACGATTAATACCACGGGCGACAACGGCGGCATTATGACCACGGGCGGCGGCGTCATGAAGGCGAGCAACTTGACAATCACCACGAGCGGCAATTCCTCCGCGCCGATAAGAACCGACCGCGGCGGCGGCTCCGTCACCGTAAGCGGCGGGTCTTACACGTCGAGCGGCGTCGGCTCACCCGCAATTTATTCCACGGCAGATATCGTCGTCAGCGACGCGTCCCTTACCTCCAATCACTCCGAGGGCGTTTGCATTGAGGGGCAAAATTCCGTCGCGCTGACCGATTGCACTCTGTCCGTCACCAACGATTCGATTAACGGGCAAGCAAATTTCAGCGACGCCATAATGATTTACCAATCCCAATCGGGCGACGCGGCCAGCGGCACTTCTTCCTTCTCCATGACGGGCGGCGTCCTCAACAATTACAAAGGGCACGTCTTCCACGTGACGAACACCACCGCCGTTATCAACCTCAGCGGCGTGACGATTAATGACAGCGGCGACGGCGTACTCCTCTCCGTGTGCGACGACGGCTGGAGCGGCGCGGCCAATGTCGCAACTCTCAACGCGAGTGGACAGGAGCTCACGGGCGATATCCTCGTCGGAAGCGATTCAGCTTTAACGCTTAACCTCTCCGACTCGACCAAGTTCACAGGGAACCTTTCAGGCTCAATCACCAACGCCAAGGGCACTTCCGTTTCCACGAGCCTCGGCTCCGTCAGCGTTTCACTCGACGCCACGAGCAAATGGTATTTGACGGGCGACACGTACATTGATTCCTTCGACGGCACCGCTGCCAACGTCATCACCGGCTCCTACACCCTCTACGTCAACAACGTCGCTCTCGACGGCACCACCAAGACTGAAGAGCAAACCTCCACCACCTTGACCCTGACAAATTCTTCAGCCGCCTCCGTCACTGCCGACGCCGCGATTAAAACTATCGACGCCTCCGCGCGCACAAAAGCCGTTCACATCACCGCAAATTCCTTGGACAACTCTATCCTCGGCGGCGCGGGCAAGGATACCGTTTACGGCGGCAAAGGAAACGATTCAATCTTCGGCAACGCAGGAAATGATAAACTCGTCGGGCAATCGGGCAATGACATCCTCTACGGCGGCAAAGGAAAAGATACGCTGTGGGCGGCAAGGGAAATGACACGCTCACGGGCGGCGCGGGCTCAGACGTTTTCATTTACAAGCCAAACGACGGCACCGATTACATCACCGACTTTTCTTCCGCCGACATGCTTCAAATCCTCGACGCGGGCTTCACCAATTCTTCCTTCAAGAACGGCAAGCTGACCATTGCCGTCGACGGCGGCGGGCACGTCATCTTCCAAAACGTCAGCGCGAGTGACACCTTTAACATCAACGGCACGACGTATTCAATCAGCGGCAAGAAATTGTCGGCTGAAAATTAATAAGGGGTGATTATCATGGAAGAATTTATTTTCGACTTGCAAAGATTCGACGACCCTCCGAGCGGTGACCCTCCGAGCGGTGACCCTCCGAGTGGCGACCCTCCGGGCGGCGGCGGTGAAGGCGGCGGCTCAAGCTCAAGTTCCGTCTCGTGGAGCGGCGCAACCTCCATCACCTCGGCGACCACTCAATCCAACCAAACCTACTCGTCCACGACCGACGCCGAATGCGCTGTCCTCGTGTCGCTCGCTTCGGGCACCGTCAATCTCGTCAACCCCACCGTAACCAAGAGCGGCGGCCCGACCAACGCCGGCGACAACTACAATTTCTACGGAATCAATTCGGGTATCATGGCACTCGGCGGCGGCACCGTTTCCATCGTCGGCGGCAACGTGACCACCACGGGCGTCGGCGCAAACGCTGTCTTCAGCTACGGGGGCAACGGCGGCACCAACGGCGCAGCGGGTGACGGGACGACCGTTTACATTGAAAACGTCACGATTCAAACGTCGGCAAGCGGCTCCGGCGGTATCATGACCACGGGCGGCGGCGTCACTGTTGCCAAGAATCTCACTATCGAAACGCAAGGACAATCTTCTGCGCCGATAAGAACCGACCGCGGCGGCGGCAACGTCACTGTCACGGGCGGCTCTTACACCTCTAACGGGCTCGGATCGCCCGCCATCTACTCCACCGCGGATATCGTCGTCAATGACGCCTCCCTCACCTCCAACCTCTCCGAAGGCGTCTGCATTGAGGGGCAAAACTCCGTCGCGCTGACCAACTGCACCCTAACTGCCAACAACACCAAGACCAACGGCAACGCTCAGTTCCTCGACGCCATCATCCTTTACCAAAGCCAATCGGGCGACGCCGCCAGCGGCACTTCCACCTTCTCCATGACGGGCGGTTCTCTCGTCAATAAAAGCGGCCACATCTTCCACGTTACCAACACCTCCGCCGTCATCAACCTCAGCGGCGTGACGATTGACGACAGCGGCGACGGCGTCCTCCTCTCCGTGTGCGACGACGGCTGGAACGGTGCGTCCAATGTCGCGACCCTCAACGCAAGCGGGCAAACTCTCACGGGCGATATCCTCGTCGGCTCCGATTCCACCTTAACCCTTAACCTCTCCGACTCCACCAAGTTCACGGGCAATATCAGCGGCTCTATCACAAACGCGAGCGGCTCTTCCATCTCCACCAGCCTCGGCACCGTCTCCGTCACCCTCGACGAAACTTCAAAGTGGTATCTCACCGGCGACACTTACATTAAATCTTTCAGCGGCGACGCATCCAACGTCATCACCGGTTCTTACAAACTTTACGTCAACGGTTCCGTCCTCGACGGCACCACCGAATCCGAAGAAGAATCCGCCCTCATCCTCAACAACACGACCAACGCCACGCTCATCACCGGCACCGCCCTTGCCGATTCCATTATCAACAGCGGCAACAACGTCACGATAAACGCGCTGGGCGAAGCCGACACAATCGACAACAGCGGCGTGAATGTTTCTATCGTGGCGGGCGACGGCAATGACTCCGTAAGCAACTGGAGCGATAATGTGACAATCCTCGACGGCGCGGGAAATGATTCAATTTACAGCGGCGGCTCGTTCGTTACAATCAATGCGGGCGAAGGCGCGGATTTAATCACAAACGACGGCTCGTTCGTTACAATCAATGCGGGCGACGGCGCAGACTCCATTTCCAATTACGGCGCGAACGTGACAATCCTCGGCGGCGCGGGCAACGATTCAATCCAAAACACCGGCGAGAACGTTTCTGTCGACGCGGGCGAAGGCGCGGATTTAATCACAAACATCGGCTCGAACTCGACAATCTTGGGCGGGGCGGGAAATGATTCAATTAACAGCGGCGGCGAGAACGTTTCTATCGACGCAGGCGCGGGCGCGGATTTAATCGCAAACGAAGGCGCGGACTCGACAATCCTCGGCGGGGCGGGCGCAGACTCAATCGCCAACACCGTCGCGTCCAACGTGATGATAGACGGCGGGGACGAGGCGGACGCATTGGCAAACAGCGACGGCTCCAACGTTTCAATCCTGGGCGGCGCGGGCGACGACACTATAGAAAACGTCGGCGGGCTGAAGGCTTCCATCCTGGGTGGCGCGGGCGACGACTCCATCTACAACGACGCGGCAAGCTCCGAAGTTTCTATCGACGCGGGCGCAGGCAACGACATCATCGACGACTTCGCCTCCTTCGTCTACATAAACGGCGGGGCGGGATCAGATTCCATTTCCACCGCGGGCGAAGTGATGAACGTGACCATTGACGGCGGCGCGGATGACGATTTCATTTACAATTACGAGATGGCCACGGCGATTTCAATTGACGCGGGGGCGGGCAACGACACCATTTCCAATTACGGCTCCAACGTCACGATACTCGGCGGGGCGGGCAATGATTCAATCGTGAGTTGGGAGACCGCCTCCGCCGTGACGATTGACGCGGGCGCGGGCGACGATAACATTGCGCTGATGAGCGAAGAAGGCACGGCTCTCATCAATTACACGACGGGCGACGGCAACGACACAATCACCGGCTTCAAGGCAACCGACACATTGCAAATCGGAGACGGCACGGGCACCTACTCGCTGGCAACCGCCGCCGACGATTTAATTGTCACAGTCGGGGACGGCTCTATCATTTTGGACGGCGCGGCGAGCTTGGAAAGCTTGAACATCTTGGGCGAAGAAAATTCGGAGCCGACGTGGAGCTTGGAGGGGACGATTGCCACCTACTCCACCACGACAAAAACTTTGCTCACGCTCACCAACATAAAGAGCACGGACGGGCTGGCAGTCAACGACGCGGGTATGGTTACGGTTCCTCTGGCGAACATGGCGGACGCGACGGCTGACGTTGTGTTGGAAGGGGATAATTTCAGCTTGGCACTCGGCGAAGGCTTGAGTGCTCCGAAAACTTCCAAGGCGACCTACGCGGATAACGTTTACACGAGCGCGGGTCAGAGCGCGGGCTACACCCTAAGCGGCGACGAGAAGACAATCACCTACTCGCCTGCGACGAGCAAAACGTTTACATTCACGGGCATTGCCGACGGCGCGACCAAAAAGAGTTTCCACCTCAGCGGCGATACGATTACAATCGGCAAGACGGCTGTGCCAACCACCGACGGCGCGCAAGTGAAATTCGTCAGCTGCTCCGACGGCGAGGACTACACGTTGAAGCTTGGCAAGGGCATGGCGGCTTCTACGGGAGTGTCGGCGACCTACGCGGATAACGTTTACACGAGCGCGGGTCAGAGCGCGGGCTACAACCTCAGCGGCGACGAGAAGATAATCAGCTACTCTGCCGCCACGACGAAAACTTTTACGTTCAGCGGAATTGCCGACGGCGCGACCAAAAAGAGTTTCTACATCAGCGGCAACACGATTACGATTGGCAAAGCCGCTGTGCCCACCACCGACGGCGCGGCAGTAAAATTCATCAGCTGTTCCGACGGCGAGGATTATTCGTTGAAACTCGGTCAGAAGATGACGGCTCCCAAATCCGCCGCGGCGACCTACGCGGATAACGTCTACACGAGCGCGGGGCAGAGTGCGGGTTACACGCTCAGCGGCGACGCTCAATCAATCACATACTCAGCGGCGACGAGCAAAACGTTTACATTCACGGGCATTGCCGACGGCGCGACCAAAAAGAGTTTCCACCTCAGCGGCAACACGATTACAATCGGCAAGACGGCTGTGCCAACCACCGACGGCGCGCAAGTGAAATTCGTCAGCTGCTCCGACGGCGAGGACTACACGTTGAAGCTTGGCAAGGGCATGAGCGAGCCGACGGAAAATGCGGGCGTCCTCAGTGGCGGCGTCTACACCATCAGCGACCGCGGCGCAGGTTACACGCTCAGCGGCAACTCAATCACATACTCCGCGGCGACCGACACGGTTCTTGAACTCAGCGGCGTGGCCTCTGCTCCCTCTACTCCCGTCGATAATGTTTTGACCTTGGCATCGACGAACATCAATAAGAATCTCAAAATCGTCAGCAACACGGGCGGCTTTACGTTCAGCGCGGCGAGCGGCGATTACAGCGGAAAAATTATCACGGGCTCTGCGGACGGCGATTACATCACAAGCGCGGGCGAAAATCTGAAGATAAGCGCGGGCGCGGGTGACGATACTTTGCGCGGCGACGCGAGCGCGGACATTTTCCAGGGCGGCAGCGGCAATGATTTTCTTTTCGGCGGCGCGGGAAATGATTCGCTGAACGGTTACACCGGCTCCGACACTCTCAGCGGCGGCAGCGGCAACGATACCCTCGTGGGCGGCGCGGGAAATGATTCACTCGGCGGCTACACCGGCGACGACGTTTTGTGGGGCGGCAAGGGAAATGACACGCTCTTGGGCGGCAAGGGCGCGGACAAATTTATTTACGCGCTCGGCGACGGCTCCGATACGATTGTCGGCTTCGACGATAAAGACACGCTCTCACTCGACGGGCTCGACTTCACCGCGACATGCGCGGGCTCTTCCGTCACGTTAAAATTCTCCTCAGGCTCAATCGTCTTTAGCAATTACACGGCGACGACTTTCCACATCGACAGCGACACTTACAAAGTCAGCGGCACCAAATTAATTAGGAATTAGGAATTGAGAATTGCTTTTTTAATTCCTCATTACTAATTCCTAATTCCTAATTGAAAAAATTTTCCCGTCGAAAAACTCGGCGGGATTTTTTATGATATAATGACTGCGAAAATTTTTTGGAGATGATTTTATGAACGTGATTGATAATACAGTGAGCAGCGCAAAGGTAATTGGCACGAGCAACGCCGATTCGATTCGCAACGCTTCAGCCTCAGCCGTGACAATCCGCGCGTCGGGCGGCAATGATATCGTCATCAACGGCGGGGCGCAAAGTTCACTCGACGGCGGCAACGGAAATGATTCAATCGTCAACGAGGGCACGCAGGTTTCAATCAGCGGCGGCAAGGGCAATGACCAAATCGTACTCAGAGCGGCGGGCAATTTGATAGAGTATGCGGCGGGCGCGGGCAACGATACGATTTACGGCTTCAATGAATCGGACACGCTGACGATAACCGGCGCGGACTTCACGAAGAAAGCGAGCGGCTCAGATGTCATTGTCACCGTCGGCGAAAATAAAATCGTGCTGGTCGACGCAAAGGGCAAAGCCTTCAACGTGAACAAAAGCAAGCAGACGTCCGTCATCACGCTGACCGAAAGCTCCGACGTGTTCGTGAATGATTTCGATAACGTGACGATAAACGCGCTGGGCGGCGCAGATTACATTTACAACAAAGGAATGCAAGTGACGCTCTCAGCAGGCGCGGGCAATGATGAGGTCGACAACCTCGGCGTGCTGATGAATTTCGACGGCGGGGCGGGCGATGATTCGATTCGCAACGGCGCGGCGAGTGCAAATCTCCTGGGCGGCGCGGGCGCAGATTACATTTACAACAGCACGGACGGCTCGTGGTCGACGCTCGACGGCGGCACGGGCTCAGATTACATTCGCAACCTTGCCGACGGAGTAATTATCAGCGGCGGGGACGGCGCGGATTTAATCGTCAGCGGCGGATATAATCACAGCACTTACGGTTGGATTGACGGCGGCGCGTTCACGACGATTAACGCGGGCGCGGGCAACGATACGCTGGTCAACAACCTCGGCGCGGAAGTTTTTATCGAATACGCGGACGGCGACGGGAATGATTCAATCGTGGGCTTCAACGAAACCTCGACGCTCCACATCGCGGCAAGCAAGTACTCAACCAAAAAGAGCGGCGACGATTTGATTGTGACGGTCGGCAAAGGGAAAATCACTCTGGCGGGCGCGGCGTCCTTGAGCGCAAATGTTGCCTTCGATAAACTTTTGCTCGTGGACGACAAAACTTCCTCGCCCGTCACTGTCGATTCAAAGACAAAAATCATCGACGGCACGGCGCGCACGAAGGCAATTAAAATCACGGGCAATAAATTGGCGAACACAATCTTGGGCGGCGTCGGCAAGGATAAACTGTACGGGGCGGCGGGTGACGATGAAATTTTCGGGAACGCGGGCAATGATTATCTCAACGGCGGCAGCGGCGACGATTACCTCAGCGGCGACGACGGCAAGGATACATTGGCGGGCTCGACGGGCGCGGATACACTCGTCGGCGGAGAAGGAAACGATTCACTCAGCGGCGGGGACGGAGCTGACCTGCTCTACGGCGACGCGGGCGATGATAAAATTTTGGGCGGCGCGGATGATGACGTGTTAATCGGCGGGGACGGCGCGGACACACTCAGCGGAGGAGACGGCGCGGACACGCTCTATGGCGACGCGGGCAACGATTCACTCAGCGGAGGCAAAGGCGCGGATAAGATTTACGGCGGCGCAGGAAATGATTCACTCTGGGGCGGCAAAGGAAACGATACACTCTGGGGCGGGGACGGCGCGGACGTTTTTATTTACAAGCCGAACGAGGGCACCGACCGAATCATGGATTACCAAAGCGGCGACCTGCTGACGATTCTGGACGCGACATTTACCAAGTCGTCGTTCAAGGATGATAAGCTCACGCTGACGATTGACGGCGGCGGGAAAATTATTTTTGAGAATGTGGCGAGCGGCGACAAAATTAATATCAACGGCACGAGCTACAAAATCAGCGGCGGGAAGTTGAAGTGAAGAGCCTCCCTCTTTTCAAAAATTTTTAGAAAATATCTTGCAAACGGCGCGCGAAATGATATAATGCGGCTATCGGATTTTTAACCAGGTTTTAACGATAAGGGGGATTTTGTAATGGCAAAAATCGAGAAGGTAATCGGTCGTGAAATCGTAGACTCCCGCGGCAATCCGACGGTTGAGGCTGATGTCATTCTTGAAGGCGGCATCGTCGGTCGTGCGGCAGTTCCTTCGGGTGCGTCCACCGGCGTCAATGAGGCTCTGGAACTTCGCGACGGCGACAAGGGTCGTTACATGGGCAAAGGCGTGCTCAAGGCAGTGAAAAACCTCAACGAAATTATCGCTCCCGCGCTCAAAGGCGACTGCGTCCTCAATCAGCGCGCGCTCGACTACAAGATGATTGAACTCGACGGCACACCCACCAAAAGCAAACTCGGCGCAAATGCGATTCTGGCAGTGTCGCTGGCCGCCGCCAAAGCCGGTGCCAAAGCTGTCGGACTGCCCCTTTATCGCTATATCGGCGGCTGCAACACCTATAAAATGCCCGTCCCGATGATGAACATCATTAACGGCGGCGCACACTCCGACGCCCCGATTGCTTTCCAGGAATTCATGATTCGTCCCGTCGGTGCTCCCACCGTCCGCGAAGCCATTCGCATGGGCGCGGAAGTCTTCCACAACCTCGCCAAGATTCTCAAGGGTCGCGGACTTTCCACGGCTGTCGGCGATGAGGGCGGCTTTGCTCCCAATCTCAAAGGCACCGAAGACGCGCTCGAAACCATCATCAAGGCTATCGAAGCGGCAGGCTACAAGCCCGGCGACGACGTGAAAATCGCCATGGATTGCGCGGCGTCCGAATTCGCGGTCAAAGAGGGCGACCAATACTTCTATGACTACAAACAGCTCAACGGCAAGCACCCGATTTTGAAAGACCCGAACGGCAAGAAGCTCGACGTCCAACAGCAAATCGACTTCCTCGAAAAACTCGTCGACACCTACTTCATTGACTCCATCGAAGACGGCTTGGCAGAAGAGGACTGGGACGGCTGGGTTGCGCTCACCAAGCAAATCGGTCACAAGTGCCAGCTCGTCGGCGACGACCTGTTTGTCACCAACACCAAGTTCCTCGAAAAGGGTATCAAACTCGGCGCGGCAAACTCCATCCTCATCAAAGTCAATCAAATCGGCTCGCTCACCGAAACCCTCGAAGCAATCGAAATGGCGCACCGCCACAACTACACGACCGTCACTTCTCACCGCTCCGGCGAGACCGAAGACGCAACTATCGCCGACATCGCCGTCGCCACCAACAGCGGCCAGATTAAGACCGGCTCGCTCAGCCGCACCGACCGCATGGCAAAATACAACCAGCTCATCCGTATCGAAGAAGAGCTCGGCAAGTGTGCGGTTTATGAACGCAAGCCGCTCCTGAATCGCTCCGTTGGCGCATAATCCGTCGGCAAATTAATTTCTGACCAAATTAAAGGCACCACCTCGCAGATTAAGCTGATAGCTGTTGGCTGTTAGCGGTTAGAAAAAATTCTAACAGCTAATCGCTAACCGCTAATCGCTAAAATCGCGGGGGCGGTGCCTTTTCGGTTTATTCCGCTACAGAAAAGTTGATTGCCTTGTACTTGGGCAAGTGATTTAGCTCAATGAGTTCTTCGGCGGCGTCGACGACTCGCTTCATCAAAATTTCGGGCGATTCCGATTCCAAAATCAACCCCTTTATGTCGTCGCTGGTTGCCAGCCAAACTCCGACCTCGTTGTCATATTGAAAATCCACGCGACACTCCGCGCCGTCAATTTTCTCTTGCACAACATCAATCCTTTCAAGCGTTCAAAGTTCCAATTCATCCTCGCGTTCGGTCATGCCCTTAATGCAAAGTTCCATGAGCACTCCAAGTTCCAATCCCAAATCCTCCGCGCCGCGCTGAATCACTTCACGGTTGCACTTGGCGGCGAAGCGTTTGTCCTTAAATTTTTTCTTGAGGCTCTTGACGGACATGCCCGCCATTTTTTCGGGGCGCATGAGGGCGTAGGCGTGAACAATGCCCGTGAGCTCGTCGACGGCGAACAGAGATTTTTGGCAAACGGTTTCGGGTTTAATCGTCGCGCCCGTCAGCCCGTAGCCGTGAGAAATAATCGTGGTGATGTCGTCGTCGGAAATGCCTTCGGGCTCCAAAAGCTCGCGGACGTGCCGGCAGTGTTCGTCGGGAAATTTTTCAAAGTCAACGTCGTGCAGGTAGCCGATGGCCGCCCAATGTTCCTTGTCCGCGCCGAAATGTTCAGCCAGAGCCCCCATGGCTGAGCTGACCGCCGCCGCGTGCACAAAAAGGTGCGGCTCGGTCGTGTGCTTGCGTAAAATTTCTTTCGCGCGTTCCAATGTCAATGTGCTCAATTAAAATCTCTCCTCAAATTTTTTTAGCAGGTTCATGTGCAGTTCAAAAGTTTTGCGGTTGTTCTTGGCAATCGTGTCCAAAATTAATCCGCAGGCGAATGACAACAGCGACGCCGACATCAAAAAGCCGCTGACGATTAACGTCGGGAAACGCGGCACGAGTGAAGTCTCCAGATATTGCAGGAAGACGGGCAAGAAAAGTATCAGCGCGACCAGTGCCAGAATCAGCGCGAGCACCCCGAAGAACTGCAGCGGTTTGTAGTCGCGATACAAATTAAAAATCGTCATGAGAACTTTCGCGCCGTCGACGTAGGTGTTGAGTTTGCTCTCGGAGCCCGCGGGTCTGTCGCGGTAGTTGACGGGCACCGACCTGAGCAGAAAATTTTTGTCCAGCGCATGAATTGTCATTTCCGTTTCAATCTCAAAACCCTTTGACAGCACGGGAAAACTTTTGACGAACAGCGGGCTGAAGGCGCGGTAGCCGGTCATCACGTCGAGAATCGGATTTTTCGGTCGCCAGAACATGTTGATGAATTTGCGAACCATGACGTTGCCGACGTTGTGGAAGGGGCGTTTATTCTCCGTGAAGTAAGTCGAGGACAATCTGTCGCCGATAACCATGTCCGCCGCGCCGCGCAAAACCATGTCGCACATCTCGCGGGCGTGTTCGGCGGGGTAGGTGTCGTCGCCGTCAATCATCAGGTAGCAGTCGGCGTCGATATCGCGGAACATCGTGCGAATCACGTTGCCTTTGCCCTGCCGATATTCATAGCGAACGACCGCGCCCGCCGCCCGCGCAATTTCATCTGTGCCGTCGGTGGAGTTGTTGTCGTAAACGTAAATCGTCGCTTCGGGCAGTGCCAGCCGATAGTCGCGCACGACCTTTGCAATCGTTTGGCTCTCGTTGTAGCAGGGAATCAGCACGGCAATTTTCGCCATTAATTTTTCCTCCAAGGTTTCAAAATAATTTTCTCCGCCTCGTCCAATGTCAAAGCTTGCTCGTTCAGGTTGAGTGTCCGCAAGAGCTGAGTTATCGGCGGCGGCTCCAATCCTGCGCGAGCTAAAATTTTTTCGCGGGCAAAAAGTTCGCGGGGCGTGCCGACGAATAAAATTTCTCCCTGCGCCAGGACGACGACGCGATTTGCGAAGCGCGCGATGTCTTCCATGTTGTGCGAGACCAAAATTATCGTGACGCCCGATTTTTTTATCGCGCCGAAAATTTCTTTGAGCAGGTTTTCTTTGGCGAGAGGGTCAAGCCCGGCTGTCGGCTCGTCCAAGATTAAATACTTCGGCTTGAGTGCCAAAATCCCCGCCAGTGCCACGCGCCGCCGCTGCCCGCCCGACAGTTCGAACGGCGAAAATTTTTTCAGCTCGTCACTCAATCCGACTTGCCGCATTGCCTCATCCACCCGCGCTGAAATTTCTTCGTCGCTCAAGCCAAAATTTTTCGGACCGAATGCAATATCGCTCTCGACGGTTTCTTCAAAGAGCTGGTGTTCGGGATATTGGAAGACGATTCCGACGAGGCGGCGGATTTTTTTGTCGTCGACGCTCAAGCCGTCCAGCTCGACGGTGCCGCGCGTCAACTTAATCAGCCCCGCGATAATCTGAATCAGCGTTGACTTGCCGGAGCCCGTGTGCCCCGCGAGTGCCAAGACCTCACCTTCCGCCACGTCGAACGAAATATTTTTCAGCGCGGTTTTCTCAAACGGCGTGCCCGTCATGTAAGTGTAACTCACGTCTTTGACAACAATCATCGCGTCGCCTCCCAAAACTTTTTTGACGATACCACACTGAAAAATTTTTTGCAATAAAGAATGCGCCTGTGATAAAATTTCGCGGGTGTTCGTCCCCTCTTTCTCAAGAGTGGGCTCGCAGAACCTTTCCTCAATGTTTTGGTTCGGCGTGCTCAGCGGGCTGAAGAAAGACTTTTATTTTTTGAATCAACTTTCTCTTTGCTTGTCCAAAGAGAAAGTTGCAAAGAGAAAGGACACCTCGCAGGGGCGGTTGCTCGTTCGTGATTCGAAGATTGAGGTTACCCGCAACTCAGAGTGCGCCGGATGACGCCATCACGGCGTCAGACGCGGCGCGGCCGTCATCCATGACGGCCTCTGATTCGCAGCAAGAATTTATTTCAAAGCAAAGGTCGCGGAGTCATGATTAAGGAAAATTTTGACGTGACGGGCATGAGTTGCTCGGCGTGCTCGGCGCGCGTGGAAAAGGCTGTCGGCAAACTCGTCGGCGCGGAAAATGTCAGCGTGAACCTGCTGACCAACTCCATGCAAGTTAAATTCGATGAGGCAAAAATTTCTGTCGCGGCAATCGTCGAGGCGGTCGTCAACGCGGGATACGGTGCCTCCCCGAAAAAAATTTCCGCCGCGCAAAAAAGTTTCTCACCGACGGAGCGCACGGTCGACAAAGAAATTTCCGCGATGAAGTTTCGGCTCAAGTGGTCGATAATTTTTTTGCTGCCGACGGTTTATATCGCAATGCACAACATGCTGCCGCTGCCCGTGCCGCAAATCATTTCGGAGCTCTTCGACGGGCGCGCCAACGCCGTGACGTTCGCCTTCGCGCAATTTTTATTAATCCTGCCGATTATGTATCTGAACCGAAAATATTACGTCAACGGCTTCAAAACCTTGGCGGCGGGCGCACCGAACATGGACAGCTTGGTCGGGCTCGGCTCCATGGCGGCGGCGGCTTTCGGGGCGTTCGCGCTGTTCAGAATCGGGAAGGGGCTCGGCGCGGGCGATTTTGCTTTGGTCGACGAGTACAGCCGAAATTTATATTTTGAATCGGCGGGCATGATTGTCACGCTGATAACCGTCGGGAAATTTTTTGAGGCGCGCGCCAAGGGCAAGACTTCGCAGGCTGTGGAAAAGTTGATGAACCTCGCGCCCAAGCAGGCAACCGTCCTGCGCGGCGGAGAGGAGCTTACAATCGCGGTCGAGGATTTGATTGTCGGCGACGAAATTTTGGTTAAGCCGGGCGAAAGTTTTGCGGCGGACGGAGTGATACTTGAGGGCGCGACGACGATTGACGAGAGCGCGCTGACAGGCGAGAGCTTGCCCGTAAACAAAACCGTCGGCGACAGTGTGACGAGCGGTACGCTCAACAAAAGCGGCTTCGTGAAGTTCAGGGCGGCCAAGGTCGGCGGCGAGACTGCCATAAGCAAAATCATCGCGCTGGTCGAGGAGGCTTCGGCGAGCAAGGCACCAATCGCAAAGACTGCCGACAAGGTCGCGGGGATTTTCGTGCCCGCCGTGATTTTAATTTCGTTGGTCGCGGGCAGTTGCTGGTTGCTCAGCGGCGCGAGTGTCGAGTTTGCATTTTCCATTGCCGTTTCCATTCTGGTGATAAGCTGTCCGTGTGCGCTGGGTTTGGCGACGCCCGTGGCGATTATGGTCGGCACCGGCAAGGGCGCGGAGAACGGAATTTTAATCAAGTCGGGCGAGGCACTGGAGACGGCGCACGCGATTGATGCCGTCGTGCTGGACAAGACCGGCACACTTACCGAGGGCAAACCGTTCGTCACGGACGTTTTGACTTGCGTCGACGAGAAAAATTTTTTGGAAGTCGCCGCCGCCCTTGAACGCGGCAGTGAACACCCGCTCGCCGAAGCCGTCACGAAATTTGCCGCCGAGAAAAAAATTTCTCCACTCGCCGCGGAAAATTTTCAAGCAGTCTTCGGAAAGGGTGTTCGCGCAAAAATCAACGGCGTGGAATATTTCGCGGGCAATGAAAATTTTTTGACGGAGCTCGGATTTAATTTGGAAACTCTTCACGAAAAAATTTCCGCGCTCGCCGAAGAGGGCAAGACGCCCATCATCTTCGCCGATGATAAAAAAATTCTCGGAGTGATTGCCGCCGCCGACGTGGAGAAAAAAACTTCCGCGCAGGCCGTCGCAGAGTTCAAAGCCCTTGACGTTGATGTTATCATGTTGACGGGCGACAACGAACGCACGGCGCGCGCGATTGCTCAGAAACTCGGCGTGGAAAAAGTTATCGCGGGCGTGCTCCCCGAAAACAAAGCTCAAGCGATTGAAAATCTTCAGGCGCAAGGAAAACGTGTCGCGATGATTGGCGACGGCATAAACGACGCGCCTGCCCTGGCGAAGGCGGATTTGGGCGTGGCGATTGGCGCGGGCACCGACGTTGCGATTGAGAGCGCGGGCGCAGTGCTCGTCCGAAACGATTTGCTCGACGCCGTCAGCGCGATTAAACTCAGCCGCGCAGTCATGACCAACATAAAGCAAAATCTTTTCTGGGCGTTCTTTTACAACGTCATTTGCATTCCGCTCGCCGCAGGAATTTTTTATCCCGCGTTCGGGCTCAAGCTTTCCCCGATGATTGGCGCGGCAGCCATGAGCATGTCAAGCGTGTGCGTCGTCCTCAACGCCCTGCGCCTCAGATATTTCAAAGTCGCGCGGGCGATTGACTTCGACGAGAGCGCGCGCCGCGTTGAAGCCCGCGTGGAAAATCTTCAGACGGAAATTTTTAAGGAGGCAACTCAAATGCAGACAACTTTCAAGGTCGACGGCATGATGTGCAAGCACTGCCAAAAACATGTGCACGACGCGCTGGCGAAGATGGACGGCGTCACCGCGGTCGAGGTCAGCTTGGAAAATAATTCGGCGACGGTCACCGCCACGAAGGAAATTTCTCTCGACGACTTCGCCAAAGTCATCGACGACGCCGGCTACGAGTTAGTTAGGAGTTAGGAGTTAGGAGTTGCGGTCGCTGTGAAGGGCGGCCGTTTTTTTGGAGGCGGAAACTTTGAACGAGATGAATCACTTCGACGCGGCGGGCAATGCAATCATGGTCGACGTGAGCGAAAAATTTTTGACGGAGCGCGCGGCGGTGGCGAGCGGAAAAATTTTCGTCGGCGCGGAAGTTTATCGGGCGATTGAGTCCGGCGCGTCGAAAAAGGGAGACGTCCTCGGCGTGGCGCGCGTCGCAGGCATCATGGCGGCGAAAAAAACTTCGGATGTTATTCCTCTGTGCCACCCGTTGCCGCTGAGTCATTGCTCTTTGGAATTTGAAATGCTGCCAGAAGAATCCGCCGTAAAAGTTTCGGCGACGGTCAAGACGACGTGGAAGACGGGCGTGGAGATGGAGGCGTTGCATTCGGTGAGCGTCGCGTTGCTGACGATTTACGACATGTGCAAGGCGATTGACAAATCGATGACGCTCGGCGAAATTCATTTGGAGTTTAAGAGCGGCGGAAAGAGCGGAGACTTTGTAAGCGGATTATAATCTGCCCAAAATCTTGACAAAACCTTTGGACAAGGTAAAATGCAACCAAGATTTATGATTAACGACGTTGACGAAAGGCACAATCATGTTGCAGAGAATAATAAACCGATTGAACGACCTGCGCCCCAGACAGCTTTTGATTTTGGCACTGGCAGCGGGTTTTCTGATGTTCCTGTCAATCATCGTCGCCATGAATTTCGTGACGAAAAAAGAAGTCGCGGTCATGCCGCCGGTGCAAGAAAAAGTTGCGCCGCCGCCCATCGAAAAGAAAGCCGTCGTCGTCGCCAAGATGAATATTCCGCCGCGCACGAGGATTCAGGAGAATATGCTCCAAATCAAAGACGTGCCCGCCGATATGGTGCCCGAAGGTGCAATCACGAGCTTTGACGCGGTTAAAAATGTTCAAGTCCGCGCTTCGATTTTTTCGGGCGACATTCTCACCGTTCAAAAAGTTTTCAACGACAAAGCCAACGAAGGATTCACGGGCGATATTCCTCCCGACTGCCGCGCAATTTCCATAAACGTCACGGAGGTCACGGGCGTGGCGGGCTTCGCGAAACCCGGCGACAAAGTTGATTTGCTCCTCGTCGAAAAGGACAAATACAGCGCGACGACCAATATCATCCTGCAAAACGTTCCGCTCTTGAGCGTCAACCAAGACGCGGAAGGCAACAACTTGCTCGACGAAAACGGAATTGTAAAATCCTCGGCGATAAGCAACCCGACAATCGCAACGTTCGCGCTCCCGCCGCGGGATGTCATGAAATTAATCGCAGCGGTGAATCTCGGAGAAATTTATATGATGTTGCGCCCCGCTCACCCGCAGTCAGCTTACGTCGATGAAATGCAGTACACTCTCGACTCGGTGAACAAGCCGCAGCCCGAAACGCCCGTCATCCCCGCGAACCCGACGCCCGACATGCCCTTGCCGCAAATCCCCGGCATACCGTTCGAGGCACCCGCTCCGAAGTTCGACATAATCGCGGGCGACCAAATCGTTCAGAGCTCCGAGGAGGCACCTTCGGCGGCGAACGGAAAATCGGCACTGCCCGCAATTCCTTCGCGAAGCTCGCAGCCCGCACCCAACGTCCCCAAAACCACTCTCTCGAATATCATTCCGCCCACGAATAACTGATAGGCAGGAATCATAATATGAATTCATTTCTTAAAAAATTTTTTCTGACGGCTGTGCCCCTGTGTTTGGCGGCAAGCGTCGTCCAAGCGGCTCAAGTCGAAACGCTCAGCATAAAGCAGCAGACCTCGCACTACATGGACATGAAAAAGCGCATAACCCGCGTTGCCGTCGGCGACCCCGCAATCGCCTCCGTCGTGCAACTGCCCGGCTCGGCCACCGAATTTTTAATCGTCACCAAGGCTGTCAGAGGTTCGACCGCGCTTTTCGTTTGGACATTCGACGGCGCGCGCTACGAATATAATGTCGTCGTCTCGCCCGAAGACCCCGGTCAAGCCATGATGATTGAAAAAGCTATCGGGCTCCCCGACGTCCACGTTAAATACGTCGACGGCAGACTTTTGCTCACGGGCACCGTCGAAAATCAATATGAAAAAAATTACGCCCTGCAAACCGCCCGCCTCTTCGTCAACGCCGGCACCGAAAGCTCACTCCTCGTCGGCAGCGGCTTCGACATGAAGTTGGAAACGGATACCGCGCAAAATGCAACCAGCGGCAGAGACGATGACATTGAACTCAGCCAATCGGAGGCGAAGGGCGCGATTATCGACCTGCTCCAAATCCTCCGCCCGACTCAGATTCGGCTTGAGGCTCAGATTATCGAAATTAATTCCGACGCCGCACGGGAACTCGGATTCCAGTACGGCATAAACGGCAGCGGCGGAACTTTCGGCTTCGGCGAAAATTACAACCGCTCCAACACTTCCATCAGCGAAACTTCTTCCGAAAACTGGTCAAGCTCCTACGGCGGCAGCGGCTCAAATTCTTTCTCCAACTCGTACAATTCAAGTTCAAGTTCAAGCGGCTCGGATTCTTCATCTTCTTCCGACGAAGAAAATTCCTCGTCGAGTTCAAGCAGCAGCAGTTATGGTTATGATTCTTCCTCGTCGCGCGGCAACAGCGGCAGCGGCAACAACAGCTTCAGCGGCTCATACAGTTTCGGGCGGACTGTCACGTCAACCATGGACGGGCTCAGAACTTTCAGCAACAATCCGATTAAGTGGGTCACTCAGCATTTCGCGCCGATTAACGCCACGCTCACCGCGCTTGTCACGAACGGCAAGGCAAAAATTCTTTCCCGCCCGAGTGTCATGACGCTCAGCGGCGAACAGGCGACCATTCAAATCGGCGGCAAAATTCCTTACGAAACAACGAGTGCTGTCGGCTCTTCCAACGTTTCCTTTGAAAACTACGGTATCATTCTCCAATTCAAACCCGTCGTCGATTCGCAAAACAGAATCAATTCGGCGATTCACGCGGAGGTCAGCAATCTCAGCGGGCAAGCCGTCAACGGTCGCCCGATTATCTCCACGCGCAGTGCCGATTCAATCATCAGTTTGAATTCGGGAATGCCAATCGTCATCGGCGGGCTCATGGATTCATCCGAGACAAAAACCGTTCAAAAAATTCCTCTGCTCGGCGATATTCCGATTCTCGGCGAATTTTTCAAGCACACGTCCAAATCCAGTGACAAGCGCGAAATTATAATTGTCGTGACGCCTTACCTTGTCGAAGAGGAAGAAATTTCTCGGTCGCCGATGTCGCCGCGCATGCGCGAGTGGTATGAACGTCAAGAAAAGCAGCGCGAGGAAATGGAAAGCCACGACTTCAAAAAACCCGAACCCGAAGTTGTGATTGAAGAGGAGCCCAAAAGCATTTTGCCGCCCGCCAACTATCCCAAGGACGGAAAAGTAACCGACACACCTTTTAAGTGATTAAAATCGCCGAAGGAGGTTTTCCCCATGGCTGTCGCGACGCCGCACTCCATCGAACGGAGCAGCGTTATAATCAGCGTGTTCAGCACGACGCCCGGTATCGGCAAGACGATAACCGCGATTAACTTGTCGGCGGGCTTGGCTCACGAAGGTTACAAAGTTTGCTTGTGCGACCTCGACCTGCAATTCGGCGACGTGCTCAATTATCTGAAACTCTCTTCCACGAAAACCGTCGCGGGTGCTCAGCGCGAACTGCTCGACCACCCCGAAAAATTTCGCGTCAGAGATTTCCTGATTGATTATGAACACGAGGGGCTGACCTTTTCGATTTTGCCCGCGCCGCTTTACGTCTTCGACGCATATCAAACCGACGTTGAACTTGTCACGGACATTGTCACCCGCCTCAACTTCTACGACTTTGTTATCCTCGACCTGAACTCAATGTTCAGCGCGTTGAATTTGGCGATGCTCGACATCAGCGCGGTCATAAATTACATTGGCGTTATCGACTTCCTGCCCGCGCTCAAAAATTACAAAATCGGTTACGATACGCTGATTCGCTTTGAGTACGAGGAAAGTAAAATCCGCCTCATTGAAAACCGTGCCGACTCGCAGAAATTAATCGACGGCAGAGACGTGGAAAAACTTTTGGGCGAGCCGTTCTATCACCGCCTGCCCAACGATTATCCGTCCGTCAACAAATCGATTAACAGCGGTCAGCCGCTCATGTTCGCCGCCCCCGACTCCAAGCTGACAAAAAGTTTCGATGAACTCGTCGGGCTCTACACGAATCGTCAGCCGACCATTGCGCCCGAAGAGGCGACGGGCGGAGGATTTTTAAGCAAAGTCAAAGGTTGGTTCGGCTTTTGAAAAACGATTTCTAATTCACAAGTGGTAAAAAAAGCGTCGGGTCTTGGGTTGGGATTCCAAAATCCAAATTGAACAAAGGGGGATTGAATCATGGCTTACCGAGCGATTGTTGTTGATGACGACCCGAACATGTTGGACAACATTGTCAACACGCTCAAGCGTTCGGCTGACTTTGAAGTCGCGTCGTCTTACGGGCACGCGAGTGCCGCCATCAATCCCGCCGCCATGTTCCATCCGGATTTATTCCTTCTTAACGTTGAGGACGAAGAAACCCTTAACATGGTGTCCGATTTCGTCGATAAGTTTCCCGGAGCGTACATCCTGGGCACGATGAACCAATGGGACCCGATAATTGCCCGAAAGACTTCAGAGGGCGGCGCGACGGGTTGTATCTTGAAACCCTTGACCGCCAGAGACATCCTCGAATACATTCAGCTCTACTCGATTCGCGGCGAACATAAGCCCGCAAAGTTGATTTCTTTCTTCAGCCCGAAAGGCCGCGCAGGGCGCACGACGTTGGCGGCGATTCTCGCGTTGCTGATTGCCGAGAAGACGGGCGAGCGCGTTGCTCTGATTGACGCCGACTTGCAATTCGGGGACCTGCCGATTTTCTTCGACTTGGAACCCAAACGCACGGTCGTCGAGGCCACGCAGGATATCAAACTCCTGACGCCCGTAAGTTTCGCGCCGTACTTCTACCCGATTAAAGACGGCGTCGAATTGTTGAGCAGCCCCGACCGCCCCGAATACGCCGAGCTGGTTGCCCCCGAAAGTTTAACCGAAGTCGTCATGATGGCGGGCAACATCTTCCGCTACGTGCTTATCGATTTGCCTTCGGGCTTCAATCCGATAACGCTCAACGTCTGCCGCGTTTCAAATCTGGTTTTCGTCACGACGATGATAAACAGCGGCTTCGAGATTAAGCACGCAAAGAAAGCCATGGAAATGTTCGACTCGCAGGCTGACGGCCGCCGCAAAGTTCACGCGGTGTTCACCCGTGTAAATCCTTTCACGGAGGAAAACCGACAAAAAATTTCCGACCAACTCGGCTATCCCGTCGACGACATGATTCCCAACGAGTACAAAATGATTTCCGTTGCCAACAGCGGCCGCCTTGCAAAAGGTTTGCCGATGGATACATTGTTGATGAAGACGATAAGCGGCATGGCGGATAAAATTATCGCGTCAGCTTCTTAAAGGAGGTGAGTTGTTCTCTTCGGCAGTAAAAATTTTTCAAGCAGGAATTTCAAGATTGGTGTAGAAATCCATGATTAATTCAGGAACCTGTACTAAACTTGGAACTGAAGGAGGTAGAGAATGGTCGTTCTTGTCGCGGCAATGGGAGCGATAGCGACATTTCTCTTCGTGCTGTTCGGTCTGATGTTCATCAGGCGAAGTCGGAGCATGGACATCTTCCACCGCTTGCGCCGCCACTATGACGCAAACGCCGGCAAGTTTAAGCAAACGGAAGACATCCTCCGCCGCGCCCACGATTTTATCGACAAGGCAGCAAAACCCATTGCCGATTTGAACATCTCAAAGAATTTAGATTTCATCCTCAAGCAAGCAGGTATCCCGCTTCTCGGCGCAGAATTTATCGTCGTTGCATTAATCTGCGCGGTGCTCGGAACGGTCGCGCTCTACGTGATAACGTTCAACCTGTCAATCGCGCCGCTCGCCGGCGTCGGAATTATTCTGATAATGTTGCTTTGGGTCAGAATGCGAGTCAATAAACGACGCAAGGCTTTCACGGAGCAACTCGGCGATTGCCTGACGACGGTCGCGAACGCATTGCGCGCAGGTTACAGTTTCCAGCAAGCGATGGACGTGGTGGCAAGAGAAATGGAGCCGCCAATGAGTACGGAGTTTGAACGCGTGACGACCGACGTGGCAATGGGTGTGACGTTGGAAGACGCCCTGCAACAAATGAACAGACGCGTCGGCAGCAGAGACTTTGACCTGGTGGTCACGGCGGTTTTGATTCAGCGGGAAATCGGAGGGAACCTTGCACAGATACTTGACACGATAAGTTATACTATAAATGAGAGAATCCGAATGAAGCGCGAGATAAATGCGCTGACGGCTCAAGGCAGATTCTCGGCGTGGGTGCTCATGGTTTTGCCGTTCGTCGTGGCGGCGTTCTGTTGGATATTCAACCACGACCAAATGCTCATCTTCGTCAACGAGGACATCGGGCGCATTGCCTTGGCTGCGATAATCATCATGCAGATTTTCGGATTCATCGTCATTCGACGGATTGTCGACATCGAGCTTTAAATCGTTTACAGTCGGTTGCCCGTGACAGGAGTAGCCGCAAAAATAAATTCAACTTATTTCTTAAGTTTGGAGGAGATAACTCATGATTAAGTACATCGATAAGCTGATTGCGAAGCTCAAGGCCTCGGAGAAAGGTCAGGGCATGGTCGAGTACGCACTCATCATTGCGTTCGTCGCGGCAATCGCCATCGTCGCTCTTAACAACGGTTTGGGTCAGGCGATTAAAGACGCATTCACCAGTGCAAGTAGCATGGTCAGCAGCGCGAACAATGTGGTCACTAAAACCTAATAACACCTGAAGGGTGAGGACACGCAAACAAATAAGAAACGATTAGCTTAACAGATGAAAATTTATGAGCTTCCAGAATTATTTTTGGAGGCTCCTTTTTCGATTAAGGGAACATTCCATTCCTAATTCCAAATTTCTAATTCCTAATTAAAAAGACGGGTGAGGCGTATGAAAAGACAACAAGGACAATCGATGGTAGAATTCGCGCTCATTGCGCCGATAGTCTTCCTGATGATTTTCGGAATGATTTGGGGCGGAATAATGTTCATGGAGTATATGCACTACAGCAACGCCGTCAGAACAGCCGCCCGTCAAATCGCCGTGGTAAATAATGATTCACAGCGCGCCGCAATGATAACATCGCAAAAAGAATGGTTGCAGGGCTTGTGGAAAGAGGAAGTGGGCGTGGAGTTTTACGAGCCGAATCCCGTAGTTAAGATTGAAGAAAATTACGCTGCCGAAGACACGGAACATACAAACCTCTTGAGCAGAGACGTTGTGGTTACCGTAACTTTCAGGCGCGCGGTAAATATTCCTAACATCTTGGACGCGGTGGACTTCCCGCCGAAATATATCAAAACACTGGAATATCGGATGAGAGTTGAAGAGTCGAGCTCAAACGACCCGACTTGAGGGGGCTGAAAATTTATGGCAAGGTCATTATCGTTGTTGGAGCGTTTGGGCGGCAAGACACAGCAAGATAAGCAGCCGACCGAACGACCGCGCCTGCCTAAGCCCGAAGCAAAAAAAACGCCGACTCCTCAGCAGCCCGCCGAAACTTACACGGAAAAGCAAATCCAACAGGAACGCGAGGCTCACGTCGAAGCGTCGGCATTCGCGGGCAGACGCGCGCTGACAAGCCGCAACGACGTAATGCAGGAGCTCAAGCTGGCAGTCCACCGCCGAATCGTCGACGAAATGACGCCCGAAGAACAGCAGGTGCTCGTTCGCGGCGAAGATGCGCGCGACCAGATTAAAAATATCATTTCGGTTTACAGCAACCGCGAAATGGCGGAGAGTGCCTACACGCTGTCACGCGGCGAAAGACTTCAGCTCGTCGACGACATCAGCAACGAACTTTTGGGCTTGGGACCGCTGGAACCTCTCCTGCAAAACGACAGCATAACCGAAATCATGGTCAACGGACCAAAGCAGATTTTTATCGAACAAAAGGGCAAGCTCAAGCTCAGCGACGTGCACTTCTACGACAACGCGCACCTGATGAATATCATCGAGAGAATTTTGACGCCGCTCGGTCGGCGCGTGGACGAATCATCTCCGCTGGTCGACGCGCGCCTTGCCGACGGTTCTCGTGTCAACATAATCATCCCGCCGCTGTCGCTCGTCGGTCCCGCAATCACCATCCGAAAATTTTCAAAGAAACCTCTGTCGATTAAAGACTTAATCGGCTTCGGCACACTCAACGAGGACATGGCGACGTTCCTTGAGGCTTGCGTCAAAGCACGGCTGAATATTTTGGTAAGCGGCGGCACGGGCTCAGGCAAGACGACGACGCTCAACGTTCTCAGCTCGTTCATTCCGCACACGGACAGAATCGTGACAATCGAGGACGCCGCCGAACTTCGCCTGCAACAAATTCACGTCGTGACTTTGGAGAGTCGCCCCGCGAACTTGGAGGGGCAGGGCGCGATAACCATTCGAGATTTGGTCAAGAACGCGCTGCGCATGAGACCCGACAGAATTATCGTCGGTGAGGTTCGTGCCGGCGAGGCGTTGGACATGTTGCAGGCGATGAACACCGGTCACGACGGCTCGCTGACCACCGCCCACGCCAACACTCCCCGCGACGTCCTCAGCCGCCTGGAGACAATGGTTTTGATGGCGGGCATGGAACTTCCCGTCCGCGCCGTTCGCACTCAAGTTTCCTCGGCAATCGATTTGATTCTTCAGCAGTCCCGTATCCGTGACGGCACGAGAAAAATCACGCACATCACGGAGGTGCAGGGCATGGAGGGCGACACGATTGTCACGCAAGATTTATTCCGTTATGTGCAGGAGCGAATCGACGAGAAGGGCAAATCCGTCGGGCATTACGAAAGCATGGGGCTCATGCCGAATTTCATGGACAAGTTCCAAATGAACGGAATCGAGTTGCCGCCGTCGTTCTTCACAAGCGGACGGAAGAGGTGAGCCGCGGTGTTCGTTGTATTCGCGTTGCTCGCCTCGTTTTTCTTTGCCGCAGCCGTCGCCTTCGGAGTGATGTATTATAAGCAAAATCCCGAAGCTCAACTGCGAAAACGTTTGCACGACATGATAGACGCGGCGGAAGCGGAGCGCGCCAAGAATCCGAAGAAAAGAAAAAATAAAACGCCGACGATTGTCAAGCTGGCACCGAGCGCGGCGGTTCAACAACTCATTCGCCCCGGCGGCAAGTTTGCAAGATTTTATCGTCGAGTGATTCGCCCGTTCCTTAACAATATGGAAGACCGCCTGCAAAAATTTACGCCGAACGAAATCCGCCTTCAGCTGGAGGATAAAATTTTTCGCGTGGGCAAGGTCGGCGTCTGGAACGTCAAGCGGCTGGTGACGATTTGGTGCCTGTCGATTATCGCGGCGACAATCATGGCGATTCTGGTCATACACAGCATGGACTTGCACCCGCTGCAAAAAATTTTTACAATCTTGCTCGGCGCGTTCATGGGCGCGGGCATTCCGTTCGCCATGCTGAATTCGGCGATAAGGAACAGGCAAAAAGCCATTCGCAGACAGCTGCCCGAATTCTTGGATATTTTGTGTGTAAGTGTTCAAGCGGGCTTGTCTTTTGACGGCGCAGTAGGTAAAATGACACAGCGAATGCACGGACCACTCATCGACGAATTCAAGCGCATGCAAAACGACGTGGCTCTCGGCATGACGCACCAATATGCTTTGACGAATCTGGCGCAACGTTGTGACTTGGAGGAAGTTTATCTGTTCACGACGTCGGTAATCCAAGCGGAGAAATTGGGCACGAGCATAACGCGAACGCTCAAAACTCAGGCGGACAACATGCGCGACCGTCATCGTCAGCACGTCAAAGCTCAGGCGTTGAAAGCTCCCGTAAAAATAATTTTTCCCATGGTCTTATTCATCTTCCCGTCAATTTTCGTCATATTGCTTTTCCCCGCCGTGATGTCACTCATCAAAGCTTTCAGCGGAAAATAATTTGTTCCGGATTTAAAACCTGCCGTTAGGAAATCATAATGGAAATCAGCAAGGGTATTCGAGCACGACTGTTTTTCTTTTTTGTAGTCATGGGGGCAATCCCGTTTGTAATTTTGGTCACGGCGGGCGCGATTAACACAATCGCCGAGCTGGAGGAATCATACAAGCAAAACAGTTTGCTCAGGAACATCATAATCTCCGAGCATATAACCGAGCTCATCTCAAAAAATCAGGCGGTGCTCAAGTCCCTGTCCATGAGCCCGACCTTAATTGAGTATCTTCAAAATCCGACGGAAGACAAGCGCGGTTATGTCATGAAAATTTTGGAGGACGCCGACGAAATTTTTGACGACAACAATCTCACGGCGTTGACGGGCTCCGACGGCTGGCAAATGATTCGCACGGACGGCGCGACCCTCGTCAACTTGAAAAAGCGTCAGCACTTCCAAGAGGCAATGAAGGGGCGAAGTTACGTCTCCGACATCATCTCCAGCATGGCGACCGGCAAAATGGTTATCATCATTGAATCGCCCGTCTTCGACATGACAGGCAAATCAATCGGCATGATTCAGAGGAACTTCGACCTTGGCGCGCTGCAGGATTATGTCACGGAGCTCGACGACAGTGAAGTTTACGTCGTCGTCATGGACAGGACGGGACGAATCATTGCCAACTCCGACGAGAACGCCAAAGCTCAGAACGAATACGCAATCGACAACAGTTACAAATTTATTCTCGACAGGATTTATAACAGCACGGGCGTCATTCGCCTGGAGATAAACGGAGAGGACGCGCTGGCGACTTACTCGCGCAACATCGACACCGGATGGATGATTGTCACGATTCGCCCGTATCATTACATTCTCGACCAAGTTTACGATAAAGCGGTCAAGGCGGTTATCTTCGGAATGATTGTGCTCATTATCGGCACGCTGATTGCTTACCTGCTGAGTATTCGCGTGACCAAACCGATTATCGAAATGACAAACGTCGTTGAGGATATCGCCAGCGGCAAGGAGATTGAAAACATCAAAGTTTCTTCCGACGACGAGCTTGGGCAGATGGCCGCCGCCTTTAACAAAATTCGTTCGGAGCGCGACGCTTATCAACTTGAATCCGAACTCGACAAGCTCACCGAACTTTTCAACAAGAAGACCATGGAAAATCTCTGCAAGATGAAACTCAAGACTTTCAACGAAAACGAGAACTCGAATATCTTCATGGCATTTTATATAATCGACCTCGACCACTTCAAGGAAGTCAACGACCTGCTCGGTCACCAGTTCGGCGACAAAGTTTTGGTGGAGTTTGCAAAGGGCTTGAAAAAAATTTTCCGCCCGAATGATTGTATCGGACGCTTCGGCGGCGATGAGTTCGTGGTTATCGTCGACAGCCTGCCGAACATGGAAGTCGTCGTGCGCAAGGCCGAACAGATTAAACAAATCGCATTCAACCTGGCGATTGACGGACGCTCACGATTCGTCACGGCGAGTATCGGCATTGCGATTGCTCCGCAGAACGGGCGCGATTATGACAGCCTGTTCGCGGCGGCGGACAAAGCGGTCTACCACGTGAAGAACAACGGCAAGAACGGTTATTACTGCCAGCTCTTCGCCGAAGACAACGACGACAATTAAAATAAAAAAAACCTGCGCGCGGCAGGTTATTTTTTTGTCAGCAGAAAATTTTTCGGGCGTGAATCGCGAAGAGCGGCACGGCGTCATAAAAGCAGCGGGTGTCTCTGTGGACGGCGGGCGAAATGTCTTCGACGAGGCGCACGGAAAAATTTATTCCCTCCAAGAAACCCGCGTCCCACATCGGGCGTCGGCGACTGCTTATCTCCACGGAATTTTTTATCGCGTCGCACTCGTTGAGCATTTGGAAACAAACTTCGCCGGGCGAGCAAGTTTTTTCGTCGAGAAAATTTTTGTCGCCGTAATCCGAATCGAAATTCATCAGCACGCCGCCGACCTTGAGCACGCGTCGCCACTCGCGGTAAGCGGCTTTGACATCGGGCAGAGTCCACGTCAAATTCCTCGTGACCACCGCGTCGAAAGTTTCGTCGGCGAAGTCCAAAGCCTGCGCGTTCATCTTTTTGAAGTCGGCGGACAAATTCATCTCGCGAAGATTTTTTTCCGCCTCGCCGAGCATTTTGGCGGACATGTCAATCGCCGTGACCTCGTGACCGAGCTTGGAGAGAATCGCCGCGAAAAATCCCGCGCCCGTCCCCACATCCAAAATCTTCAGCTTGCCTTCGGGCAAATTTTTTTTGAGAATCGTGCGCCACGCGGCTCCGTCCACACCGTCCAGCTCCAGGCGGCGCGACCTGCTGAAGTGTTCGCTGCGCCCGTCCCAATATTTTTCAATCCGCCGATTCAATTCCATTGCAAGACCTCCCAAAATTTTGACGCGCGCAAATTTTTCAGCCGCCCGTCCTCCAGCGCGAAAATTTTTTCCGTCAGCCGGCTCAACGCTCCCAAGTCGTGCGTGATGAACAGGCACGCGATATTTTTCTCCGCGCACAAATTTTTTATCAGCGCGACGACCTGAGCTTGAATCGTCACGTCCAACGCGCTCGTCGCCTCGTCGCAGATTAAAAGCTTCGGCGCGACGGAAATCGCCCGCGCAATCGCCGCCCGCTGACATTCGCCGCCCGACACTTCCCGCGGATATCTTTCCGCATAATTTTTCGGCAAGCCCACTTCCGCCAAAAGATTTTCCACTCGCGCGCGAAGATTTTTTCCGCCGACGAAATTTTTTATCGGCTCGGCAATGCTCTCGCCCAAAGTCATGCGCGGGTCGAAAGAATCTTCGGGCAACTGAAAAATCATTTGCATATTGCGATAAAAATTATTGCCGCGCGCGTGAGTGATGTCCTCGCCGCAGAGAAAAATTTTCCCGCCGTCGCTCGGAATCAGTCGCGCGATGATTCTCGCCAGCGTCGATTTGCCGCAGCCGCTCAAGCCGACGATACCCAAGCATTCGCCCGCGCCGAGAGAAAAATTTACGTCGTCGAGCACGCGCTTGTCCCCGAAAAATTTTTTCACGCTCCGAACTTCCAAAACGCTCATAAATTGCCCCCGAAAAATTTTCAACGCCCAAAAGCATACCCGCTGGATGCAACGTCACGTTGCCCCGCGCCGAGAGAAAAATTTACGTCGTCGAGCACGCGCTTGTCCCCGAAAAATTTTTTCACGCTCCGAACTTCCAAAACCTCGTCCATTTCAACTCCTAACTCCTAACTAAATTCGCCGCCCTGATTAATTCTCGCGTGTAAGTTTCTCGCGGCGCGTTGAAGATTTGCTCGCGCGTCCCGAACTCCACGGGCGCACCCCGCCGCATGATTAAAATTTTGTCCGCCATGCGCCACGCAACTCGCAAATCGTGCGTGACCAAGACGATTGAAATTTTTTGTCGCGCGCGAAGGTTGAGCATCTCTTTGACGACTTCGGCTTGCGTGAGCACGTCGAGGGCACTGGTCGGCTCGTCCGCCAGCAAAAGTTTCGGTTCGAGAATCGTCGCCGCCAAGATGCCCGCGCGCTGAGCCATGCCGCCCGACAATCTGAACGGATACTCGTCCAAGACTTCGGGCGCAAGATTTATTTTCTGCATGAGTTCCGTCGCGCGCGCTGTGAAAAATTTTTCATCCCAGTCGCGGTGAGCACGAACGCTTTCAAAAATTTGTTCGCCGATTTTTCTTATCGGACAGAAGGACGCGCCCGCGTTCTGAAAAATAAATCCGATTGCCTCGCCCGAAATTTTTCGCCGCTGCCCGTCGCTGAGGAAAGTTATCTCGCGTCCGTCGAAAAAAATTTTCCCGTCGACAATCGCGCCGCCCTTGCCGAGTAGTCCGCCAATCGCCTTGAGTATCGTCGACTTGCCTGAGCCGCTCTCGCCCGCGACGACCAAAATTTCTCCGCGCCTCACGGAAAAATTTACGCCGCTGACGACGCGCGCCTTCCCGTAAGCCACGACCAAATCTTCCACGCGCAAAAGTTCATTCATTGATTCGTTTCCTGTTGCTCAAAAATTCTTTGCCTGCGTATTCCATATAATCTTCAATGCCGGCTCCACCGATTTGAAAAACGACGACGTGCTCCCAACGTTCCTTAATTGACTTGCCGTCAAAAACTTTCGCCTCGAAAAGTTCCTTTGCAGTTGCGAATACACGACCTTCAACAGTATCAATGTCGCAAAGTCCAATCTGGTACGGCTTGTCGTCGCGTTTGCCATCATAAGTCATTGGTTGACATCCGATATAATGTTCGTCTTCTTCGGGGTCATCGTCGAAATAAAACGCCGTCTCGTCGACGTGGTCTCTGTCGTGCTCAAACAGATAAAGCAAATCTTCGTAAGAAATTTTCATTGCTTGACACCTCCGCGCTTAATTTTAATCGACCGGCGAAAAAAAATAAGCCCCGCGCGGGGATAAAAATTTTTTCCAAACGAAAAACCCTCCGACCATGTGCCGAAGGGCTTTTTTTGTCGATTGCGACCGTCCGCCGCGTTTTTGTTGGTTATTTAATCCCATTTAATAGCTTTCTTAACACCAAGCTGATTTGCAGGGGTGTTTTGGTCGTTGTCGGTGTTCGGTTTGTCGATACAATCCCAATGATTCCAAGTATAACCGCCAGCAATCTTTTCGAGTTCCTCATCGCTAAACTTTTCCAATTCCTCATTGATTTTTTTCAAGTTTTCTTCGCGTGTTGCCATTTTTATCAATCTCCTTTCGTTTTCTGTCTTTTATACGTTGGAGTTTCGATTTCGTTACAGAGGTTAGCAAAAAAATTTTTCGCAGTCAACGAAAAACCCTCCGACATGTGCCGAAGGGATTTTTTGCTTGTGACGCGACGTTTTTACAGCATTAAAAGTCGTTTTGATGAATCTCTGACGTGTATTATGTCTTCCGGTTCTTTTTTCGGGTCAGAAACGGACATGGTCACCAACAATATCCCGCCCGCGACCTTTTCGAGCTGCTCGTCGTCGAGTTTTTCCAGTTCCTCATTGATTTTTTTCAAGTTTTCTTCGCGTGTTGCCATTTTTATCAACCTCCAAATCGTTTTCTGTTGCTTATACGTTTCAAATCCGATTTCGTTACAGAGGTTAGCAAAAAAATTTTTCGCACTCAACAAAAAAAACCTCCGACAAGACTGCCGAAGGGCTTTTTAACTACTCAAGAATTTTTTCAATCTGCAATTTCATTTCCGGAAAATCTTTTGTAACCGTTTCGTAAACGTCGAGCATATTCAAAGTCTCGTATTTGTGAGCCACGATATCCCTGAATCGCGCCGCGTCTTTCCATACCACTTGCGGATAATTTTCTCTGAACTCCATGGTCAAATGCTTTGTAAGCTCTCCGATATTTATCGCCGTCATTCCCACTGCGCGTTTTGTCTTTTCGTCTGCCAAAAATTCTTCCGAAGTCATATTCGCCACAAATTTGAGTGCCAAATTTATTTCCGAGCAGATTTTTTCAAGCGCGATGCGTTCCCTATGCTGCATATATTTCTATCTCCTTGTCAATTTCAAGCATGCAATCTTTTCCCGGCGGTCCGTGAATGATATCAACGCTGACTCCGAATATTTCTTCCAAATCATTCATCAAGCCTGCCAAAGTGAACAAAGACACCGAGCGCGTTTCAAATTCAACAATCAAATCGACGTCGCTGTCTTCACGAAAATTTTTAGTCGCGCGCGAACCAAACAGCGTCACTTTTTTTATTCCGTATTTGGGAGCAAAAGCTTCGACCGTTTTTTTTATGTCTTCAACAGTCAGCATTTTCAATCACCTCTGCGGATAAATTTTATCGGAAAAATTTTTTCTGTCAAACAAAAAAGCCCCGACGATTTGTCGAGGCAAAAGCCGCAATTATTTTTTGTCGAGCGCGGGAGTTATCTCGTAATAATCTGACGGGTGCGCGGTGAATCCTTCGACGTTCGGTTTCATCACGAAGGACATGCGCAGGTGCGAGGCGTAAATCAGCGCGCAGTCGTCGAGAATTTGCTGAGACATTTTAATCGCAAGCTCCGCGCGTTTGTCCGCGCCGAAAGTGTTGTGCAATTCGTTTTCCAGCGCGGAAATTTTTTCGCTGTTGTAAAAGCCCGCGTTGTCCACGGCGTCCGGCACGATGTGGCTCGTGAAATAATATTCGGGGTCGCCCGTCGGTGCAGTGACAATCGCCTTGGAAAAAATATCGTACTCGCCGCTCTTGAGGAAAGTTTTGTAATTGTCGGTGGCGTTGACGTTCAGCTTGACGCCGATTTTTTTCAAGCCGGCCTGCGCGGCCTCGGCGAGGAGCGGAAGTTCTTGGCGGGAAGTGTAAGTCAGATAATTCAGCTCAAGATTTTTTCCGTCCTTGTCAACGTAACCGTCGCCGTCCGAATCATTCCAGCCGGCGTCCGCCAAAATTTTTTTCGCGCCGTCGAGGTCAAAACTCAACGCGTGAACTTTTTCATCGCCGAAAGATAAATTCGCGGGGAAGGGACCGACAGCGGGCGTGCCGTTTCCGTTCAGCAAAACTTTCGTGAAGTTCTCCTTGTCAATCGCCATGGAAATTGCGCGGCGAACATTTATGTCTTGAAGTGCGGGCGTCTTGAAGTTGAACGCGATTTGATAAACGCGCGAGGTGTCCGCTTGAGAAATTTTGTAAGCGTCGTTTTGGAAAAGTTGCAGGCTGGAGTAGGGCAGCCCCTGCACCGCGTCGAGTTCGCCGTTTTGCATTGCCATGGTCAGCGTGTCGCCGTCGGTTATGCTCTTGATAAAAATTTTGTCCATCTTCGGCTTGTCGGAGCCCCAATAATTTTCGTTCTTGACCAAATCGATTTGCGTGTCGGTGACTTTGACCGCCTTGTAAGGACCCGTGCCGACGACGATTCCTTCCTTGACGCCCTCGTCCACGTCGACAATGCAGCCGTAAGGGTCGCTCAGGTAATTCAAAAGCGCGGGCATCTTCTCGGAGGATTTTATCGTGACGAATTGCCCGTCGGCCTCAATCGCAGAAATTTTCAAATCGCGGGGCGCGCGGTCGTGGTTGGCGATTAAAACCTCCAAACATTTTTTCACAGCCGCGCCGTCGACTTTCTTGCCGTTGGAAAATTTTGCCGCGTCGTTGATTTTGATTTTAATCGTGAACTCGTCGACTTGCTCAAAACTTTCCGCAAGCCACGGCTCCAGCTCCATGCGCTCGTTGAATTTGAAAAGAGTCTCGCCGATTCCGTAACGCAACGTCGACCAGCCGCTGTAACTCTCGTGGGGATTGGTGCCGACGTTTTCCATCGCCACGCCGTAAGCGACCGTCCCGTACGTGAAAATTTTTTCGCCCGTCGACGCCGATTGATTTTCTCCGCCGCCGCACCCGCTCAGCAAAAGTCCCGCCGCGCAAATCGCCGCCAAAAATTTTTTCATCTCAATACCCCCAAGTCATGAGTTTCCATTCGCCGTCCTCGTAAAGCCCGAAGTACCACGAATAATTTTTATACTCGCTGTCATAATTCCACGCGGAAAATTTTCCGTCGTCGCTCGGCGAAATAAAATCCGTGTAAAAAATCATGCACGCGGAAAATTTTTTCTCAAAGCCGCGCGCCTCCGCCAGCTCGTTCATGTACGCCACGTTCTCGGCGTTGTTGAGCTCGTCGCCGCCGTATTGAATCCTCAGCGGCGTGCACTTCCACTCGCGCAGCTTTTGATTAATCGTGTCCACCGCGAACGTCGAATCCTCGAAGCCAATCGCCTCGGCCTGCGCGCTCATCATCAGCAAGACAATCACCGCCGCCAAAAATTTTTTCATAAGCCGTCGCCTCCTCCGCAGAATTATAATTTGGCGGCGAAAAAAAAATAAGCCCCGCGCAGGGATTGGGGCTGATAAAAATTTTTTACGGCAGAAGAATGAGTTTGGCATTGTTGCCCGCGCTCAATTTTCTCTTGAGGACTTCCATTCGGTTCCGATAAATTTTTCTGTAACAAATCCGCGCAAGATTTTTGCAGTCGAAGAAAATATCGTAACCGATTCTCCTGACGCTCGGCGGGATTGTGACGCTCGTTAAGCTCGCGCACTTGTAAAACGCCAACTGACCGATGGAAACGACGCTCGGCGGAAAAGTTATGCTCTTTAATTTTTTGCAGTACCATAAAGCCTCCTTGCCGATTTCTTCGACGCCGTCGGGCAAAATTATTTCTGAGAGCTTGCCGCAGAATTGGAAGGCGCGCTGACCGATTTTTTTGACGCCGACATTAACGACGACTCTTTGAATCAAATTTTTTTGAGCGAACCAAGGATTTCCTCCGTAACCATAATCGTACATCTCGCCCGTGCCGCTTATCGTGAGCGTGCTGTTATCGTCGAGTGTCCACGTTAAATTTTTCCCGCAGAAATTCTTTTTGATGACTGGCGGGTCGACGAGTTCATCTTCAACGGCGGGCAGTTCATTCGGCAGGACGTGCGCGGAAAATTTTTCGCCGAGTGATTTTCTCTCGCGCGCGATTTTGTCCGCGAAGAATATGATTGAAAGCAATCGCGGGTCGGGCGGGTCGACGAGTTCATCTTCGACGGCGGGAAGTTCTTTCGGCAGGACGTGCGCGGGAAATTTTTCGCCGAGTGATTTTTTCTCGCGCGCGATTTTGTCCGCGAAGAATATGATTGAAAGCAATCGCGGGTCGGGCGGGTCGACGAGTTCATCTTCGGCGTCGGGCAGTTCATTCGGCAGGACGTGCGCGGAAAATTTTTCGCCGAGTGATTTTCTTTCACGCGCGATTTTGTCCGCGAGGAAAATGATTGAAAGCAGGCGCGGGTCGGGCGGGTCGACGAGTTCATCTTCGACGGCGGGCAGTTCATTCGGCAGGACGTGAACGGAAAATTTTTCGCCGAGTGATTTTCTCTCGCGCGCGATTTTGTCCGCGAGAAACTCTGACTGCCTGCGCGCGCCGTAAGGAGAATTTTTGAACGCGTCCTTGCCGATTGTCACGGAAAAATTTTTTGGGAAGGTGACCTTCTCCAAGCTCGTGCAATCCATGAAAGCTTCGGCGGCAATTTCTTTCAGGCTCGCGGGAAGGATGACGACCTCCAAGCTCGTGCAGTCCGCGAAGGCGCGCTTGCCAATCCGCTCGACGCCTTCGGGGATTTTTATTTTTTCAAAGCTCGTGCAGCCCTCAAAAGCTCCGTCGCGAATTTCTTTGTGGTTGGTCACAATTTCCATTTCCGGCGGACGCGGAAAGCGGCTGAAAAATTTTTTGAAGTCAACGGGCTTGTCGGTCAGCACGAAGTAAATTTTTTGAATCGCGGAAGGCTTTCTGCGGTGAGACGGCTGATAAAAATTTCCGTCGATGATGAGGACGTAATCCGTTTTCGGAACGTGAGTTTGATTCGGCGGCAGATTAAATTTCGACGGATGATAAATCCCCTTGCCGAGGCTCGTGCAACCCGCGAAAGCTTTTTGATTAATCGACGTGACGCTGGAGGCGATGACGGCGCGTGTCAGGTTCACGCAGTCGGCAAAAGCAAAATCACCGAGGTAAGTTATGTCCCGCTTGACGAAGACGGATTTAATTGAAGCGCGCTTGCCGTACCACGGCGGCGGTTTGTTCGGGAGAAAATAATCGCGCATCGGTCCCGCGCCGTAAACCGTGAGCTGACTGCCGATAAGTTTCCATTTCCATGTCGGCTGATTGGTCTGATATGGAATGAGCGTCGCGCTGTTGCCTTCGATTAATTTGTTTGCGAAGTTGAAGCCGGCCGCGTAATAAATTTTTTTGAGGCGCGTGCACCCGCTGAAAACATTGTTGCCGATTTGATTCAAGGCGGCGGGCAGTGTGACGCTCGTCAGGCTCTTGCACCCGTGAAAAGCATTGTCGCCGATGAACTCAATGTTCGGAGGAATTTCAATCGCGCTCAGTCGAATGCAAAAAGCAAACGCGCTGCCGTCAATGTAATTGCGCGTCAGAGAATTTCTGCGGGAAAAATTTTTCAGCGTGACACTCGTTAAGTTTGTGCAGCCGTAAAAACTCAAGTGCCCGATGAAATCCGTGTCGCTCGGAATGGATACGCGCGTCAGGTTCGTGTCGCGCATGAAAGCGTAATGCCCGACGGAGGCGACGCCCGCGTTGATGTCGACGCTTTTTATCGGGAGACCGTGACGATACCAATCAGCCGCTCTCGGCTTAAGCTTGCAGTCAATCATGTCGCCCGCGCCGCTTATCGTGAGCGTGCCGCCGTCGATTCGATACGTTAAATTTTTTCCGCAAATTCCTGTCGGCATGGTCACACCTCCTCCGCCCGATTATAAATTTCAAGCGCAAGAAAGTACACACGCGGCGAGAAAAATTTTTTTGATATTGACGCCTTCAATCTTCAACGTTACAATCTGCGCCGAGGAGGGATTCGCTTGCCAATTTTCAATCCCGTGATTTTTTCCGTGGACGCGGCCGAGACTCGTCGATACGCGGGCTTGCGCAAGGCCGTCGACTTCGCGGAAGAAAATATTCTCGACGCCTGCCGCGAAGCTCTGTTGCTGATTGACGTGCGCGGCGTCTGGCAAATTTACGATTACGCAAATCAAATCGTCGCGAGTGACCCGCCGATGAAAATCGCGGGCAACTCAATCGTCAAACACCTCAGCGGCTGCGAAAAAGTTATTTGCATGGCGGTGACCGTCGGCGCGGAGATTGAGCGCGAGATTAACAAAAAATTTTCGCGCGGAGAATATCTGGCGAGCGTGCTCCTCGACGCCGCCGCGACCGCCGCAGTTGAGCAGGCCGCCGACCTCATGGAAAAAAATTTCGCCGCGACCTTCGCCAAAGAAGCGTTCCGTTTGCGTTGGAGATTCAGCCCCGGTTACGGCGACTGGGATTTGTCCCAGCAGGAGTTTCTGTTCAAAGTCAGCGGCGCGGAGCAAATCGGTTTGCGTTTGACTTCCGCCATGATGTTGGAGCCGCGAAAATCCGTCACGGCGATTATCGGCTTAAAAAAAATTAGGAATGAGGAATTAGGAATTAGGAATGAAGCTTGCGCCAGTTGCAACCGAAGTGATTGCCCGATGAGGAGTTAAACTTGTTAAGAGGATTGTCGACGGCTCGAAGTGCTCAATTTCTTTTGCGTTTTGAAATCTACTTTTCTTTGCGCGCACAAAGAAAAGTAGCAAAAGAAAGTGCGCCTCGCAGGGGCGTTGGTCGCTCGTGATTTGAATGTCCGCGCAACCCGTGCCTGGTGTGCGCCGGATGACGCCATCACGGCGTCAGACGCGGCGCGGCCGTCCATCCGGGACGGCCTCAACTTCCTCGACGCGTGAAAATTTTTTGACTGTTCATGAGGAAATAAAATGCTGAAGTTTTTCAAGGAGATGTTGCGAAATATGAAACGAAACGACCCGTGTTGGTGCGGCAGCGGCAAGAAGTATAAAAAATGTCACGCGGACTTCGACGCGCGGCTCGACGAAATTAAATTCCTCAAAGCCAAAAACCAAGTTCGTCCGCCGAAGCGATTAATCAACAACGCGGCAGACATTGAAGGCATCAAGCGGGCGGCAGTCATCAACACGGGCGCGCTCGACCTCATGGGCGAGCTGGTCAGGGAGGGCGTCGACACTCTCACGCTCAACGACGCCGCGCACGAATTCATCACCTCGCACGGCGCGAATCCCTCTTGCCTCGGCTTTGAAGGTTACCCGAAGAGCATTTGCATTTCCGTCAACAACGTCGTCTGCCACGGCATTCCTTCGCGCAAAGAAATCCTCAAGGCGGGCGACATTCTCAACATCGACATCACGACCGACCTCGACGGATATTTCGCGGACGCCTCGCGCATGTACACCGTCGGAGAAATTTCGCCCGAAGCTCGACGGCTCATCGACGTGACGCACGACATCATGGAGGCGGGAATCGCGGCGGCCAAGCCCTGGCATTTCGTCGGAGATATCGGCGCGGCTTGCGGCAAGATGGCAAAGGCGAACGGTTATTCAGTCGTCATTGATTTGGGCGGACACGGCGTCGGAAAACAATTTCACCTTGAGCCGTTCGTCAGCCACGACTGCAAGGCGGAAACGGGTATGCTCCTCGTGCCGGGCATTGTCTTGACCGTTGAGCCCATGATTAACGCCGGCGGTTACAAAGTCACGACCGACGACAACGACCACTGGACTGTGCGCACGAAGGACGGCTCGCTTTCCGCGCAGTGGGAGAAAACCATTTTGATAACGGAGACGGGCACGGAAGTTTTGGCAAGCTGAAGGAGGTTTCATCATGAAAAAAATCACGCTGATAAAAATGAAAGGCTGTCCGTACTGCGCGGCGGCGTTCAGGGCGATTGACGAACTCAAAAAAAATTATGCGGCGGCTCAGCTCGAAGTCATCGACAAAAATCTTCAGCCGCAGCTCGCGGAAAAGTTCACGGATTATTATTACGTGCCGACCATGTACGTCGACGGGAAAAAAATTTACGAGGCGCACCCCGGCGAAAGTTACGACGAATGTTTTGCCAACGTAAAGAAAGTTTTTGAGGCGGCCAATGAGTAAGGCCGTCGTCCTCTCCAGCGGCGGTCTCGACTCGACCACGTGCTTGGCTCTCGCCCTGTCCAAGTACTCGCCCGCAGATGTCGCCGCGCTCTCGATTTTTTACGGTCAACGCCACGCCAAGGAACTCGACGCCGCTCGCCTCGTCGCCGAATTTTATCACGTGCCGCATTACGAACTCAACGCGACCGAAGCTTTCAAGCTCTCCGATTCGACTTTGCTGCAAACGTCCGCCGCGCCGCTCGAAGCCGGCACTTACGCCGAACAGATTCACGACAGCCCGCGCATTGCCACTTACGTCCCCTTCCGCAACGGATTGTTCCTGTCGATGGCGGCCGCCTTCGCCGACTCGCTCTTCAAGGACGAAGTTGAACTTTATATCGGCGTCCACTCCGACGACGCGGCCGGTCACGCTTACGCCGACTGCTCCGCGCAATTTATCGCCGCCATGAGTGCTGCCGTCCGAATCGGCACTTACGAAAAAGTTCATATCGTCGCGCCCTTCCTGTGCCAAAGCAAAGCCGACGTCGTCAAAGCGGGCTTGGAACTCGGCGTGCCGTATGAATTAACGTGGAGCTGTTATGAACGCGGCGACACACCTTGCGGCAAATGTGCCACGTGCCTCGACCGCGCCCGCGCCTTTGAATTGAACGGCGTGCCCGACCCCGCGTTGGAAGTTAGGAGTTAGGAGTTAGGAGTTAAGAATTAGGAATGAGGAATTAGGAATGATTGATGTCCGACCGATTAACCGTCCGCTCAAAAAAATTATCCGCGTGCCCGGCGATAAATCCGTCTCTCACCGCGCGGTGATTCTCTCGGCTCTCGGCGACACGCCCGTCGAAGTTTCAAATTTCCTCGCCGCGCAAGATTGCCTTTCGACCGTCGCCTGCATGAAAGCTCTCGGTGCTTCCGTCGAACAATCGGGCGACAAAATTTTAATCACCTGTCACGGGCTCCACGAACCCGCCGACGTCCTCGACGCGGGCAACTCCGGCACGACCGTCCGACTGCTCACGGGTCTGCTCGCCGCGCAAAATTTTTTCGCGGTGTTCACGGGCGACGGCTCCCTGCGCAAACGTCCCATGGCTCGCGTCATAAATCCGCTCACACTCATGGGCGCGAAAATTTCTGCCCGCAACGAAAATTTTTTGCCGCTGGCGATTCTTCCCGCCGATAAACTTCACGGCATAAATTATCAAATGCCCGTCGCCTCCGCGCAAGTCAAGTCCGCGATTCTCCTGGCGAGTTTGTTCGCCGATTCGCCGACGACAATCGTTGAGCCCGTTCCTTCACGCGACCACACGGAAAAAATGTTGGAAGCCTTCGGAGCGCGCATTGAACGTTCGGGCAACGCAATCACTCTTCACCCGACGAAAAAACTTCACGCGCCCGAAAAAATTTCCGTGCCCAACGATATTTCCTCCGCGGCATTTTTCATCGTCCTCGCGACAATTCTTCCCGACTCCGAGCTGACGTTGCCCGCCGTCGGAATCAATCCTTCGCGCACGGGGATTATCGACGTCCTGCGCCGCATGGGTGCCGACATCACTTTGCGCAACGAAAAAATTTCGGGCGGCGAACTCAGCGCGGATTTAATCGTCCGCCACGCCGAACTTCACGCCGCTGACTTTGGAGCCGAAATCATTCCGCGATTGATTGATGAAATTCCTGCGCTGGCTGTGGCCGCCGCCTTCGCCGAGGGCACGAGCGTTTTCCGCGACCTGTCCGAGTTGCGCGTCAAGGAATCCGACCGGCTGGCTGCCATCGTCGACGAGTTCAATAAAATTTCTCCCGACTCATTCGCCGCCGAAGGAAATGATTTAATCATTCGCGGACGACGCCCGACGCACTTGGCCGCCTGCAAAACTTTGGGCGACCACCGACTTGCCATGGCGTTGACGATTTTCGGAGCCGCCGCGCACGGTGTGGAGCTCGACGACCACCGCTGCGTTGACATTTCCTTTCCGAATTTCTTCGACTTGCTCGCGTAAAAAAAATCGCCCCGCGCAGGGGGCTTTTTTTTTTGCTCAGCGATGAAATTTCGCTTCGACCTTCGTGAAGACCAGCGGGATTAAAAATAAAATTGAGAAGAACGGAAGGAACGCCTTGAAAAATTTGTACGCCTCGACGCTCAGGAAAATTTTCAGCAGAGGATAAACCGCGACGGCAATCACGCCCAAAATTCCGACGCCGATTATGATTCGCCACAGTTTGTCTTTCGGCGAGACTTTTGTTTTGAAGTTGATAAATTTTTGCTCAAGGAACCAGCCGAGGAAGAACGACAGCCCGAATCCGAGCGCGTCGAAAGAATTTGCGCGCGCGGCCGCCGAGTCAACGATAACTTTGCCGTTCAAAACATCTTCGGGGTACGGCTTGAAGTACAGCCACAAAAAAATTATCGCGACCGCCGCCAGCCCTCCGAGGAAAAATTTTAACTTGCGCTCGTCGTCCTTGCCCATCCACGCGAAGATTTTTTCCGCCGCGAAAAATAATCCGACCGAATAAATTATCGCGAAGAGCACGTCTTGAGGAGTGTGCACGCCCAAAAAATTTCTGCTGAAGGCGACCGCCAACACAATCAGCGCGCACGGGATTATCAGCCACGGAAGAATTTTCCTGTAAAAAAATGCGAAGCCGCCGTAAATTGCCGTGGCGAATTGCGTGTGCCCGCTCGGGAAGGAATACTCCGACGTGTCCGCCGCAGGAACCAGCAGCGCGTCCTTGAACCACGGGCGATAAACGCACAGCGTGCCTTTAATCAGCTCGTTTATCACGCGCCCGACTTCCGCGTTGAACAGCAAAAAAATTCCCGCGTGCTTGTTTATGCACCAGAAAAGAATCGCGGGGATTAACGCGGTCAGAGCACTCTTGGGCAGCGCGGAGACCAGAGAGAAAAATCCTTCGCCGCCCCAGTCCTGGCGAATGCCCTGCAAGAAAAGTAAATAATCCAAATCCAATCAACGCACCTCCAAAAATTTTATTTGATGAAATTCATTTTGTGCGCGACGAGTGCCAGCTCCGATTCGCGAACCAAAACGTTGAAGCCCGTGAATAAATTTCCTGTCAAAACGTCGGCAATCATCAGCGAGCCGATAAATTCCATCGGCAATTCGAGCTGCGTCAGTAAAATGCTGAACGCCGCCGCAATCCCGCCCGCCGCGTTCGGTGAGGCAAAGCTGAGCTGTATCGCAAGGAAGGAAATGATTAACAGCTCCGTGATTGAAATGCCGTCGCCCGCCGCCACCGACACGTAAAAGCCCGCCATCGTCAATTGAATCAGCTTCGACGGTGAAAACAGCACCAACGCCAGCGGTATCCAAAAGTTGCAGAGCTTTTCGTCCACCCGCAAATTTTTTTTGGAGACTTCGAGGCTCTGCGGCAACGCGACCGAACTGCTGCCCGTGGTGAACGCCACGAGGAACGCGGGAAAAATTTTTCGCAGGAAGTCCGCGGGCTGCGTTTTTGTTTTGAGCGCGAGAAAAATTAGCATGGAAAAAATCAGCGTCGCGTACACGACGAGTTCCGCGACGACCAGCTGCCAAACCTTGAGGAAGTCCGCGAAGCTGCTCGTCGCCAAAGTTTTGAAGACGCAAAGGAAAATTATCAGCGGAATAACTTTGAAGACCGTCTGCAAAATTTTGAAAACCAAGGCGTTGAGTTCGTTGACAAAAATTTTTACGTTTGGGATTCGTCCGCCGAGATTCGTAATGCAAATGCCGACGAGGAACGCCAGCACCGTGACTTGCAGGGCGTTTCCTTGCAAGAAGGCTTCCAAAATATTTGTCGGGACGATGGCCAGCAGAAGGTTGATAATTTCGCTTGCGTCGAAGTGGCCGTCGGCGGCGGAAATTATTTCCGTCGTGAAAAATATTTGGCTGACAAAAATCGTCAGCGCGACAATGCACACGTCGATAAAAAAAAATCTTCCGAGAACCGTCGCGCCGATATTGCCGAGCATGGTGCTGTCTTCGATGGCACTGATGCCCGCCACGATTGACGTGAACATCATGAAGATGGTGACCGTGACGATTAAATTCAACAGCGCGGACAGAGTGAGCTCGGCGATTTGCTCCAGCAAAATTTTTTGAGCGTCGGGCGAGAGGGCGTTGAAGACAAACGAAAAAATTATCGCCAAGAGAATCGCGACGGTTATCGCGCCGCCGGGAATTTTCCGCGGCTTGCGTTCTTTGGTCGAGGAGGAAATTATTTCGTTGCAGCCGTTCTCGTAACGGTAAATCGTCTCGGCCTCTTCGTAATTCAGAAGCCGCCGCATGACTTCGTTGCTGAAGATTGAATCGTCGTCCGGCTCGTTCTCCAGAGGATAAAACGGCTCGCCCTTGATTCGGATGATAATTTTCGGCGCGCTGAAAAATTTTTTTGTGGACAGCGTGAACTCGTGCGCCGTGCCGAATTTTTCTTGATAACGGAGCAAAGCTTCCTCCGCGATGAGACAAATTTTGAGAACGTCTTTGCGCGCGACGCCGGCTTCTTCAAAAAAAGCGCGGATATCTTCAACCGCGCCGGCAATATTTTTATTTGTAAGTTCCATTTCAGTAAAGCGGATATTTTTTGCAGAGGGCAGCGACTCTTTTGCGCGCCTCAAATTTTTTGTCGTAATCTTCGGGGTTGTCCAAGACGAGCGCGATTATGTCGGCGACCTCCTTCATGTCGTCCTCCTTGAAGCCGCGAGTGGTCAGCGCGGGACTGCCGAGCCTCAAGCCGCTGGTCACGAACGGAGAGCGCGGCTCAAACGGAATTGTATTTTTGTTCGCGGTGATGTTCACTTCGTCGAGAACATTTTGCGCAACCTTGCCCGTGATATTTTTGTTCGTGAGGTCGACGAGCATGAGGTGATTGTCGGTGCCGCCGCTGACGATTCGGAATCCGTCCGCCGTGAGCGTGTCCGCCAAAACTTTTGCGTTCTTGATAATCTGCGCGGCGTACTCTTTGAACTCAGGCTGAAGAGCTTCGCCGAAGGCAACGGCCTTGGCGGCGATGACGTGCATGAGCGGTCCGCCCTGCGTGCCCGGGAAAATCGCTTTGTTGAATTGCTTGCCGAACTCTGCGTCCTTGCAAAGAATCAAACCGCCTCTCGGTCCGCGCAGAGTTTTGTGCGTCGTGGAGGTCACAACGTCAGCGTAAGGCAGCGGGCTCGGATGAAATCCTGCCGCGACCAAGCCGGCGATGTGCGCCATGTCCACCATCAGATACGCGCCGACTTTTTTGGCAGTGTCGGCGAGGCGTTCAAAGTCAATGATTCGCGAGTAAGCCGACGCGCCCGCCACGATAATTTTCGGCTTGCACTCGAAGGCGATTTTTTCCAGCGCGTCATAATCAATCGTTTCGGTCTCGCGGCTCACTCCGTACGGAACGATTTTAAAATATTTGCCGCTCATGTTGACGGGCGAGCCGTGCGTGAGGTGTCCGCCGTCGGTCAAGTTCATGCCCATAATCGTGTCGCCGGGCGTGGCCAGCGCGAAGTAAACCGCCATGTTCGCCTGCGCGCCCGAGTGCGGCTGAACGTTTGCATAAGCGCAGTCGAAAAGTTTTTTGGCGCGGTCGATTGCAAGTTGCTCCGCCACGTCGACGAATTCGCAGCCGCCGTAATATCTTTTGCCCGGATAACCTTCGGCGTATTTGTTCGTGAGGACGGAACCCTGCGCCTCCATGACCGCGCGGCTCACGATATTTTCCGAGGCGATGAGTTCCAACTTGTTGCGCTGACGATTGAGTTCGTCCTCCACCGCCGCGAAAAGTTCTGCGTCCTTGTTCAAGCCTTCCATCAAATTCATTTCCAAACCTCCAAAAAATTTTTTCTAATGAAGTTGAGGCCGTCATGGATGACGGCCGCGCCGCGTCTGACGCCGTGATGGCGTCATCCGGCGCACACCGAGCACGGGTGATTCGTTACTCCAAATCACGAACGAGGAGCCGCCCCTGCGAGGTGTCCTTTCTCTTTGCAACTTTCTCTTTGGACAAGCAAAGAGAAAGTTGATTCAAAAAATAAAAGTCATTCTTCAGCCAGATGAGCACGACGCGCCCAAGCATTGAGGAAAAATTCTGCGAGTCCACTCTTGATAAAGACGGGACAATCCCTCCACAATTATTTAATCAGTCCGAGCGTCGCCAGCAAGCCGAACATGCCCTGCGCCGCCACGTCGCTGATGATTTTTCCGTCCGCGTTGAAGTAATAAAAATTCATCACGCTGAACGAAATTTTTTTGTACGTCGGCGGCAACCCCATGAACTCTCCGTTGTGCGTGCCACTGCAAATCCAGCTGACCGCAACCTTGCCTTCCTCCACCGCCATGTCGGCGATGTCCCAGCGAATGTCCGAAAAACTTTTGCGCATGAGGTCGACGACGGAAAGATAACCCGCGCCCCCGTAAAGCGGCTCGGCGGAAACGGGCGTCGTGAACTTTGCGTCAGGGGCGATGAGCTCCTCCGCCAAAATTTTGTCGTTCGTGTTTATGCATTCCATGAAGCGGTACATGTTCTGCCTGTTGCGTTCGATTTTGTTCACTGAATCAAACCTCCAAAAATTTTTTCAAAGCTCAAGCGCGGTGAGGAGACGAAATTTTTTTCAACGTCAATCGCGACCGCTGTTTGTCAACTTTTTAAAAGTTGCAAGATTTTTTCTGCGGGAATTGCTCCGTGCCGCAAAATTTTCGGCGCGTCGCTCGTCATGTCGATTATCGTCGACGAAACTCCGAACTGACATTGCCCGCCGTCCAAAATTATTTCCACGCGCCCCGACAGATTGTCGAAAACTTCCTGCGCGGTCTTCGGCGGCGGTGCGCCCGACAAGTTTGCACTCGGCGCGGCAATCGGCGTGCCCGAAAATTTTATCAGCGACAACGCAACGTCATTGGCGGGAAATCTTATCCCGACGCTCGACCGCCCGCCCGTCACGAAGTCCGGAACAATTTTATTCTTTGGCAATATTATCGTCAAGGCACCGGGGCAAAACGCCGCGAATAATTTTTCCGCCGCCGCAGAAATTTTTGCCACGCGCTCGACCATCTCCAGGTTCGCCACGTGCAAGCTCAGCGGTTTGTCGGACGGTCTGCCCTTCGCCGAAAAAATTTTCCCGCAAGCTTCGACGCTCAAGCCGTCCGCGCCCAACCCGTAAACCGTTTCCGTCGGGAACGCGACAATTTCTCCGCGCCTGATGAATTCCGCCGCCCGAATCAAATTTTCTTCCGTCGGCTGTAAAATTTTTGTCTGCAAATTAATTCCTCCATGACGCTCAAGCACGGTGAGTGACTGAAAAAATTTTTACGCCGCGCGCACATTGGATGCAACGTCACGTTGCCCGCCGCCGCGAATAAATTTTCTTCCGTCGGCTGTAAAATTTTTGTCTCCACTCAAATCCTCCCAATGACCACGCGCTCAAGCCCCGCCAAGTCCTTGAAAATTTTTACGTCGACGAAGCCCGCCGCCTCAAAAAATTTTTTCACCGCCGACGATTGATTCACTCCGACTTCGACCGCCAATGCTCCGCCGTCGACCAAAAATTTCGGCGCGTCTGAAATTATCCGCCGATAAAAATTCAAACCGTCCTCGCCGCCGTCGAGTGCCGTGCGCGGCTCGCGACGAACTTCAGCCTGCAAACTTTCCAGCGCGCCTCGCGGTATGTACGGCGGGTTCGAAACAATCGCGTCGAAAATTTTTCCCGTCAGCGGCGCGAATAAATCTCCGCAAAAAAAATTTACTCTGTCATCGACGTGAAATTTTTCCGCGTTGAATTTCGCGACCGCCAACGCCTCCTCCGAGATGTCGACGGCAACTGCTCTTGATGACTTCACAAACTTCAAAATCGAAACGCAAATCGCGCCCGAGCCCGTGCCCAAGTCCGCGAAGACTCCGCCGCCTCTCGCGCGCAAAAATTCTCCGACGAGCTCCGTTAAAATTTCCGTCTCCGGACGCGGAATCAAAACGCTCTCGTTGACCGCGAACGCCAGCCCCATGAACTCGCGCGCGCCCGTCAGATACGCCACGGGAAATTTTTCCAGCCGCCGAGTTATCAAGTCGTTGAAGCGCAGGATTGATTCGAGCGGCAATTTTTTTCTGTCGTCGATGTATAAATTCAATCGCCGCCAGCCCAGTACGTGCGCGAGCAAAATTTCGGCGTCGAGCCGAGGAGTTTCGATGCCGCCGTCCTCAAGCCGCGCCGTCGCCGATTTTAACACTTCCGCCACGGTTTTCATACTTTCCTCCAAAAAAAAGGAGCCGCGCGGCTCCAAAAATTTATTTCGTTCCAAAAAATTTTTCGGGCGAAAATTATTTGACCAAGGCGTCCCAAGCTTCGTTGGCGCGTTCGACGAAAATATCGCGAATCTTTTTGCTCTCGCCGAGCCCCTGCAACTTCGCCTCGACCTTGAAGCCCATCTTCTCCAAAATTTTTTTGTGCGAATCTTCCTCGTCGCCCGCCATGTCATTGTTCGCGTGGTCGCCGGCAACCATCATCAGCGGCATCAAAATTATTTTCTCAACCTTGTGCATTTTGAGTTTGCCCGCCCAATCCTCCAGACGCGGCCAGCCCTCGACGGTGTAAATGTGGACGTCGTTGCGTTTCATCGCCCTGAGCTTTTCCTGCATGACGGAGTAGTAAGCGTTGGACGGGTCGGGCGTGCCGTGCGCCATGAGCAGAATCGCCGTGCCCTTTTTGTACGCGGGCAAGTGGAGCGAGCGCATGACTTGGTCAACGTCGTCGGGCTGATTCTCTTGCCCCTGCCAATACATCAGCGGCGTGGCGAGCGTCATCTTTTTGAATTGCGTTTTGTACTCGTGGAAGAGCGCGACGTCGTATTTGTATTCCATGCCGGGGATAACGTCGAGCGAGACGAGCGCAATCCGCGTGTAACCCTCGCGCTTGAGTTGGTCGAGCGTTTGTTCGGGCGTCAGGTAATCGCACTTGCCTTCGTTCTCCATGATGTGCTTGAGGACGATGTGGCTGGTGAAAGCCGTGACAACTTTTGCATTCAGGTGCGCGGCTTGAATCGCGTTGGCTGTCGCGTCGATTGACTTGGCGCGCTGGTCTTTGAAGGTCGTGCCGAAGCTGAGGACAACAATCGCGTCCTTGTTGCGGGAGCTGCTGAGCGCGGGGTTCTCATACTTGAGGACGCCGATTTGAGTTGCCATCTGCAAAGCGACGGGAGGATTGGCGACCTCTTCGTTGAGCGTGTAGGCGGCGTCGGCGGGCGCGCTGACAAACAGACTTGAGCACGCCGCACTCACCGCCAATAATTTTTTCCAAGACTTCATTGAAACTCCTCCTTTGTTCAGTTAGGAGTTAGGATTTAGGAGTTAGGAGTTTTTATTGTCCCGTGTCCCGTGTCCTTTCTCCCTGACATTGCTCATACATTTCTCTCTGCTGAGGAGTTCGCGATAATCTTAACACACGCGAAGGAATTGTCAAATCATTTCGGATGATATAAAATGCAACGGTTGTTAAAGGAGGCAGAAAGATGAAATTCAGTTGTTACAAATCTGATTTGACTGAAGCATTGACGTTTGTGATTCGCGCCGTCGCGGTCAAGCCGATGACTCCGATTCTTGCCGGCATTTATCTCAAGGCGGAAGGATCCATGCTTGAGGTGCAGGCAAATAATTTTTCCACGGGAATAATCACGCGCATTCCCGTCAACACCGAGGAGGCGGGCGAAACCGTCGTCAGCGGCAAACGCTTCCAAGAATTTGTTCGCAACATGCCCGACGACACGCTCACCATTTCCGAGGAAGAAAATCTTTTGTCGATTGATTCGGGCGGCGCGCATGCCGAGCTGCTCACGATGAACGCTCCCGACTTCCCGAAGGTCAAGACGCCCGAAACCGACAGGTCATTCAAGATTAAAACGACCGTGCTGAGAGATTTGATTCGCCGAACAGTTTTTTCCGTCGCCAAGGATGAAAGCCGTCCGGTCTTCACGGGCTGCTGCTTCGAGGTTCACGGCGATAAAATTTCTCTCGTCGCCACGAACACTCACCGCTTGGCACTGGCCGGCGCGAAACTCAACGACGTTTACGACGATTACACTTTCGTCGTGCCCGCCGAGACTTTGCGCGGACTGATGATGAGAATCGACCCGAAGGACGTAGAAAATTACGTGACGATAAATTTTTCGACGCGTTACCTGACGTTCACCTTCGACAACGTTTTTGTAAACTCGCGGCTCATCGAAGGTATGTTCCCGCCTTACGACCGAGTGATTCCCTCTTCGAGCACCACGCGCGTCAAAGTCAAAACCGCCGAGTTCAAAGAGGCCGTCGAGTTCGTGTCGCTCATGTCGAAGGAAACCGAGTACAACACCGTCAAATTTATTTTCGCGGACGCCGGCGTTGAAATTTCTTCCAACTCACCCGAAATTGGCGGCGCGGTCAAAAACGTCGAGGCGCGAATCAGCGGCGAGGAGTTGGAGATTTCTTTCAACGTGGATTACATCGTGGACGTCGTGCGCGTCATTGACACGGAAGAAACAATTATCGAGCTCAACGACCGTTACAGCCCCGCAAAGTTCACCGAGCCCGACAACGACGATTACATTTATATCGCCACGCCCGTGCGCACCTGAATGCATGCCGCCGAAATTTTTTTAAAAGACTGGCGCAACATTTCCGAGATGAAATTTCAGCCCGACGCCGCCGTAAATATTTTCTTTGGACGAAACGCGCAGGGCAAGACAAATATCTTGGAGTCGATTAACTTTGCGTCGCTCTTGCGCTCACGGGCGGGCAAGGAAACCGAATTGATTCGTTGGGGAGAAAGCGTCGCGCTCCTGCGGATAAAATTTTTCAAGGCGGGCGTCTCTCACGAGTTGGCGATAGAAATTTCTTCAGAGCGGCGGCGCAGAATTTTTCTGGACGCCAACCCGATTCGCCCGCGCGAACTTATCGGCAAACTCAATTCCGTTTTCTTCTCGCCCGAAGATTTATTCATGTTCAAAGGTTCGCCGACCGACCGCAGAAAATTTTTGGACGCGCAAATCTCTCAAGCCTCGCCCGTTTACTTCATGGACTTGCTCAGGTACAATCGAATCGTCGAGCAGCGAAACGTCCTGCTGAAAAAAATTCGTGACGGTGAGTTCGGCGCAAACGAGTTGGAACTTTGGGACGAGCAACTTGCCCTCGCCGCGGAAAAAATTTTGATTAAGCGGCTGAGTTCCGTCCGCAAGCTCAATGATTTGGCGAACGCCGCCCAACAAAAAATTTCGGCGCACAGTGAAAATTTATCCGTCGTTTACGAGATGAGCGGGCTTAACGCGGAGGAAAATCTCGCGGAAAAATTTTTTAATCTGCTGCGGGCGAAACGGGCTGACGACATTCGCAACGGCACGACGAGTAAAGGTCCGCACCGAGATGATTTAAAATTTTTCGTGAACGGGCGGGAGCTGAAACTTTTCGGCTCGCAGGGTCAGCTGAGGACAGTGTCGCTCGCGCTGAAACTTTCCGAGTTGCAATTTTTAAAATCGGAGACGGGCGAGTATCCGCTGCTCTTGCTCGACGACGTGATGAGCGAGTTGGACGCCGACCGCCGCGAAATGCTGACGGAATTTTTGCGGCGCGAAAAAATTCAGACGCTGATAACGGCGACCGACCGCGCGTATTTTCCGCCGCAAAGTTTCGGGAAAATTTTTTCTGTCGAAGCGGGGAGGTTGATTGAATGATTGAGATTGACCGCGTGCTCCACGAACAAATTCGCGCGCTCGGCTCGGCGGCTTACAAAAAATTTCTCTGCAACGAAGTGATTCAAAATTGGAGTCGGCTCGTCGACGAGGATATTGCCGCGAAGGTCGTGCCCGTCGAAATTAAGCGCGGCGTTCTTCTTGTCAGCGTGGAAAGTTCCGCCTTCAGAGACCAGCTGAAATTTTTCAAGGAAGAAATTCTCGACGCGATTAACGAAGCCTTCGGGCAGCCGCTCGTCAAAGACATCCGAATTGCCAAGGGCTTTAAGGTTCCCGAAGAGAAAAAAAATTCGCCCGCGCAGACCGACGAGGCTGAGGAGATAACTTTGACGGCGGAGGAAATTAAACGCTGCGAGGAGCGAGCAGAAAAATTTTCCGACGAAGAGTTGCGCCCGACGATTTTGTCCGCGCTGATGGCTCAGGTCAAAGGACGAAAAATTCTTCGCGCGAACGACTGGCACAAGTGCTCGAAGTGCTCGGCGTTGTGTCCGCCCGAAGAATTTTTGTGCGCGGTGTGCAAGATAAAAGAGCGCGATGTCATGGTGAAAAAATTGTTCGCACTCTTCCGCGAGACGCCGTGGCTCAAGTCGCAGGACGCGCAAAAAATTTTGCTCAGACAGATGCCGCACATGCGCGCGGAGTGTTCGCTCGCCGCGATTGATTCGGCACGCACGTCGCTCATCCAAAGTCTTGCGCGGAAAGTTCGATTCGGTGACGAGACTTCGCCCGACGCGATGAAGCTGGTCATGCTGGAAAAAAGATTGCCGCCCGACAAACTCACGCCCGCGATAATCAAGCGCGCGCTGTCCGACTTGCGATTCAATCTGGCGGAGCTGCCGAAGTTGCGCTGAAGTCATAAACGTTCGAATCACGAATGCCCACCGCTCCTGCGAGGGCAACGTGACGTTGCATCCAACTGGTTTGCTTTCAGGCGTCACGACAACCGCAGTCGGTTGATGCCCCTTACTGTTCCCCCGTTTTTGAAGCGGGTCTTTGGACAAGCAAAGAGAAAGTTGATTCAAAAAAATAAAATCCATTAAACGATTCAATCGAAGCGACGCGCCCGCGAAAATCTTTGTTGACTTTGCGTCCTTTTGCTTAACCAACGAAAGGACGCCCCAACGCAAAAGCCCCCGCACTCGGCGAGGGCTTTGTTGTTTTCGATATTGGTCGGAACGACGAGACTTGAACTCACGACCTCTTCCACCCCAAGGAAGCGCTCTACCAAACTGAGCTACGTCCCGAACACCTGCGCAGTTTACCACAGCCTAAAAATTTTTGCAAGCATTTTTTACTGCAAAGCTTTTATCAGCGTCAAAGTGTTGTTGAGCATTCGGTCGACGTAATCCAATAAATTTTCGGGTTTGGATTCGCCCGTGACTATCGGGTCGAGTTCAAAGATTTGTGCGCCCGTCTCCCGCGCGATTGTCTCGGCTGCCTTCGGTGAGTACTGCGGCTCCGTGAAGATGACTTTGACCGGCAACGAATTTATTTTTTCAATCGTCTCGGCGAGTTCTTGAGGCGTCGGCTCGGTGCCCGGCTCGCGCTCGATGACCGCCGCAATTTTCAGCCCGAATTCTTTCGCCAGATACGGGAACGCCTCATGGAACGTCACGATGTCTTTGTTCGGCAGCGTCGCCAGAGATATTTCAATTTCGTCGCGCAGAGTCGTCAGCTCGTCCACATAATCCAGCGTGTGCCGCTTGTAAGCCTCGGTGTGCTTCGGGTCCAGCTCGCACAGCTTCGACGAAATATTTTTCGTCTGCTCCATCGCGTAAGTTATGCTCAGCCACACGTGCGGATTCGGCTCGTCGCCTTCCATTATCGGCACGATTGCCGGCGTGTCGCTCGCGTTGATGATTTTCAAATTCGGGCGCGCCTCCACCACTTTGTCCAAGAAACTTTCCATGCCCAGCCCGTTGACCACGAAGATGTCCGCCGTCTCCAAAAGTTTCATGTCTTCGGGCGTCAGCTGATAATCGTGCAGGCAGCCCGTTTGCGGCGGCGTCATGTTCACGACCTTCACGCCGTCGACGCCGCGCGTGATGTTCATCGTCTCCAAATAAATCGGATAGAACGACGTGACGATTTTTAATTTGCCGTCGTCCTTCTTCTCTCCGCCACAGCCGCTCACAAGCAGAGCAAGCGTCAGCATAATCAGCAAAAATTTTTTCATGCGCTCAGCCCCGATACTCGTCCGCCAACTTTTTGAACAGCGGCAACGAACGTTCAATCGTCTCGGTCTTTATGCAGTAGGCCGCGCGGAAATATCCCGGGGCTCCGAAGTCCGCGCCGGGCACGAGGAGCAAATCAAATTTCTTCGCGCGCTCGCAGAAGGCATAATCGTCCGCCTCCAGAGCTTTCGGGAAAAGATAGAACGCGCCCTGAGGTCTGACGCACTCGAAGCCCGCCGCGATTAATCCGTCGTACAAAATTTTTCCGTTGCGCTCGTAAGGCGTGATGTCCACGGCTTTGCCCGCGCACTTGGCGACGACCAACTGCCACAGGCTCGGCGCGTTCACGTGAGTGAGAACCCTGGCCGCGCCCGCGACCGCTCCATAAATTTTTTCAAAGTCCGCGACCTCGTCGGGCACCACGATGTATCCGATACGCTCGCCCGGCAACGAAAAACTTTTGCTGTAAGAATAACAAACCAGCGTGTTCGCGTAAAAGCTCGTGACCCACGGCACCTCGACGCCGTAAGCCAGCTCGCGGTAGGGCTCGTCGCAAATCAAAAAAATTTCCCGCCCTTGCGCTTTCAAAATGTCGGTGAGTTTTTGAATCGTCTCGCGCGAATAAACTGCGCCGCTCGGATTGTTCGGCGAATTGATGATGACCGCCTTGGTTTTCGGCGACAAAAGTTTTTGGAAGTCGTCGAAGTCAATCTGCCAGTCTTCGGGGCGCGGCTTGACCACTTTGAGCTCCGCGCCGACCGACTCGACGAAAACTTTGTATTCGGGGAAGTAAGGAGCAAAAGTTATGAACTCGTCGCCCGCCTCGGCCAACGCCTTAAAGCAAATCGTGATGGCAGCCGCCGCTCCGCTCGTGACGAAAAGATTTTTCCACGCGAATTTTGTTCCGAAGCGCGCGTTGATGCTCGCGGCGAGAGTTTCGCGGACGTTGGGATTGCCGGGCGCGACCGTGTATCCGTGAACCGCCGACGGCTCGAACGTCTGCAAAATTTCAATTGCGGCGTCGCGAACGAAGTCAGGCGTCGGGACGTTGGGGTTGCCCAAGCTGAAGTCAAAAATATTTTCCTCACCGACCTCAGCCGCCCGCTTGCGCCCGAATTCAAAAATCGTTCGGATTGTGGATTTCTTCGTGCCGAGTTCATACATTTTGGCTGATACCATTTAAATCTTCTCCTTGATTAAAAATTTGTCTTAAAGCGTGCCGCGAATCATTTTTTCTTGCGCTTTTTCTTTTTCGGCGAGCGAGTTGCGTTTGCGAATTTGGCTTTGAGTTTTGCGGCGTCTTCCTTCTGCTTGTCGGTGGATTTTTTGTCGCGCTGAGTTTTGGCGTACTCCGCGCCGAGGGAGGCCAGCTTGTGCTTGACGGTCATAATCGGATGAGAGAGGAGCATTTTCTTTTGCCCGCCCTTCATAATCTCCAGGAAGTCATTCGTGAAGCGTTCGCCGAAGCAGGGCGTCTCGCATTGTTCGCAGATGGGTTTGCCGATTCCGTAAGGGCAGCGATTAATCTTGAGCAGGACGGTCGACAGGACGGCGGTGCACTTGGCGCAAAGTTTGTTGTCGGTCGTGCCGTGATTCGCGTTGCAATATTTGCCGAAGGTCTTGCGGATATTTTCTTTCTCGTTCGGGATATTATTTTTCAGTTCGGGCTCCTTGCGCTTGGGCAGGAGGCTTTTAACCTTGTCGAGGATTCCCATAAAAAATCTCCTTTCAAGTGGCGTTGAGTCATTTTAATTGCCGCGAAGGATTTATGTCAAGTCACTTGCGTTTTGCCGAGCCCTGCCGAATTTTCCGAGCTTAATCAAAATCCACAGGACGATTGATAAAGTCGTCGCCGTCAACATGATTAAGCCGAGCCCGTCGATAAAATTTCCCCACGGCAAAGTTCCGAGCATCATGCCCAAGCTCCCGAAGAGCGTCGGCACAAAATTTATCACGGAGGCGGCCGTCCCGACGTTCTCTTTTGCTTCGAGCAGGAGGATTTCCATCGAGAACGGACGAACAACCGCGCCAATCATCGTGAACGGCAGGAACGACAGCAAAAATATCAACGCGCTCATGTTCCCGACGCTTGAAACCAAAATCCCGCTCACCGCCGCCACGAAGAAACTCAGCCGTAACATCTCCACGTTCGTCAGACGATTTTTTAATTTCAAATACAAAATCGGTCCCGCGATTGACGCCGCCGAGTTCACCGCGAAAAAGTAACTGTACTCTTGGGCGGTCAGCGCGAAGTGCTCCACGTAAATGAACGACGACGCGCTCAGATATGCCATGTACGGCTTCGAGAGCAGCGCGAACATAATCAGCACCGCAATAAAATATTTTCGCCGCGCGACCTCCGTCAGCAGCGTCAGCGAATTCAAAATTCCTCCGCGATAACGTTTGTGTTCGGGCAGCGTCTCGCAAAACAAAAACGCCACGAACAAATTTATCGCGCCGAGAGCCGTGAGCAAATAAAATGAGCCGCGCCAATCCGTGAACGTCAGCAAAATTCCTCCGACCAGCGGCGCGACCATCGGCGCAATGACTCCGAGTGCTTGAGTGATTGCCAAAATTTTTCTCATCAATTTTCCGCGGAAACAATCTTTAATCAGAGCCGTGGCGACCGTGATGACTGCGCCCGACCCCACCGCTTGAAAAAATCTTCCCGCCAACAAAAAATAAATGCTCGGCGAGAGCGCACACGCCAGCGACGACGCCGTGAAAAGTGCCGCGCCAAAAATCAAAATCAAACGCCGCCCATATTTATCCGACAACGGCCCGAACACTATCATGCTGATTCCAAATGTGAAGAAAAAAATTGTCAGCGTCAAGCCGACAAGAAATTCGCTCGCCGAAAAATATTTTCCCATTTCCGGCAGCGCGGGAAGATAGAGGTCTGTGGACAAAGGGATTATCATTCCGATGTACGCAAGATACGCTATCATCGCAGAAATTGTTAAGTACTTTTGCCGCCTCATTAAATCGCCCCGCAAAAACAAATTGACTTACAACTTCCTTTTTGCTAAGCTACGCTTGTTACAACTTCACAGAGCATGCGGAAGCGATAAGCCAAAAACTTTTTCGTATTCTAATCGTTCCCGCGTGTTCTGTCAAATAACAAAGGAGCGATTTATATGAATCACAATGAAGCAGGAGAAATTTTGCGGGCGAGCGTCGCGGGCTTGGCGGAGCCGCTCAAGTCTGCAATCGAATTCACCCTCACGAATTTTTATCAGCCGAGCGCGGCGGTCGAGGCGAAAAACTTTTTGTCGAGCGTCCCCTACGAAGTTTTCATGGCGCGTGACTTGCGCGAAAAAAATCCCGAACTCAAAGCGCGAATCGACGCGGCGTACTACACCATCATGAACGACGAAAAAATTTGGCTGAGCCTCGAAGACCTGCCGCACGAACAGTGGCGCGATGTCGTCAGCTACGAAGGGGTTTATAAAGTCAGCAATTACGGACGCGTAAAAAGCATGGCGTTTGGCACCGTCAAAATTCGCAAACCCGTCCTTGCCAGACCCGGATATTTCGGTCTAAATTTATACAAGAACAACACAAACCGAGTTGTTCGAATTCATGTTCTCGTCGCGCGCGCATTCATTCCCAACCCCGAAGATAAACCCGAAGTAGTCCGCATTCCCGGCGACCGTGAATTTGGTATGAGCGCATTGGCAAAAAAACTTGGAGTTTCCGTTTCAGCTATAGAGGGAGTTTATAAGCGCGAAACCTATAAAAATGTCACCTGAATTTTCTCGCGGCTAAAATTTTCTTCGCAACGCTGAGCATGAGCTTGATTCGGTTCTCTTGGTTCGTGACGGAAATACCCGCATCACAATCAATGGCGGCGACGTTCACGTTGTCATAACTCTCGCGCAGGGCATGGAGTACTCCTTTGAGAATCACGTGATTCGGGAGGCAAGCGAACGGACTCAAGCCGACAATATTTTTTACGTCGTTTTCAATCAGCGAAACCATCTCGCCGCAGATAAGCCAGCCCTCTCCTGAAAAGTTTCCGTTGCTCAAGAAGCGACCGGCAAGGCGCGCGGTGTCTTTAATCTCGTGCGGTGCCCTGAAGTGTTTGGACTCCTTCAGGGCATTTTTCATCGGGCGGCGGAAAAATTCAATGAACTGAATGAAAATCTCCGCGAAAAATTTTTCCTTGCGCGTGCCGCCGAGAAGTTCGCGCTTAACAATCGCGTCGTAAGCGCAGTAAAGGAAAAAGTCCACGAAGTCCGGGGCAATGACTTCCGCGCCCTCCTCCGCCAGCAGCCGTTCGATATAATTGTTCGCGACGGGATGATACTTCACCAAAATTTCTCCGACGATTCCGACGCGCGGCTTGACGAGAGATTCATCAATCGGTATTGCGTCGAATTGGCGGACGATTTTCTTAACGTTGCGCCGATAACTCAAAAAATTTCCGTCGACGAGGTCAGCCTTGGCGCGCGTCATCCATTCGGCGAAAAGTTTATCGGTCTGCCCGTGCTCAAGTTCATACGGGCGCATGCGATTGGAAACGTTGACGAGCAGGTCGCCGTAAACCGAAGCCTTAATCGCGTCCATGAGGCAGTCGCGGCTCAGTTCAAAGGCGTCGGTCTCTTCGGGCAAACCCCAGCACGCGAACACCGGCACTTGCCCGAAGCCCGCGAACTTCAACGCGCGACGCATGACGCTGATATAATTCGTGGCACGGCAGCCGCCGCAAGTTTGAAACAAAATCACCGACGTGTTATCGGGGTCGCACTCGCCCGACTCCAACGCCGCGAGGATTTGTCCCGTAACCAACACCGCCGGATAACACATTTCGTTATTCACGAAGCGCAAGCCGAGGTCAATCGCTTTTTTATTTGGCATCGGCGGAATCAAAACTCTGTAACCGTATTTTTGCAGGACGGCTTGAATCAGTTCGAAGTGGACGGGAGCCATCTGCGGCGCGAGGATTGTGTGCGTCGATTTACATTCGGGCGTGAAGTGCGGGCGGTCGGGAAATTTTTTCGGCGAGTAAGCGACGGGAGTTTTCCTCTTGAGCGCGGCGAGCAATGAGCGCAAACGGATTCGCGCCGAGCCGAGGTTTGAAACTTCGTCGAGCTTTATCATCGTGTAAATTTTTCCGTGCGCCTCCAAAATTTCTTTGACCTGTTCAATCGTGAGCGCGTCGAGCCCGCAGCCGAATGAGCTGAGCTGAATCAAAGTGACGTTCGGATTTTGCGCGGCGAACTGCGCGGCGTGATAAAGTCGCGCGTGATAACTCCACTGATTGACGACGGAAACGTGCGGGGCGTCGACGGGCACATGATACACGCAGTCCTCGGAGAGAATCGGCAGGCCGTAAGATTGAATCATCTCGGCGATACCGTGATTGATTTCGGGGTCAATGTGATACGGTCGCCCGACGAGAAGGATCGCGTGCTCGCCCGTGCGCTTGAGGCGTGCCAAAAGTTCGTCGCCAAAATTTTTTACGTCGCGGCGATAATTTTCCATCTCGGCGGCGGCCGCGTCGACGGCGGCAGAAATTTCTTTGGCGGAAATATTTTCGGCGGCAAATTCTTCGGCGAGACGCTTCTTTAATTTTTTCATGTCGTGGACGGGCAGGAACGGCTGAATGAATTTCACGCCGCGTTCCTTGAGCACGTCCATGTTGTTGCGAATATTTTCGGGGTAGCCGGCGACAATCGGGCAGTTGTAAAAATTATCGGAGCGCGTGTCGAAGTTGTACGGCGCGCAGGGATAAAAAATTTTTTTCAGCCCGCGCTCAACCAAATCCATGACGTGCCCGTGCGCCAGCTTCGCGGGATAACACAGCGAGTCACTCGGAATGGTCGAGATTCCTTTGTAAAAAATTTGCGCGGAGGATTTGGAAGAAATTTCGACGCGATAACCCAACGCCGTGAAGAACGTGTGCCAGAACGGAAAGTCCTCGTAAAGGTTGAGAACCCGCGGAATGCCGATTGACCCGCGCGGAGGATTTTCGAGCGATTGATAATCGAAGAGCCGATGATATTTGTAAGCAAAGGCGTTTGACATTAGTTTGGGATTTTTAGTAACGGCAAGCAACATTGATTGCACATGAGCGCGGTCATAACCTTTAAAGTCTTGAGCAGTTGGAGCGCGACCGCTGGATGCAACGTCACGTTGCCCGCCGACGCCGCGTTCGCAGCGATTGCCCGTGAAATATTTTCCGCCGTCAGGAAATTTTTGCATGGTGATGAGGCAATTGTTTCCGCAACGCCCGCAGCGATATGATTTCGTGACGACAGAAAAATTTTCCAGTTCACTGACCGACAAAAGTTTTGACTCGCCCGAAAAATTTTCGCGCGCCAAAATCGCAACGCCATACGCGCCCATGAGTCCGGCGATGTCGGGGCGAATCACTTCGCGGTGAAGAATTTCTTCAACCGAACGCAGGACAGCGTCGTTGTAAAAAGTTCCGCCCTGCACGACGATATTTTCGCCGAGGTCTTCGACGTTCTTGAGCTGCATGACTTTGAACAGCGCGTTCTTGATGACGCTGAGCGCGATGCCTGCCGAGATGTCACTGACGGTCGCGCCCTCCTTCTGCGCCTGCTTAACCTTCGAGTTCATGAAGACCGTGCAACGCGTGCCCAGGTCGACGGGAGCTTCGGAGGTCAATGCTTTCTTCGCGAAGTCGCCGACGCTCATGTTTAAACCCTGCGCGAAATTTTGGATGAACGAGCCGCAACCCGCGCTGCAAGCTTCGTTGAGAGTGATGTTGCCAATCGTTCCGTCCTTGACGAAAAAACATTTCATGTCTTGCCCGCCGATGTCCAGCACGAAGGAAACGTCGGGACAAAATTCCTGCGCGGCGGTCAGGTGAGCAAAAGTTTCAACCTCGGAGCCGTCCGCGTGGAGAGCCGCCTTGACGATTGCTTCGCCGTAACCCGTGGTGAACACGCCGCCGATTTTTGCCGTCGGCGGAATTTTTTCGTAAAGGTCGCGGATTTGGCTGACGACAATTTTCAGCGGCGCGCCCTCGTTCGAGCCGTAATTCGTGTAAAGAATTTCTTTGCCCTCGCCGATGGCACAGATTTTTGTCGTGGTCGAGCCCGCATCAATTCCGATAAAAATTTTTCCGTGATAAGTGCTGAGGTCGCCGCGCTTCACCCGATTTTTTTCATGGCGCGCGCGAAAATTTTTGTAATCGGTTTCGTCCCTGAACAAAATAAAATCCGCCTTGCGAGTTTCGGAGCGGGCAGCTTCCTCCGATTTTTTTATCGACGACTCAAGTTGTTCGACGGAAAATTCTTGAGCCTCGTCGCTGAGCGCGGCACCCGTCGCGACAAAAAAATTTCCGTCGGGAGTTTCGACGACTTCATCTTTCGAAAGTCCGAGCGTCTCGACGAATCTTTTTTTGAGTTCGGGCAGGAAGTGGAGCGGTCCGCCGAGGAAGGCGACGTTGCCGGCAATCGGTCTGCCCTGCGCCAAGTTCCCGATTGTCTGATTGACGACCGCCTGGAAAATCGACAGGGCGATATCCGCCTTCTTCGCGCCGTCATTCATCAACGCTTGAATATCCGTCTTCGCGAAGACGCCGCAGCGAGAAGCAATCGTGTAAATCTGTTTGCCCTTCTCCGCCAGCGCGTTGAGTCCGAGCGCGTCCGTCGACAGCAAGCTTGCCATGTGGTCGATAAAAGAACCCGTGCCGCCCGCGCAGACTCCGTTCATGCGAACTTCGGGCGCGTTGCCGAGATAAATTATTTTCGCGTCCTCGCCGCCGAGTTCGACGACAGTGTTCGTCTGCGGAATAAATTTTTCGACAGCAGTTTGGCATGCGATAACTTCCTGCACGAACGGCAACGAAATTTTTTTCGCGATACCCATGCCCGCCGAGCCTGCCACAGCAATTTTAAAAGTTTTCTCGCCGATGATATTTTTCAGCGATGTCAGAGAATTTGTGAGCGCGGAGCTGATTTCCGAAAAGTGCCGCGCATAATTTTTAAAGAGAAGTCGTTCCTCGTCCATGACGACCAGCTTTATCGTCGTGGAGCCGATGTCAATTCCGACTTTCATAAGAAAATCACCTCGCCGCCTGCAATTTTATAATTCAAGCCGCGAAGTGTCAACGAAAAAAGATTTAACTCTGCTCAATCAATCCAACTTGCCCTGATTTTTGTGAAGAACATATCGACGGAATTGTCTTTTTCGTCGTCGGTGTAATTGTCCAAGTAAGTGTAAATCGTTCTCTTCAAACTCGGTATCTTGAAAGAATCAAATAAAGAGCTTCCGGCTATGTTAAAATTATTCATGCCGTAAACTTTCTCATAGCTTTCGTAGCCCGCCGCAATTCTGGTGTTGCCCACAGGCTTTTCGCGGTCATCTTCTTCAATGCGGTTGCGAGTGGCACCCGCTCCCAAAGATTTTGTCTGCACATTGCCGTGCTCATCAATAAATGTTCCTTCGGACGCGACGTAGAAATATTCTTTTGTCTTGGCGGAGCTGTTGTAGTATTTTCCGTCCTCTTGATAATAATCGCTTGCCTCTGTCAGTTGCACAAACTCTCTGGCAATAACGAAGCCTTGCATTTTATGTTTGTTGCCTCTTATGACAACGGGGCTGTTCGGCGCAAACAAGATAACGCGGGCGTCGGCCTTGAGAGTTAAAACAACGGGCTGAGAGTCGCGGACAGTTGAGTTAGCGGTAATTTGTTCGGGACCGGCATAGAAAATCACAAGCGGGCGATATTGCTCGTCCATATTCGATTGATTTATATTGAGGAATATCTGGCGAACGGAGCTGTAAGACCTGTGGTCGCTTTTAAAGGACAAGGCTTCAATCGGTTCGCTTTCGACGCGCACATATAAAGCGTCTTCGGGATTTTCTTCAATTTGTGTTGCGGTACGATTTGAGCGCACGGCATAAGGAGTCTCAAAATTAAATGTGGAGTGAATTCTTAAGTGGGCACTGTTGCTTTGGGCACCATTTTGATAGGTGACTGCAGATGAATCACTGTATTTTATATCAAAATCTGTCCATTCAGCCTGCGACCACTTCTTTGTAAATAGAACATCTGCCTTAAAGTCGAGATTCAAAGAATCAATTTTATCTTCATCATAATTGGCGACCTTGCCCGTACTGCTGCCTTGACTTGTGCTTCCTGCGTACACCTGCGCCGTTTCCGTTCGATAATATTTGTTTTTGGAGGCGTCGTAATGAATTCCGCCTTTATCTTGGTACTCATTCCAGTTCCCGATATAAACGTCTTTACCCGTCAAAGTTTTATATTGATCCTTGTGCTTTGGGTAATAATCTTGCCACTCCCAGTTTCTTGTGACGGATACATCTTCCAACTTATACATTTCAGTTAAAATGTCTGTGCCGTCGGGAAGTTGTTGCTCCGCGCCTTTACCGGGGTCGCGCGGAATTGTTGGTGTAGTTCTTGTAAGCAAAGCGACGGCAACGACGGGCGCAGGTATCGGCGCGTATCTGCCGGGCATGAGGAAATGCCTGATGTCTTCCGTCAAATGAACAACGTAATAAAAAGCGTCGTCGTTCTGTCCCAAGTGCGGTGTCATTGTAACCTTAGAGGAATTCGGACTCCAATTATCGGTCACGGTGTAAGCGTAAGTGCCCGCCTCATTTGTGAGAGCCGTCGCCTTGTCATCGGAGGATAAATTTCTGCGAACGTAGTCGGCGGCAACTTCATCGCCTTCGGCAGTAGAAATATCTTCGTCGGGTTCGGGATAGACTGAAAATTTTTTGTCAACGAGGACGATGTTGTAGCCTTTGAAGTTACTATTATGCGCAGCCAATTCTTGTGCTCCCGCCAAAGCCGCCGCGTCCGCCGCATTTTGCAAGCGCGACACGTTAAAGTAATACCACCCCAAATCCAATGCCACGCCCAACAACAAAAACAGTAACGGCATAAGGAGGGCATAGAAAACTATCGCTTGTCCTCGGTTAATGCCCCCCCCCCGATTCATCTTAATCATAATCATTGCTCCTTTCATATTGATAATTTATGGTTCAATCTGCGCACTGTCAACGGCAATCATAAAAAATTATTTCGTATGATTTTATAATTCACACGTCAAGGTGTCAATCAAAAACCGCGCGCCTTCGCCGATTGAAAATTTTGCAGGCAGCTGATAAAATTCTGATGATGTTTCAGTTGCAACGACAGGAGGAATGACATTGGACAGAAAAACAGTCGAACTGCTTGCGCCGGCAGGTCAATGGGAATCTTTGGTCGCGGCGGTGGAGGCGGGCGCGGACGCGGTTTACTTGGGCGGCAAGGCCTTCAACATGCGCGTGCACCGTTCCGATTTTAATTTCGACGACGCGCAACTCAAAGCCGCAATCGATTTTGCTCACGGGCGCGGCGTAAAAATTTACGTCACGCTGAACAATTTAATCAGCACGGAAGAACTCGCGCCGCTGGAAAAATTTTTGCGCTTCCTCGACGAGATTCAGCCCGATTCAATTTTGGTTCAGGATTTGGCGGTGATAAATCTCGTTCGCAAACTCGGCGTGAAAATTCCAATGCACGCGTCGGTGATGATGAACACGCACAACTTCCGCACGGTCGAGCTGCTGAAAAAATTTGGAATCACGCGCGTGGTCGTCGGGCGCGAGCTGACTCTGACGGAGGTTTCGTTGCTCAAGGAACGCACGGGCATCGAGGTCGAATACTTCATGCACGGCGACATGTGCTTCGCCGAATCGGGGCAATGCATTCATTCGGGCGTGGTCTTCGGGCAGAGCGGCAACCGCGGCCGCTGCATGAAACCCTGCCGCTGGATTTACAAACTCATCGACGAGGCGACGGGCGCGACGCTCAACGATTGGTCATACAAACTCGCGCTCAACGACATGTGCATGTTCAGGAACATTCCCGATTTGATTCAGGCGGGCGTCACGAGTTTCAAGATTGAGGGACGCATGAGGCCGCCCGAATTCGTTCGCCGCCTGGTCACGACTTATCGCCGAGAGATTGACGCGTACCTGGCCGACCCGACCGGTTACGCCGTCGACGAGGAGCGGTGGCAAAATCTTTTCGACAATCGCGTCCGAGACTTCACGACGACTTTTGCCTTCGGTGCGCCGACGAAAATAGATATCGGGCTGACGGGCGAGCGCGAGCCGAAAATTTTTTCGCGGGCGGTTGTCGAGCCGAGTTTCGACGATGAATCGGTTAAAAATATTTTCGCGGAGGAGCGGGCGATAAAATTTTCCGCGAAGCCGAAATTATCCGCGCGGGTGTCAACGTTGGAAAGTGCGCGGGCGGCGATTGATTCGGGCGCGGATTTGATTTACGTCGGCGGAGAAGTTTTCAAGCCGCTCAAGCCGTGGACACTTGCCGAGCTGAGAGAAGCCGCCGAGTTCACGCACGCGGCGGGCAAGAAAATAATTTTGGCGACGCCGAGAACTTCAAAGGACAAAGACTTGGCGGAACAGGCGGAAATTTTTTCGCGGGCGATAAATTTCGATGGAGTTCTTGTCGGGAACTTGGGCGCGCTGAATTTGATAAAGACTTTGACGCGCGCGCCGATTTATGCCGACGTTTCGTTCAGCGTGTTCAATCCACTCGCCGCAGAATTTTTGCGGAGCCTCGGAGCAGTTCAGGCGACGGCGTCATTGGAGCTGGGCTTCGCGCAGGTGAGGAGCCTCGCGGAAAATTCTTCGCTGCCGATTGAAGTCATCGTCCACGGCGCGATCGAGTCAATGATTTGCGACCACGACTTCGCCAAACTTTATCTGCCCGATTATGACGAGTTCGCGACGCCCGACAAGTTGAATCATCATTACGCGCTGGAGGACGCGGCGGGCGAAGTTCATTCCCTGCGCGTCGACCAATTTAAACGTTGGCACATTTTTTTCGGCAAGCAACTTTGTCTGCTGCCTTACGTCGAAAAATTTTTGGGGGCGGCGGCGTTGAGGATTGAGGCGCAAAATTATTCGCCGTCGGTCACCGCGCAAGTCGTCAGTCTCTACCGCCGAGCTTTGGACGGAGAAAAAGTTTCCGTCGACGCGCTCAAAAAAAATACGCCCAACTTGGGCGCGGGAGTCTTCCGTTTCAAACAAAGTAAAAATTCTATCGGCTGAGCATCAGAAATTTTTAAGGCGTTCGCAAGCCTCGATTGTGTTCTCTCTGCTGTTGAAGGACGTTAAGCGCAAGTAACCTTCGCCGCACGGACCGAAGCCCGCGCCGGGCGTGCCGATAATGTGATGCTTGCGCAGGAGCACGTCGAAGAAATCCCAGCTCGACGGAATATCGGCGGGTGTCTTCAGCCAAATGTAAGGCGCGTTGACTCCGCCGTAAGTCGTCAAGCCGGCGGCCGTCAAACTCTCGCGGATAATCTTTGCGTTCTCCAAATAATAACTGATGAGCTCTTTGACTTGCGCCTGCCCCTCGTCGGAGTAAATCGCTTCTGCGCCGCGCTGAGTGATGTAACTCGTGCCGTTGAATTTCGTGGTGTGGCGGCGAGCCCAAAGATTTTTCAGCGGAACGCGTTCGCCCGCAGAGGTCGTGCCGGTCAAGCCGTCGGGAATGACGATGTATCCGCAGCGCGTGCCCGTGAAGCCGGCGGTCTTGCTGAAGGAGCGGAATTCAATCGCCACGTCGCGCGCGCCCTCAATCTCATAAATCGAGCGCGGAACTTTTTCTTCAGTGATATAAGCAGCATAAGCGGCGTCGTAAAGAATCACGGCGTCGTTTTCTTTTGCGTAAGCGACCCAAGCTTCGAGCGCGGCTTTGTCGAGCGTGGTGCCCGTCGGATTGTTCGGCGAGCAGAGATAAACCAAGTCAACCTTCTCGGCGGGCGGCTTCGGCGCAAAATTATTTTCGGCGGTGCACGGCAGATAAACCACGCCTTCGAAGTGTCCGTCGGGTTTCAAGTTGCCTGTCCTGCCCGCCATGACGTTCGAGTCGTTGTAAACGGGATAAACGGGGTCACCGATTGCGATTTTGCAGTCGAGCGAGAAAATCTCTTGGATATTTCCGCAGTCGCACTTCGAGCCGTCGCTGATGAAAATTTCGTCCGCGCTGACGTTCAGCCCGCGGCGTTTGTAATTGAAGTCGGCAATTTTGTCGCGCAGGAACGAGTAGCCCTGCTCAGGTCCGTAACCGCGGAAAGTTTCGACGTGCCCCATCTCGTCGGCGGCCTTCTTCATTGCGTCGATACAAACTTGCGGCAGCGGGCGAGTCACGTCGCCGATGCCGAGCCGAATAATTTTTGCGTCGGGATTTTCTTTTTGGAAAGCGGCGGCGCGTTTGCCGACTTCAGAGAAAAGATACGCGCCCGGCAGTTTCAAATAATTTTCGTTGACCTTTGCCATAAAAATCCTCCTTAAACTTCAAATCGCCGCACGGTACTCCGCACGACGATTCTCACAACCGCTCATTGAAGAGCGAACATTTTCATTATGGCGGAGCAGAGAGGACTCGAACCTCCGCGCCCTTTCGAGCCTAACGATTTAGCAAACCGTCCCCTTCACCGACTTGGGTACTGCTCCTCTTGCACTGCTTCAAAAACTTTGCGTAGGTTATCATAACTTCTTCCGCTTGTCAATATTTTTCGCGGCGGTATATTGAATACACCTGCGCGCTCATCGCGGATTGTATTTCATCAAAATATTTTTGCCGCTGTCATAAACGGGAATGTATTTGTCCGCGCCGCCCTTGACGACGATTTCACCGTCGCCGACCGCAAAGGTAACGTCGCCCGATGAATCGACCGTCGGGGTGCTCACGTCGCCGCTGAGGACACGAATCTTATCCAAGCTTGCGTCGAAGTCTTCAATCACGTCGGTGCCTTCGCCGTCATGATAAACGAAAATATCTTTGCCCGCGCCGCCGAAGAGCGTATCATCTCCCGCGCCGCCCCAGAGACTGTCATTGCCCGCGCCGCCGTTGAGTGAATCGTTGCCTTTGCCGCCGACGAGAGTGTCCTTGCCCTTGCCGCCGCTGATTGTGTCCGCGCCCGCTTGCCCGTCGATATAATCGTCCTCATTCGTGCCAAAAATTTTATTCGCGTTTTTGTTCCCGAAAATTTCCAGCGAGTGCTGAACCGCAGACGCTTTAATCGTGACGACCGTGTTTTTGTATTCGGAGAAATCGGCGATGTCAAAGCTGTCCTCGGCGTAAGTTTCCAGTAGAGTGATGCTCGTGCCTTTCGCGTTGAATTTGACGGCGGCGGGCGTGTACTTGAAAACTTTTTCCTCGCCGTCCTCAATGTAAGTCACGGCTTTGTCAATCGCGCCCTTGAGTGTCACTTTGCCGTTGAAAATTACGTCGTCGCCGTTCACGGAAATTTCTGCCGCGCCCGAGAGCAGAGAAACTTTATCCGCCTCCTCGTAATCGTTGATTGTGTTCGCGACGGTCGATTTGAGCGCGAAGACATCCGAGCCTTTGCCGCCCTTAACCAAAATATTTTTCCCGCGCGCAATGATTGTGTCGTCGGAGCTTGAACCCGTTATCGTCGCCTTCGAGTAATCGGAAGCAAAATCAAAAGTGTACGCGCCGCTGACGGTGACTTTGCTGGAGAGGGCGGAGGCGGGAAGCTTAATCGTCGAGCCGCTGACTTTCAAGCCGCTCTTGGTCGTCGCGCCTTTGACGCTTGCCAAAGTTTTCGTCGCCGCCGCGGAGTAAATAATTTCGTTGTCGACGAGCGAGTAACCTTCGGTGGTCGTCTGCTTGTAAGTCGCCGTCGATTTGCTGAAGCTCCAAGATTTTTTGGAGGAAGAACTTTCGACATCCGAGCCGAGCTTGAGGGCATATCCGTCGGAGATTGTCACGTCGTTGGTGCCCAGAGACGCCTCGCTGACCGTGACAGTCGTGCCGCTGAGTTTCAGCCCGTCCAAACTCGTCACGCCCTTAACCTTAACCAAAGTCGTCACGGATTTTTTCGAGTACGTGATTGACTTTGCGTTGTCCGCCAGCGTGTAACCGGCTTTGGTCGTCTGCTTATAACTCGCGGTGGTTTTGCTCAGGCTCCAGGCTTTACTCGTCGAAGTTCTTGCAACATCGTCTGCGAGGGCGAGTGTGTATCCGTCGCCCGTGATTGAAACTTTGCCCGTGCCCAGAGACGCCTCCGAGATGACGACGACTTTTCCTTTGATTGAAAGACCGTCGGTACTCGTCACGCCTTTAACCGTGAGCGAGCCGTAAGTGGCGGTCGTCCCGTTGAGCGTCCAAGAGCTGCCCGCCTGCTCCTCAATGCCGCTGATATAAACTTCAGACAATTTCGCCGCGCCGAGCAGGAGGACGGAGCCTTCGCCGACGGAGATGAGGATATCGTCGCCGACGGTTTCTTTCGAGTAGGTGTCGGTGCCGTCCCCGATTCTTATCCGCGAGTACGCGTTGAAGCCGTCGATTGTGTCGTCGCCGTCGCCAGGCGCATACTTGAATAAAATTTCGTCGCCCGTGCTCGTGATTAAATCGTTGCCTGCGCCGCCCGCCAATGTGCAGTCGTCGCCCTTGCTGGTGATGAGGTCGTCGCCCGCGCCGCCTTCGATTGAAACTTCTTTGCCGTCACTCGTGATGAGGTCGTCGCCGTCGCCGCCGTCAATTGAAACATTTCCTGAGCCACTTTCTATCGTGTCGGAGCCGTCGCCGCCTGAGATTGTCACGTTCGACCCGTCTTCATCCCACCAGTCTCCGTCTTCATCATAATAGCCGCCGTTGCGAATGTAATCGGCACCCTCGCCGCCTTCGATTGACACGTTGTCATCGGTGTTTATGATTGCGTCGTTGCCTGCGCCGCCGTTGAGTGTGACACTCTCGCTGCCATAATAATTGTAAATTGAATCATTGCCCGCGCCGCCGTTGATTTTAACGTTGCGTTCACCCGCGTTGTTAATTGTATCATGACCTGCGCCACCGTTGACTGTCACCGAGTCGCCGTCGTTGTAAATGTAATCGTTGCCCGCGCCGCTGTTGATTGTAACTTTTTTGCTGTGATTATCGATTCGGTCGTTGCCCGCGCCGCCGTCGAGTGTAACTTTCGAGCCCGCGCCGCCGTTGCGAATATAATCGTTGTCGTCGCCGCCATCGACTGAAACACTCGCGCCGCCGTTTTGAATTGAATCGTTGCCTGCGCCGCCGAGAAGGGTTGAAGAATTTCCTTCGTTGTCAATCGTGTCTGCGCCGTCGCCGCCGAAGAGTGAAACCTGCGCGCCGTCGTTGTCGAAGTTGTCGTTGCCGAGCCCGCCGATTATCGTGACGCTTGAGGCAAGGTTATCGATTGTGTCATCGCCCCAGTCGCCGTCGAGCGTGGAGTTGATGCCCGCGGCTTCGTTGCGGATGGAGTCGCCGCTGGTGCCGCCGTTGACGGAAACATTTTCGCCGCTGTTCTTTACGGTGTCCTTTGCGTCGCCGCCGAGGATTGTCACGGAGTTGCCGGAGTTGTTGATTGTGTCCTTGCCGTCGAGCGCGTTGATTATCACGTTGTCGCCCGAATTTTTGATTGAGTCGGCCTCCAAGCTCCCCGTGATTTTTACGTTGGATTTGTCGTTGTCGTATGCAGACATATCGTTCTGCCCCCTTCCAAAATTTTAAGTGCTTACAAGGATTATAATAGTTGTTTTTTTTTTTTTTGTCAATTCAGCCACGAGAAATTTTTTGCAAAAAAAATTTCCGCCGCTCAATCGAGTGACGGAAAATTTTTGTCCGCGAAAAATTTTTTGGAGCTCAACGCGGAGTGTACTTCATCAAAATATTTTTGCCGCTGTCGTAAACGGGAATGTATTTGTTCGCGCCGCCCTTGACGATAATTTCTCCGTCGCCGACCGCGAATGTCACGTCGCCCGATGAATCGACCGTCGGGGTGCCCACGTCGCCGCTGAGGACACGAATCTTGTCCAGCGACGCGTCGAAGTCCTCAATCACGTCCGAGCCGTCGCCGTCCTTGTAAACGAAAATATCTTTGCCCGCGCCGCCGAAGAGAGTATCGGAGCCCGCGCCGCCCCAGAGGCTGTCGTTGCCGCTGCCGCCGCTCAAGCTGTCCGAGCCCGTACCGCCAACCAAAGTATCGTCGCCCTTGCCGCCGCTGATTGTGTCCGAGCCCGCCTTGCCGTCGATATAATCGTCCTCGTTCGTGCCGAAAATTTTGTTCGCGTTTTTATTTCCGACGAGCTCCAGCGAGTGCTGAACCGCCGACGCCTTAATCGTGACGATTTTGTTTTTGTAGTAATCGTAATCGTTGATGTTGAAGCTGTCGTCTTCGTACTCGGCAGTGAGCGTGACGGCCGTGCCCTTCTCGTTGAATTCGACGCCGCCCGTGCTCTTCGGGTAAACGTACTCGACGCCGTCCTCGTAATAGGTGACGGTCTTGCCGTTGCCGTTCAGGATTGTAATCGTGCCCTGCTTCTTGCCCGTGCCGATTGTGAAGATGATGTCGTTGCCTTCGGTCGTGACTTCGGCTGTGCCCGACGTCAGAGAGATTCTGTCCTCCGCCGCGTAACTTTGAATCGTGTCGTTGCCGTCGCCGAGCGCGTAAACGAAAATGTCAGCACCGTCTCCTCCGTTGAGTGAGTCGTTGCCCGCGCCGCCAATCAAAGTGTCCTTGCCGTCCCCGCCGCTGAGATAATCATCGCCTGCGCCTCCGAGGAGGATGTCATTGCCCGTGCCGCCAATCAAAGTGTCCTTGCCGGCGTTCCCGACGAGTGAATCGTTTCCGCCGCCGCCTTTAATCGAATCGTTCTTTGAGCCGCCGCTTATCGTGTTGTCCAGGGCGTTGCCGGCGATTTTGATATTCTTCGTGCGCGCGGAGGCGTCGACGAATTCAACGTCCGAATCAATCGTCACGGTCGCCTTGCTTTTGTTGTCGAGGGTCAGGGAGCTCGCGCCGCTGATGAGCGTCTCCAATTCTTTGCCCTTGGAATTTATAATCGTGAGCGTCATGTCGGCGGCGTCTTTGACGGTGAGAATATTTTTGCCGACGGTGAAGACCACGTTGGTGCCGTCGAGCGTGACATCGGAAATCGTTCCGCCGATAGAAATTTTGTCGCCCTCCGCGTAATCTTTGATGAAGTCGCTGCCCGCCGTGAAGATGAAGACGTCATTGCCCGCGCCGCCCAAGATTGAGTTTGCTTTGTCGTTGCCGAGGATTTTTATTCCGCTCTTGAGCGAGGAGGCTTTTACGGTTTTGACTGAGCTTTCGAAGTTCGACAAGTCAATCGCGCTCTCCGTGAAGTCCGTCGTCAAAGTCAAAATGGTTTTCTTTGCGTTGTAGGAAATTCCGTCGGGCATGCCGTCCGAATATTTTGCGGCGAGGTAGCGCATTTTGGTGTAGCCCGTGTAAGTGTAATTGCCGTACCAATAGCGGGAGTACTCAACGTTGCTGCTGTCGTAACCACTGGTTATCGCGATAAGTCCGCAGACGACATCATTGGGCAATTTTTCAACGTAAGGAATGTTCGCCTTCAGAGTTATTTCCGTCAGGGCTTGAAGAATGAGCACATCGAGCTTGTCGTAGATGAGGCGAGCATAATTACTCATTTTGGAGTTTGAGATATCCTTGATGTCGGGGAGTGTGCCGTTAAGGTCGTTTTTGGTCAAGTTGTAAAGAAGGTTGGCGTTAATTTTAAGAGTAACGTTTGAGGCAAGCCCCATGTCATAATCGAAGTCCAAGTCCAAAGCATAATAGGAGTTGAGGTTTGAAGTAAATTCCACGTCAATTTCGTTGATGTTGGCTCTGCCGTCGGTGAAGTTCAAGCCGAGCGATTCGTTGATGAGGTCGAGGGCTTCGGGTATCCACCAGTTGTACAGCGCGCGCACGGCGAGTTTTTGTTTGGCGAGATAAGTCGCCCCCCGTCGTAATCGAAGTTTTCCAAGTCGTCCGAATCAATTTCGTCGCCGTTGTCGTAGGTGATATTGACGGTGAGTCCGTTTTTCGTGAAGGAATTGTATTCGGCTTTAGTGAGACTGACGGCTTTTGCGGCTTCGGAGATGATTGATTCGGCGGTCTTGGTCGTGGAGCCGCCCGCGTCCGAGCCGGTTATCGCGCCCGTGTCTTTGTTGTTGACGCGAATGCCGCAGTATTGCTCCAAAAAATCCTGCGTACTCAAGCCCGATTGCGCCGAGTGGAACTTTTCTTTGAACGTGTCATAACTGACCGCGCCCACCGCCTTGAAGGCAGCGTTGGCGGCAGCTTCGCCGGTGCTCGTCGTGTCGATGAGTGCCTGAACAAATTTTTTTATAACTCCAACGGGTGTCGACATAAAATCATCTCCTTTGTCGAAAAAATTTTTTAACGCGCTTGCAGTATAAATTGCGCCGAAACTCTTTGTCAATTCCAGCGCGGAGAAAAATTTTCGCGCTGATGTTTTCGTTGACGATGAAAAAATTTTTGATACAATGACTGCAGATGAACGGAAAATTTTTCAAGGAGGAAGTAAAATGTCAATGACGATTAAGACGAACATGGACGCGGTTCGCTCGTTCAACATGATGGACGCCAATCGCACGCGGGCTTACAAACACTTGGAAAAAGTGTCGACGGGCATGAAGGTTCGCAACGCTCAGGACGACGCGTCGGCTTACGCAATCTCGGAGAAAATGCGCGTGAGGATTCGGGCACTCGAACAGGCGCACTCGAACACGAAGAACGGCTCGAACATGATTAAAACCGCCGAAGGTGCCGTGTCGTGTATCCTCGACTCTCTGCGCACTCTCAAAGAGAAGGCAATCAACGCCGCCAACGATTCGAATTCCGACGAAGACCGCCGCATGATTCAAAAGGAATTCGACCAGCTCATCGACCAAATCGACGAGGACGCACTGATTCAATTCAACGGCATGCACCTCATCGACGACACGAGGAACAACGCGCTTTACAAAACTTACGACCTGCTGAGCAATCACAAGCTCGCCAAGGACACCGACTTGGCCACAAAATTTTCCGACATGAAAACTCGTTCGGGTGAGAGCCTCGGCATTAAGGACACGGACACAATCTCTTGGTCATACGTCAGCGACGGCGAAACTTTTCACGGGGAAGTTAAAGGCTCCGACGACTTTAATGAGCTCGCCAACGACATGTTGAATCGCGCGTCCTTGAGTCCGCTACTCATCGCCAAGACCGGCGACGGAAATATTTCTTACGGCTTGCCAAACAAATACGGCAGAGAAATTTTCGGGACGGCGGGGTTGGCGGTCAGTTCAAAGGCTGAAGAAGTTCACGACCAAATCGCGGGCTTCACTCTGCAAGTAAAAAATTCCGACGGCACAGTCAACAAATTTGCAAACGCGCAGTTGCAGTTCAAGGAATGGAATCGTAACGAAACGGCGACGGGCGACAGAGCACTTTCCTTCCACGTGGGCGCGGACGCGAACGTTGCGACGAAATTTGCGCTGACCGACATGCGCGCCAAGGCTTTGGGCTTGAAGGGCGACGACGACAACATCATCAGCATTTCGACGAAGGAAGACGCAAACGCCGCGATAAACGCGCTCGACCTGGCGATTGAAAAAGTTCTCGACCAGCAGACGACAATCGGCGCGGCACTCACTCGGCTCGAACGAACTGCCACGAACTTGACGACGACGGTGACCGACGACCAATCCTCCGAATCGGTGATTCGCGACGCGGACATGGCAAAAGAGATGGCGGGTTACGCGAAATACAATCTGCTTTCGCAAACGTCGCAGGCAATGTTGGCGCAGGCGAATCAAAATCCCATGGACGTTTTGTATCTGCTCGGTCTCGGCGAGGAATGATTTTTCCCCTCTTTCTCAAGAGTGGAAATGCAGAACTCGACCTCATTGCTGCGGCTCTTCGTGCTCGTCGGGCAGAAGAAAAATTTTTATCTCTTGAATCTTCTTTTCTTTTGCTCACCCAAAAGAAAAGAAGCAAAAGAAAAGGGAGCCTCGCGGGGGCGGCTCCTCATAAACGGTTTGGAGGTTGAGGTTACCCGCAGCTCAGAGTGCGCTGGACGCCGCTGTCCTGCGGCGTGTGCAGCGCGGCCGTCCATCCGGGACGGCCTCAACTTCCTCGAATTCCAATGGAGAATGATTTAGTTTGAATATCTTTTTGCTGTTGGCAATCGCGCTGACGATAATCATCGTGCTGCTGCGATTCAAAATCCAAATCGGCTTGTGCATGTTGGCGAGCGGAATTTTTATCTGGGCTCTGCGTTCGGCGAGCCCCATTTCTTTGCTGCAAGCTTTTTACGAAACGTTCACCCTGCCGCGCACTTACGACATAATCTTCGCGCTGTACTTCGTGATGTGCCTGGAGATTGAGTTGCGCTTGAGCGGTTCGCTGACGGACATGGTCAAAGCTCTGCGGCGAATGGTTTCCGACGTAAAAATTTTACTGGCGGCGATGCCCGCGTTCCTCGGGCTGCTGCCGAGCGTGGGCGGCGCAAGATTTTCCGCGCCGATTGTCGAGGAGCTCAGCGCGAACTTAAAACTTTCGCCCGAACACAAAGCCGCGATAAATTTCTGGTTCCGTCATCTGTTCGAATTTTCCAGCCCGATTATCCCCGGCATGATAATGGCGTGTTCAATCGCGGGCGTGACGTTCGGAGAATTCATCAGCCATTTGTGTTGGGTAACGGTCTTGGCAATCGCGGTCGGCTGGCTGATTTTGATTCGCCCGATAAAAATTCCCGCGCAGAAAAAATTTTCGGAGACGGCGGCGGAGATTCGTCACGAGCGCAACGGCTTGCTCTTGGCGTTGACACCTGTGGCGGCGGTTTTTATGGTCGTGGTCTTCGGCGGGCTCAATGCCTCGACGGCGACGGGCGCGGTGGTGGCGGCGTGGGTTTTCGTATTGGCGGCGGTCGGGCGTCGCGTCGGCGTGAAAGAAATTTTCCTCGGCGCGCTCGATTTAAAAATGACGCTCAACATCTGCTGCATTCTTTACTTCATCCAAATCCTCAGCGTGACGGAAGTGCTCGGAGAAATCGTCGCGGCGTTCCAAGCGTCGCCGTTGCCTGTGCCCGTGATAATCGCGTGCGTGTCGCTGATAATCGGAATCCTCACGGGCATGAGCCAAGGGCACGTGGCGATTGTCATGCCGATAGTTGCGGCCATGGGCACGGGCGATTTGAACTTGGCGGGCGTGGCGATGGCGTTCGGCGTGGCGGGGCAAATGCTCACTCCCACTCACGTCTGCTTAATCGTGACGATTGATTATTTCAAGGCGGACTTGTTCGGCACGTTGAAGCCCGTGTTGCTCGCCGAAATATTTTTGCTGACGATTTTCAGCGCGTACACTTTTTTGACTTGGTGAGGAGGAATTTTTATGTCACCGTTGAGACAGGAAGCGATTCAACTTTTGGAGAGAGTGCCTGAGGAAAAACTCGTCGTGCTGATTAAAATTATGCAAACGCAATTCGGGCTCCTCACGCCGGAAGAAGACCTCGCTCGCAAACAAAAAGCATTCGAAGAGTTGCAGAGAATCATCCGCAGCAAAAAAATTAATCTGCCGGCCGATTTTGATTGCAAAAAGGAATTGGCTCGGTATCGGGAAGAGAGGTTCGGAAATGCGGGCGGTCATCCTTTCGTTCGTTAAGCAAAAGGATTCAAAGTCAACAGACGTTTGATTTGGGTTATCGTGCTCAGCGGGCTGATGAATTTCTTTTGCGTTTTGAAATCTTCTTTTCTTTTGCTCACCCAAAAGAAAAGAAGCAAAAGAAAAGGGAGCCTCGCGGGGGCGAATTCAGTTAGGAGTTTGGAGTTTGGAGTTGGGAGGTCAGCGTGTTCTATAAAATTTTCAAAGTCATCTGCCGCTTCTGGTTCGGCACGATTCTTGGGACGCGTGTCATCGGCACGGAAAATATTCCCGCGTCGGGCGCGTTCATCTTGGCGGCCAATCACGTGAGCAACTGGGACCCGCCGTTCTTGGGCACGTTCATGAACCGCGAAGTTTGTTACATGGGCAAGGAAGAACTTTTCAAGAATCCGATTATGGCTTGGGTCTGTCGCAGTCTGCACGTCTTCCCCGTCAAGCGCGGCGCGGCGGACAAGACGGCGATTAAAACCGCGATTAAAATTCTCAAGGACGGAAAGTGCTTCGGGATTTTTCCTGAGGGCACGCGCTCGAAGACCGGCAAGCTCGGCAAGGCGGAGGCGGGCGTCAGCTTGATTGCCGCCATGACCAAGGCTCCGATTGTCCCCGCCGCCATCATCAACACCGAGAAAATTTTTTCCCGCGAGAAATTTTTTCCGCAGCCCGCAGTTGTTTACGGCACGCCGATGAAATTCACGGGCTCGACCAAAGACAAAGACGCGCTGGAAAAATTTGCGCAAGAGCTCATGAACGAAATCGCAAAGCTCAAATCTAAATCCTAAAAAACTTGCCGCGAAAAAATTCGTGTGATATAATCCGCCTCATCACAATTTCACGCAGAATCGGAGCGTCGACCTGTGCCAATCGGTTAATCGGCGCGAAAATGTTCTGCGAAAGAAAAACAGGAGGAACTTCAAATGGCAGTTATCTCAATGAAACAGCTCTTGGAAGCGGGCGTGCACTTCGGTCACCAGACTCGTCGCTGGAATCCGAAAATGGCGCGTTACATCTTCACCGAGCGCAACGGCATTTACATCATCGACTTGCAAAAGACCGTCCGCAAAGTTGACGAGGCTTACAACTTCGTGCGCTCCGTCGCCGAGGAGGGCAAGGCTCTGCTCTTCGTCGGAACCAAGAAGCAAGCTCAGGAAGCCGTCAAGGAAGAGGCTGTCCGCGCAGGTCAATTCTTCGTCAACGAACGCTGGCTCGGCGGCATGCTCACCAACTTCCAAACGATTCAGAAGCGTATCAATCGCCTCAAAGAGTTGGAGATGATGGAGCAGGACGGAACCTTCGACGTGCTGACCAAAAAGGAAGTCATGCAGCTCCGTCACGAAATGGCTCGCCTCGAAAAATATCTCGGCGGCATTAAAGAGATGAACAAATTGCCGGGCGCGCTGTTCGTCGTCGACCCGCGCAAGGAAAGAATCGCCGTGGCCGAAGCCCGCAAGCTCGGTATCCCCATCGTGGCGATTGTCGACACAAACTGCGACCCCGACGAAATTGATTATGTTATCCCCGGCAACGACGACGCGATTCGCGCGGTCAAACTTTTGACTGCAAAAATCGCCGACGCCATGCTCGAAGGCAAAGAGGGAGCCGAGAGTGCCGAGGCGTCCGAAGAGAACGAAGAATAATTTTGAGGTGAAATAAATGGCTATCAGTGCAAGTACAGTTAAAGAGCTGCGCGAGAGAACCGGCGCGGGCATGATGGATTGCAAAAAAGCTTTGACGGCGACCGACGGCGACATGCAGAAGGCCATCGATTGGCTGCGCGAAAAAGGCATCGCCAAGGCCGCAAAAAAATCGGGACGCGTGGCGGCTGAAGGTGCCGTGGCGGCTTACGTCTCCGCCGACAGAAAAACGGGCGTCCTGCTCGAAGTCAACTGCGAAACCGACTTCACCGCCAACAACGAAAACTTCCGCGCGCTGGAGCAAAAAATCCTGGAGCAAATCGCGGCAGAAAATCCCGCCGACCTCGACGCGCTCAACGACAGCGTAATCGACGGCAAAAAAGTTTCCGACCTTGTCACCGAAGCGACTGCCACCATCGGCGAAAAAATTTCCGTCCGCCGCTTCGTCCGTTATCAAACCGAAGGCAAGCTCACAAGTTACATTCACATGGGCGGCAAAATCGGCGTGCTCGTCGACATGACCGGCGGCTCCGATGAATTGGGCAAGGATGTCGCAATGCAAATCGCCGCGGCCAATCCGTCCGCCGTCGACCGCGCGGGCGTCGACGCCTCCGAACTCGAACACGAAAAGGAAGTCCTCCGCAAGCAGGCTCTTGAAGAGGGCAAGCCTGAAAAAATCGTCGAAAAGATGGTCATGGGGCGCATCAACAAATATTACAAGGAAGTCTGCCTCGTCGAACAAATTTTCGTCAAGGACAGCGAAAAGACCGTCAAGGACATTCTCGGCGGCGAAAAAGTTTTGAAGTTCGCGCGTTACCAGCTCGGCGAAGGCATTGAGAAAAAGGAAACCGATTTCGCGGCTGAGGTCGCGGCTCAAGCCGGCATGTAAAATCATTCGCTCGAAATAAAAAATCCTCTGCAGTCAGAAATGATTGCGGAGGATTTTTTTTTAATTAGGAATTTGGAATTAGGAATGAGGAATTAAAGGGCGTAAATCAATTCCTAATTTCTAACTCCTAATTCCTAATTCAATCGACGCAGGGGAAAACGGGCGAGTCAAAATATTTCCCGACGATTTTTACCGCGCAATACTCGCCGCACATGGAGCACGCCGTCTCTCCGATTTTATTTCGTGCGCCGCGTTTCTTGCGAGCCAGCGGCGGGTCAATCGCCAAATTCATTTGCTCGTCCCAATCCAAAATTTTTCGGGCGCGTGCCATCTTCAAATCCCAGTCGCGGGCACCTTTGACGCCCTTAACCAAGTCGGCGGCGTGCGCGGCGATTCGGCTGACAATCACTCCGTCGTGAACGTCTTCAATCGTCGGCAGGCAAAGATGTTCGGCGGGCGTGACGTAACACAAAAAATCCGCGCCGCTTATCGCAGCCAGCGTTCCGCCAATCGCAGCCGTGATGTGGTCGTAACCGGGCGCAACGTCCGTGACCAGCGGTCCGAGAACATAAAACGGCGCGTTCCGACAAATCCGCTTCTCCAACTTCATGTTCGCCTCGATTTGGTCGTAAGGCACGTGGCCGGGTCCTTCCACCATGACTTGCACCCCGCGCCGCCATGCTCTGTCCACCAGGTCGCCCAAAGTTATCAGCTCTGTCAGTTGCGCGCGGTCGGTCGCGTCGGCAACGCAGCCGGGTCTCATGCCGTCGCCCAGGCTTATCGTCACGTCATACTTCGCGCAAATGTCCAACAGGTCGTCGTAACGAGTGAAGAGCGGATTTTCTTTTTCGTTGTGAAGAATCCAGCCCGCGATGAAACTTCCGCCGCGGCTGACGATATCCATCTCGCGCTTTTGCGTCCGAAGTTTTTCAATCGCCGCGCGTGTCACTCCGCAGTGCAGCGTCATGAAGTCCGCGCCGTCCTTCGCCTGAGTTTCAATCGTCCGCAGCAAGTCATCTTCCGTCATGGCGACGATTGCTCCGTGCGCTTTAATCGCCTCGACCGTCGCCTGATAAATCGGAACGGTGCCGACCATTATCGGCGAGTGCTCGATTATTTTTTTCCGCGAAACGTCGATGTTGTTGCCCGTGCTCAAGTCCATGACCGAATCCGCGCCGCATTTGACTGCCTCGTCCAATTTCAAAAGTTCGGGCTCGATGTCGGGGAAGGTGCTCGACGTGCCGATGTTCGCGTTGACTTTCGTCCGCAAGCCCGCGCCCACCCCACACGGCTTCAAGTTCGTGTGGTTGACGTTCGCGCAGACGGCAATCACTCCTTGAGCCACGCCCGCACGAATTTCTTCCGCAGAAATTTTTTCAGCCTCCGCCACGATTTTCATCGCGTCGGAAATTTTTCCCTCGCGCGCCATTTGCATTTGTGTTGCCATAAATTTTCACGCTCCCAAAAAATTTTTTTGAACTGCTTAAAACCGATTCACTCGCCGCAAAAAATTTTCACGCCGCCAACGCCGAATCACTCGCCGCAAAAAATTTTTCCGCCGTCAACGCCGAATCACTCGCCGAAGAAAATTTTTTCCGCCGCCGAAGCCGAATCACTCGCCGAGAAAATTTTTCACGCCGCCAAAGCCGAATCACCCGCCGCAAAAAATTTTTCCGCCGTCAAAATCGAATCACTCGCCGCAGAAAATTTTCACGCGTCCAAAACTTTTTTGAATCGCTTGACGACCAAACCCGCCAAAATCGCGCCGCACGTCGTCGAAATCAGGAACGGCACGACGTAAACGTAAAACGCCGCGTCGCCCGCCGCCTTGCCCATGAACAAAATCGCAATCGGGTACGCCGCCAGCCCGCCGATTATCCCCGTGCCCAACGCCTCCGCCGCGACCGTCAGCAAAATATTTTTCGTCCGCGCATAAACCACGCCGCTCAGGAACGCGCCGCACATGCTGCCGGGGAACGCGAGCAAACTTCCCAGCCCGAATAAATTTCTCAGCAAACTCGCCGTGAAGGCCGCGCCCACTCCCCAACGCCAACCCAAGAGCACCGCGCAAAAGACGTTGACCATGTGCTGGACGGGCGCGCACCTGCTGCCGAGCACGGGAAACGATAAGACGCTGCCGACGATTGCAACCGCCGTCAGCACCGCCGCCAATGTCAATTTTCTTGTTGCGTTCATTGCTTCAACTCCTAACTCCTAACTCCTAACTAAAGAAGACTCCCGAATCGGAAGCCTTCTCGTCGCGTCAAAAATTTTTTCCTACGTCGGCATTATCCGAATCAGGTTCGCGGGTCGAAGTGCTTGGGGCTGTTGGTAAATTCACCACGCCCTGCTTGACGGCTCTTTTTCCGCCTGCCTTTGTCGAAAATTCTTGACGTACCTCAGTACGCCTGCAAATTTTCTTCGCGTCAGACGAAAAAATTTCTCGTCAATCACGGCGGATTCATTTTACCAACAAGCCCCAACTTCCTCTCAGCCTGTCTGCAAGCTCCCCGATTATTCACTTTTCAATCACCGATTTTTTCTACGGAAAAATTTTTTGTCCTGCCAAAAATTTCTTTGCAAGAATGAACGCGTTAAGATAAAATGGCGGCGGAAGTGATGCGATGAGAAAAATAATTTTAAGTCACAGGCTCGGCGAGACGCGCGCGGTGGTGGTCGCAGGCTCCCAGGTCGAAGCGATTCGATTCGCGCGAGAAGATTCGCCGCGGCTGGTCGGCAACATTTACAAAGGTCGCGTGAAAAATTTTTTGCCGGGCATGCAGGCGGCGTTCGTGGACATCGGGCGCGAAAAAAATTCTTTCCTGCAGTTCAACGCAAAGAAAAAATTTTCCGTGGGGCAAAGCGTGCTGATTCAAATCGACAAGGACGAAACCGGCGCGAAGGGCGCGCGCTCGACGCTGAACATAAGCTTGGCGGGGCGGCTGGCGATTTATCTGCCGACGCTCGGTTATGTGGGCGTGTCAAATAAAATTCGCGGCGAGGCTCGTGAACGGCTCCATGCACTGGCAAAAAAAATTCGCCCGAAGAACGCCGGCATAATCATTCGGACGGCAGCCGAGGAGTGCTCCGAGGAAGAATTAATCGACGACTTCAACGCGCTGGTTGAACTGTGGAATGAAATTGAAATACGCTGCGCCAAATGCAAACCGCCCGCGCTCCTTTACGACGCCAATGACCTGCTCGAAAAAATTCTTCGCGACTTCGGCGCGGACTCGGAATTCGTCACGGACAATTTGAAAATTTTTCGGCGGCTCAAGGATTTGGTCGACGAGAAGCAAATTGATTTTTACGAAGGCACCGCCCCGATTTTTGAGGCGTTCGGCGTGAACGAGGAGCTGGAAAAAATTAATCGGCGCGAATTGGATTTGCCCAGCGGCGGACGGATTGTCATCGACAAGACTGAGGCGTTGACGGCCGTCGACGTGAACACCGGCAAATTTATCGGCGACACGAATTTGGACGAGACCGTCCTGAAAACAAACTTGGAAGCGGCGGAGCTGATTTTGAAGCAGCTGAGGTTGCGTGACTTGGGCGGAATAATCATCGTGGACTTCATCGACATGAACTCGGAGGCGCACAAAAAAATTTTGATGGACTGCCTGCGGGAGCTCGCGGCTCTCGACAGCAGCAAAACAAAAATTATCGACATGACGCCGCTGGGTTTGGTTGAAATCACTCGACAAGGTTAGGAGGAGTTAGGAGTTAGGAGTTGAAAAACTTTTTCCTTGTTCCTTACAAAGGAGGAAACTTTAATGCACAAGATTCAAAACGACAAACTGAAAATCGCGGTGGCAGACCGCGGAGCCGAGCTCAAATCGATAACCGCGCTCAGCGACGGCACGGAGTATCTCTTCGACGGCGACCCGACCTGGTGGAAATTTTCTTCGCCGATTCTCTTCCCGATTGTCGGCAAGCTGGTGGACGATAAGTATCGCGCGGAGGGCAAGGAGTACTCGCTGCCCAGCCACGGCTTCGGGCGCACGACTGACTTTTGGCTGCTCGACGCGACCGCTGACACGCTGACCTTCGCGCTCGAATCCAACGCCGCCACGCTCAAAGTTTATCCGTACAAATTCCGTCTGGAGGTTTCCTTCGAACTGCGCGGCAATGAAGTCAAAGTTCACTGGAAAGTTGCAAACGCGGACGATAAGACGATTTACTTTTCAATCGGCGCGCACCCCGCAGTCAGTTGCCCGATTAACTACCGCGAAAATTTCAGCGACTGTTATCTGAAGTTCAATCGCGCGGAAAAATCTTCGTGCCTTAAACTTTTGCCGAACGGAACTTTGTCGCGCGAAAGAATTCCCATGCTCGACGGCACGGAGCTTGCGTTGAGTTACGAACTGTTCGCGGGCGACGCGATTGTCTTCGACGATTTGAAGTCGGACGAGGTCACGGTTTGTTCGCGCAAGAGTTCCAAGACGCTCACCGTCCGCGCGAAAGGTTTTCCTTACTGGGGCTTCTGGACACCCGCACGAGGCGGCGCGCCGTTCATTTGCATTGAGCCGTGGCACGGGCACGCGGACTTCGCGGATTTCACCGGCGAGCTCAAGGACAAGGAAGGAATTATTTCGTTGGACGTCGGAAAAATTTTTGAAACGGAGATGAGTTTCATCGTCGGTGAGTGATTTGAAATTAACGGTGCTGATAGAAAATTCCGCGCCCGAAGGTTTAATCGCGGAGCACGGGCTGAGCCTTTTGATTGAGACGCCGCGGACGAAATTTATTTTTGATTGCGGACACACGGGAGCCGCCTTCGACAACGCAAAAACTTTGGGAATAAATTTGGCGGAGATAAAATTTGTCGTGCTGAGTCACAGTCATTACGACCACGCGGGCGGCTTCCCGAAACTTTTGGACTTCGCGCCGGTGGAAAAAATTTTTACGGGCAAAAACTTTTGGGAAGAAAAATTTTCCAACGACACTTATCGCGGCTGCGGCTTCGACGAAAAATTTTTGCGCGCGCGCGGCATTGAGCAAATCGTTTGTGAAAATATTTTTGAGCTTGAGGAAAATGTTTGGCTCGTCGGAAATTTTAAGCGGCGTTACGAATTTGAAACCATTCCGAAAAAATTTCTTCGCGGCGGCAACGTGACGTTGCATCCTGCGGGTCTGCTTTCAACCGCTCAAAATTTTCAGCCGCTCCCTCCTCTTGAACGTCACTTTGTTCCCGATGACTTCAGCGACGAAATAATTTTGGTTTTGCGTTCGGGCGACGGGCTGACGGTCGTGACGGCTTGCGCGCATTCGGGGATTTTAAATATCGTGGCTGACGTGAGCGCGCGATTTGATTTGCCGATTCGCTGCGTGATTGGCGGCCTGCACCTGACGGGCGCGACGCACGAAAGAATTTCTCGGACACTCGACGAGCTGAAACTTTTGGGCGTGGAAAAAATTTTGCCGTGCCACTGTTCGGGCGAAGAGTTCATGAAACTTTGCGGCGAGAAAATTTCGACGGGCTCCGTGATAGTTAGTTAGGAGTTAGGAGTTAGGAGTTAGGAGTTAGGAATTAAGAGCTGAAAAAATTTTTGCCCCCCAATTTCTCGGAGGGCATTTTGATTTAGGAATCGGGAAAAAAATTCCTAATTCCTAATTCCTAATTCCTCATTTCTAATTGAAGGAAAAATCGTTGCCGCGCCGAATAATTCTTCAAACACATTCGGCAAGTGCGGAAGGAGCTGTTTGGTCATGGTAACATTCAACATCAGAGGCAAGAACATCGAAATTACCCAGCCGTTGCGCGAATACGTCGAGAAGCGCGTCGGCAAAATCGCCAAGTACTTCGACAACATGGAAGAAATTTCCGTGCTGCTCTCCGTCGAAAAGGACAGGCAAATCGTCGAGGTCACGGCGGAAGTGCGCGGCGGGCTCATTCTTCGCGGGCAAGAATCCAACTTGGACATGTACACTTCGATTGACTTGGTCGTTGAAAAACTTGAACGCCAAATTCATAAGCAGAAGACAAAACTCGAACGGCGCTTTCGCAACGGCGGCATGAGGTCGGAAGCGTTTGCCGAATCCAAACTCCAAGTCGAGCACGAGGACGAAGGCGAGTACCCCGTTGTCAAAACGAAACACTTCGTCGTAAAGCCCATGGACGTGCAGGAAGCAATCATGCAGATGAATTTGCTCAATCACAATTTCTTCGTCTTCCGCGACGCGCAGACCGAGCAAATTTGCGTCGTCTACAAGCGCACGGCGGGAGCTTACGGCTTGCTGGAGTTCGACGGCTGAGTTTCTTTCCCCCTCTTTGAAAGAGTGGGCACGCAGAACTTTTTCGCGGCGCGGGTTCGTTCCTTCGATTGAGCTGAAGAATGGCTTTTATCTTTTGAAATCTTCTTTTCTTTTGCTCACCCAAAAGAAAAGAAGCAAAAGAAAAGGGAGCCTCGCGGGGGCGGCTCCTCGCAAACGGTTTGGAGGTTGAAACCACCCGTGCTCGGTGTTGCCCGCTGAATTCGCGTCACGCTCATTACGCGGGCGGGGCCGTCCATCCGGGACGGCCTCAAATTCGTCGGTCAAGTATCGAAAAAAAATTTTGCCCTCCAATTTCTCGGAGGGCATTTATTTTTTCTAAATCCTGAATCCCGGCTCCTGACTCTTAATCTGAATCGTCGGGATGGTCAGCGTGAAGGTCGTGCCTTCGCCGAGCCGACTCTTAACTTTAATCACAATGTCGTGGCGGTCGGCAATCCACTTCGCCACGGACAAGCCGAGCCCGACGGAACTTTCTTCGCCGCCGAGTTTTGTGCGCGCCTTGTCCGCCCGATAAAACCTGTCAAAAATTTTATTGTAATCTTCCTTGGGAATGCCGACGCCCTTGTCGATGAATTTCAAAGTCGCAATGTCTTCGCCGGCGGTCAGCTCCACTTTGACGGAAGAATCGGGCGGGCTGTAACGCAGCGCGTTGTCCAAGAAGGCGGCGAGCATTTTTTTTATGAACTCGGCGTCCGCCAAAATTTTGCAGGGCATGAGCTTTGTCAGTTGCACTCGCGGCGAGCGATAATCTTCCACGAATTTTTTCAGCAGTTCGTCCAAGTCGACGGGCACCATTGCCAGCGGCTGATGTCCTTGGTCGGCGCGAGCCAGGAAGAGCAAACTTTCCACGAGGCTCTGCATGTTCTGCGCGGATTTTTTTATCGACGAAACTGCTTCCTTGAAAAGTTCGGGGTCGTTCGCGCCGCAAGTCTCCAGCAGTTCGACGTAGCCGCGGATAATCGTCAGCGGCGTCCTCAGTTCATGCGACACGTCGTTCACGAATCTTTGCTGTCGGAGAAAATTTTTCGACGCCTTAATCCCTAATCGCATAACCGACGCCTCTGGTCGTGTAAATATATTTCTCGCCGAACTTATCGTCAATCTTCGAGCGCAGGTAGCTGATATAAACGTCGACGACGTTCGTGTCGCCGATGTAATCGTAACCCCACACGGTCTGGAGGATTTGGTCGCGGCTCAGGACGTTGCGCTTGTTTTCGACGAGATATTTCAGCAGAGAGTATTCCTTGTGAGTGAGTTCAACTTTCTGCCCCTTGACCGTGACTTCGTAGCGTTCGGGATAAAGAATCATGTCCTTGACGACGTAACGGGTTTCCTCGGCACTGCGCACGCGTTCGGTGTGTCGACGAATCACGCTCCTTATCCGCGCAAGGAGTTCATCGCCGGCGAAAGGTTTGGTCATGTAATCATCCGCGCCCAAGTCGAGCCCTTCCACTTTGTCGCGAATCTCATCGCGCGCCGTCAGCATGATTATCGGCACGTCACTCACTTCGCGCACGCGTTTGCAAATTTCCATGCCGTCCATTTCGGGCAACATGACGTCGAGCAAAACCAAATCGTATTTCTCTTGGAGGATTCGTTCAAAGGCGCGTCGCCCGTTCGGTTCGGTGGCGGTCTTGAAGCCCTCGCGTTCGAGTGTCAATTGGAGCAGGCGGGCAATCGGTCGCTCGTCCTCCACGATAAAAATTTTTTCTCCCATAAAAAAATCTCCCTTCGGTCGATTTTTAGCTTTAAGCTTTGAGCTTTAAGCTTTAAGGAAAAATCCTAACAGCTAATCACCAAGTTCTTCTGAGCATGACTGAAGCCGTAACGTCTTTATCATTTTCTCCGCACTGAAGTTCAGCCTCGCCGCCCAACGACCAGCCGTCAGCAAAGTCACTCTCGCCGCGTATGCTGAAGATGAAATGAGTTTTGTCTCTCTTGTTGCGCAGGCGATAGCTGCTTGAGCCGTCGCCCTCGTAGCTGACAGTCAAGTCGGGGTCCGCGCCCGTGAAGCCGTGCTTGACGCCGAAGCGCATTCCGAACATTCCCGTCCGATAGTAACGTTTCAGGTCGAGCCCCGCCTGCGCCGCGAAGTAAGTGTTGCTGTTCGATTCGACGTGCTGATTGTAAATGCCCGCGCCCTTCTCTTCGTAACTGTTCTGCTTGAGGTGCGACGCCTGGAAATTTACAAACGGGCTGACGTGCCAAATTTTTTCGGGCGTGAGGTCGTATTTGTATTCGCCGCCGATTTCGATTATGCGGCTCTTGTAATTTGCGTTCGTCGACAAACCCAGCGATGAAATTCCTCTGTGCAAAGAATTCCTCAGCTGCCCGCCGTTGATGTAAAAATAAATGTCGCTCTGACGATTGTGACAGCCGGCGTAAAGTCCGAGGCGTGTATCGTAAACCGTCGCCCGCGAAGATTCTGCGCCGTAACCGAGCGTCCCGTACGTCGCAAAAATTCCCGCGCGCCAATTTCTTCCGAACGGTCTGTCATACCCGCCGACGATTGCGCTCCCGTGATAATCCGTGCCGCCGCGCAGGCTGCCCCAGTTCTTCATGTAGTTCAGCCAAAAATTATTTTCGCGCGGCTTGGAAATTTTTTCGTCGGGTTCGTCGCCGTCCGCGAATCTCATCGAGTGCACCGCCAAGTTAAAATGGTCGTGGTCAAAAACTTTATTGATTCGGTCGGCAATCATTCTGTCGACGGCTGAGCTTTGTTGCGCGACGCTCATGACGCGAGCACCGTCGGGCGAGCCGATTTGTTCGAGAGCTTTGCCCGCTTCGGCAGGCTTCAGGTTGTAAAGCTTGCGCATTTCATTTTTCTCTTTGCCGTCGAGTTTGTCGTACATGTTGTTCATCGCGCCGAAAATTTCGGCTTGCGGCTTGTCGAGAGCAGGCGGCGGAGTTTCGGCGGAGGAGATTGCTTGGGTCGTGACGGTCAAAGTGTTGCCGACGATTTCGCCCGTGGCAGTGAGCATGCCGGAGATTTGCACGGGATTGCCTGTGGGATTTTTTATGTTGCCGCTGATTGATTCGGCGACGAGCACCGTGGCAGTTTCGTTGGGCAGCAGGCTGTCGGTCGTGACGGTCGAGCCTTCGACGTTCGCGTGGCCGTTGACGATAATTGAGCCCGCCGAGCCCCCGCTGACTTTTTGCAGGACGCCGTCGGAAATTAAGTTGCCGTTGATGACCAAGTTCGTGTCGGCAGAGCCCGCGGCAATCGTCCCGTGATTGATAAACGTGCCCGTCGTCAAGTCTCCAATCTGTTCGTTGAGATTGAACGTGCCGCCGAAAAGTTTTGCGCCGAGCCCCACGTCGACGCTCAAAACATTTGCCGCACCCGAAAATTTTGTCGTGCCGTCTTTGATGTGAATCTTTATGTTGTCCGCGCCGAAAATATTTCCGCCGTATTCAAGGTCGGTGTTGATGTTCAAGTTCGTCACGCGTTCGGGGTCGTAAGAGTCGCCCATGCTCCACGCCGAAAAGATGTTGCCCTTAATCTCCGCGCCCGCGTTGACGTTTATGTTTTCGACGAAAGAATCCTCGCCGATGTAAATTGCGTACTTGCTGCCGCGCAGAACGGAGGACAGATTAAAATTTTCGACGAACGCTTCGGAGTTGAACTCAACGGCATTTTCGGGCGTGGAAATATTTTCGCTGACGTTCACGATTGATTTGCTCTCGTCGGAAATTACAATTCCGTCTTCGGTTACTTCGTCGTCAATCGCGGCTGCCGAAGCTTGAGCGGCGGTCGCACTCACCCCGCAGAAAATTGCTGCTGCCAAGAGGTGTCGTCGCGCTCCGCAATCTTTTTTCTTAGTCATCTCCATAAAAAATGCTCCCTGCTGAATTTTTTACAGCTTAACATAACCGCCCGAAAAAAAAAAGACGCAAAGCAACTTTATAACAAAACTTTAACGAAGAACGCGGCAAAGTCAGCCGCCGCCGTTCAGAGGTCGTAAGCCTCCGAATAATATTTGAGCAGGTCTTTCATCGCGTCGCGGAAATCTTTTTGAAACTCTATGAGCCGTTCGTCGTCGAATTTGTTTTCGGCGAAGTTAATCATGGTTTTGAGCCGCCCAATCAAAACCAATTTCGCGAACGCCCAATTCTGTCCGCGAACGATTAAAGAAATTTCTTTCATGGGCTCGTCGTTCACACCTTCGACTTTGTAAATGCCTTCGAGTGCGTTCTCAAAAATTTTTTCCGTGCGAAGCAATTCACGCAGAGCCGTCAGCTTTTCCATCATGACCATCAAGCCCAAGATGTCGCCGAAGGACGGTTGCCCGCCGGCTTTGAAATCATCGTCGATTTTTTTTGCGCGGTCGTAAAGTTCAATCACAACCTTGAGCCTGTCCAAATTCGTGTCGAGCTTCGTGATGTCAATCTCCTGCGCGGCGGCGTCGTAATCGGTGTACTTGTCAATCAACGCCTCAAGGTTCGCGCGCATGTATTCGAGAAACTCTTTGCCGACCTCCGTGCGAATGCCCCACGTGTTCAAAGTGTTCAGCAGGTATTCCAGCCGTTCGAGCAGAAGTCCCGCCAAAAAATTCGCGCCCTTATCCGAAAAAATTTTCAGCAGCTCAGCCTTCTCGGCGTCGTCGGAGTGAGGAGTTTCTTTCAGCTTGCCGAGAGTCTCCAAAAAAATTTCTTCCGTGCAAACCAATCGCTCAATGTTAATTAAATCGTCGCGCGTAACCTTCGCGGCTCCCCAATCCAAGTCGTCCTCGTTCTCGGACAAAATCTCCTCGTATTCGACGGTTCGGTTAATCAAATCGTTTATGAGTTCGTGACGCCCGGCCACGGTGTCGAGAGTCATGTAATCGCCCCCTCAAAGGTCGTAATGGTCTTGGTAGCTTTTAATCAGCTCGTCAAACTTTTTGCGAACGTCCTTATGAAATTTTTTCCCGAAGTCCGTTTTGAATTCCATCTCGCCCATTTCGTCGAAGGAAGACTCCAGCGTTTGCAAAAGGAGCTTGTCGATGAAACGCGTCAGCCCCTCATAAACGATGTGCATGTAAAGCTGTCGGTCGTCGGGGTGGCGGCTGCGAACGTCAGCCATCTCCGCGATTGTGAACTGGAAAATTTTTTCCGCGAAAATCAAATCGCTGATTGAGTTGAGCTTCGTGAGCACTGCCATGTTCGCTTCCCGGTCATAATAATTTTCCTCGTCGTGAATCAACAGCTCGTCATTCTTGTGAGATTTTTTTATCAGGCGGTCGATGACTTTGCGGCACGCGTCGGCACTGTCGAGTTTCATTGCAATCACCTCGCGAGAAATTTTAACATGCGCCTCGGCTTCGGGCAAGGAAATAATTTTCTTGTAAAGGTTCCTTAATGTTTGTATAATGACTGAAAAAATTTTGCGGAGGATTCGGGCAATGCGACGATACACGATTTTAATCTTGACGGCGGTCATGATAATCTTGGCGGCAGTGGCGGGCATGGCAGTCCCCGTCGACGCCGACAAAAAAACTTTGGGCTCGCCGACGCAAGAGCTGACCGCCTACACGACTCTGCCCGCGGAAACCGCTGCGGTTCTGTCCGAAGTGTATGAGCGGGAAAATAAAGTCCGAGTGAACTTCGTGCCGATGAGTTCGCAAGAAATTTTGCAGGAAATAAAAAACGATGCCGTCAGCGACCCGACGGTTGTCCGCACGGTTGATATCGTCATTGCCGACAGCAAAATCCTGCGCGAGGCCGCCGATTTGAATTTGCTCACGCCGCACACCTCCGAGGCCGGCGACGCCGTCAAAGATATTTTCAAGGACGAGCACGACCGCTGGACGGGAATTTGGTACGACCCGATAATTTTCTGCGCGAACAAAGATTTTCTCAAGACGACCGTCGATTTGCCCGACACGTGGGAAAAACTTTCCAAGGCGGGAAAAATTCGCGTGGGCATCACGGATTTTTTGGCGGCTGAGGCTTCGGCGAATTTGATGTTCCAGATGGTCAGCAACTTCGGCGAGGCGAAGACTTACGAAATTTTGAACGGGCTCCACCCGAAAGTTGTGCAGTACACGAAATTTTTGTCGAACCCCGTGAGGCAGGCGGGCATGGGCGAAGTCGACATTTCCGTTGCCGTCGAGAGCGAGACGCTCCGATATTTGCAGAACGGTTATCCGCTGAAAATAATTTATCCCGCAGACGGCACGAGTTATCTTTTGACGGGCTTCGCGCTCACGACGACCGACGCCGTGAAAAATCCTGTCGCCGCGAAATTTGCCGATTGGCTCCTCAGCGACGAGGCTCAGCTTTATCTGCAAACGAACGGTTTTTATTTTATCCCGACGAATCCTCAGACGCTGGCTTACAAATCTTTCGCGGGGAAAAATCTTTTGCTCTTGGACAATCGCCAAAATTTTTCTGCGGAACAGAAGCACGCTTACTTGGATTATTGGGTCAAGAACGTCCGCTTGAAGTGAGACGCCCGCTCTTCACTCAAGAGTGGGCACGCAGAACCTGTCAATGCCCGGGCTTTTCGTGCTCGGCGGGCAGATGAATGACTTTTATTTTTTTGAACTTCCTTTCTTTGCTTGCCCAAAGAAAGGAAGCGAAAGAAAGGGCACCTCGCGGGGGCGTTGGTCATCCGGGACGGCCTCAACTTCGTCACGCGCGAATGCTTTTTAAGGAGGATAAAAATTTGAAAGCAGGCTTTGTAAGTTTGGGCTGTGCGAAAAATCTTGTCGACACCGAAGTCATGCTCGGCTTAATGCAGAAGAACGGAATCGAGCTGACGGATAACCCCGCCGACGCCGAAATTTTAATCGTCAACACTTGCGCGTTCATTCTCTCGGCGAAGGAAGAATCCATCACGACGATTTTGAATCTCGCCGAATACAAATCGGGACGTTGCCGCGCGTTAATCGTGGCGGGCTGTCTCGGTCAACTTTATAAGCGCGAGCTGCTGGACGAGATGCCCGAAGTCGACGCGGTAATCGGCACGGGCGCGTGGAACAGAATCATGGAGGCAATCGAAGAAGTTCTCTGCGGTCGCCGCGTGATTTTGATTGGCGCGCGCGAAATTATTTACGACTCGAAGACGCCCCGAATCCGCACGACGCCGGCTTACACCGCTTACGTGAAAATCGCCGAGGGCTGCAACAATCGCTGCGCCTTCTGCTCAATCCCTCTGATTCGCGGGCGACAAATTTCCCGAACGATTGAAGACATCCGCGCCGAAGTTGAGCGGCTGGGGAGTCAAGGCGTCAAGGAAATAAATTTAATCGCGCAGGACACGACGGCTTACGGCACGGACATTTACGGGCGACCGAAACTCGTTGAACTTTTGCGCGAGCTGGTCAAGACCGACGCGCACTGGATTAGAATTCTTTACGCTTACCCGCGCCGCTTCTCCGACGAGCTGATTGACTTAATCGCGCGCGAGCCGAAGATTTGCAATTACGTCGACCTGCCGCTGCAACACGCGAGCAATAAAATCCTCAAGCTCATGAACCGCCCCGACACGCGCGAATCGATTGAGGCCTTGCTGAAAAAAATCCGCGCGAAAATTCCCGGCGTGGTCATTCGCTCAACTTTCATCGTGGGCTTCCCCGGCGAGACGGAAAAAGATTTTTTGGAGCTGAAAAATTTTCTGCAGGAACAGCGGCTCGACAAAGTGGGAGTGTTCACTTATTCGCAGGAGGAGAACACGGCGGCTTACGATTTCCCCGACCAAATCTCCGAAGAGGTCATGCAGGAGCGTTATCACGATTTGATGAGCATGCAATCGTTAATCTCTCAGGAACTCAACGAGGAGCTGGAAGGGCAGGAGCTTGAGGTTTTGATTGAGGGGCGCGACGAGGAAACTTCGCAGGTAGTGGCGGGGCGTTCATATCGCGACGCGCCCGAAGTCGACGGCTTGGTTTACATTGAGAACGACGGACGCAGCGAGGCGGGCGATATTGTCCGCGTGAAAGTTTTGGCGGGCTTCGTTTACGATATCGCGGCGGAAAGAATCGATTGACCCGCACGGAAAAAATTCAGCCTCTCAGAAAAATTTTCAGCCGCTCGGAAAAAATTCGACCGCACGGAAAAATTTTCAGCCTCACGGAAAAATTTTCAGCCGCACGGAAAAATTTTCAGCCGCTCGGAAAAAATTCAGCCGCTCGGAAAAAATTCAGGCATAAAAAAATTTTACCCGACGAAAAAATTTTCGCGTCGGGTATTTTCTTTTGCGGCGGCTGTGGTATAATGACGCCCTGCGCTTAAGTTAAAAATATTTTTTACGATAAATTTTTTACCGACTGAAAAAAAGGAAGGAGGAAAATTTTTTAGTCGAGCGGCGTGGCAATCAAGTCACGAAATCTTTGAAAAGTGAATATCTGCTGACACGGAGGATAATTTATGCTTTTCTACAAATTTCAGATGACCTGCGAACTGAAAATTGACAAAGGCGGCGGCAATTCCCTTGAGGCGCGGCGTGCGTTCAAATTCCACCTGAGCGACCTGAGCGCGGCATTGTCCGAGGGAATCGACGGCGACCGAGTCAGAGTTTTGATTCACCGCGCGAGACAAAATTTGTTCCAAATGCTCGTTGCCGTCGACGGCTTTCAAGAATTGACCGCCGCGAAGTTGACGAAGCTCTTTGAAAGATTTTTTTCGGAGCGCGAGGAATTCGGCGTCAAGTGCGTCAAGGTTAAAGACCTCCAAGAGATGACCGCCACGAAGTTCAGCCGAATCTTCGAGCGCGCCAGCCGCAGCGACAACTTCAACTTCGACTATTACCAGATTAATCAGGACTTGGGGCTTGACGCGCTGGAGAATCGAACGTTCAAGCTGACAGAAAATATTTGCCCCGTGAAACGTTTGCCGTTCGAGACCGCCAAGAGAGACGCGCAAAAACTTCTCGCCGACGAAACTTTCCGCGAAGAGTTCGAACGGATTTATTCCAAGGAAAACGCGCACCACTTTTACGGTCAGCCCGTTCATTACAAAATCGTGGCGGGCAACACCTCGGCCGCGCTTTCTCTGGCCAATCTGCTCGTCGCCACACTTTACACGAACAAACGCTTAATCAGCCGCCGAATCAACATCATCACGAACGTCACCGACAACTGCTACGACGAGTGCGACTTTGAAAAAATTTTGGAGAACGCGGCGGGCGGCACGGTCGTAATCGAGCTGAGCGGCGAACGAGTGAACACCGGACAATTCGCCCACGCTTACGAACAAGTCGTCGAGTTCATCGCCGATACCGTCAAACGTTATCAACGCAACACGCTTTGCATTTTCGTTGAGCTTGTCGACAGACCCGGCTTTGCCCCGCAACTGACTGCCAGGCTTCAAGACGATTTGCACATAATCGAGTTGCACGAGGGCGCGGGCAATCGTGACACCGCTCTGAAATATTTGAAAGACCTGATGGAAAATTCGGGCGCGGTGACCGGCCTTTACACCGACGCCGAACTTTTGGAGGCCATGGGCGATAAGCTCACCTTCAGCGCCTCCGACATCTTCAACGTCCGCGAAAAACTTTTTAACAGCTCCTTGAAAAATAAAACGTATCCCGCCTACCGCGAAGTCGAACGGCTGCGCGTGACCGACGAGGAGAAGAGTAACGACGCTTATTCCGACTTCCAAGAGATGATCGGGCTCAAGGAACAGAAGGCACTCATTGAACAGATTATCGCCGCGCACCGCGTTCAAAAGATGCGCATGGACATGAATCTGGACAAGCAGAAGGCGGCTCTGCACATGAGCTTCACAGGGACGCCCGGCACCGCCAAGACGACTGTCGCCCGACTCATTGCGCAAATTCTTTCCCGCGACGGAGTTTTGAAGACGGGGCGTTTCGTCGAGTGCGGCCGCGCAGATTTGGTTGCAAAGTACGTCGGCTGGACGGCAAAGGCTGTGCGCGCGAAGTTCCGCGAGGCGCGTGGCGGAGTTCTCTTCATCGACGAAGCTTACAGCTTGAGCGACGGCGAGCACGCGACCTTCGGCGACGAGGCGATTAACACAATCGTTCAGGAGATGGAAAATCATCGCGACGACGTGATTGTGATTTTCGCCGGCTACCCCGACAAGATGAAAGATTTTCTTGACCGCAACGAGGGCTTGCGCAGCCGAATCGCCTTCCATGTCAATTTCCCCGATTACACCGCCGAGGAGCTCACGGAAATTTTCAAGCTCATGGCGAAGCGTCGCGGTTACGAAATTTCTCCCGACGTCGCCGAGCACTGCAAAAATATTTTCAGGCGCGTCGCCCGCAAAAAAAATTTCGGCAACGGAAGATTCGTCCGCACGCTCTTGGAGCAGGCGTGGCTCAAACAGGCGCAGCGAATCGTCAAAGAGAATGAGAGCGGCGAAGTCACCAAGGAAGATTTGACGAGCTTCAAGGTTGAGGACTTTGAAGTCAACGTCGACAAAAAATATCGCGACGAGCGCAAACTCGGATTCATCAGATAAAAAATTTTTCCGCAGACAATTCCAAACGGGTTGTCTGCTTTTTTTATTGTCATTGCCAATGAAGCGCGGTAAAATGAAACGCAAGAACGGAGTGATACCTTGGATAAAGTGAGATTGGCAGCGACGAAAATTCTCTTCGACGTGGCGACCAAAGGCGCGTACTCGAACGTGGCACTGGCGCAAACGTTGCGCGCGGAAAAATTCGGCGACCTTGACAGAAAATTTTGCACGGAGCTGGTTTACGGCACGGTCAAGGCGGGCGCGTCACTCGATTGGAAAATTTCAAAGTACTTGAATCGCCCGCTCGCCAAAGTCGACGAAAAAATTTTGGCGGTCCTGCGCGTGGGCATGTATCAAATTTTTTTCCTCGACCGCGTGCCGAATTCTGCGGCGGTGAACGAGTCGGTGGAGCTGACGAAAAAATTTTGCGGGCTCGGCGCGTCGAAGTTCGTCAACGGAGTTTTGCGCGCGGCAGTTCGTGAGCCGCACAAGTCAGACTTCCCGACGGGCGACGATTTAAAATCGCTGGCGTTGAGAAATTTTCATCCGCTGTGGTTGGTGAAGTTGTTCGCGGAAGAATTCGGACTCGACGCGACGAAAAAAATTTTGGACTTCGACAACACCGAGCCGCCGCTTTGCCTGCGCGTAAATTTTTTGAAGACGACCCGCGAAAAAATTTTGACTGCGCTGAAAAATTTCGGAGTGGAAGCTGAACCGTCGACACTCGCGCCCGAAGGAATCATCTGCCGCAGACACGGCGCACTGGATAAATTTCAGCCGCTGCGTGACGGTTTGTGCCAAGTGCAGGACGAGAGCTCCATGACGGCGGCGCGGCTGTTGAATCCTCAGGCGGGCGAATTCGTCATCGACTGCTGCGCGGCACCCGGAGGAAAGTCAACGCACCTCGCCGAGCTGATGAAAAATCGCGGGCGAATCGTCGCGGCGGACATTTACGAAACCAAGCTTGAGCACATCAAAGCAAACGCGCAACGCCTCGGCATAAAAATCATTGAGCCGCTGCTGATTGACGCGCGCACGATTGGCGAAAAATTTTTCAATCAAGCCGACAAAGTTTTGGTCGACGCGCCGTGCTCGGGCTTGGGCGTGCTCCGTCGCAAGGCTGACCTCCGCTGGAAAAAAAATCCCGACGAGCTGAACGATTTGCCCGCCCTTCAAGAAAAAATCTTGTCGAGCGCGGCGCAAACTCTTAAGCGCGGAGGAATTTTGGTTTACAGCACGTGCACAATCATTCGGCGGGAAAATGAATCGGTTGTCGAAAAATTTTTGGCGGCGCATGAAAATTTTCGGCCGGTCGAAATGAAAACGCTCTTGCCGCAGGTCACAGGCACCGACGGATTTTTTTCCGCGAGGCTTGAGCGCGTCGAGTGAACGACGAAAAATTTCTGAGCAGCTTGAGCGTCGAGGGAGCCGCTTCCAAGTTCTTTGCGCCTGTTTCTTACGAATTCCAAATTAAATTTCGCCATATTAAGTTTCCTTGCAGTTCTATTTTAGAACTATACACCGCGAACTATACTGTGCTAAAGCAGAAACGCCAACACTGTATCTGATTAATTTTAGCACTGATATTTTATTTCCAAATTGGAAATGCTATAATTAGCTTGAAAAATTTGGAGGAGGTGTCAAGGATGAGTGTCTCTGGCAATATCGTAAGGCTGCGTGAAAATTTGGGCTTAACTCAGAAGGAACTGGCGGAAGCATTGAATATGAACAGGAGTGTCCTCAATAGAATTGAAAATGGCACACGTCCTGTTCGCGATGACGAGCTGGCAGTTTTTGCTGATTATTTCAACGTGTCAGCGGATTATTTACTGGGTCGCGAGACACCTAAGGCAATCGCCCTCTCTGATGAACAAACAACCGTGCTCAAAGGATTTGACGCGCTTAACTCGGCAGGGCAAAAATTGTTGGTCGCTGTATTGAATTCCTTGCGTATATCTCATGCGGCAGCAGTGTGATTCGGGCAGGTCGGGACATGAAAAAATTTTTAACAGTCTTGCTGATGTTCGCGACGATAGTTGTTGCCGGTTGTGGTAATAAGCAGATCATTGAAACCAACGCAATTTTACTCAAAGAATCTTTTTGGGTTGCTGATTCTGAAAATATGCAATATTTGAAAAGGCAATAAAAAGCCCTCCAAGGCGGAGGGAATTTTTTTCGGAGACGAGCAATATGGCGCAGGTCAAAGTGCGCAAGCGCGGCAAAACTTTCAGCTACATCTTCGAGGCGGGGAAAAAATCTGACGGCAAACGCAAAGTGGTAGAGAAGGGCGGGTTCCCGACGAAATCTGCCGCATACAAAGCAAGCGTCGAAGCTCGTTTAAAATGCGTGACATAATTCCTGCCATGCTCGATAATTGGATCCGTAATCAAAAAGGAAGGGCTCGCATGGAACACGCTGTGGAATGTCTTACAATTTAATTCACAGCGCATTTGATTATGCCGTCTATCCCGCTCAAATTCTTAAGCTGAGCAATTCAAAGCCCTGCTGAAGAAAACGGGCATGAGATTGGGAGTAACAGCTGATTCATCTGAGTGGCAAACACTCAAAAATGAATCGAGTAGCCGCTATGTTCTGATTTATGACTTCCTCATTAATGAATTGCGTCGCCGGCAAAATCAGCAGATTGAGAACGAGAAAAAGCTTGGCGGCGGGCGTGGCAGGTCGGCTGGGTCACTCGAACACGCTCATCACGCAAAATCTTTACACGCACAACACACTGAAATTACAGAAGGAAACGGTAGCGATTTTTGCTGAAAATCTGCAGACAAGACGCAGACAACAAACGCAACAATCACGGATATTAAAAGATTTTATCGGGAGAAAAATTTTTGAAGTGGATTAATCATCAAATCGTGACGGGATTCATCGTGTGCACGGCAACGGACGACGCGCTGTTCACGGCGTCGGCAATCGTGGGCGCGGTCGTCCCCGACAGAGTGGAAGGCTCGCCGCCCAAAGAAAGTTCCGCCTACTGGAAGTGGCGCAAGAAGCATCGGACGTGGTCGCATTACCCGCCGATTTATCTGGTGCTCATTGCCGCCGCGCAGTTCGCAAAAAATTATTATCCCGAACCGACGCTCGCCTTTGCGCTGAACTTGGTGACTTACGCGCTGGTCGGTGCACTGCTGCACATCGCCGAGGACGGAATCTGCGGCAAGGTCCCGCTCTTCACGCCGCACAAAAAATACGGAATCAAACTTTTCAAGGTCGGCTCGTGGCGCGAATATTTTTTCGCCGCGCTGATAATCGCAATCTGCCTGTTCGCCCGCTTCGGAGACTTTGACTCACTGAAAAATTATTTTGACTTGCTGAGGAGTTACCTCCCATGAAAAATTTTTTGACGTTCGCGATAATCGCCGCGCTGATGAGTTTCTTCGCGCTGTTCGGCATGTACATCGCGGAGAAAACCGACGTGCTCCAACTCAACGGACGCCCGCTCGAAGTGACTTTCGTGCAGGAGGGCGACGACACTTTAATGCGCTGGCGACCGCTGCCTTATCCCTGCGTCTACAAAATCACGACGGTCAGTCAAACGACGGGAATCGTCGAAGGCTCGCCGCCCTTCCACATCTTCAAAGAGGAGGAGACGCGTTCGGCGAGTTACATTGTGCCGCGCGCACCTATCCCGACTTTTTATTTCATCACGGCGCGCGGGCTCTTCGGAGAAATTTTCCGCTCCGACAAAATTTATCCGAACCCGAACTTCCCGACGCCGCCTCACCCCGTCAGCATTTATCATTACGGCAAAGACAATCCCGCCAGCCTCATGCCGTTCTTCGTGTGGCACACCGTCCCCAATGCCGTCTGTTACGAATTTGAAATTTTGGACGCGCCGCCCGAAGTCGAAGGCGGCATTGCTCTGTCACAAGTCCACAGCCTCTTCAACACGCGCAGAGTTTTCACAAACGGTTATCAAGCCGACCTGCGCCCCTTTGCAAACAAAAAAGAACTTTATTGGCGGGCGCGCGCTCTCGGACTTCATCACGAGCCGATTGGCGAGTTCAGCAAGGCGGAAAAATTTTTCGTCGACGCGAGCGAACCTTTTCCGAATTGCCCGCTGATAAATAACTTTGACTTCATGGATTACTTGCCGCAGCCGATTTATCACGTGTTCGATTGGATTCCGTTGCACGAGGGCGTTAAGTATGAAGTGGAAATGTTGACGCACCCGCCCGCCGTTGAAAACGACACGGAGCCGAGCGCGGACGCTGCCTGGCGAATGGTTTCCGAGGACGTGGCCAGCTGTTACGACGAATACGGCCGCCCATATGCCGGCGAATATTACTGGCGCGTGCGTGCTCTCGACGCCAACGGCAACCCGATTGGCACGTGGTCGAACAGCGAGAAATTTATCGTCGCCGATTACACGGGCGGAGTGGACGTGGCGATTTTGGGCGACAGCATTTCACACGGCGGAGGCGCGGTCAGTTACTCGCCGCGCGCTCTCCAATACAGTTACGAAACTTACATTGACTTTCCCGTCGTCAATCTCTCAAGGAGCGGCGACACTTCCCGCACAACGCTTGAACGATTCAATCAAGATGTCCTGCAGGTCAAGCCGCGCAACTTAATCATCTCCACGGGCGCGAACTGTTTGCGCGACTCAAGAATCTCCGCCGACGATGTCATCTCCGACCTGGCGGGCATAAATAAACTTTGCCTGGAGAATGATATCCGCCCGATTTTTTTGACGCTCATGCCGATTAATCCCGTCAATCTTCAGCGCGCCTTCCAGACACCGACCGACGAGAATTGGTACGCGAAACTTCAACAGATTAACGATTACATTAAGCGGCAAGAATTTTTCATCGACCTTGAGCCGTATTTTTACGACGCGCAGGGCACAATGGATTCGAGCCTCTCCGTCGACGGCATTCATCCCGACATTCGCGGCAAGATGTTAATCGGCGAACTCATCAGCAAGAACAAACACTTGCTCAAATAAAAAATTCCGAGCGGCTGAAAAAATTTTCGTCGCCCGCCGAAGATGATTCGTCACAAAAAAATTTCCCGCGGCCTTTCGGTCACGGGATTTTTTTATGCGAATTATTTTTTCAAAGTCACTTCGTCAATCAGTTCGCCGTCGGGCAAAAAACATTTCACGGACAATTTTTTCTCGTCGCCCGCCAGCACCAAGTAATTGTCGGTTTCGGGCTGAGGCGCGATTGTTTTGTCGAGCGCGTGGTTTATCCACAGCCCGCTGTATCGAACGTTGCCGCTCAAGCCGCTCAAAATGTAAAGCGTCCCCTTCTCGTCGTCTTGGAAATTTTTCAGCCGCCCGCGATTCCTGTACGTGTGCAAGTGCCCCGTGAAGACCGCGTCGACGCCGAGCGATTCAAACTCCGGCATAAAAATTTTTCCGACGTCTGAAAAACCTTCGGGGCGTTCGGGGCGTCCGTTGATTCGATACTGCAACACGTCCTTGTGAATGAAAATAATCTTCCACGGCTTGTCGGTCGAGCTCAAGTCTCGGCGGAGCCAATTTTTTTGCGCGTCGATAATTTCTCTGCCGAGTTCGTCCCATTGGCTGTCCAAGACCGCAAAGTGCGCCGCGCCGACCTCGAACGAATAAAATCGCCGCGAAAAATTTTCGTCGCCGTTGTCGGGCGTCGCGAAGTAATTCAGGTAAGCTTCGGGCGTGCGAACGGTCCATTCCCGCGAATAAGTTTCGTGATTGCCCATGACCGGCGCGAACGGAATTTGCGGCGCGAATTTTTTTATCTGCGCGAGCCAATCTTCCCACTGCGTCGTGTCCTCGCCGTTGTCGACGATGTCTCCCAAGTCAACGAAAAAATCTGCGTCGGAGTTTCTCTCGATTGCCTGCCGCGCGAGTTCGCCCCACGTGTCGTATCCGCCGCCGCATTGCGAATCGGAAAAAATTATCGCCTTGAAGTCGTCGCCCGAAATATTTTTCATCTCGTGCCACGCGGTCGCCGCCTCGCCGTCGACAATCCGATACACGTCGCCCGAATCAATCTGCGCGGCGTATTGAATTCTTTTTTGACCGTCGTCAGTGAAGCTCGCGTCTTGCGCGGGAAAAATTTTCGTGTCGCCGTTCACGCTGACTTCGACGGAAAGATTTTGCAGCGGCTCGTCGACCTGCCACATGACCAGCCGCTTGCCCGAAATATTTTTCGTGACGATTTGCCGCAGGAATTTTACTTCCAAAGTTTTTTCTTCGACGCCGCAGCCCGTCATCAGAGCCGCGACACTCACCGCCGACAATTTTATAAACGTCCGCCGATTCATGGCGTGTGCCTCATAAAAAGTTTGAAGGCAGCCTCCGCCGCTTGGTCTTTAATCTCCGAGCGCGAGCCGCTGAAGTGAAACTCTTTGACCTCGGAAAAATTTTCGCCGACGATTGCCACATAAACCAAGCCGACGGGTTTGCCCTCGCTTTTGTCGGGACCGGCCACGCCCGTCGTGCTCAGTCCGAATGTCGCGGAAAAAATTTCTCGGACATTGGCGGCCATCTCCTCGGCGGTCTGCGCACTCACCGCGCCGAAATTTTCCAGCGTCTCGGCTTTGACGTTCAGGATTTTATTTTTTATCTCGTTGACGTAAGCGACGACTCCGCCCTTGACGTAAGCCGACGCGCCCGCGAAATCCGTCAGGCGACTCATCAGCAATCCGCCCGTGCAAGATTCGGCGCACGCCACCGTAAAATTTTTTTCCAACTTCCAACCTCCCGTGTCAGGATTTAGGATTTAGGATTTAGGATTTAGGGAAGTCAAACCCCTAACTCCTAACTTTATTTGTCGGGGACGGGCACTTCCTTGAGCCGAGTGATTCGCCCGACTTCAATGCCCTTCATGCCGACTTGATTCAGATAATCCGCGAGAATTTCATCAAAGGTTCCGTATTCGCCGACAATCTTCAAACCCTTCAGCATGGTGTAATCATCGCCGCCCGCAGTCTGAAAATCGGCCAGCGCAATCGTATAAGTTTTGTTCTCGTCGAGCGATTGACCGCCGACAAAAATTTTTTCGACGCGGTGACGGGCGGGCTTGGACGGGTCGTAACTGAACGTCAAGCCGCTCACGTCGAGGAAGCCGCCGAAAGACGCGGGATAATATTCCACGGAATGTTCGAGCATCTCGCGGACGGTCGCGCCCTTAATCTCAGCGACGCGCAACGTATTTCCGAACGGGAAAATCGCCATGGTATTTCTCTTCCGCACATCGCCCGCAGGCAAATTGGCACGCAGACCGCCGCCGTTGACAATGGCAATGTCGGACTTCGCCGCCCAACGAAATGCATCCGCCGCCAGGTTTCCGAGTTCAGATTCATTGCGGCGAACGAGCAGCCGTTCGCTGGAAAGTTCTTTGTCGGAGCGGGCAACGACCACGTCCAAAAGTTTTTCTGCCTTGGCGTTGGCTTCGGCGAGCAGCGCGAGAATTTTTTTGTCGGGGACGGGAGCAATCGTTTTAATTTCTTCGGCGTCGAGGAGCTCAGCTTTCTTGGAAATGATTTTGTGATTCTCAACTTCAATCGTTGCCTTGCCGAGGAAATGTTCGTAACAATTCGCCTGAACAATCAGCGTGTCCTTAATGCGAATTCCTTCGGGCAGAGCGGTGTGGCTGTGGCCGTCGACGATTAAATCAATGCCGTCGGTTTCGCGCGCGAGTCGTTCGCCGGTGAATTCGGAGCTGGCGTCAACGCCAAGATGAGTTATGGCAATCAGCACGTCGCACTTCGGGCGCAGCTTCTTAATCATCTCGCGCGACACGTCCACGGGATTGAGGAACTCAACCTCCGTGACATTTTTCGGATTCGTCTTGAACGCGGTCTCAGGCGTCGACAAACCGAACACGCCGACTTTAATTCCGTCGACCTTGAAAATTTTGTACGGCTTGAAGAGGAGCTTGCCGTTTTTTTTGCGCACGACGTTTGCGTCGAGGAGCGGGAACTTTAATTGCTTTGCGAGTTTTTCCAGCTGCGCGGAGCCGTAATTGAAATCGTGGTTGCCGGCAGTCATCGCGTCGAGTCCCGCCTCATTGAGCAGCGGCACCAAACTTTCTCCGCGGTTGATTGTAATCATGGGCATACCGTGGAATGTGTCGCCCGCGTCAAACCAAAACGTCGCGGGATTTTTTAATTTGGTTTTCTTGACCGCCGCCGCCATCTCCGCCAAGCCGATACTGTGCCCGCCGTCGTCCGTGTCTTGGACGCGCGCGTGCATGTCGTTCGTGTGGAAGATTATCAGCTCGGCGGCCGCGCAGATTGTCGCGTTGAACATCATCAACGCAATCAGCGCGACGAAAAATTTTTTAAACATGAGAACACCTCCAAGTTAAGAATCGGGAATCGAAATGACGCGGCACTGATATGCGCCGTGGACGCGCGGAATTTTCTTCGCGGGCTCGCCGTAAGCTTCAAGCAATTCAAAAACGTATTTCATGACGACGGCGACGGAAATTTTTTTCATGCAGGCGAGATTATCTGCGCCGCTCCTCGGACAAATGTGTTTGCCGCACGGGTGACACGGCTCAGGCGATTTAATCAAAATATCTTTTGCGTCGTAAGGATAAAAGCCGGGCACGGGCGACGCGCCGAACATCGTGACGATTGGAATGTTGCGGGCGACGCCGACGTGCATTGGTCCCGAATCCGTCGTCAAAAATAAAACGCATTGGTCGAGGAAGCCGGCGAGTTGCGCCAGAGAAAATTCGCCCGTAAAAATTTTCAGGCGGTCGCTGTCCTTGCGCGTCATCTTGTCCACGCAGCCGCGAACAATTTCCCTGTCCATGGTGCCGCCGAGAAATGCCACGCCGTATCCGCGCTCAATCAAAATATCGGCGCACTCGGCGAAGTAAGAATCCGGCCAGCGTTTGGTCTGCCAGCTTGCCCCGATATTGAACGCCACGACTTTTGCGTCCCCGAAACTGTCGCGGAAAATTTTTTCGGACTCGCGGGCGACGGCATCGCTTATCCACATTTCCAAGCCGTTGTCGAAAATTTTTTCCACGCCGCAAGCCGCGCGCAACACGTCGAAGTGCGAATGAACTTGGTGCCGAGTGCCGGGCTGATATTCAACTTTGAATCCGCGTTTGATGTGGCGGGCAATCGACGGGTTCGGCAAAACTTTATCGAACAGGAGCGAGAAGGCGGGCTTGGAGTAGCCGACGATTTTTTTCGCGCCGCTGAAAGCCGCCAAGGCACTGGCGCGTTCGTTGCGGTGGAGGTTTATCACGAGGTCGAACTTTTCCGCGCGGATTTTGAAAATGAATTTGATAAAGCTCGGCAGGTGGTCGTCGACGCCCTTTTTGTCGATTAAAATGCAGTCGTCGAGATTTTTATTGAGCTGCACGAGGTCGGCGAGTTTTTTGTCGGCGAGCAGAGCAATGTGCGCCGTCGGAAAATTTTTCCTCAGCGTGGTCAGTGCGGGCGTCACCAACATCAAATCGCCCAAGTGCATAAGATTTATCACGAGAATTTTCATAACGCGGGGAAATTTATCACGAACGGCAGAAAAAATCAATTGCATTGTGTTATAATGCCAGCGAGATTTATTTAAGGAGGAAAAAATTTTGGCCATCGAAAAGGTAAAAAAATTTTTCGCGGAGCTGGGCGAGCCCGAACGCGTGATTGAGTTCGAGCAGTCGACGGCGACGAGCGAATTGGCGGCTGAGGCTCTTGGCTGCGAGGTCGGAAGGATTGCAAAGACGATTTCGGTTTTCGTGGACAAAAAGCCCGTGCTGATTTTGATGTCGGGCGACATGAAGTTGGACAACAAAAAATTCAAAGCGCAATTCAACTGCCGCCCGCACATGATTCCCGTCGAAGAGGTGGAGGCTTTGGTCGGGCACGCGGTGGGCGGCGTCTGTCCGTTCGCGGTCAATGAGGGCGTGCCGATTTATTTGGACGCGTCGCTGAAAAGATTCGACGTGGTTTATCCTGCGGCGGGCAACGACAAAAGTTGCGCGCGCTTTGCTCTCGGCGAGCTTGAACGTTACATAAAGAGCGCGGGCTGGGTCGACGTCGCCAAGCTGAAGTGATTCATCTCCTCTTTCTCAAGAGTGGAGGTTGTTCTTACTTTCTTTGCTTGCCCAAAGAAAGTAAGCAAAGAAAGGGCACCTCGCGGGGGCGGCTCCTCGTAAACGGTTTGAAGGTTAAGGTTACCCGTGCCGCTCGTGCCCGCTGAATTCGCGCCGTGGTTCCTCCCTCTTTCTCAAGAGTGGATTCGCAGAACCAATCCTCAATGCTTGGGTGCGTCTTGCTCATCGGGCTGAAAAATTTTTTTCGTTTGATGAATCAACTTTTCTTTTGCTTGTCCAAAAGAAAAGTTGCAAAAGAAAAGAGCCCCTCGCGGGAGCGTTGGTCATCAGTTGTTCGGAGGTTGAGGTTACCCGCGGCTCGGTGTTGCCCGCTGAATTCGCGTCACGCTCATTACGCGGGCGAGGCCGTCCATCCGGGACGGCCTCAAGTTTCGTCGAAGTCGAGTGTTCGCCCGAAATTTTTTGCGCGGTCTCGGAGAAAATTTTTCGCCGACGCATGAACAACGACTTGATTTATAAAATCGCTCAGGTACTCGTCGAAAATTCCTTCGCGCGCGCAAAGTTTCATCAGCCGCTGAAAATTTTCCTCGGCGTCCAAATCGTATTCGATTCGGTGGAGGAGCCGCGATAAATCCGCGCGGACTTCGGGCGTGAAAATTTCTTTGAGCGCGGCGACTTCGGCGGTGCACTTGCAAGCTTTGACCAGCCAAATCCGCGTCGCCAAATCCTCATTGTAATTTTCAAACCCGAAGCTCTCCCACTCCTCCGCAGAAATTTTTTCGCGCGCGCCGGGCAGGAAGTGAATCTCTTTGTAAATCGCGTCGTCCAAAAGTTTCACGACGTCAGCCTTTGCCCAAAGCCGCTGCTCGTTGTCGAAAAATTTTCCGCGCCGCAAACGCTCCAGCACGCCGACGAATCGCACGTTGAAAAATTCCGTGAGCAATGCGCCCGAATCTTTCAGCAGGTGATTGAACGCCATGAGCAGCGCGTAAAAATTTTCTCCGACGGTCAGGACATCTCGCGCGACGATTAAGTCAAAAATTTTCGGCGCGGTCGGCAGCTCGTTGATTAAATCCGCGCGGCACTCTCCGCAAAATTTTTTCACTTCGGGCGACGGCTCCCGCTTGAGCAGTGCAATCCGCGCGGCGGGCAAAAGCTCTCGCAGCTCCGGCAAAAATTCTTCCGACTCAACCGCCAGCACCGTCAGCGGCAAAAAATTAGGCGGCACGAACTTCATCAGCCCGCGCCGCTCTCCGTTTGCATTCAAGTTATCAACTCCAATTTTTTTCAATCTCGTCCTTCAATCTTTGGAACAGGGCGAGAAATTTTTTTGCGAAGCGTCGATAATCTCAAGCGCGACTTCCTCGTTGTAAGAGTGCGCCACGTTGTTTCGAGCCGCCAAAACTTCCAACCAAAGATTTTCGTCGTCAATCATGCCCGCCGCATACGCCTGCTTGATTATCATCTTCGGCGAGCCGATTTTCTTTTCGCCGACGCCGTGCCGCTCCAAAAATTTTTTCATCGCTTTGACCGCCTGTTCAAAACAAATTTCAAACAGCGCGACCATCCCCGCCGTGGTTATCGCGTCATACGGCGGCGACTTGCCCTCAATCTCCTTGAGGTTGTTCAACGCCCGACAAAAATTTTCAAATTTTTTCATACAGGACGACGCCCTCCTTTTTTATCGCCGCGAGCCGAACAGAATCACTCGTTCCAAGTTGAATTCCTTCGCCGTGGAAATTATTTGCCGTTCGATGTCTTCGCGCAAGTTCATAACGATTCAGTTGTAACCCCACTTAAAAATTTCTTTCAGCGGAATGGTCAGCCCGTCGAGAATGGAAACGGGCACCTCGTGTTTGACTTCGGCTTTCTCCTCGTCGGTGAGCTCCTCAAATTCTTCTCTGTCGAAGAGAATGTATTCTTCGTCGAAAAAATATTTTCCGTCGCGCAGGAGGTAAACCGTAACACTTTTTGCCCACGGGTCGACAATCCAATACTCGCGCACGCCGTTTGCTTCATAAATATCTTTCTTAACAGTGACATCTTTCTTTTTTGTAGACCGAGACAAAATTTCGACGACCATATCGGGCGCGCCGTAAATGTGACCGCGCCAGTCGATGATTTGCTCGCGCTCTTTCAACACGACGCTGAAATCCGGTTTGAAAAGGCTGCCGTCAGGAAAATGAACGTCCGCGCTGTCGGTGAAGCAATAGCCCAAATCTTTTGCGTCAAGGTAAGTGCCGATGAACATGTAAAGTCTTCCGCCCAGCGCGTTGTGAGTGGAGTTTGCTGCAGGTGCCATAATTTTTTTTCCTCCAATGATTTCATACGACGGATAAAGCAAACGCTCGTTGATAACTGCAGTCGCCATTCAAATCCCCTCCTCTCATTTGTAACCCCACTTAAAAATTTCTTTCAGCGGAATGGTCAGCCCGTCAAGAATTTTCACGGGCACCTCGTGCTTGATTTGGTCAAGCTTGCCGACGTTTTCCAACCACTCCAAATCCTTTGCGTCTGCCTCCGCGTCGAAGAGGACGTATTCTTCGTCGAGAAAATATTTTCCGTCGCGCAAAAGGTAAACGTCGATGATTTTCATCCACGGGTCGACAATCCAATATTCTTTGACGCCTTGAGCCTCGTAAGTGTCTTTCTTTATCGTGAGGTCATTTCGGCGAGTGGACTTCGACAAAATTTCGACGACCATGTCCGGCACGCCGAAAATTCCTCTGCGCCAATCGATAATCGCCGAATTTTTTTCCAAGACGACGACCAAATCCGGTTTGAAAACACTGCCGTCAGGAAAATGCACGTCAACGTCGTCCGCGAACACGTAACCCAAATTGTTCGCGTCCAAATGATTTTCGATAATCGTTGCGAGCCTCATTATGACTCTGCTGTGAGCGGGAGCTGCCGAAGGTGCCATAATTTTTTTCCCCCCAATGATTTCGTATGACTTGTAAAATTTTGCGTCGTTCCAAAGTTCGGTCGCCATTCAAATCGCCTCCAATCGTCCGTAAAAATCTTCGACAAAAGTTTTCGTGTCGAGAAGTTTATCAAAAGAAATTTTTTCAGTCAACGCGGCGAGCTTTGAACGATTCGCGGACAGGTCGACGGCTTTTTTTATGTAAGCGTCGGCGTCCGTGACAATCAGTTCGTCGAGGGCGGCGATGTGCAAAATGTCCGCGCCCGTCCGAGTGGCCGCCAACTCCCCGCACAAATTCAAAACGGGCACGCCCATGTAAAGAGCCAGAGCCGTCATCATTCCGCCGGCGTAAGGGAACGCGTCGAGAATCAAATCAATCTCGCTGTAATCCGTGAAGAAATTGTTCGAGCCGCGTCTGACTTCCGCGCGCTCAATCCCAAAATTTTTCAGCCGCTCCCTCAATGCAATCTGTCGGCTTGCCAGCGGCGTCGTGTCACGGAAAATAATTTTCGCGTCGGGCACGGCGTCCAAAATTTTTTTCACGGCGGAAAGATAATCGTCGCTGAGCTTCATGAAATTGTTCAGGCTGCCGAACGTAAAATTTTTGTGCGGGAAAGGTCGGCGAGATTTTTTTTCGCAAATCATGCGGGCGTTCGGGCGGAAGGCAAACGCATTCTTCAACGAAAAAATTTTTTCGCTGAAAGTTTCGTCGTGCGCCGTGAGGAATTCGTCGCCGATAAAAAAATCAATCGCGTCGAGCCCCGTCGAGTCGAAGTAACCGATGCCGCACAGCTGAATCCGCGCAGGACGATACGCGGCGATTTGCAAAGTCGAGCCGCCCTCGGTGTGTCCGCCCAAGTCAATCAAAATTTCCGTGCCCGCGTCACGAATTTTTTCCGCCGCCTCTTCGAAGCTGACCTCCGCAATTTCAAAAAATCCGTCGACGCTCCGACGAATTTTTTTCGTGAAGGCGTCCTCTTCCTTCGACAGACTCCACGCCGTCACGAAAAATTTTTCGCGGTCGTAATCGGTGAGCAATGATTCATAAAATCTCGCCGACGACGAATCGCAAAAGTTCGGCGCGATAAACGCCACGGAAATTTTTTTCGCCGACAAATTTTTTGGCGGCAAAGTTTCTGCGTCGCGATAAAGTGAGTTGTAAATTTTCAGCGCGTGAATCAAAGCCGCCGCGTCGAGTTGCGGCAGGTAATGCAGCGCGAACAAATAATTCGAGAAGTGCGCCCGCTGACTGCGCAAAAATCTGTCCGTCCTCGCCGCGTTGAAGTAAGCTTGCGCGGCTCCCTCGGCGTCCGCCAAATCGTGGAAGGCGGCTCCAATTAATTCATGAACACGCCATTCTTCCTCCGCCGTCGGCAAAATTTTTTTCAGTCGGTCGAGAGCTTCGAGCGGCTTGCCCTCCTCCAAAAGTTTTCGTGCCGTTTCCATTTCTATCATCTCCTGATTTTGATTTTATCATTCCGCCTTCCAAAACACAAAAAAACGCCGGCACATTCCGTGCGACGTTTTGTCGAGAAAAAATTTTTTATTTAATGCCGAATTTCCTGTCGAAGAAATCGAACGTTTTTTGTCTGTTGTCGAGCATCCACGAAATGTCGCGCCACTGTCCGTTGATTTTATATTGGTCATCTACGTTTTCATTCATTTGATACTCAATGTTTCCTCTGGCGCAGAATCTCTTCATCACGGAGTCGACGTCAAAGTTGCTGCCGAAGGTGAAATCGACAACTTTGCCGTTCTTGCCTTCTTTAATATCGTAAATTGCTTTCAACCAAAGCATTGTCAGAGCCCTGTCGGTGACCGTGCCGCCCGCGACATTTTCGAGCTGTTCCGCGCTGAGCATTTCGTCCTTAAGAATTTCGTTCGTCATTTTTATCCGTCTCCTCAACAATACCAATCTTCTTCTTCCATGTATTTGCCGGTGACCCTCATCGCGTGTTTGCGGGCGTCCTCCTGTGAAACTTGCTTGCCGTTGATGAAATATTTGTTTGCGACAAAAATACTTTCGGGGAGTTCAAGTTTCACGCCCACCGTTGCCCATGCTTTGATGAGTTCGTCGTTGTGGTCTTCATAACCCATTTGCCATACCTCGTAACGTTTAATCGAGCCGTTCAAGGCGTTGAGGAAGTAACTGTCCCGCGCACTTTCCAAGCAAGTGCCGCCCGCCACGCTGTCGAGCTGTTCCTCGCTCATGAGTTCGTCCTTAAAAATTTCCGTTGCCATTTTCATTTCTCCTTTTCAAATTTCTTTCTGCCCTTTATACGAACGGAGATTGAGTTCGTTACTGCGCGCGGATTATATGTTGGTTAAAAATTTTTTCTGCAGTCAATAAAAAAATCCTCCGACCGAAGCCGAAGGATTTTTTCTGCCGTGATGAGGGATTTACTTAGAACATAACCCAGAGCCGCAAAATGCGGGTGCTGTGTCCACTCGCCGTTGCCTGTCAAGATTTTGTAGCTGTTGTTGTCGGATCTGTCGGAGAATTTAACGCCATTTTTGGCGAAGGCATCTTTGAGCTCGGTTGAGGCTACGTCATATCCCAATTCATAGAAAAATAAAACATCCTCTGCGTTTTGAATATCAGAGCCGCCCGCGACCAAGTCCAGTTGCTCCGCGCTGAGCATTTCGTTTGTCAAAAATTCGGTTGTCATTTTTAATCAGTCTCCTTTTGATTAGAATTGAAATGAAGTTTTAACCCAGACTGTGAATGTTGAACTTGTCTGCGAGGAAAGACTTAACGTAATTGGCGTCAGTCCAGTTGCCGTTAAAGCCGGGATATTTTCTTTGTGCGAGAACGTAACCCAGAGCCGCAAAATGCGGATGTTTGCACCACTCGCCGTTCATCTTGAGGTGGTAGCGATTGGTGTAATAACCATCGCCAAAGTAACTGACTCCGTTTTCAATGTAGGCAGTATTGATGCTTGTCCTGGTCATGTCGTAGCCCAATCGATGAAAAAACGCAACGTCCACCCTGTTTTCGGCGGCAGTGCCACCCGCGACGAGTCCGAGCTGCTCTGCGCTGAGCATCTCTTCCTTAAGAATTTTGTTTGTCATTTTTACCGGTCTCCTTTAAAAAATTTTTTGGTTTGTGATTTTTTTCCTTTCTGTCCCTTATACGACCGGCGATTGAGTTCGTTACCGCGCGCCGATTATACCTTGGTTAAAAAAATTCTTCATTCCCAAGGGTTGTTGGTAAATTAAAAGTGAATAACATAAGAAGCGAGTAAAACGAAATGTCGGGAATGCAAGCAACTGCTCCGTGTTCAGCGACAAAAAAGCGAATTTGCTCGCTGCTGTATGCTTTATCCGCAAGAATCTTTTTACCGCCGAGTTCAACTCCGTAACACTTGAGGGCATTGAAAACTGTGCGAAAATTAAGCGGCGGGCGTCCGACCTTTGGCTTTTCTTCAAACACAAATTTTATTCTGTTCCATTGAGCCTCTGTTAAATCTTTATGATAAAATGAATTTGACATAAATAAATCCCGCCGAGTTTTTCGACGGGAAAAATTTTTATTCGTTCATTGTCGGTTGAATTTGCCGTCGACGATTGAGTAAACACTGTCGTCGACGTGAAAGGTCGTGGCGGAAAAATCTTGGAAGGTGACCGAGCCGCCGTCGAATTTGAACTTGATGACGGAATTTTTTTTGCTGTAAGAAGTTTTGAAGTCGAGCCCGTCGAGCGAGAGCGTGTCGCCATCTTGGAAGCCGAAAATTATATCGTCGCCGTCGCCGCAGATAAATTTGTCTTTGCCGGCGTCGCCCCAGAGGGTATCGTCGCCTTTGCCGCCGTAAAGTTTGTCTTTGCCTTTGCCGCCGTGAAGTTGGTCGTCGCCTGAGCCGCCCGTGATTGAATTTGCTTTATCGTTGCCCGTGATGATTGTCGCCTTCGTTCGCGCCGAGGCGTCAATTTTTTTTATGTCGGCGTCGACGGTCACGGGCGAGGCAGCGGAATTCGTCAGCGTCAGAGTCGTGGAGCCGAGCACGGTCGAAAATTTTTCGCCGCCCGCCGTTATAACGTTCAAAGTTTTTCCTTTGCCGTTCTGAATCGTGAGCGAGCCTTTCTTGGTCGTGAAGATGACGTCGGAGCCGTCGAGGGTCGTGGCCTTAATCGCGGAGGAGAGAGAAATTTTATCGTCGGCTGAGTAATCGGTGATTAAATCGTCGCCCGCCGTGTGCACGAATAAATCTCTGCCTGCGTTGCCCGTGAGCGTGTCGTCGCCCTTGCCGCCCGTGATTGAATTCGCCTTCGAGTTGCCGACGAGTTCGATTGCCTTCGAGCGCGCGGAGGCGTCGAGAATTTTTATTGAGGAGTCGGCGGTTACGGGCGAGGTCGCGGCGTTCGTCAGCGTCAAAGTTGTGCCGCCGAGGACGGTCGAATATCTTTCGCCCAGACGATTGATAATGTTCAAAGTTTTTCCCTTGCCGTTCTTTACGGTGAGCGAGCCGCCGACAATTTTAAAAATCACGTCGTCGCCGTCGAGGGTCGTGTCGTCGAGCACCGAGGTGAGAGAAATTTTGTCGTCGGCCGAGTAATCGACGATGATGTCGTCGCCTTCGCTGTAAACGAAAATATTTTTCCCGTCGCCGCCCTTGAGTGAGTCGTCGCCCTTGCCGCCGATTAAAGTGTCGTTGCCGCTGCCGCCGATTAAAAAGTTTGCGTTGTCATTGCCGTAAATCAAAATGCCCGCGTCGAGTGCCGAAGCCCTGACGGTTTTTATTTTGGAGGAGTAATCGTCGAGGTCGAGAGTTTTGCCCGAAAAATTTTCGGCGAGCGTCAAAGTTTTTCCGCTGAGGGTCGTGGTCTCTTCGTCGTAAGTGGAAAGATAATTTTGCGCGCCCTGCTTTGCCAGCCAGCGCAGGAAAATGTAACCGCCGACGTAAGCGTTGACGCCCGTGACATTTTTTTCCACGTTAAAAATTTTGTTCAGCGTGGAAGGATTTTTCGCGACGGTTTTAATCACCGAGTTCCTGAGGTCGTCGATGCCGCGCGTGAGTTCGCCCAAGCCCTCTTTGAGGAAGGTCGGGAGCTTGCCGTAATTGTTGACCTTCGCCATCATGAGCGCGTGCGTGAATTCGTGGGCGAGCGTCCTGTCCAAACAAAAAGTCGGATACTTCGAGCTCTGACCGTTGACATCGGAGGCGGCGAAAGTTTTGAAGCACGCCTCGTTGATGAAAAGTTTAACCACGGAGCGGCCGCTGACTTTGTTAATGCCTTCGACGTAAGCAAAATAATTTCGGCTGTTCTCGTTCTTGAAGTTGACGATAATTTCTTTGGCGGCGGCGTCGGTGTCGTTGAAGCTGTAACCGAAACTTTCTTCGTTGAGCTTGAGGCCTTCGCGCGCCCACCAAGTTTTGAGTGCCTGCCACATGTAAACTCTGTTGGCCGAAGTCAAACTGCTGCCCAGCCGAAAAGTCACGCCGTAAATCTCAAAAGAAGTGTCGCTGAAGGTCGTGTCGAGCTTGCCGCTTTCGGGGACGATTGAATCGGCGGTTTTGATTTTGGAGCCGCCCGCGTCCGCGCCGGTGATTGCGCCCACGTCGGTGTTGTTCAAATTTATTCCGCACTTTTCGAGAAGAAAATTATCCGCGCCCAAATCTTTGCAGTCGGCGACAACTTGGTCAGCCGCGGCTTGGAAGTCGGAGTAATAACCGCCCGTCGCGTAATTCACGGCGGCATCGAGTGCCTTCCTGCCCGAAGCGTTCGTCATGTCCAGCGCGCGCATGAATCGCTTGATGATTTCCTGTTGAGTTTTTGTCGCCATAAAAATTTTTCCTCACTTCAGTTTCTTGCCGACGATTGAATAAGTCGTGCCGTTTATGTTAAAGCTGTCGGTCGCGCTCACGCCTTTAAAGATGACGTGCCCGCCGCCGTCAATCGCCAGAGTCAGTTTGCCGCTCTTGAACGAAGAATTTGTGAACGAACCCTGCGAGCCGTCCGCGTTCAAAATTTGGAGCATATCGCCCGCCGAGAAGTCCATGATTGTATCTTTGCCTTCGTTCGGCTTGTAAATGAAAACGTCGTCGCCGCTTTGCCCGTAAAGCGTATCGTCGCCCTTGCCGCCCCAGAGCGTGTCCTTGCCGCTGCCGCCGACGAGTTTATCGTTGCCGTTCTGTCCGCTGAGGTAATCGTTGCCCTTGCCGCCGCGCAGAGTGTCGTCGCCGTTCTTGCCGTAAAGTTTGTCCTTGCCCGCGCCGCCCACGATTGAATTGTTCAACGAATTGCCGACGAGTTTAATCGCCTTCGTGCGCGCGGAAGCGTCAGCGGTTTCAATCGCGGAGGCAATCGTCACGGCGGAGGCAGTTTCATTCGTCACGGTCAAGGTCGTCGGGTCGTTGGCGTCGATGTTCACGGCGGAGAGAGACGCCGCGCCGCTCAGAGTAATCTTTCCGCTGCCGACGCTGACGATGACATTGTCGCCGCTTTTTACGGAAGAAACTTTTCCGCTGATTTGGAGCGTGGAGGACGAATCGAAGCCTTGAATCAAATCGTTGCCGTCGCCCGACGAATATTTGAACGTGACGTTGGAGCCGCTGCTGTCAATCGTGTCGTCGCCCTTGCCGCCCGAAATCGTCGCGCCGGTTCCGTTGACGGAGATGTTATCGTCCGCGCTGCCGCCGCTGAAGAAAATTTTTCCGACGGAGCCGTTCCAACCCGCGCCGACGCCCGCCGCCCAAGTGCTCGTCGTGTTGAGCGTGCCGCCCGTGATTTTTATGTTGCCAATCGAACCGCTTGAGCCCGAACCGATACCCGCGCCCATGTTCGTCGTGGTCGTTATCGTTCCGTTTTTAATTTCGAGGTCGGCTGAAGTGTCGCCGTAAGAATTAAATCCGATGCCCGAACCTTGAGTGCCCGCCGTCGCGAATAAAATTCCTGAGCCGTCGACAGTCAGCCCGCCGCCGATATTAACAACCGCCGCCCACGTGTCAGAGGTCGTCAAGGCGTTCAGACCCGCGAGCGTCAGCTTATTGCCCGCGCCCGTGCCGAAAGTTATCACGCTGCCCGATTCGTTTACGATTTTTAAATTTTTAATCGTCAGGTCGGCGGTCGAGGAGTTCACCACGATTTTCACGTCGCTTAAGTCGCCCGCGCTGCCGCCGTCGATTGTCACAGCGTCGCTCGTGTTGATTCTTATCGTTCCCGAAAAATTTTTCGCGATTGAATAAGTGCCGCCGCGTTTGACGGAAGAATTGCCGTTGCCAAGGACGGTGTTGAGCGTCGAAGTTTCTTCTTCGGGCAAGCTGCCGCGCTTGACAGTCATCGACGTGTTCAAAATTTCTGCCGTGCTTATCGTGTCAGGCGAATATAAATCGCCGCCGAACATTTGCACCCAATGATGTTTCCACTGCGAGTCGGCGTCGTAAGTGTAACCTACGCCAATCTTTGTGAAGTATGACCTTAAAATATTTGCGCGGTGCCCCGGCGAGTTCATCCAACCTTCCATTGCCGCTTCGGGGAAAGTCGGGCTGGAGTAAATGTTTTCGCCCATGCCGTTGTAATCTTTTTTCACGGCGGTAAAGCAACTCGTGCCGTCGGGGCGTTCGTGAGCATACTTGTCGATAATTTCCACCGAACGAATTGCCGCGCCGTCCGACAAACCCTGCGACAGAGTCAGAGCCTCCAAGCCTTGAACCTCGCGCTCCTGATTTGTGATTCGCAAAACGTCCCAGATGTATTCGTGCGCGTCGCCCTCGTAATAATCGGCGGCGTCGCTCGAACCTTTCAGCGTGAGATTGAAGTAACCTTTGTCGTCTGTCCAAATCACGTCGTTGCCGCTGATAACGTGGCTGAGCTTTGGAGTCGTCGCGCCGTCGAAGTTCACGATAATTTTGTCTGCGGTCGGGTTGATGTCTTCAATCACCGCGGAAATTTTTTTCTCGGCGGAAAAGTTGAGCTCGAAGGTGTCGGAGCCTTTGCCGCCGCTGAGAGTTCCGTTGCCGCCCGTCATGCGCAGGAGGTCGTTGCCGCTGCCGCCGACGAGAAGAATTTTATTTTTGCCGTCGCTGATAAGCGTGTCGCTGCCCGCCAAGCCGTAAACCTGAGTTTTGTCTTCGGCGGTTACGAGTTTGTCCTTGGTCGATTTGCCAACGATAACGTCCGCCATGATGAATCGCCCCTCTCAAAAAATTTTTATGAAGTATATCATACAATCGCGGAAAAAGAAAAAGCCCCTCGGCTGAACGAGGGACATTTTCTCTTTGATGAAGTCTTTAAAGACTTACAAAATTCTGCGTGCGCCAATGTAGTGCGAGCTCCAATAAGAACTTCCCAACGAATCGATAGTGACACCGCGACTTGAGCTGGCGTGAATGAAATTGTTGTCGCCGAGATAAATTCCGACATGCGAGGCTCCGTAGGTGTAAGTGCTGAAGAAAACCAAGTCGCCGCTCACGAGGTCGGTGGTGGAAATCGGCGTGCCAAAATCGTATTGGACGTCGGCGGTGCGGGGAATGGAAATGCCGGCATTTGCGAAGACGTATTGCACATAACCTGAACAGTCAAAGCCGTAGGGGCTGGTGCCGCCGAAGACATAAGGGACGCCGATATAATTCATCGACAACGAGATAATGTTGTTCGCCAAGTAGCTCGCGCTGTGAGTGATGTCGGGCATTTCCTTGCCGAGCAGTGCCGAGTACGTTGCCGGTCCGATTAAACCGTCCGCCTTAATGCCTTGAGCTTTTTGGAATTCTTTGATGGCATCTGCCGTCGCCGCCCCGAAAGCTCCGTCCGCCATGACATCGTAGCCAAGCAAGACGAGTTGCCCTTGAATCTCGGCAATCTCCTCGCCTTGGTCGCCCACTCTGAATTGACCGGCCGCAAAGCTCGTGGAAACGCTCATCGATAGCAAACAAATCACCATCACTAACGCTCGCAAAAAACTCCTCAAAATCAGCCACTTCCTTTCTAATGGATTCTAAGAGAATTATAATCTTTTGACGTGATTAATAAATGAATTGAATAAGTTTTTTTCCTGAAAGCGAAACGTCGCCACCCGATTAAGAGCAGCGACGTTTTTTGGTCGGCGGGCAGTCAATAAGCCGGATTCTGTATAATGGCAATCATTTATCTTGCTTGAACGTCGCCGCCCAAGTCCAGCAACTTACCCGAAAGGTCAGCGAGCAACCTCAACCCTTTCCTATTTAGTTTTGCTCCGCGTGAGGTTTATCAGGCTCAAATGTTACCATTTGACCGGTAGGCTCTTACCCTGCCTTTTCATCCTTACCCGTTTAGGATTTAGGATTCAGGATTTGGGATTTAGGGCTTTTAACTCCTAACTCCTACCTCCTCACTCCTAACTCCTCAACCGGCGGTTTTCTTTTCTGTGACACTGTCTTTAAGATTACTCTCACCGGGCGTTACCCGGCACGCTGCTCTGTGGAGTCCGGACTTTCCTCGTGGGAACGAATTCCCCCGCGATTGCCTCTCCTGCCCGCCAATAAAATTTTAACACCATAATTTTTTCGTGTCAAATACTTTATTCATGATTTATTCATTTTGTTTGTGGTGGTTAAAAATTAACAGAAAAAGAAAAGTCGCCGCGCAGGAGGATTTGCACTCCGTGCGCCGCGACAATTTTTTTTTCGCCGAATTTATCTGCGCGAACGCATCCACGGCGGGATATCGATATCGACGTTGGCGGGCTGAGGATTCGTGTTGCCGAAGCCGCCGTCAAAAGTTCCGAAGGGCGAACGCGAAGTTTGCTCTTGAACTCGGCGCGGCTGAACGGGAGTCGGTTCGGGCTGACGAATCGGCTCGCGAAAATCTTCTTCCGCTTCCTCTTCGAAACGCGTGGCAATGACCGTGACGGAAACTTTGTCGCCCAAAGATTCGTCGAGGCTGACGCCCCAAATAATTTCCGCGTCGGGGTGAGCGGCCTCTTGCACGGTCGTTGACGCCTCGTTGACTTCCAACATGGACAGCGAATCGGTCGCGCCCATTATGTTGAGCAGCACTCCGCGCGCGCCCTGCAAACTCGTTTCAAGCAGAGGAGAGTCAATCGCCGCCTTGACCGCGTCGACGGTCGCATTTTCGCCGCTCGCCTCGCCGATACCCATCAGAGCCGAGCCCGCGTTGCTCATTATCGACTTAACGTCCGCGAAATCCAAATTGACCAGCCCCGGCACCGCGATTAAGTCCGAGATACCTTTGACGCCTTGGCGAAGAATATCGTCGGCAATCGTAAACGCCTGAGTCATCGGAGTTTTTTTGTCGACGACTTGGAGCAGGCGGTCGTTTGGAATTGTGATAATCGTGTCGACGTTGCGCTTGAGGTTTTCAATGCCGATGTCGGCATTTTTTTTGCGCTTGGGACCTTCGAAGGTAAACGGACGAGTGACGACGCCGACAGTCAACGCGCCAATTTCCCGCGCACACTCCGCCACGACCGGAGCCGCGCCCGTACCCGTGCCGCCGCCCATGCCCGCCGTGATGAATACCATGTCCGAGCCGCGCAGGGCGTTGATGATGTCCTCGCGACTTTCCATTGCCGCCTTCTGCCCAATTTCCGGTCGAGCCCCCGCGCCCAGCCCGCGAGTGAGTTTCTCGCCGATTTGCATGCGCTTGGGTGCCAAAGCGGTGAGCAATGCCTGCGCGTCGGTGTTCACGGCGATAAACTCCACGCCCTCCAAGCCGAGCGAAATCATTCGGTTGACGGCGTTGTTGCCGCCGCCGCCCACGCCAATTACTTTAATCTTGGCGAACTGGTCCAAAGTGTTGTCATCAAGTTCAAACACATTCCATGCCTCCATAAAATTTATTCAACCCGTTAAGAATTTTTCTTCCGAATGTTCGCCGCCATTTTACTATAAAATTTTTATTTGTAAAAGACTTGGCGTCATAAATTTTTCAGCAAGCGAAAATTTCGGGCGGGCGTTGTGACAAAAGTAACTGTGTGATAAAATTGCACGCGGTATAATCGGAAAAATTTTTATCGGGAGGTGAGCGGCGTTGACAGGAGAAGAACTGCGCGGCGTCCCGCTCTTTAAAGATTTGCTGCCGGACGAGATTGAAACGTTCATGAGGTTCACGGGCACAACGGTCAAGCGTTACCCGCGCGGCGAGAGAGTTTTGGAGGCGTTCGCGCCCAACGCAAACATCGGAGTGATTGTCAGCGGCGAAGCTCAGCTGTTGGCACTCGACAGGCTCGGCAACGAATCGGTCGGACACTCGCTCGAAAGCGGCGCAATGTTCGGGACGGTCTCCGCCATCCTCGGCGAAGATTTGGTCGCCGCGAGTGTTCAGCTCACGACCGACGCCGTGATAATGTGGGTGCCTTATCGCGCGCTGCTCGTCGCCGGCCCGAAACTCGGTCGCATGCACGGAATCGTCATGAAAAATCTTTTGGAAACCTTCAGCCGAAAAAATGTTCTGATGATGCAAAAGGTCGAACTCCTCAGCCAAAAGACTTTGCGCGAACGAGTGATTCTTTATCTCCTGCAGCGCGAACGCCGCCAAGGCTCGGAGCGCGTGCGGGTTCCGGGGCGCGTTCAGCTCGCCAAAGAATTGGAATGCAATCGCTCGGCTCTGACGCGGGAAATTTCTCAAATGCAGGCGGACGGGCTCGTCGAGTGCGGCGAACGGTGGATGCGCCTCAACAAGGAAATGCTGCGGTGATTGTCTTCGACGACGTGAGCTTGAGTTTCGGGCGGCATGCGCTGTTCAAAAATATTTCGCTCGAACTGCGCGGCGGAAAAATTTTCGGAGTCACTGGCGCGAACGGCGCGGGCAAGTCCACCGTCCTCAAGCTCGCAGGGAAAATCATTCGCCCCGACAGCGGCGCGGTGAATTTCTCCACGGAAAAAAAAATCGCCGCAGTCACTCCCGAAATGAAAATTTACGAGAACCTGACGGCGGCGGAGAATTTATTTTTTTTCGCAAAGCTCAGAGGAAAAGTTTTGTCCGACGAAAAAATTTTGGAGCTCGGTGAACGCGTCGGCTTGGATTTAAAAAATTTCGGCAACGTCCGCGCAGAAAATTTTTCCACGGGCATGAGGCAGCGGCTGAAGTTCGCGATTGTCCTCGGCGTCGAAGCAAACGTTTGGCTCCTCGACGAACCGACTGCCAATCTCGACGACGACGGCCGCGAAAAATTTTTCCGCGAGATTCAAACTGCCGCGCCCGACAAAATTATTCTGCTCGCCACGAACGATAAGGCGGAGGAAAATTTTTGCGATGAAATTATTTCACTCCCGCTGTGAACAGGTCGCGGCGATTGTCCGAAAAGATTTTTTAATCGGGTTGCGGCGGCGGGCGACGTTCGCGGCCATGATGATGTTCGCGCTGACTGCCGTGGCGAGTTTGAGTTTGTCGACGGGCGGCGCGAGTGTCGAGCCGAAATTTTTGGCGGCGTTGCTCTGGGTCGTGATATTCTTCGCGGCGGGCGCGGGCGTGGCGGGCACCTTCGACGACGAGGCGCAGGCGGGCACTCTCCCGACGCTCAAACTTTACGCCGACGCTCAAGCAATTCTCTTCGGCAAAATGATTTACGTTTTCCTGTCGCTGGTCGCGCTGACGATTTTCATCCTGCCGATTTTCTTAATCCTCTTTGATGTCGCCGTGGAAAATTTTTTGCTGTTGCTCGCGACGATTTTTTTCGGGCTGGTCGGAATTGCGGCGGCGGGAACTTTGACGGCGGCTTTGACGACTTCGGCGGCGGTCAAGGGCGGACTCTTCCCGATTCTCCTTTTCCCGATAACGCTCCCGATTTTTTTGCCCGCGATTGCTCTGACGGAAATTTCTTTGGCGGGCGGCGCGTTCGATGTAAGTTCACTCGTCGTCGTGGCGGTTTTCGATTTGATTTTGATAACGGCGTCTTCGATTCTTTACGATTACCTGTGAAGTTACGGCGGCTCAAAATTTTTTTACGGCGGGTCGGAGCTCGTAAGCGGCTCAAAAATTTCTGGCGGCGGGTCGAAGCTCTTAAGCGGCTGAAAAATTTTACGATTACCTGTGAGGCTTTTCGATGAACAAAATTTTAATCTTGCTGACGCTCGCGATTATCGCGGCGATAATTTTTTTTGTGCCGCCGATAAAAGGGCTCGGCGATTTGGCGAAAATAATTTTCTTCCACGTGCCGACGGCTTGGGTGTCAGTCATCGCGTTCTTCGCCGGTGCATTCTTCGCCGCAAAATTTTTACGGACGTTTAACTTCGCATTCGATAAATTGAGCGAGCGAGCGGCGCGCTTGGGATTCATCTTCGTGCTGCTGTCGACGGTGAGCGGCGCAATTTTCAGCAAGCTGACGTGGGGCGCGTATTGGAACTGGGACCCGCGGCAAACGACAATCTTTGTGCTGATTCTGATTTACGGCGCGTACCTGACGTTGCGGGCGGCGGTCTCCGACGAAAAAATTCGCGCAAAAGTTTCGGCGGTCTACTCTCTGCTGAGCGTCTTGACGGTTCCGTTTCTGGTGTTTATCATTCCGCGCATGTATTTCTCGTTGCACCCGTCGCCCGTGCTGAATTCGGCGGGGCGCGTCGAAATGGATTCAATCGTCTTGGCAGTTTTAATCGCGGCGGTCGTCGACGCAACTTTAATCTTTATCCAACTGATGAGGTATAATCTTCAGCCGGCAGAAAAAAATTCTAACAGCTAACAGCCAACAGCTGACAGCTAAACAAGGAGGGAAATTTCTTGAGGACTTTAAAAATTTTCGGGCTCGCGCTGCTGATGATTTTCGTGGCGCAAGGAAAAACTTTCGCGGAGATGCCTGAGATTTCGGCGGGCGAAACTTACTTTGACATCTTCAAGGGCGTTTACGTCTTGAAAGACAATGTGCACGTCGTGGTGAACAATCACGGCTTCAAGGCGACGGTCACCGCCGACGAGGCTCTCGTCAGCGTCGCCAAACAAAAATGCTGGGCGGAGGGCAACGTCAAACTCACGCAGGAAAATATTTCTTTCAGCTGCGAGCGCGCCTATCTCCAGTGGCAAACCAAAACCGCCGAAGTCACGGGCAAAGTCAAATTTGAAAACAAAAAAAGTGTCGCGATAACCTCGGACACTGCGGTTTTCAATTGGCAAGAAAAAATCGTTGACTTCTACGGAAAAATTTCTCTCAAGGCGGAAAAGAAAGTTAAGCTCGCCGACGGCGTGGAGCTCGACGGAAAAGAATATCAGCACGTGAAGTACAACGTCGTCGAAGATAAAATCCTCGCGCTCGACAAAACTTTCGACGCGCCCGAAGTCGTCATTCCGTCGGCGGAGGAGTGAGCAACGTGACGTTGCATCCAATGAGCGCGCTTGAGCCGTGAAAAATTTTTCAGTCACTCGCCGCGCTTGAGGCTTCGGGAAAATTTTGGGGCGTGACAGCCTCCAAAGATTTAATCGCGACCTCAATCATCGAATCGTCGGGCTCGCGCGTCGTCAGGTATTGCAACCAGAGCCCCGGCAGCGTCGCCAGCCTCACGAACGAATTTTGGGAGCGCGCGGAGAATCGAATCAGTTCATATGACAGCCCCGCCACGAGCGGCAACAAAATTATTCGCGACAAAATCCTCAGCCACAAATCGGGCCAGCCGAGGAACGCGAACACAAAAATGCTCACAAGCATGACGATTAACAGAAAAGCAGTTCCGCACCTCGGATGCAGGCGCGGAAATTTTTTTACGTTCTCCACCGTCAGAGGCAAATCCGCTTCGTAACAGAAAATTGTTTTGTGCTCCGCCCCGTGATATTGAAAGACTCGTTGGATATCTTTCATGCGCGAGATGGCGAACAGGTAAGCCAAAAAAATTATCAGCCGCAAAAATCCTTCCGCCAAGTTCAAAAGAATCGGGGCGTCGGTGAGCGTGTGGAAAAATTTCGCAGCAAAGGTCGGTATCGCCAAGAACAGCACGCACGCCAGCGCGATTGCAAAAATTATCGTGGCGACGAGTTCGCGGTCGGAAAGTTGCTCGTCCTCCTCGCCGGCCGCCTGCGCCGAAAACGACAGCGACTTCATGCCCAACATCAGCGACTCGAACAAACTGACCGCCCCGCGCAGCAGCGGCAATTTTAAAATCGGAAAGCGGTCGGCGATGGAGCTGACGGTTTTGACTTGCACGTTGATATTTCCGTCGGGCTCGCGCACGGCCGTCGCCACCTTGCCGAAGCCGCGCATCATCACTCCCTCAATGACTGCCTGCCCGCCCACGATTGGTTTTTCCACTTAATCAGCTCCTTAACGGAATTGTTTTGCCGTCCACATATTCCTTGCCTCTGGAAATTCTTTTGCGTGTCGCGTCGAAGTTCTCGCTGAACAAACTCCTGCGCGAATCGAATTCTTTTCACGAGTTCGGGGTGCGCCGCCTTGAATTGCTCGGAGAACCAAACAATCATCGGAATCTCAAGCCGTCGTGGTCTGAAATGTAAATCACAATCGCGTCCTTTTCCTCGAAGCGTTTAATTATCTCATCGCCCGCTTTAAAAACTTCAAACTCGGGCGGGAAACGCAACCGATAATCGGCGGGCGTACACAAGAGGTGCAGAACGTAAAAATTTTTTGCGGAAGAATTTTTCTTCAAGCTCTCCTCAAGCAACGGCAAAAGTTTTTCGTCGTATTCATAAACAAAAGTCGAAGCATCTCGAATCACGGTAAAGAAAGCCACGCCGTGTTATATTCCGGCACTTTTAAAAACTCGCGAATCTCTCTGAAGGCGTCAATGACCGCAAGCGGCAAAATCCAAAAAATTTTTGCAGAAACCGGCGTCGAATAATTGTCGACAAATTCCACTGCCTTTTGCCAATTTGTATCCAACAGCACTTGAAACATATTTTCGTCGAAGAAGCTGCGGTGCAAAGCCAAGACGAGTGCGTCGACCAAAAAAATCACGTCGCCACTTCATTTTTTGCAGAGGTAAACGAACGCCGGCGGAAAGTTCAGCAGGAAAAAATTCGTTTCCACCGAGTAAAAATATTCTCTCAACAAAGTTTTCATCTGCAGAGAATATTGGAACATGACAAAATGCCGTCGCGTTTCAGTTCGGTAAAAATTCCGGTTCGCTCTCAATTCCGCCACGTGAGAAAATTTTTCCCACGGAAGGTTTGGAACATTTTGTCGGCGAGGAAACGTGAACTCGGAGTGAGGCTTCCGATTTTCTTCGGCTCGTCGATGAATTTTTTTCAAGAACAAAATCTCGACCATTTCTTCCTCCGATAAAATCAAAACAAGCAGGGCGCACTCGGCAACCCTGCCTGAAAATTTTTGTTCAAGCTTTCTTGTAACGTTTGTTGAACTTTTCGATTCGGCCGCCGGCTTTGACGTCGCGCTGACGACCCGTGAAGAACGGATGGCATTTCGAGCAGACGTCCACGCGCAATTCTTTTTTCGTGGAGCCGGTTTTGAAAGTATTGCCGCAACCGCAAGTGACCGTCGCTTCAAAGTACTGCGGATGAATTTTTTCCTTCATGCTTGAGCACCTCCTTATTCAGAACGACGAAGATTTTTCGCCATGCAAATAAATCCAATCCGTCGCCCAATATTGTTGATGGACTTGACCGTTCAAATCATTGAGATAATTTGAGATATTGCTGAACCAAAGCGCAACGTTGGAAAATTTTTTCGACAAGTCCGCCTTGACGTTCGTCAAATCTTTTTTTGCGATTAAAACGTCGTAAGCACCGTTGGTCGCGGGCGCGTTGAAGTCATCGGAAAGATAATCTGCGCCTTGCACACGAGTAAAGACTCGAATCTCCAGCATATTTCCCACGTGGACAATGTCAGGCAATTCATACGCGAACGGCGCGCGAGGATTGTACGCCATCTGAAGAGTAATCTTGCCGCCAACCTTCAACGCCGCGAACATGCTCGACAAAATCTTTTCCCTAATCGCATGACTTGCGATGTGTTGCATGGAAATCGTGCAGTAGATGAAGTCGTAAAAATTTTGCGGAACAGCTCCCAAGTCGTTGCCGTTAGTCAAATAGAAGTCGCTATCAATACCCCCACCACTGTGGGGTTTGCAGTAACGCTCGGCCTCTCTCAGCAGGCGAGAAGATATGTCGCAGCCGTCAACTTTTTTGAAGAGTCGACGCATTCTCTTGACCATGCGACCAGAACCGCAGGCAAAATCCAAAGCAACTTTGTCGTTGAACGTGTCGAAAATCGGTTTGCGAACGTCGCCGTTTTTGAAGAGCAGAAAAGTTTCATAAGGATATTCTTCGTGCCAAGCATAATTGCCGACGACGGCTTCGGGCGGAACGGGAGCTTCGTATTGATTTTTTTGCATGTTCAGATAATCACCTTCGCCCTTTTCTTTTTGCAAAGCTGCCACCTCCGACTCTTCAATTTAAGTTGACGCGAAAACCGCGCAAGGTGTATTATACGCGCTGTAAATTTTTATTGCAAGGACTTTTAGCAGTTAGGAGTTAGGAGGTAGGAGTTAGGAGTTGAAAAGCTCTTGACCCTTCTCCTTTGTTCCTAAAAAGGAGAATTATTCAAATGGCATTCGATACGTATCATTGCAGCATATGCGGGCGGCGCGTGAAAGTTCAGAGCCAAGCGGACATGCCCGTCCTCGACCCGAACACCGGCTTTGGCATTTGCAGGAACTGCATAAAAAATCTTTATCACTTCATCGAAGCGGAAGAAGAGGCTCAAAAGCCGCGCGCCAAGAAAAAAAGTTTAAGCGGCATGCTCGGCGAAATGATTGAGAAAAACAAACCGCACATCATCAAAAAATATCTCGACGAGTTCATCATCATGCAGGACCGCGCGAAAAAAATTTTGTCCGTCGCGGCTTACAACCATTACAAGCGCATGAAGTACGAGATGGACAATCCCGACGGCGACGAGGAAATTGAAAAGTCAAACGTAATCATTATGGGACCGACGGGCTGCGGCAAGACCGCCCTGCTCAGTCACCTGTCGCGGCTTTTGGGCATTCCCTTCGCCGTGACCGACGCTTCAAGCCTGACGGAGGCGGGTTTCGTCGGCGCGGACGTGGAAGTCGCCGTGAGAAATCTTTATTACGCGGCGGGCAGAGACGTGAATAAAACCGAGCACGGAATCATTTACCTGGACGAGTTCGACAAAATCGCGCGCAAGTCCGGCGCAAACAATTCAATCACCGCCGACCCCGGCCACGAGGGAGTTCAGCAGGGGCTCTTGAAAATGTTGGAAGGCAGCGTCGTCGAATTCACCGAGCGCGGGCAACGCAAACACCCCGAGGCTCCCACGATTAAAGTCGACACGAAAAATATTTTGTTCATCTGCGGCGGCGCGTTCGTCGGCATTGAAAAAATCATTGAGAAGAGAATCAGCAAAGACAACTCGAACATCGGCTTCGGCTCAGAAATTCCGTCCAAGGAAGACACCGACAAAAAATTCAACGAGTTGATTCATCAGGTGCGCCCCGAAGATTTGATGAAGTACGGAATCATTCCGGAAATAATCGGGCGGCTGCCGGTCATCTGCACGCTGGAGACCCTCGACGAAGACGCGCTGCTCAGAATCCTCACCGAGCCGAAAAACGCGCCCGTCAAACAGTACGAAAAACTTTTGGCGATGGACAACGTCAAGCTGGAGTTTGAAGAGGCGGCACTGCGATTGGTCGCGCAGAAGGCAATCGAACGCAAAACGGGCGCGCGCTCACTCAAAGGAATCATTGAGGACGTGATGCTCGACGTAATGTTTGAAATCCCCATGAGTGATGAGCCGCGCCGAGTCGTCGTGACTGAGGCGTGCATAAAGGGCGAAGAGTCCCCGCAGATTTTCCCGCTCGAAGAAAATATTTTGTCCAAGAAATCCGCTTGAGTTTAGTGGTTAGTGATTAGTGGTTAGTGGTTAGCAAAATTCTAATCACTAATCACTTTTCACTAACCACTTTTTTTGGGAGGGTTGGTCGTGAGAAAAATTTTGGCGATAGACGTCGGCGGCACGTTCATCAAGTACGCCGTCATGAGCGGCACAAACTCTTTTGAAATCGTTGAGAAAAATAAAGTTCCCACGCCGAAAGAAAGTCACGCGGAATTTCTCGAAAGGCTCGCGGAAATTTTTCACGGCGTGGAGGACGCGGAAGGCATTGCCGTGTCCATGCCGGGGCTCATCGACGCGTTCAAGGGCGTTTGCATTTCCAGCGGCGCGTTGGACTTCAGCAACGGGCACTGCATTGCCGAGGAACTCAATTTGAAGTGCGGCGTCCCCGTGACGATTGAAAACGACGCGAACTGCGCGGCACTGGCCGAAGTCAAATCGGGCAGCCTCGTCGGCGTGAACGACGCGTTGGTTTTGGTCTTCGGCACAGGCGTCGGCGGCGCGGTCATTCGCGGCGGAGAACTTTATCGCGGGGCTCACTTCAGCGCGGGCGAAGTTTCATTCACGACGAAAAATATTTCGGGCAAAGCCGTCGAAGAAAATTTTTTCGGTTACGAGTACGGAGCAGTTCCTTTCCAGAAAAGTTGCACAAAAATTTTGGACATGCCGCCCGAAGATGTCAGCGGCGAAATGATTTTCGATTTGATTGAGGAGGGCGACGCCGACATGCTCGCCGCGCTCAAAAAATTTTCTCACGGTGTCGCGATGATGATTTTTAATTTGCAAGTGCTCTTCGACCCCGAACGATTTGCGCTCGGCGGCGGGATAAGTGTTCGGCAAAGTTTTATCGACGCCGTAAAGCACGCGCTCGACGAAATTTATAAAGACGCGCCCGTTTACTTGCCGCGCCCCGAAATCGTCGCCTGCAAATATCACAACGACGCAAATCTTTTCGGCGCGCTTTATAATTTTTTAGGGACAAGGGATTAGGGACAAGGGACAAGAATTTTTCCCTAAATCCCAACTCCTAAATCCTAACCCCTAAAAAGAGGTGAATCGCTTGATAAAACTCTCAGGCATTGAAAAAATTTACGACAGTCCGTCGGGAAAAATTCACGCGCTCAAGGGAATCGATTTGGAAATCGCGCGCGGAGAAATTTACGGGATAATCGGGCTCAGCGGCGCGGGCAAGTCCACGCTCGTGCGCTGCATTAACATGCTCGAACGCCCGACCGCCGGAAAAGTTTTCGTCGACGGACAGGACATGACCACGCTCACGGAAAGTCAACTGCGCGCGGCGCGGAAAAATATCGGAATGATTTTCCAACACTTCAACCTTCTCAGCTCCGCGACCGTTTACGATAACATTGCCTTCCCGCTGAAACTTTCGGGCACGAGCGCGGCTGACATTGAGAAAAAAGTTTTGCCGCTCCTCGAACTCGTCGGGCTCGCGGACAAAGCCAATCAATATCCCGCTCAACTTTCCGGCGGACAGAAGCAACGCGTCGGAATCGCGCGCGCCCTCGCCAGCGACCCGAAAGTTCTCCTGTGCGACGAAGCAACTTCAGCGCTCGACCCGCAAACGACCAAATCAATCCTCGACCTCATCAAAGTCATCAATCACAACTTGTCGCTGACCGTCGTCGTCATCACTCACGAAATGCAAGTCATCAAAGAACTTTGCGATAAGGTGGCAGTCATCAGCGACGGGGTTATCGCCGAGCGCGGCTCTGTCCTCGACGTGTTCACGAATCCTCAGCACAGAATCACAAAAGAATTTATCAGCGTGCTCCTCTCGAATGATTTGCCCGCTGCTTTCCGCGGCAACGAAATTTCTCAAGACCGAACGCCCGACAGTTTCCTCCTCGTGCGATTGATTTTCCTCGGCGACAGAGCCGACGACCCAATCCTTGCGAAAATGATTCGGACATGCACGGGCGTCGAATGCACGATGCTTTTCGGAAACCTGGACGAAATTCACGGCGTGCCCTTCGGAAGATTCATCGTCGGCTTGAGCGGCCCCGATGAGTCGATTGACAGCGCGCTGAATTTTCTCGGCGGGCAAGATGTCAGAGTGGAGGTGATTGGTTATGTTCACAGAAATCCTGCCGCTGTTGAGTAAAGCTCTCGGCGAAACAATTTACATGGTCGTGGTGAGCATGGCAATCGCTTCGGCGGTCGGAGTGCCGCTCGGAGTTTTGCTCCACACCACAGCCAAGGGACAAATCTTGGAGAGCCTCGTCCTCAATCAAACGGTCGGCTCGGTCGTCAATGCCATTCGTTCCATCCCGTTTATAATTTTAATGGTCGCAATCATTCCGCTGACAAGATTTATCGTCGGCTCGGCAATAGGAACGACGGCGGCAATCGTCCCGCTGGTCATCGCGTCGATACCGTTCATCGGGCGGCAAGTCGAAACGTCGCTCAAGGAAGTGCCCGCGGGTTTGGTCGAGGCCGCGCAGTCCATGGGCGCGACGCCGTTTCAAATCATCAGCCGCGTGCTCCTGCCCGAAGCAATGCCGGGCATCGTTTCGCAGCTGACGACGGTTATAATCGCGCTCGTCGGCGAATCGGCAATGGCGGGCGCAATCGGCGGCGGCGGGCTCGGCGATTTGGCGATTCGTTACGGTTACCAACGTTTCCGCCCCGAAGTCATGCTGGCGACGGTCGTCGTGCTCATCGTCTTGGTTCAGCTCGTTCAGTTCCTCGGCAACACTCTCGCAAAAAAATTGGACAAACGATAAAAAAAAAAATTTCCCCGTCGGGCGGCGGGGATTTTTTTACGGCAAAATTTCTTCGTGTGCGGCGAAGGCGTTGTGGCTGTGAATCGATTCAAAGTTCTCGCACTCGACGGCGAACGCCTCCAAATTTTTCTCGCGGCGCAGGGCAAGCACCACGTCCCGCAAAATATCTTCGACGAACTTCGGATTTCGGTAAGCGGCCTCGGTCACAAATTTTTCGTCCTCGCGCTTGAGAATCGGAAAGACTTCCGCCGAGCCCTGAGTTTCAATCAGCCGCACGAATTTTTCAATCGACACGCCGTCAAAATTTTTGAAGCGCAACTTCACGCGGCAGACGGAGCGTTGGTTGTGCGCGCCGAAGTCCGAAATTTCTTTGCTGCAAGGACACAGCGACGTGAACGGAACCTCCAAGCCCAAAGTAAATTTCATTCGTTCGCCGCGAGTGAGTTCGCCACTGAAGGAGCAGTCCACGGCGTTGAGTGAGAGCTTCGACGACACCGGCGAAATTTTTTCCACGAAATATTTGAACGCCATGGAAATCGCCGCTCCGTCCGTCGAAAGTTTTTTCAGCGCGTCGAGCAAAATTTTTTCCACGTCGGAAATTTTTATCGGGCGGCGCGTCCAGTTCATCAAAATTTCCGTCAGCCGGCTCATGTGAGTCCCGCGCAAATTTTCGGCGAGCGCGACCGTGAATCGGATTTGAGCCGTGACTTGCTGAACGTTTTCGCCGTCCGAAATAAAAAACGGCAGGTGCACTCGTGTTACTCCTGTCTTTTTTATTTTGACGCCGCGCGCGTCCCGCTGGTTTTGTACGTCAGTCATCAGTTCTTATCGTCCTCAACTTTTGCGAAATTTTTCAAAGGTTAATTCAAAAGCCTTTCAAAGTCAAGCTTCGACGGGCGGCAACCCTTGCCCCAAAATTGTATCCGTTGTCGTCCGTGAAGTGAATCATCTCGTTCGCCCAAATAAAAATCCCGCGGCAATTCGGCAAATTCGCGGATGGAATTTTCTTCGCTGCCGGTTGTCTCCGACCGCGCCGAATCGTGTCGCCCGCCGTCACTCTCTGCCACGTTGACGCAATAAAATTTTTTAACTCAAAAGCTCCGTGCAGATTGCCGAACAAAAATTTTTCGGCGCGCTGAGCAAAAATTTTCCGTGCGCCGAGCCGAAAGACAATGTCGCCAAAATTTTCGGGATTGGTCACGACGACGGGCGTTGTCGAATCGAAACCGCCGCGAATCATTTCCTGCAGGTCAAACGTCAGCAAAATTTGCCCGCGCTGAATCGTGTCGCCCGCCGTCACTCGCGGTTGAAAAGTTTCGCCGATAAGTTTGCAAGTGTTGAGCCCGACGTGAATCAAAAGTTCGACGCCGCCGAAAGATTTCAAGCCGAGGACTCCGGGCGAGGCGAGGAACTCCACCGTGCCGGCGAAGGGCGCAAAAATTTTTCCGTCGGGATTTTTAATCGCCGCGCCCCGACCTGCCGCCCCGCTTGAAAAAATTTTGTCGTTCACTTCGTCGAGCGCAATGAGCGTGCCGCGCAACGGGCTGTCGAGGATTAAACTCTCAAGCATGACCAACACCTCCTTGCCGCCGATTGTATCAGAAAAAATTGACGCTTAAAAGTTCCTCTGATAAAATTTTGCGCAAAAGATTTTCGGTGAGGTGCAGGCAATGAGCAGGAAAATTCGGCGAATCGTCGTGGCAATCGACAGCTTAAAAGGGAGCTTGACGAGTTTGGAGGCGGGCGAGGCGGCGCGCGCGGGAATTTTGTCGGCGTCGCCCGAAGCAGATATAAAAATTTTCCCGCTGGCCGACGGCGGCGAGGGAACTTGTCGGGCGATAATCGCGGGGCTCGGCGGCGAATTGAAATCGGCTGAAGTCACCGGTCCGCTCGGAGAAAAAATCGCGGCGGAGTTCGGAGAAGTCGCCGAAAAAAAATTGGCGGTCATCGAAATGGCAAACGCCGCAGGGTTGCCGCTCGTCCCCGAAAAATTTCGCAACCCGCTCAACACGACCACTTACGGCGTCGGCGAACTGATTAAAATCGCGATTGACGACGGCTGCAGAAATTTTGTAATCGGAATCGGCGGCTCGGCCACGAACGACTGCGGGCTCGGAATGTTGACTGCGCTCGGCTTTAATTTTGGCGGCGGAGGAATTTTCGGGCGCGACTTGGAAAAAATTTCCGCGATTGACAACTCGAACGTCCTGCCTGCTCTGCGCGAATGCAAATTCAGAATCGCCTGCGACGTGACGAATCCTCTGACGGGCGCGAACGGCTGCTCGGCGATTTACGGTTCGCAAAAAGGTGCGACGCCCGAAATCGTTCGGACGATGGACGGCTGGATAAAAAATTTCGGAGAGCTCAGCGCGAATTTCCTCAAGCTCGAAAAAAAATCTGCGGCGGGCGACGGTGCGGCGGGCGGCTTGGGTTTCGCGTTCAGAGCATATTTGCGCGGAAAACTTTTGCCCGGCGTCGATTTGGTTTTGGACGCGCTCGACATCGCCGAAGCTTTGAAGACGGCTGACGTGGTGATAACCGGCGAAGGACGCCTCGACAGCCAGACTGCTCAAGGCAAAGCTCCGTCGGGTGTCGCCAAGCTCGCCAAGAAACTCAATCCGAAAATTTTAACCGTGGGGCTCGGCGGCAGCGTTGCGGATATTTCTGACGACGCGGGGCTCGACGCCTGCTTTGCGATTTTGCGCGCGCCCATGACGCTCGCCGAAGCCATGAAAAAAAATATCGCCGCAGAAAATATCTCCGCGACGACCGAACAAATCATTCGATTGATTAATTCCGTGAATCTTCCTTGCGCATGAGCAGGAAGCAAAAATCCGACAGGCGGTTGAGAAAAATTTTATCCGACTCGTGAACCGATTCAGTTTTGGAAAGCTCGCAAGCCAACCGTTCAGCGCGGCGCGTGATTGTCCTTGCCAAGTCCAGGAACGCGCCGCCTTTTGTTTTGCCGGGGATTAAAAATTCTCTCAGCGGCGGCAACGAATTTTCCAGCGCATCCATTTCCGCCTCCAAATTTTTTACGTCGTCGGAAGTTATCGTCGGCTCCCGATTCAAGCTCGCGAAGTCCGCCATCAATCTCGGCAAAAGTTTTTGGACGGCAAAAATTTTTTCGCGCACGTCATCACTGTCGACGAACGCTCGCGCAATTCCCAACGCCGAGTCCGCCTCGTCAATCGCGCCGTAAACTTGCACGCGCAGAGAATTTTTTTCGACGCGCTCGCCGGTGTAAAGGCTCGTCAAACCTTTGTCGCCCGTCTTCGTGTAAATTTTCATCAAGTCACCCTCTTCAATTAGGAGTTAGGAGTTAGGTGTTAGGGATTTTTAACTCCTCACTCCTAACTGCACACTCCTCACTGAATTATTTTTCCCACAGCAGAGCAACCGTCACGCCCTTGAAGGCAGTCTTGGGCAGGGCGAAGCGCGCCTCCTCCACGCAACAAAGAGCCGCCGCCTCGCACACGTTGCCGACGCCCACCGACCGCGTGACGAACTTTGACTCCTCCAATTTGTATTCGTCGATTTTCTTTTGCAGCTCCGCGCCCGAAAAAAATTTTATCTCAAGCCCCATGGCCTCCGCCAACGACACGAGTCCGACTTCGTTTTTCTTTGCGTCGACGCTCGCCAAAAGTTTCACGCGCTCAATCGGTTGATGAATCATGGCGCACGCCCGCTCTATCGCCTCGAAAATTTTCAGCGACGAAGTTCCGCGCCTGCAGCCGACGCCCGCGATTAAATTTTGCGGAATCAAATTCAAGCGCGCCTCGCCCGCCGTCACGAAAATTTCTTCGCCGCGCAAAATCGCCGCGTTAATCGCCTTAATCGCTTCCTTGGGTTCGGGCACCAATCCGAGCCTGGAGGCGATGGCGTCGACGGAAAATTTTCCTTCAACGTCCGTGGCAGTGGTGATGACGGGGTTGGCTTCAATCGCCTTGGCAATTTCGACCGTCAATTCATTGGCGCGCCCGACGTGTCCGCTGAGCAGGCTGATGACATTTTGCCCGCGCTCGTCCACGACCAAGACCGCCGGGTCACTGAGTTTGTCGACGATGTGCGGCGCAATCATTCGCACGACTATTCCCGCCGCGCAGATAAAAATAAGTCCGTCGAATTTGCCGAACACTTCCGCGACCAGCTCGGCAAGCTTCGAATAATCTTTTCCTTTGGCAAAAGTTTGTCCGCCGACCTTCGCGGAAATTTTCGCGGCGAGTTTGGCACCTTCTGCCGTCAATGAAATAATTGCTGTTCTCAATTTAAATTCTCGCCTGCCTGAACATGTGACTGAATGTTGGTGAATAAAGTTTGGACTTCGGGCGGCTCTCGGAGTTTAAGCAGTGCCCGACGATAATCATGGCCGTGCGGTCAATGTTCGCCTCCTGAACTTGCTGAACGATTGTGTCGAGTCGCCCGCGGATAATTTTCTCTTCGTTCGGCCACGACGCTTTGTAAACGACGGCGACGGGCGTTGAGGATTTGAAACCCGCCGACAGCAGGTCGCGCTTGATTTCGGGCAAGAGACTGACGGAAAGGAAAATGCAAAGCGTCGTCTGATGTTGCGCGAGCTTTTTGAGTGATTCGGTGTCGGGGACGGGCGTGCGTCCGCCGCGCCGAGTGATGATGACCGTCTGCGTTATGCCCGGCAATGTGTACTCTTGCTTGAGGGAGGCCGCCGCCGCCAAGAACGAGCTCACCCCGGGCGTCACGTCGAATTCGATGCCGCGCGCCTGCATTGCGTCCATTTGCTCCTGCGTCGCGCCGTAAAGTGACGGGTCGCCCGTGTGCAAGCGGACTGTCGTCTTGCCCGCCTTTTCCGCCAAGCTGATGACGTGCAAAATTTCTTCGAGCATCATTTGCGCGGAGTTATAAATTTCTGCTTCGGGCTTGCACAGTTTTAAAATCTCTTCGTTGACGAGTGAGCCCGCATAAATCACGACGTCCGCCTCTTTGAGCAGTCGCTGCCCTTTGACGGTGATTAATTCGGGGTCGCCCGGTCCCGCTCCGACTATGTGAACCATCGTCCTTCCCACCTTTGAAATTTTTTCTGCAGTGATTTTATCACGCAGGAATTTTTCATGCAACGATAATAATTTTTGCAGAAAAAATCTTTCGCGCCTCCAAAAATTTTTTCCCACTTTCAGCAAAAACTTCTTGTGCCGAAAAAATTTTTGTGATATTCTTTACTGCAGAAATCAGACGGATTTTTTCTGTTCACGGAAGAAGAAAGGGTGAGACAAAATGGCTAACATGGCAGTGGGCGGAGCGAATCCTTACGTAAACAGTTATAACCGAATCAATCGCTCTTCGCAGATAACTTCCCAAAGAATTTCGACGGGCGTCAAGCATCCGAGTGCCGCTTTGGGGGCGTCCGAATATTCAATCGCCGCGCGCCTCACGAAAAATATCGGAGCGGCTGCCCAATCGACCCGCAACACGCAAAACATGAGCGCGATGATTAAAGTCGCGCAGGGGGCGACGGGCAACACAATCAGCGGCTTGACGAAGATTCAGTCTCATCTCGTCAACGCCGCCAACGACACAAACGGCTCGCTCGACCGCCAGGCGATTCAAAAGGAAATCAATCAGCTCGTCGCGCAAATCGATTCAAACGCGCGCGTCGAATACAACGGGCAACGCCTCCTCGACGGCTCGCGCGATTCTTTGACAAGCGCAGGGCTCGACGGCTACAGGGCTCTTCCCGTCGGCGACATCCGCGCGCAGTCCTTGGGCTTGACGGACGCGGAGGGCAATGTTACAATCGACGCGGTTACTCCAAAAGGGATTCAAGATTCGTTGGAGAAAGTCGGAGGCGCACTCAAATACCTCCAAGACATGGAGAATGAATTGAACTCTTCGGTTTACGGCGGCTATTCGTTGGATGAGGCACTTGACGAGGCAACCACTCAAGGTGCACAACTTCAGCGGCTGGAGTTCCAAGAGGCAAATTACGTGACAATGGAAGAGCATATGATTGGCGCGCTGGCCAACTTGAATGACGCAGACATCGCCGCGCAGGTGGTCAATCTTCGCACCGAACAAACTTTGGAGCAACTGTCACTCTTCGGCACCAGAATGTTCAATCAAAATGTTGCAGGGGCTTTGAGCTTATTGCGATAAAAAAATCGGCGGGCATAGTTCATCGGTAGAACGAGAGCTTCCCAAGCTTTAGAGGTGGGTTCGATTCCCATTGCCCGCTCCAAATGAAATTTCAGAGGCATGCCCGCGCGTGCCTCTTTAAATTTTTCTTATTCCATTTTTGTCAAAGCTGTGGTATCATTCGCCGCAGAAAATTTTTTGGAGGAGCTTACAAGCAATGAAGCACGTTTTGTCGGTTTACGTCGAAAATCAGCCGGGCGTCCTCGTGCGCGTGGCGAGCATGTTCAGCCGCCGCGAATTCAATATCGACAGCTTGTCGGTCGGCATAACTCAGTCGCCCGAATTTTCGCGGATAACGGTGGTCGTTCACGGCGACGGAAATTTAATCGAACAGATGATAAAGCAGTTGGAGAAAATGCCCGTGGTGCAAGCGGTGCAGCGATTGGATTCGGCGACGGCCGTCACGCGCGGCATGACCATGATAAAAGTTTCCGCCGACGACAGCACGCGCCTGGACGTTTTGAAAATGGCCGAACTTTTCCGCGCACACGTCGTCGACGTTCAGCCCACCACTCTCATCTTCGAGATAACCGGCAACGACGAGAAAGTCACGGCGTTCACGCGGCTCCTCGCACCCTACGGAATCTTAGAAGTCATCCGCACGGGGCTCGTCGCTCTTGAGCGTGGCGAAAATACCATTCACGATTATCATCAAGCCCGCGAATATTACAGCAAAAATTTGCTTTGAATCATGTCGTTGACACGGAAAGCGCGTCGCGGGGCGGCAAAAACACCAAGATTCACATCCTCATAATTTCGTTCTACTCGCCACCTCCGTCATCTCATGGATTTGCTTTTTCTACACAATTTACCATAATGAGAAAATGACATGATAATTCGCGTGGAGGAACGGAACGGCAGCAATTTAATTTTTTCTTTGGCAGGTCGCCGCGGACAAACGGTCAAGGAAGGTAACGCAACGCTTAACGAAGACGAGGTCTATCAAGCCATAGTCAAGACAGCTGACGAGTACGGATTTGATGTGGCGGATTTCGCTTTTTATGCAGATGAGCCGGGTCTGACAATTCTTTTGGAACTGACAGATCTTACGGAACAGTCTGGGGTTTTGCGTCATAGAGCAACGGAGACTGTAGCCGATTCCCTTGACACATTTTTGCGCCAAGAAAATGCCGACTACTCTGCTCGCTGTAAAATTTTTTGGAATATGCCTCAGGCACATTTGCTCTATCGCGATTTGCGCCGCTATCGTGAACAAGCCGCGCCTTATCAAATTGAGCCTGCGCATTTTTTGAATACACCGAGGAAGATAAATTTCTTTACAAAAAATATATGGCAAGCTGATTAATTCTGTCGACGAGGAAATTATCATGAAGGAGCTAAAAATTTATCTTGGTGAGCAACTGTCCGCAGACAACACGCCCGAAACGCAAAAAAAAATACTGGCCACAGTGACCGAATCGCCTCAAATGCAGTCACCGTTGATTCAGTGGAGCGGGAACGTCAAAAATCTCAAGCCGCCTTCTTATTGGGTGTTCCCACGGCGATTTCTTATGAGGCGGTGCGCTGTGGTCAAAGACCGGAACTGATATTTGAACTGGTGGAGGTCAAAAGCGTCCGAGAGATTGTAAATTCCGAGCCTTCACGCCTGGAGGAACTTATCCCCAAGTGCGCCGCGTTGGCGCGAAAGATCCACGAACTTACGCCCGCTCTGGATACTTTTCCAAAAATAGCTGAAATTTACCATAGCCGTATCGACGCTTTGGACAACCTGTTTACCCCGGCGGAACTTGACCTGCTCCGCAAAATGACAGATGCCCTGCCTCCCCGCGCCACTTTCCTCCACGGAGATTTTCATCAAAGAAACATCATGGTGCAGGGTGATGAGCTGCTGCTTATAGATATGGCCGACGCGGCGGCAGGACATCTCCCTTTTATGATATCGTCGGCGCGCCGGTCAATATTTTTTACTTGCATGGCGGTGTGCCGGGCATGGGACTTGTTATGTCCCTGTGCCATGCAACCTCTCTGTTGGTCATGTTGCAGGGAATCAGGCAACAGAAATTGTGTTCGTTTTCTGTGGCATGGTTGGCAGTGGCGACAACTGTTGCCGGTGATGCGCATTGGTTTTCCCTCGGCGGCGAACCATTTTTGCAAGACCATACAAATTTTTATCATCAATCATATTTTGCTTATGACAGCACCTTTGGCGGCCATTGCGTCCTTTGCCGTGCTCAATTCTTTGAACAATATTTTCCTGCCCATAGCAAGCGGAATCATCACCGCAACCCTCACCATGGCCGGCGTGTTTTCCGGGGAGCGCGATAAAGATTCTTTGCACAGTCTCTTAAAAATTTCACTCACTGAAAGTTTGCCCTTAACTTTCCTAATGGCTACACTAACTTGCTTGGCAGCACCTTTCTATCATTGCTCTGCGGAAAAAGGTCATACCCCGAACCATAGATGATTTTCTGTGTTTACCGACAGATTTTCGGCGCGGAAAATAATTTGTCGGAGGCGGCGCGATTGTTTTTGCTAAATAATGACGCTACCGAACGAGAGGCTATGCCGGTAGCACTTTCCATAAAGGAAATGGGCAGCAATATAATTCGTTGAGGTTTTGGCGACGGTCGGAAACACAGCATTGACGTTTTTGTCAGTAAGAATAAATCTTTGACACTGCGTATTCGAGATGATTGTACTCCTTTTGACCCTACGGAATGGCTAAAGATTCATCAAGGAGATGATAAACTTAAAAACATCGGTGTCCGCACTATTTGCGGCTTGGCTACCGAGGCACGGTATTCGCGCACTTTGGGATTGAATTATTTATTTTTGCGTTGGTGAGGTACAGGCACTTCTTACAATATGGAGGACATCTGTGACCTGTGGACAAATCTTTTTAACCAAAGAAAAAAGGAAGTAAAACCCTCGCCTGACAAAAGCATGACTCACACGCCCGAAACAATCGCTAAGATTAGAGAATCCAATAAAAGGACTTGGGCGAAGAAAAAGCTTGAATCTCAAAAAAATCCGTGATACACTTGCCCCTGGTTTTACCAATGATTTTTTTTGGAGGTTCATTCAATGGCAGCAAGAGTTTATTACGACCAGGATGCGGATTTCAGCGTTCTCAACGGCAAGACAATCGCGGTCATCGGTTTTGGCAGCCAAGGGCACGCCCACTCTCTCAATCTTAAGGACAGCGGTGCCAACGTCGTTGTCGGGCTCTATGAGGGGTCGAAGTCCAAACCCGTCGCCGAAAAAGCCGGCTTGAAAGTTTTGACCGTCGCCGAGGCAGTCAAAATCGCCGACATCACGATGATTCTTATCCCCGACGAAAAGCAGGCGGACGTTTACAAAAATGAAATCGCTCCGAATTTGAAGAGCGGCTCGGCATTGGCGTTCGCGCACGGCTTCAACATTCATTTTCAGCAAATAGTTCCGCCCCCTGACGTTGACGTGTTCATGGTTGCGCCCAAGGGACCGGGTCATCTCGTTCGCAGGACTTTCGTCGAGGGCAGCGGCGTCCCCGATGTCTTCGCGGTTTATCAAGACGCTTCGGGCAAATGTTTCGACATTGCTCTCGCATACGCCCGCGGAATCGGCGGCACCCGCGCAGGCGTCCTGCAGACGACGTTTAAGGAAGAGACCGAGACTGACCTCTTTGGCGAACAATGCGTCCTGTGCGGCGGCGTCACTCACTTGATTCAGAACGGTTTCGAGGTTTTGGTCGCGGCGGGTTATCAGCCCGAAATCGCTTACTTTGAGACCTTCCACGAAATGAAATTAATCGTCGACCTCATGTATGAGGGCGGCATGGCCAAGATGCGCAAATCCATCAGCGACACCGCCGAGTACGGCGATTACACCACGGGTCCGAAAATTATCACGCCCGAAGTGCGCAAGGCAATGGAAAAGGCTCTCTCCGATATTCAGGACGGCTCCTTCGCGCGCCAATGGCTCGTCGAGAATCGTGCGGCGGGGCGTGCAAACTTCTTGGCACAGCGCAGGATTCACGCCGAACATCAGATTGAAACCGTCGGTGCAAAACTGCGCGGCATGATGAGCTGGCTCAAGGACGGCTCCGACCTGTCGAAAGATTAATTCCGAATAAAGGCTTTGACATGGAGTCGGGAGCAGATTTTTTCTGCTCTCGGCTTTTTGTTGCTAACGGGAGGAAATTTTTATGGAGTCAAAATTTAACAATACCCCCCCCCCGTCAACCTGAAACGGAACGCGAGGAAACGGCTCGGATAAAATTTCTTGAACAGCGCGTGAACAATTTGCAGGCACTCATCGCGGCGGGCAGAAAAGATTCGGATTTCGATTTGTTCTGGCGCAGAGTGCAAATGGCGGAAATAATTTCGCGGCTGCCGCTCGAAGCCATGAAGACCATTTATCTGACGGATTTTTACACGGACTTTTGGCGGCTGGCGGGCGAAGCTTATCGCAGGACAAAATTCACGCAAGAGGAGAAAAATATTTCGCGGCAAATTTTGGAGCAGGCGCGGCAAGAAAAAAATTCTGTTCGTCGACAATATTTTGCGCTGGCGTTGCTGGCGTTCGGCGAGTTCACGGAGGCTCAGCGGCTGATAGATTTAAATCGCTGTCCTTTCCAACTGCGGCAAGACTTTGAAACCTTCGCGAAGTGGAATCAGATTTTGAATACAAATCTTCCGCCGCACATTCGGTCAGCCATCGCGCGCAACCAACAAATTTTTGACTTCCTGCAAGAAAAATATTCCGCGCTGATAAAAAAATATTCGCGCGCCGTCATCAACGCGGAGACTTGTCCGCCGGTCGAAGATTATCAGATTTATTTTTGCTGGCTGCAGGGCGAAGAGAATTTGCCGCCGATTGTCCGTTGCTGTTACAATTCACTCAAGCAGAACGCGGGGCATTACAAAATCGTTTTCGTCGACGAGAAAAATTTTTCGGATTATGTGGACATCGCGCCGCACATCATGGAAAAGTTCAGGGCGGGAAAAATTTCGCGGACACATTTCTCTGACATCCTGCGAATAAATCTTTTGGAGCGATACGGCGGCTTGTGGCTCGACTCGACTGTTTTGGTCACGGAGCTGCTGGAGAATCACAAAGACCTTTTGGCGAAGAATTATTTCACACAAAGATTCCACAAAGAAAAATCTATCCGAAATAAATTTCCGAACAATATATCTTTCTGCAGATGGACAACTGGCATTCAAGGCACGTCCATTCTCCACAATCCGTTGTTTGCTTTTGTGAAAGAATTTTTCAACGTCTACTTGCAAGAAGCCGACAGTTTCATCGACTATTATTTGATAGACTTTGCAATTGCTTTGGCTTACGAAAATATTCCTGTCGTCCGCAAGGAAATTGACGAGGTACCGATAAACAACACGGGAGTTTTTTTCATTCAAAATCATTTGAACGCTCCTTACGCGGCGTATCCGTTCGACAAAATTTTGCAAGGTAACTTCCTGCACAAGTTGAGTTGGAAAATTCCGTTGGACATGACGAGAGACGATACGGTCTTCAGAGAGATTCAGCGGCGTTATTCGTAAAAATTTTAGGAGGGCAACTTTATGGGCATGACAATGAGCGAAAAAATTCTCGCGCGACACGCGGGGCTCGACTCGGTGGAAGCGGGGCAGCTGGTTATCTGCGATTTGGATTTGGTCATGGCGAACGACGTGACGGGGCCGCCGTCGATTAAAGAGTTTGAAAAAATCGGACGCCCTGTCTTCGACGCGGAAAAAATTGCGCTGATACCCGATCACTTTCAGCCCGCCAAAGACATCAAGAGCGCGGATCTGGCAAAAATTATGCGCGACTTCGCCCGCAAAAATAAAATCGCCCACTACTTCGAGCAGGGGCGCGTGGGCATTGAGCACGTCATCTTGCCGGAATTCGGAATCGTGGCGCCGGGCATGTTGATTATCGGCGCGGACAGTCACACGTGCACTTACGGAGCAGTCAACGCCTTCTCCACGGGCGTGGGCACGACCGACCTGGCCGTCGGGCTGGCGACGGGCAAAGCGTGGTTCAAAGTGCCCGAAGCGATTAACGTCCACCTCACGGGCAAGAAGCCGAAAAATATTTGCGGCAAAGATGTCATCCTCACATTGATTGGGAAAATCGGAGTGGACGGCGCGCTTTACAAGGCGTTGGAGTTCACGGGCGAGGGCGTCGCCGAACTTTCCATGACCGACCGCCTGACAATTTCCAACATGGCGATAGAGGCGGGCGCGAAGGCGGGAGTCTTCCCTTACGACAAAGCTGCCGAACTTTACGTTTCTCGCCGCGTGAAAAAATCTTTTGAGCCCGCGGCTGCCGACGCCGACGCAAAATATTTTTCGACCGTCGAAATTAATTTGAGCGAGTTGAAACCCGTCGTGGCTCTGCCGCACCTGCCCGAAAACGTCAAGCCCGTCGAGGAGCTCGGCGAAATTAAAATCAATCAAGTTGTCATCGGCTCGTGCACAAACGGACGGCTGGAGGATTTGGGAATCGCGGCGGGCATTTTACGCGGGCGAAAAGTTCATCCCGACGTTCGCTGCATAATCATTCCCGGCAGTCAAGAAATTTACAAAGAGGCAATGCGTTGTCATTGGCTTGAAATTTTTATCGACGCGGGTTGCGTTGTCAGTTGCCCGACGTGCGGACCGTGCTTGGGCGGTTACATGGGAATCCTCAGCGCGGGCGAGCGTTGCGTTTCGACGACCAACAGAAATTTCCGCGGGCGCATGGGTCACGTCGACAGCGAAGTTTATTTGGCGAGTCCGTTCGTTGCGGCGGCTTCCGCTGTCACAGGAAAAATTTCCACTCCCGACGAGGTGATTTGACATGAAGATTGAAGGAAAAGTTTGGCGTTACGGAGACAACATCGACACCGACGTAATAATCCCCGCGCGTTATCTGAATACGTTTGACCCCGCCGAACTCGCCAAGCACTGCATGGTTGACATCGACGAAACTTTTGCCGCGAACGTCAAGGCGGGCGACATCATGGTCGGCGGAAAAAATTTCGGCTGCGGCTCCAGCCGTGAGCACGCGCCCGTCGCGATTAAGGCTTCGGGCATCCCCGTGGTCATCGCCGCCAGCTTCGCCAGAATTTTTTATCGCAACGGAATTAATATCGGACTGCCGCTGTTGGAGATTGGTGACGCCGTGGAAAAAATTTCTGCCGACGACGTTTTGAAAATCGACACGTCGACAGGCACGATTGAAAATCTCACGACGGGCGACACGTTCCACGCGCATCCGCTGCCCGGCTTCGTCCAAGAGATTGCAAACGCCGGCGGGCTCATCAATTACATCAAGACAAAAAATTAAAGCAAACTTTTTTTGATTGCGTCAGCGGGAGTCGTCATCCATGACGGCTCCAATTTTTTCAGTCGGAGGAGTGAATTATGCGGCAGGAAAATAAATCGGCGATGAAACTTCGGCGGAGAAATATCGCGTTGACGGTCGCTTACGACGGCACGAATTACAACGGCTTTCAGTGGCAGAGCCCGCCGCGCCTCGCCGTGCAAAATATTTTGGAGACGAAGCTGGAAAAAATTTTCGGAGACAAAATTGAGTTGGCGGCGGCAGGAAGGACGGACGCGGGCGTTCATGCCTTCGGGCAGGTTGTAAATTTTTTCACGGACGGAAGGATTGAGCTCGAAAAAATTCCGATTGCCGCGCGGAGCGTCTTGCCCGCCGATATCGTCGTCCGCGAGGCGCGCGAGGTTGATAAAAATTTCAGCGCACTTCACAGCGCGAAGAGTAAAATTTATCTTTACAGAATTTTGCGCGGCGAAGTTTCCAATCCGTTCGTCAATCGATTCGCCTGGCACATCTTCCGTCCGCTCGACGCGGAGGCGATGCGCGCGGCTCTGAAAATTTTAATCGGCACGCATGACTTCTCCAGCTTCCGAGCGGCGGGCGGCGCGCCCAACATGAGTCCCGTGCGCGAAATTTTTTCGGCGGATTTGTTCACGGAAAAATTTTTCGACGAAGAGCTCCTCACGATAAAAATTCACGCGAGCGGCTTCCTTTATCACATGGCGAGAAATATCGTCGCGTTGACCATTGCCGTCGGCAGAAAAAAAATAACCCTTGACGGGTTCCAAAAAATTTTCGCTGCCCGCGACAGGAGCCTCGTGCCCGCGACGGCTCCCGCTTGTGGTCTTTGCCTGCAAAAAGTTTTTTACTGAGGAGGAAATTTTCATGAAGTGGTTGCGTTGGGGGATTCGGGCGATAATCGCGGTGGCGGTCGCTCACCTGATTTTCTTTCTGTTCATGTTGATTAAGATGTTGTCTGCCTGAGAAAATTTTTTGAGACGCCCGCTGCAAAAAAAAAATTGCGCCCGACGACGAGCGCAAAAATTTTTTACTTGTCCCTTGATTGCCTGACGGCCTCGGATAAGATTATCGCGGCGGAGGTCGCAACGTTCAAACTCTCGGCGTGCCCGTTCATCGGAATGAAAATTTTTCGGGCAACGTCGAGAATTTTTTTTGAGACGCCCGCCGCCTCCGCGCCGAAGACAATCGCCGATTTTTTTCTGAAGTCATGGCGATAATAAATTTCCGCCGCGCTGTCGAGTGCCGCCGCCAAAATTTCCACGCCGCGAAGTTCCAAAAATTCCTCGCGGGTCAATCTGATTATCGGCGAATAAAAAATCGCGCCCATCGACGAGCGCACGACTTTCGGATTAAAAATTTCCGCCGAGCCGTCCAAGAGAATCACCGAGCAATCGAAGGCAGCCGCCGTCCGCAAAATCGTCCCGACGTTGCCGGGGTCTTGCACACCGTCGAGCACGGTGATTATTTTTTTTGCGAAGACTTCTTCGAGCGCGGAAAATTTTTGACGCACGACGAGCAAAATTCCCTGCGGCGTTTGAGTGTCGCTGAGACTTTCCATCGTCGCCGAAGAAATTTCTTCCAAATTTTTCAGCCGCCCGACCAAAGCTCGCGCGCGCTCCTCCGACAAAAAATCTTTCGTGTAAAATCCGAACTCAATCAGCGCGGGCGGAACTTCCTCACAGAGGCGCAAGCCCTCCGCCACGAAAAGTTTCAATTCGTTGCGGAATTTTTTTTGCGCGAGCTTGCGAACGAGTTTTACGTTTGAATTTTTCATAAGCCAATCTCTTCGTCGGTCAGATAACACGACGGGTCAGACGCCCAAAAATCTCCGGTGACAGCCTCGGCGCGCGTGCGAAAATTTCCGTTGCAGTTGTTCAAAAATTTACAGCGGGCGCAGCGGCCTTTCAGCAGCGGCTTACGATTTTTCAGACCGGCGAGAATCGGATTGCTTAAGTCAGTCCAAATGTCGCCGAATTTTTTTTCGCGGACGTTGCCGAAGGTGTGGTGCTGAGTGAATTGGTCGGGGTGCACGTAACCGAGCGGGTCCACTTCGCCGAACGCAATGCCCGAACGATTTCCGCCGTTCATGCCGATGAATTTTTTTATCTGCGCGGCGGTCGAGTCGTCACCGTCGGCCAGAGCCTTCAGGTACATGTAAACGCCGTCGCAGTGATTGTCGACGGTGAGAATTTCTTTGGCGAGCCCGCGCGCGGCAAAATCTTTCGTGCGGCGGATAATCGTGTCCATGGCCTGCCGCGACTCTTCGGGCGTGACATCCTCGTCGAGCATGCGGCTGCCGCGCCCCGAATAAACCAGATGATAAAAGCACACGCGATTAATTTTTTCCGCCTCAATGAAGTCAAAAATTTTGTCGAGCTCTTCGAAGTTGTGATGATTAATCGTGAAGCGGAGCCCGACGCGTTGACCGACGGCCACGCAATTTTCAATGCCGCGCATGGCGAGATTGAACGCACCCTTGACGCCGCGAAATTTGTCGTTGACATCTTCGAGCCCGTCGAGAGAAATGCCGACGTAACCGACGCCGATATTTTTAATCTCTTGCGCGACTTGGCGGGTGATGAGCGTGCCGTTCGTCGAGAGAGTCGGGCGAATTTTTTTTTCCGCCGCGTAAGCCGCAAGTTCAAAAAAATCTTCGCGCAGGAGAGGTTCGCCGCCCGAAAACAAAAGCACGGGCACTTTGAAGTCGGCAAGGTCGTCGATAAATTTTTTTGCCTCGGCGGTCGTGAGCTCGTCTTTGTATTTGCGCGCGTCCGAATCCATGTAACAGTGTCGGCATTTCAAATTGCAAGTGCGCGTGGAGTTCCACACGACGACGGGTCCCACGCCCTCCGCCGCGCCGTTGGTCATGCGGTGCGCGTTCTTCGTGTAACGCAAAGTGTCGCCGAAGTAATCGTCGGCAAAGAGCAACTTCGTCACGCTTATCATTTGAAGTCTCCCTTAATTTGCGTCTTCGTAAGCGACGGGCGTCACGTCGAAAATCGGCTCAAGATTTTTCATCTCATCGAGGACGTGCGGCGGCAGAGGATTGTCAATCGTCAAGACCATGAGGCTCGTGCCTTCGATTGAAGTTTTGCCGACTTGCATGCCGGAAATGTTCACGTTGTGCTTGGCGAGGAGCGTGCCGACGAGTCCGATGACGCCCGGGCGATTGATGTGCGGGCAAATCAAAATTCGTGCGTGCGGGTCGACGTCGACGCGGAAATTATTTATCTCAACGATTCGTCCCTCATTGCCGAAGAGCGTGCCCGTCACGATATTTCCGTTCGCCGAAACCGTCACGAGGTTTGCAAAGTCGCGGGCGACGCTTGATTTAATTTCGGAAAGATGAATGCCGCGCTCGGCCGCCAAGAGGTTCGCGTTGACCAAGTTGACGTGCTCAAGTGCCGCGCTCAACATTCCCTTCAAAACCGCGGTCGAAATCAAGCTGGAGTTCATGTCGGCAATCTTCCCGTTGACTTTGACTTGGACGCTGGAAATCGGCTCCTTGCTCATGCCGGTAATCGTCCTGCCGAGTCGTTCGCCCAGGTCGAGGTAAGGCGCGAGCTTCTCAAGGACGTGACCGGGGATGTGCGGAAGGTTGACGGCGGTGGCGACGGGGCGATTGTTCAGCGCGTCGATAATCCCGCGCGCCACGTCGACGGACACTCCGATTTGCGCTTCGACGGTCGAGGCTCCAAGGTGCGGCGTCAAAATTATGTTCGGCAAAGTTCTCAGCGGCGAGTCTTCGGCGAGCGGTTCGTTTTCGAAAACATCAATCGCTGCTCCCGCGATAATTTTTTCCGTGAGCGCGGTCGCCAAGTCGTGTTCGTTGATTATGCCGCCGCGTGCACAGTTAATCAGTCGAACGGTCGGCTTCATGGTTTTCATCTGCGCGAGGGAAATCATATCGCGCGTCTTGTTGGTCAGCGGCATGTGGACGGTGATAAAATCCGCGCGGCGAAAAAGTTCGTCGAGTTCGAGCAAAGTGACGCCGAGAGATTTGGCACGCTCCGCGCTGACGAACGGGTCGTGGGCGACGACGTTCATGTCAAAGGACTGCGCGCGCTTGGCGACACCCGCGCCGATTTTTCCCAGCCCGATTATGCCGAGAGTTTTGTTGCGCAGCTCCACGCCGACGAATTTTTTTCTGTCCCAGCCGCCCGTGTGCATGACTTGACTGGCGCGCGGAATATTTCGGCTGACGGCGAGCATCATGGCGAAGGTGTGTTCGGTCGCGGCGATTGTATTTCCGTCGGGCGAATTGATGACGATAATCCCGCGCTCGGTCGCCGCCTGCACGTCGATGTTGTCCACGCCGACGCCTGCCCGCCCGATGATTTTCAATTTCGCGGCGCGCTCCAAAACGTCAGCGGAAACTTTGGAGGCACTGCGGACAATCAGCGCGTCGAACTTCGGAATGATTTCCAAAAGTTCCTCGTGCGAAATTTTGTCGCGAACCTCAACGTCGAAAGTTTTCCTGAGCAAATCGATTCCTTCGTTGGCAATGCCGTCGACAGCCAAAATATTGAACGTGTTCATCAAATTTTTTCCTCCAAAAATTTTTTGAGTGATTATACAACGAACGCCGCGCCCGAATCAAATTCATTTGTTGGTGAAGATAATTGAGGCCGTCAAGGATGACGGCCGCGCCGCGTCTGACGCCGTGATGGCGTCATCCGGCGCACACTCACCACGGGTTGCGCGGAAATTCAAATCACGAGCGACCCGAACGCCCTTTTCTTTTGCTTACTTTTCTTTTGGGCGCAGCAAAAGAAAAGTAAGGTTCAACAAACGAAAAAATATTTCTCAGCCCGATGAGCACGACGCACCCAAATCAATGAGGAAAGGTTCTGCGCTTCCACTCTTGAGAAAGAGGGGACAAATTTACCAGTCGCTCTTCTTGCGGCGGATTCGGATGCCCGCCACGGCAATCAGCAGCGCAAAAATTTCCAGCCGCCCGACGACCAAAATCATCATGCAAAAAATTTTCCCGAAGCTCGACAACGCTCTGAAGTTATCCGCGTCGCAAAGTCCCGGCAAATTCCCGACCGTCGTCAGGCACGCCACCGACATTGAGACCGCCTCAGAAAATTTCGAACCCGTGAAGCTCAGCACCGCCGCGCAGATGAACATCGTGATAAGCGCGAGGAAAAAGTAAGCCAAAATCCTGCCGACGGTTTTCATCGGGACGGGCGCGTCGCCGACGCGAATCGCAACCATCATGCGCGGGTGAATCGTCTTGCGAATCTCCGCCGCCGTGATTTTCATCAGCACAATCAGCCGAACGACTTTGAAGCCGCCCGTCACCGAACCGATACAGCCGCCCGTCACAGCCATCAGGAAAATAAAAAATTTGTCGAAGTCGTGGACGTGCTCAAATTTCTCGGTCAAAGTTATTCCGCTCGTGCTCATGAACGACACGATATAAAACAGCGTGCGGCGGAAGGCTTCGTTGCCGTCGAAATAAATTTCCTGCCAAGAAATTCGGAAGAAGACAATCACCATGGCAAAAAAAATCAGCAGGTAAAGGACGCGCGCTTCCTCGTTGCCGAAAAGAATTTTTGTGTTGCCGACAATCGTCCGCCCCAGCCGCAAAAAATATTGCTTGAGCTTCGTGAAATAATTCAGCCCGAATTCAATGTGCGGCGGCAGCAGCGTGTAAATCACTCGGTAGTAAATTAAAAAATTTCCGCAGGCGAGCAGCATGGCAAAAATCGCCGCGTATTCGACGGAGTAACTTTCGTGTTCGGGAAAAAATTTTCCGCCGCCCGTCGAAATGCATCTCATCGCCATCAAGAGCGAGTCCCACTCGTCGAGCCCCGCCGCCTTGAACGCCGCGAAGCTCACCGCCGTCAGCGTCGCGTAAACTTTTATGATTCGGACGCTCATCAAATTCATCTGCCCGATAATCGCGCTGAAGCCGTGCCCGCCCTGCATGCTCAAAGAAATTCCGAAGCAGCCGCTCACCTCCGGCAAGACCGTCACCAACATCATCAGGAACATCAGCGAGCCGAGCCACATCAATTCACTTTGCCACAGGAACAAAAAATACGGCGCGTCTTCGGGCAGCAGCGACAGCCCCGCCGAAGTCAAATCGCCGACGGCCTCCAGCAGCGCGTCGAGCGGTGACAGCCAACCCGTCATCATGAACGGCAGGCAACCGAACACCGCCAGCAACGGATACATCAAAAGAATCGCCGCGGCTGACTCGGCAATCGGTGCGCGCTGAAATCTTCCCGTGCCGAAGCGTTGAAAGATTATTCCCGTGACGACAGAAAAAATTCCCGCCGCCGCAAAAAAAATTGCCGCGTCGAGTACGCCGAGCTCAGTCAACGCGAGGACAATCGGCAAGAGCGTGGCAAACGCGAACGTCAGCAACGCTTGGCTTTGGATTCGCAAAATCATTCTGAAGTTCATGGCTTTTTTAAGGGAGAAGGGACATGGGACAAGGGACAAGCGTTTTGGTTTTCAATTCCTAATTCCTCATTCCTAATTCCTAATTAATATTCGGCACGGGTCAGGTCGCCGAAGCGCATAATCTCTTTGTTGAATTGCAAGCGTATCGAAGTCGTCGGACCGTTTCTGTTCTTGGCGATGATGAGCTCGGCGATATTCTCGTTGTCCGCCTCACGATTGTAATATTCTTCACGATAAAGGAACATGACAATGTCCGCGTCCTGCTCCAAGCTGCCGCTCTCCCTCAGGTCGGAAAGCTGCGGCTTTTTTTCTGCGCGAAGCTCCACGCTCCTGGACAGCTGACTGAGCGCGATAATCGGGATGTCCAGCTCGCGCGCCAAACCTTTCAGCCCGCGACTTATCTCCGAAATTTCTTGCTGACGATTTTCCGCGCGCCCGCCCTGCATGAGCTGAAGGTAATCGATTATCATCAAGTCCAAGCCGCGCTCGTGTTTGAGTCGCCGTGCCTTGCTCCTCAGCTCCAACAGACCCAAGCCCGCCGTGTCGTCGATATACATCTTTAAGTTGCTCAGCTCGTTCAAAGCATTTATCAACGCGTTCATTTCCTCGTCACCGACGTTGCCCGTGTTCAGGTATTGGCTGTTCACCTCAGAGCGCGTGCTCAGAAGTCTGCCGCCCAGTTGAGTCTTGCTCATCTCCAACGAAAAAACTCCGACGGCTTTATCCATGCGCGCCGCGTTCGCCGCAATGTTCAGTGCCAGTGCCGTCTTACCCATCGACGGTCGCGCCGCCAGCAAAATCAAATCCGATTTTTGAAAACCGTTAAGCACTCTGTCCAAATCCATCAGGCCGCTCGTCACGCCGGCAATTTCATTCGGGCGATTTACTTTTGCGTTTATCCGTTCAAACGTTCGGCTCATGATTTCTTTCAAAGCCTCGAAGCCCGTTTGATTCCGCGACGCGCTTATCGACAAAATTTTTCGCTCGGCTCCCTCCAAAATTTTTTCGACGCTCTCGCGCTCCGAATCCGCCTCGTCGATTATCTCTCGTCCCGCTTCTATCAGCCGGCGCAAAATGGATTTCTCTTTGATTATTTTCGCGTAAAATTCCGCGCGCGCCGTCGTGTACTCCAAATCAATCAGGCTGAACAAATACGTGCGCGTCACTCGCTTCAAGTCATCCGTGCGCCGCAATTCGTTTTCGACAAGCAAGACATTCAGCGGCGTGCCCTTCCCGTAAAGATTGAGCAGCACTTGATAAATTGTGCGGTGTTCGGGGCGATAAAAATCGTCGGCGGTGAGTATCGTCGACACGGCGGGTATCGCCAGCCCCTCTTCCAGCATGAGTGAGCTGAGCAATTTTTTTTCCAGCTCGGTCGTCGCGATTGCCTTTTCCTGCTCGCGATCGTTCATGCCTTCGGCTCCTCAATAATTTTGTCGAGGACGCGGCGAACTTCGTCCATGTCGACGCGCGTGTTGTAACACGGACCGTTCGGGCGAATGTTGAGCACTCCGACGGCGGGCAGCGGGTAAACGTCTTGAATGCCGCTCATCAGGTCGCGCTCGCAGGCAATCGCCAAGACAGCTTGCGGACGATTCTTCATGACGACTTGCCGCGCCAACGTCCCGCCCGTCGCCACGAAAAATGTAAAGCCCAGTTCGTCCGAAAGTTTCATCAGGTCTCCGACGTTGCAGCCGCCGCAGCGTTTGCAGTTGTTCGGGTCGCGCGTGATTTTGTGCGGGCACGTGGAAAGTTGCAGGCAATGCGGGCTGAGCACGAGCAATTTTTTCGCGGGAACTTTTATTCCGCTCTTCATGAAAATCAAATTGCTCACCGCCACGAACGAGCCTTCAATCTGTCGACGACGGATGCCGAAAATTTTTCCGATACGCACCGACACCGGAAACAAAAATTTTATGATTGCAAAGCTGTAACGGTGGAAAAGTTTCAGCGTCGGCAAACCTTTGACCGCCAAGACCATGTTGAACAGCGCGCCGAATGAAAACGTCGAAATGAAAATTAAAAATGCGCCGACGATTGCGGGCAAGTATTCAAAAATATTTTCGAGGCCGGGGCAACAGATGAGCCACAAGCCGTAAAGAGCCGCCGCGACTAAAAATTCCGACGCCAACAGCAAACCGAGGAACAATCTTTTCTTCGGGCGAACCAATTCAATTGCTTTAAGCAAGACTTCTCACCTGCCAAATTTTTATGGCGAAATTATATCAGCGCGCCGTTCAAACAGCAACCGTTCTTTATCGTGCCCGCGAAAATTTTTTCAGCCCGTCGAGCCTCCGAAACGCCCGCAAAAATTTTTTCAGCCCGCCGAGCCTCCGAATCATCCGTGAAAATTTTTTCAGCCCGCAAACTTTCCGAATCATCCGTGAAAATTTTTTCAGCCCGCAAACTTTCCGAATCATCCGTGAAAATTTTTTCAGCCCGCAAACTTTCCGAATCGCCCGCGAAAATTTTTTCAGCCCGTCAGCTTTCCGAAAAGCCCGCGAAAATTTTTTCAGCCCGTCAAGCCTCCGAAACGCCGCGAGAATTTTACTCTTGCGTTTGAGCCAAAATATTTTTCAAATCGTCGCTCGGCGTGACGTAAAGCGTGCGCTGATTCGTGAAGATGACGAAGCCCGGCTTTGCGCCCGAAGGTTTCTTGACGAAGCGGCACTGAACGTAATCGACGGGAACTTTCGAGGAGCTCTGCGCCTTGGAAAAATGCGCGGCAATCTCGGCGGCAAGCTGCAAAGTTTCGTCGCTGACGTGCGCGCTGCGGATGATGACGTGCGAGCCCGTGATGTCCTTCGTGTGGAGCCAGAGGTCGTCGGGCGCGGCGATTTTGAAAGTCAGTCGGTCGTTCTGCGAATTATTTTTCCCGACGAGAATCTCCGTGCCGTCGGGCGCAAAAAATTTCAGCGGCTGCGGCTTTTTGCTGAGCGCGGATTTTTTGCGCGTCTCTTTGAGGTAACCGCCCGCGATTAACTCCGTGCGAATCTCGTCGATATCAGCCAGCGTCGTCGAGGCCGTCAGCGAGTGCGCGACGCTTTCCAGATAAAAAATTTCTGCGCGGCAAAGTTCAATCTGCTCGGCGATAAATTTCGTCGAACGCTTGAGCTTATCGTATTTTTTGTAAGCGGCTTGGACGTTGGCAGCGATTGTCAGGCGGCGGTCGAGCGGAATGGAAATTTCTTCGCCGCTCTCGCTGTAAATGTTCGGCACGGAAATTTTTTCGTCGGCGTGGTCTTTGAAGCGGTAACGATACGTCGAAAGATTGTCCGCGCGAATCCTCCAATCGTCGGCGTTCTCGGCGGCGGCCAGTTCCTCCTCCAGCACGGAAATTTTATTCGTGGCGCGGCGCAGTTCGTTGTTGACCAGCTTGGAAAATTTTTCTTTGTCGGGCGGCACGTAACTGCCCGCCAATTCGTCGGCGGTCTCCAACAGCTCCGAGAGCGTCGGGAAAATTTTTACGTTGCCGCGAAGATAATCCAACTTGACGGCGGATATCGCCAAAATTTTTCCCGCGTCCTCAATCATGCAAGGCGTCGGATTTTTTGCGGCGTCACGAATCTCAATCAGAGAATTTTTCAGGCTGAGGAGGTCGGCGACGTCGAGCGCGGAAATTTTTATGTCGTTGGGCAAGCCTGCCAAAAAAATTGTCTCGCGAACGCTGTGCGGCCCGAAGCCCTGGCACGAATTCATAATCGCTTTGTCGAGGCGCAAAGTCTCGTCGGATTGAATGCGCGCCAAAATTTTTTCCGCGTCGGCCGAGAAGATGTCGAGTTTGTCCTGCGCGGGCGGCAGTTGATAATTTTGATTGGGCAGGACGGTGCGGACGCGGCTGGAGTTCGTGCCGATTTTTTTCAGCGCGTCGATAATCTGTCCGTCGGAAATCAGAATCAAGTTGCTGTACTTGCCGATGAGCTCCGCCGCCAGCGTGAACGTTTGAATCCGCCCGCCCGCTCCGATTGAGTCCACGTCGATAAAAATTATTCGGTCGAGTTCGTGCTGACGAATCGCCGAGATTCTTCCGCCCTCCAAATTTTTTCTCAGCACCATGCAAAACGTCGGCGGCTCCGGCAAATTTTCGGGCGCGCGCTTGAGCAAATGCACCGACGGATTTTGCGGCGCGGTCGAGAGCCTCAGCAAAAAAGTTTTTCCCGGTTGCCTCACCGTGAACGTCAAGTTTGCTTTGTTCTGCTGAGTGATTTTGTCGACGCGCCCGCCCGCCAAAATTTTTTCCAGCTCCAAAGTCAGAGGACGCATCGAGAATCCGTCCAAGTTCAAAGTCCTCACCTCATTTGATAATCATCAAAAAAAAATCGGCATGAGCCGCAAAAATTTTTCAAAGCCGCGCTTCAAAGTTTCGTGTTCCACATAATCAGAGCGTCCTCGCCGTTGTCCAAGTAATAACCTCTGCGCCGCCCGACACTCCTCAGCCCGAAGCTTTGGTAAAGTTTAATCGCGGCTGTGTTGCTCGGGCGAACCTCCAAAGTTATCGCCGTGGCTCCGCGCGCCTTGACCGCTTGAATCAGTTCGCCGAAAAGAATCGTGCCGACGCCTTGTCCGCGCAGTTCGGGGACAACCGCAACGCTCATGACCTCCGCCTGATTGAACGAAACCCACGCGCCCGCATACGCCACGATTTTTCCGTCCAGTTCGCCGACGATGTAAGTCGCCAATTCGTTTTGTGCCTCGCGCCAAAAATCGTCGCGCTTCCACGGCATGGCGAAACTTTTCTCTTCAATCTCGGCGACGGCGTCCGCGTCCTCGGTCGTCATCGCTCGGAAAGTCAATCGTCCCATAATCGCTCCGTAAAAAATTTTTTCTTACCCTAACTCCTAACTCCTAACTGAAGTGTGTCTCTTCTCCCAAAGTTCCTCAGCCTCCGCCCGCCTGATGTACAGCGGCTCCAAATTCATCACGTTGTCGAACTTGCCCAAATCCTCCGCGCAAAGTGCCACGCTCGACGCCCGCGGCATTTTTAAATTCGGCGGGGCAAGTCTCACGTTCGGCGGCAGAGGATTTTTTATTTTGTGGAGAACGTCGCCGCATAAAAAAATTTCTCCGTCGATTCGTCCAAGCTCGGCGACTGCCTCGTCAATCGGTTTGACTTCCAATTCATTCAGCGGCAAAAAATTTTCGAACAGCTGACAGTACGCACGATTTTTTTGCGCATCGATGAGCGGCAAAACTTTTGCGCGCGGAAAATTGTAAGCCAAGGCTCGCAAGCTCGGCACGCCGATGATTTTTATTTTCCACGCGTAAGCCAGAGCCTTCGCCGTCGCCAAACCGATTCGCAGGCCCGTGAACGACCCCGGACCGATACTCACCGCCACCGCGTCCAAGTTCTCGAACGCGCCCGAAATTTTTATGACCTCCTCGACCTGCGGCATGAGCGTCTCCGAAAAACTCTGCGGCGACTCGCGCAAACTCTCCGCCAAAATTTTTCCGTCGAAGACCGCCGCAACACTCGCCGCCCGCGTCGAAGTTTCTATCGCCAAAATTTTCAAGCTCAGTCCTCCTTGGTCACGAAGTCCTCAAGCTCTCTGATGAAATCTTCGTGCTCCTCGCCCACGCACGAAAAACTTATCCGCCTCATGTTCTTTGAATCTTTTATCCGTTCAATTTTTATCACGACGTAATCTTCGGGCAACGCCTGCGGAAATTTTTCAGCCCACTCGATGAAGACGATGCCTTCGGGAAAATCAATGTACTCGTAAAAGCCGATGTCCTCCAGCTCCTCTTCGGTGTGCAAGCGATAAAGGTCGAAGTGGACAATCGGGCAGAAGCCTTCGTAAACGCTCATCAAGTTAAAAGTCGGGCTCGTGACTTCGCCCTGAACTCCGAGGGTTCTTGCCATGGCCTGCACGAAAAGAGTTTTGCCGGCACCCAAGCCGCCCTCCAAGCAAATGACCGTGCCTTCGCGCACGCGCTGAGCGACCTTCGACGCCAATTTTACCGTCCCGTATGGGGACTGGGTTATGTGGGTAAACAAAATTTTTTTCACTCCTCAAAAATTTTTCCGTCCGAAAATTTTTTATCAAAGCCCCAACCGCGCGGGAAGGGGCAAAATTTTTTTCAAAGCGATAAGCGCAGTTTATCAGACGCGAAAAATTTTTTCAACATGGAAACGTTTTTTGTTGCCGCCTGTGGTAGAATACGCGCAGAAATTTTTTGGAGATGGTAATTTTGAAAGTCGAAGAAACTTTTTTCCGCGAGATGTACCACCGGATTTGTTTGCTGACGGACACGGACTTGGCGCGGAAATTTATCGACATGCTCGACATGGAAGGCGAGGTGCCCGACGGACTTTTGACTTACGGTTACATTGATAAGGACGCGGGCTTCACGTTCGGAATTTTTGGCGGCGCACAGACTTCACTCGGTCGGCTGAAAATTTTCCCGATTAATTATAAGAAAGCGGCTCTCGTTCGCCGAGGAGGAGCCGCTGCTGCCGACGTGAAAATTTTGGCGGACGATTACGCGCTCGCCTTCCGCGACAGAATTCAAATGTTCAACGACATGTACGCCGTCGACGCCGCGCGCGAAGAAACTCGCTTCATAAAAAATCTCGACGCCTTCCGCCACCCCGATTATCCCGACGATGTTGTTGTTTACTTCCTCAGCGCGAAGGACAGTCCCGAACTGATGTGGGTGCGCTGCCTTTCCGTCGACGAAAATCTTTTGACGGGCGAGCTCCTCAACGAGCCGACGAAAAATTTCGGGTGCCACGCGGGCGACAAAATAAAATTCGGCGTCGCGCAAATCGGCGAGCAAAATATTTTGCTTTACCTGCCGGCGGCGGAAGGAGGTTCTCTTGAGTAAGAAGCACGCAGTAATTATCGGCGCAGGTCCCGCCGGCTTGACCGCCGCCTACTACCTCGCCAAGGACACGAACATAAAACCGATTGTCTTGGAGAAGGAAACTTTCGTCGGAGGAATTTCACGGACGATGAATTTCAACGGCAACCGCATGGACGTCGGCGGCCACAGATTTTTTTCCAAGGACGCGGAGGTCGTCAGGCTTTGGAATGAACTTTTGCCCGCGCAAGGTGCGCCAGCTCTCGACGACAAAATTTTGCAGCGCGAATCCGTTTTGACGGAGGGCGGCGCGAATCCCGAAGAGGTCGACGAAGTTTTTCTGAATCGTCGGCGCGTCTCCAGAATTTTTTATCGGCGGAAATTTTTTTCCTATCCCGTGTCGCTCGGCATGCAGACGATTAAAAATCTCGGGCTCGGCGAAATGTTTTCCATCGGCATGAGTTTCCTCAAAGCCAAGCTCAGTCAGCGCGAGGAAAAGACGCTCGAAGATTTCATGGTCAATCGCTTCGGGCAAAAGCTTTACGAAACTTTCTTCCGCGATTACACGACAAAAGTTTGGGGACGCTCGCCGCAACAAATCGGTGCCGACTGGGGCGCGCAGAGAATCAAGGGGCTCTCGCTCGGCAAAACCGTTCTCGACTTCGTGAAGAAAACTTTCGGCTCGAAGGAAGGCGCGGGCGAAACTTCACTCATCGAAAGATTTTTTTATCCGAAATTCGGACCGGGGCAGCTGTGGGAGAAGATGGCGGACGAAGTTAAAAAACTCGGCGGCGAAGTCCTCACCTCCACCAACGTAAAAAGTTTTCACGTCGTGAACAATGTCGTGAAGTCCGCGCGCGTCGAATCACCCGCCGGCATGTTGACCTTCCCCGCCGATTATTTTCTGTCGACGATGCCGCTCGCCGAACTCGCCGACGCTCTCGACGACGGATTAAATCTCCGCCAACTTCAAATCGCCCGCGGCCTCCCTTATCGTGACTTCATAACCGTCGGGCTCCTCGTCGACAAACTTTTGCTGAAGAATCAGACGGAAATAAAAACGCTCGGCGATATCGTCCCCGACTGCTGGATTTACATTCAAGAACCGTCCGTCAAACTCGGTCGCCTGCAAATTTTCAACAACTGGTCGCCGTACCTCGTCGCTGATCCGAAAAATTCCGTGTGGCTCGGCTTGGAATATTTTTGCAACGAAGGCGACGAACTCTGGCAGATGAGCGACGACGATTTTATAAAGTTCGCCACGGAGGAACTCGCCTCGATTGGAATAATCGACGCGGCGGGCGTCCGATACGGCGTGCGCGTCAAAGTCCCGAAGGCTTATCCCGCTTACTTCGACACTTACGAAAATATTTCCGAGTTGCGTGAAGCTCTCGACGCGATTCAAAATCTTTACTGCATTGGGCGAAACGGTCAGCACCGATACAACAACATGGACCACAGCATGTTGACGGCGATTGCTGCGGTCTGCGCGATTGTCGGGAAATTTCCCAAGGCTGATGTCTGGAAGGTCAACGCCGAGCAAACTTATCACGAGGAAAAAAAGCAATGAGTAAATTTCTTCCTCTCGCCCAAATAATTTTTCTGACGGCGGCGGCAACTTTTTGGCAGGCGTTCTTCAGGTTCATCGAGGAGGCGGACACGTACTTCGTGATGAACTTGGGGCGATACATTTTGGAGCACGGCTTCCCGCACGTCGACCCGTTCACGGTTCACGAAAATTTACAGCTCGTGGCGCAACAGTGGCTCAGCGGAATTTTGTTTTGGGAGGCGTACAAAAATTTCGGCGTCGAAGGCTTGCTGGCAGTCGATTCATTTTTCGGAGCGGCGACGGTTTTAATTTTCTGGCGGCTGTGTCTTTTCGTCAGCGGCGGAAATAAAATTCTGTCGTTCGCGCTGAGTTTCTTCGCGGCGATTTTTTACGCGACGATGGTCGTGCCGCGCCCTCAGGTCATCTCGGCGACGTTGCTCCTCGTCGAAGTCTTTTGCCTGGAAAAATTCACGCGCACGGAGAATCCGAAATTTTTAATCGCGTTGCCGCTCGTGAGTGTCGCGCTGTCGAATTTCCACGCGGCGGTCTGGCTCGTGTCGCTGGTCGTGTGCTTGCCGTTCCTCTTCGTGAAAAATTTTCGTCACATAAAATTTTTGCTCGCGGCGATGGTCGTGACGGCTCTTTGCGGTCTGCTCAATCCTTACGGCTCGGAGGCAATGACTTACGTCTTCCGTTCATATGGAATCGAATCGATTAACGCAAACATTAAAGAGATGGCCACGCCGACGGCTCACGGCTTCCAAGGCAAATGTTTCTTCCTGACCGAAGCGTTTCTGATTTTTTCTCTGGCGCGCGCAAAAGTTCCGTGGCGATATATTTTCCTCAGCGGCGGAATAACTTTCATGACGATAATGCACGGGCGAAACCTGCCGCTGTTTTATTTCATCGCGACGTTCCCGACGGCTTATGTATGGAGAGAGTTCAGTTTGGAAAAATTTAAAGCGCAACGCGTGCCGCTGACGATTTTAATTTTCCTGCTCGTCGCCGCGTTCACCGCCGTGAGCGTCGCGCTCTTCAAAGAGTGCCTCGACGAACTTTCCCTGCCGCTGAAAATTTTACTCGCCGCGACGGTTCTTTTCGTGCTTTACGTTTTGCTCGTCCCGAAGGTCGAAGGGCGAATTCTCCATCCAAGTTTGCTCCCGAAAAAAAATCTGTCGCTGCTCGGCGGAGTGCTCCTCACCGGCATAATTTTTTTGGTGACGATTGCCGCCTCTCAGCCGAAGCCGCCGCACATGTACACCGACGCGATAAAATTTTTGTTGCGCACCGAACGCCCCGAAAATATTTCGCTTTACGCCAATCAAGGTGTCGGCGGGCTCGCGGGTCATCTCGGCGTGAAATATTACATTGATGCGCGCTCGGAAGTTTTCCTCAAGGCGAACAACGGGCAGAAAGATATTTTCGACGAGTACTTGGACTTCATTGGCGGCAAACTCAATTACAAAGATTTTTTCGCCCGATACAACTTCACGCACATTTTAATCACGAACGAGGAACCGTTCCTCTTCGACGAGCTGTCCGCCGACAAAAATTTCCGCGTCGTTTATGAGAGCGAGCGCGTCGAAGGCTCCAAAGTTATCCGCTGTAAAATTTTTGTTCCAAAGTCCGGAGGATGATTTATGTTAAAAAAATTTTTTGTCGCCGCGATGATTTTGTTCCTTATGACGGGCGTCGTTCATGCCGAGACGAAATCTTCTCGCTGGCAGCCGGTGATTCGCGTCGGGCTCCTCAGCGGCGTAAAACAAATTTCCCTGCAGGTTTCCGCGCCGTGCATTATCATCAACGCCGCCAAGGGCAACATCCTCAAAAAAATTCCCGCCGGCAAAAGTTTCATCGTCGCGCTCAAGTACATGGACGTCAACGCGATTGAAATTCTGCCCGAAAAAATTCCGCTGAAAGATTTGAAGGTGACGGTCGGCGAGAAAAGATATTACGGCGGGCTCAGCGTCGTCAAGGACAAGGGCGCGCTCAACGTGGTGAACCTCGCGCCGCTCGAAGAATATTTGCGCGGGGTGCTGGCCAAGGAAATGTCGCCGTCGTATCCTCTGGAAGCTTTGAAGGCTCAGGCGGTGGCGGCCAGGTCGTTCGCGCTGAAAAATCGCGGGCGGCACGAGCAAGACGGTTATGACATTTGCAACTCGACGCACTGCCAAGTTTATGACGGCGTCACGAATTACGAATCGATTGACCGCGCGATTGACGAGACACGCGGGCAGGTTTTGGTTTACAAGGAAAAATTAATCGACACGAACTTTCACGCGGACAGCGGCGGCATGACCGAGAACAGCCAAGACGTTTGGGGCGGGACGACGCCTTACCTTGTTGCCGTCCGCGAAATTGTTCAGCTGGGCACGCCGTGGGTCGTCAAAGTCACCGCGAAAGATTTTTCCTCGCGCTTCGGAGAAAATTTCGGAGAAGTCAAATCGATTGGCTTGAGCAAGATGACGGTCGGGCAGGCGGCCGACGACAGAACTTCTTCGGGCCGCGTGAAGTCCGCGCAAATCGTCGGCTCACAAAAAACCGTGACGATGAGCGGCAAAGACCTGCGCCGAAAATTTTCTCTGCCGAGCACGCTCTTCGACATGAAGCTTGAAGGCGACGCGATAATCTTCACGGGATACGGGAGCGGGCACGGCGTCGGCATGAGTCAGGTCGGCGCGCGCGATTATGCCGGCAGCGGTTGGTCTTACGAAAAAATTTTGGCGCATTATTACACCGACACGCGGCTTAAAAAACTTTACTAAAAATTTTACGGCGCACGGAAATTTTTCGGCGGCTTAAAAAACTTTAGAGGTGAATGTCATGAGAAAAATTTTTTTGATTATCGTCGCGGCGATTTTGATTCTTCCGCTCGGAAAACTTGAGGCGGGTCACTTGGAAGAAATTGCGGCGCGCGGCACGATTCGAATCGGGACGACGGGCGATTACATTCCGATGTCTTACCTCAACCCCGCGACGGGCGAGTACGAGGGCATCGACGCCGAGCTCTCAAAAATTATCGCGAAGTCTTTGGGCGTGACGATTGAATACGTGCCGACGACTTGGCCGACGCTCTCGGCCGACACGCTCTCCGGCAAGTTTGACATTGCGCTTTGCGGCATCTCCAGAAATTTTGCGCGCGCCAAGACCATGGCGATGAGTGACGCTTACGGCGAGGGGCTCTTCGGCAAAACTATTCTCTGCCGCAAATCCGACGCGAAAAAATTTAAAAGCGTCGCCGACCTGAACAAGCCGTCCGTCCGAATCATGATTAACCCCGGCGGCACGAACGAAAAATTTGCGCGGGCGAATCTGCCGAACGCGACGCTTGTCGTTCACGAGGCAAACGCCGATATCCCGATTCAAATCGCCGAGGGCAACGCGGACATCATGATAACCGAGACCGTCGAGGCAATCAGTTGGGTTAAGCGCGAGCCGAGACTTGCAGCGCCGCTTGTCGACAAACCGTTCGCGGGTACGCGTCATTCTTGCGGCGTGCTCATGGCCAAGGGCGACCAAGAATTTTTGAATTACGTGAACTTCGTGCTGGCAGAGCTTCGCATGGACGGCACGCTGGAGAAATTGGAAATAAAATATCTGGGAAGGAAACCGAATGCTTCTAAGCGACTTTGATTATGAACTGCCCGAAGAGTTAATCGCGCAGAAACCGATTGAGCCGAGAAATTTTTCGCGGCTGATGATTCTCGACCCTTCGCGGCAGACGATTGCACATGAACATTTTTATGACCTGAAAAATTTTTTGACGGCGGGCGACACTCTCATCTTCAACGACACGCGAGTAATTCCGGCGCGGCTCATCGGACGCAAATCGACGGGCGCACGCGTCGAAATTTTTTTGCTCCGCCGCCTCGACGCCGTGACGTGGGAGACTTTGGTCAAGCCCGGAAGAAAAATCATTGAGGGCACAGAAATTTTTTTCGGCGACGCGCTGAGTTGCAAAGTTATCGGGCGCACGGATTTCGGCGGGCGCGTGGTGGAGTTCAAGTTCGACGGAGTCTTTGAAGAAATTCTCGACAGGCTCGGCGAAACTCCTCTGCCGCCCTACATTCACGAGAAACTCGACGACAGCGAACGCTACCAGACCGTTTACAATCGTGAGCGCGGCTCGGCTGCCGCACCGACTGCGGGCTTGCACTTCACGGAGGAGCAGATGAGTGAGCTGAAAAATTTCGGCGTCAACCTCGGATTCGTCACGTTGCACGTCGGGCTTGGCACCTTCCGCCCCGTCCAAGTTGAGACGATTGAACAGCACGACATGCACGAAGAATTTTTTTCCATACCGCAGGCGACGGCCGATTTGATTCGCGAAACAAAAGAGCGCGGGAAAAAAATTGTCGCGGTCGGCACGACTTCCGTCCGAACGTTGGAGGCGGCGGCACTCGACAAAAAATCCGTGGCTGTCGGCTCAAGCTCGACGAAAATTTTCATTTACCCCGGCTACGAATTTAAAATCGTCGACGCAATGATAACCAACTTTCATCTGCCGAAGTCGACGCTGCTGATGTTGGTCAGCGCGTTCGCGGGGCGCGACTTCATCTTGCGGGCTTATCGCGAGGCAGTGGACGCGCGCTACAGATTTTTTTCTTTCGGCGACGCAATGTTCATCACGGGCAGGGAGCGATGAATGACATTAGGAATGAGGAATGAAAAAAATAATTCCTAACTTCTAACTCCTAACTCCTAATTCCTAATTGACGCGCGGGAACATGCCCGTCGAAAATATTCCCGCGCCGGAAAAATTTTTGAACGCACCGACGTTTTTGTTTACGGCTTCAACGGTGGAGATGATTGGAACTCGGAACTCATCGGCGCGCTGATTGAAAATTTTCTCCTCGCCATTCACCGCGTTGAGTACGGTTTTTAATAATCACGCGGACAGATTTAACGACGCCATCCATTACCACAAAATTTTGACGGGCGACGGCGGTCACGGCGGCGGCGGAAAAAAATCGGGTGGTGTGCGTTGCGATAAAATTCGCGTGATAAAGCTCGGCGAAAAAATTTATCGGCTGATTCTCAGAGTTCCGCGAAAAATTTTGAACGGGCGCATTGAAATTTCGGCTGTCGGCGAGAGCAACACCGGCGAAAAACTTTTCATCGCGCGGGCGACCTCCGACGATTCCAACAGCCAAGTCTTTGCGTTCGGCGACAAAATCATTTTAAAAAATCTGCGCGGCAAAATTGATGCACGAATGACCTTTGAACTGCAGGAAGATAAAAATTACGCGCCGGGGGTTGCCGTGTATGAAAATTGAAGCCCGCCGATTGTTCGCGCACCCCGTGCTCGCCGAAGGGCACTACGATTACAAAACCTGCAAATTTTCCGCCGAGATGAAACCTTCCGTCGACGCGGCGGGCAATTTGATTTTCGACGTCAATCTTTCGACGGACTGCGCGGAAATAAATCGACTCATCGCGGGCGGCGACGCGGAATATCTTTTCACGCCGAATGCCCCACGACAATTTATCGGCAAGTGTTCGCTCGCGCCGTCGGAGAATTCGTCTGCAAAATTCCGTCGGACCTCGTGAAGGACAAAATTTGTTTGGCGGCGTTTATCGTCCTGCGCCGTGACAAAAATTTTTTCTGCGGCGATTGGAACGAAGACTTCGACGGCTTAAGTTTCGACCTGCCGAAGGGAAGCATCCTCGCGTACAAAAATTTTCCGCCGTTGACGCTCGCCGAAGACCCGAATCTTTTTAAAAATGTCGGCTCGATTTTCAGCGTGTACAGGAAGCTCGACGACGATTCGCCGCTTGAATTCAATGCGACGCCGCAGAAAATAAAAATCGGTTTGAACTCGAAGGATTACGCGCTTTACCGACGATACTGCGATAACCCGACGCTGCAACCGATTTTGAACGCGCTGATAATTTTGCCGGTGCTTGTCGCCCTCTTCAACGACCTCAAGCAAGACCCGCAGGAGCACGAGTCGGACGCGTGGTTTTTGTCACCGGCGGCGGCTTATCGACGGCGGAAATTAAATTTCAAAGAGTTGCTCGCCTCGGAGGATTCGCTCGCGCTGGCGCAGTCGGTCATGGGCTTGCCGTTGACGAAGGCGTTGAAAAGTTTCGCGGCAGCATTCGACGACGCGGCGGAAACCGTCAAGCAAATCAAGAACAGATTTTTTTTACGACAATGCGCGCGAAAGATTTTTACACGAAACTTTTTTCTGTCGGCTCGCGCTCGTTTATCGGCAACGAAAAATTTCGCGGCGGCTTTGAAAAATTTTTGCGGCACTTCAAAGACCGAGGCATAACGCTCGACACGGATAAGCACATTCGCGCGGCGATGGTTGAGCTGAATAAAATCGGCGGCGCGATTGTTTTGGACTGCTTGACCGAAAATGAAATTGCGGCGATAATGATAGGGCACGTAGAAAAAATTTTTACAGACACGGACGGAAAATTTACGATAACGGAATATTGAGGGCAGGATTTTTAAATGGCGGCAATAGAATTTGAACTCATCCACAAAGACGCAAAGACGGGGGCGCGCGCGGGAATTTTGCACACGCCGCACGGAACTTTTCTGACGCCGCTGTTTATGCCGGTCGGGACGCAGGCGACAGTCAAAACGCTCTCGCCGCACGAGGTTCAAAATTTGGGCGCGGGAGTCATCTTGGCGAACACGTATCATTTGTTCTTGAGACCCGGAGCTGAGCTCGTTCACAAGGCGGGCGGCCTGCACAAATTCATGAACTGGACGCGGGGAATTTTGACGGACAGCGGCGGCTTCCAAGTTTTCAGCCTCGGCGAACTGCGAAAAATTTCTGAGGACGGAGTAACCTTCCGCTCGCACATCGACGGCTCGGAAAAATTTTTGTCGCCGGAAATTTCTATCGCCACGCAAGCCGCGCTCGGCTCGGACATCGCCATGGCGTTCGACGAATGCATCCCTTATCCCGCCGACTACGATTACGCAAAAATTTCGACGGAACGGACTCATCGTTGGGCGGAGAGGAGCTTGAACGCGGCGACGAATCCCAAGCAGGGAATTTTCGGAATCGTGCAAGGCGGCATGTATGAAGACTTGCGCGAGGAGAGCTCGAAGGTTATCGGCGCGATGGATTTTGAGGGCTGCGCGATTGGCGGGCTGAGCGTCGGCGAACCGCGCGAGTTAATGTATCGCATGCTGGAAATTTCCACACGGCACCTGCCCGAAAACAAGGCGCGATACCTGATGGGCGTAGGCACCCCCGACCACTTGATTGAGGGCGTCCTGCGCGGCGTCGATATGTTCGACTGCGTTTTCCCGACGCGCGTGGCACGCAACGGCATGGCGATGGTTTCTCCTCAGACGGCGGCTCGCGGGCGGCTCGTCATGAAGAACGCCGAGTTCACCGAGGACTTCGCGCCGCTGGAGGCTCACTGCGACTGTTACGCCTGCAGAAATAAATTCACGCGCGCTTACATCAGACATCTCGTTCGCACGAATGAAATTTTCGGCTTGAGGCTGCTCGCCCTGCACAATCTTCGTTACCTGCAAAAATTCACGGCGGACATGCGCGAGGCGATTCTTGCCGACGAGTTCAGCGCGTTCCGAGAAAATTTTTTTACGCTTTATGAAGGAGGAAAATTTTTAAATGGATGAAATGACTGCGACCTTTGCAAACTTCATGCCGATAATCCTGATGGTTTTGATTTTTTATTTCCTGCTCTATCGCCCGCAGAAAAAGGCGCAAGAGGAGCGCAGCAAAATGTTGGACAGCTTGAAAGTCGGCAACCGCGTGATAACAATCGGAGGAATTTACGGCACGATTGTCAGCCTCACCGACGAGATTGTCACGGTCAGGATTGCGAATAACGTTGAAGTCGAAATGGCGCGCAATGCGATTAACGCCGTGGCGGACAAAAATGTCTCGGCTTAAAGAGCAGAAAAAATTTTTGCGGCGAGAATTTTTGCTCAAGCGGGCGGCAGTCCCTCACGACGAACGCGACCGAATCAGTCACGCGCTGATAAAAAAATTTTTGGCGACGGAAATTTTCCGCGCGTCGAAAATCATCATGACATACGCTTCGACGCCCGACGAACTTCAGCTCAACGAATTGTTCGCCGCGTGCTTCGCCGAGAAAAAAATTTTGGCGATACCGTTCATCGTCGGCAAGGGCGAAATGCAAGCCGTGGAAGTGCCGAGCTTCGACGCGCTGGAGGTCGGAGCGTTTAATATCATGACCGTCAAGCAAGAGCTCAGAAAATTTATCGCGCCCGAAGAAATTGACTGCGTGATTGTCCCGGGCGCGGCCTTCGACGTGCGCGGCGGGCGATTGGGCTTGGGCGGCGGTTATTACGACAGATTTTTGCCGCAAGCCGTCAACGCAAAAAAAATCGCGCTCGCTTATGAATTTCAGCTCGTCGACAGCTTGCCGCTCGAATCTCACGACGCGAAAGTCGATATCATCTTAACGCCTGGAAAAATTATTTCGCGGCGTTGAAGTTCGGCGCGCTCGTCAACGCAAAAAAAATCGCGCTCGCCTATGAATTTCAGCTCGTCGACAGCTTGCCACTCGAATCCCACGACGCAAAAGTTGATATCATCTTGACGCTTGGAAAAATTTTTTGAGAGGAGTTTTTCTAATGAGGTTCACCAAAATTTTTCTCGGCGCATTTTTCGCGCTGATTTTGTTCGCGACACCCGCCGCCGCGCAAAAATCCGTCGCGCCCGATGACCCGTCGGGCTTCGTGGTGTTGGCGGAAGTTGTGCCCGACATCATTCAAGAGATTCGTTATTACTCGACGTACAATTTCGTCGGCGAAAGAATCGACGGCTACGAAATACCTTGCGCGCTCATGACACGCGAGGCTGCCGAGGCTTTGAAAAAAGTTTCCGACGACGTGATGAAGATGGGCTACCGCTTGAAAATTTACGACGCCTATCGTCCGCAAAAAGCCGTTGACCACTTCGTGCGCTGGGCGAAGGACACCAAAGACACGCGCATGAAAAAATTTTTCTATCCGGAAATTGGCAAGGAGCGACTGTTCCCCGAAGATTACATAATGGAAAAATCCGGACACTCGCGCGGCTCGACGGTTGACCTGACGCTCTTCGACATGAAGACCGGCAAGGAAGTCGACATGGGCGGCACCTTCGATTACTTCGGCGAGAAGTCTCACCCCGATTACAAAAAAATCACGAAGGCTCAGTACAAGAACAGAATGATTTTGCGCGATGCCATGGTTAAGCACGGCTTCAAGCCTCTTTACTCGGAATGGTGGCATTTCACGCTGGCGAACGAGCCTTACCCCGATATGTATTTCACTTTCCCCGTAACCTTCTTGAAATGAGGGACAATCAATAAGAAATAATACAAAACAATAAATTTTCTTGACAAAAAAGCCGTCGCGGATTATATTACGCGGCGGTTTTTGAATTTAACATTTTGTTTTACTTTCGAAAGGGGGAAGGCTGCTCCGAAGCAAAGAGGCGACCAAGGCGGTCGTCCTGCTTGGGACGCGACAGGATGTTGCGTAGGCGGCGGAATGATGAAGCGAAAAATATTCAAGACACTTGAGACGATTAGAAGAAAATGCGTGCTCAGTCTCCTGCTGGCGGGTTTCGCGATGATTAACACGGGCTTCACCGAAAATGACGTGGAGTTCCCCGATATCCCGCAAATTCCAATCGAGGAAGAACAAGTCGAAGAAACTCAAGTCGAGGAGACGAGCACAGAACCGACAGCGATTGCAGTTGGCGAAAACGGACAGCTCAAACTCAGCGACGCGGACGACGAAGTGACTCGCGCATACGCCGAGGTCATCGAAAAATCTTTGGGACGAGATTTGAACGCGCCCGAAGAGGAAGTGCCCGCGCCCGAAGAAGTCGTCGAGACTCCTCAAGGTTACGTGGAATACACGCAGGTGTTGGGCATGGAGGCCACGGCTTACTTGCCGACGGACGGCGGCGGAGCGGGCATCACTGCCATGGGCATTCCCGCGACTTACGGGATTGTGGCGGTTGACCCCGACGTCATTCCGCTCGGTTCCAGAGTTTATATCCCCGGTTACGGCGAGGCTCTGGCGGCTGACACCGGCGGCGCGATTTACGGTTACCGAATCGACCTGTGCATGGAAGATTATTATCAGGCAATGGACTTCGGGCGTCGCGACGTTACCGTTTTCGTTCTGAAATAGAATACAAAAAAATCTCCCGCCGAAATTTTGACGGGGGATTTTTGTTTGCAAAAATTTTTAAGCGAAGTATTGCTGATAAATCACGAAGATGAACAACACGATTGCGCAGCCCATCGACACCATGCCCGCGCGTTCGAGCCAAAGGTCTTGCGTGTCGGTGAAGTTGTAATGGCGGCGCGCGTAAGTCGTCGACAGCGACACCAGCAACGCGATATACAGCCCGCGATTCCACGGCGTGAAGTTCGACCAGCCGACGATTAAAAAGACAATCGTCAGCGCGAGGACAAATATCAGCAGATAATCTTTGCCGACCTTCTCCGGCTTTTTATTTTCGGGTTCAGCCTTTTTCTTCGGCTGAATTTTTTTTGCGATTTTTTTTGACTGGCGCGCCATGATGACTCTCCTTTGGAATTTTTTCAGAGTTTATCAAAGGCGGCGGCGTTTGTAAAGTTCAAGGGGCGGCGGCGAAAATTTCAAAGCTCAGCGCGCAGGAGATGATTCCGTTGTCCGCGCTCGTCGCCGAAAAATTTTCCAGGCGCGTCAATCGTTCGCCGTCGAGTATCGCGCGGATGAAATTGACCAGCGAAATATAATTCGTCTCCACGTTGAGATTCACGACCTGCGACTGAATTTTTTCCGCCGAAGATTTTTCGTCGACCTGCACCGACGCGATTCGCACCTGATAAAAATCTGCCGCCCGATAAAGTTCGTCGATGAATTTTTCTTGCGCCGGTGTCGTCGGCAAAAATTTTTTCGCGGCGTCCAACTCCAGCTCCTTTGCCTCGACGAACGCCGAAAAATTTTCGTGACGCGCCTTGAGCTCCAAAATTTCTCGTTCGACCTCGCGAAGCTGCCGCGCCTCCAGCTCCATGCTCAACGTTTCTCGCAGTGCCGGCTCGTAAAAAAATTTATACCAACCGAACGAAAAAATTATCATCACGAAAATTATCGCGGGCAAAAATTTTTTCTCGTCCATCAAAAAAATCCTCCTCATCTCGTTAAGCAAAGCGAGCGTTGCCGTCAAAAAAAACTCACCGTCATGAGCCGATGAGTTCATCCAAAATTTTTTTGCCGCCGTCGTCCAAAAGTTTGGCGGCGATTTTTTTTCCGAGCCCGCGAATTTTTTCGAGCGGCACGACCTCAGAAGCTCTGACGAAAATTTTTCCGTCGGGCGAGGCGATGAGTGCGCGAACATTCATTTGCCCGCCGTCAATCGCCGCGAACACTCCGACGGGAATTTGACAGCTGCCGCCGACCTCCGACAAAAATTCGCGCTCCACTTCGACAGCCGCAAAAGTTTCTTCGTCGTTGAGCACTTGCACGAGCGGGAAAATTTTTTCGTCGCCCGAACGGATTTCGATTGCCAACGCGCCCTGCCCCGCCGCGGGAATTATTTCCGTCAGCAGCTCTCCGATTCGCGCCGCGTGACCGAGCCGCTCCAGCCCCGCCGCCGCCAAGATGATTGCGTCGAATTCGCCCGCGTCCAATTTCCTCAGCCGCGTCTCCACGTTGCCGCGCAAATTTTTTATCCGCAGGTCGGGGCGCAATGCCAGGATTTGAGCCGCCCGTCGCAAGCTTGACGTTCCGATGACAGAATTTTTCGGGAGCGCGTCGAAGGTTGAAAATTTGTTGCTGACGAATGCGTCGAAGGGTTGCGCCCGCCGAGTTATCGCCGCGATTTGAAATCCGTCGGGCAATTCGGTCGGCACGTCCTTGAGGCTGTGCACCGCCAAATCAATCGCGCCCGACGCCATCTGCAATTCCAATTCTTTCGTGAACAAACCTTTGCCGCCGATTTTTGCCAGCGGCGCGTCCAAGATTTTGTCGCCCGTCGTGTGCACTTTGACGAGTTCGACTTCGAACGCGGGGAAAAATTTTTTCAGCTGAGCCGCGACGAATTGAGCCTGCCACATTGCCAACCGACTTGCCCGCGTCCCGATTTTAATTTTGCGCAAGAGAATTCACCTCGTCCGTGAAGAGAGCTTTGACTGCCTGCGTGTAAAAATTTTCGGCGTCGGTGCCGGCCGAGGCGTTGAGCTTCATCATCGGCATGCGCAAAAGTTTTCGGACGATTCGGCGCGTCATTTGCTCCAAAATTTTTCGTTCGTCGTCGCTGAGATTCGGAAGCTTGCCCAAAAATTTTTTTAACTCGCGTTGACGCATTTGCTCCGCCCGCTCCGACAAATTTGCCATGAGCGGCTGGAAGTTCAAATACTTGAAACGCTCCATGACGGCCGCCACGTCCTCGGCGACGATTTTTTTCGCGAGCACTGCCTCCCTCCGGCGCGCCTGCAAATTTTTTTCCACCACCGATTCCAAGTCGTCGATGTTGTAAAGCGTGACGCCCTTAATCTTTCCGACTTCGGGGTCAACGTCGCGGGGCACGGCGATGTCGATAAAAAAAATTCCGCGCCCTGCCCTGCGCGTCATGAGCTGCTGAGTTTGCCACGGCTTGACGACGTAATGCGGCGCGCCCGTCGAAGTGATGATTATGTCGACGTGAGCCGCGCCCGTGAAAGCGTCCTCCCACGCCACCGCCTGCGCTCCGATTTTCGCCGCCATTTCCTCGGCGCGCTCCAAGTGATGATTCGCCACGAAAATTTTTTTCAGCCCGTGCGACAAGAGATGTTGCGCCGTGAGCTGAGCCATCTTGCCCGCGCCGAAGATTAACGCGCTCTTGCCGGCGAGCCCGCCCAATTTTTTTTCCGCGAGTTCGACCGCCGCCGAGCTGACCGACACCGAGTTGTAAGCGATTTTGGTTTCGGTGCGCACGCGTTTGCCCGCCGCGATTGCCCGATGAAAAAGCGTGTTCAAAATCGTGCTCGTCGCCTGCGCGGACTTGGAAATTGAATATGCTTCCTTGACCTGCGACAAAATTTGCCCCTCGCCCAAGACCAGCGAATCGATTCCCGCCGCCACTTCGAAAAGATGTTCGGCGCAAGTTTCGTCGTCGAATTCGTAAAGAAAATTTTCGTCGACGCCGCCGCCGATTAAGTCGTTCAAAAATTGGTGGAGACTCGCCTCGCAGTCGTCGCCGGTGACCGCGTAAATTTCGCTGCGGTTGCACGTGCTGAGGACGACCGCCTCGCTCAAGCCGTCGTAACCGTCCAAGTTCTCCAGCCCGCGCCTTATCGCGTCCTTGCCGATAGAAAATTTTTCGCGGATATCAATCGGTGCCGTCCTGTGATTCAGTCCCAAAACTTTCAAGTGCATGATTTATTTTTTCCTCCAGCTGCTCAAGCCGTCCGTCCTTCAAAAGTTGCCAGGTCTCTTGCGTCAAAATTTTTTGCCAGAAAATTTTTCGCGCCCGCGGATTCGGCAAAAGCTTTTTGATTTCTTCTCGCCGCGCCGAAATTTTTTCCAAGCCCGCGCCGAAATTTTCTCCGAGCTCCGCCTCCAACATCTGCCGCAAAAATTTTGAGAACGCGGGAGAGTTTGCGCCCGTCGAAATTGTTAAGAGGAGTTCGCCGCGCCGAATCGTCGACGGGACATTGAAATTGCCGCCCGCGCCTTCCACGACGTTGACGAGAATTTTTTTTGCCCGCGCAGCCTGAGCCGCCCGCCGATTTACTTCGGGGTCATTCGTCGCCGCGATTAAAATTATTTCGTCGCCGAGCATTTCCTCCGAAAAATTTTCCCGCGTCAAAGAAATTTCTCCGCGCTTGAAAAGTTCTTCGACCTCCGCGCACACTTCGGGCGAGATGACTTTGACGTTTGCGCCCGCCGCCAGCAGCCCGCGAATTTTTCTGAGCGCGACTTCGCCGCCGCCGATGACCGCGCCCGATTTTTTTTCCACGTCAAGGTTTAAAGGATAAAATTTCATTTGAGTTCCCACCCAACACGTGAGCCGTCAAAAAAATTATCAGCTCGGATTCGGATTTATTTTTGCGGTGATTCCTGAAGAGCGCGCCCAAAATCGGCAGGTCGCCGAGGAACGGAATTTTGCTGACGGATTTTTCTTCCTCCGCGCCAATCAGCCCGCCGATAACCATCGGTTCGCCGTCGCGCACAGTCACGGTCGTTTCCGCCGAGCGCGTGTTGAATCGATAAGCTCCCATGTCGGCAATGTATTGCGGCGTGCTTACCTCCGTGTGAATCTTTGCGGTTATCGTTCCGTCGGAATTGATTCGCGGCGTGTACCTCAAAATAATTCCCGCGTCGCGATATTCAAATTCGGTTGTGGTGGCTGTGTTGGTTGAAGAAATTTTCGGGACGGGCACAGAGCTGCCGACGTTAATCACAGCCTCGCGCCCCTGAATTGTCGTGACGTTCGGGCGAGAGAGGAGCTTTGCCTTGCCGTTCGTGACGAGCGCGTTTATCTGAGCACTGAAGTACCATTCGTTGCGAACGTTCCCGAAGGCGCGTCCGAATTGCACAAGCCCGTAAGCGTTGGCGGCTTTCATGTTGTCCTCGCGCGTGGAAGAATTTTGCGGGACGGAAGACCAAAACCATTCGACGCCGAGATTTTTCGTCGCCGCTTTATCAATCGCCAAAATTTTTGCTTCGACGGAAACCTGCTTGAGTTCCACGTCGAGAGTCGCCAAAAGATTTTTGACGCGTTCATATTCGGCGGGCGTGCCGTAAAGGACAAGCGCGTTGACTTCGGGATTGATATAAACTCTGTCCTTGCGCGTGATGTTTTTAAAATCGTTGGAGCGGAAGTCGCCGTCGTCGTCGCGGTAGGTGTAACGGTAAGTGTAAGAGCCGTCGGAATTTCTGATTCGGGTCGTCGCGTTGGGCAGGCGTTCGGTGTCGGCGTCGAGGGACATGATGACTGCGTCGCGCAAAGTTTCTGCGTCGCCGTAACGAATCGGGAAGACGTAACTTTGCATGACTTCGACGCTTGAAGCCGTCATGATGTAAACGCCCGCCTCTTGGATGAGCTGAAGACTTTTCGTCCGCGAAATAATTTCCAGCAGGCGGAACGGTTCGACGTTATCGACGGAAATTGAAATCGTTCCTTTGACAGAATCGTCGACTGAGACGTTGAGCCCGCCGGTCTTTGCCACGAGCATAATCGTCGCGCGCAGGTCTGCGTCGTGCACGCTGAGTGTCATGGGCGCGGCCGAGCTTTGTGCGGGCATAAAAAAAATCGCCGAAGCAATGAGCGGCAAAATTTTTTTTAACAATCGTCACAGCCCCTTCTGAATGAAAATCCGTTCACCGTCCGCAAACGCCACGAAGTCCGGCGTTATGTCCGAAATTTTTTTCCCGTTAATTTCCTCGCCGACGGTCAGGAAGAGAGTTTCTTTGCCGCGCAGGAACATTGCGATTTTATTTTCGCCGCTGATTGCCGTGCCCGTCAAAGTGATTTTTTCTTGCGGCGGAGGCGGAGCGGAAGTTTGCGGCTGAGGCGGAGGCGCGACGGGCGGAATGGGCGGCAGAATAACTTTTGGCGGCGGCGGAGCGGGTTTTGGTTTTTCTTTTCCCGCGAACGGGTCGCCGACGAAGAGTGGGTCAGCGTTTGCGCCGAGGACGAGCGTCACGCCGTCGGGAGATTTTGTCGGCAGATTCACCACGGGAAAATCTTTCGTGGCGGGCGGAATGTCGACGGCAGGCGTCTCTTCGTTCAAGGAAATTTCTTCGCCGACGGAGCTGTCGTCGGTCGCCCAAAAAATCAGCAGGACGATGAAGCACACGCCGAGAGCCGTTGCCCGAATTTTATTTTGCTTGAGCTCGTCGAGTTCGTGCTGCAAAATTTTTTTCAATCCGTCAGGCATATCTTACTCCGAAAATTTTTTCGGCAGTTTATCATACGCTCGCGAACTTTTCAACCGCGAAAGCTTTTAAAAAATTTTTTCGCAAGTAGTTGACAGATTAACCACGTTAATGATAATATGCGCGCAGTTGAATCAACGTCCTATGTTGGTTTAGAAAAGGTAAAGGGTTTCAATCAATTGGGAATGAGAAATTAGGAATGAGGAATGAAAAAACAATTCCTAATTCCTAACTCCTAATTCCTAATTAAAAGAGGAGGGGAGCTGATTTGAAAATGCCGATGTGGAAAAAAATTCTGATGTCGGTGCTGCTCGTGTGCGGCATGCTCGCCGTCAGCGGTTGCGGCGAACAAGCTGCCGACGGTTCGCGCAAGGAGGGCGAGTATCAGAAAATCAAACTCGTCATGAGCGTCAACGGCACGAACATTGCCACCGACACTAAAGTTGCCATGAAGTTCGCCGAGCTGATGGAAAAAGAGAGCGGCGGGAATATCACAATCGACGTTTTCCCGAACGACCAGCTGGCGGGCGGCAACGCCTCGAAGGGTATCGAAATGATTGCGGACGGCGCAGTTGATTTGGCGGCGTACGCGGCGGGCGTCATGGCTGTCATGGATGAACATCTTTTGATTGCCACGATTCCTTGGACTTTTAACAACTATCAAGAGGCTCGTGAAATTATCGACACGACGGGCGGCGAGTATTACAAAAAAATTCTCGCGTCCCAGGGCATGACCTTCCTCGCCTCGGCGCACAACGGTTTCAGACAAATTACCAACGGCAAACACCCGGTGCTTAAGCCCGAAGATGTTGCCGGTCTGAAAATCCGCGTGCCCGGCGGCGAGGTTTATTTTAAGTTTTGGAGAGCGTTCGGAGCTGACCCCGTGGCAATGAGCTGGTCGGAAGCTTTCACCGCGATTCAGCAGGGAACGATTGACGGACAGGAAAACGGCTTCTCCGTCACCAACTCCGCCAAAGTCAATGAGATTCAGCAGTACATGACCGTTTGGAATTACACTTACGAAAATTATCTGTTCGTCGCCAACACAAAGATTTTCGAGAGCCTGGAGCCCAAGACTCAGGAACTTATCCGCGCGAAGGCAAAAGAGGCTTGCGAGTGGGGGCGCGACTTGGTTGAGAACGACGAAGAAAATCTCCGCAAGAAATTCGAGCAGGGCGGCATGGAAGTCATCGTCCTCACGCCCGAACAGTTGAAACCTTTCCAAGACAAAGTTCAGGGCGTGCGCCAGGAGCTCATGGAAAAATACGGCGACGAGGCTTGCAAGGCCTTCCGCATGAAGTAAGGGGGCAATCGGTATGAGATACATCTTGGGAAAAATCGAAGACATAATCTGCGCGATTTGCCTCATCGTCATGACGGCTCTGACTTTCGCAAACGTCATCGCCCGTTACGTCTTCAGCGCATCGTTTTCCTTTTCCGAAGAGATAACAACTTATCTTTTCGTTCTGCTGAGTTTAATCGGCTCGGCGGCGGCGGCAAGGCGCAAAGCTCACTTGGGATTCACCGCGATACTCGACCTGTTCCCCGCGGGACTCAAGCGCGCGATTCAGACGATGAGTTATGCGCTGGCAACTTTTTTCTCTGCGGCACTTTTCTGGTACGGCATAAGCATGGTTCAAAGTCAAATCTTCCACGGACAGGTGACGGCGGGCATGCAGTGGCCGGAATGGATTTTCGGCTCGTTCGTCCCGATTGGCGCGTTCTTCATCACGATTGAATTTCTGTTCATGTTCATCGACACGATAAGCGGCAAGGAGGGCGACGCAAAATGATTGGTCCCGTAATTTTTCTGAGCTTTGCGATCTTCCTCTTGGTCGGCACACCGATTGCAATTTGCCTCGGCGTGTCCAGCGTCTTCGGCATGTTAATCGACGGCGCGGGGCGTCCGCTCGATACAATCATGACAATGTTGCCGCGTATCTTCTCTTCGGCGACGAGTAAGTTTGTTCTGCTGGCGGTTCCGTTCTTCATCCTCGGCGGCAACGTCATGGAGAAGGCGGGCATTTCCGAACGCCTGATTAACTTCGCGCAAAGTTGCGTCGGTCATCTGCGCGGCGGTCTGATTGTCGTCATGGTTTCGGTCGCGTGCTTCTTCGCGGCGATATCCGGTTCGGGTCCCGCGACGGTCGCGGCTCTCGGCATGATTCTTATCCCCGCCATGGTCAAGGTCGGTTATCCGCCCGCGTTCAGTGCGGCGTTGATGGCGGCGGCGGGCGCGACGGGCATCGTTATTCCCCCGTCGATAACGTTCGTCGTTTACGGCTCGGTCGCCGACACTTCTATCGGCAAGCTGTTCCTTTCCGGTATCGTCCCCGGCGCCATGATTGGTATCGCGCTGATTATCGTGGCAATGTGGACGACGCGCAATTTGAAAATCGAACTCCTGCCCAAAGCCAGCTCCGCCGAACGTTGGAAATCTTTTAAGGAAGCGTTCTGGGGTTTGCTCATGCCGGGCATTATCCTCGGCGGAATTTACGGCGGCATTTTCACCCCGACTGAAGCGGCTGCCGCCTCCGCGGTTTACGGTTTGTTCGTCGGATTCTTCATCTACCGCACGCTCAAGCTCAAAGACCTCTACGAAATTTTCGTCAACTCCACGACGACCACGGCGGTTGTCATGTTCATCACTGCGACGGCGAGTCTGTTCGCTTACATCCTCACCCGCGCCCGCCTCGACTTGGCAATCAGCGACGGCTTGATTGAAATCACGGGCGGCAATTACATTATGTTCCTGCTCATCGCCAACATCATTTTCCTCATTGCCGGCTGCTTCATGGACGCAACGTCCGCCGTCTTGATTTTCACGCCGCTGTTCCTGCCCGTCGCCCTCAGCCTCGGCATCGACCCGATTCACTTCGGCGCGGTCATGGTTCTGAACTTGTCAATCGGTCTGGTCACACCACCTGTCGGCATAAACTTGTTCGTCGGGTGCGGTATCGCCGACGTTTCACTAAAAGATATTTCCGTGGCGGTCATTCCGCTGATTATCGCTTGCCTTGTTGTCTTGTTGCTGGTAACATACATTCCGCAACTCCCGCTGCTCTTCGTGTAGCGCGGAGAAAAAATTTTGCGGAGGTAATTCCCCATGAAAAAAACTTTGGCTCTGCTCATGCTGGCGGCAATGATTCTGTCGACGGGCTGCGGCAATCAAGCTCAGGACGCCGCCAAAGACGCTCAGCAAAAAGTGGAGCAGAAGGCCGGCGAGGCAAAGGACGCGGCTAACAAGGCTGCCGACGAGGCGTCAAAGAAAGCTGACGAGATGAAAGCCGACGCCGACAAGATGGCAAGCGACATGAAAGACGCCGCGAATCAAGCCGCCGACGACGCGTCAAAGAAAGTCGACGAGGCGAAAGACGCCGCGAATCAAGCTGCCGACGACGCTGCCGCCAAAGTCGACGAGATGGCAAACGACATGACGAGCATGATGAACGAACGCGCCATTGCACTCGGCGGTGTGATGCCGGGCACTTCAGTCGACGATTTGAAGGCAAAGTTCGGCGAGGCGATTTCGGTCGAAGGCAACACCATGACTTTTGCTGACGGGCTCAAGGTAGTGCTCGACGAGGCAAAGAAAGTTAAATCCATTTCCACCACGGCGAACGCCTTCGACACGCCCGAAGGTGTTTACGTCGGCGCGAGTGAGTATTCCCTTAACGATTACTGCGGACCCGCCGATAACGTTCGCGTCGCAAACGGCGTTGCGGAGTATGAGTACAACAGCGGCGATAAAAAATCCGTCGTCGTTTACAAGGCGCAGGACGGAGTCATCACCGAGATAATCTGCTCGCTCAAGTGAGGCTGTCGTCATGAAAAAAGTTTTAACGGTATTGATGTTGGCGGCAATGGTTTTGTCGGTCGGCTGCGGCAACAAAGTCGAAGAGGCAAAGCAAGAAGCGGCGTCCGAAGTTCAGGAGGCTGCGGCTGATGTGAAAGACGCGGCGGCCAAAGTTGAGCAGAAGGCGGCTCAAGTCACGGGCAACGCGCCTGCGACGACCGTCGACGAAAAATTTTCGCTGGGCGGAATTTCGCCGGGCATGAGCGTTGAAGAGGCTGAAAAAATTCTCGGCACGCCCACCGCTCAACTTGACGACGACGAATTCACCTTCGCCAACGGTCTGACGGTCGACGTGGAAATGAATGCCGTCGAAGAAATTAAAATCCGTCAGGCGGGCGTCAAAACCGGAGCGGGCGTCGAAGTCGGAATGACTGAACAAAATATGATTGACGCTTACGGCCCCGCCGATGTCACGGAAAATGATGACGGCGTTGTCGAACACAAATATTACAGCGGCGACAGACGTATCAAACTGAAATTCGACGTGAGCAACGGCACAATTGTCGAAATCAAATGTTCACTCAGGGATTAGGGATTAGGGAGCAGGGAGTAAAATTTTCAACTCCTAACTCCTAACCCCTAACTCCTAACTGAAAAAGGGAGGTTTAATCCATGAAGAAAAGGTCAGTCGAGGAACTCAAGGAGATTGCAAAGGATTTGCGCAAGAAAGTCGTGACGATGATCTATGAGGCGCAGTCGGGACACCCCGGCGGCTCGCTCAGCGCGGCGGACTTCGTGACGGCCTGCTACTTCCGCGAAATGAACGTCGACCCGAAAAATCCGAAATGGGAGGGACGCGACCGCTTCGTCCTGTCGAAAGGTCACGTTTGCCCGATTCAATACGCCGCACTCGGCACGCTCGGCTTCTTCCCCGAAGAAACGCTCCACACGCTCCGTCAGGAAGGCTCGCCGCTCCAAGGTCACCCGAATCATCACTGCCCCGGCATCGAAATTCCCACGGGCTCGCTCGGTCAAGGTTTCGCCTGCGCTGTCGGCATGGCAATCGGTCTCAAGATTGATAAGAGTGCGTCGCGCGTCTTCACGGTGCTCGGCGACGGCGAGTGCCAAGAGGGCGAAGTCTGGGAGGCTGCCGCCACCGCCAACAAATATCAGCTGGACAATCTTATCGCGTTCGTCGACGTGAACAATCTGCAAATCGACGGCACGACGGATGAAGTCATGCCCAACCTCGACCTCGGCGAAAAGTTCAAAGCTTTCGGCTGGGAAGTTTACAACATCGACGGCAACGACATGGGACAAATCGTCCGCACGCTCGACACAATCAAAATGCACAGCCACGACCACAAACCCAAATGCATTATCGGGCAGACGACCAAGGGCAAGGGCGTTTCTTACATGGAGAACGTCGGCAGCTGGCACGGCGTCGCCCCGAACAAAGAGGAATGGGAGCAGGCAATGAAAGATCTTGAGGAGGGTTTTTGACAATTAGGAATTAGGAATGAGGAATGAAAACCCTAGTCCCTAATCCCTAAGCGACTGAAAGGAGCGTAACAATATGGAAAAAAAGGCAACTCGTAACGGCTTCGGCGAGGAAATGGTTCTCCTCGGCAACGAAAATAAAAATATCTTCATCGTCGACGCGGATATCGGCAAATCCTGCAGAACCGACGGCTTCACCAAAGCTCACCCCGACCAGCACATCAACGTGGGCATCGCCGAACAGAACGCGGCGGGTGTCGCGGCGGGCATGGCGACCACCGGCAAAATCCCGTTCGTCGTCACCTACGCCGTCTTCGGCTCGCTGCGCATGTGCGAAATGATTCGTCAGGAAATTGCTTACCCGCGCCTCAATGTCAAAATCGCTTGCTCGCACGGCGGCTTCACGCCCGCAAACGACGGCGCAAGTCATCAGGCAATCGAAGACATGGGCGTCATGCGCACCATCCCGAACATGGTCGTTATCATGCCCGCGGATTATTGGGCGGCTCGCAAACTCACCCGCGCCATCGCCGAGTATGACGGCCCCGCGTTCATCCGCTTCACCCGCGACGCCATTCCGATTATCTACGACGAGAACACCGAGTTCACTATCGGCAAAGCGCACATCGCCCGCGAAGGCTCCGACATTGCCATCATTGCCAACGGCGACATGGTTTGTTACGGACTCGACGCCGCCGCCAAGCTCGCTGAAGAAGGCATCAGCGCAAAGGTCGTCGACATGCACACGATTAAGCCGCTCGACGTTGACGCCGTCAAAGACTGCATTGACAAAATCGGAAAGATAATCACGATTGAAGACCACAACATCATTAACGGGCTCGGCTCGGCTGTGTGCGAAGTCGTGGCGGAGGCCGGCAAAGGCAAAGTCAAACGCTTCGGCATTCAAGACCAATTCGGCGAGTCGGCTCCTTATCACCGCCTGCTGGAGAAAAACGGTATCACCGTCGACGCAATCGTCGCCGCCGCCAAAAATTTCTGACACACGCGGGGCTGGCGGTTAGCGGTTAGCTGTTAGATTTTTTTTCTAACCGCTAACAGCCAACAGCTATTAGCTGAATTTTGACGGCTCCAAGCGAGTTTTCCACAACGCATTAACATAAATTTTTTGGAGGTAATACAAATGTTTGATTTTAAAGACCAAGTCGTCATCGTCACGGGCAGCGGCTCGAAACGCGGTATCGGTCGCGGCATTGCCAACATGTTCGCTGAGGCGGGCGCGCAAGTCATCATCGCCGACATGAACGAGCAGGGCTGCAAGGACACCGTCGCCGAGATTAAGGCGGCCGGTTACAAGGCCGACGGATTCGTGCTCAACATCGCCGACGAAGAAAGCGTCAACGCGTTCGTCAAGAACGTCAAAGACAAATACGGCAAAATCGACGTCTTGGTCAACAACGCCGGCATCACCCAGCGCGTCACCGTCCACGACATGACCCTCGCCGACATGAAGAGAATTTTCACCGTCAACATGTTCGGCACGTTCCTCATCACCAAAGCGGTCGTCGAAGTCATGAAGGAAAGAAAGTACGGGCGTATCGTCAGCCTGTCCTCCGTCTCTGCAAAGCGCGGCGGCGGCGTCTTCGGCGGTGCTCATTACAGCGCGTCGAAAGCTGCGCTCCTGGGCTTCAGCAAAAACTTGGCTCGCGAAGTCGCCGAGTACGGAATCACCGTCAACTGCGTCTGCCCCGGCGCGATTAACACCGACATCCGCAAGAACATGAACGGCACCGAAGAGGACGACATCAAACTCGCGCAGGAAATCCCGATGAAACGTATCGGCGAAGTTTTCGAAGTCGCGGGCCCGATTGTCTTCCTCGCCTCCAAAGAAGCCGGTTACATCACGGGCGAAGACATCGACATCAACGGCGGCTCCCACATGGATTGATTGGGAATTAGGAGTTAGGAATTAGAAATTAGGAATGGGGAATGAGGAGGGAAATTTCTTCATTCCCCAATTCTTTTAACCGAGGAGTTGATTCATTTGAACTCTGAACAGTTTGAAGCTCTGCTCGACGAGTATCGCGCCAAGAACATTCACTTCCTCCACCTCAAAACAAATTTGCGCGACTGGTTCTTTGTCATCGACGACAGTTATTACCTGACCTATCGCGACGACAAAAAAGAAATCGTCGTGAGCTGGTTGGTTAAGCCCAAAGACGACGCGCACGAGGAATTTTATTTTTACAACACGAACAATCGCGGCTTCAATCAGTGGTACGGCGATGTCATTTACGAGTTCGACAAAATGGAGGACAAAGAATTTTATCACGAGCCGTATTACGAAGACCTTTACTTCAATTACATGAACGAGGAAGAAAAAGTTCCGCTCAAAGATTTTCTCGCGGTCGTCCCGCGCACGAATTATAAAATCTTCGGCTCCTTCCTCCTGTGCGACGAAATCGGCTCCGGTTTGGACAAAAAGGATCTGCCGTATAAAACCGATAACTCGACTCTCGCCAATCAATTTAAATTCTGGCTGCACAGAGAAGACATCACGCCGTTCAATTACGTCCTGCGCGAACCCGTGAAGGCTCCCGCGATTAATCTGGCTGAAATCGAAGAAATCATCCCCGCGCACACGAATGTCCGCTTCGTCTTCGACGACGGCTCCGTCCGCGCGCTCAAACAAATTCTCGCCGACAAAGATTCTCCGCGACCTGAAACTTGACGGTCAAAGCGTTCGGCGAATTTGTTCGTGCTCATTAACTTAGCGGTCAAAAAATTTTTTGTTTACCCTCGCCCCTTGTCGGGCGATTTTTTTTTTGACACGGCAAATTCACCTTGTTATATTGTGCGCGGTCGAAGGCACCTTGAAAATTTTATATCGAAGGAGTGATTTGAATGCCGAATCAAACGGAGCGACAGCTCATGATTGAAAACCTTCAGGACTCGCTGCGGCTCGTGCGGCACCTCATGAAGTTCAGCGTGGAAAATTTCGCCGAGGCAATCGGCACGACGCCCGAAGTAATTGCCGAGCTGGAGTCGAAGAAGTCAAAGCTGTCGGCGACGCAGTACATTGCACTCGCCGCGCTGATTGACAATTACTTCGCGCAAAACGCCGAGCACTTCTCGACGCTCAAAAAAATTCTCGACAGCGACGGAAAAAATTACGGCGCGGAATACGAAACGGCTTTTCGCGACGATTCTCTGCTCAAGCGTTGGTTTGAGGATTTTGTCGGCTTCGACGGCGACGCGGAAAATTTTTCTGACGCGGAAGAAAATCCTCTGACGGATTTGGTTCACGAGTACAAAATTTTTCTCGACGCGCAGGCTTTGGCGGAGGAAAAGGTCATGAACGCGTCGGCTTTCGTAAAATTTTTGACGGCGGCACTGTTCGACGCCGAGAAAAAAATCATCGTGCCTTTGCGTTCGATTGAGGAGCTCGGCACGGGCGGTCATCGGGCGAAAAAATTTCTCGCGCAAATGCAGGCGGCGGGCGTCCTTCAGATTCACGGCGAGGAGGACGACCCCGACTTCCGCGACACGATTCTTTTCGTCTTCAAAAAATTTCGCGGCAAGTATCGGCTCTGCCTCATCACGCCGAACGAGGAGCTTGCGCAAGAAATTCTTCGGCTCAACGATTCTGCCGAGGACGGCTTTGAAATTGCGGCGGGTTTCTTCGACGAGGGCGAATTCAAATTTTACGAGCTTTACGGCGAGCCAGAACCGAATTATATTCCGTCGGAGGAAATGGAAGGTTGGCTGGAGCTTTAAGGGGGGAGTTCATTCGTGGAGACGCGGCAGGAAAAAATTCAACCGGAGTTCTTGGAGAGGTGCGTCAAGGACTGCAAAATTTTCATTGACACGTCGAGCTTCTTGGAGGAGAGCACGGGAAAATTTTTTCAAAACATCGTGCCGATTTTGCAGCGCGAAGGCAAAGCGATAATCATGCCCAAGAGCGTGGGGCTGGAGCTGATGAAGCTGGCGAACAATCCCGATTACTGCAAGAAAAAATATTCCAATAACCCGAACCTCAACGCGCTGGCGATTAACGCGGTCAAAAACATCAACGTCTTGAAGAAGGCGGGGCTCATCGAAATTCACGGCGACCCCGACGACGGAGACTTCGCCGACAACGTTTTCCTGCACGTGCTGACCAAGAAGCGCATGCAATACGATATGCTGCTCATCACTCAAGACCGCGGCTTGGCGGGCGAGGCGATAAGGATTGGCAAGGACAATCGCGCGGTGCACGGCATGAAAAAAATTTTCGTGCAACGAATCGACAAGAACGGTTTCCTGCAAAAAATTTTCGACGGCAAAGAGAGCAAACCCGCGTCGCCCGCCGAGACCACGTCGCGGAGTGAGATTCCGCTTAACGAACGCTTCGCCTTCACCAAAGAGGTCACGCAAATCGCGGGGAACATGCCCGTCACGAAAATTCCCGTCGCGGGCGACACAGTCACCGCCGTGCGCAATAACGATCGCAGACAAATTCAACTGCTTGAGGAGCTCGGAGCCGGCGGCGAGGGTTCCGTTTACAAAACGAGTATCAGCGGTTACGTCGCCAAAATTTACAAGCCCGAAAAGCTCACGCGTCTGCGTTACGAGAAACTCAAGCTCATGCTCAGCAAAAATATCAACTGCGAGGGCGTCTGCTTTCCGCTGGCTTTGATTTTGAATCAGCGCGACGAATTCGTCGGATATCTGATGAGGGCGGCGTCGGGCAGAGATTTGGGCAAGAGCGTCTTCATGCCCATGCTGCTGAAAAAATATTTCCCGCGCTGGAACAAAATCGACACGGTTCAGTTGTGCGTGACGATTCTCAAAAAGCTCAAGTATCTTCATGACCGCAATGTCATCCTCGGCGACATAAATCCGTACAACATTTTGGTCGTTTCGCCGACGGAAATTTATTTCGTCGACACGGACAGTTATCAGGTCGAAGGATTTATTTGCCCCGTGGGCATGCCGCTGTTCACCGCGCCCGAACTTCAGAATCAAAAGGAATACGGGCTGCGAACTTTGGGCAACGAAAATTTTGCGGTGGCGACGTTGCTGTTTATGATTATGCATCCGGGCAAGCCGCCTTACGCCATGCAAGACGGAGTCGGAATCAAAGAGAACATAATCAGCGGAGAATTTTCTTATCCGCTCGGCGAACGCAAAACCGGCAAAGTCCCCAAAGGTCCGTGGCGATATTGCTGGAGCCATTTGACGTATCAGATTAAGTCGACGTTCTACGAAACTTTTTGGCGCGACGGAACTCTTCACAGCGAGAAGAAACGTCCCGGCACAGGCGTGTGGCTTCGGCTGTTTGAATATTATCTTGACCTGCTCAAGAGCGGAAAGATGTCCGCGCAGGACGAAGAGGCGTTGCTGATTTTCCCGACGCGTTTCAAGAGGGACAGAAATAAAACTTACGCCAAGTGCAAGCTGTGCGGTAAAGAATTTGAAGATGAAAAATTACAAGATGGAATTTGTCGCGCGTGCCTCAACAAAGGCGAGAAATATTTTTGTAAGCGGTGCGGCCGAGAAATGATTTACACGAATCGTCAAAAGTATATTGAGAAGGTCGAGCGTCCAAAATTTTGTGGCAGATGTGTTAAGAATCAACGTCGAAAGAATGAAGTTGAAGAGCGGCGTGCCATTTTAGAACTTTTTAAGAATAGAGGATATTGATGAGGATTAAATTGCAATGAACGACTTAATGAGACAAGAGGATTTGTTTTCTAATCCGACGACTCGCGTGCCGATTTGCCTGTGCTTGGACGTGAGCGCGTCGATGGACAGAATCGTCGGCGGGCAGACGCGCGACACCGGCCGCAAAGTTTTTGTCGACGGGCGCGAGTGGAATATCGTCGAGGGCGGAGTCACCGCGCTGCACGAGATGATTGAGGGCGTCAATCTTTTTTATGACAACCTGCTCGACGACGACGTTGCGCGTTACGCGGCGGAGGTTTGCATTGTGACTTTCGGCGGCAAAGCTCAGCTCGTCATGGACTTCGCGAACTTGGACAGGCAAGAGGGCGAACGTCAGCAAAAAATTTCAAACCTGACCGCGCAGGGCGAGACTCCCATGGGCGAGGCGGTCAACATGGCTCTCAACTGCTTGGAGGCGCGCAAGAATGAATTCAAGGAAGCGGGCGTCGATTATTATCAGCCGTGGCTCGTGCTCATGACCGACGGCGAACCGAACGGCGCGTCCTCCGAGTTTGAACGCGCGGTGGCGCGCACGAACGACTTGGCAAAAGTTCGTAAGCTCACGGTTTTTCCAATCGGTATCGGCGATGAGGCGGACATGAATTGCCTGGCAAAATTTTCTCCGCGCCGCCCTCCGCTCAAACTTAAGGGCATGAACTTCAAAAAATTTTTTGAGTGGCTCAGTGCCAGCGTTTCGCGCACTTCGCAATCGATGCCCGGCGACACCGTCAAGCTCGACATGGAAGGCATTAAAGGTTGGGCGGAGCTCTGAAAAATTTCTCGGAGGAATGTTCATGGAATGGAAATCGATTTGTTGCGCGGTGCAGGGCAGGGGGCACGCGAAAAAAAATCTTCCCTGCCAAGACAAAGTGGCGCGGCTTGAGGCAAACGGCGTGCACGTAATCGCCTTGGCGGACGGCGCGGGCTCGGCGGCTCTGTCGCACTTCGGCGCGCAATGCGTCGTCAATCGCGCGACGGCTTTTATCGCCGACAGATTTTTTGATTTAATCGCGCGCGAGGACGGTCGCTCCGTCACACAAGAAATTTTTTCCGTGCTCTTGCAAGCTCTGCGTGACGAGGCCGAGCTCCGCGAGTGCACGCTGAAAGATTTGGCGTCGACGATTTTAATCGCGGCGGTCGGCGACGGAAAATTTTTCTTGGCACACCTCGGCGACGGCGTTATCGGTTATCTCAATGACAGCGGCTTGAAGGTTGCCACCACGCCCGACAACGGCGAGTTCAGCAACGAAACTGTTTTTGTCACGAGTGCCGACGCCGTTGCCCGCATGAGAATTTTTAAAGGCGCGCTGAAAAATATTTCGGGCTTCATCTTGATGAGCGACGGCAGCGAGCAAAGTCTTTACAGCAAACGCAAGAAGACTTTGGCACCCGCCGTCAAACGCCTCATGCACCGCACGTGCCTGGTCGACGGAAAAATTTTGACGCCGCAACTCGAACAGGCGTTGAGCACGGTCATCGCGGCGAACACGCAGGACGATTGCAGCGTCGCGATATTGGCAAAACCCTCCGCGCAACTGCCGCCGCTGAACGCTTTGCCCTTGCCCGAACGTCAGGAACTTTTCCAAATCGCAGGCAGTCCCGCCTTCCGCAAAGTCACCAAAAAAATTTCTCGCTGCGACAAAATTTGCACGCTCCTCAGGCGGCCGCTGACTTTACGGCAAATTATCCGCCGCCTCCACGTGAAACCGCTTCCCGCAAAAAAAAAGCTCAATCGCCTCCTCAAGACGGGAGTGATTGAGAAAAGGAACGCGCTTTACAAAACTTTCAGCGGCTGAAAAATTTTTTGATTTACCCTTCGCCCCTCGGTCGGGCGATTTTTTTTTGCCGTTGCCGCTCAGAATTTTTCCGCGCCGAAAAATTTTTTTACAGCCGCTCAGAGTTTTTCCGCGCCGAAAAGATTTTTATCAGCCGCACGGAATTTTTTCACGCCGAAAAGATTTTTATCAGCCGCTCAGAATTTTTATCGCCGAAAAATTTTTTTATCAGCCCGCGCTGACGTAACTCCTCTTGTACGCGGGAATTTTCGCCCAATCGACTTCGTTGGCGGGAATTGAATTTTGAATCGCAAAATGCGCCGCGATACCCGCCGCCTCGCCGATACTTATGCACGTCGGCTGAATCCTCATTGACGCCTGCAAAATGAAACTCGCGCTGATACATCTGCCCGTGACGATTAAGTTTGAAATTTTGTCCGTGATGAGCGCGCGATACGGAATTTCGTAAAAAGAACCGGCGGGCAGCTTCTCGGAAACTTTTTCTCCGTGCGCGTCGATGAACCAGGCCGTGCGGCAGACCGCGTCGGGGAATTTGCTCTCGTTGTGATAATCGTCCTCCACCAGATAATATTTTCCTTTGATGCGCCAAGACTCGCGCGCGCCGAGCATGACGGCCTCACGGCTGATGAACGCGTTCTCGAAGCCCGGCAAATGTTTAATCAGGTAACGGGCAATGTTGCGCATCATCTTTCGCCCGAAGCTGACGGCCTTGCTGTAACTGACGGGGTCGGTCGCGCTGAACTTCACGGGGATTTCGGGGCAGTTCATGCTCATCACGCCGTTCTTGCCGATAATCGTGTACGCCTGCATGTACTCGGCCTCGTCTTGAGTTATCTCGCCGCTCTCGACGCCGCGCGCCATGAACTCTTCCAACTTGTAACGTTGCTTGCGGTGCATTGCCTCGGCGATTTCAAAATACGGCAGCTTCGATTTGCACCAGTCCTCCTGCAAATCAATCGCGACGTATTTGTAAAGTTTTTCCGTGTCGATTCCGCCCATCTCGAAACGAAAACTCAGCGGCTGATTGTTGCCGGTCTTTTCGTAACCGCGCTCATACTCCACGCCCGACACTCTCGACAGGTAAGCGTCGCCCGTCGCGTCGATGAAAATTTTCGCTCTGATTGCCGCGAGCCCCGCGATTGTCTGGACGATTATCGCAGAAATTTTTCCGCCGCTTACAATCGAATCGATGAGCACGGTCTGATACAAAATGTTGACGCCGCTCTCCGCGCACATCTCGTCGTGAATCTCGGCGAGCACTTCGGGATTGTGCCACGTCTGTTGAGTGACTCCGTCGAAGGGCTCAATGCCTTTGGCGCGAAGACGATTTTTCAGGTCAACAAGGTAAGGCGTGTCGGAATCGGGCGCGTGCGTGTCCATGAAGGGATAAACGCAGCCGAGGACGCCGAGCCCGCCGAGCGCAATGCCGCGTTCGATTAAAAGAGTTTTCGCGCCGCTCTTGGCAGCGTTGACGGCTGCCGCCGTGCCCGAAGGACCTCCGCCGCAAACACACACGTCGACAGAGTAAAGCACGAAAATTTTTTTGTCGCCGTACTTAACGTAATCGCCCGAAGATTTTTCAGCCGCCTCCGCGTGATTTATTTTGGGCGCGCCGCTCAGGACAGCTCCCGCCGCAGTCACGCCCGCCAGCTTCAAAAGGTCGCGCCTTGAAATCGGAATGGAAAAAGTTCTTTCCAAGGAAAATCACCTCGCATAAAAACTTTTCACATTATACAAAGCCGCCCATGCAAAATCAATTATATAATCGCGCTGACGAAGCACCCAAAAACCTCGCGCTCATTGGAGGGGCCGCGTCACGGTGCTGCAGTCGGTTTCAAGTCATTATCTGCGACAAAAAACTTTCGCCGTGAGTTTGAAGCGTGACGGAAAAAATTTCGGCGAGAGTCGCGGCGATGTCGGCAAAAGTTTTGCGCGTGCCGAGGTCGACGCCTGCCTGAATTTTTTCGCCGTAAACGAGCAGCGGAACGTTCTCGCGGGTGTGGTCGGTGCCGCGGGCGGCGGGGTCGCAACCGTGGTCGGCGGTTATCATCAGCAGGTCGTCGGCGCGCAGCTTACTCAAAAATTCTCCGAGCTCCGAATCAAAAATTGTCATCGCCTGCGCGTAACCGTCAACGTCGCGGCGGTGCCCGAACTTCATGTCGAAGTCCACAAGATTGACGAAGCACAGCCCGCGAAAATTTTCCTCCGCGAGCCGCAAAGTTTTTTTCATGCCGTCCGAATTATTTTCGTTGACGCCGAGCGAACGACTTATCCCCTGCCCCGCGAAGATGTCAAAAATTTTTCCGACGCCGATTGTCGCGAGATTTTTTTTGCTCAGCGCGTCGAGAATCGTTTCGGTCGGCGGCTTCAAGGAAAAATCGTGGCGGCGCGGCGTGCGCTCATAATTCGGGAACTGTCCGACGAACGGGCGCGCGATAATCCGTCCGACGCCGTGAACGCCCTGCATAATCTTGCGCGCCTGCCGACAGAAATCGTAAAGCTCTTCGACGGGAACAATTTTTTCGTGCGCGGCGATTTGCAGGACGCTGTCGGCCGAAGTGTAAACGATTAAGTCACCCGACGCCTCGTGCGCGCGTCCGAAGTCGCGAATCGCTTGCGTGCCCGAGTACGGCTTGTTGCACAAAATTTTTCGCCCGAAACTTTTTTCCAGCGCGGCAATCACTTCGGTTGGAAAACCTTCGGGGTAAGTCGGCAACGGTCGCTCAGAAATTATTCCGGCAATTTCCCAGTGACCAATCGTCGTGTCCTTGCCCGCCGACGCCTCGCACAGCCTGCCGAACGCGCCGCGCGGATTTTTTTCCTGCCGATAAAAATTTACGCCGTCGATATTGAACAGACCGAGCCGCGCAAGATTCGGCGTGTGAAAATTTTTCGACGCGGCGATTGTCTTCAGCGTGTTCGGGTCGTCGTCGCCGAAAAGTTTTGCGTCGTCCGCGCCGCCAATGCCCACGCTGTCCAGCACGATTAAAAACACTCGATTGATTTTCATCATGAAACCTCCTCCTTGAGCTTTGAGCTTTAAGGATTTTCCTAACAGCTAACAGCTAACAGCTAATCAGTCCGCGCGGCTTTCATCGCCAATTTGTTCTCGTACATCTCGGCGTCCGCGCGCTTGAAAACTTCGTCCGCCGTTTTGTCGACGCCCGCCCGATAAGTCGCCAGCCCCACCGCCGCCGAAACTTTTTCCCACGGCTCCGACGACGTGTTGGAATTTTTCCTCTCCATCTCCGCTTTGAATTGCGTCACGAAATATTTGCTCAGCGAAACTTTCTCGTCCTCCAGAATCACGACGAACTCGTCGCCGCCAATCCGATAGACATGCTCCGCGCCGAACACCGAACAAATCAATCGGCTCGCGTTGAGCAGATAAATATTTCCGCGCTCGTGCCCGTAAGTGTCGTTGATTTTTTTCAGGAAGTTCACGTCGACCATCGCGATACAAAATTCCGCCGCGCCCGCAGATATTTTTTCGTCCAGCTGCGCCGTCGCCTCGTCGTAGGCGGCTTTATTTTTTATGCCCGTCAGCGAATCTTTGTGCGCCAACTCGTCCATCTCCGCGACTTGTCTTTTCGCCCGCCGCAGCTTTTCGAAAGACTCCACAACTTTTTGCGTCGTCTTGAGCAGCGCGTGATACAAATTTTCTATCTCGTCGCCCGTGTGAATCTCCAGCCGCCGCAGTTGCTCCAAATTATTTTTGCAGAGCCGATTGTTCTCGTAAGAAAAATTTCGCGCGCAATAATCCATGGTGTTGACGGGCAGGACGATATTGTTTTCGATTAAGCGCAGGCCGACGACGAACACGAACACGAAGCAGCCCGAAAACAGCGCGAGCACTTTGGCGGTGAACGTTCTGCCGTAATCGGAAATCAAATCCAGCGACAACTCAACCGCGACATAACATTGCGCCGCGCCCGCCGAATCGTAAACGGGTTTGTAAATCGTCAGGCTGTCGTCGTTGTCAATCGGCGGAATCGGTTTGCCCGCGCGCAGGTCGTCGAGGTAAGGCAAAATATTTTCTTCGGGCGGCGAATTCATGTCGGCGTTGAAGACCACGCGCGCGCCCTCCGCCGAAAATTTTTCGACGCGCAAACTTTTTACGTCGGGGTTGCTGTGCTTTATGCTCAGAAGATTTTCTTTGGAGGCGTCGAGGTTCGCGGGGTCGATTTGGTCGGCGGCAATCGTCGCGAGCCCGTCCCCGATTTTTATTTGAACGGCGACGGCTGCCTGCTCAAAAATCCTGTAACTGATTGAAGCAATCGCCGTGGCGATGAACAGCGAGCTCAACATCAGAATCAAAAGGATTTTCGTCCTCAGCGAAGTCAGCGGGCATTTGCGTTTGTAAACGGCTTTGCGCATTTCGCGGGTCAGCGGTGCCTGCTTGTGTCCGAGTTCGCTGAAGATATTTTTCACGGACGGCGGAATAAATTTCAGCAGCACGAACGCCGCCAAGACCGTCAGACCTTTGTCCGCAAACTCCAGCAAAAAATTTTTCGCGAAGTGCGTTTGAATTTCGCTGAGGGCTTGGACGACGCCCGTGCAAAATAAAAATTTCCCGATGAACTCGCTCAAGACCGTCGCGACCAGAGCCAGCGCGGGGATTGCCGTCAGCGTCTTGAGAAAATTTTTGAAGACTTTGCGCCGCGCCAGGAACGTCGTGTAAATCGCCACGAAGATGCTCACCGAGCAATAATACATTTCCGCTTCGTCAACGAACGACGCCAGAAGGTGCGTTAAGAATCCCACGACGATTGCCGGCACGTATCCGCTCATCATCGCGATTGAAATTGTGCCGACCGTGTCCAAGTACAGCGGCAAATCGAAACTGCGCGTGACGAACGCTCCGAGCAAGTTCAGCGCGATTGCCGCCACGAAAATTAAAATCGGCGACGGCGAATTATTTTTTTCCTGCATAAATTTTCCCCTTGAGTTTTTCGGCGATTATATCACAGCAAAAAAAAATTTGCCGCCCGAAAAAATTTTCGTCGACGCAAAAAAAATTGCCGCCCGAATCAGCGGCAAACGGATTTAAAATTGAAACGCCGAACCAAATTTTTTCTGCGCGGCCGAACGACAACACTCACTCCAAACTGTGCGATAAATTTTTTCCAACGCGCGGAGATATTTTTGTCCGTCCATGAGCGCGGAAATTTTTACGTGCTCGCGGAGCCCGACGTGATACGCGGCGATTAATTCTTTGCGGCGGCTGAGTTGAATCGCCTTCTTGACGTAATCCATGGGGCTGGCGGCAATCAGTTCCTTGACGTCGGCGGCGGTGAGAATCGACGCGCCGAGCCGTGCGCCGTGAGTTTTGCCGCGGAAGGTGATGACCGGCACGCCCATGTAAAGAGCCTCGCAGGTCGTGGTGCCGCCGGTGTACGGGAAAGTGTCCAGCGCGATGTCGATGTCGCGATACTGTTCGAGGTAATCGGGGCTGTAAGGACGAAACTCCACGCGTTCGGGTGGGAAACTCATCTTGCGCAATTTATTTCGGACGAGCAACTTGCCGTCGTCGAGGCTGAAAATTTTTCCTTTAAGAATCAGTCGAGAGCGGGGCACGCCGTCGAGAATCGCGCGCCACATGTAAAGCACGTCGTCGCTGACCTTTGCAAAGTTGTTGAAGCTGCCGAAAGTCACGAAGCCGTTGCCGAGGACGGGAGCGCGGAGCTCTTGGGCGGGCATGTCGCGAATCAGCCCGGGCGAGTAACAGAAGCAGCACGTGTCGAGCCGCAAAATTTTTTCGGTGAACGTGTCGAGAGAATTTCTTTCGGGCGAGCAAATTTTGTCGGAGAGAAAATAATCGACGGCAGCGAGCCCCGTCGACGCCGTGTAACCGAGCGCGCAAATTTGAACGGGCGCGGGTTTGTGCGCGAGAATCGGCAGGCAGCTGTCCTGCGAGTGCCCGGACAAGTCAACCAAAATATCCACGCCGTCCTCGTCGATGAGCCGCGCCGCCTCCAACGGTTCCTTGCCGATTAAATCGCGCCAACCGACGCCGAACGCCTTGAGCTTTTCCGTGACGAAATCTTTTTTGCCCGTCGAGTAACACGTAACAGAAAAATTTTCCGCGTCGAAGTCTCTGAGCAGCGGTGTGAAAAAATTTGCCAGCGCGTGTTCGCGGAAGTCGGGCGAGATGTAACCGACGTGAAGTTTTTTTTCCGCGTCGAAATTTTTCCCGATGTGCGCGAAGGGCACGACTCGCGCGAAGAACGAATTGTAATTGCGGGCAAGTTCCTTGGCTTGAGCGGGAGGCATGTCGCGATAATTTTTCAGGAACAAATGCTTGGAATATAATTCGGCGGCTTGGTCGGGGTTGTCGGTCAGCGTGCCCGCCTCCAAAAGACACGCCGCCGCCCGCGCAGGCTCGCCCGCCAAGTAAAGTCCGTTCGAGTGCCAGCACAGAGCTTTGAACAGAATCGATTGCGCGAGGAAAAATTTTTTCTCCAAGAGCTTGCGTTCGTTTTCGTCGGCTGAAGTTTTTTCGCGACGCTTGAACGAAAATTTTCTGTCGAATTCGTTCAGCTGCCCGTGCAAAGTTTTCATCTCGGCGCGCGCGTCGATTATCAGCTCGTCGAAAATTTTCAGCTGCTCGCGGAGCTTTAATTTTTTTACGGCGACGCCGCCGGCCACCAATCGTCCGCGCAAATGATTCGGCTCGATGGACAGCGCGTATTCCGCCAGCGACTCCGCCTCGTCCGTCTTGCCCAAGTACAGCGACGACTCCGCCATGATTGCCAAACCGTCCGCCGAATTTTTATCCACGTCGAAAATTTCGCGGGCGACGGCGCGCATGGATTTCGGGTCGCCGCTCGCCGAAAATTTTTCCGCCAGCGTCACCCAATCTAAAATTTTCTCGTCCATGAAACTCCTCCCGCGAAAAATTTTTTTCATGATAAACCAAACGAGCCGACTTGACAACAGCGACCGCGAATCCTCCGCCGCGAAAAAATTTTCCCGCGCCGCTTGCTTAACTTGAAAAATTATTTTACAATCTGCAAAAACAAAAAGGAGTTGTTCACATGAACCAAAGAGGCTTTGCAACGTTGGAAGTCATCTTGATGGTCATGGTCATCGGGATTCTCGCGTCGGTTGCCGTGCCGCGCTTCAATGAGGTCACGACCGCCGCCAACACCGCCAAAATTCAATCCGACCTCTCGACAATCGACACCGCCATTTCAATTTATTACATGGACAACGGAAGTTACCCGACGGCGATAAGTCAGCTGAAAGATTATCTGAAGGACGCCGCCAACATCAAGCCGCCGAAGGGTGAGGCTTACATAAGTGGCACTGCAACAAAAATTACGGCGACCGAGTACGCGATAACTGCGGAAGAAGGAAAAGAATCGCGCGCGACTTTGGACGGCAAGAAAGCCGGAGAATTTACAAAATCGCAGGCGTCTTCGGGGGCAGGATGGGATTAACGTAAAAAATTTTCACGACAAAGAAAAACACCTCCCAAAATCGGAAGGTGTTTTTTGATTTCAAACTCCTAACTCCTAATTAAAATTGCACCAGGGCTCGCCGCTCATGAAGTCGCCGTCGTTGTAACAGGCCGCCCGCGCCCGACAGCCGCCGCATTTATTTTTGTACTTGCACGCGCCGCAGTTGCCGCTGTAATTGAGTGTCCGCAGCGTCTGCAAAATTTTATTCGTCCGCCAGATTTCGTCGAAGGGAGTTTCGCGCACGTCGCCCAGCTCCATGTTCAGATAAGCGCACGGCTGAACTTTTCCGCGCGGGCTGATGATGCAGTAGCTGAGCCCTGCCAGGCACCCGCGTTTGAATCGGAGCTTCATGCCGAGTTGGTCGGCGATTCTCAAAAACTGCGGCGCACACGTCGGCTTGAGCTCGATTGAAACTTCCCGCTGCTTGCGCATGATTCGCGTCAAAACTTTTTCGTAACCTTCCGCGCGCAAAGATTCCTCCTCAATCGTCGCCGCGCGCCCCGTCGGCACGAGGAAAAAAAAGTGATGAGCCTTTGCGCCGAGTTCGACCGCGAAGTCCGTCAACGCCTCCAGCTCGTGCTGATTCCAATCCATCACCGTCGTGTGAATTTGGAAGGGCAAACCCGCCGCCCGACAATTTTTCATGCCGTCGACTGCCCCCTGCCACGCGCCCGCGAACGAACGAAATTTATCGTGCTTGTCGGCGTCGAGTGAGTCCAGCGAAATGCCCATGCCCTTTGCGCCCGCCGCCTTCAGGTCGCGTGCCATTTGCGCGGTGATAAGCGTGCCGTTCGTGCCGAAGACCGCGATTAACCTCAAGCGCGTGGCATGCTCCACCAGCTCCAAGATGTCGGGGCGCATGAGCGGTTCGCCGCCCGAAAAAATCATTATCTTGAAACCCGCGCGGGCGATTTGATTCAAAAGTTCCTTCGCCTCGGCCGTCGAAAGTTCCTCGTCAGCTTTGCAGCCGGCGTCGCGGTAACAGTGCGCGCAATACATGTTGCAAGCGTTCGTCGTGTTCCATGAGACAATCAATTGAATTCCTCCCGTGCCGAAAATTTTTCCGTCAGCCGCTCGGATTTTTTTCGTGCCGAAAATTTTTCCGTCAGCCGCTCGGATTTTTTTCCCGCCGAAAATTTTTCAAGTCAGCCGCTCGGATTTTTTTCGTGCCGATAATTTTTCAAGTCAGCCGCTCGGATTTTTTTCCCGCCGAAAAATTTTTAAGTAAGCTCGACAAATTCGCGTTCCCTTTTGTCGAAGCGCAGAATTTTTTTGTAACCGAAGCCGCGAACGTACTCGACGGCCTCCTCATAAAATTTTCCGCAGTCTTCAGGTTGATGAGCGTCGGAATTAATCGTGACGGGCAAGCCGTAAGCCGCGGCAACTTTCATGAAGTCGGCGTAAGGAGAAATTTCTTTGACTGGGTAACGGTAAAGCGTGCCGGTGTTCACGTCGATTGCCATCTGAGATTTTTTCAGGGCGGCGGCGACTCGTTCAAGGTAAGGCGTCGCGTCGAAGGCGGGAAAAAATTTGAACAGCCGAATGTTAAACGGATGACCGAGAATGTCATAATTGCCGCTCGCCGCGAGAAGCTCAACCTGTGCGGCGTATTCGTCGTAAATTTTTTCCAAGTCGCGGCGAGGCCACTCGTCGATGAGTTTGGAGGCGTCGTAACCCCAGCCCCAAAGAAAATGCACGGAGCCGATTCGATAATCGAAGTCCCACGCGTCCAAAATTTTTTTCACGGCGGCTTGGTCGCGGAAGTTGCAAACCTCGATTCCGATTTTGACCGCGTGATTTTTTTTGAGCCGCGCCACGAACTCGAAATAATCTTTGAGCGTGTGCTTAAACTTGTTCGTCTTGAGCCAGCCCCTTTGAAACTTTCCGACGGGCGACGAATCCAAAATCAAATCGTCGTAATAAAGTTGCTCGAATTCGGGGAAGGTGTGCGTGTGCTCGCTTATGCCAATCTCGTCCAGCCCGTGAGACTTCGCCGCGATGAAAAATCCTTCCGCCCAAGTTTCGTCGTACTCGCCGTATTCGAAATGCATGTGATAATCGAATCTCATTGATAACCTCCGCTGTAATTTGAAAACACTTTGCTTACAAAATTCCTTTGGTGGAAGGGACGCCGTGAATTTTTTCATCGACGGTGACCGCCGCCCGCAGCGCGTGCCCCAACGCTTTGAAAATCGCTTCGACTTTGTGGTGAGAATTTTTTCCGTAAAAAATTTTGACGTGCAGAGTTATTCCCGCGTTGAAGGCGAACGCCCGCAAAAATTCTTCGACGAGCTGTGTATCAAAGTTTCCAATCATCGGGGCGAACTCACCGACTTCGCACACGAGGAACGGGCGCCCGCTGATGTCCAAGCTCACCAAGGCGAGCGTTTCGTCCATCGGCAGGAAAAAAGTTCCGTAACGAGTGATGCCGCGCTTGTCGCCCAGTGCCTCCTTCAACGCCGTGCCCAACGTTATTCCGATATCCTCCACGCTGTGGTGTCCGTCGACTTCCAAATCACCCGCGCAGAAAATTTTCAAATCGAACTGACCGTGCGCCGCGAACAAGTTCAGCATGTGATTAAAAAAGCCGACGCCCGAATCAATTTCCGTGACGCCCGCGCCGTCCAAGTTCAGCTCCACCTCGACGCGCGTTTCTTTCGTCGCCCGATTGATTTTCCCGATTCTCATCTCGCATTCCTCCTCGCCGATATTTTATCACGCCCGCAATGAACTGCAAAAAATTTTTTACCAAAAGCTTGACGATAGAAGCTTTTAAGGAAGATAATAAACGGGCAAATGTTTTTCTTTTTAAGTTAAGGAAATGAGTTTTATGGCTGCAATAACCAACAGCAAAGGCAGCGCGGTCGTTAAGGGTACCTCCGCGGCGGACAACATTTACAACACCGGTTACCATGTCCGAATCAGCGCGGGCAAGGGCAATGACTCCATTAACAACGGTCAACGCGGCTCCAACCTTGGCGGCGCGTTCGCCTCAATCAACGCGGGCTTGGGCAACGATTACGTCTTCAACAGGAGCAGGAACGTAACCATCTTTGGCGGCGCGGGCAGAGACGATATCGACAATCTCGGCAAGAACGCGAGAATTTTTGGCGACGCAGACGGCGATTACATCACCAACAGCGGCTTGAACTCTTTCATAGACGGCGGTGCAGGCAATGACACCGTTTACAACGACGGCTCGAACGTTTCAATCGCGGCGGGCGACGGCAACGACCTCATCCGCGGATTCGATTCACTTTCCACGCTGCAAATCATCGAAGAGAACGGCACCTACTCCACGCAAAAGAGCGGCGACGATTTAATCGTCACTGTCGGCAAGGGCAAGATAACTTTGAAAGGCGCGGCGTCTCTTCCGAGCGTAAATATCGAAGCTCTGTCTTCAACCTTGAGGCTGACGGATTCGTCTTCTTCACCCGTGACACTCGAATCGTCCGTCAAAAAAGCGTATGCCTCTTCTTCTCTGACGACCGCAGTGAATATCACCGGCAACGACCTGGACAACACAATCTTTAGCGGCGCAGGCAATGACACTCTTCGCGGCTCCGACGGCAACGATTACATCTTCGGCGGCAGTGGCAACGATTATCTTTATGGCGGCAACGGCAAAGATACTCTCGACGGCGGGGCAGGCAAAGATAAACTTTTCGGCGGCTCAGGTGACGATTACTTGAGTGGCGTCTCAGGCAAAGACACGCTCAGCGGCGGCTCAGGAAACGATTCGCTCAACGGCGGCGCAGGCAACGATACATTTGTCTATCAGCCCGGCAACGACGGCACCGACACCATCATGGACTATCGAAGCGGCGACCTGCTGAAAATTTTTAGGACGGACGGCTCGGAAGGCGGCTCGTTCACGTCAGCGACTTTCAGCAACAACAAACTCACGCTGGAGATTTCGGGCGGCGGCTCTGTCGTCTTCAACAACGTGAGCGCAAGTGACACCTTCAACATCAACTGCAAAAGTTACAAAGTCAGCGGCAGCACCCTCAAATAAAAATCAGCGCGGACAAAAATTTATTTGCTCTCCGAAGAGGAGGGCTTTTTTTTATTTTGTGAACGTTCAAGCAGGGCGGAAAAAATCGGTTCGCCGCCGCACAAATCCGAAACCATGAACGCCACGCCCGACACGACGATTAAGCCGGTCAAATGCTCAAATTGCCCCGTGAGTTCCAAAATCAAAATGCTGCCCGTCACGGGAGCTTTGATGACCGCCGCGAAGAACGCCGCCATTCCAAAAATTATAAAAAGCGTTATCCAGTCCGCCGTAAAAAAATTCAGCGCGTTGCCCGCCCGCGCGAAAATATTTCCGAGCAGCGCGCCGACGACCAGCACCGGCAAAAACAATCCGCCCGGGGCGTTCGTGCCGAAGCATATCAGCGTGTAAAAAATTTTTCCCGCGAGCAAAATCAAAAGCAAACTCAGCGCGGTGTGAGTGATTAAAAGTTCGTCGACCAAAACATTTCCGCAGCCGAGCACTTGCGGCAACTCCATGCCGAGAGGAATCGCCAAGAGCAGAGGAATTGCAAATCTGCGCGCGCCGAAAATTTTCAATCTGTCGAAGGCGTCCAGAGAAAAAATTAACGCCTTGGAAAAAAATGCGCCGACCACTCCGCACACGGTTCCGAGCAAAATAAAAAGCGCGGCGAACTTCAAAGGTGTCGCGCTCATCTGAGTCACCATTTCCAAATCGAGCCCCGTCATGACCGACGGAACGTTGAGCGGCGTCGCGGTGATTGTTTCAAAGACGGGACGCACGCCGAACACAATCTTGACGACGAACGACGCGCTCACCGCCGCAGTCATCGCCGCGATTAAAATTTCCTGCGAAAATCTTTTGCGCAATTCTTCAATGCAAAAAATCACTCCCGCGACCGGCGCGCTGAAAATTGCCGCCAAGCCCGCGCCCGCGCCCGCCGTCAGCAAAAAATTTCCTTCGACTGCCTCGTGGTGTTTGTTGTCCGCGTAAATTATTTTCGTGAAAAAATTTCCGACCGCCGCCCCGAATTGCACGCTGATTCCCGCGCGACCCAAGCTCATGCCCGCGCCGATTGCCATGACCGTCGCGAAAAATTTTACCGCCAACAAACGGAACGGTTTGATCATGTGCGCGCGCCCCTGCAAAATTCCTTTTATCTGCGGCACGCCGCTGCCCGCCACTTGCGCGTCGAAGTTCACGGCCTTTGCCAAAATCGTCGCGAGCAAAATCATCACGCCGCCCGCGAAAAAAATTCTTCCGATGCTGTTGACGTAAATAAAAATTATCGGGCGAATGATGTCCGCTTCGTCGAGTAAAAACCTCAACGCCGCGACGACCACGCCCGTAAAAATTCCGACGAGTGCTCCCTCGAAAAATAATCTGACTCGCAGGAGCCGACGAGTGCTCAGCAAATTTTTCAACTCCTTAAATCGACGAAACTTGAGGCCGTCAAGGATGACGGCCGCGCTGCACACGCCGCAGGACAGCGGCGTCCAGCGCACTCTGAGCTGCGGGTAACCTTAACCTCCGAATCGTTTATGACCAACGCCCCCGCGAGGCTCCCTTTTCTTTTGGCAACGTGACGTTGCATCCAGTGGGTTTGCTTTCGGGCGTCATGACAACCGCAGTCGGTTGATGCCCCTTGCTGTTCCCCCGCTTTTTAAGCGGGTCTTTTGGGTGAGCAAAAGAAAAGAAGGTTCATCAGACAAAAAATTTTTCTTCAGCCCGTTGAGCATGACGCCCCGCGACAATGAGGAAAGATTCTGCGAGTCCACTCTTGAGAAAGAGGGGAACCCTTAGAACGGAGGACGCCTCATGCCGCCCATGCCGCCGCGATTTTGAGCAGACGTTTTCTCCGCCGCTTCATACGTCGTGGAAACGTCATCGCCGGCTTTAAGCTCGCCGCTCGTGACTTCAACGAACTCTTCGCCGTAAAGACCGACCGTTATGTAAACTTTTTCGGCAACGTCCTTGCCCTTCGCGTCCTTGGTGATTCGTTCGACGTAAGAGCCCTTCGCGTCCGTCTTGAGCGCGTCAATCGGCACGCACAGAGCGTCGCGCACCTGACCGACGACGATATCCAGCCGCGCAGTCATGGCGGGCAACAAAAGATTTTCATCGTCGGGCGCGCTGAACGTCACGTAATAATAAATGACGGCGTTGCTTGAATTTGAACTTGAACTGTTCGTCGAAGAGCTCGTGTCCCAAGAGTTGGTTGTGTCCGTCTGAGAAATTTTTGTAACCTCGGCGCGGAAAGTTTTATCGGGGTAAGCGTCGACCGTGAAGGTTGCACTCTCGCCGACGCGCACGCTGCCGATGTCCGTCTCGTCGACTTTTGCCTTAACCAACTTCTCGCTCAAGTCCGCAATGCGCATGATAACCGTCGGGTTCGTCGAGCCTTGCACGGCCATGGTGCCGGGGGTTTTCGGTTCGCCGACGACGACTCCGTCCATGGGCGCGGTGATGACCGTTTGATTGACGTTGTCCTCGGCGAGCTCAACGGCTGACTTCGCGCGGTCGAATTCGTATTGCGCATCCTGCAACTCCTGCAAAGACTTCGCGCCGATTTTGTAAAGCTTATCCGTCCGCTCCAATTTCTGGCGGGCGTTCGTCAGCGTGAAGTTCGCCTGGTCGAGTTGCGCCTGATAATCTTTGCCGTCGAGAATCGCCACGACTTGTCCTTCGCGCACGTGATCATTTTCCTCAACCAAAATCTCTTGAATGCGGGCGGTGACTTTGCCGCTGACTTCGACGCTGTCGCGCGGCTGAATCGTGCCCGTCGCCGAAACCGTTTTGGTCAAGTCCATGCGCTGAACTTTTTCCGTGTCGTAAGTCTTTGTGGTCTCGGCGACGACTTTGTCGTTGTAAAATTTATATCCGACCGCCGCCCCGATAATCAGAACCGCCGCGATTAAAATCTTCCACTTCATTTCAAACTCCTAAATCCTAACTCCTAACTCCTAACTCCTAACTCCTAATTAATTGCTTTAAGCGTGTCGCCGACGGCGTGCGCCAAGTCAAAGCTGTAACGCATGACATCATATCGCGCGCTGACATTATTTTTCTTTGCGGTGGAGAGCGCAACCTCAGCGTCGAGCACGTCGAGTAAAATTCCTTCGCCGACGTTGTATCGTTCGGTGGCGATGAAGCGTTCCTCCTCGGCGAGTTCAACCGCGCGCTGCGTCGTCGACATTCTCAGCAGAGCGATTCGCAAATTTTTGTGCGCGGTGACCACGTCCTCGTGAATGCTGTCGACGTTCGAATCCATGGCGAGCTTGAGGCGTTCGACTTCGACCTTTGCCGAATCGACTTCCGCGCGAGTGACTCCGCTGTCAAAAATTGTCCACGAGGCAGAAACTCCAGCCGAGGCGTCGGGCGTGAAGTGCCATCGCCGCGAAACCCCGCTCAAGTCCGCGCCGACATTCGCGTCCACATTCGGCAGCCAGCCCGCCTTCGCGCTCGTCACGCTCAGTTCGCCCTGCTCAATCCTCAACGCGTCCGCCCTCAAATCAAGGCGATTTTGTTCTGCCTCCGCCAAATATTTTTCCACGTCGCCGAGTTTCAAATGCGTGTCGAAGTCTTCGACGGTCAAAGCCGCGATTGAGTCCGTCGACATGAGCGTTGCCAGATTCGTCAGCGCGACTTCATAAGTTGCTTGGGAACGGGCGGCACTCTGCACGGCGTTGCTCGTCTCGACCTGCGCGCGAAGCAAATCGATTCTCGCCTTCGCGCCCGCGTCGTACTGCGCGGCAATCATCACCTCGTGCTCCGCCAAATTTTGTTCGGTTTCCAAATCGACTTTCGACGTCGCCAAATTTTCCAGCGCGTTGACGTAAGCCGTGGCCACTTGGTAAATCAAATCGTCCTGCGCCTGATAAAATTCCAGCTTGGAAATATTTATGCCGAGCTCCGCCGACTTTATCGCCGACTCCAGCCGCCCGCCCGAGTACAGCGGCACGGACGCGCTCAGACCCGTCGACACGCTTTCGGATTCTTCGACGCCCTCCATCTTGGAGAGATTCGCTCTGCCCGACGCGCTCACCGTAATTCCTCTCCTGCCGCGCGCGGATTTCAATGACTCCTCGGCGACGCGGATTGATTGCTCAGTTCGCTGAAGGTTTGGATTGTTTGTCAGTGCTGTTTGAACCGCTTGCTGCACCGGCAACGCTTGCGCGGGCGTCGCCAACAGGAGCGTCAACAGAGTTGTTGTCAGAAATTTTTTCATGGCTGCTCTCCTTGACGATTGAAGTTTCTTTGGTCAGGTTTATGACATCATCGGCGGTCATCGGTTTTTTTTCCGTTGAAATTTTTTCTTCGGCGGTCTTTTCATTCCTAATTCCTAATTCCTCATTCCTAATTTTCTTTGGCGGCTCGTCCAACGGTTCGTTGAGTGTGGCGGACAATGCTGCTTGCGCCTTGCGAAATTCCTTCAAGCCCTTGCCGATTGCCCGCCCGATTTCAGGAAGTTTGCTCGGACCGAAAACTATCAGCCCGACGATTAAAATTACGATGAATTCTCCCGCGCCTATCCCAAACATAAAAATCACTCCAAAAATTTTTCGACGCCATTATATCATGCACGGGATTTTATTCAAATATTTTTCATAAAAAAAGCCCGCGCGGGAGCAAAAAATTTTTTCGGAGGCGCGCGCGAAAATTTTCTCGGTGAGTTCTTTGACGGGCGGCGGCGTTCAAAAAAAGTAGACAAGCGAAAATCTTTGTGCTATATTCTGCAAACGGGAGGCGAAAGGTTGCAATGAGTTCAAAGTTATCAGGCAAAACGGCGTTCGTCACGGGAGCTTCGCGGGGCATCGGTCGGGCGATAGCGTTGCGGCTCGCCGCCGACGGAGCAAAGGTCGCGCTCAACTTCTCCAGCAACGTTTCAAAGGCTGAAGAAGTCAAAGCGGCGATTGAGTCTTCGGGCGGCACGGCAATGCTCGTTCAAGGCGACGTTTCAGACTTGGCGGTCGTGACGGAGCTGATAAAAAAAGTTGTCGACGAATGGGGACGGCTGGACATTTTGATTAACAATGCCGGCATCACCCGCGACAATCTCCTGCTCAAGATGAGTGAGGACGATTTTGACAAAGTTGTCGCCACGAACTTGAAGGGCGTCTTCAACTGCACGAAGGCGGTCACCAAGCTGATGATGAAACAGCGCGGCGGACGAATCGTGAACATGTCGAGCGTCGTGGGACTCAAAGGCAACATAAGCCAAGCAAACTACGCGGCGGCCAAGGCGGGCATAATCGGCTTCACGAAGTCTGCGGCAAGAGAGCTTGCCTCGCGCGGCGTGACAGTCAACGCGGTTGCGCCCGGCTTCATCAACACCGACATGACTGCCGCGCTTTCCGAAAAGGTCAAGGAAGTTATGATGCAAGAGATACCTGCGGGAAGGATGGGAACTCCCGAAGACGTTGCCAATGCAGTAGCGTTCTTGGTATCGGATGAGGCGGCGTATATCACGGGGCAGGTTCTGTCGGTCGACGGCGGAATGGTCATGTGAACGCGGCTTTGAAAGGAGGTGCTGCGCGTGTCAACGTTTGATCAGGTTAAAAAAATCGTCAAAGAGCAACTTGGCGTCGAAGAGGACGAGATTCAGATGAGCTCCACTTTTGTCGACGACCTCGGTGCCGATTCTCTGGACATAGTCGAATTGATTATGGCGTTCGAGGAGGAATTCAATATCGAAATCCCCGACGAGAAAGCCGAGAAAATTAAGACTGTGGAAGATGTCGTTAAGTACATAGACGGAGAAACCAACGCTTGAGGCAGTGACTAGTGGTTAGTGGTTAGTGGTTAGAAAAAACTAATCGCTAATCACTAATCACTAAACGTTTTTTTGGAGAGGATTATCCGTGAGACTACCGGAACTTAAAATAGGAAACAAAACAGCAAAAATCCCGATAGTGCAGGGCGGCATGGCAATTCGTTTGTCGACGGCGCGGCTGGCTGCGGCCGTTGCCAACGAGGGCGGCATCGGTCTGATCGCGGCGTCGGGCATGGCTCACGACGAGTTGCGTTACGAAATAAAATTGGCGCGCTCGCTGACCGACGGCATAATCGGGATAAACATCATGGTCGCGGCAAGCGATTTCTTTGGTATCGTGCGCACGGCAATGGACGCGGGCATCGATTTGATTGTCGCGGGTGCCGGTTTTTCGCGCGATATTTTCGGGCTGGGCAGAGAGTCCGGCACGCCGATAGTCCCGATAGTTTCCTCTGTCAAGCTGGCAAAAATTTCTCAGAAACTCGGAGCGGCGGCAATCGTCGTCGAAGGCAAAGAGGCGGGCGGACACCTCGGCACGGATATTTCCGTCCGCGAGCTGATTGAACCGATTCGCGCGGCGGTGACCATTCCCGTCGTCGCGGCGGGCGGCGTGCTCACCGGCAAAGACATCGCCGAAGTTTTGAAGATGGGCGCAAACGGAGTTCAGATGGGCTCACGGTTCGCGGCGAGCCTCGAATCGAACGGCGCGCCGAGCTTGAAGGAATATTACCTCAAGTCACAGCCCGAAGACGTTGTCGTCATCAACAGCCCCGTCGGCTTGCCGGGTCGCGCGGTTCGCACTCCTTTTTCCAAACGCGTGATGGAAGGCAACGTCCCGCCCAAAACCTGCGACTCGTGCCTGAAGGCCTGCAAGCACAACTTTTGCATCGTCCGAGCACTCATGCGCGCGCAGCAGGGCGACTTGGAGACGGGCTTGGTCTTCACGGGCGAGTACATGCCGCGTATCAAAGAAATTTTGCCCGCCAAGGAAATTATCCGTCAACTTGTCACGGAGGCGGAAGAATTTTATCAGCCATAAAAAAATCCCTCGCAAGTTGCGGGGGAAATTTTTTTGCCGCCGAAGAATTTTTCAGCCGCCGAAGAATTTTTCAGCCGTTGAAGAATTTTTGAGCTGTCGAAGATTTTTTTTGAGCCGTCGAAGAAATTTTTCAGCCGTCGAAGAAATTTTTCAGCCGCCGAAGATTTTTTCAGCCGCCGAAGATTTTTTCAGCCGAAGAAGATTTTTTCAGCCGAAGAAAAGTTTGAAGACCGCTTGAAAATTTTCGTGCGCCGATTGCCACACCGGTATCAGCGACACGCCGAAGAATAAAATAAAATTCAAAATCACCGCCGCCAAAGATTTTTTCGCGACGGAATAGAACGCCAATAGGACGCAGACACACCAAATCGCCAGTTGCCAAATTTCGACGACAAGCGCGTCTTTGTACGCCGAGTAAATCAGAACGCCCGCCGCGAACAAAATCAAAATTGACAGCGCGAGAATCCACTTGAAACGCGTCGTCATGTGGAAAATTCCGTTGCCGTTCTCGTCCTTGACCTCAGCCAGCGAGCTCACGTCGAATCGCGCGTCGCCCTCGTTGTGCTTCGGCGGCTCGGGATTTTTCTTTAAATTGTCGTCGTTCATGAAATCGCCTCCCACTCAGCGCGATTTTAAAATGACGCCCGCCCCTTGTCAATTAGGAATGAGGAATGAGGAATGAGGAATGAACACTGCGCAAGATGAGTTGAAAAAAATTTTGGCGGCGATAAATGCCCGCGACGAAAAAAATTTTTCCGCGCGCGTCGACCTGAAAAATCTGATGGACGTTGCTTACGACGAGGCGACCGACGTGCTCGCCGCCAACTGCTCCAAGTTTCATGAGCTTTACCCGAAAGATTTGTTCTTCAAATTCGGTCCGCGGATTCTGCGCCTTTACAACGAAAAATTTCGCGGCGTGCACCTCGGCTTGATTAACAAAGTCATTGCCGCTTACTTCGACGGCAGCTTCAAGGACGCGAAAAATTTTTCGTCGACGCCGATTAAATTTCTCGCCGCCGAGCTCAATCGATTGCTCAAAGCAATTCACGCCGATTTCGGCGAAGAAAAAATTTCGGGCGACAAAAATTTTCTCGCGGTCAAAATGGTCGGCGACGGCTCAAGTTACGGGCGGATGATTGGCGCGTTGAATTTTGTTTTGGAGTTTGACAGGCGTGGCGACGAGTGGCGGCTCCTGAAAATAAAAAACGTCGAAGAGTTGGTTCCTCCAATCCTCGACATTGCCGAAACATATTGGCCCGCCTCTTGGGACTTGGGCATAAAATTTTGAACTTCAGCCGAAGCGTTCCTTGAAGTCTTCAAGCTCGCGCTCGGCTTTTTCTATTTCACTTTGCGGAGTCTTTTGCGTTTCCTTCTGAAAGACGTGCAACAAGACGAATGCGTCGCCGACCCACGCCGCGAATAAAATTCTGTCGCGCAGAGGACGCAACTCCCAAATTTCGCCCTTGATGTGCTTGACGAACTTTTCAGGAGCACGGGTGCCATTTTCTCGGAGTTGGTCAATACAATCCATAACGTTGTTAAATTTTATTCTGCTGTTTTTATCGTCTCCGAGAGCAAGTTTCTCAATGTATTCGAGTACAGGGATTTCGCCGCGTCGGTTTTCGTAAAATGTAATTCTGTACAAAATTTTTTCCTCTTAAGCAGTTGCAACATTCGGCGTGGTAAAAAATTTTTCCTCGGTGTATTTTATCGACTGCTTGCCGAAGTCTTCGTCATAAATCCTGCTGAGCTCTTCTTCGTGTTTGGCGTCCAATTCGTCGCAAAGATAATTATATTCTTGTTCGGTGATGTCGCCGTTGTCTTTTGCCGTAATTAATTCATGGTGCTTTTTCGTCCATTTGTCACTCGCGGCAATTTCTTTCGCTGTTAAAAATCTGCGGCGAAATTCATCGTCGTAAAGCAAAAGAGATTTTTCGTCGCGCATGTTCATCGCCTCCGATTATTTATTCCGCCCGCAGCAATTTTTATATTTTTTGCCGGAACCGCACGGGCACGGGTCATTGCGCCCGATTTTTTTTCCGTCGGCAGTCTTGGCACGCTTTTGACTTTCGGCGGGAGAAACTTCGTCGCCGTGAGAGGCGCGCGCGGTCTGCAAGCGGTCTTCGACTTTTGCCTGCTCGCGGCGCACGACCGATTCTGCCTCGCGCACATCTTTCGCCGTGGGTTCGGGCGGAGCTTCTTCCTCCTCTTCCGTTTCGGGCGGGGCCTCCTGCTGAACAACTGCCACGTGATACATCGTCGCGGCGATTTGGTCTTGGATTGCGCCTTCCATTTCCTCGAACATCGCCAACGCCTCGATTTTGTATTCGACCAGCGGTGCGCGTTGTCCGTAAGCCCGCAAATTTATTCCCTCGCGCAACATGTCCATGTGATCCAAGTGTTCCATCCATTTGTTGTCGACGATTCGGAGCATGACGACCTTTTCCAGCTCGCGCATGACTTTTTCCGTGAACATTGCCTCGCGCTGCTTGTAAGTGTCCTCCGCCAATTTTTCCAAATGCTCTTTGAGTTCGTCGCGGCTGAGCTTTTCCAGTTCCGAAACTTTCAACGCTCCGACGGGCGCGAAAATTTTTTCCGCGTCTTTAATCAGCTCGTCAAGCTGCCACTCTTCGGGATAAAGTTTTTCGTTCGCGTACTGATTCATCTCCTGCTTGATTATGTGATTGACCATGCCGCGAATGTTGTCGCGCAAATTTTCTCCGCGCAAAATTTTTTTCCGCTCGCCGTACAAAATCTCGCGCTGCTGATTCATCACGTCATCGTATTCCAAAACGTGCTTGCGAATGTCAAAGTTGCGCGCCTCAACTTTTTTTTGCGCGTGTTCAATCGACCGCGTTATCAGCGAGTGCTCAATCGGCTCGTCCTCTTCCATGCCCAGCTTGTCCATGACTTTGGCGATATTTTCCGAGGCGAACAATCTCATCAAGTCATCTTCCAGCGAAATGTAAAACCGCGATTCGCCGGGGTCACCTTGACGACCACTGCGCCCGCGAAGCTGATTGTCGATTCGCCGAGACTCGTGACGCTCCGTGCCGATGATGAACAGCCCGCCGAGTTCGGGGACGCCTTCGCCGAGCTTGATATCGGTGCCGCGCCCCGCCATGTTCGTGGCAATCGTCACGACGCCGCGCTGACCCGCGTCCGCCACGATTTGCGCTTCCTTCTCGTGGAATTTGGCGTTGAGGACGCTGTGAGGGATGCCGCGCTTCCTGAGGTAACCGCTGAGCTCCTCCGACTGTTCAATCGACGTGGTGCCGATGAGGACGGGCTGACCTTTGGCGTGAACGCGCTCGACCTCGTTGGTGACGGCCCGATACTTCGCGCGCTTGTTCTTGTAAACAACGTCGGGGTGGTCTGTGCGGCGCACGGGTTTGTTCGTGGGAATGACGACGACCGGCAGCTTGTAAATTTTTAAGAACTCGTCCTCCTCGGTCTTGGCGGTGCCCGTCATGCCCGCGAGTTTGTCATACATGCGGAAATAATTTTGGAAAGTTATCGTCGCCAGCGTCTGTGACTCGCGCTGAATCCTGACGCCTTCCTTTGCCTCAATCGCCTGATGAAGTCCGTCGGAATATCTGCGCCCCGTCATGAGTCGCCCCGTGAATTCGTCGACAATTACAATCTCGCCGTCGCGCACGACGTAATCGCGGTCGCGCTTCATGAGGGCTTTGGCTCTCAGCGCGGCGGTGAAGCAGTGGCTCAGCTCGATATTTTCGGGCGCGTAAAGATTTTGAATGCCGAGGAACTTTTCAATCTTCGGGACGACTTCATCACTCGGCGCGACGGTTTTTTGTTTTTCGTCGACGGTGTAATCGGTGCCCTCTTTTAAGTTTGCAACGGCGCGCGCCATGACCGCATACATTTCCGTGGACTTCGCGCCGGGGCCGGAGATAATCAGCGGCGTGCGTGCCTCGTCAATCAGAATCGAATCGACCTCGTCGACAATCGCGTAATGCAACGGACGCTGAACCATTTGCTCCTCGTGAACGACCATATTGTCGCGCAGGTAATCGAATCCGAATTCGTTGTTCGTGCCGAAGGTGACGTCGCAGCTGTAAGAGTGCTTGCGTTCGGGGAAATCCATGTCGTGGAGAATCAGCCCGACGCTCAAGCCGAGGAAATTGTAAAGCTGACCCATCCACTCCGAGTCACGCCGCGCCAGATAATCGTTGACGGTGACCATGTGCACGCCCTTGCCTTCCAGCGCGTTGAGGTAAACGGGCAACGTCGCCACCAAAGTTTTGCCTTCGCCGGTTTTCATCTCCGCGATTTTTCCTTCGTGCAGACACATGCCGCCCATGAGCTGCACGTCGAAATGTCTCATGCCGAGCACTCGCCGCGATGCCTCTCGACAGACGGCAAACGCTTCGGGCAAAATATTTTCCAGCGTCTCGCCCGCCTGAAGTCGTTCGCGAAATCTGTCCGTCGACGAGGCAAGCTTATCGTCCGTGTAATTTTGGAGCCCTGCCTCCAGCGCGTTGATTTTATCGACCGTCTTTTGCAGCCGTTTAATTTCTTTGTCGTTGTTGTCGCCCAAGAATCGTTTCAAGAATCCAAACAAAGCTCTCACTCCTTGCCGTGAATTTTTGACAATGATAACAAAAAACGCGGCAAGGGACAAGGGACACGGGACAAGTTGTCACGCGCGGGGCATTGCAAAAAAATTTCATGTCAAAAAATTTTTTCATGTTATAATCGACGGCGAGGAGTGGTCGAATGAAGATACAGACGATTGAATATTATTTCCGCGAAGTGCTCTTGTCGATGATTCGCAAACGCTGGATGACTTTCGCCTCAATCGGGACGGTGGCGGTGTCGCTGTTCGTGCTGGGCGTCTTTTTGATTTTGGTCATGAACATGAACAAGATGGCGTCGTCTTTGGAGAGCCAAGTACAAATTTCCGTTTACATAAACGACCAACTGCCTGAGGCGGGGCGCAAGGAAATTGAGCGCATGACACGCGACATGAAAAGCGTGACGGCAATCGAATATGTGCCGCGCGAGGTTGCGTTGAAAAAATTGCAGGAGCGGCTCGGCGAGAACAAAAAAATTTTGGACGCGCTGGGCGAATCGAATCCCCTGCCGAATTCTTTTTTGGTCACGGTAAAGAGTGCCGACGACGTGAAAAAAACTGCGGCACTAATCGCTGACCTTTACGGAGTGGACGAAGTTAAATACGGGCAGGACGTGGCGGCAAATCTTTTTGAACTCACGCACCTTATCAGATTTTTTGGACTCATACTTATGGCACTGCTCCTGTTCGCGACGGTCTTTATCATCTCCAACACGATAAGGCTGACGGTCTTCGCGCGGCGCAAGGAAATTGCAATCATGAAATACGTGGGCGCGACGGATTGGTTTATCCGCTGGCCGTTCATCTTGGAGGGCGTGGGGCTCGGCATAATCGGCGGCGGCGTGAGTGCTCTGGCGTTGCGCAGCTTTTACTCGGCGATGATTGAAAAAATTTATGAGTCGCTGGCGTTCTTCCCGATGGTCGAACAATATCCGTTCATGAATTACTTGACGCTGGCATTAATCGGCGCGGGAATTTTTATCGGCATATTGGGCAGCACGGTTTCCTTAAAAAGATTCATGGAGGTGTGAGCCCTTTCGTTGGTTAAGCAAAAGGGCGCAAAGTCAACTGAGATTTGATTCGGGTCGTTCGTGCTCGTCAGGTTGAAAAATTTCTTTTGAGTTATTGAATCATACTTTTCTTTGCTTGTCCAAAAGACCCGCTTCAAAAGCGGGGGAACAGCAAGGGAAATCAACCGACTGCGGTTGTCATGACGTCCGAAAGCAAACCCACTGGATGCAACGTCACGTTGCCCTCGCGGGGGCGGCGGGCATCGAATGCTCAACGATTTTGGTTTAAGTTTTTGATGAGGAATGATTGGCTTGAAAAATTTTTTTATAATCTGCGCGGCGTTGATGATTCTGTTGACGAGTGCGCCCGCGTTCGCTGACGACGAAGAAGAAATTCAACAGCTCGAAGAGGAGAAGGCGTCTTACGAATCGGCGGCTCAGAAGGCACGCGCGGCGGCGGATTTGATTCAAGGGAAAATCGATTCGGTCTCGGAGCTCAAGCGGCAACTCGACGCGGACGCAGCTGAGGCCACGGCTCTTTACGAGGAGCGGCAGGCGGCTCTCGACGAAACGCTTTACCGCATTAACGAAAACGAAAACAAGCTCGTCGAAGTCACCAACGAACTCAACGCGCGGCACGGCGTCCTGGAAAATCGCGTGCGCGACATTTACATCAACGGACAAATTTCTTACTTGGACGTGCTGTTCGGCGCGAAAGACTTCGGAGATTTTTTGACGCGGATGGATTTGCTCAAGCGCGTGATGATTCGTGACTCGGAGCTGGTCTCGGAGGTGCTGGCGTATCAGACGGAGATAAAAGAGGTCGGCAAGCAGCTCGAAGCGGATAAACGGATTCAAGAGGAGCTGGCGGACAAGGCGGCAAAGGCCATGGAGGTAAAGCAGGAGAAGGTCGCCAAGCAGCAGGCGTTGATTGACTTGATGGAAAACGATAAGGAAGTTTATGACAGGCAATACGATGAGATGATGGCGTCTTCGGCAGAGGTCGAACGATTGATTCACGCAAAGGAAGAGGAAATGCGGCGGGCGGCTGAGGCGGCACGTCGGCAGGCGGAGCAAGAGGCGCGGGCAGCTCAAGCCGGCAACGTCGACGTGGTGGAGTTCGGAGAGGACGGCGGCGGTTACGTCATGCCAAGTTACGGCGGCGGAATGATTTGGCCGATTTCAGGCCCGATAACGTCGGAGTTCGGCTGGCGCACGCATCCGATTTTCGGCAGCGCAAGATTCCACAGCGGCATTGATATCGGCGGCGATTACGGTCTGCCGATTCACGCGGCGGCCGGCGGAGTCGTGATTGAGTCCGGCTGGATTGGCGGATACGGCAACACGATTATGATTGAGCACGGCAGCGGTATCGTCACGCTTTACGGGCACAACGAGAGCTTGGCGGTGGGCGTCGGTCAGCAGGTCAATCAGGGCGACGTCATTGCTTACTGCGGCTCGACGGGCAACTCGACGGGTCCTCACTGCCACTTTGAAGTTCGTGTCGGCGGCGAACCCGTCAGCCCCTGGGATTATCTTTAATTAGGAATTAGGAATGAGGAATTGAAAAAGCTCAAAGCTTATAGGAGTTAGGAGTTAGGAATGGAGAAAAAAATTGTTCAAGGAATGCTTTTGGGGCTGGCGACGGGCGACGCGCTCGGAGTGCCCGTTGAATTTACTTCGCGCAGAAGATTGGAGGAAGAACCCGTCGTCGACATGCGCGGCTTCGGCTCGTGGGGACAGGCGGCGGGCTCGTGGTCAGACGACACAAGCTTGACGATTGCCGCCATGGAAAGTATCGCGCGCCTCGGCAAGATTGACTTCCAAGACATCATGGAAAATTTTTTGCGCTGGTACAATGACGGAGAGTTCACGGCTTCGGGCAGACGCTTCGACGTGGGCAGCACCACTCGCGCGGCGATTGTCCGCTTCAGCCGAAAACTTTTGCCGCCGACCAAATGCGGCTCCACCGACGAACACTCCAACGGCAACGGCTCGCTCATGAGGATTCTTCCTGCGACTCTTTACCTTTACGCCACGCGCGGACGAATCGACGTCGAAGAGCTCGAAGTCATTCACGATTTCTCCGCGCTCACTCACGGGCACGCCGTCAGCAAAATCGCCTGCGGAATTTACTCGCTCATCGCCGCCAAAATTTTGGACGGGAAAAATCTTTCGGAGGCTTTCGCGCTCGGCATGGACGACGCAAAAATTTTTTACGGCAAGCACGAGGCGTTTGAAAATTTTTCACGGCTGTGCGACGAAAATTTTGCCGCGCTCCCCGAAGAAGAAATTTACGGCTCAGGTTACGTCGTCGAAGCGTTGGAGGCTGCGCTGTGGTGCCTGCTCAACACCGACGATTATAAATCGCTCGCGCTCAAGGCCGTGAACTTGGGCGAGGACACCGATACGACAGCGGCAATCGCGGGCGGCTTGGCGGGAATTTTTTACGGCGCGGAGGCAATTCCCGACGAGTGGCTGAAAATTTTAAAGCGGCGCGACTATCTGGAAAAAATTGCCGAAGACTTCGCTGCCGCCCTGAACGCATAAAACTTTTCCACATAAAAAAATCCCTGCCGAAAAATTTTTTCGACAGGGAAATTTTTTTGTCCGCGCAGATTTTTATTTGAGCTTGGAACCTTTGATTGAATAAGTCGCGCCGTTTATGTTGAACGTGTCGCCGCTGCTCACGCCGCTGAAGATGACGTGTCCGCCGCCGTTAATCGCAAGTGTCAGACTTGAATTTTTGAACGAAGAATTGCTAAACGAACCCTGCGAGCCGTCCGCGTTCAAAATTTGCAACATGTCGGAGCCCGTGAAGTCCATGATGTAATCTTTGCCCTCGTTCGGCTTGTAAATGAAAACGTCTTTGCCCGCGCCGCCATAAAGTGAATCATTTCCTGCGCCGCCCCACAAAGTGTCGTTGCCCGCCTCGCCGAGCAGTGAATCATTGCCGTCGCCGCCCGAGAGCGAATCATTTCCTTTGCCGCCATAAAGAGTGTCTTTGCCTTCCCCGCCGCTCAAAGTGTCGTTGCCCGCCTCGCCGAGCAGTGAATCATTGCCCGCGTCGCCGAAAAGTTTGTCGTCATCTTTGCCGCCGCGAAGTGCGTCCTTGCCGTCGCCACCGCGCAGAGTGTCTTTACCGCTACCGCCGCCGAGTGAATCGTTGCCCGCGCCCCCGACCAAGCTGTCCTTGCCGTCGCCGCCCGAAATGGTGTCGGCTTTTTTTGTGCCGACGATTTTATTGTCGAGTTCGTTGCCGGTGACGGTGAGGCTGTGAGTGACTGCTGAGGCGTCGAGATTTTTGAGCCCGTCGAAGTTTGCAAAGTCGAAGTCATTTTTCCCGTAAGCGGAAAGGAGAGTCGCCGCCGTGCTCTTGCCGTTAAATTCAATGGCAGAAAATTTTTTCACACCGTCGGCGTCCTCGTAAGTGACAATTTTGTCTGCCGCGTCCTTGAGAGTAATTTTTCCGTCGCCGACTTGGAAGATAACGGAGCCCGCGCTTGTCGTGGAAATTTTATCAACCGTGCCGTCGATGATTCGGATTAAATCTTCTTCCTCGTAATCGGTCACAACGTCGTTGCCTTCGCCTTTGGCATAAATGAAAACGTCAGAGCCCGCGCCGCCGAAAAGCGTATCGCTGTTCTCGCCGCCCCACAGAGTATCGTTGCCCGCCTCACCGAAGAGCGAATCATTGCTCTTATTGCCCTCAAGATAATCATTGCCCTTGCCGCCGTAAAGAATGTCAGGGCCACTTCCGCCGGTGAGGGTGTCATTGCCTGCGCCCGCCGTGATTATGTTGGCGAGTTTGTTGCCGACGAGTTCAATCGCCTTCGTGCGCGCGGAGGCGTCGACGACTTTAACATTGGAACCGACAGTGACGGGTGAAGAGGTCGCGTCGGTTATCGACAAAGCGGTATCGTTGGCATCGATATTGAGCTTTGACAAACTCGCCGCGCCGACCAAGAGGATTGAGCCGTCGTCGACGGTAATCAACACGTCGGAGCCGACAGTTTCAGCCGAGTAAGTGTCGCCGGTTATTGACAGCGTGGATTTTTTGTTGAAGCCCACGATTGAATCGTTGCCCCCGCCTGAGGTATATTCAATCACATTGTACAGAGACGAGGAAGCCAAGCTGATTAAGTCGTCACCCGCGCCCGCGTTAATGGAAACGTTGTAGCCGCTGCTGAGGATTGAATCGTTGCCCTCGCCACCGTTGATTAAAACGTAATCGTAGGAGTAATCGTGGGATTCATTGTAAATGTAATCGTTGCCCGCGCCCCCGTTGATTGAAGTGTGATAGTAGAAGCTATAGTGGTGGGAGTTATTGTAAATCGTATCGTTGCCTGCGCCCGCGTCAATGGTGGCTTCGGAGCGGCTGTTGGAAATGGAATCGTTGCCTGCTCCCGCCTCGACTAAATCACCTCCGACGATTGTATCATCACCGTCGCCGCCGATAATATAAGAGCCACCTGAGATGTAATCGTTGCCCGCGCCGCCTTCGATTGATACGCTCGCACCCCAGCTGCTGACAATCTCATCGTTGCCCGCGCCCGCGTTGATTGTCACGTCGGAGGCTCTGTTGTCAATTGAATCGTTGCCCGCGCCCGAGCTGATTGAAATGTTCGAGCCGCTGTTGTAAATGGAATCGTTGCCTGCGCCCGCGTCTATCGTCACCGAGTCGCCATAGTTGCGAATGTCATCGTTGCCTGAGCCGCCCAAGATTGAAATGGAACTTTTTCTATTGGAAACGGAATCGCCGCCGTCGGTCAGCACAATGTCTTTGCTATCAATCGCAATCGTTTCGCCGTTAATGTTAATACTTTCGGTGAGCGCGCAGACATTTTTCAGAGTGAGGGAGCCTGAGTCGACTTTGACCACGACATCATTGCCTTTTATTTCCATGGAGTAGAACTTGTTGTCGATTTGCAACGTGTCGTTCTTATCGAAGCCGAGGATAGAATCGCCCGCAGAGTATTTGATGAGAGCCGAGCCGCCTAAAAGAGAAATTAAATCATCACCCGCGCCCGCGTCGATTAATACTTGCGACCCGCTGTTAATGATTGTGTCGTTGTAGTGGGCCGCAGTGATTGTGACTGAATCGCCGCTGTTGTTAATGGAGTTTTCACCGTAGCTCGCGTTGATTGTAACTTGCGAGCCACTGTTAATGATTGTGTCGTTGCCTGCGCTCCCGTTGTCGCCGTTGATTAATACGTCGGAGCCGCCGTTTGAAATGTAATCGTTGCCTGAGCCGGCGTTGATTGTCACGTGCGCGCCGCTGTTTGAAATGTAATCGTTGCCTGCGCCGGCGGTGATCGTCACCTCGTCGCCTCCGGTGCTAATGGTATCGTCTCCTTCACCCGCGTTGATTGAAACACCGGAGCCGCCTTCGTAACTGCCGCCGTTTTGAATGGAATCGTTGCCGCCGAGAGCCGCAATGATCGCGCCGTCGAGTGTGTTGGAATAGGTGTCGTCGCCTTCGGTCAGCATGGTGAGCAAGGGACTGTATTTGACGCCGTTGATGTTGAGCTTGGACAAAGAAGCCGCGCCGCGCAGAAGGATTGAGCCGTCGCCGACTTTGACGAGCACGTCCGAGCCGACAGTTTCCGCCGTGTAGAAGTCGCCCGAAATTTTCAGCGTGTCGTTCGCGTCGAGACCGCTGACAGTATCGTTGCCGTCGCCCGCCGCGTAAGTGATTGACATAACTTTGTCTTTGCTATCAATGGAAATGGAATCGTTTCCTTTGCCGCCGTTGAGCGTGACGCCGTGGGTGCCGGAAGTGGAAATTGTATCGTCGCCCGCGCCCCCGTCGAGAAAAATATAGTCGACGTAAAAAAGCCCTGAGCCTTGGTCGATACCGCCGTTGCCGACGTTGGAAATTAAGTCGTCGTCGTCGCCGCCGTTGAGCGTGACGCCTGTGGAGTGAGAGTCATTGTAAATGGAATCGTTGCCCGCCCCGCCGTTTATGGAAGCGGAGTGACTGTATTCCTCGTTGCGAATGTAATCGTTGCCTGCGCCTGCGTCGATTACGGCACTTCGGCCTCTGTTGTTGATAATGTCATCGTCGCCTGCGCCCGCATTGATTGTGGATTTGTGCCCGGAATAATTTTTGATTGAATCGTCGCCGCCGAGAGCATTTATTATGGCGTTCTTGCCTTGATTCTCAATCGTGTCGTTGTCGTTCGTGCCGTTGACGACGGCTTTTTTTTGTCGTTATAAATCTCCGCGAAGCGTTGCAGGTCAAAAATATTTTTTTCCATGAAGCACATCTCCAATCAAAATTTTTTTCCCATTATAACCTTCGAGCGGGGCGACGCAATAATTTTCGGATTAAACTTTCGTAAAAAAAATGGTCGGCGAAAATTCTTCGCTGACCACTGAAAGCTGACTGCTGAAAATTATTTTACGGGGACGCAGTGTTTGTCGTTGATGTCGGCGACCTTTTGAACGCGGCGACGATATTTCTCCGCAGTCAAAGGTTCGGTCTTCATCCAAGTCTTTACAATTTCCATGGCGATGGCTGAGCCGATAATTTTTCCGCCGATGCAAAGGACGTTGGAGTCGGTGTGCTCGCGGCTGAGTTGCGCGCAGAAGGGGTCTTGGCAGACGGCCGCGTAAATGCCGCAGATTTTGTTGGCGATGAGCGCGCTGCCGTATCCGACGCCGTCAACGAAAATTCCGCGCTCGCATTCGCCCCTGGCGACGGCAAGAGCCGCGGGGTAGACGAAGTCCGACAGGTCGCAGCCTTCCTCGTCGTAAGTGCCGAAGTCTTTGACTTCGTGGCCCTGCTCTTCGAGATAAGCTTTGATTTGATTTTTGAGCGCAGTGCCGGCGTGGTCGTTCGCCATTGCAATTTTCATCCGAATTCCTCCCCAAAAATATTTTGCACAGTTTAACATGCCGACGGAAAAAAATAAAGCCCGAAAAAATCTTCGGGCTTCAAGTGCAATGACTTATCTTTGTGTGAAATTTTTATTGGAATTGGGCGCGCCTGGCAGGGCGATGTTTACTGAAGCAATCGCGGCAGTAGACGGGGCGGTCGTTCTTGGGTTCGAACGGCACTTCCGTTTCCTTGCCGCAGTCGGCGCACGTCACGGTGAACATTTGGCGTTGCTCTCCGCCGTCGCGATTGCGCTTGCGTTTGTCGCGGCAGTCGCGGCAACGCACAGGTTCGTTCTCGAAGCCGCGCTCGTGGTAAAATTCCTGCTCGCCCGCGCTGAAAATAAATTCTTTTCCGCAGTCCTTGCACACGAGGGTTTTGTCTTCAAAAGCCATTAAAAAATCTCCTTACAGCACAAAAAATTCTCTCGTTCGACTCGAAACTTGCCCCCGAATCGATACGCGCAGATTATATCACGCTTTATAAAAAAAGCAAGCATGCGTAAGCCCAAAGAAAAAAGAGCGGTCGCTTTGACCGCTCAAAAAATTTTAACGCGCGTGGCGCATGGAGTTGACGGGGATGTTGGCGACGAGCGCAACCGAGTCGGAATCATTTTCGAGCGCAATCTCCATGTCGGCGCGGTTTATGTTCATGTACTTGGACAAGACGATTATAATTTCTTCCTTAATCTTTTCCATAATCTCCGGCGAAATGCTGGCGCGGTCGTGAATGAGCACGACTTGCAAACGTTCCTTGGCGACAGCTCCGGATTTTTTCTCGGACATGCCGAAGACCCTCTTTAAAACGTCAAGCATGGGCAGTCCTCCTTACAGCAAGCCGAAAAGTTTTTTCAGGCGCGCGAAGAAACCTTCCTTCTGCGGCTTGAGGAAGGGGACGCTTTCGCCGCAAAGTCTGGCGACGATATTTTTGTACGCCTGCCCTGCCGACGAGTTGCTCATGGTGATGACTGGCTCGCCTCTGTTCGTGGCAACGACAACGTTTTCGTCGTCGGGGACCTGCCCGATACAATCGACGGATAAAATTTCGTCGATGTCGCCCATGTCGAGCATGTCGCCCTTCTCCACCATCTGCGGACGAATTCTGTTGACGATGAGCTTTACGTTTTCTTTGTCCGCGCGTCCGAGTTCGCCGATGATTTTGTCCGCGTCGCGCACGGCAGAAATTTCGGGCATGGTCACGACGATGGCTGTGTCGGCGGCGGCAATTGCGGTCTTGAATCCTTGCTCAATGCCGGCGGGGCAATCGATGATGATAAAGGCGAATTCCTTTTTCATCTCCTCGCAGAGCGTGACGAGTTGTTCGGGATTGACGGCGGATTTGTCTTTGACCTGCGACGTGGGCAGCAGGTAAAGGTTTTCGTATTTTTTGTGGCGAACGAGAGCTTTCTTGTAAGCGACGCGCCCGCTTGTCACGTCGACGAGGTCATACAAGATTCGATTCTCCAAGCCGAGCAAGAGGTCGAGGTTGCGCAGACCCGTGTCCGTGTCAATCAGCGCGACTTTGTTTCCGCGCATGGCGAGCCCGACGCCGATGTTCGCCGTGGTCGTCGTCTTGCCGACGCCGCCTTTGCCCGACGTTATTACCAAAATTTGACTCATATAACTTTCTCCTTAGGGACTAGGGACTGGGGACTAGGGACTAGGATTTTCATTCCTAATTCCTAATTCCTAATTCCTAATTAATTTTACCGCGCGACGGGTTCAAAGATAATCCTGTTGTCCTTAATCATGGCGCGCTCCGCCTGATTGGTTTTGACATCTTCGTCGGGGGCACGCGCGATTAAGTCGGCAATGCGAATTTGCGCGGGCATGAGCCTGTCGGCCACCACGCACGCCGTCTTGTCCCCGAAGGCACCCGCGTGGACGAATCCTCGGCACGTGCCGCGAATGTCAATCGAGCCGCCCGCGATGACCTGCGCGCCCGGATTCACGTTGCCGCAAATCAGCACGGAGCAATTCGCCTTGACCTCTTGCCCGCCGCGCACCGTCCGATTTATCACCATCATCTTTTGAGCTTCCTCGACGCTCTCTTTGAATTTTTGCGCGGGAGCTTTGGTGGAAGTGTCGCGCGACGGCGGCGCAAGGTTCGGGCGTTTGAGCTCGGTGCTGAAAAGCATTCCGTGCCGGTGGAACATGCGGCGCAATGCCTCGTTCTGCTCCTCGGCGAAGTAACCCTTCGGCACGAAAACCGTCGTCCCGCGAATGAAGAATCCGTCGCCCGACTGGAGCTTGGCGAGAAGATTCGCTTGCACGTCGTCGAAGGTCGCGCCCTTTGCGAACGTCAGCTGCAACCCGTACTTGAGCCCCTTAATCGTAACTATATCACTCATTTTTATCACCGCCTATGAATTAAAAATGATTCCGCCTGCATTATACATAATCTGCCGCCGCTTGCCAATATTCTTTACAGATTTTTTTCAGCGACTGTCACCTTGCAGAAAAATTTTGTGAAAGGTATAATTTTCTACCAAGGTGAGGATTATGGCAGAATTTATTTCTCAGGCTAAACAAAAATTCTCCGAGGCTTTAAACTTGCTAAAAGCGATGACTGTTCCGGTGCGATAAAACTTTACACTGAGGCTATCGAACTCAATCCGAATTTTGCCGAAGCGTACTTAAATCGCGGCAATACTTATAATAAGCACGGACAATACGAGCGAGCGACTCAAGATTACGACAAAGCTATCGAACTCAATCCGAATTTTGCCAACGCTTACTACAATCGCGGCAATACTTATAAAAATCTGGGCGATTATCATCGGGCGATTGCAGATTTTAACAAGTATGCAGAGCTCAATCCGAGTGACGCTGCCAATGCTTATAAAATGCTCGGAGAATGTTATCAGGCTCTCGCCGAAAAAAGCACAAAGCATTTTTACCAGACAAAAAATTTTTAGCGACGACGCCCGCAAATCGCGTGATAAGTTTCATTTATAAATTTCGCCGCGCTGATTGACATTGCAAAAAAGAAAATCTATAATCGACGCAAAGGTTAAGAAATTTTTTGGGAGGGTGTATTTATGGCGAAACCGCTTCAAATCATGGAAACAGTCTTGCGCGACGGGCACCAATCGCTGCTTGCCACGCGTATGCGTTATCGTCAAATGGAGCCGATGTTGGCGAGCCTCGACAAAATCGGTTATAAAGCTCTGGAGGCTTGGGGCGGCGCGACCTTCGACAGCTGCCTGAGATTTTTGGACGAAGACCCGTGGGAACGCCTCGACAAACTCAAGGCGAACCTCAAGAACACTCCGATTCAAATGCTCCTGCGCGGACAAAATCTCCTCGGTTACAACCACTACTCCAACGACGTCGTGGAAAAATTTGTTCAGCACGCCTCGGCGCACGGCATCGGCGTCTTCCGCATCTTCGACGCGCTTAACGACGTTCGCAACCTGCGCGTCGCCATCAAAGCCGCGCTCGCTTGCCCCGAAAAGCCCGAAGTCCAAGGCTGCCTCGTTTACACGATAAGCCCCGTCCACACAAATGAAATGTTCGTTGAGCTCGCCAAAGAGTTGCAGGAGATGGGCTGCCACTCCGTCTGCATTAAGGACATGTCGGGCTTGCTCGCGCCTTACGCCGCCGACGACCTCGTCAAGAAACTCAAAGCCGGCTTGGATATCCCCGTCGAACTCCACACGCACTGCACGAGCGGCTTCGGGCACGCCACTTACCTCAAGGCAATCGAAGCGGGCGTGGACATCGTCGACTGCGCGCTCTCTCCGTTCTCCAGCGACACGTCCCAGCCGTGCACAGAAACAATCGTCGCCATGCTCGCGGGGCACGAACGCGACACAGGGCTCGACCGCCAGGCAATGACTCCGATTGCCAAACATTTCCTCGGCGTCAAGAAAGAATTGATTGAAGAGTTCGGGCTGAAAGGTTACTTCGACATCAACGTCAACGTCCTCGACTTCCAAATCCCCGGCGGCATGCTCTCCAATCTCGCCAACCAACTCAAAGAGGCGGGCATGGAAGAAAAATATCAGGACCTCCTCGACGAAATGCCTCGCGTCCGCGCTGACGCAGGTTATCCGCCGCTCGTCACTCCGTCCAGCCAAATCGTCGGCACGCAGGCGACAATGAACGTCATGACCGGCGAACGTTACAAGATGGTGCCCAACGAATTCAAAGATATGGTTCGCGGAAAATTCGGACGCACGCCCGTGCCCGTCGACCGCAACTTCATCATCAACACGCTCAAGGTTCCCGAAGACCAAATCATCGACGATTGCTCCGTCGAAGACGCAAAGGGCGAGACCTTCGCGCAATTCAAAGATGAACTTATCAACAAAGGTTTCCTCAACCCGACCGACGAGGACGTTCTTAGTTACGCGCTCTTCCCGCAAGTCGCCGAAGAATTTTTCAAGAAGCATTACAAGCAGGTCACCGCCTACAAAAGAGGATAAATCGTCAAGACGCTAATAAAAAATTTTTCCCGTCGAAGTCGGCGGGATTTTTTTTTGCGTCGGGCGCGGGCGATTGACAAAAATCTTTCCGCAGATAGAATTAGTGACTGGTGGTTAGTGATTAGTGGTTAGAAATTTTCAACTCCAAACTCCAAACTCCTAACTCCAAACTCCTAACTCCAAACTCCAAACTCCTAACTCCTAACTAACAGGGGGCGAATCGATTTACAAGAGCGAAGTATTAAAGATATAATTTTTCTCGGAGGTGAGAGCTGTGGTAAAATTTTTTCCCGAACTTAAAGACATTGCTCAAATGAAACCGCCGCCCACCGAAGGCGAAAGCTTTTTGCTGAACTTTTTTGAAAAATATCTCGGAGGCTTAAGCGGAGAGTTTGAAGTTTTTTTTCAAGCACACTGGGACGGCGGCTTCCCCGATTTCGTCATCATGAGGAAGAATCACGGCATACTGATAATCGAAGTTAAAGATTGGAATTTGGATTCGTACACATTCAACAATGACGAAGAGTGGACTGTAAAGAGCAACGACCAAAGAGTCAGATCGCCGATTGCTCAGGTGAAATACTACAAAAATTTGTTTTACGACACATACAGCCGCACGCTCGCGGAGGAGAATCTGCGCAATGGAAAAATATTTTCTCTGGTTCAAGCGGCGGTCTTTTTTTACGGCTCCACAAAGGCGCAAGTCGACAAAATCAAGCCGAAAGATGAATTCACAATTTTTTTGACGCAAGAGGAGCTTGAGCAAAACGGATTAAAAAATATTCCACAGGCAAATTTTTTTCTCGGCCATCTAATCTCAACTTTTTTCAAAGATGACATCTACAATGAACTTCATCGCGTGTTGAAACCCTCGGAGCACAGCTTGTCAAAAATTTTCTTCCCCAAAACTCTCGATAAAAATCAACAGCGGTTGGTGCAAAGTTCTGCCGACTCGAAGAATCAAGTCAGACGACAACTCAGAGCACCCGCGGGCAGCGGCAAGACAACTGTTTTGGTTTTTCGGGCGGTGGACGCCTTCCGGAAGACGAATGAACCCGTGCTGATTCTCACTTACAATATCACGCTTTGCAATTACATTCGCGACTGCCTTTCGCAAGCTCTGAACTCTCTGCCGAACATTAAAGGCCGCAAAAATTATCTCCTGAAAAATTTTTTTTTAACTCGTCATTTTCACGGCTTCATCAAAGATTATCGGGCAAAAAACAACCAATTCGACATAACCAAGTATGATGATACAGGCAATGTGGTCGACACCGGCGAGCTGACTGCGACACCGCAAAAGTTCCAAACGATTTTCGTCGACGAGACACAGGATTTCCACCGCAACTGGATGGAAACCATTGTATCGCTTCTGAAACCGACGGGCGAACTGATTTTTTTCGGTGATTGGGACCAAGACCTCTACAAGGTGCGGCAGAGGGACAACGTTCCCACAGGTAAAGCGGGCGTTCTCAAACTGAAAGCGACGTATCGTCTCCGTTCAAAAATTTTTGACTTGGCGCACGCGTTTCAAAAAAATTTTTTAAAAGGCGGCAATGACGGCGAGATTAATACTCCACCCGCGTCCGATGATTTGTTCGGCGAATACTCCGGCGACGCGGCAACCGTACAATATTATTTCTTCGATTTGCTTGACGTAAATGCAATCTTTGAAATTTTTAAGAGTACCCTCAAAGAGTACACGCCGCCCAACGATGACATTTGCATTTTGTCGCAGGTGATACGCAACGTTCGCCCCGTCGACGAAATTTTGCGCGACAAAGGTTACAAGACGATGACCACTTTCGAGAAAGAAGAAGATTGGCTGGCGTGCCACAACAAAGGCCAGGATTGGAAAATCAATAACATCAGACAAGCAGCAAAATACGGTTTCCAAATGGAAAGCGGAAAAATTAAGCTCGCGACGATTCAAAGTTATAAGGGCTGGGGCATTCACACGGAAATTTTGATTATCGGCAACGGTTTTGTAGGAGAAAAATTTCTCAACGACGAAATGGTTTACACGGGCATCACGCGCGCAAAGAAAAATCTCATTGTCATTAACATTGGCGACCGTACATACGATGAATTTTTCCGCACGGAGTCTGAGGACTTTTCCGTTGCGCCGACACTAACTGAAGAAGAAAAAATTTCTCTGGCGGGACAAAAGTTCGCCGAGGCTTTTAAACTTGCTGAAGGCGGCGACAATTCCGGAGCGATAAAACTTTACACTGAGGCTATTGAACTCAATCCGAATCTTATCCAAGCTTACAACAATCGTGGCAATACTTATAAAAATCTGGGCGATTATCATCGAGCGATTCAAGATTACGACAAAGCTATCGAACTCAATCCGAATTTTGCCAACGCTTACTGCGGTCGCGGCATCGCTTATAAGAATTCAGGCGATTATCATCGGGCGATTCAAAATTACGACAAAGCTATCGAACTCAATCCGAATTTTGCCAACGCTTACTACAATCGCGGCATCGCTTATAAGAATTCAGGCGATTATCATCGGGCGATTGCAGATTTTAATAAGTATGCCGCGCTCAATCCGAGTGACGCCGCCGATGCTTATAAAATGCTTGGAGAATGTTATCAGGCTCTCGCCGAAAAAAGCACAAAGTAATTTTGAACAGAGAAAAAATTTTTCAGCGGCGACGACCGCAAATCGCGTGATAAGTTTCATTTATAAATTTCGCCATGCTGATTGATATTACCATAAAGAAAATCTATAATCGCCGCAAAGATTAAGAAAATTTTTTGGGAGGGTGTATTTAAAGACCAAATCATCGACGACTGCTCCGTCGAAGACGCAAAGGGCGAGACCTTCGCGCAATTCAAAGATGAACTTATCAACAAAGGTTTCCTCAACCCGACCGACGAGGACGTCCTCAGTTACGCGCTCTTCCCGCAAGTCGCCGAAGAATTTTTCAAGAAGCATTACAAGCAGGTCACCGCCTACAAGAGAGGATAAATCGTCAGACGTTAATAAAAATTTTTTCCCGTCGAACTCGGCGGGATTTTTTTTGCGTCGGGCGCGGCGATTGACAAAAATCTTTCCGCAGATAGAATTAGTGACGAGTGGTTAGTGATTAGTGGTTAGAATTTTTCAACTCCTAACTCCTAACTCCTAACTCCTAACTCCTAACTCCTAACTCCTAACTCCTAACTAACAGGGGGCGAATCATTTTGCTTGAAATAAAAAATCTGCACGCCGCGGCAGGCGATAAAGAAATTTTGCGCGGAGTAAATTTGAGCGTCGGGCGCGGCGAAGTTCATGTCATCCTCGGTCCGAACGGCTCGGGCAAGTCCACGCTCATGAACGTCATCCTCGGTCACCCGAAATATCAAATCACGGGCGGCGAAATTTTTTTCGACGGCGAAGACTTAACCGCGCTGAAAACTTTTGAACGGGCGCGGCGCGGAATTTTTTTATCCTTCCAAAACCCCGAAGAAATTCCCGGCATCACCGTCGAGAACATGTTGCGGACGGCAAAGCAATCCGTCACCGGCGAGAAAATTAAAATCCTCCAATTTCACAAGGAACTCCTCGCGCTCATGAAGGATTTGCAAATCTCAGCCGAGTACGCGAATCGTTACATGAACGTCGGCTTCAGCGGCGGCGAAAAGAAACGCAACGAAATTCTCCAGCTGCTCACCCTCCAACCCAAGCTCGCGCTCCTCGACGAAACCGACAGCGGCCTCGACGTCGACGCGGTGGAAATCGTCTCGGCGGGCGTCGCAAAATTCCACAACGAAAAAAATTCCTGCATAATCATCACGCACAACGCCCAAATCCTCAAGCACTTGCCCGTCAATCGCGCGCATATTTTTTTGAACGGGCGAATCGTCAGGAGCGGCGGCGCGGAACTCGTCGGCGAAGTCTCCGAGAAAGGTTACGCGCCCTTCGAGGTTGAGTCATGAAAAAAAATTACATTCAAGATATTGAGCGGGCACTGTATGACGTGCGCGACGCCGACAAATCGATTTACAAGAGCGACGCGGGCTTGACCGAAGAAATTATCCGCGACATCTCCGCGCGCAAGAATGACCCGCCGTGGATGCTTGAGTTCCGTCTGAAGTCGCTGGAAGTTTATAAAAAAATTTCGCTGCCGACGTGGGGACCCGACATCAGCGCGCTGAACATGGACGAGATTGTCACTTACGTCAAGCCGAACGCAAAGCAGGTCGACGATTGGTCGCAGGTGCCCGACGAAATCAAAAAAACTTTTGACCGCCTCGGCATCCCCGAAGCCGAAAAAAAATCGCTCGCGGGCGTCGGCGCGCAATACGATTCGGAGGTCGTTTATCACAGCATTCAAAAGCGGCTCACGGATTTGGGCGTCGTGTACACCGACATGGAAACCGCGCTCGTCGAACACGAAGACATCGTCCGCGAATATTTCATGACGCTCGTCCCGCCGAAGGATCACAAGTTCGCCGCGCTGCACGGTGCAGTTTGGTCGGGCGGCAGTTTCGTTTACGTGCCGGCGGGTGTCGACGTAAAAATTCCTCTGCAGTCTTACTTTCGGCTGAACGCGGCGGGTGCGGGGCAATTCGAGCACACGCTGATAATCGTCGAGCCGAACGCGAAGTTGCATTTCATCGAAGGCTGCTCAGCTCCCCGATACAACGTCACGAATCTTCACGCGGGCTGCGTCGAGTTGTTCGTCAAGGAAGGCGCGCGGCTCCGTTACTCCACGATTGAAAATTGGTCGCGCAACATGATGAACCTCAACACCAAACGCGCGCTCGTCGAGAAAAATGCTCTCGTCGAATGGGTCAGCGGCTCGTTCGGCTCGCACGTGTCCATGCTTTATCCCTGCAGCGTTTTGCACGGCGAAGGTGCGCGCGCAGAGTTCACGGGCGTGACGTTCGCGGGCAAGGGGCAGAACTTGGACACGGGCGCGATTGTGATTCACGCGGCTCCGAAAACTTCCGCGAACATCAACACGCGGACGATTTCAAAGTCGGGCGGCGCGGCAACTTATCGCTCGGCCGTCAAGGTCACGAAGAACGCGCCCTTCGCAAAATGCTCCGTCAACTGCGAATCGCTCATGCTCGACGACAAATCCCGCTCGGATACTTTGCCCGTCATGGACATTGAGGGCGACGAGGCGGACATCGGTCACGAGGCAAAAATCGGACGAATCTCCGAGGAGGCGGTCTTCTACCTCATGGCGCGCGGCATTTCCGAGGAGGAGGCGCGGGCGATGATCGTTCGCGGCTTCGTCGAACCGATTGCCAAGGAGTTGCCGCTGGAATACGCCGTGGAGATGAACAACCTGATTAACTTGGAGCTTGAAGGACAACTGTAAAAAAGTTAGGAGTTAGGAGTTAGGAGTTAGGAGTTAAGGGTTTCGTCCCTAAATCCTAACTCCTATTTCATTTGCAAGCTTGAATCTCGTCGATAAGATTTTTTGTCTGCTTGAGGAGCGCGGAAAGTTTTTCGCGCTTAATTTTTTCATCCGCCGCCAGATTTTTTACGCGTCCAATCTGTTCGTCAAAATCGGTGACAATCGGGTCAACATTTTTCTCCAGGAATTTGTTGACGCCTTCTTCTCCGTACAAAAGGTCGTGCGCAACTTCGTCGGCGAGATTTTTGAAACCCGTGATGACATCTTGGCGCGCCTGCCGAAGTTCCTCCTCGGCCTCTTTTGCCTTTTTGCTCTCGTTGTGGAGCATGAGCAGGGAAGCAACCGTGGTGACGCCCGCCAAGACTCCGCCGAAAATTTTTGAGCCGTTGCCCGTGAACGCCTGCGCGATTTTGTTTATCATGGTCGGCTCGGCTCTGAATATCGGAAGATGTTTGACAAGCTCGCCCGCGCCTTTGCCGATGACCGTCGAAAAAATTCCCGCGTCCGTTCCTTTCAGCGCGAGCCCAACGCCGACACTCACGGCATTGCCCGCCGCCTTGCCCAGAGGAGTGATTCCGACTTTGGCGAACTGCGCGGCAACCTGTGCGCCCTGCTGAAAGGCAACCGTTCCTGCCGCCATGCCGCCTGCCCCGACGACTGCCGCGGCGTTTTGAACTGCTTCGTTCGCACCTTCCACGTTGAACTTGCCGCCGGAAATCGAATCGACTGTCCCGACGGATGCTTTGACCTCATATCTTTTAAAAGAGTTTTCGGTTTGCTCTCCGAAAGTTTGTATGCTCACGGAAATTTCGTTTGCACAATCAGAGGCGCGGGCTTTAACTTTTTTTTGCGCCGCGTCCAAAACTTTTTGAGCTTCCTCTTTGCTTTTTTTTGACGTGGCACTTTCGGCGGTCTCGCGTCCGAGCCGAGAAACATCAGCCTTGAAGGCTTCGATTATCCTGATAACATCTTTGCGGCATTCTTGTTTGCCGTCGACCAAAATTTTTCTCTCGCGCCGAAGCTCTTCCAACTCAGAAAAATTTTCGGCGGAAGAATTTTCGGAGGCTTTGCGAATCTCGGCGGCGATTGTGTTCAGCGGCAGATTTATTTTTTCAAGGACACCTTTTTCCGCGACGAAGCGATTAAGATTGTCGACAAAAGTTTCGTAACCGCTGCGTTCGAGCCGACGATTTTTTCGGCGCGGGTCAGTCTCCTGTTGAGCTTTGAAGTAAGAGGCGGTGTCCGTGAAAGAAACGTACAACTCTTTCGGGGCGCGGGGCGCGGTGACTCTCTTCAGGTCCTCGCAAATGATTTGCTGCTGAGCTGGGACGTTGCCTTGCGCGGTGCAGTCCATTTTGTTGACGACCAAGACCATGTTGTCGGCGCGTTTCCGGTCAAAGGCAAGCGCGCGGAAATGTTCGCCCATGCGCCGGCTGAAACCCGAACTCGTGATGACGAAAATCAACAGCGCGGCGTGATTGATTTGCTCGTAAGTAATTTCGTCGTGGTCTGTGCGCAGCTCGGTGTGGATGCCGGGCGTGTCGATAATCTCCAATCCGTTCCACTCGTAAGACGCCGCAGTTTGCGTCGTTATCCCCGCGCCGATTTCAACCTCCGCGCCCGTGAGCATTTTGATTATGCTTGACTTGCCCGCGCCGAATTGCCCGACGAAAACCAATTTGATTTTGCTGCCGTCGTCGGAAAAATTTTTCGGGAGGCGTGAGCCGTCAATGCCCAAGCGTTTGAATTCCTTCTTGACGCCGCGCAAAAGTTGTTCGCCTTCCTTTGTAAATTTGCTGAGCTGAAATTCTTCCATACAAATCACCTCATGACAATCGGACGCCCCGCGATTTGCTGAGCGAGTTTGAAATTCGTCGCGTCGACTTTGCTCTTCGGGAAAAAGGCAAAGGCGCATTCCGCTTTCTTCTCCTCCGTGTCCAACGCGAGGCGATAACTTTTGATTTGAAATTCGACGCCCAAAATATTTTTGACTGTCTCATAAAAATTTTTTTCGGGCTTCACGACCAAAATTTTTTCGCCGAGGAGTTCGGAAATTTTTTTCGTGTCCAAGTTCGAGCGAGCGGCAAGGATGAGCATTCTTTCGCCGGGGATGCGCGGAATGTAACTGACCTGCGCGGCACCGGCACTTTTATAAATGGCAGCCTCGCGGAGGAGTTTAAAGTTTAAATCCGTGAACTTGCCGAAGAGTTTCGCCGCCAATTCATATTGACTTTTTCCGAGCCGCGCCGTCATGAACTGATACTTCGCCAGCAAATCCCAAAAATCGCAGACGCCTTCCTTCCAAATTTTTTCGTTGAAGACCTTCTTAAGTTCGCCGTGCATTTCTTTCAGCGCGGCATGACTCGGCTCGGTAATTGCGTCGCGAATTTTTTTCTTGTTCTTCTTAATCGTTTCCTCCGTGCTCTCGCCGAAAACCGCGCCCAAAATTCCGATGACGGTGAGGGCAATGCCCAGCGGCGGGAACACGAAACTTGCACCGCGCGCCAAGATAAATCCGCCCACGCCGCTCAATATGCCGCCGCCGACTTTTGTCCAAGGAATCGTGCTGTCCAAGGAAACTTTCGCCTTCGCGTCGCCGATTGACATTTTGGAAAGTTTTTGAGTCAATTCGTCGCTGAGTTCCCTGCGTTTGCGTTCGCACTCGCCCGCCAATTCATTCAAGAGTTTTTGATAATCCTCGTCGAGCTTCAAGCTCTTAAATTTTTTTTGCCAATGCTCACCGGCTCTGTCGTCCTCGTAATGCTTCTCGGAAAAATTGTAAATCGCCGCGTCGATTTTTTCCAGCGACTGAGTGTAAAGCGTCTCCATTCTTTCCTTTGCGCGCTTGGAAAAATTTTCACTCCACTTGCCGAGCTCCTGCGTCTTCTCAAACCAAATTTTACTCTCAAGCAGAGACCTCGCGCTTTGCTCATAAATTTTCAAAATGAGATTGCTCATGGGGACGGCGACGGCGTCGGCGAAAGTTTTTATCCGCAAAAATCTTCCGTCGCGGCGAACCTTCTCCAAAATAAAATCTTCCACTTCGGCAAAGCGGCTGAGATTAAAAACCGTCGGGTCTTTGTCTTGAGTGAGATAAGCCGAGAGCAAATGAGTCGCGACGAATTTTATATCGCGCCAGTCCTGATTGTGGAGCGCGGCAAATTCTTTGAACTGTTGGACGATGTCGTTGATATCTTTCGTTTTGGCGAGAGCCTCTTGCAAATCCTCAACGTCCAGCTCGTCGTAAGATTCGGGGAAAGATTTTTGGACATTAATCACGCCGAGCACGGGCTTGCCCAAATTTCTGAGCTGCGCCAATTTCTCCGCCTCGTCGGGCTGAACTCCGTCGCTCCTTATCAAAAAGAGAATCAAATCGGCCGCCTTCGCCGCCGCCAGAGCTTTGGTCTCGTCCACCGCGCCGTCGAACGCGCAAACGCCGGGCACGTCCGTTATCTTCAAGCCGTTCCAAAAATAATCGCGCACGTCGAGAGTTGTCCGCTGCTTGCCCTTGCCGATTGATTGACCGTTGCCGTGCGTCAAAATTTCCATGAGCGTCGACTTGCCCGCCTCTGTCCGCCCGTAAACTACGATTGAAAAAATTTTCGTGCTCTCGCGCAAACTCTGAAGGCCGTCGCCGATTTTTTTTACTTCATCCGTCAATCGCCGCAACTCATCTTTTTGCCTCGTAATGAGCTCCGTGTTTTGAATGCGCTTGACTTCATTTTGCTCTCTTTCTGCCTGCAAAAGTTTTTGTGCGGCATCGTTCAGCGTCGCTCGGATGTCATCGTATTTGGCTTTTGCCGACGCGTATCCTTCCTCGGCGGCTGACTTGCAACTTTCAAGCTCGCGTTCAATCGAACTGTCCAAAATAATCACCCCGAATCATTTTACAACATGCGGCAAAAAAAAACACCCTCCGCCGAATCGGAAGGTGTCATCGATTGAAATCGTTCGCGATTATTTTTTGCGAACCATGTCGAGTTTGTCTTTGCCGGTCTTGTACGTGACCTTGTCGACTTTGCGTTTGTAAATGCGCGCCTGTTTCTGTTTTTCCTCAAGTTGCTTGCGTTCCTCGCGGCTCATATTTTTCTTGGCGGTCTCGTCGAATTGCTTAAAGAATTCTTCGGCGGCCTTGGCGTAATCCTTCGCGCTCTTGTCCAAGACGTTGCTTTGAATGCTGTACGTGTACATGAGCCTGGAGTCGTTGGCGTCGTAGACGTAAAAGAAAAGCCACGGGCGTTTGGAATTGTTGGTGACGGTCGTGACGACGTAAGTGTCGGCGTAACGTTTGATGTGCTCAGTGTAAACTTTTTCGGCTTCGGGGATGTCGAGCGAGTAAATGTCAATGCCGGTGTCGCGGCGAATGGCAGCGGCGACGTCTTCATAAGAGACAATCTCGCGGCTGGAAGTGAATCTTCCCGAATTGTAAATGTCCTTCGTCAGGTCATAAATTTCGGGCTCCGCCTCTTCCGTCTTGTAATAATTCGGATAAGCGACGGCGATTTTCTTCACGGCTCCGAGGTCGACGTCGTCCTCAATATTTTCCTCATAAGCCGCCGAGGCAATCGACGAAGTAACGAAGACCGCCAGCATCATCAGCGCGGCAAAAAATTTTTTCATCAGCGTTTCTCCCTTCTATCAATTAGGAATGAGGAATTGACTTGTTCCCTGTTCCTCGTTCCTAAATAAGCCCGTGAACTTTGAGAGCAGTTTTGATTTGCTCAAGGTGTTTGGGTTCGGGCTCGCACAGCGGCATGCGCAACTCGCCGACGTTCCAACCCATCAGGCGCATGGCAACTTTGACGGGAATAGGATTGACTTCGCAGAAGAGCGCGTCGATTAAGTCGCAGTAATCGATTTGCATGCGCGCCGCCTCATCAACTTTGCCGTCGAAATAATTTTGGCAAAGCATGTGCGTGTCATGGGGCGCGACGTTCGCCAGGACGGAAATGACTCCCGCGCCGCCGAGAGAGAGAATCGGAATGGTTTGGTCGTCGTTGCCCGAATAAATCGCCAGGTCGTCGCCGCAAAGTTTTCTCGTCCGAAGAATCGCCGTCAAATCTCCGTTGGCTTCCTTGGCAGCGACAATGCGCGGGTGCTTGGAAAGTTTGCAATAACTTTCGGGCGAGATGTTGACGCCCGTGCGCGGCGGCACGTTGTAGAGAATCACGGGCGTGTTAATGCTGTCGGCGATTTTCAAATAGTGCGCGACGAGCCCCGCCTGCGTGCACTTGTTATAGTAAGGCGTGACGAGCAGCACAGCTTGGACGCCGACTTTCTCCGCGTATTGGGACAGTTCGATTGCATAGGCGGTGTCGTTGGAGCCGGTGCCCGCGATGACCGGCACGCGCCCCGCCACGTGTTCGACGGTGAATTTTATTGCGGCTTTGTGTTCGGCGTCGTTCATGGTCGCCGCCTCGCCCGTCGTGCCCGTTATGCAAATTGCGTCCGTGTGATTTTTAATCTGGTCGTCAATCATGCGTCCGAGTTCGGAAAGGTTCACGCCCGTTTTGTCGAACGGAGTGACAATCGCGACGCACGAGCCCTTAAACGGAATTTGTTTCATTAATCCATCCTCCATTTTTAGCTGTCAGAAAAATTTTTATCCTTAATCAGTTGCCGATTTGACTTCGCCGAAAATTTCTGCGTGCTCCTTGAGGACAGCCTCATTGCCGAAGACGCAAAGATTATTCTGCTTCATGCTGTCGCCAACCAATTTCGATAACGCGCGAATATCTTCCTGCCGCGCAGAGAGAATTTCATCGCGCGCCTTTTGTCGGTCGGCGTAGGTGATGTTCCTCAGGCAGAAGTCGGCGGCGAGTTGTCCCTTAATCGACGGCGTCAACGGCTTGTCACTTTTGCTCAGCGTGCCGATTATGTACTTGTCCATCTCGCGGTCGCTCACGTCGAAGTGCTCAAGGAAGTCCGCCGTGCCGTCGAAGGTCTCCAAAGTTTTTTCGAGGTTCGGGTCGCGGTAAGAGGCAAAGAAAAGATTTCCCGCGCGCGTGAAGCTGGAGAACGCTCCGTAAGCCCCGCCCTGCACGCGAATCTTCGTCCAGAAATATTCGTAACGCAAAATCGTTTCCAAAATGCTCAGCGTGCCTTTGTATTCGTGACCGAGTTCGATGAAGTTCGCGCCCTTGCCGACGTATTGCACGCGGCTTTGCGTATAAAGCCCTTCGTTCTTCGGCTTGCACGGGAAAGTGTAATGTTCGCGCTTGAATTCGTCAATCGTCATGCTCTTCAAAAGTTTTTGGAGAGTCGGCGCGAAGTTTTTGTAAAGTTCTTCGGGCGCAGTCACGCTGATAATCAGCCCGTTGCGATTGACCAGGCGATTGCGCACGTCGTTGAGGTCGGCGACGAGTTTGTCGAAGTTCGCGTCGAAGTCGGCGAGCAAATTTTTCAGGAACTTGTTGTAAGGAATGTAACCGGCGGCGTTGTATGCTCCCGTCTTCGAGCGATAAGAGGCGAGCTGCGCAGACACGAGCATCGGTGCCATGCCCTGCAGATTTAATTCGAAGCCGATAACGTCCTGCTCAATCAATTCGCGGATGCGTTTCTTGTTCGTGAAAATCGTTTCGTTGAAAATTTCGGCGAGGATATCGCTCATCTCGGCGAGCTTGGACTTGAGAGCCTTGACGAAAACCCTCAGGCGCGGCGCGAACGAGTGCGGCTTATTTTTTTCTGCCTCGGCACGAAGAGTCGCTCCGAAGCCGCCGATGTTCAGGTTCGTGAGAATCGCCAGCTCCTCATAAGAATGTTTCTTCGTGTCGACGTTGCCTAACAAACTCGTCAGCAGGTACGCGTGGAAAATTTTTTCCTGCGGAACTTTCAGCGCGTCGAAGTAAAACGTCAGATAAATTATCCCGTGCGTGTCGATGTTGCTGAACAAAATTTTCGTGCCGTCGAGGTCGCGGAACTGCAGCGGGAGATGTTCTGCCTCTTTGCGCAGGTCTTCGCGTTTCAAAATCGGAATCGTCTTCAAAGCTTCGGGCGAGTCGGGAGCCTGCTGGCGGAGCTTCAATTTTTTTGTCGTGGAAATAATTTCATCGAGTTGCGCGGGCGTGAGCGTCGATTTAATTTCGGCGAGCTTTGCGGCCTGAGCGTCGTCGCGTTTCTTTGCAAAAGTTTTATCGGGCGCGAGCGTCATCAAAACTTTGTGCGGGTTGTCGAGGAAATATTTCTTTATGATGTTCTCAAAATAATTTTCGTCGAGCCCGCGCTTAATCGCCGCGAGGTCATCTTCGTAACGCAGGTAAGCGTTCGGGTCGCCGCCGTAAAGCCAGGTCTTGAGGAGCCGCAAGCCGTAAATCAAACCTTTGGGCGCGAGTCCGAAGTCAGCTTCGCGGAGCCTGAACTCCATGAGATTAATCGACGCCTGCAGGAGAGTTTTATCGATTCCGTTGTCGACGAGCTTTTGAAGTTCCGCCGTCAGCAGCGCGTAAAATTTTTCGGCGCGGTCAACTTCGGAGCCGGTCATCGTGATTGTGAACGTCGGCTGGCGCAAATCGTCCTCCATGCCGGCTTCGACGTCCTTGCCCAAGCCCGAATCAATCAGAGCTTTGCGGACGGGGGCGGCGGGGCTGCTGAAGAGCGCGTGCGTTAAAATTTCCAGGCCGAGGTTCGTGAGCGTGTCGAGAGTGTCGCCCACGACCAAGTTCAGCGAGAGGAAACTTTTCTCTGCGGAATTTTCTTCCGCGCCAATCGGATAAACTTCAGCGACGCGTTTCATCTCGGTGAAGGCGGGGTGGAAGTCAATCGCCGAATCAACTTCAATCTTTTCAAACTTGCTGAGGTATTCGCGGTCAAGGTAAGCGAGTTGCTCGGCAATGTCCAAGTCGCCGTAAAGGTAAATGAAACTGTTCGACGGGTGATAAAATTTTTGGTGGAAGGCGATAAAATTTTCCTGCGTCAAAGTCGGAATGGCTTCGGGTTCGCCGCCCGATTGAAAGCCGTAACAATTTTGCGGGAAAGTTTCGTGCAAAAGTTTGCTGCCCAAGATATCGTCGGCGGAGGAGAGTGCGCCCTTCATTTCGTTGTAAACGACGCCGCTGTAAGTCAAAGGCGCGTCGACGTTTTCAATCTCGTAATGCCAGCCCTCCTGCATGAGAATTTCGGGCGTGGTTAGCATGGCGGGATTGAAGACCGCGTCGAGGTAAACGTCCTGCAGGTTGCGGAAATCTTTTGCGTTGCGGCTGGCGACGGGGTAAACGGTTTTGTCGGGATAAGTCATGGCGTTGAGGAAAGTGTTGAGCGAGCCTTTGACCAATTCGACGAACGGTTCCTTGAGCGGATATTTTTTTGAGCCGCAAAGGACGCTGTGTTCGACGATGTGCGCCACGCCCGTGTCATCCTTGGGCGGCGTGCGAAACCCGATGTAAAAAACTTTGTTGTCGTCGTCGGTCTCGGCGAAGAAAAGTTTCGCGCCGGTTTTCGTGTGTTCGAACTCATAAGTTTTCGCGCCGATTTCCTCGACAGTGGAAAAATTTTTTAAGCGGAAGCCGTTGAGCTCCTCGCCGATGTTTAACTTCATACAATCGACCCTTTCTTCAGTTGAAAGTTTTCTTGCCCTTAATCTTATTCGTTTAAGTTTTCGGCGTCAACAGTGTTGGAACTCTCGTTTCGTTGCCGCATCGTGAAAAAAATTTTTTCCCTGCGTCAATAAGCTCCGCGCCCCGTGAAGACAGCCTTGACCGTCTTGAACAGATACATTAAATCAATCCACACCGACCAGTTGCGCACATACCACGTGTCCATGGCGACGCGTTCGGGATAAGTCGTATCGCTCCTGCCGCTGACCTGCCACATGCCCGTGATGCCCGGCAACACCATGTAATACTCGCGAATATTTTTTCCGTAACGCGGCACCTCCGCCTGAACAATCGGGCGCGGTCCGACCAAACTCATCTCGCCGCGAATCACATTCCAAAGTTGCGGCAGCTCGTCCAAACTTTTCCGTCGAAGCCAGCCGCCCAATCTCGTGACGCGCGGGTCATTCGTCAGCTTGAAACTCTCTTCCCACTCGCGCCGCGCCTCAGGATTCTCCGCCAAATATTTTTTCAGCCGCGCCTCGGCGTCGGGCACCATCGTTTGAAATTTGTAGCACGGAAATTTTTTCCCCGCCGCGCCCACTCGCCTGTGCGCAAAAATCACTCGCCCGCGGTTGTCAATCGCCACAGCCAATGCAATCACCAACAGCACGGGAGAAATCATCAGCCCGCCGACAATCGTCAGCACCAAGTCGAAAATTCTTTTGAACACTCGATTGTACGGGCGCGACAGATTATTGCGCAGGTTGAGCATCAAAATTTTTTCGCTGAACAAAATCGCCGGCTCCACGCTCGACAGCGGTGTCCCGATTAAATCCGGCACGAACGAAATATTTTTTACGTGCGGCTGAATCTCGCTGATGAGCTCCTGAAGTTTTTCTTTGCCCAGACCCGGCGCGGCAATCACCACCGTTTTGACTTTAGACGCCCGAATTATCCGTCGCGCCTCCTCGAAGCCGCCGAGTATCGGAAAATCTTTCGGCAGCCGTGTGGAAATCGGATGGTCGTCAATCAGCCCGACGATTTTGTATCGGTAACCCAAATCCTCGCGCCAAAATTTTATCAGCCGCTCCGCCGTCAGACCCGCGCCGATTAAAATTATCGGCTCGCAGAAAAAATTTCGCCGCTTGAGAAATTTCAGCACGCCGTAACGAATCATGCAGACGTTGACCAGGACGAACAGCCCGAACAAAATTATGAACAGCCGCGACGATTGGTTGCTCGCCTTGAGGAAGTAAATCAGGATGATGGAGGCAATCCAGCCCGCGAAGACCGAACGGAAGATATCGCGCATGGTGTCGACGACGGGTTTCATCTGCCGATAGGAGCGCGACTGCCCCAAAAAAATTATAAAGAGCAGCGGCACCCAGCCGTAAATGTATGCGTCGCCGTAAAGATAAGTGACGCGGTTCCAAAAGTCCGCGAAGTCTCTGAGCGCGAAGGCAAGATGTTCGCTGAGCACCACGCCGACGTAATCGAACAGTAAAAATAAAATCGGCGGCGCGAATGATGTCAGGGTCGTCGAATTTTTTTTTGCAGAAGACATGCTCTTTCCTCTTCCGAAAATTTTTTTCCATTCTAACATAAAGCCCGCTGAAAAGAAAATTAAAAGCGGCTCGGTCTTTTGCGTTGCCGAAAAAATTTTTTGCCTGCCGTTGAACGCGGCAGATTTTTTTTGCGCGCTGTGATATAATCGACAAAATTTTCTGCAGGAAGAGGAGCGCATTCATTGCAAGTACTTTATAACTTCGCGGCGATACTCGTCGTGATTCTAATCATTCCGGTGTTCATGATTCGTTCGATACGCGAGCGCGGTTTCGTCGAGAGAATCCGTCAGAGCTTCGGCTTCTTCCCGAAGGGCGCACTGGATCCCGTCGCGAAAAAAAATTGTATCTGGGTGCACGCGGCGTCCGTCGGAGAAATCGTGGCGACCAGTCCGCTCATCAAAGAATTCCGCCGCGAGTTTCCCAAGTCACCAATCCTCGTGTCGGTCGTGACGACGAGCGGTTACGAAATGGCGAACCGAATCATCAAGGACGCGGACAGCATAATTTATTTTCCGCTGGACTTGCCGTTCGTGTCGGCGTCGGTCTTCAGGAGAATTTTCCCGCGCGTCTTCCTCAACGTCGAGACGGAACTTTGGCCAAACTTTTTGAAGGCCGCCAGAGAAAATCGCGTGCCGGTCATGATGGTCAACGGGCGAATCTCCGAAAAGAGCGTCAAGCGATACAAATACATGTTCTCCATCTTGCGGGACATGATTGGCACGGTGAAACTTTTCGCCATGGCCTCGCCCGTCGACGCCGGTTACGTCAAGCAGCTGGGCGCGCCCGAAGAACTCGTCACGATAACCGGCAACACGAAATTCGACCAGACTTACACGGACGTGACTGATGAGCAACGTAAAAAAATTTTGTCGGACATGGGACTGACGGACGCGACGGAAATTTTTTTGGCGGGCAGCACTCATCGCGGCGAAGAAACTTTCGTGCTCAAAGCGTTCAAGGCGATTCGCGAGAATCATCCGAAGGCGCGGCTCATCATCGCTCCGCGTGAACTGCTCAGGACTCGTGAGGTCGTCGCGCTGTGCAAGTCGGCGGGATTCACTGTCGGCACGCGCACAGAATTGCAGAAGCGTCCGCCCGCCAACGAAGATATCATCATCCTCGACACAATCGGCGAACTCGGTCAGGTTTACAGCGTCGGCAACGTGATTTACGTCGGCGGCAGTCTCATCGCTCACGGCGGCCACAACATCTTGGAGCCCGCGGCGCACGGCAAGGCAATCATCGTCGGGCACCACATGGAAAATTTCAAAGACTTGCACGCGCTCTTCAAAAACCGCAACGCCTGCATAACCGTCAACAACGACGACGAACTCGCCGCGCAAGCCAAAAAACTTTTCGACGAACCCGAAGAGCGTCGGCGGCTGGAAGAAGAGACGATTAAAATCGTTCACGAAAATCGCGGGGCTTCTCGCAAGTCGGCAGTCCTCTTGCGGCAAATGCTCACCGAATACGAGGCAAAGGAAAACGGTCGACATCTGCGCACGACGGAGAAGATTGAAAATGTCCAAACGTATTTCCTAAAGCTGATTCACGACGAAGACATTCACGGCTACTTCGACAGGCTGATAATTTTTATTCTGTTCCTCGGCTCGCAGGCTTACAAGGCGGCGGTCAACTTGCGGCTGCTCAGTTATGAGTTGGGCTTCAGCGGCAAGGAGCGATTGAATTGCTTCGTGATAAGTTTGGGCAACATCACGGTCGGCGGCACGGGCAAAACTCCGACGGCTCAGCGGCTCGCGAAAGAGATTCGTGACATGGGATATCGCGTGGTGATTCTCAACCGCGGCTACCGTGCAAAATTTTACGGCGAGGTCGGAATCGTCAGCGACGGAAAAGATTTGAAGATGGACGCGACGCAGGCGGGCGACGAGGCTTACATGCTCGCCAAGCACCTGCCGAACGTTCCGGTGTTAATCGGCGCGCGGCGGGCGGTCACGGGTCAATACGCGATTGAAAATTTCGGCGCGGAAGTTGTCATACTCGACGACGGTTATCAGCATTGGCAAGTGATTCGCGACTTGGACATCCTTTTAATCGACGCGGTGTCGGTCTTCGGCAACGGGCACTTGCTTCCGCGCGGGACTCTGCGCGAATCGATTTCCCACATCAGCCGCGCGAGCGTTTGCCTCCTGACGAAAGTTGACCAGGCCGCCGAGGGCTCCCGCGATTTGATTCGCCGCACCGTCCGCAAATACAATCCGTCCGCGCTGATTGTCGAGAGCATTCACGAGCCGCGCTGCCTGATTCCGCTTGCCGAGTGGTCGACGAATTTGGCGGGCGAAGGCATCAGCGTCGACACGATTAACGGGCGCAAAGTCATGGCGGTTTCGGCGATTGGCAACCCCGCGTCGTTCGAGCGCACGCTCAGAGATTTGGGCGCGGAAATTATTTCCAGCCTGCGTTACCCCGACCACCACGATTACACCGTCATGGAGATGGAAGACATTTTGCGGCAGGCGGATTCGTTCGCGGCGGAGATGATTATCGTCACGGAGAAGGACGCCGTAAAAATTCCCGAAGAGGTTGCCGCCGAAACTTGGAGCATTCCGATTTTCGTCATCAGCGTCGAAGTGAAATTTCAATCGGGCGCGAGCGACTTCAAAAATTTTTTGCGCGAGCGTTTGGCCGAGAAGGTCGGCAAAAAAAATTGAAAGGCTCATAAAAAAATCTCCCGCGAAAATTTTTCCACGGGAGATAATTTTTTTATGCAGTCTTCGGACGTTTCGGGCGGGGCAGGTGCGGATTGACCGGCTTGAATTCTTTGAGTTCCTCATCAGTCAATTCGGGGCAGTCCTCGTCGTAAACAATCGGACGATTTTTCAACGCTCGCAATCTTTCAATCTGCTCAGGTCTCAGCGGTTCATCAAATCGAATGAATTTAATCACTGTCGCCATAGTAATCATTCCTCTCTTTGTCGTTAGCTTCGCGTGCAGAAATTAATCTTGTTCTCTCACTCCGTTCCGTGTGCACGACGAACAGCACATCATCAACCATGCCAATCGTTTGCCAACGCTCTTCCGTTTGCGAATGTTTTTTGTCGCGGCGAGTGATTTTGTATTCGTCGCCAAAAACTCGCGCCGCGTCCTCAAACGCCACGCCGTGTTTCATTTCGTTGAGCATGGCTTTCATATCGTCCCACTCGAACCAATGCCCCGCGATTAAAGTTTCTCTTGTAGTCATACGCGAATTTTACCACGGCGGCGGGCAAGCGTCAATTCGGGGCACTTGCAGGAAAATCGTTTCCCAGACAGAAATTAATCAAGAAATTTCGTTGAGCGTCGGAGAACGGGAGGCGAAGCGATGAATTATCGGCGGATTTTGGTAATCGGCGACATGCACGGGAAATTCACTCGGCTGCTGTCGCTTTTCCACAAGATAGACTTCGACGAGCGCAAAGATTTTTTGATTCTGTTGGGCGACTACGTCGACCGCGGCGACGAGAACATGCGTTGCTTTCGTTGGGCAATGGAGATGAGCGAGAAGCCGAACGTCATCGCCCTGCGCGGCAACCACGAGCAGATGATGCTCTACTATTACGCGCTGGGCGGCACGGAAGGTTACATTTGGTTGCCCAACGGCGGCGACAAGACCAAGGCGGAGTTCGACGAGTGGCGCAGAAAAGACCCGACTGCTTTTCACCGCGCGCTGGAGTTCATAAACGACCGACCGTATTATCATCAAATGACCGTCGACGGCGAGGAATATATTTTCGTGCACGCGGGACTCAAGCCGAACACGCCGCTTGCCGAACAGGACGAAGAATCTTTGCTTTGGATTCGCGAAGAATTTTATAACGGATACCGAGGCGCGGCGCATGTCATCTGCGGACACACGCCCACGCCCTTCCTCAAGCGCGACTGGTATTATCCGATTCGCCTGCCGAACAAAATCACGCTCATGGACACCGGCTCGTTCATGGCGAAAGGAAAAATTTCCTGCATTGATATCTTGAGCGACAAAATTTGGCAGAGCGACTGAAAAGTAGTTAGGAATTAGGAGTTAGGAGTTAGAAATTTGGAATGGAAAACCTGAACATAAAAATCGTGGGGCTCGGCGAGGGCGGCGCGAAAATTATCAGCAAGATGATGGCAGCGGGCGTCGGAAAAAATTTGCCCGTCGAATTCATCGCCGTCGGCAACGACGAAAACATCATGCTCACCAGTGCCACGCGGAAAAATATTTTCCTCAACCGAGACATCACGACGATTTACAAAAGCATCGCGGACGCCCTGCGCGGCGCGAAAATTATTTTTATCGTGGCGGGGCTGGCAAGCGGGGCGGCGCGCTCAGCTGTCCCGATAATTTTGTCCTGCGCGAAAAATTCCAACGCGGTGACCGTTGCCTTCGTGTGCAAGCCGTCGGTGCTGGAAAATTCTTTGCGCAAGCTCAACGCCGAGTACACGCTCAACAATTTGCGCGGAAAAGTCGATACGCTGTTCACGGTGCCCGCCGAAAAATTTTTTATGTTCAGACTGAATCAGCCGCAAATTTCTTTGAACGAACTTTTCGACGCGGCCGACGATATTTTCTGCCGCGGAGTAAAAATTTTTCTGGAAATAATTTCGGAGGACGTGTCGCTGAGTAATTGGGGCGACGCGGCGTTCGGATTCGGGGAGGCGACCTCTGCACTCGACGCAATCAAACTCGCCGCAAAATTTCCGACGCTGGAGGAGGACGAGCTCAAGTCCGCGCAGGCAGTTTTCGTTCGGCTGGAGAGCGGGACGCCTCTGCCGCTCCACACCGTCAACGCCGTGAACAAATTCATCAAGGCGCAACTTCCGCCCGACGCAGAATTTTTCTTGCAGGAAAAAATTATCCCGTCGCTCATGGAAAAATTTTTCGCAGCGATAATCTGTGCGCGCAAAGCTGAAACGCCTCGTCCAAAGTAAAAAAATTTCCCCGATTAAACGTCGGGGATTTTTTTATTTCCTAATTCCTAATTCCTAACTTCATTTGTCGTTGCCCATGAAGAGCCCGTTCATGATGAGCCACCAGGCAACAGTCCGAATCGCGCTGATTGTCTTCAAGGCGTGCGCGCGTTGGTCGTTCAAGTTCACGTCGTTGAGTTCGTTGGAGGCGACGTGCGGCAACAGCTCCATGACATCCGATTCGATTTGCCCCGCGACTTTCGACGTGACGAACGCCGCGTTGTTGAAGCCCACGCCGTCGCTGTCGAAGAGGCTCGGCGCGATTGAGTAATAAGCAAAATCTTTCGGGGCAATCAGTTCGATAAGCGTCGGGACGATGGAAATGTGGTCGCCCACGGCGTCGGGCGGAAGAATTTCTTTGGTTATGCCCGCGCCGTAAAGGACGAACGGCACGCTTTGATGTTCAAAAATCGTCGGGTGCGTGGACGGGTCGCAGCGGACGGCATGGTCGCCCGTGACAACGAAAATGCTTTCGGGAAATTTTTCGCTCGCCGCGCGCACAAAATTCGTGATGACCTCGTCCATGTACCAGTAATGCCCAAGCTCGACAGCCAGCTGATTCACGTCGTCGACGTTCGGAATTTTTTTCAAAGCCGCGGTGACCGCGTTTATGTCGTAACCTTCCGCCGCCAAGTCCAAATTATACGGCGGGTGATTGGTCGTCGTCATGATTAAGTGAACGGTCGGCTCTTCGTCGGCCAGGTGAGCCAGCAGCGCGTTGAATAAATTTTCGTCCTTCGTGCCCCACGTCGTTTGCTTCGGCGCGTTGAAGTCGGGGTAACCGTAAAAATTGTCGAAGCCCTGCGCCAGAGACATTTTGGCGATTGAATCCCAGCTCGGCATGCCGCCGTACCAAAAATCAACTTTGTAACCGAGCTCCTTGAACGCGGGCGCCATGGCAGTGATGTAAAGTTTTTCGTAAGTGCGCGCCTGATAATTTACTTTGATGTTCACGTCGGGCAAGCCGGTGACCAGCCCGTTAATCGCCGTCGAAGTAAAATCTCCGTTGGGCATGAAGTTTCGGCTGTAATAACATTTGTCCTCCGCGATGAGCGATTTGATTCCCTCCGCGATTAAAAGTTCGTCGTACTTGCCGAGCAGCGGCCACTGCATGAAAGTTTCGCCGAGGATTATAAAAATGTGTTTGGGCTTGGGAATTTTCTCGCCCTTGGCTTTTCGTTCGAGGTAAGGCGCGAGATTTTTTTCTGTCAGCTCATGATTGACGGCGACGAACTGCGCGGACTCCAAAATTTTATTTTTGTCGACGCCGAAAATTTCTCCGGCCTCCATGCGCTTTGCCATCGCCCGCGCCCGATAAAGAGCCTGCGCGTCGTCGAGTATGCATTCGTTCAAAAAGTTGTCGGTCGTCACGCCCGCGTTCTCCCAATTGATTCCGTGCGCGTAATTGAAACTGCCGCCGAAGCGAACGAACAATCCGAACAAGAAAATCACCGCGACCGAGGCGACCGAGAAGCCCGCAATTTTTTTCTTGCTGTCGAGGACGGGCAGCGGGAAAGTTTTTATAATCAGCAGCCGACTCAACGCCGCGATACAAAAAACCGTCAGCACCAGCGCGACCAAAAATCTCCACGCGATTCCGTACTCTTGAAACATCGTCACGATGATTGACCACAAATCGTCATGGAAGCCTTGCACGACCTCCAGCCCGAACGTCGATTGGAACGCGCGATAATATGGAAAGCGCAGCATGAACAGCAACGAGAAAATCAGCGAGGCAAAAATCCCGACGAGCAACCGCAGCCGCGCACGCAACCCGACCAGCGTCACGAGCACGAACGAAATCAAAGTCACCGCGCCCGCCGTCTTCAGGCTCAGCCGCAAGCCCGCGAACAGAGCCGAAAAAATTTGCGCCGCGCCCGTGTCCTCGCTCATGTAACCGGACATGAACAAGATGAACAGCCCGCGATAAATTTCCAGCAGAATCAGCACGAACAAAAATAATCTGGCGTCGCGCTGAACGCCGTCGAAAAATCTTTTCAGGAACTTCAACCGATAAGCTCCTCCCCAAAAAATTTTTTCCGCCATTATATCAGATTCTGTTGCCCGCGCCAAAAAAAATTCGCGCGCAAAAAATTTTCGACGCCCGTAAAAAATTTTCCGCCCGCGCCAAAAAAAATCCGCGCCAGAAAAATTTCGGCACGAATCAAAAAATATTTTTCGCATTAATCAGTTGCGACGAACCGCCAAGGAAAATCAGCCGCCGCGCCCGCGTAATCAATGTTGATTCTTTTCGTCGACGCGACGGATAAATTTTCTCCGTCCTCGATAAAAATTTTCTCGCCGCACAAATCCTCGCCGTAAAAATCTTTCGTGATACCCAAAGCTTGAGAGAGTTTGCCCGGACCCGAACACAGTCCGCACAGATTTTTTTTGCCTCGGCGAAGTGTCATCAGCTCCACGCCGTCGACGGGGCGCAGGGCGCGAATCAAAACCGCTTCGGGAATATCTTCGGCGTTGGCGACGACGTTCGTGCAAATGTGCATGCCGTAAATCAGGTAGACGTAAACGAAACCGCCCGCGCCGTAAAAAATTTTCGTGCGCTCGGTCTTGCCGCGATAGGAGTGAGCCGCGGGGTCAAGCGTTCCCATGTAAGCCTCGGTCTCGACGATAATTCCGCTCGTCACTCCTTCGGGCAAAACCGTCACAAGTTTCTTGCCGATTAATTCACGCGCAACCGTCAGTCCGTCGCGCAAATAAAATTCTCGCGGCAACTTCATCCGTCAGCCTTATCAACTTTAACTTGCATCCAAAGGCTGTTGTAATATTCGTCCATCTGGTTGCCGAGATATTTGTAAGTCTCCTGCCCCGCGTAAACGTCGGGCGACGGGAAAGCAATCGGAGAGTTCTTGAGCTCTTCATCCTCCACCAGCTCGCGGACGCCGGTGTTGGGCGTGGAGTAACCCAAGTGGTCGAAGTTCAGCGCGGCGACATCGGGGCGGCACATGAAGTCGATGAACTTGTGCGCGTTGTCGACGTTCTGCGCGTCCTTGGTTATCACCCAGCCGTCAATCCAAAAGTTCGTGCCTTCCTTCGGGATGACGAAATCCATGTTCGGATTTTCTTTCAGGATAATCGGAGCCTCGCCGCTGAAGACAACGCCCATTGCCGCCTCGGAGTTGATGAGTTTGTCCTTGACCTCGTCGACGACGTAAGCTTGGACGAGCGGCTTTTGTTTTTTAAGCATCTCTTGCGCTTGAGCCAAAACTTCTTTGTCGGTTTCGTTCAAACTTTTGCCCATGAGCTTGAGCGGAATCATCATGGCGTCGCGCGCCGAATCCTGCATGAGAATTTGTCCCGCGTATTTTTCGTTCCAAAGAATGTTCCAGCTGTCGACGGGGTCGGTGACTTTGGTTTTGTCGTAAATTATCCCGACGGTTCCCCAGCAGTAGGGCACGGAATATTTGTTGCCGGGGTCGAAGCTTTCTGCCTGCTTGAAAAATTCTTCGCCGATATATTTTTTTGCGTCGGGCAGCTTGGCGAAGTCGAGCGGCTGAATCAAATCGTTGCTGATGAGTTTTTGAATCATGTAATCGGACGGACACAGCACGTCGTAATGGACGGCACCTTCCGCCACGCGCGGATACATGCTCTCGTTCGTGTCGAACTCGTCGAGGATAACGTGAATGCCCGTTTCCTTTTCGAAAAGCGTCAGCACTTCGGGGTTGAGGTAATCGCCCCAGCTGTAAACGTAAACGACTTGGTCACTTTTGCCGCCGCCGCCGCCACTACTGCCGCAGCCGAACGTCAAGCAGCTCACCAGAAGCAACGCGAGAACTTTTAACTTGATCATGAGATAACCTCCTCAAAATTTTTTAACTTGCGACGATTAATCGCGAAGAGCATTACGAAAATCAGCACGAAGAAAAACACCAGCGTGGACAGCGCGTACATTTCGGGGTGAATTCCAATCTTCAGCTCCGCGTAAATTTCTGTGGTCAATGTGTCGACGCCCGCGCCCTTCGTGAAATGCGTGATGATGAAATCGTCAGCCGACATGGTGAACGCCAGCAAAAATCCCGCGAAGATACTCGGACGCAATTCGGGCAGGACGACGCTCGTGAATGCTTTGAACGGCGACGCGCCCAAATCCAACGCCGCCTCGAAAAAACTTTTGTCCAAAGCCATGAGCTGCGGCATGATGCACAAAATCACATACGGCACGTTGAAGACGATGTGCGCCAGGAGAATCGACACGTAACCGAGCTTGAGCCCCAGCCCCATGAACAAAAGCATTAAAGAAATTCCCGTGACGATGTCCGCGTTCAAAATCGGGACGTTCGTTATGCTCAGGAAGGTCGCCCGCCACTTGCGCGAAAGCTCCTTCATTGCCACGCAGGTTATCAAGCCGAGAATCGTCGCGATACCCGCCGAGAGCAATCCGATTGACAGCGTGTTCGACAGGGCGTCGGCGATTCGGGCGTCGTTGAAAAGTTTTTCGTACCAGTTGAGCGTGACGCCCGTCCAGTGCCCGCGATATCGGCTGGCGTTGAAGGACTGCGCGATTAAAACTCCAATCGGCGCGTAAAGGAAAAGGAAAATCGTCGCCAGATAAATTTGCTTAAGATATTTCATGGTGCGTCCTCCTCCTTCCGCCGAGGGACAATCGCGCTAACGAAAGTTGAGGCCGTCAAGGATGACGGCCGCGCTGCACACGCCGCAGGATAGCGGCGTCCAGCGCAACGAGCGGCACGGGTGTGCGCAACATTCAAGCCATGAAAACCCAACGCCCCCGCGAGGCTCCCTTTTCTTTTGCTTCTTTTCTTTTGGGTGAGCAAAAGAAAAGAAGATTTCAAAACACAAAAGCATTTAAATCGTTCAATCGAAGTGAGGAGCCACAACTCCATTACGCCTTGCGCATTACTCATTGCCTCTCCTCCTCCTCTTTTTTATCAAACGCCGCCGTCAGCAACATGTTCAGCACAATGAAAATCATCAGAATCACCGACAACGCGCAGCCCACGTGCCAGTCATATTGAAACGTAAATTCCTGTTCGATTATGTTGCCGATAAGCAAAAGCTTGCCGCCGCCGAGCAGTGCGCTGATTACAAACGTCGTGAGCGCGGGAATGAAAACCATCGTGATTCCGCTGATTGCCCCGGGGATACTCAGCGGCAAAATTATTTTCACGAACGTCTGCCACGAGTTCGCGCCCAAATCTCGCGCCGCCTCCAAAATCCGCTTGTCGATTTTCGTCAGGGCAATGTACAGCGGCAAGACCATATACGGCAAAAAATTATAAACCATGCCCAGGACGATTGCTCCCGACGTGTTTATCATCTGCAGGGCGGGCAAGTCAAAAAGCCGCATGAACTGATTGATTATCCCGTTGCCCTCCAAAATCGTCTGCCAGGCCATGGTCGACAAAAGCGAATTCATCCACAGCGGCAAGATGAAAAGCAGAGAAATTATCGTCGTGTTGTCGCGTTGCCGCTCCGTCAAAATCAGGCACAGCGGATAAGCGAGCAGCAGGCAAATCACCGTGCTGATTAACGCCAGCGCGATTGAAAGCTCCAGCGCGTCAATGTATCCGTGCTTGAAGATTAAGCCCATGTTCGCCGGCGAAAAATTTCCGTCGTAATCCGTCACGCCGTACCACACGATACAAACCAGCGGGACAAATATAAAAAGCCCCGCCCAAATCAAAAACGGAGTAAGCAAAATATTTCTCACGCCGCGATTAAACATCTTGGGCAACCTCCTCGTCTTCGGATTGAGGCTTGCTCATTATTTGAATATTTTCGGGCGCGACATGCAGACTGACCTCCTCACCGACGCGCCGACCCGTCGTCGATTGAATCAGCCACTCGAAGCCGTCCGCCTCCACGTTGATATCGTAAGACATGCCCCAGAACACCACGCGAGTCACCACGCCGTTGAAAGCTCCCTCGCGCGGCGCGGCAAGCTTGATATCCTCGGGGCGAATCTGAACATCAACGGGGCACTCTTCGGGGAAGCCGCTGTCCACGCACGGATATTCCCGCCCGAAAATCCGCACGACTTTATCGCGAACCATCACTCCGTCGATTATGTTGCTGTCGCCGATAAAATCCGCCACGAATGCGTTTTCCGGCTCGTTGTAGACATTTTCGGGCGTGCCCACCTGCTGAATGTAACCTTGATTCATGACAACAACGCGGTCGCTCATCGACAACGCCTCTTCCTGGTCATGCGTCACGAAGATAAAAGTTATGCCCGTTTCTTTATTGATTCGGACGAGTTCACGGCGCATGTTCCGTCGAAGTTTTAAATCCAGAGCAGAGAGCGGCTCGTCCAGTAATAAAACTTTCGGCTCGTTGACCACGGCGCGCGCAATCGCGATTCGCTGCTGCTGTCCGCCGCTGAGCTTGGTCACGTCGTACTTTTCGTATCCTTCCAAGTTCACAAGCTTGAGCGCGTACTTTACTTTGTCGCGAATGTAATCCGAACCCTTGCCCGCGATTTTCGGTCCGAACGAAATATTTTCCTCAACGTTCATGTGAGAAAAGAGAGAGTACTTTTGGAAAACGGTGTTGACGGGGCGACGATTCGGCGGAAGTTTGGTTATGTCCTTGCCGTCAAAAAGCACGCGACCGGTGTCAGGCATTTCAAAGCCGCCGAGGATTCGAAGCATTGTCGTTTTGCCACAGCCCGACGGCCCCAGCAAGGTGATGAATTCGCTTTCGTAAATCGTCAGGTCAATCTCGTCGAGCACGCGCAAGTTTCCGAACGATTTGCCCACGTTCTCCAAGTGTATCAGTTCCCTTTTCATTTCCCAGCAACCCTTCAAAAAAATTTCCCGCATTATATAAAAAAGCGGCGATTCAATCAAGAAACGCCTTCAAAAATTTTTCGCCGCAAGGAATTGACAAAAAAAACGGCTGTAAAAATTTTTCCCGTAAGTATTGCGTGGATTTTTTTCGGTGATATAATGTTGAAGTATTCTTCAGGCGGGAGAAGTAATTCCCGACTGAAAAAAGGGAGGTAAAGGTATGACACAGCAAGAAGTTATCAAGACGTTCATGCAGAGTTTGAAGAACACCGAGCTCAGCGGACGGGCGGCACTCGATGAGGCGGTGCAGGCGAGTTCCGAATTCAAGAGCTACCACGAGTTAATAAATCAATTTATGGAAGACATAACGACGGCGGGCAATTGGTACAGGTTCCTGGCGGAGAAGTGCGGGATAATCTTGGACAACGCGGACACAGGGGCGATAACGGGCGCGGACGCGGGTGGCACGCTCAAAACCGCGACAGATATACTGCCGGCAAAGGGCAAGGCGCAATATCCCGAAGGCACGTCGTTTACGGTGAAGGGTCTGACGATTTACGGCATCCCGCCCAAGGAGCAATTGACGAGCGACCAACAGTATGTAATTCAGGGACTGTACAGCTGGTGGATTAGAGATTCACTCGCGCTGATTGAAGAGAGCTACGGCTTGACCTACGCCACGGCGAACAACGCGCGCCTGAAGATGAAATTCATCGACGACGAAACCGACAATACTCTGGCTTACGTGCAATACGATGACGCCTCGATTAACATGCAGAAATTCGAAGGTCGGGTTCTGTGCGTGAATATGCACTACTTCCAAAATATGAAAAAGAGCGACCGCCACGGCACCACGGATACGTTCAATTTGGACAGAACGCTGGTTCATGAGCTTGTGCACGGATTGATGGCTCCGAATATCAATTACTTCACCGACCTGCCCGGCGCGCTCAAAGAGGGCGGCACTGCGGAATTGATTCACGGCATCGACGACGAACGCAGTTACGCGATAATGACAATGGCGCAAAACCCCGAAAGGTTCAGGAATATAGTAATGGCGTCGGACACGTCAGCCCCAATCGAAGCGTATGCGGGCGGCTACATGCTCATGCGCTATTTCGCCAAGCAGGCCAGCGACGTTGCCTTCGATTATGACACCTACAGCAAGCGCGTGCGCGTCGACGACACGAACTTCGCCACGAACTATTGGAACAAGGTGACGATAACGGGCAGCTCCGCCGAGGACACGATAACCAACTCAGGCTCCAACGTTTCAATCAACGCGGGCGCGGACGACGACGTTATCAAAACTTACGTCAACAAAGTCACGGTCAAAGCGGGCGCGGGCGACGATGAAGTCCTCAACGACGGCGGCTGGCGCGTTTCCATAAGCGGCGGCAGCGGCAACGATGAGATCACGAGCAACGGCAAGAAGGTGACGATAGAGGGCGGCACGGGCTCCGACGAAATCACCAACTCCGGCGCAAAGTCATACGTGGACGGCGGCGCAGGCAACGATTCCATTCGCAACAACGTGACGGGATATGACACGCTGGCGGTTGCGAACGCGGTCAGCCAAGAGGGCGCGCTCTTCGCGGAAGAAGATATGGTCATGGTCGGCGTCGGCAACTCGACGATTCAGGCTTTCAGCGCAGACTTAATCGGCGGCACAAGTTCAACGCTTATCGGCGGGGCGGGCGTCGATTCGATAGAAAATTACGCGCGCAAGACTCGCATTTACGGCGGAGACGGTATTGACGCGATAGAGAATTACGGCTACGGCTCCAAAGTTTATGGCGACGCGGGCGACGACGTTATCTTGAACGGTCAGGCGACGATTAAAGTTGATATGCCTTCGGGCGTGAGCGGCGTGGCGACGGTTACAGGTTACAGTTCAAAAATTTACGGCGGCGAAGGTCTCGACACGATAACCAACACCGCCGGCTCCGTGAAAGTTTACGGGCAGCTCGGCGCGGACTCCATAACCAACGAAGGAATCGCCGCGAGCATTTACGGCGGCGCGGACAACGACAACGTCATCAACGCGGGCGAAAAAGCTTACATTAATCTGGGCGACGGCGACGACTTCCTTGAAAACCAATCCGTCTCAGTCAAAGCGGTCGGCGGCGACGGCTCAGATATCATTCTCAACGGCGGCGACAACAACAGTCTTTACGGCGGCGCGGGCAACGACCATATTATCAACTACGGCGACGAAAATAATTTCCTGTCGGGCGGCAGCGGCAACGATACGCTTTACTCTTCAGGCGCGAATGCCACACTCGACGGCGGCAAAGGCGACGATAATTTTTATAACGAAGGCGTCAACGTGACAATCAAAGGCGGCGCGGGCGACGATACAATTTACTCCGAGGGCGACCACATCATCATGGGCGGCGGCACCGGAAACGATTCACTCGTCAACAACGGCGGCAAGGATATCGTTTACAGCTTCGGCGCAGGCGACGGACGCGACGTAGTCACCGCCTTCAACGAAGACGACAGAGTTTTCATCACGAGCGGCACTTACACTGTCAAAAACAGCGGCAAACATCTGGTCGTTAAAGTCGGCGAAGATAAATTGGTGCTGCGCGGGTGTGCGGGCATGGACATCAACATCGTGACCAATGAACCCGAAGTCGATTGGTTCGACGACGACGACGAACTCATCGCGGCTGACGAACTCGGCGCGCTCATGAAAGACGATTCTTCGACGGGCTTGGAGGAGCTCACTTCCTCCGACGCCACGAGCCTCACGCCGAAGGAAACTCTTCTCGCCGCCAACAACGTCACGAAGAACGCAATGATTGTCGATTAACATAAACTTCAGAGCGGTTAGAAAAATCCTGACAGCTCAAAGCTCAAAAAAAAAATCCCCGTCCGAGTGGCGGGGTTTTTTTTATCTGACAAAAAAATTTTCAGCCGCGAGGAGGAGCAAACGCCGCGCAAAAAAATTTTCAGCCGTGAGGACGAGCAAACGCCGCGCAAAAAATTTTCAGCCGCGAGGAGGAGCAAACGCCGCGCAAAAAAATTTTCAGCCGCGAGGAGGAGTAAACGCCGCGCAAAAAATTTTTCCGTCCGCGAGGAGGAGTAAACGCCGCGCAAAAAATTTTTCTGCAGTGGCGGCGGGCGTCGACAAAAAAAAATCCCCGTCCGAGTGGCGGGGTGTTTCATTTGAAGAATTCATTTATCTGCGTCTCAAGATTTCGTCCGCGGTCGTCGTGGCGTGTCGCCAGCAAAAATTTTCCGCCGCGATTCCTCTCCCACAGCTCTCCGACGGAAATTTTTTCGGCGGTGTCCTCGTTGCTCGCCAGGTGCTCGCCCTTGTACTCGACCGCCGCATACGTCCCGTCCGTCAGCTTCACCACGAAGTCGGGATAAAATTTATCGGCATGCGTCGGCAACCAAAACGAATGCTCCGACTCCCGCTCGATATTGCGAATCCACGTCGCCACGTTTTGATTGGCATCGATGAACTGCGCGCAAAGAATTTCCTCCGAGTTCATGTCGCCGACCCTCGGATAAAAATGCTTCTCGAATTGGATTCGTCCGTCGTAAAATTTTTTCGCGGGATAATTTTCCGGCTCGAAGATTTTTTTTATGTTCGGGCGAACGCAAACGGAATTGTCCGCGCCGAAAAGTTTTTCCTGCCAGCCCGCCGCCTGCGCCGCCGCCCGACAGCTTTTGATTTTTTCCTTGAGCAGCTCAAGCAACGTGAACCGCAGCCGCACCAGTTCATCCAAAGAAACTTTTTGCTCCTCAGCCAGCCGCACCAAAATCCTGCGGATGAATTCGGCCAAGTCCTCGTGCGTCAAATCCGTCGCCCGAATTTTTTCCATGAACCAGCCGACCAAATCGACGAGCTCCCAATTCGTTTCGCCGCGAAATAAATCTGCCATGTTGCCGCCGAGAAATTTTTGTCGGACCTTGTGCCCCGCCACGTCGAATTCGTAAACGTGCGCCTCGACATCGCGCCTGAAGTTCGGCAGGTCTGTGTCGAAGCAGCCCGTCAGTCTCCACGGCGTCGGCAAAAAATCTTCTGCCTCGGCGAGTGTCGCGCCGTCCCCCGAATCCAAGCACAGCATCGGGATTTCAAATTTTTCTCCGCGCTCCGACGGCGAATTTTTTTTCGGCTGAAGTTTTTCGCGCTTGAGTGCCTCGAAAAGTTTTTCGCGCGAATCTTTCTCCTTAAAAATTTTGTTCGCGTTCGCTGCCAGCTCTTTTGCGTCCGCCGCCGAAATATTTTCCAGCACCAGCTCGTAACCCGCCGAAGTTTTCTCGACGACCGCCGCGCCCTGCAAAAATAAATTCAGCGCGCCCAACTGCGGACGTTCGCTCGTTTGGATTTTTATCGTCTGCGTTTCGGGGAAAAGTGTTTGCTGAACTTCGACCGCCGCCTTTGCCTCCGCGTCCTCGAAGCCCATGTCCAATAAGTTGTCGCGAATTTTTTCCGCCGCCGCCATCCACTCGCTCACCGCCACGAACGCATACGCGCGATTGAGTGCCGCCGATTCTCTGCGCGCCGCATACGGCATCCTAAGCACGCGACCCAAAAGTTGCTCGGCGTCTTTCGGCGAATGAATTTTTGCCAGCGAACAGAAAACGTAAGCGAACGGGCAGTCCCAACCTTCCTTGAGTGCCTGCACCGTGATGACGTATCGAATCGGGCAATCGCGCGCCGACAAATCCACGCCGTCCAGCTCGTGCCGCTCGCCCGTCGCCACCGCCACTTCCTCCGCCGCGACCTTCGCGCCCTCCAGCAAATATTTTTTCACCACGTCCACGGTCAATTCTTTGTCGCGGCTCTCGGCTTGGAACAGAGCAATCGGTCTGATGTACTCCGCCTCGCGCGCCGCCAATTTCTCCAACGCCGTCCGCTTCTGCACCGCGCTGTCGATTGTCATTTCCCACGATTGATTTTCCGTCAGCTCTATCGGCAGCTTTATCATCTCTTCCGCCTTCAGCTCCGACGCGCTCACCTGATACAAAATGTTCGAGTCCTGCGCGGGCGTCGCCGTCAGCTCAATCACTGCCGCAGGGCGAAGTTTTTGCATTGTCTCCAAGCTCAGCCGGCTCGAATAATTGTGCGCCTCGTCGATTATCATCAGCGGACGAAGATACGCCAGCAAATTTCCGAACGACTTCCAGCCGCCGCGCTCGTCCGCCTCGAAAAATTCTTGCCGCAGTATCGCTCGGAAGCACGGCTCCAAAAATTCATTCGCCTGATAAACTTTTCGTCCCTCCGGTTTTTCGACGCGGAACGATTGGAACGTCGCAACGAAAATGTTCAGCGACTGATTTAAATCTTGCGGGCGCAGTTGTCTGAACTCCGTCACGTCGAAAATTTTTACCGCGCCTTTGAATGCCTCGTCCAATGCCGCCCGATAAAAAGTTTTCGGCTCGCGCAAAACTTTCAGCGTTTGTCGGCGAATCGTATCCGTCGGCACCAGCCACAGCACCAACGGATATTCCCGCGCCAAAAAATTTTCTGCCACCAAACGAATCGCGCACGCCCCCAGCAAAGTTTTCCCGCCGCCCGTCGGCAGCCGCAAGCAGATATACGGCGCGTCCTCCAAATTTTTCAGCGACCTGTACGGTTGCGGATAACTCGGCGCGTTCCGATTTTCTTTGAACGCCTCCGCGCTCCCGATTATCCGCGCCGCCCGCAAAAATTTTTCCAGCGTCGCCAGCGTCTCCCGCTGATAATTTTTCAGCTCCAAAGTTCTCACCTCCTCGATTCGATTTTCTATCGCGCGATTTATTTTCCTGCGCGGACAAAAAAAATAATCGCCTCGCGACGATTTTGCCGCGGGGCAATTATTTTCTGAATCTGGTTGTGTCGGTTCTCGCTAGTCTTCCAAAAATCCACGCTTTCTTATTACGGGAGAGGGTCGACACGCCAACATCGACTCGCCCGCGCTCCGTCCATGACGGGGCGTTTTCAATTTCAAGCAACGGATGAATCTCGCGCTGTCCGCTGCTTCGCTCATTGTGTCTCTGCTTTCGTACCTGAGGTAATTCCTCTTTCGGAAGCAAGCCGTCGCGTTTGATTCTCAAAAAAACCTGTTCATATTCTTGGAGAGGGTCGACGCTACCAACATCGACTCGCCCGCGCTCCGTCCACGACGGGGCGTTTTCAATTTTCGATTCAAATTATAATCGACGCCCGAAAATTTTTCAAGCTCTAATTTCTGACGGAATTTGTTTGAAGATAATTTTCTGCGCCTTCAAAGTCTCCGCGCTCACTCGGCTCGCCTCGGCGAAAATTATTTTCCGTCCTTCGGGCAGCCCCGCCAAAAAATTTTTCGTCAGCGTGTCGCGCAAAAGATAATACGCCGTGCCCTCGTGAATGCCAAGCAGCGGAGCCTCGCCCGTCGCGCCCAACGCCTGACCCGTGAACTTGAACCAGATATACGCCGCCAGCTGTCGGAAGCTCACCGCCCGATTAAGTCCGCCCGTCGCGTCGAACAGCGGCGCGCCCAATTCTCCGAAACGAAAACTCCCGCCCACTCGTCGCACGCGCTCGGCCGTGATTGTGTCGCAGTAATCTTGCGACTCAATCAGAATGAATTTGCGGTTGCCCCCGTCGCTTGCGTTGAGGTTGAGGACGGCGTGGGCGGTCGTGCCGCTGCCCGCGAAGGCGTCAAGCACCAGAGAATTTTTGTCGAGGTGCCGAATCAATTCTTCAATCAGCGCGGGCGGCTTAACGGTGTCGAAACCAATCGGCTCGCCCATAATCGAATTCAAAATTTCTTTGCCGCTCTGAGCCGTGCCGAATTCGTCCGCGCGCAAGTGAGACCAAAACGGTTTGTAAGAAACGTTGCCCGCCTCATCTTCGGGATAAACCGCTCGCTTGACGATACCGTCGACGATTTCGACGCGCCCCGCTGCCTCCAGTTGCCGCGCAGTCGCTTCGCCGATTTGCCAACGCTTACCTTCGCGCGGATATTGTCCGAGGATTTTAAATTTCATCGTCGGGCGGCTGAAAGTTCCCGCGTCTGACTTCTCGATAACTTCAAAGCGACACGCGCCGAACTTTCCACGGTGCGGATAAGTTTTCGTGCTCGGCACGGGCGTCAGCTCGAAAATATTTTCGTCGGCGTTATTTCGATAACAGAGAATCGGTTCGGTTTTAATTTGCAGACCGAATCGCGCGCGCCCCGAATTCGTCGGCTGCGTCACCGATTCCCAAGTCAATGTGCCGACATAATTTTTCACGCCGAAGATTTCATCGCAAATGCAACGCAGGTGATGATACTCGTCGCGGAAGTTGATGGAAATGAAAATCGCGCCGTCGTCGGAGAGGAAGTCGCGCAAAAGCTCCAGCCGCGGATACATCATGGAGAGCCATTCGCTGTGCTCGAAATTGTCGTCGTAATGCTCGAAGGCGGAGTGAGTGTTGTAAGGCGGGTCAATGTAAATGCATTTGACGGCACGGCGATAAAAGGGCAGGAGAGATTTGAGCACGGGGAGATTGTCGCCGTGAACGATTAAGTTGTCCGAGTCGCCGCAGCCGCGCGCCGAATCAAAATCGATGAGGCGGTGCGGGATTTTTTTTGCGGCGTCGACGGCCTGAGCCTTGCCCTCCCAATCCAAAGTCGGCAAGTAATTCACCTCCGAAAATTTTTTCCGATTATACACTGCCAACGCCGCGCAGTCGACAAAAATATTTTTTGCATTTTGGAAAGCAACTGATATAATCAACGAAACGATTCACCAAGAGGAGGAAGTTACATGCTGACGATTGAGAAGCTGCAGGAGTACGGAGTAAACACCAAGGAAGGTCTGGCGCGGTGCATGAACATGGAGAAATTTTATTTCAAGATGTTGGGCATGGGTCTGAAGAATGACTCGTTCGACAAGCTGGAGAGTTTGCTGGCGGCGGGGAATTTGGAAGAGGCGTTCGAGCAGGCGCATGCACTCAAGGGCGTGGTCGGGAACTTGGCAATTACTCCGATTTTCGGACCGCTGAGCGATATAACCGAGTCCCTGCGCGCGAAGAAGGATTTGGATTACGTGACTTTGTACAAGCCGATAAAAGAGCTGAGGGATAAACTCGTCGCAGAGCTTTGATTCCCCCTCTTGTAAAGAGTGGGCACGCAGAAGCTACTGTGACCGGCGCGGGGCGTCGTGCTCATCGTGCCGAAAGAAAATTTTTTGTGTGATTAACCTTCTTTCTCTTTGCATGCCCAAAGAGAAAGAAGCAAAGAGAAAAGGCACCTCGCGGGGGCGTCGGTCGTACACAGCTTGGCGGTTGAGATAACCCGCAGCCGTCAGTGCCCGCTGTTTTCACATCACGTGAAAAGCGCGGGCGGCCGCCCGTCCATGGGCGGCTTCTTGTCCAATGTCCCTTGTCCCTGAAGGATTGATTTCATGCTGAACTTCAAGACGAGCTTTTACGAAAAAATCTTTGACTCGCTGGACAACAACGTCGTGCTCATGCGCGTGGCGGCGGACGGCGGATATTTTCCTGTTTGGTGTTCGCGGGAATTCGCCGAGATGATGGAAGGTTCGGTGGAAGGATTCATCGAGCGGGAGCAATACGCGCCGGGCAGGAGCATTCACCCCGACGACCGCGCCGAAGTCGAATATCTTTTCCAAAACAAAACGACGCGCGGCGGCAGAAATAATTTGACGATTCGACAGCAGACGCTCAAAGGCAACTGGCGGTGGATAAACGTCCATTACGCGTTCGTGGAGGAGGACGGGTTGCTTTACGCTTACTGCAACTGCTCGGACTTCACGAAGATAAAACGTGACGAGGAGCGCGCGAAATTTCTTTACGAGGGCGTGCGCCAAGAGCTGGAGACTCTTTCCAACGAAACGCTCATCTCCATTCGCATGAACCTGACCAAGGACGTGGTGGAGGATTGCCGCGGGCGCGAGCTTAATGACATGAATCTGCGCGGCATGAAAATTTCGGAGCGGTTTGCGCAACGTTTGAATTACTTTCCGCTGGAGCGCGACAGGAAAAAATTCATCGACAAGTTCAGCACGGAGCGGCTGCTGAAAAATTTCGCGGAGGGAAAAAATAATCAGTCGGAAATTTTCTTCAGCCGCAGACCGAGCGGGCGCGAATGTTTTGTCAGTTACAGCGTGACGCTGAGGCGCGACCCCGACACCGAGGACATAATCGCGTTCGCCGCCGAGCAGGATTACAACGCCGAAGTCGTGAGCAAGACCGTCATGAGCAAAGCGTTGGCTGACCAGTTCGACGTGATTGCGTATATCGTCGGCGGCAATTACGGCGTGGTTATCGGCGACCCGAAAAAAATTCGGCGCGGAAGTATTTTCCCGAACAAGCTGACGGGCAAGTATGAAGAATATCTCCGCGACCAAGTTGCGCCGGTCTTGAGCGGCACGGACGAGGAGCGCGAGAAAACTTTGCGCGCGCTGAGCCTGCAGAGGATTGAGTATGCGCTGGAACTGCGCGAGCCTTACGAAGTCAATTTGCACTGCTTCATCGGCGGCGAGATTTATCACAAGCGGATAATGTTTTATCTCGTCGACCGCGAGGCGAAATTTTACATCTTGCTCAAGACGGACATGACGAAATTTCAGCGGGCACTGTTCGCGAAGAACGAACAGCTGCGCAACGCGTTGGAAGTCGCCAACCAGGCGAACGTCGCCAAGACCGCGTTCCTTTCCGCCATGAGCCACGAGATTCGCACGCCCATGAACGCAATCATCGGGCTGGACACAATCGCGCTGAAGGAACCCGACTTGCCCGAAAATGTTCGCGAACACCTGGAGAAAATCGGGACGAGTGCGCGCCACCTGCTCGGCGTCATCAACGACATCTTGGACATGAGCAGGATTGAGAGCGGGCGTATGATTCTCAAGCAGGAAGAATTTTCCTTCACGAACATGCTGGAGCAAATCAACACGATGGTCAACGCGCAATGCCGCGACAAAGGTTTGAATTACGAATGCGCCGTTCGCGGACGCGTGGACGATTTTTATATCGGCGACGAAGTTAAACTCAAGCAAGTGCTGATTAACATCTTGGGCAACGCGATAAAGTTCACGAACAAGGGCGGCGCGATAAATTTTTCCGTCGAGAAGGTCGCGCACTTCGAGGACAAATCGACGCTGCGTTTCGTCGTCAAGGACACGGGCATTGGTATCGACAAGAATTACCTGAAGAAAATTTTCGAGCCGTTCAGCCAGGAGGATTCGGGCACGTCGACGGCTTACGGCGGCACGGGCTTGGGCATGGCGATTACAAAAAATATCGTCGAGACCATGAACGGAAATATTTCCGTGGCGAGCGAAAAGGGCGTGGGCTCCGAATTCACCGTCAACGTAACGCTGCGCAACTCGCCCAAGACGATTGATTCAGTCAAAGGCAAAAAAATTAACGTAAAAGATTTGCGCGTGCTGATTGTCGACGACGACCCGATTGCCTGCGAACACGCAAAGCTTGTGCTGGAGGAAGTCGGCATTTCGGCGGAGATTTCTCACAACGGACAAGACGCCGCCGAAAAAATTTTACTCAAGCAGGCGCGCCACGAGCCTTACAACATTTTGCTGATTGATTTGCGCATGCCCGACGGCAACGGCGTGGAAGTCACCAGACAAATCAGCGAGCTTGCCGGCGAAGAGTGCGCGATAATAATTTTGACATCTTACACGTGGGATGACGTGGTGGAGGAGGCATTGGCGGCGGGCGTCGACAGATTCATGACCAAGCCGCTGTTCGCCTCCACCGTCGTCAACGAATTTCATCAGGCTCTCGGACAAAAAAATTTCGACGAGCCCGAAAAAGTTCTCGCCGAATTGGAAGGCAGAAAAATTTTGATGGCGGAGGACATGCCCGTCAACGCCGAGATAATGATAATGGTTTTGTCCATGCGCGGAATCGAAGTGGAGCACGCGCCCAACGGCCTGGAGGCAGTCAACGCGTTCGAGCAGTCGCCGCCGAATTATTTCGACGCGGTGCTCATGGATATCCGAATGCCGATAATGGACGGGCTCAAGGCAACGGAAACGATTCGCGCCCTTGACCGCCCCGACGCAAAAAAAATTCCGATTATCGCCATGACCGCCAACGCCTTCGACGAGGACGTGCAACGCTCACTGCAGGCAGGCATGAACGCGCACCTGTCCAAGCCCGTCGAGCCCGAACATCTTTTCCAAACTTTGGCGGAGCTAATCGAGCCATGAAAAGTTATTCGTCGCGTGAAGTCATTGCTCTGCTCAAAAAGGACGGCTGGTACGAAGTCACTTGCGAAGGTGACCATCATCAATTCAAGCACCCGTTCAAGAAAGGTCGAGTTACTGTTTCTCACCCTGTTAAAGACGTATCTGTCGGCGTTCTCAAAAATATTGAACGTCAGTCAGGAATTAAATTTGTTTGAGGAGGCTGTGACGTGGAAGAATACAGTTTCATTGCAGGATTCACTCGCGACCCCGTCGCCATCGCGGTTGAGTTCCCGGATTTGCCCGGCTGCCTAACCCAAGGCGATAACTACCGCGAAGCATTTCTTAACGCCAAGGAAGCTTTGCACTTACATCTTGTCGGCATGATTATGGACGGCGAAAAAATTCCCAAGCCGAGCACCTTTGAAGACCTCAAGCCGAACGAAGGCACGATTTTCAGATTGGTTGAGATAAAAATTTAATCGGACGCGCGCCAAAGAAGTTTTGCAACTGCACTTGCTTGGCATGATTCAAGACGACGAATCAAATCCGTCCTGTTTTTTGTACACGAAAATTTTTGGAGCCGTCGCCGCGAAATTTTTTCCGCGCAACTTAAGCAAACGCGTCAAGGAAATTTTTCGCGGCTTTGATATAATCCGAATCGTCCGAAGGGCAAATGAAGTTTCAAAGGAGCGATTCATCATGAAGGACGATAAATTTTTTGACGGCGATAAAATTTACGCGATTGGCTTGACGATTTTCACGGGCGTGTGCTCGGTCGGATTAATCCTCGCGGCTGCGCTTCAAAATTTTTTCTGAACGTGTAACCCCTTCACAACTGATAAAAAAATTTCCCTGTCGAAAAAATTTTCGGCGGGGATTTTTTTAGTTAGGAGTGAGGAATTAGAAATGAGGAATGAAAAAATAATCCCTAATTCCTAATTGATTATACGTCGGTGGGAGCTGAGCCGCTGGACATCTCGCGCCACCTTTGCCGATAAATTTTCGGAGAGAGCCCGACAATTTTTTTGAACGCGCGGCTGAAATAATTTGAGTCATCATAACCGACGCGCGCAGAAATTTCCGTGAGCGGCAGAGCAGTGTAAATCAAAAGCGACTGAGCTTTGCCGATTCGCCGACGCAAAATGTATTGCTGAGGAGAATAACCCGTCGCCCTCTTGAACGCGTGCGAGACGTAACTTTCATTGGCGCGGACGAGTGCGCTGAGTTCGGCGAGCGAAAAATTTTCCGCATAATTTTCTTCAATGTAATTGCGGACGCGTTCGACGAGAAAACTTTTTTCCTTGTTGGCGTCGAGGACGGTCGCGCGAATGACTTTGTAGACGATGAGCACGACGGCGCGCGCCAGGGCGTTGGCAATCGGGTAATCGTCTTGGTTTGCGTAACGGTGAATGAGCGGATAAAGTTGCGCCAGTTCGTCGGCGACGGCTTGGCATGGAATGCGCGGGCGAAAATTTTTCGGCACGAGTTCATTGGCGGGGCGGTCGGGCAGTTTCAAATTTTTTACGGCAATGCACCACGCGTTGAGGTTCGAGTGAATCATCAGGCTTTCGTCGTGGAGGACGCCCGCGTTGTAAATCAAAACGTCGCCGGCTTGGACGTTGCAAAGTTCGCCGTCGATTATCTGCGTGCCGTTGCCCGACAGGATGAAATTCAATTCGAGGCGGTCGTCGTGCTTGTGCATGGAGCGCAAACCTTCGCCGCGGTGATACACGCCCAAAAGTTGCGGCTCGCCTTCGAACGGAGAATTTTCTTGCGCGTCGAGTTCAATCAGTCGTGACACGCTTCATCACCTCCGAAATCAATTTATCACTCGACGTTCGCGCTGTCAAAAAAAATCGGACGACTTTGAACGGTCGCCCGAAATTTTTTCGTGGGAGAAATTTATCATCTCATTCTGTTCACGTCGATGAAATCATAACCGCGCGCGCTCATGTTGTTAATCAGCATTTGCACTTGGCTGTCGGGAACAAAAAATTTCTCATCGCGTCCGTCGCGCAAGTCGTGAATGCTTGCTGAGCGTGTGCGGCTGTAAGTGTCAAAGACTTCCTCGCGCGTATCAAGCTTGCCCGTGACCTTCAGCGCGCTGTAACCGACGACGCCGTGGTCGACGTCGCGCATGTAATAAATGTAACCGGTCGCGCCGCCCGTGATGTTGTCGAGCTGGCCTTCCGTCATGAGTTCGTTATCAAGAATTTTTTTCTCTTCCATTTTTATCAACCTCCAAAAATTTTTTTCACGCACATTATACGTTGCCGTTCAAGTTTCGTTACACGTTGCAAAAAAATTTTTGGCTGATAGAATTGTAAAAAACTTTTGGAGGAGATTGAATGAAACGAGTTTATAATTTCAACCCCGGACCTGCGATGTTGCCGCTCGAAGTGCTCAAGGAAGCTCAAGCCGAATTTTTGGACTTCGATTCGTCGGGCATGTCGATTATCGAAATAAGTCACCGCTCCGCGCCCTACGAAAAAGTTCACAACCAAGCGAAGGCTGACATTTTGGAGCTGATGAATCTCGGCGACGATTACGACGTGCTGTTCATCCAAGGCGGCGCGTCTTTGCAGTTCGCCATGATTCCCTTGAACTTCGCCACGAAAAAAAATCCCGGCTCTTACGTCTTGAGCGGAACTTTTTCGAGCAACGCGTACAAGGAGGCGCAAACCCTCGGCGTCGGAGAAATTGCCGCCTCAACCAAGGAAGAAAATTTCCGCCGCGTCCCGCGCCAAGACGAGCTGAAAATAAATCCGAACGCCGCTTACCTGCACGTCTGTTACAACAACACGATTTACGGCACGGAATTTCATTACGTCCCCGACACCGGCAACGTCCCGCTGTTCGCCGACATGTCCAGCGATATGCTCAGCCGCCCCGTTGATTTTAAAAAGTTCGCGCTGATTTATGCGGGCGTCCAAAAAAATTTGGGACCGGCGGGCGTGGTGATTGTCGTCGCGCGGAAAAAATTTATCGAGAAAAGTTTGGAGACTCTCCCGACGATGCTCCGTTACGAAACTTTTTATAAAAAAAATTCTCTGTACAACACGCCGCCCGCGTTCAGCATTTACATGGTCGGCAAAGTCGCCGCGTGGATAAAAAATTGCGGCGGGCTGGAAGAGATGGCTCGGCGCAATTCGATTAAAGCGAAGCTCCTTTACGACGCGATTGATTCTTCCGACGGATTTTATCGCGGGCACGCCGACAAAGATTCGCGCTCGTTCATGAACGTAACCTTCCGCCTGCCCAGTGAGGAGCTGGAGAAAAAATTTGTCGCCGAAGCTCTGGAAAAAAATCTCAGCGGCGTCAAAGGTCATCGTTCGGTCGGAGGCATGCGCGCCTCGATTTATAACGCCATGCCCGTCGAAGGTGCAGAGGCTCTGGCGGACTTCATGAATGCTTTCAGGAAACGCAACGGCTGATTCGCTCGCAGTCTTTACTTTTCCCGCCGCGCATTATATAATCGCGCCGATTATTTACTAACTTTTGATTTTTAACGGAGGTTTTTGTGTGTCTAACCTTTCTCCTCGTCAAATCGTCGAAAGCCTTGATAATTTCATCGTCGGACAAGTAGACGCTAAAAAAGCCGTTGCCATTGCTCTGCGCAATCGCTGGCGCAGTCACAAATTGCCCGACGAAATTCGCGACGACGTTATCCCAAAAAATATTTTGATGATTGGCTCGACGGGCGTGGGCAAAACCGAAATTGCTCGCCGCCTGGCAAAACTCGTGCAAGCTCCCTTCATAAAAGTTGAGGCGACAAAATTCACCGAAGTCGGTTACGTCGGGCGCGATGTCGAATCGATTATCCGCGACCTTGTTCAGGTTGCCGTGCGCATGGTGCGCAAGCAAAAGACCGAAGAGGTCAAGGACAAGGCAGCGGAAAACGCCGTGGAAAGATTGCTCGATATCCTCGTGCCCGAACCGAAGCGTTCACAGAATCCGCTCGGAAAACTTTTCGGCAACACGGAAGCGGAAGCAACTCCGCCCGCTGAAGATGACACTTCAAAAAAACCCGGGCGCGAATTCGTTCGCAAACGCCTGGAGGCCGGCAAGCTCGAAGACCAAGTCATTGAACTTGAAGTCGCTGACCACGCCAAGCCCATGGTCGGAATGTTTTCGGGCTCCAGCTTGGAGGGCATGGGCGACAATCTTCAGGACATGGTCAGCAGCCTCTTGCCCAAACGCATGCGCAAACGCAAAGTCACCGTCGCCACTGCCAGAAAAATTCTTGAGCAGGAAGAAGCCGAAAAATTAATCGACATGGAAGAAGTCTCCGAGGCGGCAGTTGAGCTCGCCGAACGCAGCGGCATCGTTTTCCTTGACGAGATTGATAAAGTTGCGGTCAAAGGCTCAAGCTCCGGGCCCGACGTCAGCCGCGAGGGCGTGCAGCGCGACATCCTCCCGATTGTCGAAGGCTCAACCGTCATGACCAAGTACGGACCCGTCAAGACCGATTACATTTTGTTCATCGCGGCGGGCGCGTTCCACATGGCCAAGCCCTCCGACCTCATTCCCGAACTTCAAGGGCGTTTTCCGATTCGCGTCGAGCTCAAGTCTCTGCTCAAGGCGGACTTTGAAAAAATTTTGACCGAGCCGAAGAACGCGCTCCTCAAGCAGTACAAAGCGTTGCTGGAGACGGAAGGATTGACGGTGGACTTCAAGGACGAGGCAATCGAACGAATCGCCGAACTTGCCGAGGTCGTCAACGAACAATCCGAAGACATCGGCGCGCGCAGACTTCACACGCTGCTGGAAAAATTGTTGGAGCAAATTTCGTTCGAGGCACCCGACATGGTCGCCGACGGCAAAACCGAAGTCACAATCGACGCGGCTTACGTCGACGAGCGGCTCAAGGAAATCGTCAAGGACAGAGATTTATCGCAGTTCGTTTTATAAACTTCAGCGCAAAAAAATTTGACAGTCACGAGAAATTTCGCGGCTGTCATTTTCTTTTTCGCGGGCTCAAAAAAAATTTTGGCGGGCGGAAAAAATTTTTCACGAGCTCAAAAAATTTCGTAAAGATTTTTTGCATTGGCGGTGGTGTAAGCGGCGACGTCCTCCAAAGTCTCGCTGCGAATCTCCGCCAATTTTTTTGCGACCTCGACGACGAACGCGGGCTCATTTCTTTTTCCGCGGTGAGGAGTCGGCGCAAGGTAAGGCGCGTCGGTCTCAATCAAAATCATGTCGCGCGGCGCGGCTTTGACGACTTCGGGGAGCTTCGCGGAATTTTTAAACGTCAGCGGTCCGTCGACGCCGATAAACCAGCCGAGCTTCCAAACTTCGCGCGCCGTCTCCAAGCTGCCCGAATAACAGTGCAAAACGCCGCGCAGATTTTTTCCTTCCGCCTGCAAAATTTTCAACGTGTCGCCGTGAGCGTCGCGGTCGTGGACGCAAACGGGCAAATTCAGCTGACGGGCAAGGTCGAGCTGCGCGATAAAAATTTTCTGCTGAAGAAGTCGTCGCTCCGAATCTTTTTCCCAATGATAATCCAAACCGATTTCTCCGACGGCGATAACTTTTTTCTCGGCGGCGAGTTCGGCAAGGCGCGCGCAAATTTTTTCGTCGAAGTCGTCAATCTCTTCGGGGTGAATGCCGACGCCCGCGTACAGCTCCGAAAAATTTTTGGCGAGCTCCGTGACGGCGACAGAACTTTGAAACGTGCTCCCGAAATTTATAATCCGTTCGACGCCCGCAGCTCTTGCGCGCTCCAAAATTTCTTCGCGGTCTTCGGAAAATTTTTCGTCTTCAAGATGACAGTGCGTGTCGATAAACATCAAAGTGCCTCCAATTTTTCAAAGCCGTCAATAATTTCTTGCGGCGAGACTTGAGCAATGCAGTGCGGGCGGTCGCCAACGTGACACCAGCCGTAAATCGGAGGGCGCCGCGCGCATTCTTCGAGCTGGTGTTCGGGGCGCAAGATGACTGACTTGGTTTGCCACGGCGGGAAGCGTTGACACTCGCTGAATGCTCCCGGTAAAAAATTTTCTTTGTCGGCCGCCTCGCGATAAATCGTCAACACGGGCACCTGAGCCGCCGCCGCCATGTGCATGACGCCCGAATCGTTGCCCAAGTAAAAATCCATTTGGCTGATGACCGCTTCGGTCTCGCACAAAGTCGTTTGCCCGACGAGATTCAAAACTTTTCCCGACGGCAAATTTTTTTCAACAAAGTTTGCGTCTTCGAGTTCGGATTTTCCGCCGACGATGACGAACGTCAAATTTTTCTTGACCAGTTCCTTGAGCGCGACCAAAAATTTTTTAACGGGATATTTTCTGCTCGGAAAGCCCGCGCCGAGTCCGAGCAAAACTTTTTTGTTCGTCGAAGGAATATTTTTCAAAAGCTCTCGCGCACGTTGAAAATCTGCCTCTCCGAACCAAATCTCCGTGTGCGTTTGATTGACCTTGAGCCCGACCGCCTCCAACAGGTAAAAACTTTTTTCGACCTCGCTGACGACACTGCGCGGCGTTACGATATTTTTCGTCAGCAAAAAATTGTCGAGAGCAGTTTCATGTGACTGGAGCTTGCCGAGCCAACTTTCGTAAGGATAATTGCCGAAGCCGATACGTTCGCGCGCGCCGCTGAGCCAACACATCATCAGCCCCGGCACATTGTCACTGCCCCACTGCGGCGCGAACGCGATTGAAAAATGTTTTTGCCAAAAATTTTTCTTGCAGAAGAGCGCAATCGTTTCCATCATCCGCGAAAAATTTCTGTCGAGGGTTTTTGCTTTGAAAGCCAAAACTTCGTCGACGTAAGGGCAAAGCTCCACAATCGGGTGGACAAGCGGAGAACAGACCAAAGTTATTCGCGCCTGCGGAAAATTTTTTCTGACCTCGCGGATGAAACCCGAAGTCAAAATCATGTCGCCGATAACGTCGAGCCGAACGATTAAAATATTTTCCACGCCCGAAGAAATTTCTTCGCGATAACCTTGCCGACAAAATTCATCCTCCGCCCGCGCCAAAAATTTTCCGAGTGTCGACGGGGCGGCCTTGCGCATCTCGTGAAAAAATTTGCCGAAGAATCGGTTGAGTTGTTCATGTGCCTGCATAAATTTTCCTCCTTAAAATTTTTCGGGATGAATCAGCTTTGCCATCGTCCTCACGGCGTCGGGATAATGCAGGCCGGGGCTGAGCAGAAACAAATCTTGCGGCAGGAAGTAAAGGCGATTATTTTTCACTGCGCCGATTGCTTGCCACGCGTCGTTGGCGGCGATTGCCTTGAGCATGTTCGATTTAATTTCGTCGGCGTCGCCCATGCTCGTCACGAAAATTATTTCGGGATTTTGTTCGGCGAGGGTCTCCATGCTGTAAGGCGCGGCGTCAGGATTTTTTTCCAGCGGCGTCATGCCCGCGGCGACATTTTCCCAGCCGAACATTTTCACGATTGAGCCGGCGATGCTTCCGTCGAGCTGAACGCTCAAGCCCTGCGCCGTCGAGTGGAGAATCGCCACGCGCAATTTTTCCTTGGGCATTTTGTCGAGGACGGATTTAATCTCGGCGTCCATCTCGCGGATAATTTTTTCGCCCGCCTCAGTGTTGCCGCTCACCGCCGAAAAAATTTTCAGCCCGCGTTTCACATCGTCATAAGTTTTGAGTTCGACGACGAGCGCGGGAATTTTATTTTCCTCCAGCACGGGCAAAAGTTTTTCGTTCATGCCCTTGTTGATGATGACCAAATCGGGTGCGCAACTCAACAGCCGCTCAACGTCGATTTGATAAACGGCACCGACGCTCGCCAAGCCCTTCGCCCAATCCGGCATTTTATTTTTTGAATTGGGACGCCCGACGATTTCCGCACCGACGGCGTGCAGCGGCTCAAGGAAACCCGCGCTCGTCACGACGATTCGTTCGGGCTTCTTGGCGAGAGAAATTTTTCTGCCGAGGTCGTCTTCAACCGCCGCAAAAATTTTTTCCTGCGAGACTTCGACGGGCTCAGAATTTTTTTCCGCACCGCAGCCGCTCAGCAGAAGTCCCGCGATTAAAATTGCTCCGAGAAATTTTTTATTCATGACTGCGCCTCGTGAGAATCGTCGACAAATAATTCAGCGGCTCATCTTTGTGCGCGGCGACATCCGTGATAATTTTTTCATCGTCGAGACCGCAGCGGCTGACCAAAATCGCCTCGTCGATTAAGTTGCGGGCGGCCAGGGCGTCGACGACTTCGGGGAAATTTTTGTAAACTTTCATGAGGACGGTCGCGTCCGCCTTGTCGAGAAAATTTTTAATCGCGTCGAGTTCGGCGGTCGCGGGGATAATCGTCAGGATATCGTTGCCGTAAGCGAGAGGGCGTCCGATTTGCGCGGCAATGGCAAGGAACGCCGGCACACCCGACACGGTCACAATCTTCACGCCGCGCGGCTCCAGCAATTCGAAAATGTAAATGTACGTGCTGTAAAACATCGGGTCGCCCAAAGTCGCGAAGCCCACATTTTTTCCGCCGCGAAGATTTTTCAGAATCTCGTCCGTGTTCGCCTCGAAAATTTTTTTCTCCGCCGCGAAGTCTCTGACCATCGGGAACGTCTGAAAAATTATTTCGACGCTCGGCTTGAGGTAGGGGCGCGCGATGCTCAACGCCACGCTGTCAGATTTTTTCTCGGTCTTGGGCGCGATAAGCACGTCGATTTTTTTCAGCGCGTTAATCGCTTTGACCGTCAGCAGTTCGGGGTCGCCGGGGCCCACGCCTATTCCGTAAAAAGTTCCGATTGAATCCATTTGCTTTGCTCCTCAACTGTGATATTATTGCGGCGTTGCTCATACCGTTCGCTCCCGTAAAATTTTTTCGGAAGTCTTTTCGGGCGATAATATCACAAGCAAAAAAATTTTTGAACAGCGGAGAATCAACCATGAATATTTTTTTGGACATCTTGTTCGTCGCGTTGGTCGTTTACTTCGTCTTCGCGATTCGTCGCTCCATGCGCATGTCAAAAGCTTCCGTCGCGCTCATCGAAAAATATGAGAACGACAAATTCAATCCGCAGCTCATCGACGAAATTTTTGCCGCGATAAGCGACGACGTCCTCCTCAAGAGAATCCTCAAGCGACACAATGCCACGCGCCGCGATATCTCCAAACTCCACGCGAAGCTCATGAAGTGGGGCGACTTCCGCAAGTACAATCGTTACGTCCCGATAACTTCGTTCTTCAACGTCCACACGCTCGAATATCTCTTGGAACACAAAAATGACGACGCCAAATCCTTGACTGAGAAAATGATGAATCATTTCCATTTTTAAAGCGCGCGCAGAATTTTTCGTCGTTGCCGCAGCTCGTCGCTGCGATTGAATCGTTTAATGAATTTTATTTTTTTGAGCCAACGTTCTCTTTTAAAAGGACGCCCTCCGCCAAAAAACTTGTCGCCCGTCCCTTGTCCCTTGCTGCTTGCTTTGATATAATCGACGCGGCGGATGTGGCGGAATTGGCAGACGCGCCGGACTTAGGATCCGTTGCCTTCGGGCGTGAGGGTTCGACTCCCTCCATCCGCACCAGTTTTAGGATTTAGGATTTAGGAGTTAGGGGGAAAGATTTATGAGTTGGGCAGGACTGGTTATCGCGGCGTATCTCATCGGCTCGATACCGATAGGATTAATTTTCGGCAAACTCTTTTGGAAAAAAGATTTGCGGCAATTCGGCTCGCACAATATCGGCGCGACGAATGCTTGGCGAGTCATCGGACGGAAAGCGGGGCTTTTGATTTTTATTTTCGACTTCCTTAAAGGTCAGCTCGGCGTGTTGCTCGGTGCGTGCATGTTCGCCTCGCCAGGAGCAATGGTCGTCGGCGGCCTGTTCGCCATGCTCGGTCACATGTTCCCGATTTTTATCGGCTTCAAGGGCGGCAAAGGTGTCGCGACGGCTCTCGGTGTCATTGCCGCGCTCATGCCCAAAGTCACCGCGATTGTCTTTATCGTCTGGCTCGTGCTCACTTTAATCACGCGTTATGTCTCCATCGCTTCAATCGTCGCGGCTGTCCTCACTCCGATTCTCGCCGCCGCCTTCAAAGAGCCGATAATTTATTTCCTCTTCGGGCTCGTCGCGGCGGTCGTCATCGTCTTCCGTCACAGAGAAAATATCCAACGCCTCAAAGCAGGGCGCGAAAATAAATTCTGAAAAAATTTTTTGAGAGGTGATGTGCGTGGCGAAGAAAATTTTTTTGCTCCTCGCGCTGATAATTTTGTCGGCGACGAACGTCGAAGCAGCCGACGATGATTTGCCGTTCGACACGCTGGCAATCGCTTATCCCGTCGACGAGAGCTCAATCCTCGCGCTGATAAGAATGAAGTCGGACGGCTCGCTCGGACTCATGGTCGCGGAAAAAAGTTTGGAGCCAATCGGGCTGGTCGGTTACTCGCGCGCGGTCTACGATTTTTATCTGACGGAAAAAACTTCCGCAGGTTATCCGCCGCTGATTTTTAACCTGGTGATTCCTCAGCAGCAGCGCGGGCAGGTCGACGACGATTTGGGCGATTGGAGCGACAACGTGCACATCGTTCCGGTTTACGCGCTGTTCGACGTGAAGGACGGGCAAGTCATCTGCCAAAAGCCGTTTTATTCGGCGAGCGGGCTCAACCCGTCACATTATCAGGGCAAAATTCAAAATCCGAATCACGAGCGGCTGATTGAACTTTTCATGATGTACATGCCGCACCTCCACGAATCGGTTGCGGCTCAAAACATTTCCCTGCCGTGAAAAAATTTTTTCCCCGTCAAAGTCGGCGGGGAATTTTTTTGTGCACAGCTGAAAATTTTATGGTACAATTCGCGGAGAAAATTTTTTCGACTCGGCAGGGAGTGGTGAGCGTGGATCAGTTGCTGAACTATCTGATTGTGATTTTGATGACGACTGGCGTTATCTTCGGCGGCAAGGCCGTGTGGGATTGGAAAAAAAATCGGACGCCGCGTTTGGATTTGAACGAGCTGGAGGCGGAGCGCGCACAATATTTGCAGGAGAACTTCGACAAGGCGACCGCAGATTACAATTACTTGGAGGAGGCGCGCGAAAATATTTCTGACCGCGAGCTTTCCGCTCAGCTGCGGCGACTTCAGCGCACGGCGAAAAATCTTTTGACGCACCTGGAGAAAAATCCCGCGCGCATTGCTTTGGCTTACAAGTTCATCGATTATTATCAGGACCGCGCCGTGAAAATCGTCAAGCAGTATCAAGAGCTGGAGGAAACTCATCTGGCGACGGACAAAATCGAAGACCTCAAACTTCGCATGAAGCAGACGCTCGCCGCGCTCGACGAAGCTTATCAAGACCAATTCAAACACATCCTCAACGACCAAATCATTTCCGCCGACGCCAAACTGAAAGTCATGGAGCAACAGCTCAACGCCGAGGGAATCAAGACCAAGACAATCGACGTGGGCGCGCTCGACGAGTACGGCAACGTGTGGGGCGGGCGGCGCGGAGAAGTGGACGCCTTCCCCGAAGATTTGCCCTTCCCAGAAGAGGATCGCCCGCAAATCGTTCAGACCAAGCTGATTCAATCTGCGCTGGCAATTTTCCTCGGCTCGTTCGGCGCGCACAAATTTTATCAAGGCAAAACGCTTCAGGGTGTAATTTACTTACTACTGTTTTGGACGTGTATACCGGGGCTAATCAGCATAATTGAGGGGATTCGCTACCTGTTCATGCCCGTCGAAGATTTTTACAATCAGTACATCAAGAAGGAACCTCGCCGCGAAAAAAATCGTCGGCGCAAATAATTTTTCGGAGGAGATAAAAAAATGGCAGACATAAATCTTAATGACTTGATGGCAAAGAAAAAATCTTCCGCGTCGTCGGAGCAGGCTGTCGTGCCGGTGGAGCCCGCAAAGGAAATCGCCGCGGTCACTCAGCAAATCGAAACGCTCACGCCCGCCGAACTCGCCAAAGTTCAATCGATTAAAGACCAAATCGATTTGACGGACTCAAGCACGCCGCTCAGCTTCGGGGCACCCGCGCAGAAGGAAATCGCTCAATTCTCCGACAGCATTCTCTCCAAAGTCCGCACGAAGGACGCCGGCGAAGTCGGGAACCTCCTCAACGATTTGGTCATCAAAGTCAAAGGCTTCGACGTGACGAAGAAGAACAGCAGCTTCCTCAGCAACATTCCGATTATCGGCTCGCTCGTCAGCAAGGCGGACGACATGATGCAAGGTTACGAAAAACTTTCCACGCAGGTCGAAAAGATTCAGGCGGGCTTGGAAAATTCCAAAGTCAAAATGATGGAGGACGTCGTGATGTTCGACACGCTCTATCAAAAAAATTTGGAGTACTTCAAGCAGTTGCAACTTTACATTCGCGCGGGCGAAGAGAAATTGGAAGAGATGCGCACGATAACTTTGCCCAAGCTCCGCGCGCAGGCCGCCGAGTCGGGCGACCCCATGGCGGTGCAAGTCGTCAATGACTTTGAACAGAGCGTCGACCGCTTCGAGAAAAAAATCCACGACCTCAAGCTCAGCAAGACGCTCGCCATTCAGACCGCGCCGCAAATCCGTTTGATTCAGAATAACGACAGAGTTTTAATCGACCGCGTGCAGTCCGCGATTTATCACACGATTCCGCTGTGGAAAAATCAAATGGTCATCGCGCTCGGCCTCAGCCGCCAAAAGGAAGTCATTGAACTTCAGCGCGCCGTCAGCGACACGACCAACGACCTGCTCCGCCGCAACGCCGAAATGCTCAAGCAAAACTCAATCGACACCGCCAAGGCAAACGAACGCGGCATTATCGACATCGACACCGTTAAGAAAGTCAACGAAGATTTAATCTCGACAATCGAAGAGACGCTGCGCATTCAGTCGGAGGGACGGCAAAAACGGCAGGAGGCGGAGCGGGAGCTCGTCGCGATTGAAGGGCGACTGAAGGACGCACTCCTAAAGAACGCCACACGAACTCAAAATGGCTAAGCCGAAAATTGACCGCGCGTTCGTTCAAAATCGAATCATTCGGCTCGTCATGGTTTTGCTGGCGTTAATGGGCGTGGTCGTCTTCCGTTACGCGTGGTTGCAGCTCGTTCAAGGCAGTGAGCTGGCCGAGAGGATGCGTTATCAAGTCGGGCACGATTATTCCGTTCAATCTCCGCGCGGAGCAATCGTCGACAGGAACGGGCGGGAGCTTGCCGTGAGCACGATGACCAAGTCTTTGTTCGTCGACCCGAATCACGTGGAAAATCCTCAAGAGCTGGCAAAAGATTTGTCACCGCTCGTCGGCAAAACGGAGCAAGAAATTTTGGACGACATTGCAGTCGGCGGCGGCTTCTCTTGGGTCAAGCGGCGGCTGGAGCAATCGGAGTACGAGGCGATTCGCGCGCTGATTCGCGAGAAGGGTTACGCCGTGTGCTTGGGCTTCCGTGACGAGGCAAAACGTTACTACCCGAACGACATGCTCGCCGCCAACGTCTTGGGCTTCGTCGGCACGGACGATAAGGGGCTCGACGGCATTGAGCAGGCGTTGGACAAATACATCAAAGGCGAAGTCACCGAGTCTTTCATTTACGCCGACACGCAGGAACGCCCGATTCTCGAATCAATCTTCACGCCGCACGGATATCAGGGCGACCGCTGCAAGACGATTCAGCTGACGATTGACAGCGCGATTCAATTCATCGTCGAACAGGAACTCGACCGCGCCATGGCTGAGAACGACCCCGTCGCGATAACTTGCGTCGCCATGGACCCGCGCACGGGAGAAATTTTGGCGATGGCAAATCGTCCGACTTACAACCCGAATCGTTTCTGGGATTACGACCAAGAGATTTGGAAAAACAAAGCGGTCTCTTCCATTTACGAGCCGGGCTCCACGTTCAAAGCGATTGTCGCCGGCGCGCTCCTGCAGGAAGGTATCGTCGCGCCCAACCAAGTCTTCGTCGACCCGGGTTACGTGATTTTTTCCGGCAAGAAGATTCAAAACTGGAACGGCGCGAGTTTCGGCACGGTGACTTTCGCGGACGTGGTCAAGCAGTCACTCAACACCGGCTTTGCGATTTTTGGTTACGACCTCGGCGCGACAAAGTTAATCGAATACGCGCGGCTGTTCGGATTCGGTGAGCCGACGGGCATTGAGTTGCCGGGCGAAGAAGCGGGAATTCTTTACGCGCCGCAAGATATGGTTGACTCGGACATCGCCACCATGTCAATCGGGCAGAGCATTGCCGTCACGCCGTTGCAACTCATCACTGCCTTTTGCGCCATCGCCAACGACGGAATTTTGCTCAAGCCGCACATCGTCAAATCGATTAAGAACGCGAACGGCTCCACTTACTCTGAAACGCACGTCGAAGAAGTTCGGCGCACGATTGATTCGGCGACGGATAAAACGCTGGTCGGTTTGCTCGAACAGGTCGTGGCGTCGGGCGGCGGCGGCAAAGCTTCCGTTCGCGGGTATCGTGTGGCGGGCAAGACGGGCACCGCGCAAAAGGTCAGCGAATTTGGTTTGGGTTACGACGAGGGAAAATATATTGCATCTTTCTGTGGCTTCGCGCCCGTGGAGAGCCCGCAAATCGCGTTGCTCGTCGTGATTGATGAACCTTACGGAACTTTTTACGGCGGACAGATTGCCGCGCCCGTTGCCGCCAGAATTTTTTCGCAGGTCTTCCGTTACTTGAGGATTGAGCCAAGCGATGCGCCGCTCGGTCTCGACTCGGAGGACATCAGCGCGGACGTCGGCGTGGGCGACGCTTCACTCAGAGATTTGCCGCGCAGAGAGCCGCCTCCTCCTCCCAAAGAAACCGAACAGAAAGTTGAAACTCCTCAAGAGCAGCTCGCGCCCGAAGCAGCGCGCGTTCCGAGTTTTTACGGCAAGAGCATTCGTGAGGCGGCGCGGCTGGCCAATGAGGCGGGCGTTTCGTTCGCGGCAGAAGGGTCGGGCTTCGCGGTCAGTCAGAGTATCGGCGCGGGTGAAATCGTCGACAAGGGCACGACCGTCCGCGTCCAGTTCAGTCCGTAAAAAATTTAAAGTCTCGGCAAATCGTCGGGGCTTTTTCAATTAGGAATTAGGAATTAGGAATTAGGAATGAGGAATGAAAATCCTAACTCCTCACTCCTAACTGAATTGACGGTGACGGAAAAAATTTTTAGAATATCTCGCGGAGGAGGATGAATATTATGGGCAGTATTCGGATTTATAAGGGTATGCCGCCGCTGACCGAGGAAGAGTTGGAAGAAATTAGGAAGAATGCTCCGAAATCTGACGACGACATTGACTTCAGCGATATCCCGAAGATGACAAAAGAGGAGCTGTCGAAGTTCAAACCGTGGCGGCTCAGGCAAAAAAAATCTCAAAACGTTGCAAGCTGAAAGAAGGCCTCGGCAAATCGTCGGGGCTTTTTTGTTTGACTGCAGAAAGAAAATTTTTTACAATATAATTCGGAGGCAGATGAGTATGAAAAAATTTTTTATGGCAGCGAGTTTGTTCGCGCTGATAAATTTCTCGGCGGCTTCGGCGGAAACGATTCACGCCGTCGGGCACGGCAACTCGGAGCGCATGGCGATTCACAACGCGATGCGTGCGGCGATTGAGCAAAAATTCGGCGCGACTGTTCGTTCCAAAACTTTCGTCAAAAATTCCATGCTCATCTCCGACGAAAATTCCGTCGACAGCGCGGGGTTCGTCTCAAGTTGGAAAATTCTTTCGAGCCGAGTCGTGAACGGAATCTTCGTCGTGGAGGTTGCCGTCGAGCTGGACGACAAAAAAATTTCTGCCGCCGAAAAAAAATCTCTCGTGGACTTCAACGCGGACAGCCCGCGCGTGGCGGTCGTTGCATTTGATTCGGGCGGGCGACGTTACGCCGAGATTGAAAACGAAATTATTTCCGCGCTCTCTCGTCAGGGCTTCACGCGCACGGTTGACCTCGCGCAAGTCAGTCGCGCCGTCCAACTCAGAATAATTTCTGCGGCGGGCGACGGGGAACTTTGCAAGACGCTGGCGAATGATTTTCACGCGGATTATCTGGTCGTCGCCGAAGTGAAAAATTTTTCCGGAAACGTTGCGAGCATTTCGAGCCGCATGATTCAACTCAACACAGGCGAAATTATTTTTGCGGGCACGAGTTCGGGCGGCGGAGAATTTTTCAGCGAGAGTGACGCGCTCAAGTTGGCGGGGCGTCGCGCGGGTCAAGAAATTTCTTCCTTTGCTCTCAAATCCGCCGCACAGGTCGAGCGTCATTTGACTCTGCTGATAACAAAAAATACGTTCGAGCGACTCGGCGGCACGTTGACCGCTGTGCGCGAACGCATAAAAAATATTTCGGGCGTGAACGACGCCTTCGCCCGCAAGATGACCACGAGCCTTGAGCTTGACGTTGACTTCGACGGGACCGCCGCGGACTTTGCGCAAATGCTTGAGCTCCTCGCCGTGAAAGTTTTGGAACTCGGCGCGGGCTTCGTCAAGATTTGATTCAAAAATTTTTCCGATAAACCAAACGACAGGAGGAAATTTTATGGAAGCATTGCACGGCGTGATTAATGACATCAACTCGTTCCTGTGGACGTACATAATCATCATCGCGCTGATTGGTTCGGGTGTGGTTTACACGTTGCGGACAAAATTTGTTCAGCTGCGGCTTATCGGCGAGATGGTCAAGCTGATTTTCGGGAGCGCGGGCGCAAAGACCACCGGCAAAGAAATCAGCGGCTTTCAGGCGTTTTGCGTGTCGACGGCGTCGCGCGTGGGCGTCGGCAACATTGCGGGCGTCGCCATTGCCATCGTCACCGGCGGCCCCGGCGCAGTCTTTTGGATGTGGTTGATTGCTTTCATCGGTTGCGCCACGGGTTTCGTCGAGAGCACTCTCGCGCAAATTTACAAATTGCCCAGAGGCGACGGAGCTTTCTTCGGCGGGCCGGCATATTACATGAAGAACGCCCTGCACATGAGCGGCTTGGCAAAACTTTTCGCGGTTCTGATTTCCGTGACGTTCGGCTGGATTTACGTTTCCGTTCAGGCGAACACAATCGTCGGCGCGGTCGAAACTGCTTTCGGCATTGACCACGCGATAACCGCTTTCGTCGTGGCGGCTCTGACTGCGCTGGTTATCTTCGGCGGCGTCACTCGCATTGCAAAGTTCGCGGAAATGCTCGTGCCTTCCATGGCGGGTCTTTACCTTTTGAGCGCGCTGATTATCGTCGTGATGAATTTCGACAAAGTGCCCGCAATGTTCGCGCTGATTATTCACGACGCCTTTGAGCCTCAAGCGGCGGTCGGCGGCGGATTCGGTGCTGTCTTCATGACGGGCGTCCGTCGCGGTCTTTTCTCCAACGAGGCGGGCGAAGGTTCCGTGCCGAACGCGGCGGCCACTGCCAGCGGCAAACATCCCGCGCGCCAAGGATTGATTCAATCTTTCGGCGTGTATGTCGACACGTGGCTCGTTTGCTCGGCCACTGCCTTTTCCATTTTGCTCACGGGCGAATATGTTATCGGCGGAGAGCTCACGGGCGTTTCTCTCGTTCAAATGTCTCTGGCGAGTGTTTACGGAACTTACGCGCCGCACGTCCTGGCGTTTATCGTTTTCCTCTTTGCGTTCAGCTCCATCGTCGGCAATTATTTTTACGGCGAAGTGAACATTGCGTTCTTCGAAGGTGATGAGTCGGGATTTTTGCCCAGTGCCGTCGCGCGCCACGCCATGAATCTTTTCCGCGTCGGTGTCGTGGCCATGGTTTTGATTGGTGCTTTCGCTGACCTCTCTTTGGTTTGGGACAGCGCGGATTTGTTCATGGGCTTCCTGTGCTTGACGAATCTTTACGCTGTCGCCCGCCTGTGCAAGTATTCATTCATTGCGCTTGACGATTACGTTGCTCAAAAGGCGCGCGGCACGGAGGAGCCCGTCTTCGACCCGAAGATTATGCCGAACCTCGAAGGCGTCCACGCGTGGGGTGTCGACGAAAAGAAATGATTCACTGATTACAAAAAAAAAAAAGCCGTCGAACGTGACGGCTTTTTGATTTCCAAAAACATTTTCAGTGGCGCGGCGAAAATTTATCATCGGCTTTGCTGAGGTGAGGGTTGCCGGCTGCGGCGACCTCGTCGAGTTCCTCAAGCGACAGCTCCTCGTTAATTGCGCGCCGGCGAAGTTTCAGGCGGAGGAGGAGGCTGTCCTTAATCTTGCTGAACTGCGAGAAATCCGTTTGCGTGAATCTGTCTTCGATAGTCATATCAATCACTCCAAAAATTTTCTTTAACTTTATACGACGCAAAACGGAAAATGTTACGGCTCGCCCAAAATTTTTTTCAGTTTGCCGAGTGCGCGGTGGAGAGTGACACGGACATTACTTTCTGTCATGGACAGCAGCTGAGCAATCGTGTGGGTGTCTTGCTCGCCCCAATATCGCAGCTCGATGATTCGGCGTTCGCGCTCGCTGAGTTTGTCCAACGCCATGAGCAGCCCGCGGCTCGTTTCGCTGTTAATCATTTGCCGTTCGGGCTCCTCGTGCTCGGGCGCGGCGGGGTCAAGGAACTCTTCCCACTCGGTTTCCTTGTTGCGGTCGATTCGGCGCGTGTGGTCGATTATCGCGTTGCCGGCGATTCGGAAAAGCCACGTCGAAAAGGCGGCGCGGTCGGGATTATAATTTTCCAGGTTCTCGTTCATCTTGAGGAAAGTCGTACTCGTCACGTCGTCGGCGTCCGCAGAATTTTTCAGCCGCGCATAAATAAAATTGTAAACGCGCGGGAAAAAATGTTCGTAAAGCTCCTCGAAAGCTTCCTCGTCGGTCGTCGCTCGCCGGGCAAGTATGTCGTAGTAATTGTCAACCATAAGCCACCGCCTTCCAAAAATTTTTCGCGCCGATTTTAACACACGCCGTCTGCTTTAACAATTAAAATTTTTCCTCGGCGAGTCGCGCGCGTCGTTTGCGCTCAACCTCCGCCAAAATTTCGGGCGGGACTTCTTCTTCGGAAAGATAACGCGTCCAAGTTTCCTCGTGCGAATTTTTTTCGCGCTTGGCGTCGAGAAATTTGTAAGCCGCCGCCGCTCCGAGTGCCGCGCCGATTATCACGGGTATCATCGGCTCTCTCCCGTCAGCTCGTCGAAAATTTCCAGCGCGCGTTTAACGGCGTCGTCCATATCGTAATAACGATATTCCGCAAGCCGCCCGACCGCCGTGATGTTTTTGAACTTCGACAGCTCGGCGGAATATTTTTCGTAAGCCGCGCGTGCCTCTTCCGTGAAAATCGGATAATATGGTTCATTCTCGCCCGCCACGTACTCTTGAGGAAATTCTTTAAGAATCGTCGTGCGCGGAGTGTGCGCGGGGTGAATATTTTTGAACTCGGTTATGCGCGTGAAGTTGTAATTGTTCGGGTAGTTTACCGACGGAGCCGATTGAAATTTTTCCGCGTCAATCGTTTCAAACTTCATGGCGACGCTGCGGTAGGGGAGCGCGCCGAATTTTTTGTCGAAGAGCTCGTCGAGTTGCCCGGTGTAAATCACGCGCCCGCCAAACTTTTGTCCGAAGAGAAAAATTTCTTCGCCGCGCAGAGCCATGACGTCGTGGAAGTCGGCGTTGAGCAGGAGCTTGATATTTTTGTGGTCGAGAATATTTTCGGCGAGGCGAGTGTAACCGCGCTTGGGCACGCCCTGGAATCGGTCGTTGAAATATCTGTCGTCGCGTCCGACGAAAATCGGAACGCGCGCCGTCACCGCTCCGGAAATTTTTTCGGGCGAGAGTCCCCACTGCTTCTCCGTGTAATGCAGAAAAATTTTTTCGTAAACGAAATCCGCCAGGAACTGCAAGTCGGCGTCGGCGGATTTTTTCAGCTCAAGAATCGGAATTTTTTTCCCGTACTCAAAATTTTTGAGGAGAGCCGCCTCCAACTTGTCCGCCAAATTTTTCGGAAAGACTTCGCGCAAAGTGTTCAGGTTGAACGGAATCGGAACGGGCTTGCCGTCGACGACCGCCTTTACCCGATGAAAATAAATTTGCCACTCGGTGAAGCGTGAAAGATATTTCCAAACGCGTGCATCGTCAGTGTGGAAGATGTGCGGACCGAATTTGTGAATCAAAATTCCGTTCGCGTCGACCTCGTCATAACAATTTCCCGAGACAACTTTGCGCCGCTCGACGACCAAAACTTTTTCCCCGCGCGAAGCAAATCGCTCGGCCAAGACTGCGCCCGTGAACCCCGCGCCGATTATCACCGCGTCAAACATTTTATCGCCTCCGAAAATTTTTGCCTCAAGCATACAGCTTGCGGCGCGGCAAGTCAATTTGTATAATTGGGAACAAGGAAGAAGGAACAAGGAAAAAGTTCAAAACCAATTCCTAATTCCTAATTCCTAATTCCTAATTGACAGAAGGGCGCGGCAATGGCGGAGAAAATCAGCTTGAGGAAGCAAAAAAAATTCCGGGCGCGGCAAACAATCTTGACCGCCGCAGCTCAACAGTTCAAACTCCACGGCTTTGCGAACACATCAATCGCGGGCATCATGCAGGCGGCGGGGCTGGGCGTCGGAACTTTTTACAATTACTTCAGCTCAAAGGAAGAAGTCTTGCTGACGCTGGCGAAAAATTTGCGGGCACGCGTCGAGAAAAGTATCGCGGCGGCAAAAAAAATAAATCAGTCGTCGCCCGAACTTTTGGAAGTGTGCTGCGTGTGCACGTCCAAAATGATTGACGAGAACCGATTCATCCTGCCGCTGTTCCTGAGCGCGAGCGAACACTCCGACAAGCCCGAACAAATTCCGCAGAGCCTTTCGCCGGGCTTCCGAGAACTTTTTGAGGAAATAATTTTGCACGGGCAGGAGCAGGGCGAATTTCGCGCGGACGTGCCGGCAAATATAATTTCGGAAATGATTCACTCGATTTATCAGACGACGGCCTTCAGCAAGCTGGAAATTTCGTTTCAAGAAAATATTCGCCTCAAGATAAAAATTTTGCTCGACGGAATCAGAGCGGCTGACGAAAATATTTTTCGGAGTGGAGACAGATGATTGATAAAAAATTTTTAATCGGCTTCGGAATATTTTCGTTGGTCGCGTTCGCCGCAATTTTTTTATCGGCTTCGGCGAAGATGAAACTTCTCCGCCCGTGAAAAAATTTTTTTGGAGTGGAGACAGATGATTGACAAAAAATTTTTAATCGGCTTCGGAATATTTTCGTTGGTCGCACTCGCCGCAATTTTTTTTATCAGCTTCGACGAAGATGACGTTCCTCCAACTGAACTGCCGCCTCCGCCCGTGAAAAAAATCAGCGCGTACGTTTCGGGGCAAGTCAAAAATATTTCCGTCGTCGAACTGGAGGACACCGGCAACTTGCGCCTCATCGACGCGGTGAACACGGCGGGCGGCTTGACGGATTTGGCGGACACGGAAGCGATTAACCTCGCCGCGCCCCTCACCGACGGTCAACACATTCACATCCCGACCAAAGAAATTTTTTTGCAGGCGAAAAATTCTTCCGCCGCACCTTCGAGCGACTTGGTCAACATAAACACCGACGACGCCGAACGACTCGCCACGCTCAAAGGAATCGGTCCCGCCCTGGCGCAGAGGATTATCGAATACCGCGAGCAGAACGGCGGCTTCAAATCAATCGACGAGATTAAAAATGTTCGCGGCATCGGTCAGAAAAAATTCGACGCTTTCAAAGACAAAATCACGATTTAAAATCAAAAACCCTCCGACGTTTGCCGAAGGGTTTTTATTTTTTGCAGCCGACACTCATTTGCCGTCGATAATTTTCCACGCCTCCAAAATATTTTTCTGAGCTTGATACGTTCCGAATCCGAATTCGTTACAGACTTTAACAAAAAAATTTTTCGTCATCAACGAATAAAATCTTTTTCCAAGCAACGTATAAGAATCAGAAAGAAAAATTAAAAAATCGCAAAGGAGATGAGAATGACAAGATAAATTTAAATCCTCACACGGCGCGAAGCCCGAAAAGCGCAGAAAAAATTTCGGGGACAAAATCAAAATCAAAAACGCAAAGGAGAAATGAAAATTGACGAGAGAAATTTTGAAAGAGGAAATGATGAACATGGAACAACTGAGCAACGTGAGCGGCGGCAACACCTCGGAATTCCTTGAGATTTCTCATCTGCTTGGTAAATATTTCGGTTATAAAAGGGCTTCATTCAGAAGTCACAAGGAAGACCAAAGAATAGTGCGAGACTGGTTGAGAGACAATCTGGGCATTGAGGCAGAACTTCACTCCGAAATTCTTATCCCAAGGTTCGATGCCAACGAGCCCAACAGATACTTCCGCATGGGCAAAGAAATAAGTCACGACAAAGTAATGTATTACCTCAACCGCAAAGCCGGCTTGGATGTATAAAGGGAGGAAATGAAAATGACAAACGAAAAAATTTTTGCAAACGAAACACTCACCGACGTTGAACTCGATAACATATCCGGCGGAAATATTTTTGAAAGCAGAGCTTTGATGAGAGCAGTCGGAATTAAAGTACCGCGCACAACCGGATGGGGCGTTGATGAAGACGAATACAAAAAATCCATTGGCGAGCTGAACAGATTATTGAAACACGAATTTAATATAGAAGCCACCTTTGACATGTACGAAAAAAATGAGTACACCATCACCGAAAAATCCGGCAAAAGAAAGATGACTCACCTTGAAGTGATGAAAATGGTCAGAAGCCATTATCCGCAGCCCGCCGACTGAAAACCGAACGACGAACGAAAAATCCTCCGTGCAAATCTACGGGGGTTTTTTGTTGACGGAGTGGGAATTTCGTTTACAATGTTCGCGAAGGTGATTGTTATGGAAAATTCTTTGCAGTGGTTCCCGGGTCACATGCGCAAGGCGCAACGATTGATTCAAGAAAATTTAAAGCTCGTCGACTTGGTGATTGAACTTCTAGACGCGCGAATCCCTCTGAGCAGCCAAAACCCAATGCTCCGAGAAATTATTCAGGATAAGCCGCGACTGATTGTGTTGGGCAAGGCTGACCTCGCCGCGAACGTCGACGCGTGGCTGAAAAAATTCCGCGACGAAAATTTTTCCGCTGTCGCCGTCGACGCCGCACACGGCACGGGCATAAAAAATTTAATCGCGCAGGCAAAGTCGCTGACCGAATCGAAGACGCACAAACTTTCAAAGCACGGAGCAAAACCGCGCGCCGCTCGCGTGATGATCGTCGGCATTCCGAACGTGGGCAAGTCCTCGCTGATAAATCGGCTGGCGGGCATGAATCACGTGAAGATTGAGAATCGCCCGGGCGTCACTCGCGCCAAGCAGTGGATAAAAATCGCTGACGGGCTCGACCTGCTCGACACGCCGGGAATTCTTTATCCGAAATTCGATGACGCGGACGTCGCGCTGAAACTTTCGTGGACGTATGCAATCAGCGACGAGATTCACGACCTTGAGCCGACCGTTTGCAAACTTTTGGAGACGCTCGCCGAAAAATTTCCTGCGGGGCTCGTCGAACGCTACAAAATTTCTCTGACGACCGACGGGCACGAACTTTTGAATCAAATCGGACTCAAGCGCGGCTGCCTTCGCAAGGGCGGACTCCTCGACACGGAAAAAGTTTTGCGCTTGGTCTTGAGTGAATTCCGCGCGGGCAAGCTCGGAAAGGTCACGCTCGACGATCTGCTTTAAAAGACGCTCGCCGAAAAATTTCCGCCGTCAACTGATTTTCCATTCCTAACTCCCAACTCCTAGGGTCTGTTGAAAAACTCTATTGGTGAATATGCTAAGAAAGAAGAAAAATAGCAAGAGAAACAAAACCACTGAAGCTTGAAGATAATTTATCCAAACGAATGCTAATTCGCAGATAATCTTTTACCCGACAGAAAAATCTCTCAACGACATTGCGTTTTTTGTATAGCTCTCTGTCGAAATTGTGTTTCACCTTGGCATTTGCTTTATCGGGAATGAATACGTGGATTTTGGTAGTTTTACCGCCGCGAGAGGAATCGATATCTTGTTTTGTCTCGTGTCCGGGAGCATTCTTACGCGCGCCCAAAGCGTGGCGATGCACTTTGCAAAAAGTCGAATCCATGGCAAGAATTTCTCCGTAATCTTTGTGCCGTGGCATGAGATTCTCAAAAATACCCACA
>JAFXQM010000011.1 GCA_017527075.1 Selenomonadaceae bacterium
CGTCGAGCGTTTTTTTCAGCGAATCAAAAATTACCGCCACGTCTCCACCCGCTACGACAAATTGGCTGGTTGCTTTGAGAATTTTGTTTTACTCGCTGCTTGTGTTATTCACTTTTAATTTACCAACAGCCCCTAGGAATTAGGATTTAGGAATTGGGAGTTGGGAACGAGAGTTCCCGATTTTTTTTGCGCGTAAGGTAAACGGTCAGAAAAATTGACGTTTACTGTCGGTCGATATATAATCGGCGCGTTGACGAGAGGAGGAATTTTTTTTGCAAGCACGAGAGCTGACGAAGCCGGCAATGTGCGTCGCGCTGTGCTGTGTGACGGCTCACATTTCGTTCCCTCTGCCGTTCACGCCCGGTTACGTGACCGCGCTGACGTTCGCGATGAGTTTGACCGCTTACCTTTTGTCGCCGCGCCAAACGTTCACGGTGATTTTGATTTACATTTTGATGGGAGCAGTCGGCTTGCCGGTCTTCGCCAACGGCGAGGGCTTGAGTCGATTGCTCGGACCTGTCGGCGGATTTTATTTCGCGTGGCTGCCGGCTTACGCGCTGCTGAGTTTGGCGAAGGGCGCGCCGCCGAGTTTGAAGCGTTACGCGCTGATGAATCTTTTAATCGCCGTGCCGATAACTTACGCGGGCGGATTAATCTCGATGATTTTGGTCTTGCACGTGGAGCTGTGGCAGGCGTTGACGATGGCGGTCTTCCCGTTCGTCTTCGGCGACGTGCTCAAGGCGGTGGCGGCGGCTGTGCTCGGCGTGAAGTTGCAAAAAATTTTGGAGCGGGCGTAAAGTTCTTCATGAAGCGTAAAAAATCTTGAGCGGCGGATTTTCTTCGCGAGGGCGAAAAATTTCTGAGCGACTGAATTTTCTTCGTGAGGGCTGAAAAATTTTTGAGCGGCGGAATTTTCTTCGCGAGGGCTGAAAAATTTTTTGAGCGGAGTGATTTTCTTCGCGAGAGTTGAAAAAATTTTTTGAGCGGCGAAATTTTCTTCGTGAGGCGGAAAAATTTTGGAAAGGTGAAAACTTTGATTGCGGAAAAAATTATCGGCGGCGAGCGGCTTAAGCCCGACGACGATTTAAAATTTTTATTGGCGGCACCGCTGGAGGATTTGCAGGCGGGCGCGCGATTGATTCAGAAAAAATTTTTCGGGAACCATATCGACTTGTGCACGATTATCAACGGCAAGAGCGGTCGCTGCTCCGAGGATTGCAAATACTGCGCCCAAGCCGCGCGGCACAAGACGGGCGTCGACGAATACGACTTCCTGCCGACGGAAAAAATTTTGGCGGTCGCGTTGGCTGACGAGGCAGCGGGCGTCAACAGATTTTCCATTGTCACGAGCGGGCGGGCTCTCGACGAAAAAAATTTTGCGCGGGCGATTGAAACTTACAAAGTTCTGCGCGGCAAACTCAAGATTGAACTTTGCGCGTCGCACGGAATTTTATCCGCCGAACAACTTCAAAGACTTCGGGCTGCGGGCGTCAAGCGTTATCATCACAACTTGGAGACTTCGCGAAGATTTTTCCCGCACATCTGCACGACGCACACCTTCGACGACCGAATCCGCACGATTAAACTGGCGCAGGCTGCCGGCTTGGAAGTTTGCTCCGGCGGGATAATCGGTCTGGGCGAGACGTGGCAGGACAGAATCGATTTGGCATTTGAACTCGCCGCGCTGGAAATAAAATCCATTCCGATTAACGTTTTGAATCCGATTAAGGGCACGCCGCTGGAAAATCTCAAGACGCTCGCGCCCGAAGAAATTTTGCGGACGATTTCAATTTTCCGATACATCAATCCGACCGCGAACATTCGCATGGCCGCCGGCAGAAAATTTTTGCCCGACGCTGGAGCCTCCGCCTTCACGCACGGAGTCTCCGCCGCCATTACAGGAAATATGCTCACCACGTCGAATACGAACATCGAAAGCGATTTAAAACTTTTGGCTCGGCTCGGCTTGACCAACAGGGAGGAATGATTCATGAGCAGGCTTCTGATTTCGGACGACAAAAAATCTATCATCATGTTGATTACGGGCGGCGGCGCGGATATTTCTTGCGGCGGCAAGCCGATGAACTTTCTCACGGCGAACACCGCCGACGCCGCGCAGGAAAAACACGTCCCGCAAGTGACCGTCGACGGCAAAAAAATTTTCGTCAAGGTCGGGAGCGTGGAGCACCCCATGACCGACGCGCACCTGATTCAGTGGATTTATCTTCAGACGAAAAAGGGCGGGCAATACGTTCACCTGACCGCCGCCGACAAACCCGAAGCAGAATTCATCGTGGCGGACGGCGACGAGCCCATTGCCGCTTACGAGTTCTGCAACCTGCACGGCTTGTGGAAGGCGGACATCGCCTGACGGAAGGTGATTATCATGGCGGACAACGGTAACTCAAATCTCGACGAGCGCGTCACGAGCTTGGAAAAACAAATGGCTGTCGTGGCGGCGAATGTTTATGCTTTGATTCAAGAGTTAAATGAATTTATAAACGAGCTGCACGAGAGCAGAGCACGCCGAGACGAGGACATGAGAGAAATCCGCGAAGTACTCAACAACAATGTGCGCAACATGTTTATCACGGTGGTTATCGCCGTCGGAGCCATGGTTGTTGCCGTCCTCATGAAGTAAAAATTTTTCACAACAAAAAATCCCCCTGCAACGAAAGCAGAGGGATTTTATATTGCGCGGCGCGGAGCCGAAAATTTTCGGACGCTTGAAAGCATACCCGCTGTTCCGCCGCTTTTAAAGCGGCAAATTTTTTCTGTCTTAAATTTTTACGACGCCGACGATTTGAATTTCAATCGACTGGTCAATCTCGGCGTGCGAGACAATGACGAGCCCTTGAATCGAACGTTCGACGAGTTTGCGGAAGTAAAGGCGGACGGCGGGACTTGTGAGCACGACGGCGGAGTAACCCTGGTTGGCGAGCTTTTCAATCTCCCTGTTCAGCGAGGCAATCATGCGGCGCATCGAGTCGGGGTCAAGGCTGACGTAAGAGCCGTGATCCGTGCGCTGAATGCCGCCGACGATTCGATTTTCCAGCGCGGGGTCGAGCGTGATACACGGAAGAGTTGTCCCGCCCTGAACGACTTGCTGAGTGATTTGCCTTGCCATGGCGTGGCGCACATATTCCGTCAAAATTTCGGGGTCCTTCGTGGCGCGCGCGTAATCGGCGAGCACTTCCATAATCGTGGCCATGTCGCGAATCGAAACTCGTTCGTTGAGCAAGTTCGCCAAGACTTTTTGAATTTCGCCGATGCCCAAGAGTTCGGGGACAACTTCGTCGACGAGACCCTGATTGGATTTGGCGAGGTTGTCGACGAGGTTTTGAGTTTCCTGACGCCCAAGAATTTCGGAGGCGTGTTGCTTGATAATTTCGGTCAAATGCGTGGCGAGCACCGAGACCGCGTCGACGACGGTGTAACCGCTGAGCTCCGCCTGTTCGCGCTGGCTTTCGGGAATCCACAGCGCGGGCAATCCGAAGGCGGGCTCCACCGTTTCAATGCCCGGAATTTCTTCAAAGACGGTGCCGGAGTTCATGGCGAGGAAGTGGTCAAGCATGAGTTCGCCGCGCGCAATTTCCATGCCCTTGAGCTTGATTATGTACGCGTTCGGCTTAATCTGAATGTTATCGCGGATACGAATCGTCGGGACGACCAAGCCGAGTTCGAGCGCGCATTGTCGTCGAATCATGACGATACGGTCGAGCAAGTCGCCGCCCTGCCCTGTGTCGACGAGCGGAATCAGCGAGTAACCAATTTCCAATTCCATCGGGTCAACCTGCAGCAGCGAGATGATATTTTCGGGGCGAGTCGCTTCGGTCTTTTCCTTTGCCTGCTGTTGCTCCTCTTTAATCTCTTCGGGCACGACGGCTTTCTTGTGCAGGCTGTAACCGATGAACGCGCAGATGAGTGCCAGCGACGCGAACGGCACGCCGGGCAAGCCGGGCACGATTGACAGCATGAGCAGGACGCCCGTGTTGATGAAGAAAATTCTTTCGTTGTTGAAAAGTTGTTTGACGAGGTCGGCACCGAGGTTTCCTTCCGAGGCGGCGCGCGTGACGATGATACCTGTCGCCGTGGAAATGAGCAGCGCGGGGATTTGGCTGACGAGACCTTCGCCGACGGTCAGCAGCGTGTAAGTTTGAAGAGCGGTCGCGGCGTCCATGTCCTTTTGCGCCATGCCGATGACGAAACCGCCGCCGATATTTATCAGCATGATGATAATCGCGGCGATTGCATCGCCCTTGACGAACTTGGAGGCACCGTCCATTGCTCCGAAAAAGTCAGCCTCGCGCTGAATTTTCGTGCGGCGAGCCTTTGCCTCTTCGTCGGTTATCGCGCCCTGGTTCAAGTCCGCGTCGATTGCCATCTGCTTGCCGGGCATTGCGTCCAATGTGAAACGCGCCGAGACTTCAGCGACACGCTCCGAGCCTTTGGTTATGACGATGAAGTTTATGATGACCAAGATGATAAACATGATGAAGCCGACGACGGGATTGCCGCCGACGACGAAATTTCCGAACGCGGTGATGACTTCGCCCGCGTAACCGTTAATCAAAATCAGGCGCGTCGAGGAAATGTTCAAAGCCAATCGGAAAAGCGTCGTCACGAGCAGCAGCGACGGGAAGACGGATAAGTCCAACGCCTCCTCATTGTAAATCGCGCTCATGATGACGACCAAGGCGATTGTGATGTTCAAACAGATGAGCAAGTCCAACAGCGGCGTCGGCAGCGGGATAATCATCATGATGACAATCATGACGAGCGTCACCGCGATTATAACGTCGCTGTATTTTTGAATGAACGAGCCGAGTGTTCGCGGTTCGCTCTCTAAAATATCTGCGGGTGCGGGCATTTATTTTTCTCCTGTGATTTTATTTTTGACGCTTGCCTAATATAACACAATTTCCCCTTTGACTTCAACGATTTTCCTTCGGGAAAAATTTTTCTCACAAAGTGTATCGTTCGAGCTCCTCCACGTCGACACTCGCCGCGTTGATTTTGAGCAGAAAATAAATATCGTCGTCCTCCGAATTAAAAGGTTCTTCGACCGCGAACAAAATAAATTTTCCTTCCGCGTCGATTTCGCTGTAACGAATTTCGCTGTCGATGCCGGAAAAAATTTTTTTTGCAATGCAGTCGTCGTACTCAAAAACCGAAACGTCTTTGAACGTCGCGCGAATCAAACCGTTTGACGGCTCGGATTTGTCGTACCATTCTTGCATCCAAAAACAAAATTCAATCGTCAGCGCGAGAATTTTTTTATCGGCGTCAAACTCAACCTTTACCAGGCTGCTGTCATGCAGATAATATCCCTCGACGAATTGCTCAATGGTCATAAGTTAAAGCCTCCAAAAATTTTACGCGGCTTTGCGGTGTTTGATTTTGTAAACGTAAGCGAGAATCTCGGCGACCGCCTGATAAAGTTCAGCGGGAACTGTGCCGCCGATATCGACAGCCTCATAAAGCGCGCGCGCCACGGGTTTGTTCTCGACGATAATTACGCGGTGTTCGCGAGCAATCTGTTTGATTCTCTCGGCGACGAGGTCTTGACCTTTTGCCACGACCGTCGGCGCAATCATTCCCTTTTTGTAACTGAGCGCGACCGCCAAGTGCGTCGGGTTCGTGACGATGACATCAGCCTTGGGCACTTCCTGCATCATGCGCTGCATTGCCATCTGCCGCTGCTTCTGCTTAATCTTGCCCTTGATTTGCGGGTCACCTTCCATTTGCTTGAATTCGTCTTTGACTTCCTGCTTGGACATTTTCAAATCCTGCGTCGTCTGCCAGCGTTGATAAGCGTAATCCGCCGCCGCCATAATCATTATCACGCCGATAACTTGAAACGCCATGGTAAAGATAACATCTGCGGCCGTCGCCAGCGAGTGCGGCAGGTCGAAGAAAATAAATTGCGGCAGGAGCGGGATTTGGTCTTTGAGGTAGAGGTAAAGGAAGTAACCGATGACGACAATTTTGAACAGCGACTTGAACAGCTCGACGATTGACCGCTTGGAAAAAATTCGTCCGAAGCCGTTAATCGGATTGAGGTTGCTGAGTTTCGGCTCAAGTTTTTCCGTCGAAATCATCAAGCCGACTTGGAAACAGTTTATGCCGAGTCCGACGATTAAAATCGCGAACATGACCGGCATAACGGTTTTCGCCAAGAGAATCATAATGCCGATGAACAGTTCGGAAATTGCCTCGGTCGACGTGCTGTTCGCCAAGTGCGAGTAAAGATAAATCGTGTATTGCGCGATGTTGCCGTAAATGAATTCCCAAAGGATTCGCAGAATCAAAAAGCCGATGAGCAGGACGAACGCCGTGTTGAGCTCTTGGCTTCGGGCGACTTGACCTTTCTTGCGAGCGTCTTCGCGTTTCTTTGAAGTCGGCTCTTCAGTCTTCTCTCCGTCGAAACGCTGCAGGTCGAAGACAAATGAGGAACCGGAGACGAGAGACCGGGGACTAGTAGAGGCGAATAAAAAATTTTTCGGCTCAACGAATCGGTTCAAGTCGAGAACGAATGAAGAAGCGGGAACGAGAAATTTTGGACGAGTTAATTCCTCATTCCTCATTCCTAATTCCTCATTATTTTCAGGGGGCCAGGGCTTTGAGGGCAATGGAAATGTTCGCGTACATTTCATTGAAAATCACGTCCAAAAAGAGAATGTAAAACGGCAATACCATGGAAAGCATACTCGTGCCGATTGTCAGCTGAAGCGGAATGCCGACGACGAAAATATTCATTTGCGGCATGGTGCGCGCGAGGATACCCATTCCGACGTTCGTCAGCAGAATTGCGAACGTGACGGGCATGGCGATTTTCATTCCGTTCATAAAGACGCCCGCCGTCAAATCAGTGATGAGCTGCGGCAGCGAAGTGTTCCAGACCATCGAATCGAGCGGAATGATTCGGAAACTCTCAGCCAGCGCGGAAATAATCACGTGGTGCCCGTTGGTTATTACGAAGTAAATTATCGTCAGATTGTAAAGAAAAGTTCCGATAAGACCGGTTTGCTGTTGCGTCGTCGGATCCATCATCTGCACGACCGCGAAGCCGACCTGCATGTCCATGATTTTGCCCGCCATGTTCACCGCGGCGAGCGTGATGTATCCGACGAGCCCGATAAGCCAGCCGATAAATAATTCCTTGACGACGGTGAATGTGAACTGCAAGAGCGTTGCCGGCACCTCCACGACGTACATTTTCACGACGACGGGGAAGAGTATCGTCGCCAGCGCAATCGCCGCGCCCGCTCTCAGTTTCGCGGAAATGTTCAAGCTGCCCAGGAACGGGGAAATAAAAAAAATGCCGCTCGTTCTCGTCAGCACAAGCAAAAAGCACGCCACCTGCCCTTGAAGAATGTCGAACAAATCAATTTCAGTCAAAACTTCGACCTCCCGACAAGGGACTCAGCCGATACGAGACGGCAAGCCGATAAATATTCCCGAAAAAAATTCAACCATGATTCGGAGCATCCACGGACCGAAAACTAAAATCGCCACAAAGACAGCAATGATTTTCGGGATAAAAGCGAGCGTTTGCTCCTGAATCGAAGTCGTTGCCTGGAAGACGCTGACCATCAAGCCGACAGCCAGCCCCAAGCCGAGCATGGGCGCGGACACGATTAAGACGACAAACAGTGCCTCTTGCCCCAGCTGAATAACCAAATCTCCCGACATGACGTACCTCTGAAAATCTTTAACTCAATTTAAGCGGTTGCATAACCATTTGCACAATCTCATTCTGCGCAATGAATTGATTGATATTTGCGAAATTGCTCAGAAGATATTTGCGCTCCGCGTCGACGTAATATCTGTTTATGGCGAGTTGAAAAGCACAAACGTAATCGTTCGCCAACAATATATCTTCCCATTTGTCGTGACAAGGAATATCCGTTCCGGGAAGAGTCGCCTCCATTGCGAAAATCCACGGGCGAAACTTATTCCAATCTTTTATGCCTTCCAAGACTTGCCGCTCATAACCTTCGACGTCAACTTTGCAGAAATGTATTTCTTGATTCGGGGGTGGATACTTTTCGCAAACTTCAGAGAGTGTCAGAACATTAACCTGAAGTTTGTTCTTGCATTGCCCCGCGAACTCCGGCAAAAAAGTTGACATCACACCGGCATTGAAAATTTCAAGCTTGCCGCGTTCATTGCCCAAGCCGACGCACAAATTGATATCGCGCGGACGTTTCTCTGCCAACAGCGCACATTTATCAGGCAACGGCTCAATGTTAATGCCGTGCCAGCCTCTGTCATAGAAAAATTTCGTCACACTTAATTGAGTTGGGTCACTCGCGCCGACGTCAATATAAAAACCTTTGTCCACGTCTTTCAGCGCACAGTACAAAACCAAATCTTCCAGAAATTGAGCGTAAGATTCAAATCTCAAAATTTCCACCTCCGCTATCGGAAACTGACAATTATCGATTGAATCAGCAAATGCCAGCCGTCAATCATGACAAAGAGCAAAATCTTGAACGGCAAGGAAATCATGACGGGCGGCAACATCATCATACCCATGGACATGAGAGTCGTGGCGACAATCATATCAATGACGATGAACGGCACGTAAAGCATGAAGCCGATTTGAAACGCGGTTTTGAGCTCGCTGATTATGAACGCGGGAATGAGCGTGAACGTCGAGACATCTTCCTGCGAATTCGGGCGTTCGGCTTCGGACAGGTTCACGAACAGTGCCAAATCGGATTCGCGCGTCTGACGAAACATGAATTCGCGCATCGGTTCGAGGACGTTGGTTATCGCCTCTTCCTGCGAGATTTGTCCCGCCAGGTATGGTTGCAAGCCGTTATCGTTCGCCTGCGACCAATAAGGTGCCATGATATAAAACGTCAGGAACATTGCCAGCGAAATGACAACTTGGTTCGGCGGAACGTTTTGCGTGGCGAGCGCGTTTCGCAGGAAGCCGATTATCACGACGATTCGCACGAAGGACGTCGTCATCATCAAAATGCCCGGCGCGAGTGTTGCCAACGTCAAGACCGCAATGACTTGCAAGGTGGAGGCAACTTGTTCGGGATTTTCCGCCGTGCCCACTTCCACGTTGACGCTCGGAATAATCGGAGCCGCTTGAGCGCAATTCATAAAAAGCACGCCGACCGCGCACATTAAAAAAAATCTTGCCAACTCTTTAACCACTTTCCAACGAGTAATGATTTGAACGAGCCGCGAATGTTGAGGCCGCCCATGGACGGGCGGCCGCCCGCGTTTTTCACGTGATGTGAAAACAGCGGGCACACCAAGCACGAGTTGTACGCAACGTTCGACTTACGAGAGAACAATCGCCCCTGCGAGGCGCACTTTCTCTTTGTGCGCGCAAAGAGAAAGAAGATTTAAAACTCAAAAGAAATTTACGAGTTGAATCGAAGCGATGAGCCGCGCTGACGTCAACGATTCTGCGAGTCCACTCTTGCGTGAAGAGGGGATTTACTTACGCTTAAACAGGGGAATTTTTTTTACCAAGCCCGACAGCGTTCCGAATTCTTGAGAAAACATATCGCCCGAATTGATTGCCTGCGCGTGAAGGTGTTCGATTAAATCTTTGTCGGTTATCTCGCCGAGAAGATTTATGTTGTGGTCAGTCACGCCTAACAAAAACACCCTGCCGGCCATTTCAACTGTGCAGACAGAGCGATTAGGTCCGAGTGGTAAATTTTCCAGAATTCTGCCGCCGCTTGCCGCGATTCGCGCCGCGTTGAAGCGTCCGCCGATAAATCTTGCGGCGAAATACGCCATGACCACCACAATCGCGAACACGACGAACAAACTGACAAGGTAAGCAAGCGTCGACCACCACGAGACGCCGGTGGGTCTCGGATCGACTTCCTCGTAGCCTTCCAAGTACCCGCCGGCAGCCTCCCCGACAGAGCCGCCAAAGTAAATCAGACAGAAGAGCAAAAGCGCGGCCGGGAGATAAATTTTTATTTTGTCAGTCATCAGCCGACGGCTTTGCGCACTGCTTCAAGCACGCGGTCCGCCTGGAAGGGCTTGACGATAAAGTCGCGCGCGCCCGCTTGAATTGCCTCGATGACCATCGCTTGCTGTCCCATGGCACTGCACATGACGATTTTGGCTTTCGGGTCGATTTTCCTGATTGCCTTGACCGCCGAGATGCCGTCCATTTCGGGCATTGTAATATCCATCGTCACCAAATCGGGGCGCAGCTCCGCAAATTTTTCGACTGCCTTCATGCCGTTTTCGGCCTCTCCGACGACTTCATATCCGTTTTTGGAAAGAATATCTTTGACCATCATCCGCATAAAAGCCGCGTCGTCGACGACCAAAACTCGTACTGCCATAATACATCTCTCCCGTTTAAAAAATTTTTCAATGTCGAAATAAATCTTTAGGCTGTTGATTATACCCGATATTTTGACAATCGGCAAGACTTTGACTCGCCGAAAAAATTTTCACTTCAAATGAGCGGCGCGCTCGGCGGGCGTCGCGATTTCGGTTATCCTCACGCCGAAGTTTTCGTCGATGACGACGACCTCGCCTTTGGCAAGGTAATGACCGTTCACCAAAATTTCCACGGGCTCGCCCGCCAATTTATCCAGCTCGACGATTGAACCCGTCGCCAAATCCAAAATTTCTTTGATTGTTTTTCTCGTCCGCCCAAGTTCAACCGTCACTTGAAGCGGCACATCAAAAATCAATCCGATATTCGCCTCGTTGATTTGCACGGGCTCGCTGGAGAGCGGCGTGAACTGCGCGGGCGACACTGCCATATTTGATGGTACAACGTTAGGCTGCATTTGATTTCCCCCGTATCCTCCGTAATTCGCCGGCGGCGCGTATCCTCCCTGAGGTTGCGCATAATTCGGCTGCTGCTGTGGAGGATAATTCGGTTGTTGCTGCGGAGGTTGCGGAGGAGGAGGGGGTGGTGCAGGTTTCGGTGGAGTAGGAGTTTGAGGCGGAGGAGGTGCAGGTGCCTGCTCAGGTTCGGGCTCGTCGCCGCCCATGAGCGCGTTGACCATTTCCTTTGCGACTTTGACCGTGATAATTTGCATTATTTCGCTGTCGATTAAGCCGTCAACTTCCATGCGGAAAGCCGCGCGCACGACGGGCTCGGTGCTGTCCCTGTCGCCGAGGTCTTCCTTGCCGAAGTCAATCAGATTAACTTTCGGCGGAGAAATATCAATTTTTTTATTGAACATAGTCGACAGGCTGGTGGCAACCGCGCCCATCATTTGGTTCATCGCTTCGCCGACAGCACTCAAATGAATTTCGTTGAGTTCGGGGTCGGGGTTGGTGCCGTCGCCGCCCATCATCAAATCCGCAATGACCGCCGCGTCCGACGCCTGAATCGCGAAGACGTTGTTGCCGTCAATGCCGACGGTGTAAGCGACCTCGACGACGAGATACGGCAGCGGGTAATGCTGTTGAATGACATTCATCGGCGCGACGGTGACCGAAGGCGTTGTTATGGAAACTTTGTGGCCGAGCAACGTGGAAAGAGTCGTCGCCGCGTTGCCCATGGAAATGTTTCCGATTTCTCCGAGCGCGTCCTTTTCCATTGACGACAAAATTTCTTCGCCGTCGTCGCCCGAAAATGAATCGCCCGAAGGATTGTCGCTTGAATCGTCGCCGGCTCCCGCCAGCAATGCGTCAATTTCAGCTTGAGACAAATCACTCATCATCAGCCGCATCCTCTCCTTTTTCTACGACTTGAGTTATTTGCACCGCCAGCTTTTTGCCGAAAGTGCCGGGTCTGCACAAAAACTTTGCGTTCGTGCCGACCATGCAGGGGAAATCTTCTTTGACTTTTGTATTGAGCTGAAGGACGTCGCCGAAACCCAAAGTCAGGAACTCGCGGATTGTAATTTGCACGCGCCCGACCTCGACGACGAACGGAACTTTTGTTTGATTAAGCTTGCGGCGAATGACTTCCGCGTAACCGCTCTTATCATCCTTGGCAGCAGACGCCGCGACCCAAAATGTTGTGGTCAACTTCGACATAATCGGTTCAAGGACGAGATACGGAATGCAAATGTTCATGAAGCCTTCGACTTCGCCGAGCTTTGCGTTCATCGTGATGACGACGACCATATCATTCGGCGGAACGATTTGCGTGAACTGCGGATTTGATTCCGTCGCCTCAAGCACGGGATTCATCGGCGTGACATTCGACCAAGATTCTTTGAAACGCTCCATCGCCGAGTTGACGAAGCGGCGCATGACTGCATCTTCAATCTCGGTGAGGACGCGGGTCTTCACGGCCGTGGAGCCGTCGCCGCCGAACACGCGGTCAAGGTAAGCGAAGGCAACCTCACTGCTCATTCCAAAAATTATGTTGCCTTTAAGCGGAGGAACGCCGAGGATTGTTATCACGCTCGGATTAATCAGCGACTGAACGAATTCTTGATACGTGGATTGTTCGACCGAGGCGACGTCGACATTGACGAGCGTGCGCAGGTGCGAGCTCATGTAAGTGTTCAGCAGGCGCGCAAAACTTTCGTGGAGCATGTACAGCGTGCGAATCTGGTCTTTGGAAAATTTGTCGGGGCGTTTGAAGTCGTAAGGCTTAACCTTTTTTGTGGTCTCTTCCTTCTTGAGCTCCTCCAAGTCTGTCGATTCGTCATTGGCAGCGGCGAGCAACGCGTCGATTTGCTCTTGAGTTAATACGTCAACGGACAAGTTCTTCCCCTCCCGTCATTGCAAGAGGAAACTCGTGATATAAACGTCGTAAACGGAACCGCCGCCGAGCGCAGCGTTGAGTGCGTCCTTGAGTTGCTTTTTGAATTCGTCCTGCTTGTCGGCGTCGAAGTCTTCAAGAGAAGTTGAACGCAGGAATTGAGTTGCCACGTCGTTGACTTTAACTTCGGCGTCGGGCTGGAGCGAGTGCGTGTCTTCGTTTATGACGGATTTTTTGCCGGGGTTATACTCGACGATGATACTCGCCTTGAGATATTTTCCACTGCGCGGCCCGCCGACGTTGACGAGGATTCCTTCCTTCGGGTCGCCCAACTTAACGAAAACTCCCGCGTCATGATAGCGCGACTCCGACGCTTCGTCCTCCGAGCCGGCGGGGATGTCGCCCATGACTTTTGTCACGACGAACAGCGAGATGCCCGCTGCCAACGCCAAGCCGACGATTACCAGCACGACGATTAAAATGATTGTTTTCTTCTTCGACTGCACGGCAGGAGGAGGAACGGCTGCTGTTGTCTCGACTTCTTTTTCTTCATCCGGCATAATTTTTCCCCTCCGTGATTAAAACTGTCTCAAGGCGCGGCGATATTTCATCACGCGACGCACAACTTCGTCGGCTGCTTCTTCGACGATTAATTTTTTTTCGTTCACCAATGTGATGACTGTATCGGGCGTCGACTCAATCGTCTGAATCAGTTCCGCGTTGAGGATAAACTCGCCGCGTTTCTTCGCGTCCGAATTAAATCTCGTGAGCTTGATCATGAATTGACCTCCTGTATAAGTGCGTTTTGTTTTGAAAAAAATCTTCGCCGCAAATTTTCAAAACCCTTTCAAAGACAAATCAAAAAAAATTTCGCGGGAACATTTTACACCGCGGGCACACTTTGTCAATACGCCGCTTGATAAACGCCGCCGCTTGATATACAATGAAAAAAATTTTTGGAGCGCGGTGAATCACGTTGGAGCAAAATTTTTATCTGAGCAAACTCTTGGGGCTGAAAGATAATTTCTCCGTGAAAATAATTTCGGGCGTGCGAGGAGTCGGCAAGACAACTCTTTTGAAGGCCTTCGCCGAGGAGCTGCGAGCCGAGGGCGTCGCCGAGGAAGAAATTATTTTCGTGGACTGCGCGGTCGACGAGCGGCTGAAAAATTTCCAAGCGTTTTACGAATTCGTCGAAGCGAAGACCGCCGAGCTTGAAAAATTTTTTTTGCTGGCAGATGAGATGGATTGCGTCGTCGAGGGCGAGAAGGCTCTCAACGCGCTGTTCGTCGGGACGCCCGCAGAAATTTACGTGACGGCTTCGAGCGAGTCGTTCGTCGAAAAAATTTCCGCGCTCCTGCCCGACAACTGCGACGTGCTGAAAATTTATCCGCTGTCCTTCTCCGAGTGCGAAAAAAATTTTCCGTCGGAGGACGCGCTGAAAAATTATTTGCTCTTCGGCGGGCTGCCAGAAGTCCTCGGCGCGGATGAAAAATTTTTGCCGCGACTCGTGCGCGGGCTGACTTACGAAATAATGTTTGACCTCGTCGAAAAAAATTCTTTGGCGCGCGCCGAAACTTTCCGAAAGATTTTGATGACACTCGCGCAAAATGTCGGCAAGCCTCTCACGTTGAATCGCGTGCTGGAAATTTTGGGCGACGTAAATTACACTCCGTCCAACAAAAAATATTTCAAGCACTGCGCCGCGCTGTTCAGAAAGATTCCACGCTTCGACCTGAAGGCGGAAAAATTTTTGGCTGGCGCAGAAAAATTTTACTGCGTCGACAACGGAATACTTCGCGCGCTCGGTCAAGCCGACGAAAATATTTTGATTGAGAACGCGGTTTGCATTGAACTCCTTCGGCGCGGCTACTCGGTGAGCAACGGCAAGTTCGGCTCGATGAATGTCACTTTCGTGGCGGAGCGCGGCGCGGAAAAAATTTTCGTGCAAGTGCCGGCGGCCAGCGGAATTTCCATTCGACGGAACGTGCGCCCTTTGCGAGAGCTGACCGGCGACGGCGAAAAAATTTTAATCACTTCCAAGCGCGAAAAAAAATTCGACGGAGTGACGAATATAATCCTGCGCGATTTCCTGACAAACGTTTGAAAAAATTTTTTTGAGCTTGCAGGAATTTTACAGGGGCAAGTAGAACAAGTTCAATCCCTAACAAAGTCCGTTAATCTTTTTTTCAGGAAAGGAGGCTTGAGTATAGAGTAAGGCTTCGCTGACGCCCGTTTTCCTCGGCAATCGAAAAAGACTTGTGGAAAAAATTTTCGGTGTTATAATTGCGGGCATTGAACTTTTGATTTGTTAATAAAGTCGGAGGTGTCCTTTCATGGCTGAACGTGAAATCAAATATCGCGGCTTAAAAACTTTTCAAATATTCAGCGGCGAAAAAAAGAGCGTTTGGATCTACGGTTTCTATTTGAAGCGCGGCACATACGGCGACCCCGGTCCGCAAGCGCACATCTTCGTCTACGAGAACGGTTACGAAGGTTACCGCGTGGACTCAAAGACAATCGGACAATTCACGGGGCTCGTCGACAGCACCGGCAAAGAAATCTATGAAGATGATATAATTTCTCCCGCGGACGGGCGAATCGGCATTGTAGAGTTTCATAACGGCAGCTTCGTCGTCAACTACGGAGACAACATGGTTCAAGCCCTCTATGAATTGCAGAACTGGAAGCTGACAATTTTGGGCAATCGCTTCGAAAATCCCGAGCTGTTGGTCAAGAGCATTGTTCCAAAAAAAAACGAAACAGAAGAACAAGACTTTCAAGCAAATGAATTTGAAATGGAGCTCCTCGCAAGGAAGTGAGTCTGATGCTCAAGAAAATTTCGGCAGTGCTGGCAGTGAGTCTGCTCGTGTCGAGCGGCGCGGCTCAGGCTTACGACCTCCCGAAACTTAAGCCCGATAAAAAAATTTCCGCTGAAGCGGAGCAACAAAAAGGTCCCATGCTCAAAAGCGATTGGACGAGCGCGGACCTGTTCGAGGAAAAAATAAAATTGCGGTTGGCGAGCGGAGAAAAACTTTCGCCCGCCGACCCTGCGCGTGTGGCGGCGGATCCGAATTATGTGTTCGTTGCCTTTTACAACGGCGCGCCGTTCTTCTTGGACAAATACTCAATCAAAATCAAAAAGAATTCGGACGGCGTGAAAATCTGGCAGCAAAAAGTTTTTCCGATAAGCAAAAATTATTCGCCGAGGAATGCAAAAGCTACGAACCAAAATTTCTACTTCACTGACGGAAAAATTTTTAACGCGACCAAAGAAAAAGATGCGCTCGCGGAGATGACTGACGAGGCCGACAAAAATTTTTTGACGGAATGCTTCAGAGTCGGTTATTACTTCGCCTTCGGAGAAGAGGCGCAAGAAAATTAGTCACGGCAAAAGAAAAGTCGTCGGCAGAAATGTCGGCGACTTTTTTCTGTGCAAAAATTTTCAGAAGAGGAGCAAGGTCAGCGCGATGAATGCCAAGACCGCCGCCTCGACGAAATTTAAAACCTGCCCGATATTTTTTCCGCGCAAAAGTAAATTCCTCACGCGCCCCGCGAAAAGTGCCACGCCCGAAAAAATCGTCAGAGCCTGCACGGCGAACACCACGCCCAAAAATAAAATCGTCAGGCTCGCGCCGTCACTCGACAGGTCGACGAACTGCGGCAGGAACGCCAAAAAGAACAGCAACACTTTCGGGTTGAGCACGTTCATCAAGACGCCGCGCTTGTAAAGTGCCAACGGCTTTTTAATTCCTAATTCCTCATTCCTAATTCCTAATTGCTTTTTGCCCGCCCGTGCCGCCTTGAACGCGCCGAACGCCAAGAACAAAAGATACGCCGCGCCAAAAATTTTCAGCAGGAGCATGGCCGTCGCCGAAGATTTTATCAGAGCCGCCACGCCGACCATGACCAGCGTCGTGTGAAAGACGATGCCGCTCACCAAACCGCACGCCAAAATTATTCCCGCCCGCGCGCCGTCCGACAAAGATTTCGTCAGCAGGTAGAGGATGTCCGGGCCCGGCGCGAGTGTCAGCAAGATTGACACCGTTAAAAAATAAATGAACGTTGAACTTTCCAAGAAGAACACCTCCGCGAAAATTTTATCACAAAGTCTCGGCGCAAAAAATATCGCAGGAAAAAATCTGCACGGCGCGAAGGAAGGCGGCGAAAAAATTTTTGGAGGCGACGTTATGTTCTTCAGGAACAAGAAACTCAATCGGGAAAAAATTTTGGGCTGCGGCTTTGAAGTCGACGGAGAGAATTTTATCCGCCGCGAAAAATTTTTGGACGACTTCACGCTGACGATTTCAATCGACGGGCGCGGCGCGGTCACGACGAAAATTTTTGACGCGGACGGCGAGCCTTACACGCTGCACCTGGTCGAAGGCGCGAGCGGCAGTTTCGTCGGCGCGGTAAAAGCCGAACACGAACGAATCTTGAAAAATATTTCCGAGCAGTGCTTCGACGACGATAACTTCAAGTCCGCGCAGGCCGTGAAACTCGACGAACACATTCGCGAAAAATTTTCCGACGCGCCCGAATTCCTCTGGGAAAAATTTCCGAACTTCGCCGTCTTCCGCCGCAAAGACAATCGTAAATGGTACGCCGTGATTATGAACGTGCCGAAAAATAAATTGGGACTCGACGGCGCGGAGGAGATTGAAATTTTGAACGTGCGCGTGGAGCCCGCCGAACTCGATAAAATTTTCGACGGGGAAAAATATTTTCGCGGGTGGCACATGAATAAAAAATCTTGGATGACTCTTCGCTTCGACGAAACTCTGACGGACGAAGAAATTTTTTCGCGGACGGAGCAAAGTTATCGGCTCGCGGCGAAAAGATAAATTGCGATAAAAATTTTTTTGAATTATAATCGGCGCGTGGCAATGAATTGTGAGGAGGAATACTTTTGACGTTTGGAAAGAACATCGCCTTACTGATGATTTTGGCGGCAATGAATTTGCCGTGCGTCGGTCACGCGGCGGAAGAAGATAAAGAACTGTCGCTCATCGCGGCGGAGCAGGAGAAGGGCGAGGAAGAAAAACTCGACGAAATAAATCCGGCACTGGCTGAAAGCCTTTCGACGAAACGAACACAGGAGACCGATAAGGAAATTCGCGAGCGCAAGAAAAAACTTCGGCAGGCGCGCAAGGAAAAAGAAAAAGAGAACGAGCAGAAACTTAAAGACAGCGCGGAGCAGAAGGAACGTCGGCGCAGAGAAGAATCAATCGTCATTGAGCCCGCGCCGAAGCCTCAACCGAAGCCGCAGCCGATTGTTGAGCCGAAGCCTCAGCCGAAACCCCAGCCGATTGTTGAGCCCAAGCCTCAGCCGAAACCGCAGCCGATTATCGAGCCCAAGCCTCAGCCGAAGCCCCAGCCGATTGTCGAGCCCAAACCTCAGCCGAAACCTCAGCCGATTGTCGAGCCCAAACCTCAGCCGAAACCCCAGCCGATTGTCGAGCCCAAACCTCAGCCGAAACCCCAGCCGATTGTCGAGCCCAAACCTCAGCCGAAACCCCAGCCGATAACTCCGCCGCCGTCGCCGCTTACACCTCCGCCGACGATAAAGCCGCAGACGGTCGAGACGGTCGCCCTGCCCAATCAAAAACTCGTCTACGCAAACTTCACGGAAGTTTCGCGCGCGGTCGGATTCGTTCCGCTTTACATGCCGCGCAAGTCGGGCTACGAGATAACGGGGCTTTACGCGGGACGCGGCATTGCCGAGATTCGTTACGGGCGCAGGTGGGAGCCGACGGTTTCGCTGACGGTCAGAACTCACAAGCGCGCGGAAGGCGAACCGCTCCAAGACATCAGCGGCGTCACGGGCGTGAAGTGGCGCGTTGACACTTCGACGGGCACGACGATTTACATTGCGAAAATTTCTGACACTCAGCAGGTCGCGGCGTGGGCGGTCGGTCACTACACTTTCTCCGCGCAGGCAGAAAATTTGTCTTACGCGGGTTTCCACTCGCTCGTCGCCGATGAACTTGTTGAGCTGTCGACGCATTATTATTTGGACTTGTAAGGAGGCTTTTAAATGATTGAACGTTACACCCTGCCCGAAATGGGAAAGCTTTGGTCGATTGAAAACGAATGGCAGACGATTCTCGACGTGGAACTGGCCGCCTGCGACGCCATGGCAGAGCTCGGAGAAATTCCCGCCGCCGCCGCCAAAAATATTCGCGCCAAAGCAAACTTCAATCTCGAACGCATTCACGAAATCGAAAGCGTCACTCACCACGACATAATCGCGTTCCTCACTTGCGTCGGCGAATACGTCGGCGAAGATTCAAAATACATTCACAAGGGCTTGACCTCCAGCGACGTGAAGGACACCGCCATTTGCCTGATGATGAAACGCTCGGCGGAAATTATCCTCGACGATTTGAAAAAGTTCCGTGAAGTTCTTCGCCGCCGCGCAGTCGAATTCAAGCACACGCCGTGTATCGGACGCACGCACGGCATTCACGCCGAGCCGATGACTTTCGGGCTGAAACTTTTACTTTGGAGCGCGGAAGTTGAGCGCGACATTGAACGCGTCGAACACGCAAAAAAAATTGTCAGCGTCGGCAAACTCAGCGGAGCCGTCGGCACTTACTCGAACATCGACCCGAAGATTGAGGAGCTCGTCTGCAAAAAATTGGAACTCACGCCCGTCCGTCTTGCCACGCAAGTCATTCAGCGCGACCGCCACGCCGAGTACATGACGACCCTGGCAATCGTCGCGAGCACTCTGGAAAAAATCGCCACTGAAATTCGCAACCTCCAACGCACCGACATCCGCGAGGCGGAAGAATATTTTTCGCCGGGACAAAAGGGCTCCTCCGCCATGCCGCACAAACGCAACCCGATTAACTGCGAGCGCGTCGCGGGTATGGCGCGCCTCGTTCGCGGAAATGCAATCGCCGCCATGGAAGACATCACCCTTTGGCACGAGCGCGACATCTCTCACAGCTCCGTCGAACGCGTCATCCTCCCCGACTCCACAATCAACGTCGACTACTGCACGAAAAAAATTACGAACATCGTCGACAAGCTTCTTGTTTATCCCGACGCAATGTTGCATAATATGAATCGCACGGGCGGCTTGATTTACAGTCAGCGGCTCATGCTTGAAATCGTCGGCAAGGGCGTGCTGCGCGAGGACGCTTATAAATGGGTTCAGCGCAACGCAATGAAACGCTGGCTCGAAGGCGCGGACTTCAAAACGAACGTCGCCGGCGACCCCGACATCACGAAATATCTCAGCGCGGAAGAAATTTCCGACTGTTTCGACCACAAATTTTTCCTGCGCCACGTCGATATGATTTTCGCTCGCTTCGGTCTGTGAATTTCGCATAATATGAATCGCACGGGCGGCTTGATTTACAGTCAGCGGCTCATGCTTGAAATCGTCGGCAAGGGCGTGTTGCGCGAGGACGCTTATAAATGGGTTCAGCGCAACGCAATGAAACGCCGGCTCGAAGGCGCGGACTTCAAAACGAACGTCGCCGGCGACCCCGACATCACGAAATATCTCAGCGCGGAAGAAATTTCCGACTGCTTCGACCACAAATTTTTCCTGCGTCATGTGGATATGATTTTTGAGCGGTTTAATTTGTAGGAGGTTTTAAAATGATTAAAGGCAATCTTCTCTACGAGGGCAAAGCAAAGACCGTCTTCGAGACCGACAACCCCAACGAGCTGCTGATTTACTTCAAGGACGACGCCACCGCCTTCAACGGCGAGAAACACGGCACAATCGAGGGCAAGGGCGTCATCAACAACAAGCTCAGCCAATTCTTCTTCAAGCAGCTCAAAGACCGCGGCGTTAAAAGTCACTTCGTCGAAAATGCCGGCGAACGCGAAATGATCGTCAAGCGGCTCGACATGATTAAGCTGGAAGTCGTCGTGCGCAACATCGTGGCGGGCTCGCTCGTCAAACGTCTCGGCTTGGCAGAGGGCACGCCGCTGACCGTCCCCGTCGTCGAATATTATTATAAGAGCGACGAACTCGGCGACCCCATGCTCAACCGCTGGCACATCATGGCTCTCAACCTCGCCAAAATCGACGAGCTCAATCAGATGGAACACGTCGCCCTTTCCGTCAACAAAATCCTGCGCGAATTGCTCCTCGCCAAGAACGTCGACCTGATTGACTTCAAGCTGGAGTTCGGACGCTTCGCCGGCGAAGTTCTTCTCGCGGATGAAATTTCTCCGGACAACTGCCGCTTCTGGGACACCGTCACCCACGAGAAACTTGATAAAGACCGTTTCCGCCAAGACCTCGGCGGCGTCGTTGAGGCTTACCGGGAGATGTTGCAGCGTCTGACCTTGTGAGGCGTTCGTCATGCTGAAAAAATTTTTTCTCGCGGCTGTCGTCGGGCTGATAATCTGCGCGAGCGTGAAGGTTGAGGCGGCTGAAGTTTACGTCGGCACCTCGCCCGCCACGAACAACAAGTGCTACGTCATCACGGACACAATCAATCACACCTACGAAGAACGAATGATTATCTACTCCGCGACGCTCAAGACCGTCAACCGTTACGGCGAAAAACATTTCATCGATTACAAATTTTATTCCTTGGACGGCGACACAGAGAACGTTCAGTTCGTCAACTCCGACGGCTTCAAAGGGATTGCCGATTCCTACGAGACGCCGATTGAGTGGGCGATGTTCCTGTTCGTCAAAGATTACTAAAAAATTTTTCGGGGGTGAGGGAAGTTTGCTGTCCCTTGCCCCTTGTTTATTGTCGAGGTGATTTCCCTGAAAATTTACGACTGCTTTACTTTTTATAATGAGTTTGAACTTTTGGAGCTGCGCCTGAAGGCTCTTTGGGATGTGGTGGATTATTTTGTCATCGTCGAGGCGAACAGGAAACACAACGGCGAGCCGAAGGATTTTACTTTCCCGAAGCGCGACAAAGAGTTCACAGCTTTTTTCCCGAAGATAAGATTCGTTGCCACCGACATGTCGAAGATTCCATTCAAAGGCGTGGGCGATTGGTCAATTGAAAATGCTCAGCGCAACATGATTCTCCAAGGCATCGACGACGCTGCGCCCGACGATTTGATTATGATTAGCGACTTGGACGAGATACCCGCGCCCGACGCCGTGCGCGCAGTTCGCGGCGGACAACTCATTGATATATTGGAAAAATCTCCGGTGGTCATGGAGCAAGCCTTCCATTATTATTTCTTCGACCTGATTTGTCCCACTGCTTGGCACGGCACAATTTTGACTCGCCGAAAAAATTTGACGACGCCTCAAGAGCTGCGCAACGCCAGGAACAGGTTGCCGCGCGTTTCGGAAGGCGGTCATCACTTCAGTTACATGGGCGGCGTCGACCGCGTGATAGACAAAATGACTTCGATTGTGGACGGCAACGGAATGGTTTTTGCTTCCGGCGGAAAATTAATCGACAGAAAACACGTCGAAAAATCTCTGGCGAACGGCACGGACATTTACAATCGCCAAGGCAACGCCGCATCACAATTTTATCCTTACGACGCGAGAGAAATTCGCCTGCCGCACTTGGAAGAGTTCTTGAAAAAATATCCGCACTTTCTCCGCGACCCGGAAAAATATTTCGGAGGTTTAAATGACGAAAAATAATTTGCGCATTGTTTATCGAATATCCGACAAGGGAAACCCCAAGCCGAAACTTTCCAACGGCAGCAAGTGGGATTGCCTGCTCAACGCCGTGCAAGAATTCGGCGCGGAAAATTTTCACGTGATTGCCGACAACTGCTCGGCGGAAACGATTGCCGCTTTGAAGTCGACGGGCTTGGACTTCGAAACGACTGCCAACGGCAACGCGGGCACCTGCCGATACATTTTCGAGGAAATCATCGACCGTTACTCGCCCGAAGAAAATCTTTATCTGCTGGAGGACGATTACCTTCACCTGCCCGGCAGCCGCACGGCACTTTTGGAAGGCTTGGCGATTGCCGATTACGTCACGCTTTACGACCACCCCGACATGTATCATCCCGACGGCGAGGGCGACAATCCTTTCGTTCACGACGACATGCCCAAGGCTTCAATTTATCTGACGGCGCACACGCATTGGCGCAGCACGGTTTCCACGACCTTCACTTATGCCGCGAAGGTCAAAACTTTGCGCGAAGACCGCGACGTTTGGAAAAGATTTTCCGTCGGAAAAATTCCCACAGCCTTTCAAGCGTTTTTGATTTTGACCAAGCAAAACGATTTGAACGAGGCGAAACGGCTCATCAAAAGCAACGTCGATTTTTTGGTTCCGCTCTTCGTCGAAAATTTTTTCTCCGAGCGCAAGAAACGACTTTTGATTTCTCCGTTGCCCGCGTTCGCCACGCACGTCGAGCCGGATTATCTTTCGCCGCTGATTGATTGGACAAAAGTTTGATGTTAAGGGAAAAGGGACATGGGACAAGGGACAAGAGCTTTTTCCCTAAATCCTAAAAAGAGGTGTTGAAGATTGAGTAAAAGAGTTTTGGTGACGGGCGGCGCGGGATTTTTGGGCTCGCACCTTTGCGACAGATTAATCGCCGACGGCCACGAGGTCATCTGCCTGGACAATTTCTTCACGGGCAAGAAAAAAAATATCGCGCACCTGCTGAGCAATCCGAGCTTCGAACTCATGCGCCACGATGTCATTCAGCCGATTTACGCCGAAGTCGATTGGATTTTTAATTTGGCGTGCCCCGCCAGCCCCGTTCATTATCAGCGCGACCCCGTCCGCACGATTAAAACCAACGTCATGGGCGCGTTGAATTCTCTCGGCTGCGCGAAACAAAATCAGGCGCGCGTCCTGCAGGCGAGCACCTCCGAAGTTTACGGCGACCCGAAAGTTCATCCTCAGCCCGAAAGTTATCGCGGGGCAGTCAATCCGATTGGCATTCGCGCCTGTTACGACGAGGGCAAGCGCACCGCCGAAACTCTTTTCTTCGATTACCACCGCCAGCACGGCTTGGACATTCGCGTCATCAGAATTTTTAACACATACGGGCCGCGCATGACCGCAAACGACGGGCGAGTTGTCTCCAACTTTATCGTGCAGGCTTTGCGCGGCGAAGACCTCACGATTTACGGCGACGGCACGCAGACGAGAAGTTTTTGTTACGTCGACGATTTGATTGACGGAATTGTTCGGATGATGAACGTCGAAAATTTCACGGGCCCCGTGAACCTGGGCAACCCCGGCGAATTCACCATGCTGGAGCTCGCCGAGTTGGTTTTGAAGTTGACGGGCAGTAAGTCAAAAATAATTCATCAGCCGCTGCCGCAAGACGACCCGACTCAGCGTTGCCCCGTCATCGACCTGGCAAAAGAAAAACTCGGCTGGGCACCGAAGATTAAATTGGAGGACGGGCTCAAGCTCACGATAAAATATTTCAGGGAGAATTATTTATGAGTCAACTGACTTACAAAGATTCGGGCGTGGACATCGACGCGGGCAACGAGTCCGTCCGCCTGATAAAAAATTTTGTCCGCGCGACTTATCGCCACGAAGTTTTGGGCGACCTCGGCGGCTTCGGCGGATTGTTCGCGCTGAAAAATTATGACGAGCCGATTTTGGTTTCGGGCACCGACGGCGTCGGCACCAAGTTGAAAATCGCGTTCATGATGAACAAGCACGACACAATCGGGCAGGACGCCGTGGCCATGTGCGTCAACGATATCCTCGTTCAGGGAGCCGAGCCGCTCTTCTTCCTCGATTATCTTGCCGTCGGAAAATTAAATCCCGCGCAGGTCGCCGAAATTGTTCGCGGCGTGGCTGAGGCGTGCAAGGCGTCGGGCTGCGCGCTTATCGGCGGAGAGACTGCCGAGATGAGCGGATTTTATTCGGCGGGCGAATATGACATTGCGGGCTTCGCGGTCGGCGTCGTCGAAAAGAAAAATTTAATCACGCCCGCGCGCGTAAAGGTCGGCGACGTTTTAATCGGGCTGCCGTCGAGCGGGTTGCACTCAAACGGATTCAGCCTCGTGCGGAAAATTGTTTTCGAGCGCATGGGCTTCACCGTCGACGAAAAAATTTCCGAGCTTGGCAAAACCATCGGCGAAGAGCTGCTGACTCCGACGCGGCTTTATCCTTCGACGTGCTTGCCGCTGATAAAAAAGTTCGGCGAAAAAATTCACGGGCTGGTTCACGTGACGGGCGGCGGCTTTTACGATAACATTCCGCGCGCGCTGCCCGAAGGTTTGGGCGCGACGATTGACGCGGACTCGTGGCGCGTCCCGAAAATTTTCAAGCTCCTGCAAGAGTGGGGCGACGTTCCGAGCCGCGAGATGTATCGAACGTTCAACTGCGGAATCGGAATGATTTTAATCGTCGACGCGGAAATTGCCGACGACTTGACCAACGAAACTTTTTACAAAATCGGGCGCGTCGTCGAGGGCAACGGCGTAAAAATTTTTGGAGGTGAGTTGAGTGATTAAGTTGGGCGTGCTGTGTTCGGGGCGCGGCACAGATTTGCAGTCGATAATCGACGCGGTGGAGAGCGGTTACTTGTCGGCGGAAATTTCAATCGTGCTGACCGACAAGCCGAACGTCGGAGCTTTGGCGCGAGCCGAGGCCGCCGACATAAAAAATCTTTGCGTCGACAGAAAAAAATTTTCCACGCGCGCAGACTTCGAGGCGGAGCTGCTGAAAAATCTTAAGGGCGTCGACCTGGTGATACTCGCCGGCTTCATGAGGATTTTGAGCGGCGAGTTCGTTCGGCACTTCGCGGGGCGAATCATGAATATTCACCCGTCGCTGCTGCCCGCCTTCCCCGGAGCCCACGCGCACAGAGACGTTTTGGCTTACGGCGCAAAAGTTTCGGGCTGCACGGTTCATTTCGTCGACGAGGGAATGGATTCGGGTCCGATAATTTTGCAGGCGGCTGTCGAAGTTTTGGAGGACGACACCGAGGAAACTTTGGCGGCGCGCGTCTTGGAGCAGGAGCACAAAATTTATCCGCTGGCGATTAAGCTGTTCATCGACGGGCGGCTGAAAATCGTCGGGCGCAGAGTTGAGATTGGAGGCGGCAAAATGAAAATCAAACGGGCGTTAATCAGCGTGTCGAACAAAATCGACGTGGTGGACTTCGCCAAGAAACTGAGCAAGTGCGGCGTGGAAATTATCAGCACGGGCGGCACCGGCAAGGCGATTCGCGCGGCGGGCATCCCCGTCACTTACGTCAGCGACTTGACCGGCTTCCCCGAAATCATGAACGGGCGAGTCAAAACTCTCAACCCGAAAATTCACGGCGGCATCTTGGCCGTGCGCGACAACCCCGAACACATTCAGCAGATGAAGGACAACGATATCGAGCCGATTGATTTGGTCGTCGTCAATCTTTATCCGTTCAAGAAAACAATTCGCAAACCGAACGTCACGCTGGAGGACGCGATTGAAAATATCGATATCGGAGGCCCCGCGCTGATTCGGGCGGCCGCGAAAAATTTTAAGTTCGTCACGGTCGTGACCAACCCCGAACGTTACGACGAAATTGCCGCGCTGATTAAAGAGCACGGAGAAGTTCCGCCCGACGTCCGCAAACAGCTGGCCGCCGAGGCCTTCGCGCACACCGCCGATTACGACGCGGCGATTACAAAATATCTCGCCGAAGTCTGACAGAAAAATTTTCCCGACAAAAAATCCTCCGCCCGTCCGAGTGGAGGATTTATTTTTTGCCAAAAAAATTTTTGCCGACGAGTTCAAAAGGTCTTTTCATTCGACGAGAAGTCTGGTAAAATATTTTTTATAAAAAAAAATTCGCCGACGAGTTCAACTGAACTTTTCATCGACGATAAGTTTTCCATAAGACAAAAGCATTCGGGACAGTCGCTCATTGCGTTGACGATTGTCCAAAATTTTTTTTGCGCGCTCATCATTTCCACGTAACGCAAAAAAAATATCGCCGACGAGTTCAACTGAACTTTTCATCGGCGATAAGTTTTGTAAAAGTCAAAAGCATTTGTTTCCGCTCGTGACCTTCGGGCATTGCGTTGACGAGTGCAAAAATTTTTTCGGCGCGCTCGAAGACGGAGACCTGCGGCACAGTCGCGAAAGCCATCTCCATGAAGCGATTGACTGCCGCGCACACGTCATCGAATTTTGCGGAAAAAAATTCGCCCTTAATGCGTTGCGCGGAAAATTCTTCCTTGCAGAGCCCTTCAATCAAGCGGGCTTTGTCGCGCGGCATTAAAGGCGTGAAATAAATTTTCTTGACGGTCAAGCCGGTCTCGCGTTTGATTTGAGCGATACGCTTACGGATGTTTTTGCTCTGACCGAGTTTGGTGAGCAAAACGAGATTGTTGCTCATGAGGAGCACGTAAACGTAAGCGGGGCTGAGTTGACCTTCGGAGCGTTTGGAACTTTTCAGTTGAGCGGGCTCGGGCGCGGCGGTGAGCACGGAGGAGTGACGGCTGAAGTAACAGTCCTCCAACTGTTCGAAGACATCCCACGCCTTATCGGTGGACAGCATTTTTGCGTGACGAGCTGCGCCACGTTCCGTCCACAAATACAAGCTGGAAGCGCGCAACCCAACTAATCCGCCGACCAATCCGTTTTCAGCGGAACAGTCCTTGAACTGTTTCAGAGCTTCTCCTTCGAGGCGGAAATAATGCTTGCCTTCGACGAAACGCGACTCGTTGCGCTTGAAGTTATCGCTGATGTGCCGCGGTTCGCATTCGTAATATTCGGCGAGCTGAGCAGTGAGCAACACGAGTTGATTGCTGTACTCGACGGGCACGGGGGCTTTGAAGTTTTCCATTAAAAATTTCTCCTTTACATGCAAAAGACGATTGACGGCTCGGAACATATCATCCCCTTTCAAAAGGTTGACAAGAAAACTATCCTCTGCTACAATCAAGGCAACATGAGGTTTGGACGCGCCCTGCGTCGATTAATTAGTTAATTTACCGTAACGAATATTATCATGGCGGGCAGGGGTTGTCAAGATTAAAACTCTTGCTCGCGTCGAATAAATCCTTAACAGACAAAGACAAATCCCTTGCGTGAGAGCGCAGGGGATTTTTGATTGACGGACGGCAGTAAGAAAATTCTAACCGCGCCTTAAGCAACACTTAACGCAAAGATAACTTTGCTCGATTAAACTTTAGAAAAACTTTTTGCAAGGGAGGTAATGACGTGAAAAGATTTCTAATCGCTGTGGCGGCAAGCGCGATTCTCCTCGGCGGACAAACTGAGGCAGCACCCGCCGACGACTTGAACGCGCAAATCGAAACGCAAGAGACAGGAACGTGGGCGCACTTCAGGGACAAACATTTGCTCGGGCGCGAGACCGAAAACGAACGCCGCGACCGCAAAGATTGGGAGCGTCGGCACCGCTATGACCCGCCGCCGAGACATCATCATTATCGCGACGATGACAGATACTACCCGCCGCCGTCCTATCGTGACGGCAGACGTTATTATCCGCCCGGGGCACCGCCGCCCCCGCCCTATTATCGCGACGGCAGACGTTATTACCCTCCGACACCTCCTCCACCGCCCCCGCCGAATCGTCGCCGCTAAAAATTTCAATCTACATAAAAACCCTTCGCACGCGCGAGGGGATTTTTTTTCGTCAAAAAAATTTACGGCGGCGGAAAAATCTTCGGGCGGCGTGAAAAAATTTTCTGCGGCAGGAAAAAATTTTCGACGGCAGGAAAAAATTTTCGACGGCAGAATAAACGGCGCAAAGGAGAGTGGCACTCATCGAGTACAGATTTTTAAAATTGCTGAGCAGAATAATTTGCCTGTTGCCCCTGAAATTTTGTCTGAAGTTCGGGCGAGGCTTGGCGAGTTTGATTTGGATTTTTCTGCCCGCCAAAAGGAAACGTCTGGCGACAGAAAATATTCGCCGCTGCCTGAAAGTTTCGGAGGCGGAGGCTCGGCGCATTGCCCGCGAAAGTACGATTCAATGCGGCTCAATTTTCATGGAGGTTTTGTCCTTCCCGAAGCTCAAAGGAACGATGGCCGGTCACGTGAAAGTTGTCGGACTGGAGCATTTGACGCGTTACAAAAAATCTTCGGAGCGCGGCGCGGTGATTATGACTTGCCACAGCGACAACTGGGAGCTCATGGGCGGAGCCTTCGCGCAAAACGGAATTCCGCTCGTGGGCGTCGCCAAAAAGCAGAAGTCGGAGGGCGCGGACAAATTCATCAACGAATACCGCACGCTTATCGGAATGCACATCACTTATCGCAGCGGCGTCCGCGAAATGTATAAAATGCTCGACGAGGGACACTTCATCGGGCTGATAATGGACCAGGACGTCGGGCGCGACGACGGCGTTGTTGTAAAATTTTTTAATCAGGCGACGAACTTCGTGACGGGCGCGGCGAGCATGTCGCGCTTCAGAAAGGTGCCAATCTTCCCCGCGTTCATGCACAAGAATTCGGACGGCACGCACACGCTGGAAATTTTTCCGCCGCTGCAAGTGGAAAAGACTTCGGACAAGCACGCGGACATAAAATTGATGACGCAACGGCTGGCGGCTTTGATTGAGGCGCACGTCAGAAAATATCCCGCCGAATGGTTTTGGTTGCACGACCGCTGGAAGTCCATGCGCGTGGAGTTCGAGCCGCAGGAGGTCAGAGACTTTGAAAAAATTTTGGGCATTGATAATCTTCGCGCTGATGATTTTTCCCACGAACGTCCGGGCAGTTGATTTGCCGGTGACTTCTCCTTTCGGCTGGAGGATTCATCCGATATCGGGCGAGTGGAAATTTCATGCGGGCGTCGACCTCGGTTACGAGTACGGCGCATACATCGGCGCGCTCTTCGACGGGCAAGTGGTCATCGCGGAAAATCTCGGCGACGGTTACGGTAACCAAGTTTTGATTTATCACCCCGCGATTGATTCGTACACGCGTTACGCTCACTGCTCCACGCTGCACGTGACGGCGGGGCAATCGGTCAGCGCAGGACAAATCGTCGCGCAAGTCGGCTCGACGGGTTACTCGACGGGTCCGCACCTTCACTTGGAATACATCGTCAACGTCAACGGCACTTACCAATACGCTGACCCGCTGAGCCTTTGGAATTGACAAAATTTTTATCGGCGGCGGCAGGATTAATTGGCGGCTTGCAGAATTCAAGGTTAAAATTGTTGGAAGATTCATTTGAATTACGGGAGGGCTTTCAATGGCGAAAAAATATTACAGCACGAAAATCGTGGGCATCGGCGGAGAGGTCGACAAGTTCACCAGCCTCGTCAAAATGCTCGTTATCTTCGATGATTCCATGGTTCTGCCGGAACTGCGCAATTGCGCTGTCCTGCACAGCGGCAACAATCTCACTGACGTTATAAAACCCGGCGACGTGCTTCAGCTGGCGGGCTCCGAATTCAAAATCCTCAACGTCGGCAACGAAGTCAACAACAACATCAAAAGACTCGGTCACATCGTCATCAAATTCAACGACGACAGAGACGACTTGCTCGAAGGCTCCATTCACGTTGAGGACAAACCCATTCCGAAGATTCGTATCGGCGACGAAATTGCAATCGTTGAGGCGGGCTCGGAAATCCTCAGCGGCAAGACGGCAGCGGTCGCCGGCGAAGACAAAGCTCTTTGCAAAACCGTCGCGCAAATCCTCGAAAGCAACGGCGCACAAATCGTCGACGGTGACGCGGACATTGTCGTTAAAGTAAAATAAAATTTCAACGGAATAAATTCCTTTCGACTGTCGGTCAACCATCGGCAGTCTTTTTAATACAAGGGAGGCGATTAAAATGTCGACGACGGAAGATAAAGTGGAAAGACTCGAATCGCGTTTCTCGACACTTGAACAGCAGGTCAGCACGATTGCAACCAAAGTTGACATCTTCATTGAAGAATCGAAGCAGCAGCGCGAGGACATGCGCCGTCTTTGGGAGCGGCAAGACGCCGAGCGTGCACAGCGAGAAGCCGACATGAAAGCCATGCAGGAAAAGCGCGACGCCGACATGAAAGCCATGCAGGAAAAAATCGACGCAAACCAAAAAGAATTCACGAAGCAACTGCACAGCAACTTCGTTCAAACTTTGCTTGGGGTCGGAGCAATCATGGCGGCAATCGGCGGCTTGATTATCTCGATGATAAAATGAATTGCAAGACGGTTTGTGATATAATGACTCAAACGAAGAAAGGAAGAGATTAAAATTAAAACTTCAACGGCAAGGAAGATTGATGAGTTGATTAAAGATTATCCCGCGCTGGAAGATTGTCGCGGGAGTTTGTTTGCGGCAATGGAAACTATTTGCGACGGCTTTCGCGGCGGCGGCAAGCTGATAACCTGCGGCAACGGCGGGAGCGCGGCCGATGCCCTGCACATTGTCGGCGAGCTCATGAAGGGCTTCGCTCTCCCGCGCAAGATTGAAAATTTCAATCCGGAATTCGTCAAGCAGGCGCAGGAACTTTTCCCTTCGGACGTCGAGTACTTCAAAGCAAATCTTCAGAGCGCGTTGCCCGCCGTGAGTTTGGTCGGCGAAACTTCTCTGCTGACTGCCTTTGCCAACGACGTGTCGCCGCATTTAATTTTCGCGCAACAAATTTTCGGGCTGGGCAGGCGCGGCGATGTCTTTCTTGCCATTTCCACTTCGGGCAACTCGGATAACGTTTTGTTCGCGGTGGAGGTCGCAAAGATTATGGGAATAAAAGTCGTGGCGATGACCGGGCAACGCGGCGGCAGGCTCCGTCACCTGTCCGACGTTTCCATTTGCGTGCCAGCCAATTCCTCGCACAAGATTCAAGAGTTCCACCTGCCGATTTATCACATGATTTGCTTGGCGGCGGAGAATGAATTCTTCGGGGAGTAAAGCCCCCTCCTTCTCAAGAGTGGAGGTTGTTCTTACTTTCTTTGCTTGCCCAAAGAAAGTAAGCAAAGAAAGGGCACCTCGCAGGGGCGGCTCCTCGTTCATGGTTCGGAGTATCGGATTACCCGCGGCTCGGTGTTGCCCGCTGAATTCGCGTCACGCTCATTACGCGGGCGGAGCCGTCATCCATGACGGCCCAGGAGTTCGCGGCTCAAAAAAATTTTTTGGAGTGATGACTTTGCACGAAGCGACGCTCGCCGAAAATATTTTGAACATCGCACTGGACGCGGCAGAAAAAAATCACGCGACGAAAATTTTTAAAGTCGGGCTGACGCTCGGAGAGATGGCGGGCGTGGAGGTCGAGGCTTTGACTTTGTCCTTCGACGTGCTCAAAAAAAATTCTCCCGCCGAAGACGCCGCGCTCGTGATTAACCGCGTGCCGCTCAGCGCGACGTGCAACAAGTGCGGGAAAAATTTTCGGCTCGAACATTATAATTTTTTTTGCCCCGAATGCGACGGTATTTTGATTTTGCAAAGCGGGCGTGAACTTCTTGTGGACTTCGTGGATTGTGAGTGATGAATTTGGAAGTAAAACTGATGAAAAATATTTTGGGCGCGAACGACGAAATCGCCACGCAGAATCGGAAAATTTTTTCGGAGCGCGGAGTCGTCGTCATGAACTTGATGGGCTCGCCGGGCTCAGGCAAGACCACGCTGCTCGAAAAAACTTTGGCACTGCTCGCCGACAAAATTAAAATCGCGGTGATTGAGGGCGACCTGTTCACCGCCAAGGACGCGGAGCGAATCGAACGGGCGGGCGTCGACGTGATTCAAATCAACACGGCGGGCGGCTGTCATCTCGACGCGCCAATGATTCAAAAGGCGTGCGCCGCGCTTGACCTCGACGCAATCGATTTGCTCATCGTGGAGAACGTCGGCAATTTGGTTTGCCCCGCCGAGTTCGACATCGGAGAAAATTTTAAGGCGGTCGTGCTGTCGATAACCGAAGGCGACGATAAACCGCTCAAATACCCGCTCATCTTCAAAGAGTCGGAAGTCACGCTGCTCAACAAAATCGATTTGCTGCCGTTCACGAATTTTGATTTGCGTGCGGCGTGCGAGGATTTGACTACGCTGCACCCGACGATAAAAATTTTTGAAACCTCCTGCACGACGGGCGCGGGGCTCGGCGAATGGGCGGAGTGGCTGCTCGGAAAGGCGGCGCGCTGATGGAAAGTTTGTTCGTGACGGAAAACACCGTGCTCGGAATCGGCAACATAATTTTGAGCGACGAAGGCTTCGGCGTGCGCGTCGTGGAGTATCTGGAAAAAAATTTTCGCTTCCCCGAAAACGTCAGCCTGATTGACGGCGGGACGCTCGGCGTGGAGCTTACTCACTTCATCACGGGCACGCGGCGGCTGTTGATTATCGATTCGATTGACGGCGGCGCGGAAGGCGGAAAAATTTTTCATCTGCGCGGCGAGGAAATAAAAAATCATTTCGCGCAAAAAATTTCGGCGCATGAAGTCGGGATTCAAGATGTGCTGACGATGTTGGAGCTGAGCGGCAAAAAAATTCCGTGCGTGGAATTAATCGGCGCGCAACCGTTCAGTCTGGAGGCAGGCGTGGAGCTCACGGCGCAGATGAAAAAACTCGTGCCGCTCTTCGCGGACAAAGCCGTGGAAATTTTGAAGTCATGGGAAGTGGAGGTGCAGCGATGATAATTTTTCCTGCGATTGATTTGCGCGGCGGCAAGTGCGTGCGGCTGATTCAAGGCGACTTCGACAAGGAAACCGTTTATTCCGACGACCCGCAGGCGACGGCTCTCAAGTGGCAGGCGGCGGGCGCGAAATTTTTGCACGTCGTTGACTTGGACGGAGCGCGCGCGGGTTCACCGCAAAATTTGGACGCGATAAAAAAAATCCTCGCCGCTGTCGAGATTCCGATTGAAGTCGGCGGAGGAATTCGCACATTGGACGACGCCGAAAAAATTTTGTCGCTCGGAGTTCGTCGAGTGATTCTCGGCAGCGTCGCCGTGGAAAATATTTCTCTCGTCGAGGAGGCGGCAAAAAAATTCGGCGATAAAATTGTCGTCGGCATTGACGCGCGCGACGGATTCGTTGCGGTTCACGGCTGGGAAAAGTCGAGCGCGGTCAGGGCTGAAGACTTGGCAAAAAAAATCGTGGCGGCGGGCGTCAAGACAATCATTTACACCGACATTTCCAAGGACGGAATGTTGAGCGGCGTCGACGCAAAAATTTTTTCTGCGCTGGCAAAATCGTCGGGCGCGCAGGTCGTGGCTTCGGGCGGCGTCAAATCGTTGGAAGACATCACTGCGCTGATGGCGGCGGGAGTCGCGGGCGTCATCGTCGGCAAAGCGATTTACAGCGGCGCGCTGGATTTGAAGACGGCGATTGCAGTTGCGGAGGGCGACGTGACATTTTATCCCGTGTGCCCCGTCAGCAGCTTGAACGCTCTGAATCGTTCGCCGCGTCTTTGATTGACATTCGCGAAAAATTTTCAGGCGATTCATGCGGGGGCTCGTCCTTTCGTTGGTTAAGCAAAAGGACTCAAAGTCAACTGAGGTCTTCGCGGCGCGTTATGCTCGTCGGGCTGAGAAATATTTTTTGTCTGTTGAGCCTTACTTTTCTTTGCTTGCCCAAAGAAAAGTAAGCAAAAGAAAGGGCCCCTCGCAGGGGCGTCGGTCGTTCGTGATTCGGAGTTTCGGGTTCCCCGTGCTGGGTGTGCGCCGGATGACGCCATCACGGCGTCAGACGCGGCGCGGCCGTCATCCATGACGGCCTCTTGATTCGCGATTCGATTTGGAGGTGATTGAATGCTTACGAAAAGAATTATTCCGTGCTTGGACGTGAAGGCGGGGCGCGTGGTCAAGGGCACGAACTTTGTCGGCCTGCGCGACGCCGGAGACCCCGTCGAACTGGCAAAGCGTTATGACTTGGAGCGCGCGGATGAATTGGTTTTCTTGGACATCACGGCTTCGCACGAGGGGCGCGGCACCATGGTCGAGGTCGCGAAAAATTGTGCGGCGCAAGTTTTTATTCCGTTCACGGTGGGCGGCGGCATTCGCACGGTCGAGGACATGCGCGTCATGTTGGCGGCGGGCGCGGATAAAATTTCCGTCAACAGCGCGGCGGTAAAAAATCCCCGGCTGCTCAGCGACGGAGCAAAAAAATTCGGCAGCCAATGCATCGTGCTGGCTGTCGACGCAAAACGCGCGGGCGACGGCTGGGAAATTTTCGTGAACGGCGGACGAACTCCCACGGGTCTCGATTGCCTGGAGTGGGTCAGGAAAGGCGTGGCACTCGGCGCGGGCGAAATTCTTTTGACGAGCATGGACGCCGACGGCACCAAGGGCGGTTACGATATCGAACTCACGCGCGCGGTCAGCGAGGCGGTCAACGTCCCCGTGATTGCTTCGGGCGGCGCGGGCGAGCTTGAACATTTTTATGACGTGCTCGTCGACGGCAAAGCGGACGCGGTTTTGGCGGCGTCGGTTTTTCATTACGGCAAGTACACCATCCGCCAAGTCAAAGAATATTTGCAAGGGCGCGGCGTCGAAGTAAGATTTTAACGGAGAAAAAATTATGGACAGAAGAAAATTTTTGAGCGTCATGGCAATGGCGGCGGCGGGTTTATTTTTGCGCGAAGAAAAAGCGGCCGCCTACATCTTGGAGACGTGGCAACCGCCGATAAGAAAATTATTTTTGAACTTCACCGAGTACGAGGAACGCCCGACAACCGAAGTGATTGTGATTCATCACGCGGGCTTCCCCGACGGCGACAAAGATTCTTCCGCCGAAGGGATTCACAAATTTCATCAGGAGGTGAACGGCTGGGCGGGCATCGGATATCATTACGTGATTCGCAAGGACGGCACGATTGAACAGGGGCGCAAACCTTTGGCGGTCGGCGCGCACGCTTATCAGCACAACAAAAATTCTGTCGGCATTTGCGTCGCGGGAAATTTTGAACTCGCGAAGCCGAATCAAAAGCAGATGGATTCGCTGAAACTTTTGACGGCGTGGCTTTGTCAGCGATACAAGCTCAACCCCATGGGCAAGGGCGTTATCGTCGGGCACAGGGACTTGAACGACACCGCCTGCCCCGGCGAAAATCTTTACAAGAAGTTGGATGAGATTCGTCGATATTGCCGAGACTTTGAATGATTAACGACGACGTGACCTGCGCGGACTCCTCCAATCGTCCTCGTCGACGGGCGCGGGTTTCGGTTTGGGTTTGCGGTTGAGAAAATAAATTCCGCCGATTAAAACGACGTCCAAAAAAATCAAAACGTTCGTGGCGGTTTGGCTGTCGGATTCGGCGCGCGTCCTCTCCTCGTAACTGGAAAGATTTTTTGAGGCACCGATGTATTTCGTCCAAAAACTTTCGAGCTGCCCGACGCCCGTGCGCTGATTGATTCCCGCGTCGTAAGCGGCAACCGACATGATGTTGGAGTGAACGCGCCAGACCAAATAAAGATTCGAGATGATTAAAATTGCAATGAGGATTCGAGTAACCAGTTGCTTATTCATGAGTTCCCTCCCGAATGTTTTGGATTTGCCAGTCGATTGGAGTTTCGCCGATTGATTCGAGGAATTTGTTTACGCGGGAAAACGGGCGGCTCCCGAAAAATCCGCCGCTCGCCGATAACGGACTCGGATGCGCCGACTCAACGATGAAGTGGCGCGGGTTCGTTATCATATTTTTTTTTGCCCGCGCAGGCCGCCCCCACAGGATGAATGCAAGCGGGCGTTCGTGTTCGTTGAGCAGGCGGATGATTTTGTCCGTGAAAATTTCCCAGCCGTGTCCGCGATGAGAATTCGCCGCGTGTGCCCTGACCGTCAAGACTGTGTTCAAGAGGAGGACGCCCTGCTCCGCCCAAGGTTTAAGGCAGCCGTTGTTCGGAATGAAGCAGCCCAAATCGTCGCGCAGCTCTTTGAAGATGTTCATCAGCGACGGCGGCGGCGGCACGTCCGGCAAGACGGAAAAGCTCAGCCCGTGCGCCTGCCCCGGCTCGTGATACGGGTCTTGACCCAAGATGACGACCTTTGTGTCCGCGTAACTCGTGAAGTGCAGCGCGTTGAAGATATCGTACATGTTCGGGAAAATTTTTTTCGTGCTGTACTCGTCGATTAAAAATTTTCGCAGCTCTTGGTAATACGGCTCCTTGAGTTCGTCGTCCAAAAGCTCAGCCCAATCGTTCCTAAAAATTTTTCTCATCGCGTGTATCTCCCAAAGAAGGATTTAGGATTTAGGGAAGTCAACCCTAACACCTAAATCCTAACTCCTAACCCCGCGTGTATCTCCTGAATTCAAAGCCGTCAAAATTTTTCACGTCGCGCAAAATGAATTCGTCGACGGCGGGGAAGAAAGTGTCGGCGTCGGCTTGTGCGTCGACGACCGTCAAAAAAATTTCTGCCGCATATGGAATGAGTTCATTAAAAATTTCCGCGCCGCCGATGACAAAATTTTCCTCCGCCGAATCGAGCACGCCAAAAAGTTCCTCAACACTGCAGACGACTTCCGCGCCCGAAAAATTTTTCTGCGTTCGGCTCAAGAGAATATTTCTGCGCCCGTCGAGTGGCTGACGTTTCGGAAAAGTTTCAAGCGTTCGCCGCCCGAAAATAATCGTGTGACCGAGCGTGAGCCGTCGAAAATTTTTCAAGTCGGCGGGGATTTTGAAGAGAAGTTCGCCCGCGTGACCGAGCCCGAAAGTTTTGTCGACGCAAGCCACGAGTTTGAGTCTGAAATCCGTCGGCGAGCCCGCGAAGTGAATTACGTGGTCGCCGTGAAGTTTTGCTTTGAACGTCGGGAAAATTTCCATGAGCGGAATCAGTGCGAAGTCACGGTCGAATAAAAATTTGTGCGGCACAGTCAATCGTTCGTGAGAAATTTCCGCGCCGAAGAGCACGTCGATATCGATTAAGCGCGCCTCCCACCGCTGCCGCCGCACGCGTCCGAGTTCCGCTTCGATTCGCTGCAGTTCGTCGAGCAAATCGAGCGGCTCCCGCTCCGTGAAAATTTTTACTGCGGCGTTGAGGTAATGCGGCTGACCGACGACGCCCCACGGCTCCGTTTCATAAAACGATGACACCCGCAAAAGTTTCGTAGCGGGAATTTTTTTTATGCGCTCAATCGCCCGCCGCAAAGTTTTTTCCCGTTCGCCAAGGTTCGCGCCCAAGCCCAAGTAAAGAATCATTTGTTACGTCTCCGATAAAAATTTTTCTGCAATGTTCAGGCAAAGCGACCGTCTGAAAATTTTCCAATCACTGACGGCTTCTGACAAGCTGAACGGCCGCGCCCGCGAATTTTTCTTTGACGGGCGGATTGGGTTTGCGAATCGTAATCTTCAAACCTTCCAGCAAAAAATATTTCCGCAGAAGAATTTCGCAAATGTCCTGCGCGACGGTCTCAATCAAATTGCGCGGGGTGCCGCCGACAATTTTTTTTATGTCGCCGAGGACTTGAACGTAATCAATCGTGTCGCCGAGGTCGTCGGTTTTGCTCGCGCGTTCCAGGTCGAGATAAAGTTCCGCATCGACGATAAAGAGCTGCGCGTGTTGCCGTTCAAATTCGGAGCAACCGTGCCTGCCCTTAACTTCGATGCCCCTCAAAAAAATTGTGTCCGCCATGAATTTCCCTCCCCGAAAAATTTTTTGTCAGGCGCGAGTCGGAAAGCGTCGACGCGCCAAAACTTTTTTGCGATACAAAATGTCGGCGGTCGAGCACATGCGCGCAACGACTTTGACGTTGTGGACGCGAACAAGGTCAATTCCCTTGGCAATCGCGTGAACGCAAAGCGCGCCCGTCGCCTCGTCGCGCTCGTCAATCTTGAGACCCGTCGCCCGCCCGATGAAACTTTTGCGGCTGACTCCGACGGTCAAAAGAATTTCTTCGCCGTCCAAAGTTTTCAGCTCGTCGAGTCGGCGCACAACCTCCAAATCTTCCGCGGGCGTCTTGCCGAAGCCGATGCCCGGGTCGAAAATGAGTTTGTCCGTGTCGAGGCCGTGAGCCCGACAATTTTCCAGCGTCCGACGGAAAAATCTTTGCACGTCGCTGATAATGTCGCCGTCCGAACATTTCTCGTTGTGCATGGTGATGACCGGCACGCCGAAACTTTTCACGACTTCAATCATGCGCGTGTCTTCCAGGCCGTGAACGTCGTTAATAATGTCCACGCCGCATTCGAGAGCGCGCGCGGCGACTTCGGGTTTGTACGTGTCGACAGAAATTGGCACGCTGAACTTCCTGACCTCCGGCAAAACTTTTTTGAGGCGAGCGAGTTCTTCTTCGGCACTGATTGGCGTTGCGCCCTTGCGAGTGGATTCGGCACCGACGTCGAGAATGTCCGCGCCGTACTCAATCATCTGAGCCGCGTGCGCCGTTGCCGTGTCGACGGAAAAATATTTTCCGCCGTCCGAGAAAGAATCGGGCGTGAAGTTCAGAATACCCATGATCAAAGTTTTTCCGCCGACTTCGATTTTCCGTCCGTCGCGCAGTTTAAAAATTTTTTTCAAGACATCATCTCCTCGTGCGCATTATAACTTATTGTTCGCATAAGTTCAAATTGACATTTGCCCGCCGAAACCTTAAAATTCTTTTGAATTTTTCTAAGAAAACGGGAGGGGTCGAAGTGGTTTTATCGAGAGCCAAATTGATGACTCTGGCGGCGGTTTTAACCGCGTCTTCGATAGTGTTCGGCGGCTGCGGCAAGGATGACCAAAAGCAGCAGGCACAAGTTCAACAGGTGCAAGTCAAAGCCATGAAAGTCATTCAGCGCGACACGCCGCTTGCCAGCGAATACGCGGGGCACTTGGTCGGCACGGAGGAAGTCAAAGTTCAATCAAAAGTTTCGGGCAACGTCGTCGAAAAATATGTCGTCGGCGGGCAATACGTCGAGCAGGGGCAGTTGCTTTACCGAATCGATTCGCGGCAATACAATTCCGCCGTGCTCAAAGCGCAAGCCGACCTGGCGCAGGCAGAAGCCGTCCTCCAACAATCGGTGGCGAATTACAACAACTCGGTGATTGATTTGCAGCGCGACGAAAAATTATTCGAGAACGCGGCAATCCCCGAACAGTCCGTCACCACTCAGGCGGCATTGGTTCGCGCGAACGAAGCAACCTGCGCGGCGAACGAGGCGGCGATTTACGCGTGCCAGGCAGCCCTGCGAACGGCACAGGAAAATCTTGACGACACAAAAATTTACGCGCCGATGAGCGGGCAACTCGGCGTCGACGACGTGGCAGTCGGAACCTTCGCTTCGGCGGGGCAAACGACGCTCGTGACAATCGGTGCGCCCGACCCAATCTTCGTTCAGTTCTCAATCAGCGAATCGGATTATCTCCACTTCATGACCGTGCAGAACATGCAATCCGAACACAATCCAATCGCGGTGACGATAACGCTCGCCGACGGCAAAGAATATCCTTTCGAGGGGCGAATCGTCGAGGTTGACCGCGAATTGGCAAACAGCACGGGCTCACTCATCATGAAAGCAATCTTCCCGAATCCCAGCGGTCTTTTGATGCCCGGCATGTTCGCGCGCGTCAAACTTACCGGCGAAGTCATCCCGAATGCAGTTTTGGTTCCGCAACGCTCCGTCCAACAGCTCTTGGGCAAATCGTTCGTCATGGTCGTCGGCAAGGACAATAAATCCGAGGCGCGCACCGTTGAACTCGGCGAACAAGTCGGCAGTTATTTCGTCGTCACCAAAGGAATCACCACGAGCGACACCGTTATCGTCGAAGGCTTGACCAATTTGCGCGAAGGCGTCGACCTGAGCGTTAAGATTGTCTCGCCCGGCGAAATGGGCTTCACACTCGCCAACGTCACCAGCACTTATAACGCGGACGCAGGACTCACCGCTCCCAACACAAATCCGAACGCTCCCGATAATCTTCGCGGCAAATGATGAAACTTCCGGCTTTGACCGAGGAAAATCTTTCCGACATTCAAATTGAACTTGAAAGTCGCCTGTCGAGTTTGCATGTCACGGAAAAAGATATTTTGCGGGCGCAACTGCTCGTCGAAGAAATTTCCTTGCGCATGATAAATTACGGGCACGCCGCGCAGGTCGACGTTCAAATCGTCAAGCAATTCTTCGGAAAAATTCAAATCCGAATGACTGCCGAGGGCGGCGCGTACAATCCGCTCGTCGAAGTCACCGAGTTGACCGAGGACGACGAAGATTTTTACGCCGTGATGATTCTCAAGGCGCACCGACAACGGTTGAATTGGTTCCACGACAAAAATCACAACGTCGTGACAATCAACGTGCGCGACGAGAGCAACAGGCAACTTTGGTTGACGGCGGCGGGTATCGTCGGCGGACTGATATGCGGCTTCGTGATGAAAGAATTTTTGTCGACGGAGACAATCGCGCTCGTTGAGGAAAATTTCATCACGCCGATAAACACAATGTTCCTCAACGCCTTGAACATGGTTATCGCGCCCGTGATTTTCTTCAGCGTCCTCAGCGGAATAACCGGCATGGGCACCGGCGCGGGCGTCGGCAAGATTGGCTCCGAATTAATCGGGCTGTGTCTTTCCAACACGGCACTCGCTGTGATAATCGGGCTCGGCGTCGCGCAAATCGTCTTCAGCGGCTCCGTCCCGCAAATCGGCACGATACCCTCCGCGGTCAACGCAAACGTCGCGGCTTACGAATTTTCTTTGGTTCAATTCGTCGTCGGCATCATTCCGAAAGATTTAATCACTCCGATTATCGACGGCGACTTCCTGAAGATAATTTTCGTTGCCGCACTCTTCGGCGCGGCGTTGAATTCCTTGGAGGACAAAGCGCGGCTCCTGAAAGAGCTCGTGAACAACTTCAACGAATTTTTTATGAAGGTCGTCGGCATGATTATATTATTCGTGCCGCTTATTTCTTTCTTCGCGATGATTTTCTTTGTCGTCGACATGAGCGCGGATGTTGTTCTGGCGATGGGGAAATTTATTTTAGGGATATTTTTCAGCGCAATCATAACGCTCGGCCTTCACGCGCCGGCTGTTATGTTCTTCGGGAAAAATTCTCCCGCGCCCTTCCTGAAAAAAATTCCCGAAGTGTGCCCGATACCTTTCGCCACGAGCAGCAGCAATGTCTCCATGCCGTCCACCATGAACTTTTGCATAAAAAGATTGGGCATCTCGCCGAAGATAACTTCGTTTGCCATACCAATCGCCACAATCGTCAACTCCAACGGCACTTGCGTTTATATATCGCTCTTGGTGATTATGTTCCTGAAAATGTACGGCATTGACGTTGACTTCGACAAAATGCTGATAATTTTCGCGATGACTCTGTCGCTGACGGCGGGCGCGCCCGGCATGCCCAACGGAACGGTAATTCGAGTGCTGACCATCACCGCGACCTTCGGCGTGCCGAGTGACATTGCCGGCATATTGTTTTGCATTGATGCCCTTGTCGACAGATTTATCACTTGCTTCAACGTGGCGGGCTCCGTGGCGGTGACGATGATGTTGGCGGGCAGAGAAAATCTTTTGAACGAGAAAATTTATTTCGGGAAATGAGGCGTGATTTTTATGAGCGGGTTTCGATTAAAATTTTTAAGCGCGGCGGTCGTCGTGAGCGTCGAAATTTTTTCGTCGACGAATCAAATTCCTCAGCCTTTAATTAAGGAGGCGTAGACGTGGCAAAATTTTTTATCCACAGACCAATCTTCGCGATAGTCATTGCCTTGATAATCACGCTCGTCGGACTTCTCGCGGCAGTGCAACTTCCAATCGCGCAGTATCCTCAAATCTCTCCGCCGACAATTTCAGTCAGCACGACTTACACCGGCGCGAACGCCTACGTTGTCAATGAGACAATCGCGCAGGTCATCGAACAGCAAGTCAACGGCACCGACGGAATGGATTACATGAGCTCCAACTCAGACGACACCGGCCGTTACAGCTTGCAGGTTGTCTTCGAGGTCGGCACCGACGGCGACATGGACTCCGTCAAAGTTCAAAACAACGTCGCGATTGCCAACGCCAGCTTGCCCACCGACGTCCAGCGCCAGGGCGTCACCACCCGCAAGGCGTCAAACGAAATGGCTCTCTTCTTGGCAATGTATTCGCCCGACGGAAGTTACGACCGCGCCTTCATGAAAAATTACGCGGACATTTATCTGATGGACGAGATTAAGCGCGTCGACGGCGTGGGCGACGTTCAAATCTTCGGCTCCGATTATTCCATGCGCATTTGGCTCAACCCCGACAAGCTCGCCGAATACAATTTGACTGTCGCCGATGTTACCGACGCCATCAACGAACAAAACCTGCAGGCGGCGGCGGGCACAATCGGTTCAATGCCTCTGGCGCAAGGTCAGGAGAAACAATTCACCGGCAAAGTTCAGGGACGCCTCACAGACATTTCCGAGTTTGAAAATATTATTTTGAAGAGCCGCAGCGACGGAACTTTCGTTTTCATGAAGGACGTCGCGCGAATCGAATCCGGTCAACGTCAAAACAATATCGTCGCGAAGTTCAACGGTTATCCGTCCGTCAGCTTCGGCATTCAGCTCACGAGCGACGCAAACGCCATGACAACCGTCCGCAACGTTCAGGACATCATCGAGCGGCAACGCCCGAATCTCCTGCCCGGACTTTTCATCAGCGAAATTTTCGACAGCACAGATTACATTCGCGCATCGATTGAAGAAGTCGCGCACACGTTCATTGAGGCGTTGCTCCTCGTCGTGTTGGTTATCTTCGTCTTCCTGCAGAGCTGGCGCGCGACACTCATTCCGCTGCTGGCCGTGCCCGTGTCATTAATCGGAACTTTCGCGGCGTTCATCGTCCTCGGCTTCTCAATCAACACGCTGACACTTTTCGCCATGGTCTTGGCGATTGGTCTGGTCGTCGACGACGCGATTGTCGTTATCGAAAACGTCGAGCACCACATGGAGGAGGGACTCACTCCCGTCGACGCAACCGAGCGCGCCATGGACGAAGTGCAAGGACCTGTCGTCGCGATTGCATTCGTGCTGGCGGCGGTGTTCGTGCCCGTCGCTTTCCTCGGCGGAATGATGGGCGTCCTTTATCGGCAGTTCGCGCTGACGATTGCAATTTCCATGGGCTTATCGGCGTTCGTCGCGCTCACGTTGACTCCCGCACTGTGCGCCATGATTCTCAAGCCCAAAGACCCGAACAAAAAGCTTGGGCTCTTCGATAAATTTTTTAACGGCTTCAACAACTGGTTCGACCGCACGAAAAATTCTTACGTCGGAATGGTTGCCTCGTTAATCAAACGCTCTCAGCTCACGGTAATTTTCCTGGTGATTGTCCTCGGCTGCACGTGGATGATTTATCAGCGGCTGCCGTCGACCTTCGTGCCCGAAGAGGATCAAGGTTATTTCTTCACGTCGATAAGCTTGCCCGAAGGCACGTCGATGAATCACACCGTTGAAACGATTGACAAACTCGGCGCGGCGGTCATGAAGGAAATGCCCGGCCTCAAGAACTGCATGATGATTACCGGCTTCGACATTCTTTCTTTCGGCGCGAAACCGAGCGCGGGCATAATCGTCTGCGGCTTGGAAGATTGGACGAAGCGCGGCAAAGATGCGTCGGTCAACGCGTGTATCGGCACGATGTTCCGCCTGGGCGCGATGACTGTCCCCGAAGCTCAAGTCATTGCGTTTAACCCGCCCGCACTCCCCGGCCTCGGCAACGTCGGCGGCTGGTCAATGCAGCTCCAAGACATGGCGGGTCACACGGACGAGGAACTCGACGCGCTGACGAAAAAAATTGTCGGGCGCGCGAATCAGCGTCCCGAAATGCAAGGCGTTCGCACGACTTTCAACATTGCCTCCCCGACCGTCGAATACGAAATCGACCGCGAGAAAGTCAAACTCCTCGGCGTGAAATTGTCGGACGTGTTCACGGCTCTGCAAGTCAACTTCGGCGGCATGCAAGTCAACGACTTCAACAAATTCGGGCGCACGTACAAAGTCATGCTCCAATCCGACGTGCTTTATCGTTCGGAGGCGGACTGCGCGCGTTTCGTTTTCGTCAAAGGTTCGGGCGGGCAAATGGTTCCGCTCATGAGTTTAATCACGCCGAAATATTCCACGGGTCCCACGCAAATTTCCAGATTCAACGCGGCGCGCGCCGTGACGATTCAGGGCAACGCGGGCGCGGGTTACTCTTCGGGTCAGGCAATGAATGCGATTGAAGAAATCGTCAAGGAGGAGGCGGGCGTCGGCTTCAATATCGAGTGGTCGGGGCAGTCGCGCGAAGAGAAGAAAGCCGCCAGCTCCACCGGTCAAGTCTTGGCTCTTGCGTTGGTTTTCGTCTTCCTCATGCTCGCCGCGCTTTACGAAAGTTGGTCTGTGCCTTACGCGGTTTTGCTCAGCGTGCCGACGGGATTATTCGGCGCGGTCTTCTCGGAGTATTTCCTTGCGTGGTTCGAAGCGATGCTCAACAACGGCCAGCAGAATGCGGGACTTCAGGACAGCGTTTACATGCAAATCGGAATCATCATGATAATCGGTTTGGCGGCGAAGAACGCGATACTGATTGTCGAGTTCGCAAAGGTTCGTGTCGACCGCGGCATGCCCCCGATTAAGGCGGCGTTGGAAGCGGCGGGCTTGCGTCTGCGCCCGATACTCATGACGTCGTTCGCGTTCATCATCGGCTGCTTGCCCCTGGCGATGGCGACGGGCGCGGGCTCGGCGGCGCGCAACGGCATGGGCGTGGCTGTCGTCGGCGGAATGCTCTTCGCCACCACGCTCGGAATTTTCGTTATCCCCGTCCTCTTCGTCATCACTGAATGGGTTGCCAAGAAACTCGGCTTCATGAAACAAGAGAAACAAAAATCTTCCGTCGATTACATGTGAGAAAAAAATTTAACCGTCGAGTCAAAAGCTCGGCGGTTTTTTGTTGCAAAAAAAATCCCCGCCGACTTCGACGGGGAAAAAATTTTTTTCCTTAAAGCTTAAAGCTCAAAGCTCACTTATAAGTGAACTGACCGAGAGCCCAAACTCTGCCGGAGACTCTTTGGAGAGGTTTATCGGCGGAGAATTCGAGGACGGGCGCGACGTCGTCCACGGGGTAAACGAGCAGGCTGCAAGCTTCCTCGCCGTCCTGCAGGAAGAGTTCGATAACGGATTTGTCGACGAAGAGGCGGAACTGGAGGTCCAAGTTGGTGAAGAGTTTGAATTTGCGGATGCCCAGGTCGACGTCGGTGTTTTTGCCGTCATTGAACGGGCGAATGCCTTTGCCGCCGAGTTTCATGTGGTTGCGGTCGAGCGTGAGGATTTGAGTGTTGCGGTCGTATTTGATGACGAATTTTTCTTCGCCCCAATTAATGGTGACTTCAGCCTGGCGCGCCTCGCCGAAAGTGATTGTGATGTCGGACTCGGAGCCGTCGGGCAGTTTGACGATTGTGCCCTGCGCGTTGGAAACGTCAACGTCGGTGCGTTCGCCGCGGAGAGCTTCCATTTCTTTGACGGGCTGGCTGCGGACTTTGCCCTGATGAATCGTCAGTTCGCGCGGCATGGTCAGCGAGTAAAGCCAGCCGTCTTCAGCGGACGGAATCTGGTCAACGAGGTCGGGCATACCAACCCAGCCAACCATGATGTGGCGCGCCTCATTGGCGAAGACCTGCGGGGAGTAGAAGTCAAAACCTTTGTCGAGTTCATGGAACTTGCCGTGAATCATGTCGAGGCTGTCAACGGAGAAATGCCCGATGAAGTAGCCGGCGAGGCAGTGATTCTGATAACGGAGCTCTTGGTGCGGGACGCCTTGCGGGCAAACGATGAGCACGTCCATATCCTCAAACTGCAAGAGGTTGGGGCATTCCCACATGTAACCGAAATCGTAATAATCGGTTTTGACTTCGCCGAGGAGTTCCCAGCCGCCCTCAGGTTTTTCCTTGTAAATGAGGACTGCGCCGTTTGTGGGGCGCGAGCTCTTTGCGGGGTCACTCATGCGCTGCGCGGCCATGGCGAAGTAACGGACGCCGTTGCGATAGAAGAAGTTGGGGTCACGGAAATGCGCGGTGTAACCTTCGGGGTTGCCGTAAACTTGAATTTCATCCAATCTGACGGAGCCGTCCTCTTGCATGGTGCCGAAGCGTTGCGCGACAGTGCGGACGTAATTTTCGTCGCGGGCGTTGCAGGTGTAGAAGACGCGAACCTTGCCGTCCTCCGCGAAGCCGCAGCCGCTGTGGCAGCCGTCCTTATCGTGCTCGTCGCGCGGCCAGAGGGAGAGTTCGGGCATGGTGTAGTTGATGAAATCTTTCGTCGCGGTGTGCATCCAAGATTTATTCTTGTGCCACTGTTGGTTTTCGGGGACAGGGTTCCACTGGCAGAAGATGTGATAGGTGCCGTCGACGCAAACCAGACCGTTCGGGTCACTTATCAGGGAGTGGGGCGCGTCGATGTGGAAGCGGTTGTGCCAGCGGCTCGTGAGGGGCATTTCGTTGCGGACGCGCTCGTCGACAGCCTTCTTGTCAAACTTTGCCTTGATGCTCTCCAAAGTTTCACCGGATTTTTTTGCCATAAAAACTCCTCCTTAACTTTTGATAATGGAATATATAACTGTGACGACTAATGCGCCGACGGTAATAGCCATGCCGCCGACTGCCGCCATAGAAGCGATTGCCATGTTGCGGACGTGTCTGCCCATTTCATCAAGTTTGGAATCCGTGTTTTTCATGTCAGCGTCGTGATTCGCTCGCATTTCTTTCATGTCAGCGTCGCGATTAGCTCGCATTTCTTTCATGTCGGCGTCGTGGTTAGCTCGCATTTCTTTCATGTCAGCGTCGTGTTTTTGACACATCTCCATGATTTCTTTTGCGCGCTGATTATCTCGGTCACGCATTTCTTGCTTGAAGTCTTGGAATGAATCAATCAGCCCGTCGATCTTGGTTAAGACATTATCAATCCGCGCATTTTGAGCGTCGATTTGCCGCTGAAGATTTTCGTTGATTCGTTCTTGGTCCGTCATTTTGAACACCGCCTCAATGTCTGAGCAAGGAGATGATAACAGCGACGACCATGGCTGCGATAGCTCCCATTGCCGTCAAAGACAAATTGCGGACGTGTTTGCCCATGTCATTGATACGGTTTTGTATGTTGCTGACACTCGAGCGAATCTCGCGGATTTCATCTGCGCGCATTTGATTTTGTTGACGCATTTCATCTTTGAAGTCTTGGAATGAATCAATCAGTCCGTCGACCTTGGTTAAGACATTATCAATCCGCGCATTTTGAGCGTCGATTTGCCGCTGAAGATTTTCGTTGATTCGTTCTTGTTCAGTCATGTTAATCACCTCCCGCCTGCTCAAAAACAGCCGCGCCCGTATGCAATTTTTTACAAAACGAGCGCGGCAATGATTCTGAGTCAGTGTTGAGATGAAAAATTATTCGTCGTGTTTAAAGAGCACGTAAGTCAGCGCGAAGCCGACAGCAAAAGCAATGACGTTGACGATGATGTACTGGACAATTTGACCGTTCATGTAGAGGAGCATGCCGGGCAGAACCGTGATACCCATGCCGGTGCCTGCCAGTCCGAGGAAGCTGGAGACAGCACCGCCGGCCGCGCCACCGACGCAACCGAAGATGAACGGTTTCATGAGACGCAGGTTGATACCGAAGATAGCCGGCTCGGTGATACCCAGGAACGCGGGAACGGTCGAGGAGATGTAAAGAGCGCGTTTACGCGGGTCTTGAGTTTTGAGCGAGACAGCCAACGCCGCACCACCCTGAGCAATCGTCGCGCAGGTGATAATCGCGTTGAAGGGGTCGGAGCCCTGAGTGGACAGCAGATAAATTTCCAACGCGCTGAAGACGTGGTGGACACCGAAGATAACGATGACCTGTTGCAAGCCGCCGATAATCAGACCGCCGACGACAGGAATCGTCAAGAACTGTTGAACCGCGCCGAAGACCAAGCTTTCCAAGCCGTGCATGATGGGGCCGACAACGAGGAAGCCGAGAGCCATTGAGACAGTCAACGTGAGGAACGGAGTAACGATGAGGTCAATCATATCGGGGATAAAGGTTTTCAAAAATTGCTGGAATTTGGCTGCGAAGATACCGAGAACAAGTGCAGGAAGAACCGAGCCCTGATAACCGACGAGCGGAATGGTCACGAAGCCCAAATCGAGCGGAATAGGAGTTTTGCCTGCATATTCGGGCAAGGCGGACGCCTCAACCCAAGTGAGACCTTTTTCTGCAATTTCGGCCGCTGAGCCACCGACGACATATGCGTTAGGCAAACCGGGGAAGACGAGCATCAAACCGAGAACGATACCGATAACAGCTGTGCCGCCGAATTTGTTCATCGTCGACCAGCAGACCAACGCCGGCAAAAAAGCAAACGCCGTATCAGTCAAAACTTGTGTCATCAACAGGAAGTTGGGGTCCCACTCGCTGCCGAGGGAGAGGATGGCACCGCGCGCGCCCATGAAAAGACCTGTTGCGACGAGGACGGGGATAATCGGGACGAAAACGTCGCCGAGGGTACGAGAAATTTTCTGCATCAAACTCATTTCGGCGTAAGCAGCCTCTTTGCCGCCGCCGCCCGCCAGTGACGGTTTGAGCTTGATAAATTCCTCCGTGACTTTGTCGACGAAGCCCGTGCCGCAGATAATCTGATACTGCTGAGCCGCGAAGAATTGTCCTTTGACGCCGTCGATGTTCTCAACTTTTTTCTCTTGAATCTTCGACTTGTCGTTGACGATAAGGCGCAGACGCGTGGCGCAGTGTTCGGCCGTGCGGACGTTGTCGGGGCCGCCGACGTATTTCATGATGAGTTTGGCGACGCGCTCTTCGTCGGGCAGGCCGTCGTATTGAGAGTCGTCGGCGTCCTTCTCCACGGGCGCGGAGCTCGCCTCTTCTGCCGCCGCCTTTGCAGTGACTTCTTGTCCGTCAAGCTCGACCGTGATGTCGCCGAAGTCCGCGTGGTTCGTGACAACAACCGGAGTCGTCGTTTCGTAACCGGCCTTCTTGATTGCTTCGGGGCTGAATTCAAGCAGGAGCTGGCCGCGTTTGATTTTGTCGCCCGCCTCTGCTTTCGGCGTGAAGCCCTCGCCGTTCATTTTGACGGTGTCCATGCCGACGTGAATCAGCAATTCAATACCGTCATCCGACTTGAGACCGATGGCGTGTCCCGTCGGGAAGAAGACAGTTATCTCACCGTCGAACGGAGAGAAGACTTGCCCCTTCGGGTTCTGGACGGCGACGCCGCGTCCCATTGCGCCGCTCGCAAAAACGGGGTCGTTGATTGAATTCAACGGAACCAATTTACCGTTCAGCGGGCTGCTTATTCGGATGTCCTTTGCCATAAAAAACCACACCCTCCTGAAGTTTAAAACCCTAAAAAAAAATTTGTGTGTTAAAACCTTCTTAGATTATACTTTCAGAAAGTTCAAGCGTCAATCACAAAAAAATTTTTTTCTTACAGAGTTTGCTCGCGCGCATAAAAAATTCCCTCGCGGCGGAGGGAGCTGAACTTCAAACTTAATCAATCTTGAAATTTCTGTATATGTCCAACCAGCGCGCAAAGACAAGCTTACCTTTATTAGTGTTATGCTCGCAAGCATAACGACGATTCTCGTATTTAATCCAATCGAAAAGTATTGCGCTGTAATCAACCAAAATAAGGTAGTCACGAGTAAATTCCCAGCTCATTTCAAAAGAGCGGCTGTTGTCAATGGGACCAATGTATTTCTCGTGAAAGTTTCTGGCGATATATACTTCCGGGTTACGCAAGCGGCACATAATGTGATTAAATTTGCGCAGCTTGTGAGCGGGGTAATCGTGGAAGTCATAATCGAAAAGAAAACGTTTGTCGGTTGTCAGATACAAGGTTCTTTCTAATCGCTTGGTGTTTTTGAATGAATATGCCAATTCGTCGGAGCCTTTGTGGAACGGAATGTCGTAGAGTTTTGAAATGTCCGCGATGTGACCGAACGAAAGATAATCGCAGAAATAAAACGGAAAAGTTGCCGTGAGGTCAGCAGTGAGAAAAATTATTCGCCGATGAAGTTTGTCGTCCTTGGGCGGAAAAGTCTCCAGCAGATTCTTGAAATAAACAAGGAACTCAAAGCGGTTGATGCGTTGGTCTGTTCGTGTCTTCAAAGCAAATTTTACCGAAGTATTTTCTTGCAGGTACCTGACGCCTTGAAGTGAGCTCTTCAACTGCATGTTTATGTTCCACGCCCCTGCAACTTCGGGCGGCGCGTTCTCCAGCAGGACGACGGAATTTTCTCGGCACTCGCGGCGAAAATCATCGGTAGCCTCGCCCTGCCATGTGGAAACGACAATCGGCACATTCGGATAAATCGCACGGTAAAGTTTGAAAGTCTCGGCGGTGTAATTGTTATCATAAGTAATCGGACCTTGAATGACAACGCCCGTGTCGTCGAAGGTGTAAGTCGGTTTGAAGTAATCGCGGCTGTCCCAAAGCTGATATTTAAAATTCTGATAATGCGGGTGAAGCATGGTTGTCAAACCGCAAGAAAAATTCTCAAGTAATTCAGCCAGATTTTTTTTCGGCTCGGAAAATCCATCCTCTTCGTAAAGTTCAAGAAAATTTTTCAACATCACGCGATTGTAAACTGCTTGCGCCTCTTTGTTTGTCATGACGAGAGCGGGAACAGTCCATACCCCCCCCCGATTTCTAATGTCGAGAGTGGTTTGAATGAACGGCACGGGTTTTTTTGGGAGCACAATCAAAATCGTGCGCTCGTTGAATTTCGCCTTGGCCGTGCCGACAACAGGCAAGCCCAAAAATTCTTTCACGGGTGCATCATCTGCCATTATCGCGCGAACAGGAATTTTCAATCGCTTGAAGAGTGCCGCCGCCTCACGGATTAAAATTCCTTCGTGGACGATATAAACGTTGTCGAATTTTTCGGGCAGCTTCTCAAGGAGATCTGTCATGCGCTGAACTTTTTCTGTGTCAAAAATTTTTGACACCTCCTGTTCTTAAACCCAATCAATCTTGAAATTTCTGTACATGTCCAGCCAGCGGGAAAAAGCCAGCTTAGTTGACTCATCAATTTTGTAGCGAGAATGTTCATACTTGCACCAATCGAAAAGGAGCGAATTGCTGTCAACCAATATCACATAGTCGCGGATGAATTTCCAGCTCGTCTCCAACAGTTTGCTCTCATCAATCGGCGCGATGTATTTCTTGTAAAAAGTTCGCGTGATGTAGATTTCGGGATTGCAGAAACGAGAGAGCATTTTGTTGTATTTGAATAACTTATGACTCTGCTTCGTCACTTTGTCATAATCCAAAGACCTGAGCGGGTTTGACAAATGTGCCTGCAATTTAAGCCACCTTTGAACATGTCGACCGGTATACGTCATATCGCCGGGGTCTTGGTGCAACGGAATGCCATACATCCTCGAAATGTCAAGAACATGGCCGAAGGAAAGAAAATCTGAGAAGAAGAAAGGCATGGTTTTTGTAGCATTTGATTCAATCATAATGATTCGGTGTTGGAGTTTGTTGCCCTTGGGAGGAAAAGTCTCCAGCAGATTTTTGAAGTAGACCAGGAAGTCAAAACGGTTGATGCGTTGGTCGGTTCGCGTCTTGAGCACAAATTTTGCCGAAGTATTTTCTTGCACGTACTTGACGCCACAGAAAGAACTTTTCAACTGCATGTTTATGTTCCACGCTCCGGCAACTTCGGGCGGCGCGTTCTCCAGCAGGATGACAGAATTTTCTCGGCACTCGCGGCGAAAATCATCGGTAGCCTCGCCCTGCCATGTGGAAATGACAATCGGCACATTCGGATAAATCGAGCGATAAAGTTTGAACGTCTCGGCGGTGTAGTTGTTGTCGTAAACAATCGGACCTTGAATGACAATCGCCGTGTCGTCGAAGGTGTAAGTCGGTTTGAAGTAATCGCGGCTGTCCCAGAGCTGATATTTAAAATTTTGGAAGCGAGAATCCAAAAAAGTCGTCAGCCCGCGAGAAAATCTCGTCGCAAAATTTTGCAGCGTGGGATTGGGCAATCCGTCCTCTTGATATTGTTGCAAAATCCTAATCAGCGTCAGGCGGTCGTAAATCGCCAAAACTTCGTCCGCAGTAAGGAAGAAGGTCGGCACAGTCAGCTGCCCGTTGCCGACTGCGAAAGATACCCCCCCCAATTTCCACCTGAAAGATTTGTGCGCGGCTTTCGAGTCAAAAAGATTATTCCCGTTCGAGCTGTGAAATTTTTAATCACGTCCGACAAAACCATTATGGGGCAACCGAAAATTTCTTTCTGCGCGGTCGGCGAATTGACCAGGAGGGCGCGAACGGTTATTTTCATTCTTCGGAAGAGCGCAAAAATTTCCGGCGTCAATGATTCGGAGAAAAGGTAAATATCTTCGTGCTCACGAGCAAACGCTTCCAGCTCTCCGGTCATGCGCCGAACTTTTTCCGTATCAAACATCTGCCGCGCCTCCGAAGATTTTTTTCGACAGAGGATTGTCAATGAACTTTTTCAAATCTTCGGGCACGCCCAAGCCGTACATGCCCGCGTCCAGCCGCCCGACGCTGTAGAAACCGATTTTCGCGCCGCCGTCGATGAAAATGTTGTAGACGGGCGCGACGTAAAATTCGTTGTTCACGCGCAGGTTCAGCTCAATCATTTTGTCCGCGCAGGCCACGTAATCCCGCCCGCGAGAAAAATTGTAAATGCCGACGGTCGCCTCGTTAGAGATAACTTCTTTCTCGCGAATCATGGTGACGTGATTTTCTTCGTCGAACTTAATGAAAGACCAGCGGTTGTCGTCGGCGAACATGGTCATGATTAAACCGTCGAGCCCCGCGCCCGCCGCCAAGTAATCATTTATGTCAATGTCGACGAACTGGTCGGAGTTGGCAATCATGAGCGGGTCGTCGTTGTCGATAAATTCGCGCGCCAAAAGAACGGTGCACGCCGCGCCTTCCGTGACTTTGTCGACGGGCACGACGACGCAATTCGGCGAAAAACTTTTCAGGCGACGCTCAAGGTCATATTTCTCCAAGTGCTCGGCAAGGCAAAGGTAAATGAATCTGTGCGCGCCCTTCGGCGAAATATTTTTCGTGACACATTCAATCATCGGGTGCCCGTGAATTTCAATCAGCGGCTTGGGCAATTCGTAACCCGCCTTGACGAAACGGCTGCCGCGTCCCGCCATCGGCACAACGATATTCAACATGCGAATTCCTCCTTAAGCCAAATACTTGTCGTTGTTCGCGCCGGGCAACTTGACGACGGTGAGCATTCCGTCCGCCAAAGCCTCGAAGCTCGTCACTTCTCCCGGCTCCACGACGATTATGTCGCCCGCGTTCAAAATTGTGTCGCACATCCGCACTTGCCCCGACATGACAATCGTAATCTCCGTGGCAACTTTGTGATAGTGAGCCTCCTCGAAATCGCCCGCGACGAATTCTTTCACGCCGACTTCAACGTCATTCGTCCTGTAAAGCGTCGGCTCGAAATTTCCGACGAACCAGCCGCGAAGCATATCTTTGAGCTTTGCTGTTTTCATGATAAACCTCCTCCCAAACTTTAACGTGAGCCTCGTACTCGTCGACTTCCTTGGGCGTGGTCAGCGGATAATAAAGTGAGCCGTCAATCTCGACGCAACCGATAACTTTCTGCTTGATAATCATCTCGTTGTAGGCGGGGCAAACGTAATACGCGCCGTTGACGTTGGCATCCTTGTGAATCATCGCCTTGACGGACGCGACGAAATCTTTTCCGTGCTTGAAGTAGTAGAAGCCCGCCGTCGCGTGGTTGCTTATCGGGTCTTTTTCCGCCGTCTCAATGACAAAATTATTTTCGTCCAGGCGAACGAATGACCAGCGCGTATGAACGGACTCGAAAGTGATTATCCCGCCGTCAAAATTTTTTTCGCGGAACTCACTCAAGATTTTTTTCAAGTCGCATTCCAAAACTTGGTCGCCGTTGAAAATTATCAGCTCGTCGTCGTTGTCGATGAATTCTGCCGCCAAAAGCACGGAGCACGCCGCGCCCGCCGTCTGCCCCTGCGCGACGATAACGCGGCTGTCGGGGGCGAGCAGCTTGAGCGATTTGTTGATGTGAAATTTTTGAGCGTCTTCCTTGTTCACCACGAAGATAAAATTTCCCTCGCCGATTTTCTTTGCCGAATCGAACACGCGCTGGAAAAGCGGCTTGTGATTTATCTCCGTGAAATTTTTGTTGTACTTGAAGCCGGCGTCTTTGAAAATTTTGCTGTCGCCCGCCATCGGTATCAC
>JAFXQM010000012.1 GCA_017527075.1 Selenomonadaceae bacterium
GTGGAGGCGGGCGATTACAGCGGAAAAGTGCTCACGGGCTCAGCGGACGGCGATTACATTACAAGCGCGGGCGACAATTTAAAAATCAGCGCGGGCGCAGGCAATGACACATTGTCGGGCGGCGACGGCGCGGAAACTCTCATGGGCGGCGCAGGCTCCGACACTCTCTGGGGCGGTGCAGGCAACGATACGCTCATGGGCGGGGCGGGCTCAGACGTTTTCATTTACAAGCCGAATGAAGGCAAAGATTACATCACGGACTTCACGGCGGATGACATGCTCCAAATCCTAAACACCGACGGCTCGGCGGGCACGTTTACAAATTCCTCGTTTAAAAATTCCAAGCTCACCATTGCCGTCGAGGGCGGCGGGCACGTCATCTTCCAAAACATCAGTGCGACCGACACCTTTAACATCAACGGCACGACTTATTCCATCAGCGGCTCGAAGCTGCGCTGAGCTGTTAGCTGTCAGCGGTTAGCTGTTAGGATTATTTTCTAACAGCTATCAGCTATCAGCTAAAAAATTTCCCGTCGAAAACTCGGCGGGATTTTTTTGCGAATGTGATATAATGTTCGTCAAAGGAGTGATTCATATGACACCATAGGAAGTTATCAAGAAGTTTATGGCACGGCTCGCAAACCACGGCCTCGCCCAATCGACCGCCGACCCGGGCAACACCATGCTTGACGCGGCCGTCTGTGCCTCCTCCCGATTTTCTTCCATTCAGGAAGTCATCGACGCGATGGAAGCCGACCAAGCCAAAGCCGAGAAGGAAGCTGTCAAAGAAATTTTCGGCACGGAGAAACTTTTGTCCGAGCTCACTGCCGCGCAGAAGAATCAACTTGCCAAGAACAATGAAAAAGCCAAAGCCCTGAGCAACGCTTTTTACAACGGGGCGAGCAACGCCATTGCCAACGCCACGACAGTTGAAAGCGTCATCAAGGAGCGCAAGGCTTACATTTTTTTGGAGAAGTATTGCGGCATTCAGTTGCCCACGCGCTTTTGGATTAAAGCTGACGGCAGTTACACTTGGTACAGCGGCGACAAAGGCTCGACCGGCAATGTGGACACGGGCGCAATCACAGGCTCCGACGCAAACATCACTCTCGCGGCGGGCGACACAGATTTTTACGGCACGATACTCACCGCCGCAAATCTTGCCTCCGTTGCCACCCGCCTTGCCGACGGCTCGTTTGTTTTGGGCACGGGCGAAGAGAAAACCGACCGCTCCATCGTCGACGAAATTTCTGTCAACACATACACTGCCTCCACCTCAGCCGCGCAGAAAATTTATACCGGCTCGCGCAACTGGGTTGTGCAAGCGACCGACTCCGACGACACAATCACGGCGGACGGTGCCGATTCGATTAACGCGGGCGCGGGCAACGACTCAATCACAGTCAACGGTTCGGGCACGACCGTCACGGGCGGTGCAGGAAAAGACACGATTGAAATTTCTGCGCACGTCGACGACGTGACTTTAACCGACTTCAGCGGCGAAGACGTCATGACAATCAGCGGCAGCTTTGAAGTGGGCGCGGCGAAGATAGAAGACATGCTCTTGGTCATCACGGACGCGACCGGCACACGCAAGCTCAAGCTCGGCGACTTCACGAATCTCGACGGCACGGTCAACGTCAACGGCACGAAAACTTCAATCAGTCAGTGGCTCAGCGATTCGGGCATAAATCTCGCCGACCTCAGCGAAGAAAATAATCAAACTTACTTCGACCAATGGCTCGGCGCGCGCCCGGCTCCCGACGACGAGTATCAGCCCACGCCGATTCAAACGACCGACAAGCCCGCGCTCCTTGAACTCGACGAGAAGCCGACGGAAAATTTTTCGCTCAACGTCACGGACTCTGCGCCCACGGTTAATCTTGATAAATTCACCGTGCTGGCGAACGGCGACAAAGTTTCTGTCGACGGCGCGCAAGTGGGCTCGGTCTCTTCCACTTTCCCGAAGGCTGAAATTTTCACGCGCAACGGACTGACCATTCATCTGCTGGGCAAAACGGACGACCCCGAAGGCAAAACAGTTGACGAAGACGGAAAATCTCTCCTCAATCTTTTGACTTTCGACGAACTGAGCGAATCTCATAAAGCAATCGTCGCGGGGCTTTTCAAATGGTGGGCGGCCGACTGTCTTAACCTCGACGAAAAAAGTTTCGGAATCAGTTTCAATTCGCAGACCGCCATGATTAAAGATATCGGGCTTTACTTTTACAACGACAAGAACTCCGAGACTCTGGCCGCTGTCGGAAATGTTCAACGCAAAAGCTCCGACGGTGTGCCCACGAAATTGACACTTCAAGTCAACATGAAATACTACGACAACGTCAACGCGACCGACGCTGACGGCGAAGGCTTTTACAACGAAAAAAGCTCCGGCTTCCTTGACCGCACGCTCGCCCATGAATTTATCCACGCGCTCATGGCTGCCAACGTCAACTTCTTTAACTCTTTACCCGAATTTATCTCCGAAGGCACTGCGGAACTGGCGCACGGTATCGACGACGAACGCGGGCACAGAATTTTTGAAATTGCTTACACCGACAGCCGTCTGGAAAATGCCTTGGCAATGAAAAGCGGCACCGGCACCAACGACGCTTATGCCGGCGGCTTCATGTTCCTGCGCTATTTCGCCAAACATGCCGCGCTTCAAACTTTGCTGCGCCCTGCCTTTGGCGACATCACTGCCAATGTCTATCTGTCCCGTTTCAAAAGCGGCGATAAACTCTACGCCGACGACAAAGGCAACGTCTCCACCGATAGCCGCGACATTCTCCTCGGCGAAATTAAATCCCTTGACGGCTTCCTTACCTACGTCGTCAATGACAACGGCGTCAAACAATTCATCACCACCGCCTCCAACATTTCTCGTGTCAGCGGGCTCAGTGCCAACACTCATCTGACCGGCTCCTCGGTCGGCGAATACATCGAAGTCGCAGAGGGCGCAAATTCCATTAACAACGGCGCAGGCTCCGACACTCTCTCCATCACAGGTCAATACGCCTCTATCAACACCGGCGCCGGCTCTGATTCTGTCCTGTGCGTCGACGGCTCTCACCACTTAATAAATCTCGGCGACGGTGATAATTTCCTTTCTGTTCTTCCTTCTGTCGTCTACGACAACTCTGTCTCCGCCGGCGCAGGTAACGATTTCGTCTCCATCAAAGGCGGCATCGGCAATATCATTTCCACCGGTAACGGCAACGATTCGCTCGCTCTTTATAATTTCGCCGATTCCAAAGACAATCTCTTCGACGCGGGCGCAGGCTCCGACAAAATCACCGTGGGCGCAGGCAAGAATAACACTTTCCTCGGCGGCGACGACTTAATTTATTTCATCAACTTCATCGACAGCAGCGGCAAAGCCGACAACACGGCCATCACCGCCAACTTTATCGACGCGGGCGCAGGAAACGACAAAATCATCGTCTACGGCTCCGACAACACCATCTGCGCAGGCAACGGCTCCGACACCATACAAAATTTCGGAAATAAAATTTTGATTCAGTACACATCAGGTGACGGCAACGATTTAATCCGCGGCTTCAACGCCACGAGCACTTTGCAAATCGGTGGCGACTCAGACTCCTACTTCTCCGAGACCGTCGGCTCCGATATTGTCGTCACTGTCGGCGAAGGCAAGATAACCCTGCAGGGCGCGGCGTCTCTGTCGAGCGTGAACATTGCCGGCACTTTCATCAACCCGAAGCTCATCACGCTGACGGAAGGCAACGACTCCTATTCCAACTCTCTCGGCGGCGCAACCATCTCTGCACTCGGCGGCAACGACTCCATTTCCAACAGCGGCGACAACGTATCCATAAACGCAGGCGCGGGGAATGATTCAATTCAAAACAGCGGCAAGAACGTCACAATCAAATACACGGGCGGCTTCGATTTAATCAACGGCTTCAGCGCGACGAGCACTTTGCAAATCGGCTCAGGTTCTGACTCCTATTTCTCCGAGACAGTCGGCTCCGATATCCTCGTCACAGTCGGCGACGGCAAGATAACCCTGCAGGGCGCGGCGTCTCTGTCGAGCGTGAACATTGCCGGCACTTTCATCAACCCGAAGCTCATCACGCTGACGGAAGGCAACGATTCCTATTCCAACTCTCTCAGCGGCGCGACGATTGCGGCACTCGGCGGCAACGACTCCGTTCGCAACTACGGCTCCAACGTTTCTATCGACGCCGGCGCAGGCTCCGATTCCATCCGAAACTTCAGCGCTCTCGTGACAATTAACGGGGGCGCGGGTAATGACTCCATTTACAACTTCAAACTTTGGGAAGACAGAAAATATTTCAGCGATAACTTGACAATCAACAGCGGCGCGGGCGACGATTACATTTTCAACCAAAGCGATAACGTAACCATCAGCTCAGGCGAAGACAACGATTACATTCGAAGCTGGGGCTCGCACGTGACAATCGATTCAGGGGCGGGCGACGATTCAATTCAAAACGGTTACGACGAAGGGATAACAAACGCGACAATCACCTCGGGCGACGGCAACGACTCTATCAACAACTACGCCACCAACGTGACAATCAACGCGGGTGCGGGCGACGATACTATTCGCAATTACAGGGGCGAGAACGTGACAATCAACGCGGGTGCGGGCAATGATTACATTGACAACAGCGGCGACAAGGTGACAATCAGCGCGGGCGCGGGGAATGATTCAATTAAAAACAGCGGCTCCAATGTATCGATGGACGCGGGCGAGGGCTCCGACTCCGTTTGCAACTACGACTCCAACGTCTCAATCAACGCGGGCGCGGACGACGATTACATTTTCAACTACGGCGACTCGGTGACCATGGACGGGGGCGTGGGCAACGACTCAATTCAAAACAGCGGCTCGAACGTCTCAATCAACGGTGGCTTGGGCGACGATTCCATTTACAACGGTGGCACGAACGTTTCAATGGACGGGGGCGCGGGTAACGATTCCATTTACAACGGTGGCACGAACGTTTCAATGGACGGGGGCGCGGGTAACGATTCCATTCACAACTGGGGCGACTCGGTTTCAATCGCGGCGGGCGAAGGAAACGATTCCATTTACAGCTACGATACTAGCGAAAACGTGACGATGGACGGAGTCGCGGACGACGATTACATTTTCAACTACGGCTCCAACGTATCAATGGACGGAGGCGCGGGCGACGATTACATTTCCTTGGGCAGCTATTGGCGCGACGGCAGCCGACACGACCCTTCCAAAGTAACAATCAACGGGGGCACGGGCGACGATACAATTTACAACAATGGCGAGAACGTGACAATCGAGGCGGGCGCAGGCGACGATTCCATTAACAATTACGGTAAAAATACACTGTTCAAATACAGCGCAGGCAACGATTTAATCCGAGGTTTCAACGAGACGAGCACGCTGGAAATTGACGAAGGGTATTCAACGAGTTTTATTAAAGGCAACGACTACATCTTCACCGTGGGTAAGGACTCCATCACGCTGGTCGGGGCGGCAAGCTTGGACGCCTTCAACATCAACGACGAGACGCTTTATAACCACAGATGGATCCTGGAAGGAACCACTGCGACTTACGGTTCGCCGAGCAAAACTCTGGTCACCGTCACGGGCGTGAAGAGTTTGGACGGCATTTCTTTGGACAGAAAAACCGTGACGGTATCGGCGGCGGTGCTGGGCACGGACAAAGTTTCAATCAGCGACGGCTACACGTTAAAGCTTAACGCGGATGTCATTACTCCAAAGACAGTCGAAGCGAATTACACTCCCTCCACAATGACTTACACGAGCGCGGGGACGAGTGCGGGTTACACGCTCAGCGATGACGGGAAGACAATCACATACTCTGCGGCGACAACCGAGACGCTTAAATTTAGCGGCGTGAACGAGTCGGCAACGGTAAAGGATTTCGCGGTGAGTGGCACTACCGTCACGATTAAAGAAAATGCGGTCAAAACGGACGGCACGCCGATAAAAGTTTTGACGGAAGAATACACGCTCGCGCTCGGCGAAGGGATGACCGCTCCGACGGACAACGCGGGCACACTCAAAGACGAAGTGTACACCTACGGCGGAAAGACGGCGGGCTACGTGGTCAGCGAGGACGCGAAGTCAGTCAGCTGCACACGCGCGACAAATCCGACGTTGGAACTGGTTGGCTTGGCAAGTGAGCCGAGTGCCCCCGATGACGAATATTTCATGACGTTGAAGCCCGAAAATTTTAAAGGCAATGTATCGGTGAAGAGCAACGCGAGCAGATATTATTTCTTCTTGGAGGCAGGAGACTACGGGAAGAAAATGTTCACGGGCGGCACGGTTGAAGACTACATATCGTCGGCGGGCACGAACGTGTCAATCCTGGGCGGAGCAGGCAATGACCAACTTTTCGGGAACGCGGGCAAGGACGTCCTGCGCGGGGGAGCAGATGACGACAAACTATACGGCAGAGCAGGCGAAGATTCTTTGCTCGGCGAGGCGGGTAATGATTACTTGGACGGCGAAGACGGAAAAGACACGCTCTATGGCGGCAAGGGCAATGACACTTTGCGCGGAGGCGATGGCTGGGATTCACTTTACGGCGAGGCGGGTAATGATTACCTTTATGGCGGCGACGGAAAAGACGCGCTCAGCGGCGGGGAAGGCAATGACTATTTGACCGGCGGCGACGGCGCAGACACACTCTCAGGCGGCGCAGGAAAAGATACGCTGTGGGGTGGCGAAGGTGCCGACAGCTTGAACGGCGAGGATGGCAAAGACTACCTGCATGGTGACAGCGGCGACGACAGATTGGTTGGCGACAGCGGCGACGACCACATTTATGGCGGCGAAGGAAACGACAGCTTGAACGGCGGCTTCGGCAACGATTCACTCTCGGGCGACGCGGGCAACGATTCACTCTCGGGCGGCGAAGGCTCCGACACGCTCCGGGGCGGCGCAGGAAATGACAGCCTGTGGGGCGGCGCAGGCTCCGACGTGTTCATATATAACGCAAACGAAGGCAAAGATAAAATCATGGACTTCACGGGCTCCGATATGCTCCAAATCCTCAAGGCGAACGGCTCGCAGGGCACGTTTACAAACTCGTCTTTCAAGAGCGGCAACCTCACCTTGGCAGTCGGCGGCGGCGGGCACGTGGTGTTCAGCGGCGTGAGTAGGAGCGACACGTTTAATATCAACGGCACCGTTCACAAAATCAGCGGCTCGAAGTTGAAGTGATTAGTGATTGGTGGTTAGAAAAAATCTAATCACTAATCACTTGGCACCAATCACTAAAAAATCCCGTCGAGTTTTCGGCGGGATTTTTTTCAGTTCGGGTCGAAGGTGACGGCTTCCAAAATTGCATCGCGGCGCGCTTTTGACTTGGCAAAATAATCGTGGACGGCTTGGCGGTCGCGAGCGTCGATTGCGTCGATGACTTTGCCGAGGATGTCTTGGAGGTCGCGCAGGTGAGCGGCAATGGCGTCGCCGTTTGTCATGCAGATGTCCGCCCACATGTCGGCGTTTGAGCTGGCGATACGCGTCGTGTCCTTGAAACCGCCGCCGACTAATTTCAAACACGAGTCGAGGTCGTCGCCTGCGTCGTTGAGGAGAGTGACGAGCGCGGCAGCAGTCAGGTGCGGCACGTGGCTGATGATTGAGGCGCAACGGTCGTGCTTGGCAATGTCAATCGTCAGGAAGTTTGCTTCGGTCAGGCGCAGGAGGTTCATCAATTTTTCGTGAACCTCAGTCGGCGCGCCCGTGTCTTCGACGATAACATAAGCCTTGCCCTTGAAAAGATTTTTGTCCGCCGCGTCGACGCCCGATTTCTCTCTGCCCGTCATTGGGTGACCGGCGATGTAAAAAATATCGGGCGGGAGAATTTTTTGGAGCTCCTGCCAAATGAATTGCTTGGTCGAGCCGGCGTCGGTGAGGATTGCGCCCGATTTGACGAACGGCAAAATTTTTTTGACCATGGGCACAATTTGCAGGACAGGCGGGCTGAGGAAAATTATATCAGCGTCGCCGACAACTTGAGCAATGTCAGCGGTCGCCAAATCCACTGCGCCGAGTTCCATCGCGCGTCGCATTGAATTTTCCGTGCGGCACAAGCCCGTGATAAAAATTTTGTCGCCGAGTTTATCTTTGAGGCACAAGCCGAGCGAGCCGCCGATTAACCCGACGCCGATAATCGCCAGCTTAGGGACAAGTTTTTCCATTTTTAACTCCTAACTTTTAATGTAGCGCAATCAATCGCGCTGACGAAATCAGAGGCGCGCATGGACGCGCGCCGCGCCGCGTCTGACGCCGTGATGGCGTCATCCGGCGCACACCAGGCTGCGGGTAATCTCAACCTCCGAGCCGTGCACGAGGAGCCGCCCCCGCGAGGCTCCCTTTTCTTTTGCTTCTTTTCTTTTGGGTGAGCAAAAGAAAAGAAGGTTCAAAAACTCAAAAGAAATTTTTCGGCTTAATCGAAGGAACGAGCCAAGATATTGAGGAAAGATTCTGCGAGTCCACTCTTGAGAAAGAGGGGACAAATTAAATCGTCTTCCCCATGACTTTTGCAATGCCGCCCAAACTTTGCATGAGTTCGGAGAAAGCTTCGGGCGTGAGAGATTGGTCGCCGTCGGAGAGAGCTTTTTCGGGGTGCGGGTGCACTTCGATAATCAAACCGTCCGCGCCCGCCGCCAAAGCCGCGCGAGCCATGGGCGCAACCATTTTCCAGCGTCCCGTGCCGTGAGAGGGGTCAACGACGATTGGCAAGTGACTGAGTTCCTTGACGGCCGCCACCGCCGACAAATCCAGCGTGTTGCGCGTGAAAGTCTCGTAAGTGCGGATTCCGCGTTCGCAGAAGATGACTTGTTCGTTACCGCCGCTCATGATGTATTCGGCCGCGTTGAGCCACTCGCTTATCGTCGCGCTGAGTCCGCGCTTGAGAAGGATTGGCTTCGAGCATTTGCCCAGAGCTTTGAGCATTTGGAAATTTTGCATGTTGCGCGCACCCACCTGAAGGATGTCCGCGTACTTGCAAAAAGTTTCGATGTCGTCCTTGTCGACGATTTCCGTGACGACCCGCAGGTCAAATTCGTCGGCAACCTTGCGCAAAAGTTTCAAGCCTTCCTCGCCGAGCCCCTGAAAGTCATACGGCGAAGTGCGCGGCTTGAATGCTCCGCCGCGTAAAAATTTCGCGCCGCAAGCTTTGACGGCAGAGGCCGCCTCGCGCAGTTGCTCCAAACTTTCCACGGCACAAGGACCCGCCATGACCACGACTTCATTGCCGCCGATTTTGATTCCGCCCGCGTCCACGACCGTGTCTTCGGGGTGAAAGTCGCGGCTGACGAGTTTATATTTCTCGGTTATGCGAACGGTCTTTTCGACGCCCGCCATCATCTGCAGCTCCAAGTTCGCGATGATTTTTTTGTCGCCGATTACGCCGACGATTGTAACCTCTTCGCCCTTGGAAAGATGAGTGCGCAGACCCGCCGCCTCAATCTTTTTCACGACCGCCGACAAATTTTCGGGCGTTGAGCCGGGTTTCATTACAACTATCATAAAACTAAAACCATCCTTTCATTTCTGCCGAGTGATTGTATATCTTTTCCGAGCAAAAGGCAACGCGCATATTTTTTAAAGCGGCTTTAACGAAGGCATGATAAATTTCGCGGAAAGGAGAGTGATGGAGATGAAGGTGCCAAAAATTTTTTCGGCACTCGCGGCGGCGATTTTGCTCACGAGTGCAAACGTGTCTGCCGAGGCGATTGACTTTGCCGACGGCGTGGACTGGCAGAGGCGAGTCATCACCGTGACCGGCGAAGGAATCGTTCCGCCCGACGCAGTCAATTACACGCAAGCAAAGGGTTTGGCGTCGAAGGCGGCAAAGGCTGACGCTTACCGCAAGCTCGGCGAGATTATCAACGGCGTGCGCGTCGAGGGCGAAACGACCGTCGAGAAAATGCTGACCACTTACGACCAAGTCAAAGTCAAAGTCGAGGCGACGATTAAGGGTGCCAAAGTCCTCAACGAAACTTTCCTGAGCGACGGCGGTTATCGGGTGACTGTGCAAGTACCGCTGTTCGGAACGACAAATTCATTGGCGGGTGCCGTCTTTGAAAAAAATTCGGCGGTTGAACCTTTCCCGAATCCCGTCACGGAAATTGAGCCGTCACTCGTGCCTTACAGTTCGTCGACGCCCGTCAAGCAGCGTTTGGAATTCGCGCGGAGAGGAACGACGACTGCGCCGCAAAATTTTGAATCCGTCCCGACGACGCCTTATCGTTCGCCGCTGTCGAGGATGTCGCTTCAATCTTTCGACTCAATCATTTTGCAAAACGTTCAGATGAATTCGTTGACGATTCAGGAGCCGACTTATATTCAGCCCGCGCCGAGCACGCAAATGCCTTCCGACGCCCCGACGACTCAGAGACCCGCCCGCCGCACGGTCGCAGAGTACGCGTCGATGGCTCGGGGCGATTACACCGGCTTAATCGTCGACTGCCGCGGCCTGGGATTGCAACCCGTCATGAGTGCCGTCATAAAGAACACGAACGGCACAAAAATTTACGGGCACAAAAATCTTGACATCGACAGAATCATCCGCGAGGGCTTGGCGGATTATATCAGCGACGAGGAAAGCGTCGGGCGCGCGGGCTCCAATCCGCTGGTGGTCAGAGCCGTCGCCGTCGAGGATTTCAACAGCAACCCCGTCTTGGCGATTCCCGACTCTAATCGCGTTTTGATTGAAAATTACGCGTCGAAGTTCCTCAAGGACATGAAAGTCGTTTTCCTCTTCGACAGCTTCGAGTATTAAATCCATTCTGCTCACTCGCCGCCAATGCAGGCGGCAATTTTTTTGGAGGGATTCAAATGAATTACGAAAATTTAATCGGCATGACGAACGCCGCAGAAGAATTCGTCACGGAAAAAAATATGGCGGTCGCGCTCGGCTCGGGCAGCTTGAAAGTTTTCGCGACGCCCGCGCTGATTCGTTTGATTGAGAGAGCGGCGGCTGAGCTCGTCGAAAAAAATTTGCCGCGCGAATTGACTTCGGTCGGCATCGCTTTGAACGTCAGGCACACGGCTCCGACACCGCTCGGCATGAAAGTTCGCGCCGAGGTGAAAATTATTTCCGTCGACGGGCGCAAAATTATTTTTGAAGTCACAGCCTCCGACGCGCGCGGAGAAATTGGTCGCGGCATTCACGAACGCTTTATCGTCGACAGAGAAAAATTTCAGCGCAAAGCCGACGCAAAGTAATTCAAAAATTTTTTGCCGACAAACTTTGAGGCCGTCAAGGATGACGGCCGCGCCGCGTCTGACGCCGTGATGGCGTCATCCGGCGCACACCAAGCACGGGTAACCTCAACCTCCAAACTATTTACGAGGAGCCGCCCCTGCGAGGTGCCCTTTTCTTTTGCTTACTTTTCTTTTGGGCACGCAAAAGAAAAGTAAGGCTCAACAGACAAAAGAAATTTATCAGCCGAATCGAAGCGACGACCGACGGCAATGAGGAAAAATTCTGCGTGTCCACTCTTGATAAAGAGGGGGCTCTTCACTCCTCAAAAGTGTTTGACATATCCTGTGACAATCTATAAAATATCTTGGTATTCAGGAAAAAATGGGGGGTGAGTGTTATCGCTATTACAATCGCAGCAGTCATCATCGCAATAATTCTCGGCGCGGCGGGCGGTTATATGGCGCGCAAGAAATCTGCCGAAGCGCAAATCGGCTCGGCGGAAGACGAAGCGCGACGTATCCTCGACGAAGCGCGCGAGAAATCAAATGCAGAAAAAAAAGAAGCCATTCTTGAAGCTAAGGAAGAAATTCATAGAATGCGGCAGGAACTCGACCGCGACACCAAAGAGCGACGCAATGAACTCTCTCGGCAAGAGCGGCGCATGGTGCAAAAGGAAGAGAACCTTGACAAGAAGCTGGATTCGCTGGAGAAAAAAGAAGTTCTTCTGAGTAAGAAAGAAGCGCGGCTCAATGAGTCGCAGGCACAGCTGGACGCAATGCAGGAAAAGGAAGACGCCGAACTCGCGCGCATTGCAGAGCTGAGCCGGGACGAGGCGCGCAACATTCTCATGGACGAAGTCGAAGAAAGTTTGAAGCACGACAAAGCATTGAGAATCAAAGAGTACGAAACGCAAATCAAGGATGAGGCGGACAAAAAGGCGCGAGACATTTTAAGCACGGCGATTCAACGCTGCGCGGCAGACCACGTGACGGAGACGACGGTTTCTGTCGTGGCACTGCCCAGCGACGACATGAAGGGTCGAATCATCGGGCGCGAAGGCAGAAACATTCGCACACTGGAAACTTTGACGGGCATTGACTTAATCATCGACGACACGCCCGAAGCCGTTATCCTTTCCGGCTTTGACCCCGTCAAACGCGAGGTCGCGCGCGTGGCACTGGAAAAATTAATTTCGGACGGAAGAATCCATCCCGCGCGGATTGAAGAGATGGTCGAGAAGGCGCAGCGCGAAGTCGACAACCGCATGAAGGAAGCGGGCGAGCAGGCGACGTTCAAGGTCGGCGTCCACGGAATTCATCCCGAACTCGTCAAACTCTTGGGGCGGCTCAAGTATCGCACGAGTTACGGGCAAAATGTTTTGAATCATTCAATCGAAGTGGCAATGCTCGCTGGAATCATGGCGAGTGAACTCGGCGTCGACGTGAACCTGGCAAAGCGCGCGGGGCTCCTCCACGATATCGGCAAAGCTGTTGACCACGAGATTGAAGGACCGCACGTGACAATCGGCGCGGATTTGGCGAAGCGTTATCGCGAAAACAAATTCGTCATCAACGCCATTGCCTCTCACCACGGAGACGTCGAGGCGACTTCAGTCGAGGCGGTGTTGGTGGCGGCGGCGGACGCGGTTTCGGCTGCCAGACCCGGCGCGCGCCGTGAAAGTTTGGAAATGTATCTTAAGCGGCTCAAGATGCTTGAAGAAATTGCCGAGTCCTTCGAGGGCGTCGAACGCTGCTTTGCCATTCAAGCCGGACGCGAGATTCGTGTCATGGTTAAACCCGATAAGATTGACGACGCGGCGGCTGTCACGCTTGCCCACGATATCGTCAAGAAGATTGAAAAAGATTTGGATTACCCCGGGCAAGTTCGGGCGACGATTATCCGCGAGGTGCGCGTCGTCGATTACGCAAAATAATTTTTCAAAGGAGCAGGGAATAGGGAGCCGTTCAATCCCTGTTCCCTTTTGCCTTACAAAGGAGGTTGGAGCGGTGTTTGATTTCCTGAAGAAGTCGAAGAAACCCAATCCCGACGCAAGTCGGTTGTTGGCGTCGATTCTCGTGGTGTTTCCTGCAGTTCAATCAGTGACTTACGAGTCGAAAGGCGAGACGCTTGAATTCTCCTTTGCATTGAACGGAAAATTTTCGCAGAACGACTTCGAGAACTTTTTGGCTTACGTTGCCGAGTCGCTGGAAACTTTCCATCACTTGGAGGGTTTGGGCGGCGCGAAGATTGAACTCAACGTCGAGGGAGTTTACGGCACATATTTCTTGAACGTTCGGCGGGATGTGGCGACGCTGACTTGTCGGGAGCTGTCACTCCTCACGGATTTGACGGCGACTTATTTCGGCGACAGGTTGATTGAAGAGTACGACGAAAATTATTTCCCCGACGAGGATTATCTTATCGCGCAGGAAGATTATTTGGAGCAGTGCTTGAATAACATGCGGCAGTTGCGCGTCGAAGGCAGATTGGTCGGCGTGCGCGAGCATGAGCGCGTTGTCGTTTACGCGCGCTGAGAAAGAGGCGGTTTCTTTGAAGATTTTGATGGTCGGTGATGTTGTCGGGCGAACCGGCAGATATTTTTTTATGGAGCAAACGCCCGAACTCAGGCAGGCAAAAAAAATCGACGTGGTTGTCGTCAACGGAGAGAACGCGGCGCACGGCAAAGGTTTGACGCCGAGCATCTTCAGCGATTTGATTAAAGGCGGCGCGGACGTCGTCACGAGCGGCAATCACATTTGGGACAACCCGAAAGTCTTGGAGATAATCGACACGGAACCGTTTCTGCTGCGCCCCGCCAATTACCCCGAAGACACGCCCGGCAGAGGCTTTTGCATTTTCCCCGTCGGCAGAAAAAAAATCGGCGTGATTAATCTGTCGGGCAGGACTTTCATGCAGCCGCAGCTGGATGACCCGTTCCGCCTCACCGAAAAAATTTTGAAGCTCATGCGCAAAGACTGCGACGCGATTTTGGTTGACTTCCACGCCGAAGCCACCAGTGAGAAGCTCGCCTTTGCAAATTATTTCGACGGGCAAGTTACGGCGGTCGTCGGCACGCACACTCACGTGCAGACCGCTGATGAAAAAATTTTGCCGAAGGGCACCGCGTACATCACTGACCTTGGCATGGTCGGCGCGCAAAATTCAATCTTGGGCATGACCGTCGAGCCGGTGATTAAAAGATTTTTGACGGGGCGTCCGAGCAAATTTGAAGTCGCCGAGGGTGCCGCCGTCTACTGCGCCGTGCTCATTGACATTGACGACAAAAAAAATAAGCCGACGAAGATTGAACGGATTCTCCTCAAAGAAAATTCTTCGCGCTGAATGATTGGAGAAATTGATAAGCCAACGCGGGCTTGAAAAAATTTTTCCCGTGTGATATTATTCGCGCGGTAAGAAAGACAAACTTTAAGGCAGGCAGTCGATGGTAGCACGTCGACTCCTTCCTCGTTATTCGATAAGTGTTATTCAGTTAAACAACGATTCGGTCGCCGTGCGCTTGTGCGGCCTATTTTTTTCCGTTGAAAATCCAAAATTCATAAAGGAACCGGCGGCGAAAATTCTTCACTTGCGTGACGCGAGCTTGAAAAAATTTTTTTCGTGTGATATTATTCGCGCGGTAAGAAAGACAAACGCAAAGGTAGCTGGTGTGTAGCGACGCCGACACCCTCTCGTTAATTAAAGACTTTGGTGAAGAAGGTCGCGTCCGCAGATGCGGCTTTTTTCGTGCCTAAATTACTTCAGGAACGAGAGCAACGTCAAGACCGTCTGGATGAGGTTCATAACGAGCATGAGCCAATCCTTTTTGTCCATGACATCACCCCCTCTCTTGCGAGAGGAAGCCGACTCACCGACTACCATATAAAATATATCACACGCTCAAAAATTTTTCAATCCAAAATTCATAAAGGAACCGACGGCGAAAATTCTTCACTTGAGCGACGCGGGCTTGAAAAAATTTTTCCCGTGTGATATGATTCGCGCGGTAAGAAAGACAAACTTTAAGGCAGGCAGTCGATGCCGGAACGTCGACTCCTCCCTCGTTAATGTATAAGGGGTATTACGAAGCCGGGCGTTGCTCGGCTATTTCTTTCCATTGAAGTGGTCGATGAGCGCGAGGATGAAACTTCCGACGGAGCAGATGAGCTCCACCCGGTCATGAATCTCCATACGCGTCACCTCCTTCCTTCGAGGAAGAAAGCCGACACATCAGACTGCCTGCCGCGAAAAATATATCATACGCTCAAAAATTTTTCAATCCAAAATTCATAAAGGAACTCGCGATGGAAATTCTTCAAGAGAAACTCAAAACTCTGCCCGACGCGCCCGGCGTTTACCTCATGCACGACGCACGCGGCAAAATCATTTACGTCGGCAAGGCGCGCGTGCTGAAAAATCGTGTCCGCCAATATTTTCAGAGCGGAAAAAATCACGGCGCGAAGGTCAAAGCGATGGTCGCCAAGGTCGCGGACTTCGAGACAATCGTCACGGCGAACGAGGTCGAAGCTCTCATCCTTGAATGCAATTTGATTAAGAAGCACCGCCCGCGATACAACATCAGCCTCAAGGACGACAAAAGTTATCCGTACCTGCGCGTGACCGCCGAGGATTTTCCGCGAATAATTTTGACGCGGCGCGTGATTCACGACGGCTCACGATATTTCGGGCCGTACACGAGCGGGCTTGCCGTCAAGGAAACTCTTCAGCTGCTGAAAAAAATTTTCCCGCTGAGGACGTGCAAAACTTTTCCGAAGCGTCCGTGCCTGGAGTTTCACATCAAACGGTGCCTCGCGCCCTGTGCAAAAAAAATTTCCCGCGAAGAATATCTTTCGTTCGTCAAGGCGGCGGAAAAATTTTTGGAAGGGCACACGGCTCAGGTCGAGCGCGAACTTTCCGCGCGGATGAACGCGGCCGCCGAGGCTTTGAACTTCGAGCAGGCGGCGCGCCTCCGAGATATTTTGTCGGCGGTAAAGAAAGTCACCGAGAAACAAAAAATCGTCAGCGACACGGGCGACGCGGACGCAATCGGCTTGGCGCGGTCGGGAAATGAAACTTGCGCGCAGATTTTTTTCATTCGCGACGGCAAAGTCACCGGCCGCGAAAATTTTTTGCTCAGCGGCGCGCACGACGCGGACGACGCTCAAGCCGTCACGGAATTCATCAAGCAATATTATTCGCGCGCAAAAATTTCGGCGGCGGAAATTCTTCTGCCCGTCGAACTCCGCGACGATGATTTGAAAATTTTGGGCGAGTGGCTCGGCGTGAAATTAATCACTCCGAAACGCGGCATCAAACGTTCGCTGGTCGAGATGGCAAACGCCAACGCCGAAAAATTTTTGGCAGAAGAAAATGCGCGTCGTCAGCTCAAAAACGCGCAGACGGTCGGCGCGGTCGAGGAGCTGAAAAATTTTTTGAACTTGCCGCGGCTGCCCAGACGCATGGAGTGCTTCGACATCTCCCACATTCAGGGCGCGGAAACCGTGGCGTCCATGGTCGTCTTCGAGGACGGCGCGCCCGACAAAAAAAGTTATCGCCGATTCAAAATCCGTTCGGCGGAAGGCAAGCCCGATGATTTTCTTTCCATGCGCGAGGTCACGAGTCGTCGTTACGGCTCCACGGAAAATCTGCCCGACTTAATCGTAATCGACGGCGGGCTCGGTCAGCTCGGCTCCGCGCTGGAAATTATTCGCGGCGCGGGTCATCAAGTGCCGGTCGTCGGGCTCGCCAAGCAGTTTGAATTGATTTTCGTCGAAGGCTCTTCCATTCCGATTGAACTGCCGCGCGACAGCCAAGCCCTCAAGCTCATGCAGAGGATTCGCGACGAGGCTCATCGATTCGCGATAACTTACCACAGAAAACTTCGCCGCAAAAGAAATTTGAAATCCGAGCTGGATAACGTGGCGGGCATCGGGCTCAAGCGGCGGACGGAACTCTTAAAAAATTTCGGGACGCTGGCAAAAATAAAATCGGCAACGGTCGAGGAACTCTCAGCCGTGCCGAGCATGACGCGTGCCGCCGCCGAATCGCTTAAAAAATTTTTCGAGGCTCAATCATCTTGAACTTGAACGCAAGACGGCCTCCGCGTAAAGTTTGACGCCGGCGTCCGCGTTCGGATGGATGAAGTCCGTGAGAAAATTTTTGTGCGGGAAAACTTTCAAGCGGGCGTCGATGTACGGGTTGGCGTCGACGAAAATTTCTCCGTTCGCGGCGCAAAAATTTTTCAGCACGGTCGAGTACTCGTCGTTGAGTTTAATCTTTTCGGCGAAGGGCAGGCGGCTGACCAAATCTCCGTCGGTCGAAGTCCACGGCGCGATAAAAATAAATTTCGCGGCGGGATTTTTTTCGCGGACGGCGTTACAAAGTTTCTGAAGGTTGGCAACGTATTCTTCGGGCGTCATCGAGCAAATTTCCGCGTCGCGATATCGAACGTCATTCGCGCCGACAGCCACGACGAATAAATCTGCGCGGCTTTGAATAATTTCGTCGAGCCGTTCGAGCAAAGTTTTGGTCGTCGCGCCGCCCCGCGAGACGTTAAAAATTTTTCCGCGCACAAGATTTTCAATCGGCTCAAACCACGGAACGCCGCCGTTGCGCGTGCCCTCGGTCAAGCTGTCGCCGACGAAGCAAACGTTCTGCGCCGCCGTCAACGCCTTATAAAATTCTCCGCGCATGTCCTCGGAAATTTCGAGCGGCATATTTTTTTTGCGCATAAAACCATCTCCGTCGAAAAAATATTTCTGCTGATTGAAATTAATTTCATCGCCGAGCATAATCTTCGTGACGTGCCGCAAAATTTCTTCGACGCGTTCAAAGTCGCGGGTGCTCAGCTCTCCGCGCAACTTTTTGTTCGTGAAAATTTCTGTGACGGGCAGCGCGCGATAATTCCCGTCGAGTTTCGATTCAGTCCACAGCGGAATGATTGCGCCGCCGATAATTTTTTTGGTCGCGCGGTCGACGTAAACCTCAACCAACGCGCTGGCGTCGCCGTCGTGGTCGCGGTAGATGTTCGCGAAGTTGCCGGGGCTGAACAGCGTGAAATTTTTTCCGTCGAATTCAATCGGCTGAACGGAATGAGTGTGGTCGCCGAAAATTATATCCGCGCCGCTGTCCAAAAAAATTTTCTGCCACGTGCGCTGAAAGTCATCGGGCGCGTCGGCAAATTGCGTGCCCCAGTGCGGCAGGACGATTATCAAATCGGGCGCAAAACTTTTCGCCAAAGAAAAATCTTCTTCGACGGCGGCTTTGACTTTGGAAAAATTCGGGCTGCTCTCTCCGACGAGGAACGAGCTCAAGAATTCGTCCGCGCCGATAAGTTCGTCGGTGTCTTTTCCGTTCGTGCCGTATGTGTAAGCCAAGACCGCCAGCTTCATTCCGTCGCGCTCAAAAATTTTCACGCGATTATTTTTTTTGTCGTCGACGCTTGAGTACGAGCCGACGAAATCGATTTGCTTGGCGTTCAAAATTTTAATCGTCCTCAGCGCGCCGTCGACGTCCATGTCGAGCAAATGATTGTTCGCGGTCGTCACCAGGTCGAAGCCGGCGTTCTTCACGGCGTCGGCAAATTCGTCGGGGAAGTTCAGATAAAGTTCCTTGCCGTCGTCGAAGTTGCTCTGCGAAAAATTTTTGCGCGTGCCGCCGAGCGAACCTTCGAAAACTCCAATCGCAAAATCCGCGCGGGAGATGAAAGGCGTCGCGTATTCAAAAACCTCCGCGAAGTCGTAACCGCTGCCGTTGAAGCCGCGCTTAACTTGGTCTTCGAGAAGAATCAAATCGCCGGCGAATAAAATCTTGAACGCGCCGTCGAAGCGTTGAGCCGTCTCCGAATCCATCACGCGGAAAATTTTGTCGGAAGGTTCAGTCGCGGACAATTTGAAAATCAGCGGCAGGAACACGACGGAAATCATCAGCCCCAAAAAAATTACGCGCAACGCCATGCCCTTGACGCTTGTGAGCGATTCGACCAGGCTGTTCAAAAATTTTTTGAGCCCGCCGCTGAATCTGTCCGAGCCGAAAATTAAAGTCATCAGGAAAGTTGCGACGAGAGCCGCGAAGATTTGAAACTCCGACGCCGAAAATTTTTCCGAGAACAAAAGCGTGAACGGTCTGTGCAGAAGATAAATCGCCAGAGAATTTTTTCCCGCCTTCGTGAGCAGCGGGATATTTTTTTCGACGGACGCGAGCAGCAAAGTTACAATCGACAGCGCGGCGATAATCATCAGCGAAATTCTGCCGAAGAATCCGTTCAGGTCCGCGTAAGTGTTCGGCAAGAGGTCGCGGTCAGTCAGGTTGAATGCTCCGTAAGAAAAATATCCGACGGCAATCGCTTCGACGAGCAAAATCATTCCGAGCGGAAAAAATTTTTTGCGCCGAATTTTTTCCGCCGACTCTTTGGAAAAAAAATATCCCGCCATGAAGTACGGGAAGAAGACGACGATTTTCACCGCCGCGAATTGCATATTTATTTCCGCCCAAAAACCCGCCGCCAACGAAAACAAAATCAGCAACGGCAAAATATTTCTCACGCGTTCGAGCAGCGGGACGGAAATTCTCCAGACGAGGAGCGCGAGCAAATACCACGCCGAGAAATACGGATTGAGGAGCGAGGGCGTGCCCTCCGCCGAAAAAATTCCGCGCAACAGAAAAAATCCGTTCAGCAGGACGAACGCGGCGAGCAAGTTCATCATCGGGAAGAACGAGCGCGAATGTTCACTCTTGCTGAAGTAACCCGACACGAACACGAACGCCGGCATGTGGAACATATAAATTGCGTCGACGATTAAATTGTTCAGCGGCACGTTTTGCAGGGCGAAGAGGCAGTGCGCGAAGACGACCAAAATTATCAGGAAGCCTTTGATGTTGTCCCAATATGCCGAGCGGAAAATTTTTTCTTCAGCCAACTCCTCACTCCTAACTCCTAACTGAACTCAGCCGGGCGGCCAAGTCATCTTCCGTCCGCCGAGCAAATGAACGTGCAAATGGTGAACGGTTTGCCCGCCGTCGTCGCCGGTGTTCAGGACGACTCTGAAGCCGCCGTCAGTCACTCCGAGCTGCGCGGCGAGCTTGGGCACCACGTCGACGAAAATGTGCGCGGCGAGCTCTTTGTCCTCGGCTTGGAAGTGCGCAACGCTTTGAATGTGTTTTTTCGGGACAATCAGCACGTGGACGGGAGCTTGGGGCGACAAATCCTTGAACGCGACGACGCTTGCGTCCTCGTAAACGATTTGCGACGGAATTTCTCCGCGCGTGATTTTGCAGAAGATACAATTTGTCATTTGAAAACCTCCTCAGTTGTCGACGGCGATAACGTGTCGGACGCCGTAATATTGTGCGACGCAGGAATTGCGGCAGCTGTTCAATTTGCCTTCAATGCCCGCGAAAAATTCGAGCTCCGAGGCCGCGCTCCTGTCGCCGTGAATTTTTTCGAAGCGGTGACGAATCGGCATGCGCGGCATGGGTATCGGGTCGAACTGTGCGTTGCGCTGAATGTAACGGACTTGCCGGCGCGCCGCGTTGAAAATGGAAATGTCGACGTAAATCAGCGTGGCGAAGTATGACACGAAGCTGACGGTCAACACGAGCGACACTCCGCGCAAAAATTTTTTCGGCACGTTCAGGAACGCTTTCAGGTTTTGCCGCTCCAATTCCAAAATCGCCGAACTCGACGCGACCAAGATGAACGACAGCGACGTTATGGAAATGCGCGCGTTGTATTCGGGCGAGAAGAGCAAAGCAATCGGCACGAGGAAGCCCGTCGCCGTGAACGCCAGCATTAAAATTTCCGCCATGGTTATCTTCGGCGAGTTGCGCCGCGCGAAATAAATGAACAGCGGAATCAGCGCGATTAAATCCGCCGCCACGACCCGAATGAATCCGTTGGACATGTGCGAAAGGAAAAGTTCTTTGGTGTAAACGAAATGCGGGTGTGCGAACTCCATGCGCGCGAAATTCCCCGGCGCGAACAACATCAGCGCACAGCCGACGCTCACCGCCAAGAAGCCGGCAATCATCCACGGGCGAAAGACGCCTTGGACTTTGCACATGACCAGCAGGAAAAATGTTAAGCAGACCGTCGCCAGCGCGCCCGCCTCATTCGACCAGCCCGCGCACAGCCCGAGCAAAATCATCAGCACGATATTCAGCGGAGAGTTGCCCGCCTCGTGCGAGCGCAACGCTTTGACGTAAGGCGTCAGGAAAAAAAGTTGGAAGAAAGTCATCCACATGTAATTGCAAGAGCCCGTCAGCCACAGCGTGCTCATCATCGACGACGCCATCAGGAAAAACATCGTGAAGAAAATCCAGAGCAGTGCCGTCCGCGAAATTTTCAGCCACGTGTTCGACAGATTGATTATCGTCAGCACGAGGAAAACGAAAATCATCGTGTTGGCAATGTCGAAAACCGGTTTGCCAATCCAAATAAAAAATTGAACGAAGGCATGCGCGAAAATTCTTCCGCCCCAATCAAAGTAATGGGACTTGAGCGAAGTGAAAATGTCCGCGAAGGATTCGACGCGGTCTCGGTGTTCAATTTCGGGCGAGCCGAATTGCATTGCCTCCAAGTTCCCGCCGTGAGCTCCGTCCCAGATGAACGCGTAACCGTAATCGTCGTGGCTCAGCGGGCAAAGAGCCGTCCGCACGAAAAAAAATCCCGCGAACGCCGCGAATAAAATCATCGAGCGCGAGGAATCCATCGTCCGAACCAAGCGTTTGAAGCTCATGAAAAATCTCCCTTCGGTCGATTTTTAGTGGTTAGTGGTTAGTGGTTAGTAATGCAACTGCTTTTGAAAGTGTCTCGCCGATTTTTTCTCGGATGACAAGTTCGGCGTCGGCGTCGGCGCGCGTGGCAGTCTTGTTAATCAAAATCAGGTGACGCCCGCGAAAATAATCAATCAGCCCCGCCGCAGGATAAACGATTAAACTCGTGCCGCCGACAATCAGCGTGTCCGCATTCAAAATCGCGCGCACGGAATTGGAAACGGTTTCGTCGTCGAGCGACTCGCCGTAAAGGACAACGTCGGGCTTGACGACTCCGCCGCACTCCGAGCAGTGAGGCACGGGAATATTTTTCATGACGAAATCGATGTCATACTTCGCGCCGCACCGGACGCAATGACTCCGACGAATCGAGCCGTGAAGTTCGTAAACGACCTGCGAGCCCGCGATTTGATGAAGCCCGTCGATATTCTGAGTGATGACCGCCGATAAAATCCCGCGCCGCTCCAGCTCCGCCAAGGCAATGTGACCGGCGTTAGGTTTCGCGTCGAGATAAACGAACCGCTCACGATAGAAGGCAAAAAATTCTTCGGGGTGGCTCACGAAAAAATTATGCGACGCCATTTCTTCGGGCGAAAAAGTTTTATTGAGTTTCTGATTGTAAATTCCGTTCGCGCTGCGGAAATCGGGGATGCCCGACTCGGTGGACATGCCCGCGCCGCCGAAGAAAACCGCGCGCTTGCTTTGCGACAAAATCTCGGCGAGCTTCTCAACGTCAGTCATTTCCTCCGCCTCCAAACTTTTTGGAAGGATTTTAAATCAACGCAAAACTTTTGGCAACGGGCAGAAATTTTTATGGACAAAAAATTTTCGTCTGATATAATCGCGGCGTAACTGATTAAAGGAGGAAACTCACATGAAGGTAAAATTTTTGGCGGCAATGACGTTGGCGGCGTCGCTGTTGCTCACGGGTTGCGGCGGCGGCTCAGACCAGCCCGCACAGAAAGCTGACGACAAATCGGCTGCCAAGGAAGTCACGCTCAAAATCGGCGCGACCCCCGTGCCCCACGCCGAGCTTTTGGAAGAAATTAAGCCCGACCTCAAGGAAAAAGGAATCACGCTTGAAGTCATCGAGTTCAACGATTATGTTCAGCCGAATATCGCGCTCAACGACAAAGAACTTGACGCAAACTTTTTCCAGCACGAGCCCTACCTCAACGACTTCATCAAAGAGCACAAGGACGTTAAGCTCAAGAACGCGGGCGGCGTGCACATCGAGCCCATGGGCATTTACTCCAAAAAAATTAAAGACTTGAAGGAACTTGCCGACGGCGCGACCGTTTCCATTCCCAACGACCCGACCAACGGCGGACGCGCTCTGCTCCTCTTGCAGAAGGCGGGCTTGCTCAAGCTCAAGGACGGCGTCAACGAAATGGCAACCGTTCAGGACATCGCCGACAATCCCAAAAATTTGGTGATTCAGGAAGTCGAAGCCGCGCAGCTCCCGCGCACTCTGGAGGACGTCGACATTTCCATCATCAACACGAACTTCGCCATGAACGCCGACCTCAACCCCATGAAGGACGCGCTCTTCATCGAGGACAAAACTTCGCCTTACGTTAACATCATTGCCGTGCGCGACGGCGACGAGAACCGCGAAGAGATTAAAACCCTGCTCAACACCCTCAAGACCGACAAGGTTAAGAAATTCATCGAGGACAAGTACAAGGGCGCAATCGTCCCCGCGTTTTGAGTTAGGAATTAGGAATTAGGAATTAGGAGTTAGGAGTTAGGAATCGAAATCCTGACTCCTTTTTTTGGAGGAGATTTTATGGACGAAAAATTTTTGGGGACAATCCCGCTCAAATCGTGGCGTTGGCTCGGCGTGAACGAACTCACGACGCCCGCGCAGATTGAGGAAAAATTTTTTGACGTGGGCGACGGCGAAACGAAAATTTTTTCCGACGTGAACTTGGCTGAAGAAAATGTCGCGCGGCGGATAAAAATTTCTGTCGGGACAAATGCGCGCGTGGAATTTATTTCGGCGGACTTGGGGCGCGGAAATTTTTCTGCGGACGTGGAGATTGATTTGCGCGGCGACGATTCGGCGGCTGACTTCGAGGCGGTTTATTTCGGCGACGGCAAACGCAAATTGGATTTCAATTACGTGATTCGTCAGCGCGGCAAGAGGACTGCGGCGACGATGAATGTGCGCGGCGCATTGACCGACTTAAGCGACAAAATTTTTCGCGGGACGCTGGACTTTCAACGCGGCGCAAAAGGTTCGAAGGGGCGCGAGCTGGAGGAAGTGATAATTCTCTCTTCGGGCACGCGCAATCGTTCGGTGCCGCTCATGCTTGCCGAGGAAGATGAAGTCGACGGACACCACGCCGTGAGTATCGGGCGGCTCGACGAGGAAAAAATTTTTTACCTGATGAGCCGCGGGCTGGACAAAGCGGCGGCGGAGCGGTTAATCGTGGAGGCGGCGTTCAATCCTGTGATTGAAAAATTTTCGGATGAAAAACTTCGCGCACAGGTCAAAGAAAATCTTCAGCGGCGGCTCGGTTAATCGGCAGCAACAAAAAGACGCCGCCCTCTTTGGACGACGCCGAAAAAATTTTTTATCGTTCGTGATTAATTTTGTTTGTCGAGGAGTTCAAGCTTGCCGCTCCTGGGGTGGAACATCAGCCCGTGGATTTTTACGTCTTTGGGGATGAGCGGATTTTCGCGCAGCTGTTTGACGACGACCATGACATTTTCTTCGGGCTTTTGGAAGCTGTCCGTCCACTCGACGAGTTCCTTTTCGACCATCTTAATTGCGTCGGGGGAAATGCCGCGCGACAACATGCCGGCGGTCAAACTCTTGGAGGTGGTCTTTGCCATGCCGCATTCGTGGTGACCGATGATTGCGACCTCTTGCACGCCCAATTCGTAAATGCAAACCAGCAGGCTGCGCACCGTCGTGTCGAACACTCCGTTCAAGCAGTTGCCGACGGTCTTGATAACTTTTGCGTCGCCGCGTTTGATTCCCAGGGCGGGTTCCAAGAATTCGACGAGGCGGGTGTCCATGCACGTGACGATTGCCAAATGCTTCTTGGGCAGCTTGCTGTCGTGGTGGTCTTCGTGCTCGTAAGCTCTGTACTCTTCAGGAAGATTGGCGCAAAACTTTTCGTTCGTCTGAAGAATTTCATCAATGACTGACATTTAATTACCTCCCAAAAATTTTCTGTAGCTTATAATCAGCGGCGTTACTTAATCAAGAACAAATCGTCCAGCTCGGCAATTTTTTCGTCCAAGTCGAAGTCAACGTCGTCCTCGTAATATTCAAGAACATCATCGCTCGTCTTGAGTCCGACGTAAAGATAACGGTCTTCGTCGTCGTCCACGGCAAATCCGTAACTGACAATCTCGTTAACGTTGATACGCTCTTCGCCAATCTTTATGAAACGCGGCAAATCATTCATCACAACCGCTCCTTTCTTTGCGGCGAAATTTTATAATCTTTCCGCGCCGCTGTCAATGATTCTTTACAGGCCGCCGCGAATTCAGTCGTCAGCTGAAGACGGATAAATTTTTGTGGGACAAAGGAAAAAATTTTTTCCATGTCCCTATTTTTTTTCCTAAAGATACCGTATAATGCAAGAGAAAATAATGGCATTCGAAAAAAAGAGGAGTGGTTCTTATGTTCAAGGAAGAATTTAAATTCGACCTTCAACGTTTTGTAGACATCGAAAACAACACAAGCAACACCTTGGTCAGCGGCACGAGCGGCAACGATTCCATTCGCAACTGGACCGACAACGTCACAATCAGCGTGGACGCAGGCAACGACACAATCCGCAACCACAGCAATAACAACATAATCAAGGCAGGCGCGGGCAACGATTACATTCAAAACTATGGCTCCAACTCGTCTATCGACGCAGGCGAAGATGACGATTCCATTGACAACAACAACGGCGGTTCTTTCGTTTCAATCAACGCGGGCACGGGCAACGATTTAATTAGAAACGATGCTTCGAACGTAACAATCAACGCAGGTTTGGGCAATGATTACATTGAAAACTACACCGGCTCTACGGTGATAATAAACGGTGGCGCAGGTAATGATTCCATTTTAAATTACGCTTGGTATGGCTCGAATGTCTCAATAAACGCGGGCTCAGGTGACGACTTCATCAGCTTGGGCTCTTCTGCTTCACTCAATTTAATTCAATATAATTCGGGCGACGGGCGAGACACAATTCAAGGCTTCAACGCGACGAGCACATTGCAAATCGGCGGCGGGTCAGGCACGTATTCATCACAAGTGAGCGGGTCGGATATCGTGGTCAAAGTTGGCAGCGGCGCAATTACTTTGGTCGGCGCGGCGTCCTTGTCGGCGGTCAACATCGCGGGCACTTATAAAAATCCTCTCAACATCGTCGGCACAAGCGGCGCGGACACAATTTACAACACACTGTCAGGGGCGACGATTAATGCTCTCGTTGGAAATGATTCCATTCGCAACACCGCCAACAACGTATCAATCAGCGCGGGCGCAGGCGAAGACACCATTTCCAACAGTGAAAGCTCCAATGTCTCTATCGATGCGGGCGCAGGTCAAGATTCCGTTTCAAACAGCGGCTCGTTCGTTACAATCGACGCGGGCGCAGACAACGATTCAATCCAAAACTTCGGCACGAACGATTTAATTCTCGGCGGCGACGGCAACGATTCCATTTCCAACAGCAAGCTCGGTTACGTCAATGGCGAAGAGGTCATCTCGGACGGCGGCAAGAGCTCGACGATTCTCGGCGGCGACGGCGACGACTACATTCGCAATACCGGCAACAACGTAACAATCGATTCGGGCGCAGGCAACGACACCATTTCCAACAGCGGCGATAACGTATCAATCAACGGAAGCGCGGGCGACGACCATATTATCAACTACGGCACGAACGGCGGCTCCAAAAAAGTTACAATCAGCGCAGGCGAGAGCGACGATTCAATTCAAAACTTCGGCACGAACGATTTAATTCTCGGCGGCGCGGGCAACGATTCGATTTGGAACAACAAGCTCGGTTACGTCAACGGCGAAGAGGTCATCTCGGACGGCGGCAAGAGCTCGACGATTCTCGGCGGCGACGGGAATGATTACATTCGCAACAGCAGCGACGGTGTGACAATAGACGGCGGCGCAGGCGACGATTACATTAACAACAGCGGAGGCTCCAACGTTCTGTTCAATTACATGTCGAGCGACGGATATGACACAATCAGCGGCTTCAATGCCACGAGCACTTTGAAAATCGGCGGCGGCACGGGCACCTACTCCAGCCAAGTGAGCGGCTCCGATATAATCGTGACGGTCGGTGACGGACGAATTACTTTGGTCGACGCGGCGTCGGCGGCGGTCAACATCGCGGGCGTCTATAAAAATCCGCTGAACGTGGAGGGCACGTCGGGCGCAGATTCGATTAACAATTCACTGGCAGAGGCGACCATTAACGCTCTCGGCGGCGACGATTCCATTCGAAACACCGGCAACAACGTAACAATCGATTTGGGCGACGGCGACGATAACATTTTCAACGGCGACGGCGGCGATTATGTGACAATCAACGCGGGCGCGGGCTCAGATTACATTAACAACTACGGCAAAAACGTGACAATCGACGCAGGCGCAGGCGACGATACCATTTCAAACATCGGCTCCAACATTTCAATCGAGGCGGGCGACGGCAACGATTCCATTTCAAACACCGCCGGCAACAACGTGACAATCGAGGCGGGCGAAGGTGACGATACAATCCAAAACATCAGCGGCTCCTATGCTTCAATCGACGGCGGCGCGGGCAACGATTCAATTTACAACGGCTACGGCGGCAACAACGTTTCAATCACTGCGGGCGCGGGCAACGATTCAATTAACAACGACGGCGGCTCCAATGTTCTTTTCAATTATACGGCGGGCGACGGCAACGATTACATTCGCGGCTTCAATGAAACTTCGACATTGAAAATCGGCGGCGGCTCAGGCACCTACTCCACGACAAAGAGCGGGTCAAATATTTTGGTGACTGTCGGCGACGGTGTGATTACTCTGGTCGGCGCGGCGACTTTGCCGACGCTGAACATCGCGGGCACTTTCGTCAATCCGCTGAACATCGTCGGCACGTCGGGCGCAGACACGATTAACAACTCACTCGACGGCGCGACCATTCACGCGCTGGGCGGAAATGATTCGATAAGAAACAACGGCGACGGCGTGACAATCAACGCGGGCGCGGGCAATGACACTATCAGCAACGATGGCAAACAGGTTACGATTGACGCGGGCGCAGGCAACGATAAAATTGATAACAGCGGCAACGGCTCTTCCATCGACGGCGGTGACGGTAACGATAATATCTGGAACTGGGGCGACAATGTTTCAATCGACGCGGGCGCGGACAACGATTCAATTTACAACCGCGACTCCAACGTGACAATCAACGCGGGCGACGGCAACGATTACATTGACAACTGGGGCAACTCCGTGACGATTGACGCGGGCGCGGACAACGATTACATTTTGACGAACGGCTCGAACGTGACAATCGCGGCGGGCGCGGGCAACGATTCCATTTACAACGGCAGCGACGGCTTCTCTGTGTCAATCGCGGCGGACGCGGGCGATGATTCCATTTCTAACGGCGGCGGTGAAAGAGTTACAATCGACGCGGGCGCGGGTGATGATTACATTTACAACAACAACCGGGGCAACAATGTTTCAATCAATGCGGGCGCGGGTGACGATTCCATTTACAACGACTGGGGCGACAATGTTTCAATCAACGCGGGCGCAGGCAACGACACAATCACTTTGGGTTCTTATACTTCGTGCAATGTGATTCAATACACCTCAGGCGACGGCAATGACTCAATCAGCGGCTTCAACGAGGATGACACTTTGAAAATCGGCGGCGGCACGGGCACCTACTCAACGACAAAGAGCGGTTCAAATATTTTGGTGACGGTGGGCGACGGCGTGATAACTTTGGTCGGCGCGGCGACTTTGCCGTCGGTGAATATTGCGGGCGTGTATAAAAATCCTCTGAACGTGGAGGGCACGAACGGCGCGGATAATCTCGTCAACACCCTCGACGGCGCGACCATTAATGCTCTCGGCGGAAATGATTCAATTTACAACCGGTACAGTAACAACGTCACAATAAATGCGGGCGCAGGCGCAGACACCATTTACAACGAAGGCGGGGGGGGTGTTGGTGACGAAATTACAATCGACGGCGGCGCAGGCGATGATTCAATCCGCAATTATGGTGGCGCATTCGTAAGCATTAACGCCGGCGATGGCAACGACACCATTTATTCAAATGACCAAGGAGCCACAATCGACGGCGGTGCGGGCGACGACTACATTATCGACGAAGACGGCTATTATTTTGGCAGACCCGTAACAATCGACGGCGGCACGGGTAATGACACTCTCGTTTGTTCCGACGGCACGTATGCTTTAATTAATTACAAGTCGGGCGACGGCAACGATTACATTCGCGGCTTCAATGAAACTTCGACATTGAAAATCGGCGGCGGCACCGGCACCTACTCCACGCAAGAGAGCGGCTCGGATATAATCATCACTGTCGGCACCGGCAAGATAACTTTGTCGGGCGCGGCTAACTTGTCGGCTGTCAATATCGACGGCTCAGACAAAACGGCACCCATTTGGACACTCGACGGCACCACCGCCACCTACGGCACGCGGAGCAAAACGTTGGTGACTGTCAGCGGCGTAAAAAGTTTGAACGGCATTTCCGTCAGCGGCACGACCGTCACGGTGTCTGCTTCCTCTCTCGGCATGGACGACGTAAAAATTTCTAACGGGTACACGCTCGCGCTCGGCTCCGATGTAGACGCTCCCTCGACGAGTAGAGATTGGACGCTCAGCGGCACGACCGCCACTTACAAGCAGACGACGACCGCGGGTTACACGCTCGCCGACAACTCAATCACTTACACCGACGCGGTCACCGAAAATTTAATCACAGTCACGGGCGTGAAAAATGCCAGCGGACTCAAGCTCAGCGGAAAAGTTGTGACGATTCCCGCGTCCGCCCTCACCAAGGACGACGTAAAAATTTCTAACGGCTACACGCTCGCCCTCGGCTCCGATGTGGACGCTCCCTCGACGAGTAGAGATTGGACGCTCAGCGGCACGACGGCCGCTTACAAGCAAACGACCACCGCGGGTTACACTCTCGCCGATAACTCAATCACATACACCGACGCGACGACGGAAAATTTAATCACGGTCAACGGAATTAAATCGACGGCGGGACTCAAGCTCAGCGGAAAAGTTGTGACGGTTTCGGCGTCCGCCCTCGCCAAGGACAACGTAAAAATTTCTAACGGGTACACACTCGCGCTCGGCTCCGATGTGGACGCTCCCACGACGAGTAGAGATTGGACGCTCAGCGGCTCGACGGCAACCTATAAGCAGACGACGACCGCGGGTTACACTCTCGCCGACAACTCAATCACATACACCGACGCGACGACGGAAAATTTAATCACGGTCACGGGCGTGAAAAATGCCAGCGGATTAAAACTCAGTGGAAAAGTTGTCAAGGTTTCGGCGTCCGCCCTCGCCAAGGACGACGTAAAAATTTCTGACGGCTACACGCTCGCGCTCGGCTCCGATGTGGACGCTCCCACGACGAGTAGAGATTGGACGCTCAGCGGCACGACGGCCGCTTACAAGCAAACGACCACTGCGGGTTACACTCTCGCCGATAACTCAATCACATACACCGACGCGTCGACGGAAAATTTAATCACGGTCACGGGCGTGAAAAATGCCAGCGGATTAAAACTCAGTGGAAAAGTTGTGACGATTCCCGCGTCCGCCCTCGCCAAGGACGACGTAAAAATTTCTGACGGCTACACACTCGCGCTCGGCTCCGATGTGGACGCTCCCTCGACAAGTAAAGCGTGGACGCTCAGCGGCACGACCGCCACTTACAAGCAGACGACGACCGCGGGTTACACTCTCGCCGACAACTCAATCAACTACTCGGCGGCTGATGTCAAGATGATAAAATTTTCTGGCGCGGCGGATAAAGCAGCGGCTAAAAATTTCTACGTGAACGGCTCGACGATTACAATCGGCAAGGCGGCTGTCAAACTCGACGGCACGCCCGTTAAACTTTTGACGGACGGTTACACGTTGAAACTCGGCAGCGGCATGGCGGCTCCGACAAAATCTGCGGCTACCTACTCGAACGGCACGCTGAAGACGGCGGGCGTGAGCAAGGCGGGTTACGTCCTCTCCGACGACTCAATCACCTACTCGGCGGCTGATGTTCAGACGATAAAATTTTCTGGCGCGGCGGATAAAGCAGCGGCTAAAAATTTCTACGTGAACGGCTCGACGATTACAATCGGCAAGGCGGCAGTCAAAACCGACGGCACGCCCGTGAAACTTTTGACGGACGGTTACACGTTGAAACTCGGCAGCGGCATGGCGGCTCCCGCGACGAGTGAAGCTTGGAACCTCAGCGGCACGACCGCCACGCTCAGGCAGACGACGACCGCCGGCTACACCCTCGACGGCAATTCAATCACCTACTCTGCGACGGCGACTGAAATTCAGGCGGTGGTCAAGGGCGCGAAGTCCCTCAGCGGCATGAAAGTCAACGGCGAGACGATTGAACTGACGGCGGCGGCTCTGTCCAAAAAAGTGACGGTGAGCGGCGATTACGCTTTTGAATTCGCGTCAAACTACTCGAAGGCGACGATAACCGGCAGCGACGACGACGATACAATCATCGCAGGCGGAAAGAAAATTTTCGTCACAGGCGGAAAGGGCGCAGATATTTTCCAATTCAAATCGACGGGCACAATCAGCGATTACGAGGAAGCCGACAAAATTTCTCTGACGGGCGCGGCGAACATCACGAGCAAAGGCGACGACGTTATCTTCGACGGCAAAGTGACGGTGGCGGGCGCGGCGGACAAATCAATCACCTACATTGAGGACGGCGTGGAAAAAGTTTACGAGGGCACGGTGCGCTACAACGACGCAGGCACGGCGGCCACGCTCACCGACAAATACACGGCAGACCAATTCACGCCGAGCGATTATGAAAATTGCGCCGAAACTCTCGTGACGATTGACGCCGCTCAGGTCCGGCACGATTTGACAATCGTCGGCAACAAGAAAGCAAATCGAATCACGGGCAACGACCAAGACAACTTCATCGACGGCGCGGCAGGCGCGGACAAACTTTACGGCGGCGACGGCAACGATACACTCTTGGGCGGCGCGGGCAACGACAAACTTTACGGCGGCGCGGGCGACGACTCACTTTGGGGCGGCAAAGGCACCGACAGCCTCTTCGGCGGCGCAGGCGCGGACACGTTCGTTTATCAAAGCGGCGACGGAAAAATTTTTATCGCTGATTACGAATCGGACATCGACACGGTGATGATTCTTTCGGGCTCGGTCAAAAGCCCGACGACCGACACCGAAGGCAATGTCATCTTCCAAGTGGGTAGCGGGCAAATCATTTTCCCGAACAGCGCGAATAAATACATTGAACTCGTCGACAAAGACGGAGACTTAAAAGGAAACGGCAGATACATTCCGCGCGTGAGATAAAAAGATTGGAAAAAAATTTTGGAGTCGGGAACTCAAAAGCCCGGCTCCTTTTTTGTCGCTGTATACAGAATTAATATTTGCAATGCCGCTTGCCGTGTGATAAACTTTTTCACATGGTATAACAAAATAATTTGACTTAGTAGGTGAAGACTTTGAAAGGTAAATTGATACTGCAAGACGGCACGACCTTTCGGGGGCAACTGTTCGGCGGCTCCAACGCCACGACCGAGGGCGAAGTCGTCTTTAACACGGGCATGACAGGTTATCAAGAAATTTTGACTGACCCGTCCTATTGCCGGCAAATCGTCACGCTGACTTATCCGCTGATTGGCAATTACGGCACGTCGAAAATTTTTAATCAGAGCCGCAAAAGTTTCGTGGGCGGCTTAATCGTCGGGGAGCTGTGCGAGAAGCCGTCGAGTTCGTCCATGCAAAAGACCTTGCCCGAATTTTTGACGGCGGAGAAAATCGCCTGCCTCTACGACGTGGACACGCGCGCGCTCACTCGCAAGCTGCGTTCGTCGGGCACAATGAAGGGCGTTATCGTCAGCGAATACACCTCGCAGGGCACGATTGACGAAATGATGGCTCTGCCCATTCGCAAGAACGTGGTGGAGCTGGTGTCAACGCCCGTGAGTTACACGCTCGACGCGCACGAGGGTGCGCCTTACGTTGTGACGATGGACTTCGGTATCAAGAGAAATATTTTGGACGCGCTGCGCAAACTCGGCTGCAAGGTGACGGTCGTGCCCGCCAAGACTTCAGCCGAAGAAATTCTCGCGCTCAATCCCGACGGCATTTTCCTTTCCAACGGACCCGGCGACCCCAAGGACGTGCCCAACATCATCCGTGAAGTTCAAAAATTAATCGGGCAGCGTCCAATGTTCGGAATCTGCCTCGGTCATCAAATCCTGGCGCTGGCCATGGGTGCAAACACTTACAAGCTCAAATTCGGACACCGCGGCTCCAATCAGCCCGTGAAAGATTTGGAGACGGGCAAGGTGGCAATCACCGCGCAAAATCACGGATACGCAATCGACGAGAAATCCCTTCAAGGTCTGCCGATAAAAATTACTCACGTCTCGCTCAACGACGGAACGATTGAAGGCTTCCGCCACACGTCCTTGCCGATAACGAGCGTGCAATATCATCCTGAGGCGGCACCCGGTCCCAACGACAGCGTGCACCTCTTCGACGAATTTATTTTCAACATGAAACGCAACAGAGGATAAAGGAGGCGTGAGACTTTGCCTAAGAAAAAAAATCTGAATAAAATATTGGTTATCGGTTCGGGACCGATAATTATCGGGCAGGCGGCCGAGTTCGATTACGCGGGCTCGCAGGCGTGTCGTTCGCTCAAAGAGGAGGGCTTGGAAGTCGTCCTCGTCAATTCAAATCCCGCGACGATTATGACCGACGTCAACATTGCCGACAGAGTTTACATTGAGCCGCTGACTGTGGAATTTTTGACGGCGATAATCGAGAAGGAACGCCCCGACGGATTGCTGGCGACCCTCGGCGGGCAGGCGGGCTTGAATTTGGCGGTGCAGCTGGCGGAGAGCGGCGCGCTGGAAAAATTCAACGTCGAACTCCTCGGCACGTCGATTAAAGCGATAAAAAAAGCTGAAGACCGCGAGCTGTTCAAAGAGACCATGGAGAAAATCGGCGAGCCAATCCCCGAATCGACAATCGTCGAGGACATCCACGCGGCGATTGACTTCGCGAACAAAATCGGTTACCCGCTCATCGTGCGCCCCGCCTACACTCTCGGCGGCACGGGCGGCGGCATTGCCAACAACGAAGAAGAACTTTTCGAGATAACTCTGCGCGGGCTCAAGTACTCAATGATTGGTCAGGTGCTGATTGAACGCTCAATCGCCGGCTGGAAGGAAATTGAATACGAAGTCATGCGCGACGGCAACGACACATGCATAACGATTTGCTCCATGGAAAATTTCGACCCCGTGGGCGTGCACACCGGCGATTCAATCGTCGTGGCTCCGACGCAAACGCTCACCGACCGGGAATATCAAATCCTGCGCTCGGCGAGTTTGAAAATTATCCGCGCGCTGGAAATTGAGGGCGGCTGCAACATTCAATTCGCCCTTGACCCGGAGAGCCAAAATTATTACGTCATCGAAGTCAATCCGCGCGTCAGCCGTTCGTCGGCTCTGGCGTCGAAGGCGACAGGTTATCCGATTGCCAAAGTCAGCGTCAAGATTGCCATTGGTTACACGCTGGACGAAATTGTCAACGCCGTGACCAAAAAGACCAAGGCTTGCTTCGAGCCGAGTGTCGATTACATCGTCGTGAAGTTCCCGCGCTGGCCGTTCGATAAATTTGTTTACGCCGACACGACGCTTGGCACGCAGATGAAGGCGACGGGCGAAGTCATGAGCCTTGACCGTTCATTCGAAGGCGCGATACTCAAAGCCGTCCGCAGTTTGGAAATCGGCGTCAACCGCCTGCACATGGACAAGATGGACGAGTGGGACGACGAAAAAATCAGGAAACGCCTCAGCCGCATTGACGACGAAAGACTTTTCCTTATCGCCGAGGCACTGCGCAGAAATATCGCCACGCCCGAAGAAATTTCCGACATCACAAAGATTGACCGCTGGTTCATCGACAAAATCAAAAATATCACGGATATGGAGGTTCGCCTGAACAAGGGCGAGCTCAACGCAAAAGTTCTCCGCGAGGCAAAACTTTTGGGCTTGGCGGATAAATCAATCGCCGAGCTCACCGGCACCACGCTCAACGAAGTCCGCGACATGCGCAAACAATTTAAAATTCTTCCCGTGTATAAAATGGTCGACACGTGCGCGGCTGAGTTCGAGGCGGCGACGCCCTACTACTACTCCACGTTCCGCGGCGAGGTCGACGAGGTGGAAGTCAGCGGCAACAGAAAAATCGTCGTGCTCGGTTCGGGTCCCATTCGTATCGGGCAGGGCGTCGAGTTCGATTACTGCTCCGTGCACTCCGTGTGGGCTCTGCGCGAGGCGGGTATCGAGGCGATTATCATCAACAACAACCCCGAAACCGTTTCCACCGACTTTGACATCTCCGACAAACTTTATTTCGAGCCGCTCACGACCGAGGACGTCTTGAACATCATCGACAAGGAAAAACCCGACGGCGTTATCGTTCAGTTCGGCGGACAGACCGCGATTAATCTTGCGGCTTCTTTGGCGGCGGCGGGCGTTAAAGTTTTCGGCACGAGCGTCGACGACATCGACCGCGCCGAAGACCGCGAACGCTTCGACGAAATGCTCACCGAATTGAATATCCCGCGCCCGAAAGGAATCAGCGTGACAAACTTGGACGAGGCGATAACCGGCGCAGAAAAAATCGGTTACCCCGTCATGGTTCGTCCGAGTTACGTCTTGGGCGGCAGGGCAATGGAAATTGTCTACAACGAAGAAGAGCTCCGCGACTACATGAGCCGCGCCGTTAAAGTCACGCCCGACCACCCCGTCCTTGTCGACAGATACATGCAGGGCACAGAGGTTGAGGTTGACGCGATTTCAGACGGCGTCGACGTGGTCATCCCCGGCATCATGGAGCACGTCGAGCGCGCGGGCGTTCACAGCGGAGATTCAATCGCCGTTTACCCGCCGCAAACTCTCCCGTCCAAAGTCATCTACACAATCACCGACTACACAAAACGCCTCGCCCTCGCCCTCAACGTCAAAGGCTTGCTCAACATTCAATACGTCGTGGCGGACGGAAAAGTTTTCGTCATTGAAGTCAATCCGCGCTCAAGCCGCACCGTTCCCTTCCTCAGCAAAGTCACGAACATTAAGATGGTCAACGTGGCGACGCGCGTGGCTCTCGGCGAAACGCTCAAAGGTTTGGGATATTATTCGGGGCTCGTCGAGCCGAAACCTTACGTCGCCGTCAAAGCTCCCGTCTTCTCCTTCGCAAAAATGCAGGACGTTGACATATCCCTCGGACCCGAAATGAAATCGACGGGCGAAGTCATGGGCATTGACTACCATTACGCGCGCGCGCTTTACAAGGCGATAACCGGCGCGGGCATGAACATTCCCAAGCACGGCTGCATTCTCTTCACCGTCGCGGACAAGGACAAAGAAGAGATGAAGCAACTGGCGCGTGCCTTCAGCGAACTCGGATTTAAAATCGTCGCGACGGAGGGAACTGCCAAGGCTTTGCAGTCAATCGGAATCGACGCGGAAATCGTCGGCAAAGTTCATCAACGCTCCACCGACATCATTCAAATGATTAAGCTCGGAAAGATTCACATGGTCGTCAACACTCAAGCTCCCGGCAAACACATCGCCAAGGACGGATTCAGAATTCGTCGCGCGACCGTCGAACTGGGCGTGCCCTGCCTGACCAGTCTTGACACCGCCTGGGAAGTCATGCGCGTGCTCACCTTCATGCGCGACCGTCGCCTCGTCTACTCGCTCGCCATTCAAGATTACGTCGGCGGCGGGGACGCTCTGGCATGAGCAATGTGGAATTTCAATCGGGCGAACTCATCTTCGAGTGGGACAGCGACAAAGCCGCACTGAATTGGCAAAAACATAAAGTTCACTTTGAAGATGCCGCGTTGGTTTTTGCCGACGAAAACCGAATCGAACGTTTTGACGACGAACACTCCGATGACGAAGACCGTTACATAACAATCGGACGCGTCAAAGAAATTCTGTTTGTCGTTTACACTGAACGTTTAGATAAAACACGATTAATTTCAGCGCGAAGAGCGACTGTTGAAGAAAGGAGAGATTACTATGCTGGTGACGAAAGTTATTGACCTCAATGCTCCGTTGACGCCCGAACAACTCGAACGCTTGAAACTTCTGGAAAATATGACCGACGAGGACATCGTTTACGACGAAGACTGCCCGCCGCAAACTCCCGAACAGCTGAAAAAATTTCGGCGCGTGCATCCTCGCCGCAAAGAAAAATCTGTCGGCTGATTCGCAATCGTCGGCGGCAAAAAAATTTCCCTCACTAAATCAACGGCGGTGACGCTCCGGCATGAGCACTTTTGAAAAAATCATTGACGGTTTGCTCGTCGAATGGGACGAAAAGAAAGACGCCATTAACAAACAAAAACACGGTGTCACTTTTGAAGACGCGGCATTGGTTTTCGCGGACGACAATTTACTCGTACTCCGTGACCAAAAACATTCCCAAGATGAAGACCGCTGGCAAGCTATCGGCATGGTTGAAAACATACTTTTTGTTGTTTACACTGAACGTGTCGAAACACTAAGAATAATCATGGCGCGAAAAGCTGATGCTGACGAAAGGAGAGAATATTATGGAGCGCAGAATTATTTATAGAGGGCAAAAGCCAACGCCTGAACAGGTGGAGAGGCTTCGTGCTCTCAAAGCTGAGAACCGTCCGATTGTTTACGACGACGAATTCCCCAAACTCACCGATGAAGAATTGAAACAGTTTCGGCGGTTTTATCCTCGCCAGAAAGAAAAGGCGGTCGGCTGATTCGTAATTGTCGGCGGCAAAAAAATTTCCCCTGCCAAATCGGCGGGGATTTTTTTTACGGATTAAAAGTCTCGACTCTCAAATTTTTTCCGTCCGTTTTGAATTTAATCAAGCCGTCGCGGTCCGTGCGAAAAATTTTCGTCGGAAGATTTTCCAGCCGCTCCAAAACTTCGGCGCGCGGGTGACCAAAATTATTTCCGTAACCGACACAAATCACCGCGCACTTCGGATTGACCGCGCGCAAAAATTCTTCGCTCGAAGAAGTCGCGCTGCCGTGGTGCCCGACCTTGAGGACGGTGCTCGAAACGTCGACGCCCGCCCGCAAAATTTCCGCCTCAATCTCTTTGACCAAATCGCCCGTGATGAGGAAGCTCACTTCGCCGCAGCGGATTCGGTAGACGTTGGAAATTTCGTTGCCCGTGCCGACGCTCGGCGCGAAAAGAATTTCAACTTCCACGCCGTCCACAGAAAATTTTTCGCCCGCGCGCCCCGCCCTCACCTGCGGCAAAAATTTTTCCGCAATGCCGAACACCGCCGCGTATTCCGACTTGGGCTCGCCCGCCGTGATAATTTCTCCGACGGGAAATTTTTTTATGACGGCTCCCGCGCCGCCCGCGTGGTCCTCATGGACGTGTGTCAGGAAAATTTTTTCGACCGCGCGAATGTTCTCGTGCTTGAGGTAAGGGACGACCACTCGCCCGCCCACGTCGAACATCCTCTCGCGGACGCCGCCCGTGTCGAAGATTAAACATTTCCCGTGCGGCGTGACGACCACCGCGCAATCGCCCTGCCCCACGTCCACGAAATTTACTTCGACCTCGCCCGCCTTGAAAAAATTCAGCGCGAACAAAAAAATTATCGTCAGCAAAATTATCGGGCGACGCAAAATCAGCGCGGCGTAATAAAAAAATCCCGCCGCCAATCCGAGCGTCGGCACCTGCACGGCACTGAGCGGCAGCTTCGCGAAGATTCGATTCAGCTCCGCGCCCGCCCCGAAGATTAACGCCTCGCCCGCGAAAAAAATTTTTCCGCCGAGCGGAATGACTGCCGCGATTAATCCGCCCAATAATCCGCCGACGATGACGACCTCAAGCAGCGGCATGACGAAGACATTTGCCAAGACCGAGCTCAACGAAATTTGATTGAAATACCACACGACGACCGGCAGGCTTGCCAGTTGCGCGGCGATTGTCATGGACGCAGGAGCTGCGAAAAATTTCGGCAAGCGTTCAAAAAATTTTTCCAAATCCTCCGCCAAATACATGAGCCCCGCCGTCGCCGTGAAACTCAATTGGAAACTCACGTCGAAGAGCAGCAGCGGCTGATTGATTAACATGCCGACCGCCGTCAACGACAGGAGCCGCGCGCCCTCCGCCTCCGCGTCCAAAGTCTTGGCGAAGAAAATCAAAATGCCCATCATCGCCGAGCGCAAAACTTGTGGCAAGAGCCCGCTGAGTATCGCGTAAGTGCCAATCAAGAACACGCCGACCGCGAACGTCACGCCGCGCGGAAATTTCATCAGCGCACACAGCCACGCCGCGAACGCAGCCATCATGCTCATGTGCGCGCCGCTGACCGACAAGATGTGCACGATGCCCGTCGTCTGAAAATCTTCGACCAGTTCGGGATTGAGCCCCGCGTATCCGCCGAAGAGCATTGCGAAAATCGCCGCCGCGTCCTCGGCCGACATGACCTGCGCCATCGCCTCGCGATAATGCTCACGAATCGCCGCGACGAGCCGCAAAAATTTTATCCACGCCCCGCCGTCGACCGCCGAGATTGAAATGCCCTGCTTGCCCGCCGACAGCCGCGCGGTGATTGCGTCCGCCTTCATGCGCGTGACGCTGTCGATTTGCCCGGGGTTGTTGTAATTGTGCAGGAGTTTCAAGTTGCCGCCCGCAAAAATTTTGTCGCCGATTCGAGCCGTCGGGAGCGGTTCATTTTCTTTCGGGTAATAAGTCAGAATCAATCCGCCCGAAATTTTTTTCTCCGCGCCGCCGAGCTTGATTGCCTCCGCGTCGACGACGAATCGCAGCTGAGTGATTCCGTTCGGCAAAATTTTTTTCTGCGGCTCCTCACGAATCGCACCCGACACTTGGACGGCTTGCCCCGCGAATTTTGAAATATCATCGGGCGGAAGATTGTCGACGGAAAAAAATCTCAGCCCTCCGAGCGCAAAAAAAATTATCGGACAGATTATCCACGCCGTCAGATTTTTTCTGCGCCACGTGAAAATTATTCCGCCGATTATGAGTGCCGCGCAGGACGCGATTAAAAATTTCGGCGCGCGGTGGAAGTGCTCCATAAAAAGAATGCCCGCCGCCAGAGCCGCGAGCCAAACGTTGAGCATTGCATTGGAGACTTTAACTTTCATCATTCGCCTCAGAAAAATTTTTTTTACGCCGCGAAGTTGAGGCCGTCATGGATGACGGCCGCGCCGCGTCTGACGCCGTGATGGCGTCATCCGGCGCACACTCACCACGGGTAACTCGACACTCCGAACTTTGAACGAGCAACGCCCCCGCGAGGTGTCCTTTTCTTTTGCATACTTTTCTTTTGGACAAGCAAAAGAAAAGTATGATTCAATAACTCAAAAGAATTTCATCCGCCCAATCGAAGGGACGAGCCGCGCCAATGAGGACGGGTTCTGCGGTTCCACTCTTGAGAAAGAGGGGACGCCCGCTCACATGCCGTAAATCAGAGCCTTCATCATCAGTTCGGGGTCGCGCTCGCGGATTATCTCCGCTTCGGGCAACCACTCCTCCGAGAACAGCGGCAAGTCCTCCACCATTTCCTTTACGACTTTGCTCACGCTTTTGACCGCCTGCGCGTCTTGCTTCGATTGCAAAAATTTTCCGAGCGTCTGCCCGACGGTGAACATGTCCCGCTCGTCGACGCCGCGCGTTGTCGGGTCCAAACTCGACAGGCGCAGGACGGGATACGTGATGTTCTCGTCGGTCGTCATTAATTTTTCCGCCTTGACCAGCAAGCCGCCCTCCGCCAATTTTTCTTCCAGCTGCTTGCCGTCTTGATTTATCTTGACGAGCACCAAATGATTTTCCGTCGGCGAGATTAAAACTTCCGCGCCCGATTTTTTTAAGCCGTTCTCCAGCGCGCGCGCGTTCTCCAAAATTTGTGCGGCGTAATCTTCGTACTCTTCGCAAGCAATTTCGCGGAAGGTTATCGCCAAGGACGCCAGCACATTTTTTTTCAGCGAGACGTGACCGGTATCGATGAGCTTTTGCTCCAGCGCGCCGCCGAATTTATTTTTCGACAAAATTATTCCGCTCTGCGGTCCGTGAAGCGAGTCGCTCGCCGAAAAAGTCGCAACGTCGGCATAAGGCACGGGCGACGGAATTTTTTTCGCGACAATCAAGCCGGCGTTCTGACCCAAGTCAATCCAAAGATTCGCGCCGACCTCGTCGGCAATCGCGCGCAACTTTTTGTAATCGATGTTGTGCGGATAATTGACGGGCGAATAAATTATCAGCGCGGGCTTGTGCCGATTCGCCAGGCTGCGAACGGTTTCGTAATCCATGCGGAAATCTTTCGGCTCGACCGCAAACTTCACGAACTCGTAATTCATCTGCTCGCCCGTGCAATGTTCCTTCTTGCGCAGGTTGAACGACAAAATTTTATCGCCCGCCTTTGCGAAAGTCATCAGCACGACGCGCGAAGCCGCCGCGGCATTTCCCGTGCGAACGATGGCGTGTTCGGCTCCGAAAAGTTCGCGGCACCTTTTTACGGCAAGCTGTTCGATTTGGCTGTAATGCAGAGCCGAGTACTGACCGATGAAGTCGTTGCCAATCGCGCTGCCTTTTATGTATTGCGACAGCGGCGAGGCGGCACTGTCCGTGGGAATCAGCGAGAGCGTGTAAAGTTGTCGGTCGAGAGAAATTTTGAGCAAGTCGCAAAGCTCGCGGTCGAACCTCTGCAGACGCTCGAATAATTTTTTGTTCACCAAAAAAATCCGCCTCCAATCAGTTAGGGAATGAGGGAATGAGGGAATAAGGGAAGTAGGGAAGTAGCAAAACTCTTTCCCTCTTTCCCTCTTTCCCCACTTCCCTCATTCCTAATTCCTAATTCCTAATTCCTAATTAACTAACGCCCGTCAGCATGAAAAACAAAATGCACAGGAACGGCACGAAAAATTTCAGACCCATAAGGACGACGATATCGAAGTAAGCCTCCTTGTGAGTGAGCCCGCAAATCGCAAGCAACGTGACAAGTGCTCCGCAGTGCGGCACGGGGTCAATGCCGACGGAAGCAATCGCGACGATTCTGTGCAGAGCCTCCAGCGGTATGCCCTGCGCGGCAGCCATCTGCGCCCACGTGTCGCCGAGCATGGAAAGAGCAATCGTCAGCCCGCCCGACGCCGAGCCGGTTATCCCGCTCATGATGTTCGTCGTCACGACCGCCGAGACCAACGGCCCGGCACTCTCTCCGAGCCCGACGAGAATTTCTTTTATCGGAAGGAAGCCCGGCATGCTCACCATGACCGAGCCGAACGCAAAACCCGACGCGACATTCAAGACCGCCGCGCACGAGGAGACTGCTCCGTAATTTATCGTCGACAAAAGATTTTCTCCGCCGCGCATAAATTTTCTGCGCCCGATGTAAGCCGCCGCCAAAGAGCTCACGACCAGAGCCACGCTGATTGACCAGATGGCTTGAACCTTTCCGACGCTCGCCGCCAACAAACTCAACTTAAGCGGCAAAAATTTTTCCAGGCTCGCCTCGTCCCAGTGGAAGCCCCACTCCCAATGAAACGGGTTGCTCAAAATTACGTTGATGACGATGACCATCAGCAGCGGCACCAGCGCAAATTTCCAGTCGGGCAAGCGTCTGTCCTTGCGTTGCTTTTTCTCCACTTCCTCGCCGTAACCTTCGCCCGCCGCCTGCAATTTTTTCGCGCGCAATGTCAGCCAGCCCATGCTTATCGCCAAGAACAAAATCGACGCGAACAAGCCGAGCACCACGCCCGCCCATGTCGACGTGCCGAAGTACGATGACGGAATGATATTTTGAATTTGCGGCGTGCCCGGCAGCGCGACCATGGCGAACGAAAAAATTCCCATCCACAGCGTCGCCGGCAAAAGTTTCTTCGGGATGTCCGCCTTGCGAAAAATTTCCGCGCCGAAAGGATACATGACGAACGCCACGACGAAAACGCTCAGCCCACCGTAAGTCAGAGCCGCGCAGCCGAGGATGACCGCCAAAATCGCCCGCCGCTCTCCGAGCAGAGAAATTATTTTCCCCGCGATTGCCGAGGCCAGCCCGCCCTTCTCCATGAGCCGCGCGAACACCGCCCCGAACAAAAACACGGGATAATAAGTTTTCGTGTACTCCGCCAGCCGCGTCATGTACAACTCGCTGTACGTCGGCATGATTCCGAATTCGCTGAGCAGAGCCGCGACAATCGCGAAGAACGGCGCGATTAAAATTATCGACCAGCCGCGGTAGGCGAACATCATCAGCCCGCCGATTGCCACGGCGATACACATTGTCTCCAAACAAATCACCTTCGGAAAGATTTTTGAGCCGCAACGTTCTCTTCGAACGTCACGGCACAGTCTAAAACATTTCACGGATTTAATCAACTTGCGCTCAAAATTTTTCACAGCGGAAAACTCGTTGCAGAAATTTTTGCGCGGGATATTTTTTTTGGTTATAATGTGCGGAGAAAATTTTTCGGAGGGATGAAAATGATTTTGGTCTTGGACTTCGGCGGGCAATATAATCAGCTGATTGCGCGGCGCGTGCGCGAGAACAACGTTTACTGCGAGGTGCATACGGCGTTGAGCATGGAGAAGATTCGCGCGCTCCAACCCGAAGGAATTATTTTGACGGGCGGACCGCAGAGCGTTTACGAAAATAATTCGCTCCTTCCGCCGAAAGAAATTTTTGAACTCGGCGTTCCGATTCTCGGCATCTGTTACGGCGCGCAGGCGATGGCGCATGTGCTCGGCGGAGTCGTCAAGCCCGCGGCCGTCAGCGAATACGGCAAGACGGAAGTGGAAGTCGTCGGCGCGTCGAAAATTTTTGTCGGCGTCGAAAAAAAATCCGTCGCGTGGATGAGCCACACCGACAGAATTTTTTCTGCGCCCGAAAATTTTGTCGTGACCGCTGCCACAAAAAATTGTCCCGTGGCCGCCATGGAAAATCCCGCGAAAAATTTTTACGCCGTGCAATTTCATCCTGAGGTCGTTCACACCGTCGAGGGCGCGAAAATTTTTTCAAACTTCGTGGACGTGTGCGGCTGCCGGCGCGACTGGAAGATGAGCTCGTTCGTCGCCGACACGATTGCCCAACTCAAAAATAAAATCGGCGGCGGAAAAGTTTTGTGCGCGCTGAGCGGCGGCGTCGATTCATCCGTCGCGGCAGTTTTATTGAGCAAAGCCGTCGGAAAAAATTTGACGTGCGTTTTCGTTGACCACGGGCTGCTGAGAAAAAATGAGGCGGCCGAGGTCGAGGAGGTCTTCAGCAAATTTGATTTGAACTTTATCAAAGTCGACGCGAGCGAAAGATTTTTGAACAAGCTGCGCGGCGTCGTCGAGCCCGAACGCAAACGAAAAATTATCGGCGAAGAATTTATCCGCGTGTTCGAGGAGGTTTCAAAAAAAATCGGCGCGGTCGATTATCTCGTCCAAGGCACGATTTATCCCGACGTCATCGAGAGCGGCCTGGGAAAATCCGCCGTCATAAAATCTCACCACAATGTCGGAGGCCTGCCCGATTTTGTTGACTTCAAAGAGATTGTCGAGCCGCTGCGTTTGCTGTTCAAGGATGAAGTTCGTCAGGCGGGGAGAGAGCTCGGCTTGCCGGAAAATATCGTCAGCCGCCAGCCGTTCCCCGGTCCGGGTCTGGGCATTCGGATTATCGGCGAGGTCACGGCGGAGAAGGTTAAGATTGTTCAGGAGGCGGACGCGATTTACCGCGAGGAAATTTTCAAGGCGGGCGTCGACAAAAATCTTGCGCAATATTTTGCCGCGCTGACGAACATGCGCTCGGTCGGCGTCATGGGCGACGGCAGGACTTACGATTGCGCGATTGCCTTGCGCGCCGTGCTAACCAGCGACTTCATGACGGCGGAGGCCGCGCAAATTCCGTGGGAGGTCTTGAGCGTCGTCGCCAATCGAATCGTCAATGAAGTTCGCGGCGTCAATCGCGTGCTTTACGACTGCACGAGCAAGCCGCCCGCAACGATTGAGTTTGAGTAATCCTTTCGTTCGTTAAGCAAAAGGATTTAAAGTCAACTGAGTTTGCCGCAGGTCGTTGCGTCGATTGGGCGTGAAAAAATTTTTTATCTGGATTAACCTTCTTTCTCTTTGCGCGTCCAAAGAGAAAGAAGCAAAGAGAAAGGACGCCTCGCAGGGGCGGTGGGCGTTCGTGATTCGGAGTATCGAATTACCCGTGCCCGGTGTGCGCCGGATGACGCCATCACGGCGTCAGACGCGGCGCGGCGCGCGTCCATGCGCGCCTCAAGATTCGTCAATTCATTCGGAAAGGAGGTGTTCATATGATTATCGGTCACATTGATTTTTTGAATGTCCTGCCGTTCAGTTACGGTTACGCGCACGCCGTGCAGGACTTGCAAATCGTCCGAGGCGTGCCGACTTTTTTAAACGCCGAGCTCAAAGCGGGGCGAATCGACCTGAGCAATATTTCTTCGATTGAATACGCGCGGCAGAGTGATGAACTTTTAATCCTGCCGAAAATTTGTGTGCGCGCCGACGATGACGTGACGAGTATCATTTTGGTTTCGCGCAAGCCGATTGAAAATCTTCGCGGCGACAAAATTATTTTAACGTCGAAGTCCGCGACGGCTCAGCGGTTGCTCAAAATTATTTTGCACGAGAGTTACGACGCCGCGCCCGAATACGTGACGCGCGCGGTTGCCGTGGAAAATCCCGTCGACGAGGACGCGACCGCCGCGCTACTCATCGGCGACGACGCGCTCCAAATTTATTTGCACCGCCCGAAAAATTTTTACGTGTACGACGTGGGCAAAGAGTGGAAAAAACTCACGGGGCGGCAGATGGTTTACGCGCTGTGGGCTGTCAGAAAAAAAATCGCCGCCGAGGAGCCCGCGCTCCTGCAAGCGACGTATGAAAAAATTTTGCGCGCCTTCGAGTTCGGTATCGAGCACAAAGCCGACGCGATTAACTCCGTGCTGTCGACCAAGCCTTTCACCTTCGACGAGCTGGAAAAATATTTGGGCGGCGTCATCAAGTGGAACCTGACCGCCGAAGCTCTGGAGGCTTTGAAGATTTATTACCGCAAAGCCGCCGCGCTCAAACTCATCGACGCCGAGCCCGCATTGGAGTTTGCAAATGTTTGACTTGAAAAAATTTCTGCGAATAATCATTGGCGTTGCGCTGAGCGTTTTAATCGGCGCGGCGTTAATGATTTTTGTTTATGCCCTGCCGAACGAGCGCGCCGTCGAAAATATTCGGGAGGCATTGCCGCTTTACGAGCGCGAGGGAACTTATCCGTCGTGGGCACTGGGCGAGCATTCAAAGCTGGACAATTTCACCGACGCGATAATGTTGCTGGAGATAATTCATCCGACGACGGATTCAATCGACGCGGCGATGTTGAACCCGCGCTTCGTCTTGCCCGCCGAGGAAAAACCCGTCGAGGCATTGATAAAAATTTTGCGCGGCGACACGGAAGGCTTGAGCGAAACGATTTACCCGCGATATTGGCACGGCTACCTTGTGATACTCAAGCCGCTGGTTTTGCTGATGAAAGCAAATCACGCGCGGATATTTTTGGCTTACGGAGTTTTCGTTCTGTTCGTCGCCGCTCTGCTCTTGTGTCAAAAAATTTTGGGCACGCCTTACGCGCTCGCCCTCGCCGCCGCCGTCATGATTTTAAATTTGGTCTCGGTGTCGATGTCATTTCAATTCGCGCCGATTTATTTCATAACGATGACGGCGATAATCTTCATGCTGGAAAAAAATCGCCGCCTGTTCGACGACGGACTTTACATTTATTTTTTTGCGGCCGTCGGAATTTTAATCGCGTTCTTCGACTTCCTGACCTACCCGATTTTTTCCGTCGGCATGCTGCTGACTCTTTGGTACGTTCTGAACCGCCGTGAACTTTTCAAAGAAAAACTCCGCGCGATTTTTAAAATGATGAGCGGGCTTTTAATTTCGTGGGGCGTCGGCTACGGCGGCATGTGGTCGGGCAAATGGATTGTCTCGCAGATTTTGACGGGCTACGAAACTTTTGCCAACGCGATTCATCAAGTGGCGGTTTATTCGCGCGTCGAAAATGATTTGGCGAACGCGGGCTGGCAAATCACTTCGCTCGGCGCGATTCAGAGAAATATCGCCGTCCTCGGACACGGACCGATAAGAATTTTTTTGTTCGCCGCGATAATTTTTCTGCTGTACCTTTTAATCACCCGCCGACGCAATTTAAGCTGCCGAAAAATTTTGCCGTACTTGTTCCCTGCCGCGCTGCCGTTCGTTTGGTATGCCTTGGCAAGCGGGCACTCGCACATCCACGCATTTTTTACTTATCGGGGGCTGGCGGCGACGATTTTTGCGCTCGCTTGCATGGCGACGGAAATTTGGCAAAAAAAGAAGCCGACTTGACGGCTTGAAAAAAATCCTGTCAGTGATAAAATATTTACAGTCTTTGAGTCACGGAAGACTCGTGCAGTAGTTTGGTGCTTGCGCCACGGACGGCGGGCGGTTGAGACTTGCCCTCAGATTGGGGGTGAGAACATGCGCGTGGTTAAAATTATCATTCGCATCACAGCACTGACGGGGGCGATTCTGCTCCTCCTCAGCAAAACGGCCGCCTAAGCTCCGCAAAAGCTAAACGGCACAACACACAGTTCACTTTCTAGAAATATTTTCTTCCTTGAGGGCGTAACCGCTCTGTCAAGCCCGCCTCGCACGACGCGAGGTCTTTTTGTTTCCGAGGAAATTATAATCGCCGCGGCAAAAAAAATCAAGATTCAGCTCGTGAAAAACATGTGCGCCACGGGAACGGCAATCAGCAGGCTGATGATTGTGCGTTCGAGGAAGAGGATAAAAAGTTCGGGGAGGTTGACGGGGATTTTCGAGCCGAGGATGAGCCCGCCGACTTCCGACAGATAAATCAGCTGCGTGACGGAAATAACCGCCACGATGAATTTTGCCATGGGGCTGGTGATTGTGCCCGCTGCCAAGACCGACGGCGTGAACATATCCGTGAAGCCGACAATCATTGTTTTGGAGACGGCTTCGGCTTGCGGCACGTCGAGCAACTGCAACAGCGGCAGGAACGGCAGACCGAGCGTGTCGAAAATCGTCGTGTGATTCGCCAAGACCAAGGCAAGTGTTCCAATGCACATGACGACGGGCAACACGCCGAACCACATGCCCGCCGCGTTTTTGAATGCGCCTTCCATGAACTGTTCAAGGCCTTTGTGTTCAGCCACGCGTTCTCTTGCCAGCGCGAGACCGTATTGGAAAGACGTCGTGTAACCTTCGGGGAGTGATTCACCCATTGCTTTACCGGGAACCAAGTACTCGTCCTTTTTCAAACTCAGCGGCGGGATTCGCGGCAAGATTAACGCGCAGACAATTCCTATCGCGCAAATCAAAAGATAATAGAGCCCGAAATATTCCATCAAGTCAACTTGAGCGAGCACGACGATTGAAAACGTAATCGACACGGCGGAAAAGGTCGTGGAGATAATCGCCGCCTCGCGCTTGGAGTAGTAGCCGCCCTCGTATTGGTTGGCGGTGAGCATGACGCCCAAAGTGCCGTCGCCAATCCAACTGGTTATGCAGTCGACGGCAGCGCGGCCGGGTATCGTGAACAGCGGGCGCATGACTTTTGTCAGCAGCGCGCCGATAAATTCAAGCAGTCCGAAATCCAAAAGCAGCGGCAAGAGCAAACCCGCCAGAAGAAAAATTACGACGAGGACGCTGAGCAAATCGTTGAGCACGAAGCCGCCGTTGTCGTCGCTGGTTATCAGGCTGATGACGCCCGCGCCGCCTTCTCCCGATTGAACTCCGAGATACGTCAGCCAAATGAAAACCGCGCCGAAAATTCTGATGACGACCCAAATCGCCGTCGTCGAAAAAGTATTGGCGACAATCGGATACGTGGCGATGAAGTTCGGCTTGCCGAGAAAAATTATGCCGAGAATCGCCGAGAGCGTGACGATACCCACACACAGTGCCGGCAAAAATTCGCCAATCGCGTCCGAAATCATGTCCGCGATAATTTTCACGACGATTGTCCAGCTCCCGTCGTATTGCACGGGAATCATGAACAAAATTATCCCGACGATTGACGGAACCAAGAAGCCCGCCAGTGAACCTTGTTGTTTGTTTTCCATTTCAATCTCCTTCACCAAAAATATTAGAGAGAAACTCCCGAAACAAATGACAAGTAATTATAGCACCAATCGCGCGACTTTCAACAAAAAAATTATCTCCTCATTCGAGCTTGCAAGGAAGGATTGATTTATTTTAGAAGTATTGATAAAATCCGTTACATGAAAAAATATATTAAAATTATGCGGCTTGACCATTGGATAAAGCAATTTTTCATAGTGCCGGGTGTCGTCTGTGCGTTCCTTTTGATTGATGTGGCATTTGTCGGCAAGGCGGCAGAAATTTTTGCTTTGAATCTTTTGAAAGGTTTCATTGCAACGTGCCTTATCGCTTCCGCCAATTACGTTATCAACGAATACCTCGACGCTGAATTCGACAAACACCACCCGACGAAGAAAAATCGTGCCGCGGTAAAAGAATCCATGAGCGGAAAAATTATTTTTCTGCAATGGCTTGTGCTCAGCGTTGCAGGCTTGAGCGTGGCCGCGCTCGTCAACGAATATTTTCTTGCAATGACCGCGTGGCTCTGGCTTATGGGAATTTTTTATAACGTCAAGCCCATTCGGACAAAAGACATCGCTTACCTCGACGTGCTGACCGAATCGGTTAATAATATGATTCGGTTGCTTATGGGTTGGTTCATCGTCGTGGCAGATTTTGTTTTGCCGCCGTCAAGTATCGTGCTGGGTGGGTTATTGGATGCTCGGCGCGTTCCTCATGGCGATAAAGCGTTACGCCGAATACCGCATGATTAACAATCCTGCGCTCGCCTCCGCGTACAGAAAATCTTTCAAAGACTATTCCGAGGCGTCTCTTTTGATAAGTGCGTTCTTCTACGCAATGTGCTCCATCTTTTTTATCGGCGTCTTTCTAATCAAGTACCGCATTGAGCTGGTGTTGTTCGTGCCGGTTTTAATCGGTCTTTATTGCCTTTACTTTTGGTTGTCATTCAAAAAAGATTCGGCAGTCCAAAAACCCGAAAAGCTTTATAACGAGCGCGGGCTGATGTTGTACTGTCTGTTGGCAATGACTTTGTTTATAATCCTGATGTTGGTCGATATACCCGCGCTAAAAATTTTCACGAACAGCGAGCTGATTTACTTTTGAAAAGATACAAAGCTTGGATTCTGGACTTCGACGGCACTTTGACGCGGCAAACGCCCGTAAGAATTTTCATGGCACTTTGGCTGGTCGGTTATTATCTGATTCACCCGAAGCGGATCAATGAAATTTTTGTCTTGCGTGACTGGCGCAGGCTCCGTGAAAAACTTTTTGCAACTGAGGAAGAAAATTATCGCACTCGGCAGCTGGCGGAATTATCGCGGCGTCATGGCATGCCGAAAAGTTCCGTCGAAAAAATTTTGCACGCTTGGATGATTGAACGTCCGCTTAAAATTTTGCGCTTCTGTGTGCGAAAAAAACTTCTCGACGCCGCCAAAAATCATCAACGACTCGGCGTAAAAATGATTGTCTACTCTGACAACCCCGTCAAAGAAAAATTGCGGGCGATAAATTTTTTTCCCGACGAAAGTTTTTCCTCTGATGATGAACAAATTCGTTGCATGAAACCCGCCAGCCGCGGCTTAAAAAAAATTTTGGCGTTGACCAATCTCAAGCCCGACGAAGTTCTTTATATCGGCGACCGCGACGACCGCGACGGCATTTGTGCCCGACGGGCGGGCGTTGAATATCTTGACGTAAAAGATTTGGAAAAGGTGACGCTCTGACATGGACAAAAAAATTTTTTCTCTAATTTTATTGACGGGCACGGCGTGCTTCATAATGAACGATTTCATGCTGAACGAGTTAAAAATTCTTTGGAAGGTGGCAAGACTGCCTTTCTTTGATTTTCCGGGGCAATGGGCACTGTGCGCATATACTTTTCAGGGCATCGACCCGTATCCGCTCAGGGGAATGCAACCGCCGCTCATTGAAGAAATTGGATTCATACCGCTTGAGTGGTCAACATCGCCTTGGGGGCTGGTGCTCGGCAATTTTTTTTATCCGGGCTTTCTCGACCTGAGAGAAGCAATGGTTTATTTCACTTGGCTCAATTATATATTTTTTGTCTTGACTGCGTTCATCGTGTCCAAAAAATTAAAATGCGGGCTTGGCAGTCTTTCCGTCTTTTTCGTGACGATAACCATGTTCGCGGCACATTTTTTGGTATCGGAATATTTCGGAAACGCAGGCGCGGTTATATGTTGCCTGATGATTTTGAGCTGTCTTTATGCCGACGAAAGACCGATTGCCACAGGAGTCATGTTGGCTTTTGCAATGATAAAGCCGCAGGTGGCTCTGCCGATATGTTTTGCTTTGCTCTTGAGAAAAAATTTTAAAGTGTTTTTTACGGCGGCAACAACAGATTTGGCAGCGTGGGGCGTCGCCGCCTTGATAACGAATCAAACGCCGCTGACACTGCTTTCTGAATCCATGGCGGAAAGTGCAGGAGGCAGCGTGGTCTTTTCGGGTTTATTCACAATGCTCTTCCCCGACGACAAATTTTTTGCCATGTCGACCAGTATGCTCGCAGGAACGATATTTATTTTTCTGACTCAGCGGATGAGTTTCGGGAATGAAAAATTTTTCTGGGCGTGTCCGGCTTTTTTGTCTACTACATTTTTCGCTTACTCTTTCCACAATGAATTTTTGGCTTTATTGTTGCCCGCGCTCGCCTGCTTATATCTTGCCGCTCATCAAAAATTTTTCCGCGAAAAAATCTTTTGGCTTGCCGCCATGATTTTTATGGCAACGGCACCGTATGCTTTGTATTTATCTTTAAGTCTGTGGATTGACGACAAAACCGAATTGTTTTGGACAGCTCGAACGACCTTCGCCGCCATTTTGATTTTGCTCGGTTATCTTATGGCAAAAAAATTTTCCGAAGTGTCCGCGAGGACTCGGTCGGCAGTGACTTGATTGAACTTGACATGGATATTCCGTCGAAATTTAAAGCTTGATATCTTCAAGTGATTCTAATACAATCTGCGCAGAAATTTTTTGTGCGAGGTTGTCAAAACTATGGCAGAAAAAAATTCCAAGGAAAGTAAGCGAACGATTTCCACAGCGATTGTCGGCGGCGCGATAATCGCCGTGCTTTTAATTCTCTCGACGGTGTGGATAAGTCAGCGCGGACAGAGTGGCACGAACGACGCAGTTCAATCCGTCAGCGAAATGTATCTGCGCGAGCTCACTGCGCGGCGCGAACAGGGCATCGCCTCCCGAATCAGAGATTGCGTCGACAACATGAAGACCGCGCTCAAACTTTTGACGCCGAACGATTTGCAAAATGTCGAAACCCTCAGCGCATACCTCGGCAGGCTTCGGACGATTCACGGCGTCAAACAGTTCGGACTCGTCGACGCCAACGGAAACATCTTCACGCCCGAAGGCCGCGTTCAAAACCGCGACGAATATTTTTTCATCGGCGCGCGCGTGGCCGAGACGAAAATTTTTACTTACAACCTGTCCGCGAAAAATAAATCCGTGGCAGTCGTCGTGCCCGTCGAAAATTTGAGCTTCCAAGGCGTCTCGATTAAAAGCTGCTTCGTGCAGGCCGATGTTCAAGATTTGCTCAAAGAAATTTTAATGCAGACGACCACGAGCGGAATAACTTTCTTCAACATCTACTACAAGGACGGCGAGTCGCTGACCGATTCGGTGCTTGGCAATTTCGCCGGCGGCACGAACTTAATCGACACACTCGACGGCGCAACCTTCGACGCGGGCTACTCAAAGGAGCAAGTCAAGTTTGATTTTGAGAACGCGCGCGGAGGCATGGCGTCGTTTACTTTCGAAGGCGAGAAATCTCTGCTCTACTATCGGCCCGTGCAAAACACCGGCTGGATTCTTTCCTATCTGATTCGCGAAAACAAAATCGAAGACAAAATTTCTGCCGTCAATTCCGACCTGCGCGGCGATGCAATAATTCAAATCCTTTTGACAATCGCGGCGATGGTTTTTGTTTTTTATCAGATAATTTCCGAGTCGCGGGAGAATCAACGGCTGCTCCACCGGAAAAATCTTTCGGAGACGGAGAGCCGAGTTAAGCGCGAGGAAATGGAAGAGAAATTCCGTTTGCAAACGCAACTGCTTTCGGAGGAGCGGCGGCGTCGGCGGCAGAGCGAAATGATTCAGGCACTGACGGCGGATTATCGATTGGTTTATCATTTGAATTTGGATTCGGACGAGGCGGTCTGTTATCGCGTCGCGCCGGAGATAACCGAGCTGCTCAAGCGCAGGCAAAGTGACGTTGTAAAATTTCAGGCGGCGATGGAAAGTTACGTTCGCAATTACGTCGCGCCGAATGACCGCGAGGAGCTTTTGAACTTCATCAAGCCCGAAAATATTCGCGCGCGGCTGAGGGACGAGGAAATAATTTCTCACCGATATGTCATGTACCGCTTCGGCGAGGAGCACTTCATGATGTTGCGTGTCGCGCGGATTGATGACGGCTTGCACGCGGTGGGCGTCGGTTTCGCCAATGTCGACGAGCAGACCCGCGAATCACTGGCGCGCAACCGTGAGCTGACGGAGGCTCTGGCGCAGGCACAGCACGCCAACGCCTCCAAAACAACTTTCCTGTCGAACATGAGCCACGACATCCGCACGCCCATGAATGCAATCATCGGGTTCACGTCCATGGCACTGCGCCACTTTGAAAATCGAAACCAAGTCAAAGATTCGCTGGAAAAAGTTTTGGCGTCGAGCAATCATCTCCTCGGACTGATTAACGACATCTTGGACATGAGCCGAATCGAGAGCGGGCGCGTGGAAGTCGCCGAGCAGGAATGCAACCTCTCCGATTTGATTCACAACTTGATTCACATCATTCAGCCGCAGGTCACTGCCAAGCAACAGAAATTTCACATCGACGCGTTCAAAGTCAAGAACGAGGACGTTTACGCCGACCAACTCAAAATCAATCAGGTGCTGATAAATATTTTGAGCAACGCGGTTAAGTACACGCCTTCGACCGGTTCGATTTTCTTCCGCATTTCCCAGCACGAATCAAAAATCCCCGGCTACGCAAAATACGAATTCAGAATCAAAGACAACGGCTTGGGCATGAGCAAAGAATTTCTCAAGCACGTGTTCGACGCCTTTGAACGCGAGGAGACTTCGACCAAGAGCGGCATTCAGGGCACGGGGCTCGGCATGAGTATCACCAAGAAAATGGTTGAACTTATGGGCGGTGAAATTTTCGTGGAGAGCGAGAAGGACAAGGGCAGCGAGTTCACCGTGACGCTCGACTTGAGACTTCAGCAGAACGTTAAACCGATTCCGATTCAGGAGCTGAAAAATTTGCGCGCGCTTGTTGTCGACGACGACTTCAACACCTGCGAATCCGTCACGACCATGCTCAAGCAAATGGGCATGCGTTCAGAGTGGACGACTTCTCCGCGCGAAGCTGTCTTCCGCGCAGGGCGCGCCCTCGACGACGACCCGTTCAGCGCATACATCGTCGATTGGCTCATGCCCGACCAAAACGGGATTGAAACCGTCAGACAGATTCGCCGCGTCGTCGGGGACACCGCGCCCGTCATAATTCTCACGGCTTACGATTACTCCGACATCGAACAGGAGGCAAAGGCGGCGGGCGTCACGACTTTTTGCACGAAGCCGCTGTTCATGTCCGACTTGAAAAATGCTCTGTCGCGGGCGATAAGCGGGCGCGATGAAAATTCAAATGCTCAAGATGATTTGGCGTCGACGGATTTCAGCGGCAAAAGAGTTTTGCTCGTCGAAGATATTGAAGTCAACCGCGAGATTGCCAAGGCGATTTTGATGGAGATTGGGCTCGACGTTGAGGACGCAAGCGACGGCTCCGACGCGGTTCAAATGTTCAAGAACGCGCCGCCGAATCATTACGATATAATTTTGATGGACGTGCAGATGCCGACGATGAACGGTTACGACGCCACGAGAAATATTCGCGCACTCAGCCGCAAGGACGCGCACACCGTTCCGATTGTCGCCATGACCGCCAACGCGTTCGAAGAGGACAAAGAGAACGCGCGCAAGGCCGGCATGGATGACCACCTCGCCAAGCCGCTCGACATTCCCAAGCTGCTGGAGACTTTGCATAAGTATCTGAAGTAAAGCTTTAAGCTGTAAGCTTTGAGCTTTAAGGGGCGACGAAAATTTTTTCCTTAAAGCTTAAAGCTCGAAGCTCGAAGCTGAAACCGGAGGCGAAAATTTTGTTCATCCCGCGAATTTTACTTTGCGGCAACGTGAAAAATTTTTCGGGCTTGAAAGTTCAAATCGTCGGGAAAATTTCTTTCAGGGGGGCTGCCGAGCGCGGAGAATTCATCGTGCCGACCAACGCTGCCGCCGCCGACAATTTCAAACTCGCGGAAGGTTCCTTCCGAATTTTTTTTAACGGGGAAGAAATTTCCGTCGACGCGCTGAGAAATTTTTTGGACGGCGCGGCGGATTATATTGTCATCGAAAGCCACGACGAATATCTTTTCCGTTTCCGAGAGCTTTACGCGCTTGGGCTGGTTGACCGAGTCATCACCGTGCCCACGCTCCTCAATTACGCGTCGGAAAATTTTTTCGCGCTCAACAACGCCGTGCAAATTTTCAATCTGATTCGCGGGCTGCGTGTCCTCGACGTCGACGCCTTCTTCGACAGGAACGATTATTACATGTTCCCCGACCTCAATCACAAAATCGCGGGCGTCGTCGAAGGTTGGCATCATTTTTACGCGGAAACTTTTTCCTCGCTCGACGAGTGTCGCTTCAGATTTTTCGACGCCGTCTTGCTGACCAAAGAACGTTCGCCCGAAGAATTTGTCGACGCGCTGATTGAGACCGACGCCCTTGCCGAAAATATTTTTGCGTTCGTCAGGAAAAATTCCGCGCTCGAAAAATTTTTGTCCGCCAACGAAAATTCTTTTGAAAAAATTATCCGCTTCCCCGCCGTCAACGGGGCTTGGCTCCTCATAAAAAAATTTGTCCGCGACGATTTTAAAATTTACGTCGTGACTCACAAGGACGCAAAACTTTCCGCGCTGCCCGACGGTTACGAAATTATTCACGCCGGCCACGCGCAAGCCGAAAAATTTTTCGGATACCTCGGCGACGACACCGGCTCCAATATCAGCCGCCTAAACCTTCAGCTCAACGAGATAACCGCGCTTTATTGGATTTGGAAAAACACGCGCCAAGATTTTGTCGGCTTCGTCCATTACCGCAGATTTTTTTCGACCGACGGGAAAAATTTTCTGTCGACGACCGAGGCGCGAGAAATTCTCCGCGAACACGACATCATCGTCAACGGCTGCGAGTTCGGGTACATTTCTTTGCGCGACTGGAAGACAATGCTCAGCGGTCACGCGCTCGCCGAACACGTCCTTGCCACGCTCAGAAAATTTGTCGCGCTTCGTCAGCCCGATTATCTTGCCGCCTTCGACCGAGTGAACAACAGCTTCGGCGTTTTTTGTTACGAAATTTTCGTGACGCGCCGCGAAATTTTCAACGCCTACTGCGAATGGCTTTTCTCGTTTATAATCGACGCGACGGAAGAAATTTTGGCGATGACCGACATTGCCGGCGACGACGACCCGCGGATTTATCGGGCGGTAAGTTTCGCGGCAGAGCACTTGATGACCGTTTGGCTGATTAAAAATCGTTTGAAGATTAAAACCTTGCCGATTATCTTCCGCGACGATGTGTGAGGTGAAAACTTTGTTTATCCCGCGAATTTTGCTTTGCGGCGACGAGAAAAATTTTTCGGGCTTGAAAGTTCAAATCGTCGGGAAAATTTCTTTCAGAGGGGCTGCCGAGCGCGACGAAGTTTTTCTCTTCCGAACGTTGGAGGATTTGGATAAGTTGCCCTTCGACGAGAAGAGCTTCCAAATTTTTTTGGACGGGGAAGAAATTTCCGTCGGCGCGCTGAAAAAAATTTTGGACGGCGCGGCGGATTACATTGTCTTCGACGATAAAAACGAATTGATTTGCCGCTTCAATGAGCTGTATCGCCTCGGACTGCAGGACAGATTCCTCACGCGCGAAACCCTCACGACTTACGCGGCGGAAAATTTTTACTCGCCGCAAAACGTGATGAAACTCGGTGAACTCCTCAGCGCGCTGAAAATTTTTCGGCTGCTGGACGCGGACACTTTCATCGCGAAGAATGATTTGGTTTACGTCAACTTCCCGACCGTGGAGCTTGAGGCCGTCGATGAAAAATTTTTCGCGAAAAAATTTCCCGTCGTCGAAAATCTTTACGGAAAAATTTATTCGTCGCTCGCCGCGTGCCGACTCAAAAGTTTCGACGCCGTCCTGCTGACCAAAGAACGTTCGCCCGAAGAATTTGTCGACGCGCTGATTGAGACCGACGCCCTTGCCGAAAATATTTTTGCATTCGTCAGGAAAAGTTCCGCGCTCGAAAAATTTTTGGCGGCGCACGAAAATTCTTTTGAAAAAATTTCGCGCTTCCCTGCCGTCAACGGGGTTTGGCTCCTCATTAAAAAATTTGTCCGCGACGATTTTAAAATTTACGTCGTCACGCACAAGGACGCAAAACTTTCGACGCTGCCCGACGGTTACGAAATTATTCACGCCGGCCACGCTCAAGCGCAAAAAAAATTCGGATACCTCGGCGACGATTCGGGCTCCAACATCAGCCGCCTGAACCGCTACTTGAACGAGATAACCGCGCTTTATTGGATTTGGAAAAACACGGCGCACGCGATTGTCGGGCTGTGCCATTACCGCAGGTTTTTCACGGCGGACGGCGAAAATTTTTTGACGGAGGCTCAAGCCCGCGAACTGTTGCGCGGCTGCGACGTGATTGTCGTCAAAGAAAATTTCTTCGCGCTCACTCAGCACGAGCTCAAGTCATTGGTTTGCGGCGGCGACCTCAACGCTTTTGTCGAAAAAATTTTCCGCGAACACATCAGCCGCAAGCAACCCGATTATCTCGACGCGTTCGATTACATCTCGAACAGCCGCGCCGAGTTCATGTACGAAATGTTTATCACGCGACGGAAAATTTTCGACGCTTACTGCGAATGGCTCTTCTCATTCGTGCTTGACGTGACGGAGGAGGTGCTCGCGCGGACGAATCTCGCCGCGATTGACAACCCGCGGAAGTATCGCGCAGTCGGTCTCGTCTGCGAAAGGTTGATGACCGTTTGGCTCGCGAAAAAAAATTTGCGGCTCAAATCTTTGCCCGTCATCTTCCGCGAAAACGTTTGAAGAAAATTTTTAAGGAGTGATTTTTTTCATGGACGTATCCAAAATTTCAAATCGAAAATTTAAGAGCCGTGAAGAGTGGGGCAATGCGCTCGGTGCTCTGTACGAGGAAGATAAAGCGGAGTACACTCGCCAGCGCGGGAATGATGAGCAGTTTCCAATCGTCGAAGAGGATCAGTGGGTGTTTTTGGAAGACTGCGTGCAAAAATCGGGATGGATTGGCGATTACTTTTTCCAAGACATGTGGGCGGCGCGAGAAATTTATCGCTCGAATGTTAAGCGCGTTTACGATATCGGCTCGCGCGTTGACGGATACATTGCGCACCTTTTGAGCATGGAAGTTTCCGTCACGTTGCTGGACATTCGCCCTTCGCCGGGAAAAGTCGAAGGCGTTGATTTCATCCAAGCCAACGCAACTGATTTGAGCAACATCCCCGACGATTCGATTGAAACTTTTTCGTCACTCTGCGCGCTCGAACATTTCGGGCTCGGTCGTTACGGTGACCCGATTGATTACAACGGCTGGAAAAAATCTTTGCACGCGATGAAACGCAAACTCAAAGCCGGCGGCACGCTTTACCTGTCCGTGCCCGTCGGAAACGAAGAGCGCGTTCAATTCAATGCGCACAGAATTTTCAAGCCGATGACAATCATCAAAGAGCTTGCGCCTGAACTGACGCTTCACGAGTTCAGTTACGTTGATGTTCCGAACACGCGGATTGCCACTTGCTTGAAGGGAACTTTCAACGCCGATATTTTGGAATATGTGACGGCAACTCAGCTCGGAAAAATGCGGACGGGTTTGTTTACGTTCAAGAAAAATTTATCCACACTCCCGTCATCTTTGACGCGCTGAAAAATTTTTACACGGTGGTGATTTGATGGCCGGCATTCAGAAAAGGGAACTCGGTCAAACCGAACGAAAAAAATTTTGGACGAACGACATGGAGGCGATTATCGCCATAACGCTCGTGCTGGTGATTCTCGGCACGATTAACGTTTTCAGCTCCAGTTTCATCTTCGCGGAGGCGGAATTCGATACGCCGTATTTTTTCCTGAAGCGTCACGCCCTTAACGTGTTCATCGGGCTGATTGCGTTCGGCGTGTGCCTGCACTTCGATTATCACGTGTGGCGGCGGTGGATTGTGGTCGTGCTCGGCTTGACGATTCTGGCGTTGATTGCGGTGTTAATCGTCGGACCCGTCGTCAACGGCGCGCGCAGATGGCTGCCGCTGGTCGTCGTCCAATTTCAGCCGGCGGAGTTGGCAAAACTCGTCGCGATAATGATTGCCGCCGCTTACATTTCCAACAAGATAAAACTTCAGCGGCGACTCAATCTTTTGTCGGTGCAGGCGTTGATTATCGTCTTGATGTTCGTGCTGACGGAGCTGGAGCCGGACATGGGCACGGGCTGCATCATCTTGGGCATACCGATGTTGATGCTGGTGATTTCGGGGCTGGACAAGCGCGACGTTTTAAAATTGGCGGGCGTGGGGCTGGCGGGCGTCACGGCACTCATCATCAAGGAGCCGTATCGCCTCGAACGACTGAAGATAACTTATGACCCGTGGTCGGACGCACAGAATTACGGTTATCAAACGGTGCAGTCGCTGTCGGCGATTGGCTCTGGAGAGTTGACGGGCATGGGGCTCGGCGTGGGCGTCAGCAAGTACGATTACCTGCCCGAAGCTCACACGGATTTTGCGTTCGCGATTTTCTGTCAGGAGAACGGATTCCTCGGCGCGATATTTGTGTTCATGTTGTTCGCGGCGTTCGCGGTTTACGCGGCGCGAATTGCCAACAAGGCAAAGGACGAGTACGGACAAATTCTTTCCATGGGCATAATGATTTTGGTCGTCGGGCAGGCGATTGCCAACTTGCTCATGGTCGGCGGCATGATTCCCGTCGTCGGAGTCCCGTTGCCGTTCATCAGTTACGGCGGCACCTCGCTCATCATAACCATGGCGGCGATTGGAATTTTGGCGAACATCGGCAAGCAGGGCGACAAGAGCAGTTAAAGCTTTCCAAAAAAAAAAAAGCCCCGCGCGGGGGCAGTGGTCGCTTATAAAATCTTCGCGGCACGGAAAAATCTTCGCGGCACGGAAAAATCTTCGCAGCACGGAAAAATCTTCGCGGCTGAAAAAATCTTCGCGGCACGGAAAAAAATTTTTTTACTCCGCCAAAAGTTTTTCGAAGTCGTCCTCGGACAAAATTTTTATTCCGAGCTCTTGCGCCTTCGTGAGTTTGGAGCCGGCCTTATCGCCGACGATGACGTAATCGGTGTTCTTGCTGACCGCGCCCAAGACGCGTCCGCCGCGCGCCGTGATGAGTTTGCCCGCCTCGTCGCGCGTGTACTTTTCCAGCTTGCCGGTGAGGACGAAACTTTTGCCCGCGAACGCCGAGCCCTCGGCGAAAATTTTTTTCTCCTGCTCAACCGTCAATCCCATTTCAGTCAACTCCTTCAGGATTTTGAGATTGTCCGCGTCGTCGAAAAATTCTCTGACGCGCCGCGCAGTGACCTCGCCGATGTCCGAGACCTGCTCAAGTTCTTCGACCGTCGCTGCGGAAAGTTTTTCAAGGCTGCCGAAGTGCTCCAGCAAGTCACGAGCCGCCGCAGAGCCCACTCCGAATATTCCCAAGCCCGTCAAAAGTTTTGCGGGCGAATTTTTTTTGCTCTCTTCGATTGCCGCCAAAATTTTGTCCGTGGACTTCGCGAGCCCGAAAATTTTTTTCGCGAGCAATTCTTCTCTGCGCGCGTGGAGTTTGTAAATATCGGCGACGTTTTTCACGAAGCCCGCCGCGATTAATTTCGGGACGGAAGTTTCGCCGAGCCCTTTGATGTCCATGGCGTTGCGTCCCGCGAAGTTCAGCAGATGATTTTCCAGCTGCGCGGGGCAATTCGGATTGACGCAACGAAAATCGGCGGCCGACTCCTCGCGCTCAAGTTTGTGGCCGCAGACGGGGCAGGTGTCGGGGAATTTGAACGGCACGGAATTTTCTGGACGCTTACTCGTTACCACGCCGCTCACCCGCGGAATAATTTCGCCGCTCTTGTAAACGCGAATCGTGTCGCCGAGGCGAACGTCGAGCCCGCTGATAAAATCTTGGTTGTGCAAAGTCGCGCGCTCAACTTTTGTGCCGTTGAGATTCACCGCGTCGAAAACCGCCGTCGGAGTGATTCGCCCCGTGCGCCCGACGCTCAATTCAATCTTGCGCAAAACGGTTTCGCGTTCGTCGGGCGGATATTTGTAAGCGACAGCCCAGCGCGGAAATTTACTCGTCGAGCCGAGGACTTCGCGCTGAGAAAAATCGTTGACCTTGACGACCGCGCCGTCGATATCGTAATCGAGTTCCTCGCGCCGCCGCCCAATCTCCTCAATCGCCGCCCACACCTCTTCGAACGTCCGGCAGACTTTGTACGCGTGAATAATTTTTATCCCGTTGCGCGCCATGAAGTTGTACGCTTCGACGTGGCTGCGAATCTCCGCGCCGTCGACCTTCTGCAGATTGAACACGAACATGGAAAGTTTTCTCTCGCGGACGATTCGGCTGTCGAGCTGACGGAGCGTGCCCGCCGCGCAGTTCCGAGGGTTCGCGAAAATTTTCAAGCCGAGCTTCTCTTGCCGCGCGTTCGTCGCCAGAAAATTTTTGTGCGTCATGTAAACTTCGCCGCGAATCTCAAAATATTTCGGCGCGTCGACCAAAGTTTGAACGACGTCCTCAATCACGCGCGCATTTTCCGTGACGTCCTCGCCCTGAGTAATTCCGTCGCCGCGAGTTATCGCCTGAAAAAATTTTCCGTCCGCGTAACGCAAAGCCACCGACAGCCCGTCGATTTTTTCTTCGACTATGAATTCGGGCGCGCCGAGTTTTTCAATCGCGTCGCCGATAAAATTTTCCACGTCCTCGCGCGTGAAGACATCCTGCAAGGAGAGCATGGGCACGTCGTGCGCCACGAGTTTTCCCGCCTCTCGCCGAGCCGAGCCGCCGACAGTTTGCGTCGGGGAAGTCGCCGTGATGAATTCGGGATAAGCCGCCTCCAATTCCTTGAGCCGCGCCATCAGCTTATCGTATTCGTAATCGGAAATTTCCGGCGCGTCCAGTTCGTAATATTTTTTGTTATGCCGACGAATTTCTTTGCGCAGTTGCAAGAGCTCCGCCTTGACTTGAGAAATTTCCACGAGCCTCACCTCTTTAAATTTTGTTAATCGGGGCGACGGTCGCCATGAGTTTTTTCACGCCCGCCGTCGGATTTGAAAAGACCACAGTCAGAACATTTCCCTTGACCTCGGTGACGATGCCCGCGCCAAATTTTTTGTGATTGAGTTGGTCGCCGACGTGCCACACGGTGATTTGAACGGGAGATTTTTTTTGCGGCGTCGTCATTTGTGCGGGACGATGAGCGGTCGGTGCCCTGTAAGTCGGAGTTTGTCGCGGCGGAGAAAATTTTTTTTGCGGGGCGGAAATATTTCCTGAGAGGCAAGCCGCAGGAATTTCTCCGACGAAGCGCGAGACTTCCTGCTCACGAATCTGCCCGAAGAACATTCGCTTATCCGCCGCCGTGATGTAAAGTTTTTTCTCGGCGCGCGTGAAGGCGACGTAACAGGCGCGACGCTCCTCCTCCAGCTCCTTATCGTTGTTCAAGGCGTTGGCGTGCGGGAAAAGTTTTTCTTCCATGCCCACGACGAACACCGCGGGGAATTCCAAACCTTTGGCGGCGTGGACGGTCATAAGCTTGACGCGCGAATCATTTTCTTCGACGGCGTCCAGGTCGGTTATCAGCGCGACGTGATTCAAAAAATCTTCGAGCGTTTCGCCGGGGTGAAGTTCGGCAAATTCTTTCGCGCTGTCGATGAACGCGCCCAGATTTTCTTCGCGGGAAATGTTGTCGCTCTTGCCGTTGTCTCGGTCGTATTGAATCATTTCAAGGTAACCCGATTCGTCGAGCACTGCGGTTATCAATTTGTCGACGGAAAAATTTTCGGCGGATTCGGTAAAGCTCAACATCATCGACGCGAAATTTTTTATACTCGTGCGAAACCTCGGATTGAGTCCTTCGACTTGCGCGAGCAATTTGTTGTCGGCGACGAGCTCCAAAATCGAAAGGCCTTGGCTGTCGGCGAACTCAGCCAGCCGATTTAAATTCGTGGCACCGAGCCCGCGCCGCGGCGTGTTGATTATCCGCATGAGATGAAAATTGTCGCGCGGATTGGCAATGACGTGCAGGTAGGCGACGATATCTTTAATCTCTTTGCGGTCATAAAATTTCAGCCCGCCGACGATTATGTAAGGAATTTCTCTTTGCATGAAAGTTTCCTCGAACATTCGCGACTGGGCGTTCGTGCGATAAAGCAGCGCGATATCGTTGTAAGAAAAATTTTCGTAAGCGACGAGCCGCTGAATCTCCCGCGCGACGACGGCGGCCTCCATCTTGTCGTTCTCGCAGCGGAGGAATTTTATTTTCTCGCCGCTCTCATTTTCCGTCCAAAGATTTTTCGGCTTGCGGTCAAAATTATTTTGAATAACGGCGTTGGCGGCGTTCAAGATGGTTTTCGTCGAGCGATAATTTTGTTCCAGCAAGATGACGCGCGCCTTGGGATAATCCTCCTCAAAGTTCAAAATGTTGCGCATGTCCGCGCCGCGCCAGCCGTAAATCGATTGGTCCGCGTCTCCAACCACGCAAAGATTTTTGTACTTGGCGGCCAGCAATTTTGTCAAAACATATTGCGCGACGTTCGTGTCCTGATATTCGTCGACGGAAATGTAACGGAAGCGTTCCTGATATTTGTCCAAGATGTCGGGGTGCTTCCGGAAAATTTTTACGGTGACGAAAATCAAGTCGTCGAAGTCCAGCAAATTATTCTCTCTCAATTTTTTTTGGTAGAGCGCGTAAATTTCTCTGATGTTCACAGCGTGCGCGCGGTAGTTGGTAAAGTGAACCTCCAGGCAGTGTTCGGGGTCAATCAGATTATTTTTGAAGTCGGAGATTTTCAGGTTGACGTTGGAGTAAAAATTTTCGTCCAAGCTCAGCTCGTTGATGCATTGCTTGATTAAAGTTTTGGAGCCGCCGGCGTCGCAGATGGTAAAATTTTTATTGAACTTGCCGGTGACTTCAATCTCGCGGCGCAAAAGATGCGCGCAGAAAGAATGGAACGTGCTCAAGATGATATTTCTCGCGGGCGCACCGATTAAATTTTCCGCGCGGGATTTCATTTCGTTGGCAGCTTTGTTCGTGAAGGTTATCGCCAAAATATTGTACGGAGAAATTCCTTGGGCGATTAGGTTTGCGATTCGGCAGGTCAGCACGCGCGTTTTGCCGGAGCCTGCGCCTGCCATTATCAAAAGCGGTCCGTCGAGATGATTGACCGCTTTTTTTTGTTCGGGATTCAAGCCCTTAAAAATTTTTGTCGTGTCAAAAAAATTTTGCTCAAGATTCAAAGAGTTTCCTCCTTTCAGTCTTGAGCAATTATATTCGCGGGAAAATTTTTTATCAAGTAAAGGGCGAATTCAGTTAGGAGTTAAAATTTTTCCAACTCCTAACTTCAAACTGACAGGACGGTTTCAATGATAAAGTCATTCGCCCAGCACGCGGCGGAGTTCGGCGGGCGTCGTCAAACCCGCGCGAATTTTTTCCGAGCCGTCGTCCGCCAAAGTTTTCAAGCCTTCGGCGCGCGCGAGAGATTTAATTTCGTCGAGGTCGCGGCAGGTGAGAATCAGTCGGCGCAAATTTTTATCGACGCGCAAAACTTCGTGGAGAGCGAGCCGTCCGCGATAACCCGTGCCACGACATTGCGGGCACCCGACAGCCTCAAAAGTTCCGTCCGCAGATTTTTTTTTGCAGTGAGGACAAAGTTTTCTGACCAGACGCTGGGCAACGACTCCGTTTAAAGTCGCCGCCAAAAGATACGGTTCGACGCCCATTTCCAGCATGCGGAAGACCGCGCTGCACGAATCGCCGGCGTGGAGCGTCGTCAAAATTAAATGGCCGGTGAGAGCGGCGCGCACAGCAATCTTTGCAGTCTCTGCGTCGCGCGCCTCACCGACCATCAGCACGTTGCAATCCATGCGCAACATCGCCCGCAAACCCGCCGCGAACGTCAAGCCCGTTTTCTCGTTGACTTGCACTTGGCTGACACCTTCGACGTGCTGTTCAATCGGGTCTTCGAGCGTCATGATTGAGCGCGTCGGCCGATTGAGTTCGCGCAGGGTGGCGTAAAGCGTCGTCGATTTGCCCGAGTTCATCGGCCCGGTCAAAATCACCATGCCGACAGCCGAGTTTATCATCTGCCGAAAAAATTTTTCGTTCGCCGCGCTGAAGCCCAAATCTTTTAAGTTGTGCAGTTCGGGCGACGGGTCGAGCAATCTTATCGTCAAACTTTCAGCCTCGTGGGACGGCATGCTTGCCACGCGCATTTCCACTCCGTCGAATTCAATCGCGCCGTCGAGCGGCAGGAACGCGGCGGAGGTGTCCATGTGCGCCAAAACTTTTATCCGCGAGGTCAACGCGCCCGCCAAGCTCAGCGGCAGCGGCTGATGAATTTCTTGGAGCTGTCCGTCGATTCGATAACGCACGCGCAAAGATTTTTCGAAGGGCTCAAGGTGCACGTCCGACGCCCGAAGATTTATCGCGAACCGGAAGAGCAACTCCACCAGTTCGACAATCGCCCGCGAGGAGGAGCCCGCGAAATTGTGCCGCGCCATGTGAATCAATTTGCTCAGCTGCGCGTCGAAGTCTTCCATAAAATTTCAAACCTCTTGTCCCTAATCCCTTGTCCCTAATCCCTAAAATTATTTTTGCGCGAGGATTTTTTTCAAAGTCTTGGTCATGATTTCCATGTCGGGCAATTCGCCTGTGTAAAGCCGATAAGCCTCTTGCCCTTGGAGTAGGAGCATGGACAGCCCGTCGAGCGTCGGGTAACCCAACTCTCTTGCCGTGCGCAACAATTTCGTTTCTATCGGGTTGTAAATTATGTCGTAGACGAGCGCGCCTTCGGGCAGGAGTTTCAGGTCGACGGGCGGCATGTCGTCCACGAGCGGATACATTCCCAGCGGCGTCGTGTTGATTAGGATGTCCGCCGTCTGAATTATTTCCTTGAACTCGTCCGAATTCCAATCGAAACTTTCGACGTGCCCGTACTGCAAAAAGTCATTGGCGAGAGCTTGAGCCTTCTGCGGATTGCGCGCGCCGATTGTTATGCACTCCGCCCGCTTCTTGCACAAGCCCCAGAGTACTGCCCGTGCCGCGCCGCCCGCGCCGAGCATCACCGCGTTGCAGCCTTCGGGCAAAAAATTCGCCTCTGCCAACGCCATCAAAAATCCCGACACGTCCGTGTTGTAACCTGTCAGCATGCCGCCGTCGTTGACGACCGTGTTGACCGCGCCGATGACCAATGCGTCCGCGTCTATCGCGTCCAGATATTTTGAAATCGTCGTCTTGTGCGGAATCGTCACGTTCACGCCGCGGAAGTCCAAGCCCTTAATCGCCTCGACCGCCATGAAAAGTTTGCCCGCGTGAACCTGCAGCGGAATGTAATTGTAATTGATGAAGCCCGCCGCTTCGAACGCCGCCTTGTACATCTGCGGCGACAGCGAATGTCCGACGGGGTAACCCATAACTCCGAAGTTTTTTATCTCAGAAGAAACCATTTGCAAAACTCCTTTCGTTGGTTGCGCCATTCTATCACAAGCCGCTTTGACTTACAATCATCTTGCGTCCGACTCAATCTTCCGCGCGCGCAAAAAATTTTTTCCGAATTGTTCCGGCAGGACACCGCCCCGAAAATTTTTCGTGCTACCATTCGCGAAGTTGATTTCGAAAATGTCTTGTTAAGCTAAAGCGTGTTGGTAAACTCAAAATTATCATGTGACGAGGAATTTTTTCGTATGACGAGGCGCAAGCGCGACGGCGTAGTAAGCTACGTCAAGCGCGCGGCAACTTTCGTCAGGCGGAAAAATAACCGTCGATGTTAAAATTTACCAACAGCCCCATCGATTGGCGCGCCCGACTCCCTCACCCCGCGGCGCGCAAATTTTTTTGTTTCCGCTTTGAATCGTAAAAAGCCCATTCTGAAAAATGATTTAAGTCCCCGCAAGCAACCGCCGATATATTTACCGAAGTCAAGGAACGCTTGACTGGAACTTGAAAACATCAGGTCAGACGCTCAGGAAATTTTGCAGACAAGGAACAGTCGAAATAACATCTGACCTCCGGCACACAATGCCGAATTAAAAAAGGAGAAGTGATTATTATGATGCGTTCCCTGTTCTCAGGAGTTTCCGGCATTAAGGTTCACCAGACGCGCATGGACGTTATCGGCAACAACATCGCCAACATCAACACGATTGGTTTCAAATCCAGCCGCACAACTTTTTCAGA
>JAFXQM010000013.1 GCA_017527075.1 Selenomonadaceae bacterium
ATGTGAAGTTATTGTGTGAGACACTTCATATCGAAATTCCAAATGAGTATAGATAACTGCAAATAACAGTTTGTAGGGGAGTTCTGATACTCCCCTATAAAAATGGCTATTTATCAACTGTTTGTTGTGACATAGCCTTATTTTTTTGGGATTATGCAAGAGAGAAAACCCTAAAATAAAATTAATTTTTTGTTAGGAAATGGCGTCGTGGCCGGAAGAGTTGGGGGTTGGGGAGGCGGCGAAGTCGGAATGGAGAGGGCGGGGCGGGTCGAAGAGGAGCGCGCGCAAATCTGAAGCGAGTACGTCGAAGAGCAAAATTTTTTGATAGGGGGCAAGAGGTCGGCGGCGTTCGGAGAGGTCGCGGCGATTCAAATGCGCGGTGAGCTTTGTGACGGTCGGTGCGGAAATTTTTTTGAGGAGAGCGCGTCCGCAGTCGTTGAAAGCCAAAACTCTGGCGCAAGTCACGGCGTCAAACTCGGCGACGTCTTGCGCGGTGAGATTCAGGAGGAAGTGGAGGAGGAGGCGGCGGATACGTGCGGCGGGATATCGGCGGGCGACGAGGCGATTAATCAGCGCGGGAAAATTTTTGGCGTCGGCGGCGTTAATCAGTCGGAACTCCAAACCTTCGGTCATGCCGAAAATATTTCTGAGTTCATCAGCGCGGCTCGTGAGCAATTTGGCGATGAGCGGGCGGAAAAGAAAATTTTCGTCGGGGAAAGATTTTTCGGCTTGGAGGGCGCGGAGGGTGTCGGCGGAAATTTGCGCGGAAATTTTTTCCCACGGCGGAGGAGATTGACGGAGGGCAGCACGAATCGCGGAGGCGGAAGAAAATTTTTCGCGGAGAGTCAGTTCGTCGTAAGGAGCACCGACGCGGGCGATGAGCAGCGGCGAAAAATTTTCGGGCAGTGCGCGCAGATATTCAACAGCGAGGATTGTGTTCGGTTGACGCAAAATATTTTCGTCGAGGCTCGTGACGCGCGACAAAATTTTGGTGACGGCGGCGGCGTAAGAAAATCCTTGGGACATGAGGCGGCGCAAGTCGTTCGGGAAAAATTTTTCGTCGAAGGCAGAGGCAGCGAGTTTGAGGGCGGCAAGGTCGGTGAGTTCGGAGCCGAAAGCCAGCGTGTCGACGACGCCCAAAGAATTGAGCAGATTGATTGCCCCGCGCGCGAAGTCTTGGGCGGAACGGACGGCGTGAACGAACGGCAACTCCAAAACCAAATCGACGCCGCCCGCCACGGCGAGTCGCGCCCGCGTCCATTTGTCGAGGATGGTCGGCTCTGCGCGCTGAGTGAAACTGCCGCTCATGACCGCGACGATTTCCGCGCCGTAAAATTTTTTTATCTCGGCGATTTGATATGCGTGCCCCGCGTGAAACGGATTGTACTCTGCGATTATTCCAATTGCCATCGTTCAATCTCCGAAAAATTTTTTCGCCGCCAATGAAACCATAAAAACTTTTTCAAGTCAAAAAATTTTTTCACTGATGAAACAAGAGGCCGCCCATGGACGGGCGGCCGCCCGCGCTTTTCACGTGATGTGAAAACAGCGGGCACTCTCAGCACGGGTTACCTTAACCGCCGAATTACGAACGAGCACCCGCCCCCGCGAGGTGTCCTTTTCTTTTGCAACTTTTCTTTTGGACAAGCAAAAGAAAAGTTGATTCAAAAAAATAAAAGTCATTCATTCAGCCCGATGAGCACGACGCCCCGCGGCAATGAGGAAAGGTTCTGCGTGTCCACTCTTGAGAAAGACGGGACGCAAAAATTTTTTCGGTTGACAACGGGACGGTGGGGGGGGGTATAATGAACGGGAAAGTTTTTTTGTTTTGAGAGGAGGAAATTTCATGGGCGAGTACATTTACAACGAAGACGACGGCAAAATCATCGCGGGCACGACCGAGGCGGACACGATTGAAAATTACGGCGCGAAAGTCTCAATCAATGCCGACAAGGGCGACGACACGATTTGGAATTGGAATCGCGGCGACGAGGACGGCAACATCACCTTAAGCCCCGACGGCACGACGATTAACGGCGGCGCGGGCAACGACGACATCATCAACGACGGCGCAAACGTTTCAATCAGCGGCGGCAGCGGCAATGACACCGTAAACAATCTCGGCGCGAACGTGACAATCGACGGCGGCAAGGGCGACGACTCACTCAACAACAACGGGAGCAATGAAAACGTCTTGTTCGTTTACAGCGGCGGCAATGACATCATCGAAGGCTTCAACGAATCGTCGACGCTGAAAATTTCTTCGGGGACGCTCGACACCCTCGCAACCTTGAGCGGCGAAGATATTTTCCTTTCCGTCGGAAAAAACGTCATCACCCTCAGCGGCGCGGCGTGGCTGGAAAATTTCAACGTCGTGAACTCGAAGGGCAAGGCTGTCACGCTCGGTTACAAAATCACGGGCACGGACGGCGCGGACGATATCGGCAACGACAGAGCCGGCGCGATAATCGAAGCACTCGGCGGCAATGACACCGTAACCAATTACGCGGCGAATGTCACAATCGACGGCGGCAAGGGAAAAGATTTGCTCATCAGCTGGAGCGACGGAGAAACTTCACTCAACGGCGGCGCGGGCAATGATACGATTGAACTCGGCGGCACGAACGTCACGGCGGCGGGCGGCACGGGCAACGATTCAATTGCCCTTGGCACAATCGGCTTTGCTTACGTTTACTCAGGCGGCAATGACACAATCCGCGGCTTCGACAAAAAAAGTTATCTGGTCTTCGACGGCGACTTCAGCAGCGAACGCCTCCTCGACGGCGACGGCAACGAAACCGATACGGTCGTCGTCACGGTCAGCGGCAAAGGTTCAATCACGCTCACCGAATGCTGGACGGATGATATTCACGTTGTCGGCTCGGTGGCGGACGTCCCCAAAGTCAGTTACATCTCCAACGAAACCTCAGGCGCGAAAATCACGGGCACGGCGGGCAATGACCAAGTCGACAACACCGGCGCATCCAACGTGACGATTCGGACGCTGGCGGGCGACGACACGGTTAATAATTTTGACAGCGACGACGGCGCGGCGGATAAAGTTTACATCAACACTTCCGACGGCAACGACGAAATTTATAACAACGGAGCAAACGTCACAATCTTGGCGGGCGCGGGCGACGATTTCGTCAACAACAACGGCGCGCAGGCTTCGGTCGACGGCGGCAGCGGCAACGAAAATTTTTACAACAACGGAGAAGGCTCGACACTGCGCGGCGGCAAGGGCGACGATTATTTTGCCAACGAAGGCACCAACGCTCTGCTCGACGGCGGGGAAGGCAACGACGACATAAACAACTGGAGCGCGGACGTTTCAATCCTCGGCGGAGAAGGCGACGACGGAGTTTACAACGGGGCAGACGCCACGGGCACGCCGATTGACGCGGGCGCGGGTGACGACGAGATTAACAACGAGGGCGCGGGCGTAAAAATTTCTGCGGGCGACGGCAACGACACTGCCGAAAATTACGGCGCGAGCGTTTCAATCTCAGGCGGCAAAGGTGATGACGGAGTTTACAACGGCGGCTCGGACGTTTTAATCGACGGCGACGACGGAAACGATTTGATTCAGAACGGCGGCACGAATTCGACACTGCGCGGCGGAAAAGGCAATGACTCGCTCGACAACTGGGAAGACGGCGCAAACTCTCTGCTCGACGGTGGCGCGGGCAACGACGAACTTTACAACGAGGCAACGGGCGCGACACTCGCGGGAGGCACCGGCGATAACACCTTGCGCAACAACGACGCCGAAAACGTTCTCTTCAAGCACGGCGGCGGCAACGACCAAATCGAAGGCTTCAACGACTCTTCCACCCTGCAAATCGCAAGCGGCAACTTCAACAAAATAATTGAGACCGACGGCGCGAATTTATACCTCACTGTCGGCGAAAAAGTTATCACGCTCAAAGGCGCGGCTGAACTCGAAAAAATTAATCTGGTCAACACCAAGGGCAAGACCGTTTCCTACTCGCTCGCACCCGCCACGCTCCTCGGCACCGACGACGACGACCACTTTGAAATTTTTGTCGACGGCGCGGAAGTCAGCGCCGGCAAGGGCAACGATTTCATTCAGAACATCGGCGGCAAAAACGTTTCACTCGTGGGCGGCGCGGGCAACGACCAAATTTCCAATCAAGCGAACTCAGAGTGGAACGAGGAAACGGGCGACTGGGAAGTTACAAGCTCGCCCGACAATGCCACAATCAGCGCGGGCGCGGGCGACGATTACATTGTCAACGAAGGAGCCGGCGTCCTCTTCCGTTACATGGGCGGCGACGACACAATCGACGGCTTCAACGAAACTTCCACTCTGCAAATTCATTCGGGCAAATTAAATTCTGTCACCTCCGACGGCGACCATCTTTTCTTCAGCGTCGACGACAATTTCATCACGCTTTACGGTGCCGCGCAGCTCGAAACGATTAACGTCGTCAACGCGAAGGGCAGACCGATTGCTTTCACTGTCGAAGACGTCAACATCGTGGACAACGAGAAAAATTCCGTGACGCTCACGGGCACCGACGACAGAGACAGAATCATCAACAGCGGCGAAAAAGTTTTGGTCAATGCACTCGGCGGCGACGACACGCTCACCAATCTCGCCGCGGACTCGACGCTGGACGCGGGCACCGGCAATGATAACGTCGACAACATCGCGGACGGCTCGACGTTCGATTTGGGCGCGGGCAATGATAACATTTGGAACGAAGGCGCGAACGTATCAATCGCGGGCGGCAAGGGCGACGATGAAATTCGCAACAGCGTCGGCAACGGCGTCACACTCAACGCGGGCACGGGCAACGATTTTATTCAAAACAGCGGCGGCTCCAACGTGTCAATCAATGCGAGTTCGGGCGACGATTTCATTTACAACGAAATGCTCGACACATGGAATGAAGAGACCGGCGAGGAAGAAATTATCACTCCCGACAAAGTTACAATCGCGGCGGGCGACGGCAACGATTACATTCGCAACTACCGGGGCACGAACGTATCAATCAACGCGGGCGCGGGCGATGACACCGTCGACAACGAAAGCTCTCTGGTGACGATTGCGGGCGGCGCGGGTGACGATTACATCTCCAGCGTCGGCGACAGCGTGATAATCAGCGGCGGCAGCGGCAACGACGAGATTGACAACGAGGGCACGGGCGTAAAAATTTCTGCGGGCGCGGGCGACGACACCCTCTGGGGCAACGCGAGCAACGACACGCTCACGGGCGGCGCAGGCTTCGACTGCTTCATCATTCGTCCCGGCGAAAGCAAAACTTACATCACGGACTTTGACTCGAATGACCTGTTGCAGATTCTCGACGCGGACGGCGGCGACGGCTCGTTCACAAATTCTTCTTACAAAAATTCCAAGCTCACGCTGGCACTCGACGGCGGCGGGCATGTGGTCTTCAGCGGCGTGAACGCGGACACTTCATTCAACATCAACGGCACGACGTATTCAATCAGCGGAAACAAACTGAAATAAAAATCTGCGCGGACAAAAAAATTTTCCCGTCGAAAAACTCGGCGGGATTTTTTTGCGAAAAAAACTTCGCCGTGATAAAATTTTTCAAAACAATGAACGGGGAGGAAAGCTCATGGAATACAAATCGGGATTCGTGGCAGTCATCGGCAGACCCAACGTCGGCAAGTCCACACTCATAAACAAAATCGTCGGGCAAAAGGTCGCAATCACCTCCGACAAGCCGCAGACCACGCGCAGCCGCATTCAATGTATTTTAACACTCGACGACGCGCAAATTATTTTTCTCGACACGCCCGGCATCCACAAACCCAAATACAAACTCGGCGAATACATGCTCAAGGCGGCGGAAGGCACGCTCAAGGAAGTCGACGCGATTTTTTTTGTCATCGACGCCACGGAAAAATTTGGCGGCGGAGAAAAATATATTTTGGAGCGGCTGGCTTCGACGACCAAGCCCGTGATTCTCGTCGTGAATAAAGTTGATTTGATTGAGCGCGAAAAAATTTTGCCGATAATCGCCGAGTACTCCGCGCGCAGAAATTTTGCGGCAGTCGTCCCGATAAGCGCGGCGGACGGCACGAACGTCGATGCGTTGATTGCCGAGGCGAAAAATTTTTTGCCCGAAGGCGTGCAATATTATCCTGCGGACATGGTGACCGACCAGCCCGAACGATTGATTATCGCCGAGCTGATTCGCGAAAAACTTTTGCGCGCGACGCAGGATGAAGTGCCGCACTCAATCGCCGTGGACTTGGAGGAGTTCACTCGGCGCGACAACGGCACGATTTTCATTCGGGCGACGATTTACGTCGAGCGCGATTCGCAGAAGGGAATTTTAATCGGCAAGAGCGGCGCGATGTTAAAAAGCGTCGGAGCGGCGGCGCGTCCCGAAATTGAAATGCTTCTCGGCGCGAAAATTTTTTTGGACTTGTGGGTCAAAGTCAAACGCGATTGGCGCAACTCACTCGGCGCACTCCAAAGTTTCGGCTTAAAAGATTTTTGAGGGCTTGCAAAAAAAATTCTGTCGGCTATAATAAAAAAAACGCTTCGCCACGATGACGAGCGGTGTGCTCACTAAAGCGGTTTTTCGCCCACATATATCTAATGGTACAACGAAGGTTTGGTCGCTTAGCTGTGGAAGAGCTAGGCGGCCGTCTTACTGAGGAGGAGCAGGATTGCTCCGGTCAGGATTGTCACGCGGACAATAAATCTAATCACGCGCATCCCTTCACCCCCAATCCGGGGCTTCGGATTTAACCGCCTGCCGTTTAAAGCACAAGCACAAGTGAGGAGATTATACCACGTCTCCAAAGAAATGCAAAAGAATTTTTAATCCCTGTGTTCCTGCAGGGATTTATTTTTTCGCGTCGAAAGGTTGAAAAAAATTTTTATGGACGTGAAACGAAAAGAGGCGATTCAATTTGAGAGCAGAAGGAATTTTGCCGACGGTCGGCAGCAAGTTTGATTCATTGACGGGGCTTTACAACCGCGAGGCATTTTATCGGGAGGCGGCGTTGCTGTTGGGCGCGCGCTTCGACGTGAAATATTGTATCGTTTGCATGGATATAAGTTGCTTCAAAATCATCAACGACTTGTTCCATGTCGACACCGGCAATTTGATTTTGCGAGCGGCGGCGGATTATTTTAAGGCGGCACTCAACCCTCGGACTTCAATCAGCTGCCGCGCAGAGGCTGACCATTTTATTTTGTGCGTGCCCGCCGACGAACTCCAAATCGAGCAAATCATCAAAGACCTTGATTCGCGGATTCAATCTCTCCACATCAGCCACAACATTTTATTTTTCGCAGGCATTTATCCCGTCGAAAACATCAAGCTGCCGATTGACCAAATGTGCGACCGCGCGGGCATGGCTCTGCGCCGAATCAAAGGCAGTTACCTGACACGCTACGCTTACTACGACGCAAAAATGCGTGAGCAGATGATTGAGGAGCAACTGATAACCGGCAACATGGAAGCCGCCCTCTTGGAGAATCAGTTCACGATTTATCTTCAGCCGATTTTTAATCCGAAGAAAAACACCGTCTCAAGCGCGGAGGCATTGGTGCGCTGGTTCCACCCCGTCCACGGCATGGTCTCGCCCGGCAAATTCATTCCCGTCTTCGAGCGCAACGGATTTATCGTCCGCCTTGACCGTTTTGTTTGGGAGGAGGCGTGTCGCCTTCAGCGCAAGCGGCTGGACGCGGGCAAGTCAATCGTCCCCATCTCCGTGAATCTGTCGCGCTTAAATTTTTACAGCCTCGACCTGCCCGAATTTTTGGCGACGCTGTTGGAAAAATATCAGCTGGAGCCGTGGATGTTGAAACTGGAAGTGACAGAGAGCGCGTACACCGACAACCAACTGCAGTTGCTGGACATGATTTCGACGTTCAGGGATTTGGGCTTCTCAATTTTGATGGACGACTTCGGTTCGGGCTATTCGTCGCTGAACATGCTCAAGGACATGCCGCTGGACACGCTCAAGGTGGACATGGCATTTATCCGCGAGCTGGAGAAGTCAAAGCGCGTGGCAATAATTTTAAAGTTCATCGTGGAGCTGGCGGAGGAGCTGGGCATGAGCGTCGTCGTGGAAGGCGTGGAAACTCAAGTGCAGTCCGATTACGTGGCGAGCCTGGGCGAGGTGGACATTCAAGGCTACTTCTTCTCGCGCCCACTGCCCATTCCCGACTACGAAAAACTTTTGGATAAATATTCTTCTTAAGGAACAAGTTTTTAATTCCTAATTCCTAATTGAACAGAGGGGGAGCGATTTGAATGCCGACAATCAAAAAGGAAAGTTCGGGCGAGGCGACAATCTGGACTCTGCGCAACACCAAGGGCAACGAGCTCAAAGTCACCGACCAAGGCGCGCGCGTCATCTCCATGAGGTTCCGCGACAAAGACTACAAAAATAATTTCCTGCTCAAGGAAGACGGCGGCAAAGTTATCGTCGACGGCGGCGAGGACTTCAGCAAAATTCTTTGGCAGGCGGAACAGCTCATCGAGGGCGTAAAGTTCACGGCGCATGTCGGCGGCAAATCCGTCAGCGTCCTCTACAGCGTCTCCAACGACAACGAAATCAGTATCATCTGCGAGGCGAGTGGCGTCGAAGATGTTTCCGTCGAACCGATTTTCACTCTGCCCGACGCCGAATCCCGCGCCTGCCAAAAAGGTGCCGCGTGGGAAAAAATTTCCGACGAAAAAATTTATCCCGTCACTCAGCCCGCCGAAGTCGAAATGGAATTGGGCATGTTCGGCTACGACCCCGGCTGCCCGATTGATTATCTGGACGCGGGCTTGAAAAACGCCGCGAACATTTTCTCCGCGCAGAAGAGCATTGACATTATCGTTTACGCGACGCAGGACAACATTCACGTCAGGGCTGTCGACGGCGGCTTCGCGATTAAGGCAAGCGGCTCGAAGGCGGCGGACGGAAAAATTAAATCGCAGACAGTTTACATGATTAAGAACAGGAAATAAGGATTTGGTATTTAGGATTTAGGAATTCAACTCCTAACTCCTAACTCCTAAAACGGAGGAATTACTTTGAATATTCATGAGTATCAGAGCAAGGCAATCCTGCGCGGCTACGGCGTGAACGTGCCCGACGGCGGCGCGGCGTTCAGCGTGGAAGAGGCAGTCAAGCAGGCGCAAACCCTCGGCGCGGACGTGACGGTCGTTAAGGCGCAGATTCATGCGGGCGGGCGCGGAAAAGCCGGCGGCGTTAAACTCGCGCACAATCTCCAAGAGGTTCGCCAATACGCCGAAGAACTTTTGGGCAAAACGCTCGTAACTCACCAGACGGGGCTCGAAGGCAAAGTCGTCAAGCGTCTCTTGATTGAGGCGGGCTCGAACATCAAAAAGGAATATTATCTGAGCTTCGTCGTCGACAGGGCAACGGCGCGCGTCGTGATGATGGGCTCGGAGGAGGGCGGCGTCGAAATTGAAAAAGTTGCCGCCGAATCCCCCGAAAAAATTTTCAAAGAGTATATCGACCCCGCGATTGGGCTCGCGCCCTTCCAAGCGACGCGCCTCGCTTACAAGATGAATTTCCCGAAGGAAACGATTCGCAAAGTCACCAAGCTCATGATTAATTTGCACCGCGCCTTCGTGAAGAAAGATTGCTCACTCGCCGAAATTAATCCGCTCGTCGTCACGCAGGAAAATGATGTCATTGCCCTCGACGCCAAATTAAATTTCGACGACAGCGCGCTTTATCGTCACCCCGACATTGAATCCCTTCGCGACGAAACCGAAGAGGACCCGAAGGAACTTCACGCCGCAAAGCTCGGATTAAATTACGTCAACCTTGGCGGCGACGTGGCTTGCATGGTCAACGGCGCGGGCTTGGCGATGGCGACCGTCGATATCCTCAAACACTTCGGCGGAGAGCCCGCAAACTTCCTCGACGTCGGCGGCGACTCCACTCCCGAAAAAATCGCCGAAGCTTTCCAAATCATGCTCGACGGCGGTCAGGCAAAAGGAATTTTCGTGAACATTTTCGGCGGCATTAACAAGTGCGACCTCGTGGCGCAGGGCATCGTCGACGCCGCGAAAATTATTTCATCCGACGGCAAATCCATTCCCGTGCCCGTCGTCGTTCGCCTGGAAGGCACAAACGTCGAACGCGGCAGACAAATCCTCAAAGAATCACCAATCGCCAACGTCATCATGGAGGAGACCATGGAGGGCGGCGCAGAAAAAATCGTCAGCCTCGTCAAGCAGGCGTCGTGACTTGAGGAGGTGATTTAAATGTCGGAAGCTCAAGCACTCGACCAAGACGTAATCGACGAAAGCAAGCCGATAACTTTTGCGCCGCGCGAATGGTTCTTCTTCAAAGAAGAAGTTAAAGACCAAGTCGCTGAGGGTAAGGGCGTCGACTTCTTGAAAGCTTTTCGTGCCGCTCGCTTTTACGCGGAAATCGAACGTCGAACAGAAGATGTCAAAGCCGGAAGAAATGTCGTCAAGTTCACGGCGGAAGAATGGGAGAGATATGTAAATGAACAAGCTCTTTCATGACAAAGGCTTTGCCGACTATGTTTATTGGCAAACGCAAGACCGCAAAACCTTGAACAAAATCAATCGGCTGTTGCAAAGTATCGAGCGCGACGGCGCAATGAACGGCGAAGGCAAACCCGAACCCCTGAAATATGGGAGCGGTTACAGCCGCCGCATTGACGACACCAATCGCTTGGTTTATGAAATCGAAGACACCAACATCATAATTACATCTTGCAGAGGACATTACTGATAAAAATTAAATCCCCTTGCGCATGGAGCGTGAGGGGATTTTTTTTGCGCGCGGCTTCCAATTTCGATTTTATTTCTTGCAACGAATTTTCAAATGGTGTATACTTCGCGGCGGATGATAAAATCATGAAAAAAAACTGTATGGGGTGAATGACTTGAACTTTTCCAAGGCAAAAAAATTTTTCGCGGCGGCGGCTCTCGGAGCATTTGCATTTTCTCTTCCGCTGACGGCTGACGCGAGCATCAAAAGAATTCACGACCCGAAAGTTGAATCGAAGTCCGTCGAACGGAAGCTGCCGACTCTGCGCGAACGTGTCGCCGAGACGATGAGCAAATTCAAACCGAATCCGCAGGAAGAAATTTTCGACGCCTTCGACAGACAACAAAATTTTTCCGTGCCGACGACGCTTTCGACCGCTGACACTTCGATAATCGGGACGCCCATGGCCACTCAGCAGCAGTGTGTCAAATATCTCCTGCGCAACAATCCTCACCCGAATTTGAAAGTTTCCGCCGAAGAAATTGTCGCTTACTACTACGAGGAAGGCGCGCGCGAGGGAATTCGTCCCGACGTGGCATTCGCGCAGGCACTCAAGGAAACGGGCTTCTTCCGTTACGGCGGCGACGTTATCCCCGAACAAAATAATTATTGCGGGCTGGGCACGACCGGCGGCGGCGTCAAGGGCGAATTTTTTGCCACGCCTCAGCTCGGAGTCCGCGCACACATTCAGCACTTGCTCGCTTATTCCTCCACGCGACGCCCGACCATGCCCGTCGTCGACCCGCGTTACGGCATCGTCCGTCAGGCTTACGGCTCGCGCACGCTCGGCGACTGGAAAGATTTGAACGGACGCTGGGCTGTCCCCGGCAGATTTTACGGGCAGGAAATTCTTTCCATGTTCAGAGATATTTTGATTCAGTAAAAGAAACTTGCCGCGGCTCGAATCGATTTAAAGTTTACGGAGGTGTTTGGCGTGAAGAATTTAAATTGGGCGGTGCTCGGCGTCGGTGTCGTCGCCAACGAGATGGCGCAAGCTCTCCACAGGCACAGAAAAAATTTTTACGCCGTCGCGAACCGCACGCACGAGAAGGCTGTTGCCTTCGCCGAAAAACATTCCGTCGCCAAAGTTTATGACAGCCTCGACGAAATTTTTTCCGACGCGGCCGTCGACGTGATTTACATTACCACGCCGCACAACACTCATTACCCGTTCATGAAACGCGCGCTGGAAAACGGCAAGCACTTGCTCGTGGAAAAATCCGTCACGCTCAACAGCCGCGAACTCGACGAAATGATTTCACTCGCCGCTGAAAAAAATCTGGTGCTCGCCGAAGCCATGACCATTTGGCACATGCCGCTTTACAAAAATCTTTGGCACGCGATTGACCGCGGCGACTTCGGCAAGGTGCAAATCATCACGCTCAATTTCGGCTCGTTCAAGGAATATGACATGCGCAACAGATTTTTCAACATGAACTTGGCGGGCGGCGCGCTCCTCGATATCGGCGTGTATGCTCTGTCGATTGCGCGTTCGTTCATGGCGGAGAAGCCGACGGAAATTTTAAGTCAGTGGCAACCTTCGCCGACGGGCTCCGACGAGATGTCGACGATTCTTTTAAAAAATTCTCGCGGGCAACTGGCGACGGTCGCGCTGTCCATGCACTCGAAGCAACCCAAGCGCGCGGTCATCAGTTGCGAGCGCGGGTACATTGAGATTACGGAATATCCTCGCGCGGAGCGAGCAACTTTCGTGGACGCGGTGACGGGCAACGCCAAAGAAATTTTCGCGGGCGAACAAACCGACGCGCTCTTTTATGAGTTCAGCGACATGGAGCAGGCGATTTTGAGCGGCGACGCCTCGGCGATGAAACTCGGCTTCTCGAAAGACGTTATGGACATCATGACTGCCCTGAGAAAAAATTGGCACCTCAAATATCCCGGCGAGGTCTGGTGAATCGTCATGTATCGCGACGACCTATATCTAAAACGAGGAGGAAAAAATGAAAACAGTAATTATCACCGGCGGCACAACCGGAATCGGTAAAGCAACTGCCATAAAGTTCGCTGAAAACGGCTATAACGTTGTTGTTACCAGTCGTGATTCAAGAAAAGAAACTGCTCTAAGGAATGAATTTAAGGCTAAAGGCTTGGAAGTAGATTTCAGAGTACTCGATGTCCGAAACGAAGAACAAGTCCGAGACGTAATAAAAGAAACGGTCGCCAAGTACGGTAAGTTGGATGTCATGGTCAATAATTCCGGAATTTCATTGGGTAATGCTGTTTTGGCGGAGACTGAGTCTGATGATTTGAAACAAATGCTTGATACCAATGTCATGGGCGTTTATTACGGAATGAAGTATGCGATAAAAGAAATGCTCAAAACAAACGGCGGCTCGATTGTGAATTTGGCATCCATTGCGGGACTTAACGGCTTGTATGCGACTGCGCAGTATTGTGCTACAAAACATGCTGTCGTAGGTCTGACCAAAGGCGCGGCCATTGATTATGCTCGGCAGGGAATACGCATAAATGCTGTAGCACCGGGCGCAATCAAAACGGATATTCTTCAGAATGCTATTGATGCAGGAACTTACGATGTGTCAGGCATTGAAGCGATTCATCCCATGAACAGACTCGGAAAAGTAGAAGACATAGCCAACGGAATATTCTTCCTTGCGTCCGAGGAAAACGAATTCATTACCGGAACTGTCTTAACTATCGATGGCGGATATAATGCCAGATAAAGGCAGTGTAGAGCAATTTGAAAATGGAACTGTCGCTTCCAACGCGCTTTAGTAAAATTTTTCCTTGAGGATTTGAAATATTTATGTCAGAAAATAAAATGCGGCGCGGTTTAAAAAATCGCCACTTGCAAATGATTGCGCTGGGCACGGCGGTCGGCACGGGTCTTTTCTACGGCTCGACTGCCACGATTGCCCTGGCAGGTCCCTCCGTCTCGCTGAGCTATTTGGTCGGCGGGATAATTATTTTTCTTATCGTCCGCATGCTCGGCGAAATGTCCGTCGAAGAGCCGGTCAGCGGTTCCTTCAGCTATTACGCGTCGAAATATTGGGGAGAGTTTCCCGGCTTTCTCGCGGGCTGGAACTATTGGTTCCTTTACATTCTCGTGAGCATGGCGGAGCTGAGTGCCGTTTCAATTTATCTGGGCTACTGGTTCCCCGATTTGCCCAAGTGGGTCGGCGTGCTCGCCTGCCTGCTGATTATCACGGCGATTAATCTCGTCACCGTCAGGGCTTACGGCGAAATTGAATTTTGGATGGCGTTCATAAAAATTTCCGCGATTATCGGAATGATTTTGCTCGGCTCGTATTACATTGCCACCGCGCTGCTGCCCTTCCCGCAAAATTTTGCAAACCTGTGGCTGCACGGAGGATTCTTCCCGAATGGCGCGCAAGGTTTCCTCATGTCGCTGGCGCCGGTGTTGTTCAGCTTCGGCGGCATTGAGCTGATTGGAATCACGGCGGGCGAGGCTGAGAATCCCGACAAAACCATTCCGCGCGCGATTAACCAAGTCATTTACCGCATTTTGATTTTTTACGTCGGCACAATGATTATCCTCATGACGCTGTGGCCGTGGAATGAAGTTGGCAAAGAGGCCAGTCCCTTCGTGCAGATTTTTGAGGGCGCGGGCTTCGCCACTGCCGCGAATATTTTAAATTTCGTCGTGCTGACCGCGGCCGCCAGCGTTTACAACTCGGCGATTTACTCGAACTCGCGAATGCTTTTCGGCTTGGCAAAGAGCGGCAACGCTCCGAAATTTTTTGAGAAACTTTCGGCGCGCGGCGTCCCCGTCAACGGCATTTTGGTTTCGTCGGGGATAACTCTTTTGGCGGCGGTGATGAATTATCTTTTGCCCGACGAAGTTTTCATGTACATGATGGCAATCGTCACGGGCGCGGTCGTCATCAGCTGGGGAATGATTGTCCTGACGCATTTGAAATTCCGCCGGCACTGCGAACGAAATAACATCACGCCGAAATTTAAATCGCTGTTCTATCCGTTCGCCGAATATCTGTGCTTGGCGTTCCTGGCGGGCATTTTGGTCATCATGGCGTTGATGGACGAGATGCGCCCCGCTGTCATCGTCATGCCCATTTGGATTTTGGCGATTTGGATTTTTTATCGCTCGAAGAAAAAATGATTGGAGGTCTTTCATGAGTTACTTTTTGAGGCGGACGGAAAATAATCTTTGGCACGGAAAATTTTCGTCGTTCCCTGAGGATTTGATTGTTCACGCGGTATCGACTCGGCAAGGCGGAGTGAGCAAGCCGCCCTTCGACAGCCTGAATCTCGCGCTGCACGTCGGCGACGAACCCGCTGCCGTTCTCGCCAACAGAAAAAAATTTATGCGCTCGCTCGGCTTTAGCGTCTCGGATATCGTCACGCCCAACCAAGTGCACGGCGATAAAATTTTCCGCGTCGATGAAAATTATCGCGGGTGCGGCTGCGAAAATTATGCCGACTCGATACCCGAAACCGACGCGCTGATAACCGACACGCCCGACTTGCCGCTGCTTTTGTGCTTCGCCGACTGCGTGCCGATTTTTTTTGTCGACGCTCAGAATCGCGCGATTGGTCTGGCGCACGGCGGCTGGAAAGGTACGCTGAAAAAAATCGCCGCGAAAACTTTGCTCAAGATGGGCGACGAGTTCGGGACGCGCGCGGAGGAATGCTTGATTGGGATTGCGCCGTCAATCGGTCCGTGCTGTTATGAAGTCGGCGGCGCGGTCGTCGACAAGTGCAAGGACGCCTTCCCGAAAAATTTCGGCGAGCTTTTGATTGAGCGCGACGGAAAAATTTTCCTCGACCTGTGGCGCGCGAATGTCCTTCAGCTCCTCGAAGTCGGCGTGCCCGAAGAAAATATCGACGTGGCGGGCGAGTGCACCTGTTGCGAGAGCGGCTGGTATTTCTCCTATCGCGCCGCGCAGAAAATTTCTCTCGACCGCACGGGACGAATCGCCGCCCTCGTTGCCTTGAAATGATATCCGTCTTCCGAAAAAAATTTTTTCCCGTCAATGTGGCGGGATTTTTTTTGCAAAAATTTTCGGCTACGAATTGACCAAAAAAAAAAACAACTATTATAATGCTTGTAACATGACAAAATTTTATGAGGAGGTAACTCTATGGCGACCAAAGAAAACACCAAAAACGGCGTGGTTGTCTCGGGCGGCGGCAAAGCAGATGTGCTGAGCAATTACGGCGACAAGGTGACAATCAGCGCGGACAAGGGCAACGATGATGTCAGCAACTACGGCGGCGACAACGTCTCAATCAACGCGGGCGCAGGCAATGACTCCGTAAGCAACTGGGGCGACAAAGTGACAATCCTCGGCGGCAGCGGCAACGACTCCATCAACAACTATGGCAACAAGGTGACTGTCACGAGCGGCGCAGGCAATGACCGCATTTACAACGAAGGCACGGATGTTACCTTCAGGTACGACGGCGGCAACGACATAATCGAAGGCTTCAACGAGACGAGCACGCTCAAAATCGCTTCGGGCACGCTCAACACCGTCCTCACCACGAACGGCTACAGCTACTACTTGACGATCGGCGACAACAGGATTATTCTGTTGGGCGGCGCAAAAGTCGACAAGCTTAACCTCGTCGACGCCAAAGGCAAGGCGATTAAGTACAAAGTCGATAAAAAAATCGTCGGGACAAAGAGTGACAATTACTTCACGAACTATTTGGACTCCGCGACAATCAGCGCGGGCAACGGCGACGATAATATTCGGAATTACGGCTCGGAAGTTTCAATAGTCGGCGGCAACGGCAATGATTCTATCCATATCGAACAGGGCGACAACGTTATAGTCAAAGCGGGCGCGGGTGACGATTACATTTACAACGACAGCTCGAATGCCACAATCGACGGCGGAGCAGGCAACAATTATATTTACAACTACGGCGGCAAAAATATTTTATTCCGGCACAGCGGCGGCGATGACACAATCGGCGGCTTCAGCGAGTACAGCACTCTTCAAATCATGTCGGGCAAGCTCAATCCTGTCGTCACGTCCAACGGAAAGAGCTACTTCGTGACTGTCGGGAAAAATACCATAAAATTATACGTCAATAGTTCTTATCGCCCAAAAAAAATTAATATCGTCGACGCCAAAGGCAAGGCCATTCCGTTCCAAGTCAAAGCAAGAGTAATCGGCACACGAGTCAAAGACCGCTTGTACAACTACGTGGACAATTCCACAGTCCTCGCTGGAGCGGGCAACGATTACATTTCCAACTACGGCAACAACGTCTCGATTTATAGCGGCGCGGGCAATAATTCAATCGTCAACAGCGGCGGCTCCGTGACAATCACGTCGGGCGCGTCCAAAGATACCATTGAAAACAGAGGCGACTCCGTGACAATCGCGGCGGGTGCGGGCAACGATTCTATTTACAACAGAGGCGACTCCGTGGCAATTTCGGCGGGCGCGGGAAACGACTCCATTTACAATTACGACGGCGACAACGTATCAATCAATGCGGGCGCGGGAAACGACTCCATTTACAATTATTACGACGGCGACAACGTATCAATCAATGCCGGCGCGGGTGACGATTCAATTTCTTTGGGCAGCTATTCGGAAAATAATTTGGTCGTTTACAAGACGGGCGACGGCGACGATATCGTTGAGGGCTTCAGCGTTAATGATTCAATAAAAATTATCGGCACGACCAAGTTCAGCGGAACCGTCAATGAAAACGACGTCGTCCTGACCATAGGCGCGGGCACAATCACGCTGAAGGGTGCCGCCGAGAAAAAAATTACCTTCCTCAATTCAAATGACGAACTTCTCGCCGAAAATGTTTACTTGGAAGACGGCAGCGTCGTCAATACTTCCGTCACGCTCGAAGCAGACGTTACTTCCTTTGACATGAGCTCCTACACGACAAAGGTCGACGCCTCAAAAACTTCGGCGGGCGTTCGGATTTACAGCTCAAGAAGCTATCGCGGTGATAATTTAATGATTTTGGGCGGCGCGGGCAACGACACGCTCGAAGGTCGTAACGGCTCGGATTCACTCAGCGGCGGCGCAGGAAATGATTCACTCAACGGCGGAAGTGGCAACGACTTCCTCGACGGCGGCTCAGGCAGCGATACCCTTGATGGCGGATATGGTGAAGATTCACTTTACGGCGGGGCAGGTGCAGATTCACTTTATGGCGGATATGGCACCGACACGCTCTGGGGCGGGGCAGGAAACGATACGCTGACCGGCGGCAGCAGTTACGACGTTTTCGTTTACAAGCCGAACGAAGGCACCGACACAATTACCGACTACTATTATTACAGCGATTCCGGTTGCGACATGCTTCAAATCCTCAAGGCTGACGGCACAGAGGGCGGCACGTTCACCGATTCAAACTTCAGCGACAACAAACTCACGTTGACGATTGACGGCGGCGGCTCGGTCGTCTTCCAAAACGTCAACGCGAGCGGCAAATTTAACATCAACGGCACGACTTATCAAATCAACGGCACGAAGTTAGTTAGGAGTTAGGAGTTAGGAGTTAGGAGTTGGAAAAAATTTTTTCCCGTCGAAAAACTCGGCGGGATTTTTTTATTGTGGCGTCGTATGCAAAGGTGTTGACATAAATTTTTTGAGCGTTATCATTTACGTAAAGCATTTTTGAGTTTGACAGGAGGTACCCAACATGATTATCGGCGTGGCGAAGGAGATTAAGAACAACGAAAACCGCGTGGGCTTGACGCCGGCGGGAGCAGATGCGCTCGTCAAGGCGGGGCACAAAGTTTTCGTCGAACAGGGCGCGGGCGTCGGCTCGGGCTTCGACGACGGAGATTACTCGGCGGTCGGCGCGGAAATTATCGCGGACAAGAAAAAAATTTTCGACGACGCTCAGATGATTATCAAGGTCAAAGAGCCGCTCGAACCCGAATACGAACTCTTCCACGCGGGACAAATTCTTTTCACGTACTTGCACCTGGCGCCCGAACCCGAACTGACCAAAGCTCTGCTCGACAAAAAAGTCACGGGCATTGCTTATGAAACAGTCGTCGGGCGGGACGGAAAAAGTTTGCCTTTGCTCGCACCGATGAGTGAAATTGCAGGGCGCATGTCGATTCAGCTCGGCGCGCAGTTCCTCGAAAGCCAATACGGCGGACGCGGCGTGCTGCTCGGCGGAGTGAGCGGCGTGGCGTCGGGTCAAGTCGTCATAATCGGCGGCGGTGTCGTCGGCACGAACGCTGCCAAGATTGCTCTCGGCATGCACGCGCGTGTCACGATTATCGACCTGTCGATTGAACGCCTCCGTTACCTCGACGATATTTTCGGCGGAAAAGTTTGCACCGTCATGAGCAACGCTTACAACATCGCCGAATGGACTGCGCGGGCGGATTTGCTCGTGGGCGCGGTGCTTGTGCCGGGCGCGAAGACTCCTCAGCTCGTCACGGAAGAAATGGTCAAGAACATGAAGAAGGGCTCGGTCATCGTCGACGTTGCCATCGACCAGGGCGGCTCGATTGCCACCTGCGACCACGTCACCACGCACTCCGACCCGACGTTCGTCAAGCACGGCGTGATTCATTATTCCGTCGCGAACATCCCCGGCGCGGTCTCCAGAACGTCAACGCTCGCGCTCACCAATGCCACGTTGCCTTACGCCCTGAGAATCGCGGGCAAAGGTTGGAAGGCTGCCTGCCAAGAGGACGCGGGGCTCGCCAAGGGTCTCAACACGATTGACGGCAACCTCACCAACAAAGCCGTCGCCGAAGCTCTCGGACGTGAATTCGTCGATTACTCAAAATTTCTCGCGTAATTAACGGGGGCGACACTTCCCCCGATATCCTCGATAGTCCCATAAAAAAAAATCAGCAGTTCCGTTTGTGGAGCCGCTGATTTTTCTTTTGAACTTTGCACTTCAGCCGAAATTAATTCGCTCAAGAATTTCTCGCGGGTGGTCGACGATAATTTGCGCGCCGCCGGCGATAAGCTCACTGCGCGGACGAAAACCCCACGTCACCCCCACGGCAAGGAAGCCCGCGTTGTGCGCCGTGTTCATGTCAACCGCCGTGTCCCCGAAGTATGCAACGTCTTCGGGCGCGACGGAAAATTTTTCGGCACAAGCCAGAGCACGCGTCGGGTCGGGTTTGCGCGGGCGATTCGGTTCGTCGCCGCTCACGTATGGAAATTTTATCGGCGCAAGAATTTTTTCCGCAATCTCCACCGCCGCAAAGTGCTGCTTGTTCGTGCAAATGCCCAGCGGAATTTTTTTCGCCGACAACGCCGTCAACAACTCCATAATCCCGTCGTAAGGCTTAACTTTGTTCGTGCAGTTGCGGGCGTAACAGCCGTTGTAATATTCCAAAGCCTCGTCGATGAAGTTGCAGTCGGCGGGCAAACTTCTGAGCATTAATTTGCGCGCGCCGTTCCCGACGAAGCGTCTGACCTCGTCGAGTGTGCGCGGCGGCAAATTGTAATGCGCGAGCATTTCGTTGACGCTGTCGTGCAAATCTTCCAGCGTGTCGACCAACGTCCCGTCCATATCAAAAATCGCGGCTCTGTAAATTTTCATTCCGATTCCTCCTCACAACCGATTGACTGCGCCCGCGAACAAAATCACGCCCGATTCAACGTCGCGAATCACGAACACGAACGGGCGATTTGCGATAAAGTAAACTCTCTGCGGCGGCTCAAAATTCGGAGCGGCAGTCGCGACCATGACGACCTCGGTGACTGCGGCGGCCTCGGTGCCCTGCTCGTCGACCTTGACCTTGGCGCGGTGTTGCACGTTGCCAATCTTCAGCGGCGTGTCCTTGACGATATTAAAAAATTCCGCGGCGGCCGTGAAAGATTTTTTCAGCCCCATTGCCTTGAAATTTTCGACGAGATTATTTTCAATGTCCGATTCAAATTTCGGAAGGCGCACGACGACTTCTCCGCTGAAAACGGAACAGTTGCTCAAGCAATCCAAAAAATTTTCGCGGTACTCAAAAGTCTCGGCGTTCCAAGCGTCGGCAACGTTCAAAGCAACGTCGTCCGTCGGCAAAATCAAATAAAGCGCGGCGTTCGAGGTGTACGGCAACTCAATGCCCTTGAATTTTTCGTCGGCGAAGTAAGCGATTTTATTTTTGAAAACGTTGTTCATCATGAGGGCGGGCGCGCACGAGCCGTCGAGGTTGGTGAAGCTGTCCTCCAAGGTGTTCGCGGACTTGAACGGAATTTTCCACGCGCCCTTGAAGTAAACGACGTTGAGCAAATCGGTCAGCGTGGCACTCGTCGCGATTGATTTGTAATCGGGGATGAAGCCGTCAGTTTTGTCCGAGACCCAACGCGAAATTTTTTTTAAGTCGCCGTCGCTGAAATTTGATTTGCGCACGTCGGATTTGTAAACGTCAGCCACGACGCCTTGGAAATTTTTGTCGAGCCCGCGAGTGAAAATTTTTTCGTTGACGAGCAGAAGATTGAACTCGCCGAAAATATTTTCCCCGCGATAATTTTTTTCTGCCGCCGCCGAAAATTTTTTGTGCGCGGCGTTCAGTTCGTCGAGGCTGTCGACCTCCAGCGCATTCAAAATTTCTTTGCGGGTGTCGCCGCTTGCGCCGTTCGCCAAAATGCTCAGCGCGCAGTGAATTCCGTACGGCGAATAAAAAATATTTTCCTTGCGTTCGAGTGTCGCGAAATATTTCCAACAGAATTGATTGACGCTCCCCGAAAGATTTTGAGGCTCTGCACCCGCGCAGCCGACGCCCGACAAAATCATCAACAACATCACCGCCGCCAAAAATTTTTTCATGGCACTCACTCCAAAAAAAAGCCGCCCGAAATTTTTAATCGAGCGGCTGAAATTTATTTCACGGGAAAAATTTTACGCGTGGGATTTGGCTTTGAGCTCTTGGAGCTTCGGACCCATGATTCTCTTGTAAGCTTCGACGCCGGGCTGATTGAACGCGTCGACGTTGAGCAATTCGCCTTCGTAAGCGACGGACATGGCCAGCAGATACATAATCTCGCCGAGGTGATATTCGTTGACTTCGGGCAGGGTGAAGCAGGCGTTGAAACGTTTGTTGGACTTGAGGGCGTCGGCGTTCGACTGGCGGGCAACTTCGAGGGCGTCGCCCATGGTCACGCCGGAAATGTCCGCGAGCTTTTTGACGTTCGGGAAGACGTTCGGGATAACCAAATCGTTCGCCCACTTTTCAACCTTGATGAACTGAACGACTTTATCGAGCGTGCCTTCCTGGTGTTGCTGCGTCTGCGAGTGCATGTCCGTCGTGCCGACAGCGACCAGCGGCGTGCGTCCTTCGCAAACTTCCTTGCCCTCTTTATCGAACTGTTTGCCGAGCGATTCGGCGAGGAGCTGAATGTACCATTCGGACAGCGACTTGAGGTAATCGCCGTAAGGCATCATGACTTCGATATTGCGCCCGTATTTTTTGTAAGCGATAACTTTCAGCGCGGCGTTGAGCATGGCGGGGTTCTGCCAGATGTCGTCGTTTTGGCAGGCCTTGTCCATGTCGCGTGCGCCTTCGAGGAATTTTTCAATGTCCATGCCGATGACAGCCGCGGTGGAAAGACCGACTTCGCAGAAAACGGTGAAGCGTCCGCCGACGCCGTCGGGCACCGCGAAGCATTCCCAGCCGTTGTCGACAGCGATTTGCTTGAGGAGGGTTTTCTTCTCCATGTTCGGGTCGGTGACTGCGACGCATTCAACTTCAATCGTGTCAACTTTTTTAAGCGCGTCGAGGATGACCATAAAGTTGCTCATGGTGTCGAGCGTGCCGCCGCTCTTGCTCATGCACATAAGCATGACTTTGAACTTGCCGCCGCCGTGAGTTTGTTTGTTGGCCGCCATTGCCTTCAGGTGGTTGATGATGTCGCCCGTCCTGCGCGGGTCGATATTCTGTCCGCTGAAATAAACTTTGGGCAAACCCTTGCGCTGTTCGGGCGTCCAGGTGTTCCAAAATTCGCCGCAGAAAACGTCGAAGAGGACTTTGTTGCCGAGGAAGGAGCCGCCGATACCGAGCGAGACAACCGCGTCGACGTTGTTGCGGATTTTTTCGGTGAAGGCGTGCAGGCGTTTGATTGAGGCGGGCGAGTTCAGATTGAGCTTGCCGTTTTCCTCGGTGATGTAGGGGAGCTTGGAGAAGTAAACTTTTTCGGGCGCGCCGTCCTTGCTGAGGTGAGCCTTGATAAAGCCGGTGTCGCGCATGACTTTCATCGCCGCGTGGGCTTTGGCGAGCGCGTCTTTGCATTCGTCGATGTCGGCTGCCGTGACTTTGCCTTCGCCGAACAGATTATCATAATCGAAGCTGAAACCCGATTTCAAAGTGAGAGCCATTAAAATTTCTCCTTTCGCATGTGAGCGAACTTTTGATTAGACGACGGAAGCGACGATTTCCTGAGCCTCTTTTTGGATTTGAGCAAGGTGGTCTGCGCTGACAAAACTTTCCGCGTAAACTTTGCACATATCTTCGGTGCCGCTCGGACGCGCCGCGAACCAGCCCTTGTCCGTGACAACTTTCAAGCCGCCGATAGACGCGCCGTTGCCGGGAGCCTTGGTGAACTTGCCCGTAATTTTTGCGCCCGCCAGTGTGTCGGCTTTGAGGTTTTCGGGAGCCAGCTTGCCCAACGCCGCTTTCTGGTCGGGCGTGGCGGGGGTGTCTTTGCGCGCGTAGAAGAATTCGCCAAATTTGTCGGTGAGTTCCTTGTGGTGCTCGGAAGGATTCTTGCCGGTCTTGGCGGTGATTTCCACTGCCAGCAAGTCCATGATGATTCCGTCTTTGTCGGTCGTCCAAACGCTTGCGTCTTTGCAAAGGAAGGACGCGCCCGCAGATTCTTCGCCGCCGAAGCCCATGGAGCCGTCGAACAAGCCGTCAACGAACCATTTAAAGCCGACGGGCACTTCGCAGAGTTTGCGCCCGATGTCCGCCGCGACTTTATCAATCAACGAACTTGAAACCAAAGTTTTGCCGACCATGGCGTCTTTGCTCCAGCCGTCGCGGTGCGTGAACAGATAGCGAATCGCCACTGCCAGATAATGATTCGGATTCATCAAGCCCTGCGGCGTGACAATGCCGTGGCGGTCGTAGTCGGTGTCGTTGCCGAATGCAATATCGTATTTGTCCTTGAGCGCGATAAGATTTGCCATGGCGAACGGCGAGGAGCAGTCCATGCGGATTTTGCCGTCGTGGTCGGGCGGCATGAAGCTGAACGTGTAATCGATATTGGGATTGACCACTTCGATAGGATTTTTAATCTTGTAAACTTCGTTAATCAAATCCCAGTAGAAAATGCCGCTGCCGCCGAGCGGGTCTGCGCCGACTTTCAAGCCCGAATTAATAACCGCGTCCATATCGATAACTCTGCCGAGAGCCTCGACGTAGGGGCGCATGTAATCCATGAAGTGGACGTTATCCATCTTTACGGCTTTTTCGAATGGGACGCGCTTAACAACTTTGTCGACGCCCTGCGCAATAATTTCGTTGGCGCGGTTCTGGATAATCTTTGTGGTCTCAGCGGAGGCGGGACCGCCCGTGGTCGGGTCGTATTTGATGCCGCCGTCGGTCGGAGGATTGTGGCTGGGCGTGATGACGATACCGTCGGCTTGCTTTGCCTCTTTGCGCTCGTAGTTGTGCGCCAGGATAATGCGGCTGACAACGGGCGTGGGCACGGGTTTGAAATCTTCCTGCAAGATGATGTCGACGCCGTTGGCCGCGAGGACTTCGACGCAGGAGCGCAGTGCCGGCTCGCTGAGCGCGTGGGTGTCCGCGCCGATATAAAGCGGGCCTTGGAGCTTTTCGGCGGTGCGATATTCGTAGACCGCCTGCGCGATAGCCAAGATGTGTTGCTCGTTGAAGCTGTGGAGCTTGGAGCTGCCGCGATGTCCGCTGGTGCCGAACGCCACGCCCTGAGTTTTATTCTCGGGGTCGGGTGTAAGCGTGTAGTAATCGCTGATTAGCGACGGAAGGTTGACAACGGTTTTGCTCATAGAAAATCCCCCTTAACCAAAAAAATATCGCATGCTCATCAGAGCGAAGGTTTGCATGTTTATTTCCCGCGCAGGATTTTGCGCGAAGTTAATCATTTTTACTTTAAGATTTGGCGGCGAATCAGCGGCGGCGTTGGGTTGTCGCCCTGTGGGGGTGGTAACCCCTTTCAGGGGGGTTACCCCCACAGCCTCGGCTTTCCGCGCGCGCAAACTATTCAGCGAAATCTTTGATTGATTTGACTGTGATTCGGCATTGACTTTATCAAGCCACTTTGGGTCTGGCTGAATCAGTTCAATGCACCCGCTGACGCCCACTGAGAGCAGACCTGCTTTCGTCAAGTCATCGAAGATGTTCGAAATCGTCTGCCTGCCCAGATGAAGACGCGCTGCCAAATTTGCCCGTGATGTATACAAGACGTCGGATGAGGCAATTGCGCAGTCAGCCGCTAAACAGCAGTAAACCGCCCAATGACCGCTCCCGAAACCTTGCCGAGCCGCTTGGAGCGCAAACCAGCGCAAATATTCAATTGTCAAAGTATCGTTATGCGCGAATGACCGCAAGCAGTTCGTCGCGCCTGGCCTCCATTAATCTTTTGTCTCCGCGAGATTCGACGTTGAGGCGGATGTAAGGCTCGGTTTGAGAGCCGCGCAGATTGAAACGCCAGTCGCGAAATTCAATGCTGAGCCCGTCGATGTGGTCGACAGTGCCTGCCCTGCCGTAGATTTTTTCCACGCGCGCCATAATCTCTTTGACTTTTTCGACGCTTGAAACTCTTGTGTTAATTTCGCCGCTGATGGGATAATACATAATCATTGTGTTGACGAGAGCCGAGAGCGGGGATTTACTTTTGCTCAAAAGTTCCAAGACGAGCAGCCAAGGAATCATGCCGCTGTCGCAGAAGTAGAAATCGCGGAAGTAGTGATGAGAAGACATTTCGCCGCCATAGACGGCATTTTCGGCGCGCATGAGTTCTTTGATGTAGACGTGACCCGAACGACACACCAGAGCCTTGCCGCCGAATTTTTTTGCAATGTCGATAGTGTTCCAAATGGCGCGCGGGTCGCAGATAATTTTCGCGCCGCGATTTTTTTTGAGGAAAGCCTCGGCAAGAAGCCCGACCATGTAGTAGCCCTCGATGAAGTTGCCGCGTTCGTCGAACAAGAAGCAACGGTCAAAATCTCCGTCGAAAGCAATGCCGCAAGCCGCGCCGCTTTGCACGACAGCCGCCGAAGTTTCTGCGCGGGCGTTTTGGAGCAGGGGATTGGGCACGCCGTTCGGGAAGTAGCCGTTGGTGTTGTTGTGAACTTTGACGATATCGAAGGGCAAAAATTTCTCCAGCTCGTTGATAACGGGACCCGCCGCGCCGTTGCCGGTGTTGATGACGATTTTGAACGGCTTGAGGTTTTTTACGTCAACGTAGGAGAGAATGCATTTGATGTAATCGGGCTGAATATCGATTCGGCGGACGGTGCCCGTTGCTTTGCGGAAAGACCAATCGCGAGCCTCGTCCTCGACAGCCGCCTTGACTGCCAGCAGACCGCTCTTGGGCGCGACGGGGCGCACACCTTTGCCGACGAATTTCATGCCGTTGTATTCCTTCGGGTTATGGGAAGCGGTAATCATAATGCCGCCGTCGAAATCGTGAAAACCCGTGGCGAAGTAAATCATTTCTGTGCCGCACTGCCCGATGTCGAAAACGTCTGCGCCGGATTCGGTCAGCCCGCGGGAGAGCGCGTCGAAGAGAGTGGGACCCGACAGGCGAATATCATGCCCGACGGCGATTTTTTTTGCGCCGAAAATTTCGGGGAAAACTCTGCCGACGCGATAGGCGAGCTCCTGATTTATGCTTTCGGGATAGACGCCGCGAATATCGTAGGCACCGAAGCCGGAGGTGTTTATCGCCATGTCTGCAGCCTCCTTTGAAATGAATTACTTAATTTTATATTCTAGACGCGCGGCATTTCCCCTGCCGAATCTGCAGAAAAATTTTTTTCAACTCCTAACTCCTTAAGCTTCAACTTGAACAAAAAAATATTGCGGCATAAAAATTTTTTGTGTAAAATGTACAAGTCATTCGCCGGACGACTGGAGGTGAGAGCTTGCGAATTGACAGACGGCGAGCGAATGAAATGCGCGAAGTTTTTTTGGAGCGGCGGGCGCAAAAATATCCTGCGGGCTCTGCGCTGATTGAAGTCGGCAACACAAAAGTTTTGTGCGCGGCGACGATAGAAGACAAAGTTCCGACGTTTTTGAAGGGGACGGGCACGGGCTGGCTGAGCGCGGAGTATTCGATGTTGCCCGGTTCGTCGGCGGAAAGAATTCCTCGCGAGCGGGCAAAAATCGGCGGGCGCACGGCGGAGATTCAGCGGCTAATCGGGCGGGCGTTGCGGGCGGTCACGGATTTGACGGCACTGGGCGAGCGTTCAATAATCATTGACTGCGATGTCATTCAGGCGGACGGCGGCACGCGCACGGCTTCGATAACGGGGGCATTCGTGGCACTGGTGGAGGCCTGCGAGACGATTTACAAAGTGGGCGACGTTTTCCCCGTGAAAGATTTTGTCGCGGCGATTTCGGTCGGCATTACCGAGGGCGGCGAAAAAATTTTGGATTTGTGTTACGCGGAAGATTCGGCGGCGGCGGCGGATTGCAACGTGGTGATGACGGGCGCGGGCTCCCTCGTGGAAGTGCAGATAACCGCGGAGAAAAATCCGTTCACGCGCGCGCAACTCAATGAACTTTTGGATTTGGCGCAGGGCGGTATCGACGAATTGATTTCCCTGCAGAAAGACGCGCTCGGCAGAGAATTGGTTTGGCGCGTCGGCAGAGTGGGATGAGTTGCCCTTTCGTTGGTTAAGCAAAAGGACACAAAGTCAACTGAGTCTGCCGCGGGCTCGTCGCTTCGATTGGGCGTGAAAAAGTTTTTTGTCTGTTGAACCTTACTTTTCTTTTGCGTTGCGGTCATCGTGACGCCTGAAAGCAAACCCGTTGGATGCAACGTCACGTTGCCGCGGCGCGGTCGTCATCCTTGACGGCCTCAACTTCCCCAACTCCTAAATCCTAACTCCTAAATCCTAACTGAAGAGGAGGGTTGCTTGATGAAAAAAATTGTGCTCGCGTCGAAGAACTCGGATAAAGTCAAAGAAATGCGCCTCGTCCTCAAAGATTTGCCGCTCGAAATTTTATCGCTCGCCGACTTCGCCGACTTGCCCGACGCCGTGGAGGACGGCTCCACCTTCGAAGAGAATGCACTCATCAAAGCAAAATTTTTCCGTGAGCAAACGGGGCTGGCGTGCTTGGCTGACGATTCGGGCTTGGAGGTCGACGCGCTCGGCGGACTGCCCGGCGTTCACTCGGCACGATTCGCGGGCTACCACGCCGACGACTTGACCAATAACAAAAAACTTCTCGACGAGTTGAAAAAAATCGGCGTCGAAGAATCGGCGGCGGATTATCGGTGTGCGCTGGCGTTCGTGGACACCGACGGCACCGTCCTGCTGTCCGAAGGAAAAATCCTCGGCAAAATAAAAATCGTCGCGCGCGGCACCGGCGGCTTCGGTTACGACCCCTACTTCTACCTCGACGACGAACACACCATGGCTCAGCTGCCCGTCGACGAGAAAAATAAAATCAGCCACAGAGGCGCGGCTCTCAAGGAGATGATTCTAAAGTTGAAAGAAATTTTTTCATAAGGTTTTATACACACGAAAGGAGGAAGTCGCACATAAATCTGCGCGGCACTCGACGTGAAAAAGATTGGACTCATAAGCGACACTCACGGGAATTGGTCGTCGATAGACCAGGCGGTGAGTATCGCGCAGAACATGGACATGTGGCTGCACATGGGCGACTGCACACCCGACGCCGAATACCTGCAGTCACTGGTAGACGTTCCTGTTTACGGCGTGGCGGGCAATTGCGATTGGCCGACGCCCAACATTTTATACGAGAGAATTATTGACGTCGAAGACCACAGAATTTTTATCACGCACGGTCACAATTACGGCGTCCGTTACACCCAAGAATTTATAATGGAAGCGGCGGAGTCGCAGAACGCAGACATTGCAGTTTACGGACACACGCACATCGTCGAATACCTCATCGGACCGCCCGTCATCTTGAATCCGGGCAGTGCCTCCCGCCCGCGCGACGATACTCGCGGCTCATTCATGACCATGGAACTTGAAAGCGGCACCGACCCGCGAATCACCGTCGTGCGCATGAAGCTCCGCTGACGAATTTAGTTAGGAGTTGCGGGAAAATTTTTCTGCGCGGCTCATTCAATAAAAAAATCCCTCGCTCACTCGGAACGGGGGATTTTCTTTTTAATTAGGAATGAGGAATTAGGAATGAAACTCCTAAATCCTAATCACTCAGTTCATCGCGCGCTCGAATTTCATCAGCGAATCGGTCTTCCCGACGACAAAAATTTCTTCGCCCGCCGTGAAGACGTGATTGGGCGGCGGCGGCACGAGTACTTCCTCGCCGCTGCCTATCGCGATTACGTTCACGTCATGCTCGCCGCGCAAATTCGCCTCGATTAAATTTTTCCCGACGAGTTTCTTCGGCATTTTCAGACTCAAGACGCCGATATCCTTGTCAATCTCTTTCAAGTCCGAAGAATTTTTTGAAACCAATTTCCTTGCCAGATGCCGCGCCGTGTCCCGCTCCGAAAAAATTATTTCCGTCGCGCCCAATTTCTTTGCCATCTTTGCGTGCCGCTCGTCTATCGCCTTGACGATTATTTCTCTGACTTTGAATTCCTTGCAGAGCATTGTCGCCATCAAACTCGCTTCCAAACTTTTCGACGCGATTATCACCACGTCAAAATCTGAAATGCCGACCTCATTTAGTGCGTGCGCGTCGCGAACGTCAAAGCTTACGACTTGGGTCAAGCTCCCCGCCAGCTCCGTCACAATATTTTCGTCCTTGTCCACGCCCAAGACGTTGTACCCGAGTTCCTCCAGCGTCAAAGCGACGTTGCGCCCGAATCTGCCCAAGCCGAACACCGCAAAATTTTTTTTCTCCATATTTATCCTCAACCTATCATGATGTCTTCCTTCGGATATTTTATCCGAGTTTCTTTTTGCGCGAGCAATGAAAGCATGAACGTCATGATTCCGACCCTGCCGACGAACATGGTTAAAGCCAAAACCAATTTGCCCCACATGCTCCACTGCAAAGTTATTCCGATACCCATGCCGACCGTGCCGAAGCCCGAAACCGTCTCGAAGATGACTTCCTCCAGCTCATGGACTTCGCCGTCAATCGCCGATAAAATTATTCCCGCCGCCACAACCCAAATCGTGCCCATGGTAAAAATTGCAAAGGCTTGGTCGCGCAGCTCACGGCTTATCTTCCGCCCGAAGATTGTAATTTCACTCTTGCCGCGGAAGACCGCCCACATGGATTGCAGGATTACAAAAAAAGTCGTGGCCTTTATGCCGCCGCCCGTCGACAGAGGACTCGCTCCGATGAACATCAAAATTATCATCACCAGCTGAGAGATTTGCTCCGCCTGCGCCAAGTCATAAGAATTGAAACCCGCCGTCCGGCACGAAACCGACGTGAAGCACGCGTTGGCCAGTTGCGCGGGAATGCTCAAGTTGCCGACCGTCGACGGATTGTAATACTCCACGCCGAAAAGTAAAATCGTCCCGACAAAAATCAGCGCGAGATTCATCACGATAACAATTTTCGTGTGCAGAGAATATTGCCGCCAAAATTTTTTGTTGATGACGTCGTTCATGACCGTGAAGCCGATTCCGCCCAAAATTATCAGCAGGGCGATACACGCCATGAGAAAATAATCTTCGTTGCGCTTGCAGAGGCTGTCGTAGTTCCCGAACAAATCGAAGCCCGCGTTGCAGAACGCCGAGACCGAATGAAAAATTCCGTAGCCGACAGCCTTCCAGCCGAATTCGGGGTAGAAGTGCGCGGCGAGCACCACCGCGAAAAAAAATTCAATCGTGAGCGTGTACTTAATCATGCGGCGAATCAATTCCATGAGCCCCGCCTGCCCGCCTTGGTTGAGCGATTCTTGCAAGACCAAACTTTCGCGCAGCCGGAAACGGTAGCCCATGGTGTGCACCGCCAGCGTCGCCAAAGTCATGATTCCGAGCCCGCCGACTTGAATCAACATGAGCATGACGATTGTCCCGAAAGTCGTTAAGTCGTTGTGAATGTCCACGACCGTCAAGCCCGTCACGCACGAAGCGGACGTCGACACGAACAGCGCGTCAATCCACGTCAGCCCCTGATGATTCGTCGTGCTTATCGGCAACATCAACAGAGCCGTGCCCAAAAGTATCATGAACAAAAAACTCAGCAAGATGATTTGCGTCGGCTTGAATCTGAAAAGTTGTTCCAAGCTTCTCGTCAAATATTTTTCCCCCTCAAAAATTTTTTTACGGCAAAATAATTTGTCACGCGGAAATAAAATCCTGCCGAAAAAATTTTTACGCTCCCAATCCCCGCGCAGGGCTTATTTTTTTTCCGCGAACGGGATATATTGGCGGCGGCTGTCCCCTCTTTCTCAAGAGTGGAACCGCAGAACCCGTCCTCAATGCTTGGGCTCTTCGTGCTCTTCTGGCTGATAAATTTCTTTTGTCTGTTGAACCTTACTTTTCTTTTGCTGCGCCCAAAAGAAAAGTAAGCAAAAGAAAAGGGCGTTCGGGTCGCTCGTGGTTTGAATGTCCGCGCAACCCGTGCCCGGTGTGCGCCGGATGACGCCATCACGGCGTCAGACGCGGCGCGGCGCGCGTCCATGCGCGCCTCTGATTCACGACTCAAAAAATTTTTCGGAGACTTTAACGGATGAAAAAATATTTTTTGGCGCGGCTCGTCCAGCTCGTGCCGATTCTCTTCGGGATAACTTTCCTGACATTCGGCATGATGCAATTCACCAACGACGACGCCGTCGACATCCTTTACGAACAATCGGGCAGCGTGGCTGAAGAAGTCAAAGCCGCCAAGCGCGCCGAACTCGGACTCGACCAACCGTTCATGATTCAATACGGGCGGTGGCTCGGCTCCATGCTCACGGGCGACATGGGAAAATCTTTCATCAGCGGCAAGCCCGTCTTTGAAATCTTCGCCGACAAATTGCCCGCGACGATTGAACTTATGCTCGTATCAATTTTGCTGACGATTTTTATCGCGACCCCGCTCGGAATTTTGGCGGCGGTCAATCAAAATCGCCCGCTCGATTATCTGATTCGCGGCTTGAGTTTCGTCGGAAATTCCATGCCGAATTTTTTCTGCGGGCTGCTGCTGATTTATTTCCTCGCGCTGAAATTAAATTTGCTGCCGATAATCGGTCAAAGCGTCGTCCTGCCCGCGCTCACGCTCACAATTTCCATGGGCGCAAAGTACACGCGACAAATCCGCGCGGTTGTCCTCGAAGAACTCGACAAGCCGTACGTCATGGGCGCAAGGAGCCGCGGCGTCGGCGAAGTCACGATTCTGATTAAAAGCGTCCTGCGCTCGACTCTCGTCACGATTGTAACTTTGCTTGCGCTGTCGATTGGCTCGCTTTTGGGCGGTACCGCCATTGTCGAAACGATTTTTATGTGGGACGGCGTCGGCAAGATGGCTGTCGACGCGATACTCATGCGCGATTCGCCGCTGATTCAAGCTTACGTCGTGTGGATGGCGATAATTTATGTGGCGGTCAATCTCGCGGCGGATTTGCTTTACCGTTGGCTCGACCCGCGTGTTCAGTTAGGAGTTGGGAGTTAGTAGTGAGGAGTTTGAAGTTGAGGAAAAGATTTTAACTCCTACCTCCTACCTCCTAACTCCTAACTGAATCCGCCCCCGCGAGGGCAACGTGACGCATCCAACGTGCGCAGGTATTTTGGGTGAGCAAAAGAAAAAAAGGTTCAAAAATAAAAGTCATTGAACGATTCAATCGAAGAGACGATTCGCCAAAGCCTCCGTTGACTTTGCGTCCTTTTGCTTAACCAGCGAAAGGACTCCCGCCGCCGATTTTTTTTGCCGGCTGAAGTCAATCTGAATATTGACTGAAAGATAATGTTTTGTTACAATCAGCCAAAGATTCACTCGTCAGCAGCGAAGAGGTGAAAAGTTTTGGCGAAGATATTTCAGGCGACGCACGTTGGGAAGGTGCGATACAACAACGAAGACTCGCTGATAGTCATAGAGCCGAAAACATGCGTGGTGGCGGACGGAATGGGCGGAGCGTCGGCGGGCGAAGTCGCGAGCCAAATGTTGATTGAGACCGTGAAAAATTTTTTGGCGAAGTCACCGCAGCCTTGGAACGAAAATATTTTGGCGCAGGCGATTCTCTTGGCGAACGACAAAATTTTGAACACGGCACGCCGCCACGAAGAATATCACGGCATGGGCACGACCGCCACGATTTTGTCGCTGGACGGGCGAACGGCTTATTCGGCGCACGTGGGCGACAGCAGAATTTATTTGTTGAGGAATAATTCTTTCCAACAGCTGACGGAAGACCATTCATACGTTGAAACTTTGGTGCGGCGCGGCGAGCTCACACAGGAAGAGGCGCGCTTCCATCCGATGAAAAATGTTTTGACGCAGGCGGTCGGCGCAATGAGCAATCTTAAAATCGACAAGGCGCGTTTTTCCGTCGAACGCGGCGATATTTTTTTACTTTGCACGGACGGCTTGACCAACATGGTTGACGACGCGAGCATTTTTAAAATTTTGCAGACCGCCGACAATCCTGCCGACGCGCTCATTGAAGCCGCTCTCGACGCGGGCGGCAGGGACAATATTTCTGTTATCGTCGCGGGAGTTGATTAGCAATGATGCGAGAAATTTTTTACTGCGCGTTAAATTTCTATCACGCCATGCGAGGCGCGATTGACTGTGCCTGCCGCATTGCGCACGACGCGTTGACTTAAGGGGCGGGGAAAATGATTCAGCGAGTCTTGAGCGGGCGATATGAGCTCGAAGAGAAAATCGGCAGCGGCGGCATGGCTGAAGTCTACAAAGCCCACGACCGACTTCTTGCCCGACCCGTCGCGATTAAAATTCTCCATGAAGCTTATCGCTCGGACATGGAGTTCATTGAGCGTTTCCACCGCGAGGCAAAGGCGGCGGCGCGCCTCACGCACCCGAACATCGTCAGCATTTACGACGTGGGCGTGGCGGGCAACGACCATTACATTGTCATGGAGTATGTGCAGAGCAGCACGCTCAAGAAAAAAATTCAGGACGAGGGACCGCTCGACATTTTGACGGCGACGACAATCGCCAAGGACATTGCCAACGGTTTGACGCACGCGCACGCCAATAACATCGTTCACTGCGACATCAAGCCGCACAATATTTTGATGACGGAAGACGGGCGCGCAAAGATTACGGACTTCGGGATTGCGCGCGCGGTCACCGAGTCGACGTTGACTTACGGCGGGAGCGTCATCGGTTCGGTTCATTATTTTTCGCCGGAACAGGCACGCGGCGGAGCAATTACTCCTAAGTCTGACGTTTACTCGTTGGGCGTCGTGCTTTACGAAATGCTGACCAATCGCCTGCCGTTCACGGGCGACAATCCCGTCGCGATTGCCATGAAACACATCGAGGAGGAGCCGATTTCTCCGAGCCGTTATCGTCCGCAGATTCCGCCAATGCTGGAGGCGATAATCTGCCGCGCCATGAGCAAGAGCCCAGAGATTCGTCCGTCGAGTTTTGAACTGGTGCAGGAGCTTTCGAACGTCGAGGCGGCGTTGAGCATGACGGTCAAGAACGACCCCGACGCCACGCAAGTTTTGCCGCGCCAAGAAATTCCTCCGCGACGCGCAGTTCGTCAAGGCTTGGGCGCGCAAACGACCACGCAAGAGGAAAAACCAAAACCCGAACCCGTCGAGTCGAAACCGTTTTACAAATCAAAAACTTTCATCGCGATGATGGCTTTGGTTTTGATGGTGGGATTCGGCGTCGGGATTTTCGCGGCGTTCGGAAAAGTTTTGAACACGGAAGAAACCGTCACCGTCCCCGAAGTCAAAGGCAAGCAGCTGGCTTTGGCGCGACAGATTTTGGAGGACAACAAGTTGCGCGTGAACGTCGCCGAAACTTACGACGCGAACGTCCCCGCCGGTCAAGTTGTCTCGCAGGACCCCGACGTCGGCAAAACCGTTAAGAGCGATCGCCTCGTCACGATTTACGTCAGCAAGGGCGGCGAATCGATTGACATGCCCGACTTGGCGGGGCTGGCGAAATCTGCAGCGATTGAACGTCTGCAAAAACTCGGACTCAATCTCGGCTCCGTTTACGAAAAAGAATCGCCGAGTGAGCCGGGCACCGTCCTTTCCCACGACCCGACGACCGGCACGAAGATTAATCGCGGGCAAGTGGTTGACTTAATTGTTTCGCGCGGCGAGCCCGAGAAAAAAGTTGAGAAGGTCACCAAGAAAGTTACGCGTGTCCCGAACGTCGAGAACGCGAGCTTGGGCACCGCCGAGGACGCAATCGAAGGGCGCGGGCTTTCCGTCGGCGCGATAACTTACGAGGACAGCAGCCAAACCCCCGGCTCAATCGTCGCGCAATATCCTTCGCCCGATTCGGAAGTCGAGCTTGGGTCGAGTGTCGATTTGGTCGTCGCGCGTCGTCCCGAGCCTCAGCCCGAACCTCAGCCTCAGCCCGAACCTTCGCGCGAATCGACGAGCACTGAATCAACTGCCCCCGAAACGCCGATTCAGAATGATGTGCCGAGCCGCGAAGACGATCAGTCAAAGGGGCAATGAGGGATTCGTCCCCTCTTTCTCAAGAGTGGACTCGCAGAACCTTTTCTCATTGCCGTGGCTCATCGATTCGATTGGACGTAAAAAATTTTTTTGAGTTTATGAACATACTTTTCTTTGCTTGTCCAAAGAAAAGTATGCAAAAGAAAGGACACCTCGCAGGGGCGGGTGCCGCTTCATGGCTCGAACGTTTCAGCTTACCCGCAGCGTTGAGTGCCCGCTGAATTCGCGTCACGCTCATTACGCGGGCGCGGCCGTCATCCTTGACGGCCTCAAAATTTCGTCAGCAGAAAATTGGAAAGGAGGCAGGCATGAAGGAAGTCGGGCGCGTCATAAAATTTTACAACAGCTTCTTCTTCGTGAAGGTCGGCGAAAAAATTATTCCCTGCAAATTGCGCGGGCTCCTCAAGCGCGACAAAAAAATCGGCAGCGCGGTTTGTGTCGGGGACTTCGTGGAAATTTCCAGGCTGAAAGATAAAAGCGGCGTGATTGAAAATGTTCAGTCGCGCCGAAATATTTTGATTCGCCCGCCGATTGCCAACGTCGACAGAGTGATTTTGACGTTCGCGGTCGACGCGCCGAAACTCCATCCGCTCCTGCTGAACAGATTTTTGGTTCTCGCCGAAAAATCCGCGCTCGCCGAGATAATCATCTGCGTGAACAAAATCGATTTGGCGGCGGAAGAAAATTTTTTGGCGGAATACGAGCGGCTGTACAAAATCTTGCGGGTGTCGGCGGCGACGGGCGCGGGCGTCGACGAGCTGAGAAAAATTTTGTCGGCGGGTGTCACGGTCTTCGCGGGACCGAGCGGCGTCGGGAAATCTTCACTGCTCAATGCCGTCGATAAAAATTTGAAACTCAAGGTCGGCAAGGTCAGCGAAAAAATTCTTCGCGGCAAGCACACGACGAGAGTTTCCGAGCTGCTGGCGTTCGGCGACGGATTTTTGGTCGACACGCCCGGCTTCAGCGCGGTGGACTTGGCGGAGGCGGGGCTTGATAAAAAAAATCTGTGGCACTGCTTCAAAGAGTTCGCGCCCTTCGCGCGGAGCTGCAAATTTTTGAACGGGTGTTCGCACAGCCACGAGCCCGATTGCGGCGTCAAGGCGGCCGTCGAGCGCGGAGAAATTTTTCGCGAGCGTTACGAATCATATCTGACTTTGCTGGCGGAAGTCGAAAATCAAAAATAAAATCCCCGAAAATTTTTCGGGGAAATTTTTTTGTCGAATTTTTCGCGGGCTTTGCGCTGAGTTCGCGGCGCAGAAAAAATTCGCGGCGTTCAAGTTTCCTTCAGGCGTGAAAATTTTTCGCGGGCTTTGCACTGAGGTCTTGGCGCAGAAAAAATTCGCGGCGTTCAAGTTTCTTTCGGGCGTGAAAAAAATTTTTTTCAGGCGAGCAACCAAAAAAATCCCCGAAGATTTTTCGGGGATAAATTTTTTCAAGCCTTCTGATTCTTCGTGAGCTGCCCGTAAATAAAATCCGCGAGCCCGATGCCGCCGCCCTCGGCCGCCTTCTTGGTGAGCTCCTCGTTGTACATGTCGCGGTAAATGTCCATGGCGTTGCTGTCGCCGAAGAGGTTGCTCTTCGGGACGGTCTTCCACATTTCGTTGTACATGAGCTTGAGGAAAATCGCTTCGAGCTGGACGCTGGCGTCTTTAATCTCTTGGTTACGTTGCGCGACTTCCGCGTCGGTCATCGTTTTGATTTTGGTCGACGAATTATCGATTTTCTTTTTCGCCGCGTTGAGTTGCTCTTCGAAGGTTGCTTGGTCGCTGAGCATTTGCGCGCCCGCTGCGCCCGTACCCGTCGCGCCCATTTGCGGGAGCAGATACGAGTTGTCAATCCTCATTCAAATCACTCCTCAAATAATTTCGAGCGTCGCGTGAATCGCGCCCGCCGCCTTCATTGCCTGCAAGATTGAAATGCAATCGCGGGGCGTGGCACCCACGGCATTGAGCGCGCCGATAACATCGCTGACGCTGGTCGTGGCGGGCATGACAACCGAGCTGGACGTTTCCTCGCGGGCGTTTACGTCGACGTTCTTGACGACCATCGACGTGCCGTAAGAGTAAGGACCCGGCTGCGAAGAACTTTCCAAGCGGTCAATGCGAATCGACAAGCCGCCCTGAGTTATCGCGCACTCGTCGACGGTGACATTGCCACCCATGACGATTGTGCCCGTGCGTTCGTTGACGACGACCTTGGCGATTGTGTCGGGGACAACGGGCAGCTCTTCAATCGTGGCGACGAACTCAACGACGTTATTCCGATAATAACCGGGAATGTTTATGTCGACGCGTCCGGGATTCGCCGCGTGTGCGACGGTGCCGCCGTAAGCCGCGTTGATTGTGTTGGTTATCCGCGCGGCCGTCGTGAAGTCGGAACTCGCCAAGCTCAAAGAAATTTGTCCGTCCTTGCCCAAATCATCTTCGAGCGTCCGCTCAACGATTGCGCCGTTGACGATGCTGCCCGCCGTCGGGAAATTTCTTTGCGCCCGATTGTTTCCTCTGCCCGCGACAAATCCGCCCGTCGAGACCGAGCCCTGCGCCACCGCGTAAACGTCACCGTTTGCCGCGCGCAGTGGTGTCTGCAGGAGGACGCCGCCTTGAATGCTGTCCGCGTCGCCCATGGAGCTCACGACGACATCAATCGTGTCGCCCTCGCGCACGAACGGCGGGAGCGTTGCCGTGACCATGACCGCCGCCACGTTGTCCGAATCCAATTCAGCCGGATTGACCGTTATCCCGAAATTTCTCAGCAGCGAGACCGTTGACTGAATCATCTGCCACGTGTCGTCCGAATCGCCCGTGCCCGGCAAGCCCACGACCAACCCGTAACCCATCAGCTGGTTGCTGCGCACGCCCTGCACTTTGGCGATGTCTTTTATCCTCGTGACCGACGACTCCGCTTGAACCGTCGAAGCCATCAGCACCAGGCAAAGCGCGAGCGTCGCGAACGTAAAAAATTTTTTCATTGCCTCACCCCTGACTTCAGTTAGGAGTTTGGAGTTAGGAGTTAGGAGTTTAAATTCCTCATTCCTAATTTCTAATTCCTAATTGAATATTAAACTGCGCGGCGAACTTCCTGCGCGTCCTCGGCGACCTCTTCAAAGTTCTCGGCAACAAAACGAAGGCCATAACGATACCAATCGTCGCCTTCGTCGAAAATTACCCACGCGTCGCCTCTATCGTCATGAAATTTTCTTGCTTCATAACAACTTCCGGTAACAAACGAAACTCCGCGTCCATTTCCCTTATACTTTAGCAGCATTACCATCACTCCTCGGTTTCTCTTTGAATTCAATCTTCCCGATGTTCTCGCACTGATACCAGTGAACTTCTGCGATTTTTTCTTCCTTACCATTGGTTATAATCGCCGTGCCGCGACATTTGTACCAATCTTGAGCTTTGGTCTTTTCTCCATTTTGGAGCAAATTTTCTCTAATAAGTCGTTGAACGTCACGAATTTTTTCGCCCGCCGCAATGACTTTGACTCCCGTGACGGTCGAGCCTTTTTTTATGAACCATTCATCGTCATGCAGCGGCTTTTCTGTCTGCACGAAGAAAGTTTTTGCCATCGCGCTCAAATCTCGCGGCAAAATAAATTCTTCGCTGATTTTGATTTCTTCGTCCATGTCAGAAGAGGAAGTTGAACAGCTGAGTTAAAATTCCCTGGCGTTGCTTGGCGTTGAGAGGACCTTTGCCGTCGAAGCGAATCGAGGCGTCGGCGACTCTGTTTGAAGGAACTGTATTGTACATCGTCACATCGTCGCGGCGAATCGTTCCGCGCAGAGTGATTTTGTGTTCGTCGCGGTTCTGCCAGATGGATTGAACGCCTTCGACTATCATGTTGTCATTGGGCAGGACTTCGATGACCGTGACGGTTATTTGCCCGTTGAAACGATTCGTATCCGTCGCCGAGCCGTCAGCCTGGAAAGCGTCGGAGCCGCTGGCCGAGAACGCCTTGATAAAATCAAAAATGCCGGTGCCCGCGTTCACGTTCAGCGAGCCGGATTTGGAATTCGTGCGCGCCTTCGTGGCGGTTTGCGTCGTCGACTCGTTGATTACAATCGTCAAGATGTCTCCGACGTTGCGCGCCTTTTTGTCGGCGTACATACTCATGGAGCCGTTGTCGACCCACAGGGATTTTGCCTCGACCGAGCCGCCGCCGACTACGAATGCCGCAATTAAAATCGCCGCGAAAAATTTTTTCGTCATTTACATTGTCACCTCCACCGTTTGAAAATTTATACGACCAACGCCCCTGCGAGGTGTCCTTTCTTTTGCATACTTTTCTTTGGACAAGCAAAGAAAAGTATGATTCAATAACTCAAAAGAAATTTCTCAGCCGAATGAACGCGAGGACTGGTTCTGCGTGTCCACTCTTGATAAAGAAGGGACAAAGCCTCACATTGTCACTTCCACCGTGTTGGCGTCGATAACCCGCGCCGACAAAATTTTTTCCGAAGATTCATTCTTGACTTTGACAATGGAACCGATTCGCCCGCGCGTCATGATGATTCCCTTTGCCGAAGCTTTTATCCCGCGATAATTGATGATGATGTTGACGCGCTGACCGGTGTTGACGGCGACGGGCTGTTGGAAGTAAGCCTTGGTGACCGGCAAGCCCGCGCGGATAAATCTGTGCGGAACGAGCCCTTCGACTTCGGCGGTGTCTTTGACGTATTCGTTGCGCCCGTCGATTGCAATTTCCTCCGTCCGAAAATCTGCGGCAGTCACCGGCACTTCGATTCGCAGGTCGTGATTGGCGACGAGAACGTTATCGTAAACTTTTATGTTCGCCGAGAAACTCACCGTCCGCTGCGCCCGCCCGTTGACGTAAACCACCGCGCGCACGGGCGTCAGGCTTATGTAACTTATCTGCGCGGGCAAGTGGGCTTTGACATCGACGACGCCTTCGGGCAGTTTCAAATCGGGCGCGCTCTGCATGAAAAAAATTTCGTGGCGACGAGTCTCTCCGCGCTGAGCCAACGCCTGCTCCACCGCCGCCAGCGCGATTGCCTCTATGTCCGCGCCCGCTATCGTATAAGCAAAAGTTCGCGGCGTCAAACTCATTGCTAAGATCAACGCCGCGACAAAGAAAAATTTTTTCATATCAGATTAACGTTTCAACTGGTTGGCAGTCTCCAGCATGGAGTCGCTGGTCGTGACCGCCTTTGCGTTCGATTCGTAAGCGCGCTGTGAAACAATCATGTTGACCATTTCCTCGACGATTTGCACGCCCGACATCTCCAAAGTGTTCTGCGCGAGGACGCCCGCGCCGTCAGCCCCCGGCTCGCTCTCAATCGGAGCACCCGAAGCCGTCGTCTCCATGAAAAGATTTTTTCCGTAAGCATAAAGGCCTTCGGGGTTGACGAAGCGCACGAGAGTTATCTGACCGATTTCAGTTTGCTCGCCGCCCGCGGGGGTGTCCGAGACGCGTCCGTCAGAGCTGATGACCAAGCTGCTGAGCGGCGCGTTTTCGTCAAGCGTTATGTTCGGGAGGAGCAGGTAACCGTCGCTGGTAACGAGCCGGCGTTCCGAATCCAATTTAAATGAACCGTCGCGCGTGTAAGCAGTCGAGCCGTCGGGCATTTGAACTTGGAAGAATCCGTCGCCCTGAATGCCGACGTCGCTGGGGTTGTCCGTCGTCTGCAGCGGTCCTTGCGTGAAAACTCTGTGCGTCGCCGCGACCTTGACGCCCAAACCGATTTGCAAGCCTTGAGGAAATTGCGTGCCGTTGCCCGAATTGCCGCCCGCGTCACGCAACGTTTGATAGAGCAAATCTTGGAACTCGGCGCGAACTTTTTTATTGCCGTAAGTGTCGACGTTGGCAATGTTGTGTGCGACGATGTCCATATTTGTCTGCTGCGCCTTCATGCCCGACGCCGCCGACCACAACGCTCTCATCATAATGGAACATCTCCTTTATCTGATTAACGTCCTTGTTCATGCTTATCCACATTCATATATCGTCAAGATTTTATCCTGCGTTAAAAAATTTTGCAAGGGCGAAAAAAAATTCTTGTTTGCCATAAGATTTTCAGTAAGGGTTGATATAATCGCCCGCAGGTTAAAGAGAAGTTAGAACGAGGTGGAGGAAATGAAGTTGAGGCGATTGTTTTGGACGCTGCTCTTAATTTCCGCCGTCTGTATTTCAAGTCTCTGTTCTGCGGCGGCGTTGAAGTACGGCGACCGAGGCAGCGAGGTAAAAGAAGTTCAAGAGTATCTCATTGCACAATGTCTCTTGAGCGAATCGGCTGACGGAGTTTACGGCCAAGCGACGGTCAACGCGATAAAGAACTTTCAAAGCGCGCTCGGTCTGGAAGCGGACGGAGTGTGTGGCGCGGAAACATATAAACTTTTGCGGGCGGCGGCTTACAACGAAATTGACGTGACGACTTACCGACCCGGCGATTATGTTCCCGAACCTCCCAAGACCGTGAGCGGAGCCGTCAATTCCGCGCTCAATGTCGTTACCACTGTCGTCGAAACTGCAACACAATATGCGGGCGTTGGAGACGTTATCAAGCTCGGCATGGAAGGCGACGGAGTTGTTTATCTCCAAAACAAATTGGCTGAGCGCGGCTTTTATGACGGCGAGGCGGACGGCCTGGCGGACGCGGACGTGATTGACGCCCTGAAAGATTTTCAAAGCAGTTGCGGCATGCAGGCGGACGGAATTTGCGGGCGCAGAACTTATTCCGCGCTTGAAGATGAGGCGCAGCCCCTTGAACTCAACGATTATGAATTTTCCTCCGACGTTCCCGACTTCAGCCGCGTGATTCGCGTCGAGGCCACGGCTTACAGCAGCGCGGAGCCCGGCTTGAATGCTTACACGGCTCTGGGCACTCTCTGCCAGCGCGGAGTCATTGCCACCGACCCGAGCATCATTCCTCTCGGCACGCGCGTGTTCATCCCCGGTTACGGTTATGCCGTCGCTGAGGACACGGGCGGCGCGATTGTCGGTCACAAGATTGACGTCGCGTTCGACACTATCGCCGAGTGTTACGAATTCGGCAGACAATTCATTGACATCTACATCATCGATTGACAACTAAATTAGCTGAAGGCAGGCAACTCACGGGTTGTCTGCTTTTTCGTTGCGGGTTTCTCTTACTTTCTTTGCTTGCCCAAAGAAAGTAAGCAAAGAAAGGGCACCTCGCAGGGGCGTTGGTCGCTCATGGTTCGGACGCGCGAATCACCCGTGCCTGGTGTGCGCCGGATGACGCCATCACGGCGTCAGACGCGGCGCGGCCGTCATCCATGACGGCCTCAACTTCATCAGAAAAAATTTTTGGAAAGAGGTTGATTGACTTGCTGAAAAAATTTTTGGCGGGAGTGTTCGTGTTGCTGATGATTTCCGCGCAGGCGTCGGCAATGAGGCTCGAACTTTTTCCGCAGCCGATTGGAAAAATTTTTTTCGACGGAAAAGAGTTCAAAGTTGAGGGCGCGACAAAATTCAAAGGCAACTCGTCGAAGGGCGTGGCGATGTTCGGCGACAAAATTTATCCGCGCACCGAGGCCGACCAAAAAAGATACGGCACTTCGGGCGGCGACAGATTTTACGGCGAAAAATTTTTCTTCCACTTCGACGCCGCGAAAAATCTCAGCAGCTTCGGCGACCGCGACAAAAAAAATTCCGTGCCCGTCGATACTCTCGGCGAGACGGAAATTTTTCTCGTAAACAACTCAGCGGGACACAATTTATTTTTGCTCAGGAAGGACGGCGACGCGATTAAAGTTCTCGGTCAGCGCGGCGGCAAATGGATTGAGCAACTCGACGTTCCCGCCCTGCGCGCAAAGTATGACATCGGGCAAAACTTTTACCTTGAAAAATTTTTTACCGACGAGAACCAAATTATTTTCCGTTACAAATTTCAGGAGCGCGTCGTCGCCGTGATTTGTCGCTGGCACGCTTTCAATGAAAAATTTTACACGGAGGCGATTGAACGATGAAAAAATTTTTCGCGCTGATAATTTTCTTTCTCGCGCTCACGGCGCAGGTCTCGGCGATGAATCTGACGCTTCACGAATCCGTCGGCGCAATCGGTCAGACTTCCGCGAACGAAATTAAAATCACGGGGTACACGCGGCTCGTCGGAAATTTTTCAAAGGGCGTGGCGGTCTTCGCGGACAAACTTTATCTGCACTTCGACGGCTCCCGCGCGGAAGATTTTGACGCGGCGAGTCGTTTCGGCGGCGAAAATTTTTCGAACACCGTGCCCGTTTATGTTTTGGAGGGCGCAACGAAAATTTATCCGATTGACGGCGGCGACCGCGAATTTTATCTGTTGGCGACGGAGACGGGCGGCGGCGGCTCGTTCAAACTCCTCGGCGCGCGCGACGGCAAATGGGTCAAATACTTCGACACGTCGGACACGCGAAAAATTTTCCCGCACGATTTTTACTTGGAAAATTTTTACGCGGCGGGCGACACGATAACTTTCCGTTACAAGCAGTGGCAGACGGAAAATTATTGTGAGCTCCGTTACAAGTGGGACGCGGCGGCGAATTGGTTCGGCGTCGAGGTTATCAGTTCCTAATTCCTCATTGATTGAAAGGCGGTGATTATTTTGTTTGACATGTTGGGCGCGACGTTCGGGGCGACGCTGGCGGGTTGCTTGGCGTTGGCGGGTGCGACGGGCGCGGCGGTTTATTTCTTCATGAAACGCAAACTCGACGAGCAAAAACAAGTCGAAGAGCAGCGGACGATTTCCTTTCAGCAAATGCAGACGATTGTCACCAACGAAATAAAAAATGTTTATGAGCTGGTCACGGTCAGAGAAAATTTTACGGCGGACATTTCCTTCGCCGACGACAAAAAATTTTTCGGCAAGCGCATTCCCTTCAGCGACAGAAAATTTCAGATGAGTTATTCGGGGACGATAACTTGCGGCTGTGACTTGGAGGCGATTCGCTTTGAACGTGACGCGCTCAACAACCGCGTGAAAATCATCGTGCCGCTGAGCCGAATCATCGACCTGTATGCGGACGTGAGCTCGTTCAAAGTTCATCACCGGTCAAAAGATTTTTTCGCGGACGAAATTCAACTCGAAGAGCAAAAGGAAATGGTCACGGCGGATTTGGAGGCGCACAGGCAGCACGCGTTGCAGTCGGGAATTCTTGAGCAGGCAAATGAAAATGTTCGGCGGAAACTCACGTCGATAATCGTGAGCCGCGGGCTGAATCGGAGCTTTGACTTTGAAATAATTTTCCGAGGAAACTCGCGGGTGTTAAACTCCTCGCGACAAAATCTTTTGCGGTAAAAAAAAAAGCGCGACTCCCTCTCTTGAGGTCAGCCGCGCTGATTTTTTTTATCTTCTGCCGCGCTTGGGCGTGACGATTACATAACGGTAAGGGTCCTCGCCCGCGCTGTGCGTTTCGACTCGGTCGTTTTCTTGCAGGACGGTATGAATAATTTTCCGCTCGTGACGATTCATCGGCTCAAGCTTAACGTCGCGGCGAGTTTTAATCGCGCGGTCGGCGACACTCTTTGCCAACTTTATCAGAGCCTGTTCGCGGCGGCGGCGATAATCCTCAACGTCCAGCGTGAAGTGAACTCTCTCTTCGCTCTTGCGATTGACCGCCAAGTTCAGCAGATATTGCAGGGCGTCGAGAGCCTGGCCGCGTCTGCCGATTAAAACGCCGAGACCTTTGCCGCTCAGCTCAATCAGGCAGCCGTATTCCTCGTCGTCCTCAATCTTCATGATGACTTCCAAGCCCATGGCCGCGAAAACGTCTTGCAGAAAATCTTCCGCCGCGTCGATGACTTTGTCACGGTCGAAGGGCTCAGCATCCTCCTCGACGGGCGACGGCTCCAATATCGGTTCAATCGCGGGCTCCTCTTCGACGACGGGAATTTTCTCCTCGACAGGCGGCTTTTCATTCCTAATTTCTAATTCCTCATTTCTAATTATCTCAGCGGGCGGTTCTTTTTCCTTAATCGCGGCACGAATCTTTGCGGGCGTCTCGCCGAACAAGCCGAACAATCTTTTTGTCGGCGTCTCCAAAATTTCCACGTCAAGTTCGTCTTCGCTGACGCCCAGCTCCTCGGCCGCCGCAGCAATCGCCTCGTCGACAGTCTTGCCGGTCTTCTCAATCACATTCGCCATTTAAGCCGCCTCCTTGTCGTCGTCCTGCCGATTCGTCCACCACTGCTGAACGATTTGCACGACGTTCATCGTCACCCAATAGAGCACCAGCCCCGCGGGGAAATTTAAACTTATCCAGCCGATAAACAACGGCATTACTATCATCATGATTCTCATCTGCTGATTGGCTTCGCTCGTGTTGGACATCATCTTTTGCTGAAGGAAAGTCGTCGCCATCGACAGGAACGGCAAAATGTAAAGCGGGTCGGTCTCGGACAAACTCGGCAGCCACAGGAAAGACGGAGGTGCCCCGCCGTAATCGAAGCTGTAGAGCGTGTAATACATGCCCATGAGGATTGGCATTTGAATCAACATGGGCAGGCAGCCCGACATCGGGTTCGCGCCTTCCTTCTGATAGAGCTCCATCAATTTTTTTTGCATGACCTGCGGGTTGTCTTTGTATTTCTCTTGCAACTTTTTCATCTGCGGCTGAATGCGTTGCATTGCCTTCATGGATTGGAGTTGCTTTTTTGTCAGCGGGTAGACCAAAACTTTTATCAGAATGGTTAATAGGATTATCGCCAAGCCGTAACTGGGCACGCCGAGCATTTCCGTCAGGGAGTAGAGCGCGGTGAGCACTGCGTTCATTAATTTTTCTATCGGCTCAAAGATGCCGCTAAAGAATCCGGGTTCTTCCAAAAAATCACTTCCTTTGGTTAAGGGCAAGAAAAAATTCCTAATTCCTAATTATCTCAGGGGGTCGTAGCCGCCTTTGCTGAAAGGATTGCAGCGGAGGATTCTCCACAGCGCGAGCAAACTTCCGCGTGCCCAGCCGTATTTTTTCAGCGCGTCGACGGCGTAGGTCGAACACGTCGGCACGAAGCGGCAGCACGGAGCTTTGAGCGGCGACAACCATCGTTGGTAAAATTTTATGAGTGCTATCAAAAAATTTGTCATGGCTTGAAAAGTTTTGCGCGCCTGCACAGGTCGAGGAAAGCTTTTTGCGCGTCCTTGAACTTGGCAGTGGTTAAAAATTTTCGCCCGACAAGAATCATTCCGAAGTCACGGCGGAGAGAATTTTTGTTCAGCCGATAAGCCTCGCGCATGAGCCGTTTGACACGGTTGCGAACGACCGCGCCGCCGAGTTTTTTGCCCGCCGCGAATCCGACCTTCCCGTTATATCGTTCGTCGCGCACGATGAGCAAAATCAGCGCGTGATTGGCAAACGACCGCCCGCGATTGTGCACCGCGTTGAAGTCGTGCTTGCCGCGAAAAATTTCACTTTTGCTCAGCCGAAACACTTGCCAACCTCCATCCGCCGATAAAGCTAAAAAAAAGGCCACTCCGATTAGTGACCCGACGCACCCTCAAGCTGTAAGCACTTTCCTGCCACGCTGACGGCGTCTTTTGATGACAAGCCGCCCGCCCTTGGTCTTCATGCGTTCGCGAAAGCCGTGCGTTTTCTTGCGCCAATGTGTGTTCGGTTGAAAAGTCCTCTTCAAGCTCGGCACCTCCTTATAAAATTTTCAGCAATAACACCGCCGATTATAGACGAGCCTTTTTTTTGTGTCAAGTTTATTTTGACGCGGGCAAATCGCTGTCGATTTTTTTTTCGCGCCGTGATATAATCGCCGAAGATTTTTTTTGGAGGTTTGTCATGAAGAAAAAATTTTTGGCAATGCTCGCGGCGGGAATGATTGCCCTCGGCTCGTTCGGAGCAGTCGACGCCGCCACCCGCGATGAAATTGCCGCGATTCAAGTCAAGAAGGCGAAAGATTTTAAATACTGGACGAAAGATTCCGTCGCCAAGCAAAAGCTCGTCGAATACGTGACGGACGTGACGAATAAGAAAAGCAAGAATTTTATTCCCGTCGCGGACAGGATTGCGGTCTTCGACGTGGACGGAACCGTGGCATGTGAGACTGCGCCCTTCTGCTTCGATTTTATGATGTTCGTGCACCGCGCGCTCGACGACCCCGATTACATTGCCTCCGCGCGCGACAGGGCGAACGGCGAGTTGGTCAAGGCGGCGATTTACAATCGCAAGATGACAAACGACGTGCGCCGCAAACATTGCGAATCGAATGCCTCGGTCTTCGCGGGCATGACGGCCGACGAGTTCGCCGCTTACACGAAAAATTTTTTGGACACGCCCGTCGAAGGCTTTGACAACTTGAAAGTCGGCGAAGCTTTTTATCTGCCCATGGTCGAAGTCATTTCATATCTGCGCGCGAACGATTTTAAAATTTTCCTCGTGAGCGGCGCGGACAGAGATTATATGCGCACTTCGTGTGAAATTCTCGGCGTCGACAGCGACAACATGATTGGCACCGATTACAAACACGTGGCGACGAATCAGGGCGACACCGACGGCATGGATTACACCTTGAAGCCCGAAGATAAAGTTGTGCGCGGCGGATTCGTCAGCAAGGACATCAACATGAATAAAGTTTCCAACATGGCGCGCGAGATTGGCAAGCAACCCGTCCTCGCGTTTGGAAATTCGACCGGCGACAGCTCTATGATAAATTTTTCTCTGCGCGGGAATAAATATCGGACGGCGGCGTTCTTCGTCATCTGCGACGACCTTGACCGCGAATTCGGCAACGTCGACAAGGCGAACAAATGCATTAAGCTTGCCGACAAAAACGGCTGGATAAAAATTTCCATGCGCGACGACTTCAAAACCATTTACGGCGACAACGTTAAAATTATCAAATAAATTTTTGGGAGGCTCATCATGAAGAAAAAAATTTTGGCAGCACTCACGGCGGGCTTGATTGCCCTCGGCTCGTTCGGAGCGGTCGACGCCGCCACCCGCGATGAAATTGCCGCGATTCAAGTCAAGAAGGCCAAGGACTTCAAATGCTGGACGAAAGACTCCGTCGCGCACAAAAAGCTCGTCGAATACGTCACCGACGTGACCAACAAGAAAAGCAAAAATTTTATCCCCGTGGAGGACAGGTACGCGGTCTTCGACATGGACGGGACTTTCATCTGCGAGAGCGCGCCGTGTTATTTCGAGTGGATGCTTTACCTTGAACGCGCGCTTCACGACCCCGATTACACTCCGTCGCCCGAAGATTTGGAGTATGCAAAGATGGTTGACGCCGAGATTCGCGCCGGTCACTTCATGACGGGAAAATTTCCGAAGGGTATCGACGCGGGCGAGGCAAAATCTCAGCAGTCGGTCTTCGCGGGCATGACGGTTAAAGATTACGAAGCTTACGTAAAAAAATTTATGAACAAACCCGTCGAAGGTCTCACGAACTTGAAATGGGGCGAGGCCTTTTATCTGCCCATGGTCGAGGTCATCAAGTACCTGAAGGCGAATGACTTCACAGTTTACATCGTCACGGGCAGCGACCGTCCGACCATGCGCGTAATGAGCAGCGGGATTTTGAATATTCCTTCGGACAATGTCATCGGAACCAATCCGCAAATTTTTGCCGCGCACCAGGGAAATGTTTCCGCCGACGATTACAATTACCGCCAAGACGATTATCTGCTCCGCGGGCAGCTCACGCAGAAAAATTTGAAGATGAACAAAGTCGTCGTGATTGAGGACGAAATCGGCAAGCAACCCGTGCTCGCGTTCGGAAATTCGGGCGGCGACACTTCCATGCTCAATTACGCGCTCGCCGACAACAAGTACAAGAGCCTCAGCTTCCTTGTCATCTGCGACGACACGGAACGCGAACTCGGCAACATCGACAAGGCGAACAAATGCATCAAGCTCGCCGACAAAAACGGCTGGATAAAAATTTCCATGCGCGACGACTTCAAAACAATTTACGGCGACAACGTCAAACGCGTGAAATAATTTTTCACGGCTCGGAAAAATTTTTCACGGCTCAAAAACCCTTCGGCAGAGTGTCGGAGGGTTTTTCGTTTGCGGCGGCTTTATTTTTTCGCGGCGGGTGTGTTATAATCGAAAAAATTTTTTTCACGGAGGATAAAATGTTCAAAGGAGTTATCTTCGACATCGACGGCACGCTTTACGATTATCACGCGACCGACATCTTGGCGATGAAAAATTTTTGCGCGTTCGTCGAGGAAAAGTTGGGTGTCGAGGAAAAAATTTTTCGCGAGACTTACAGCGAGGCACGGCGGATAATTCACGAACGCCTGAAGGATACGGCGGCATCGCACAGCCGCGTGCTGATGATTCAGACGGCGTTGGAGTTGCTCGGCAAAAATCCGTTCGAACACGTCCTGGAGCTTTACGACGTATACTGGAATTTTTTTTTGGCGAACATGAAACCCTACGACGGCGCGGAAGATTTTTTGCGCGCGCTGAAAAATTCCGGCGCGAAAATTTCCACGTGCACCGACATGACTGCGCACATTCAATACAGAAAAATTTCGCGGCTCGGCTTGGACAAATTCATCGACTTCATGGTCACGAGCGAGGAGACGGGCTTCGAGAAACCTTCGCCGGTTATGTTCAACTTCGCGCTGGAAAAAATGGGCGTCCGCGCGGACGAGGCGGCTTACTTCGGCGACGCGCTGGACAGAGACATCGAGGGCGCGGCGGCCGTCGGGATTGCGCCGTTTTGGTTCGTGGCTGACAGAAAAGTTTCGGGCGGCGACGCTTACAAAAAAATTTTCTCTTACCGCGACGACGAGCTTAAAAAAATTTTTGGGGGAGATTGAATGTTCAGATTCGCGCATAACAATTTGAACGTGCTGGATTTGGAGCGGAGCAAAAAATTTTACGCGGAGGCTTTGGACTTGCACGAGGTCGGCGGCATTGACGTCAACGACGATTTCAAAATCATTTACCTCGGCGACAGCTTCGGCAGCCACCACAAGTTGGAGCTCACGTGGCTGACGAAAAGAACCGCGCCTTACGATTTGGGCGACAACGAAGTGCACCTTGCCTTCACGACGAAAAATTTCGACGCGGCTCACGCGCGCCACGCGAAAATGGGTTGCATTTGTTACGAGAACGAGGCCATGAGGATTTACTTCATCGAAGACCCCGACGGTTATTGGTTGGAAATTTTGCCGGAGTGATTTGACATGAAAAAAATTTTGGCGGCGGCGGTCGTCGTCAGCAATTTGATTTTTTCTTCGGCGGCGGACGCGGAGGTAAAAGTTTACACGGCGACGGCTGAAGATTTGACGAGCGCATTTGAGTCAGAGGAGGTCGGCAAGCTTCGCGCGCTGGACAAGGCGATAAAACTGGCGGCGACTCAGGCGGCGGCTGACTTAAAAAATTTTCAGCTGAGCGACGACGAAATTGCCGCGATAATCGCCGGCGGTTACGAACTGGGCGCGGTCAATTACAACAAGGCGGGCACGGCTTGGCAGGCGACGGCGGAGATTAAAATCGACGACGCCGAGGTAAAAAATTTTTTGCGGCGCGACGACCGCGAGAAATTCACGCTGATAAGTCAGGCGCGAGAGATTGAAAAAATTTACGCGGCGAACGAAAAACGCGTCGAGAATCTTCGCAAGCGCGCAGAAGAAAAACCGAAGCTCAAGAGCGAGGAGAGAAAATTTTTCAGGGCGGAGTTTGAGTACGTCACCAACGAGTTCCTGTCGAATCGGAAAATCGCGGCGGGCAACAAATATTTTTATCGCGGGCGGAACAACGACGCGCTGATTGTTTACAAGGAGGCAACCGAGCTCAACGAGTACAACGCGGCGGCTTACAACCTGCGCGGCAACCTTTACAACATTCTCGCGCTGAACGAAAAGATGGTTCCAATCGCCGACAGCAACCGCCGTCAGTCGATAAACGATTTGGATAAGGCGATTCGCCTCAACAACAATTACGCCGAGGCGTTCAGCAACCGCGGCTTCGTTTACCTGAGCACGAAACTTTCCGGGCAGGCGGTCAAGGATTTCAATCGCGCGATTCAGCTTGCGCCGAACAATCCGTGGAATTACATTTACCGCGCGCAATGCCTCCGAGCGACGGACAAGGCGGCGGCACTCGCTGACTTCAACAAAGCCGTGGAGCTTGCGCCGAATGCGATTTACGTTTACTCCGAGCGCGGAAATTTTTTCGAGGACGAGAAAGAATTTTCCAAGGCGTTGGAAGATTACACGCGGGCGATTGAGTTGGACAAGCGCGAAGAGGTTCCGGCTCTGAATCTTTACAATCGCGCGGGCGTTTACCAGAAGATGAACATGAGCGGGCGGGCGATTGACGATTACACGCGGGCGATTCAGTTGCTGGAAAGTCAGTCACAAAAAAATCCGCTCTTGCCTTGGGTTTATCGCAAGCGCGGAGAATGTTATCAGGCTCTCGGCGACGGCGCGCGGGCTCAAGCGGATTTCAAAAAGTTTGCAGACCTGCAACGCAGATAATCAAAAAGGAGTCGCTCAAAAAATTTTGGGCGGCTCCAATTTTTTTTGCCGTGAAAAATTTATTCGACTTCAATCAGTTCGTATTGGGGATTGCCGAGCTTGGCTTCAGCCATGGCGGTGAGTTGGCGCAGACCGTGACGAGTTTCAATGCGCTCCTTCATGTCGTGGCTGTCGTGTGCGGCGTAAATCATGTCCGCGCACGCCTGGTCGACGGCAAGCAGGTCAGTGGAAACCGCAATTCCGATATCCTTCATGGTCGGTTCGGCGGCCGCCACGCCCTCGCAGTCGCACGAGACACTGATTCGGCGCATGACGTTGATGAAGACGATGTGCTTGCCGAAGTAATCGCAGGTCGCCTTCGCGCTGTCGCACATGAGCTCCATGAAATATTCTTTGTCGGGCCACTGCGTCCAATCGGGTACGTTGTTCGGGTCGACGCCGTGGACTTGTGCTTTTCCGACGTGACCGCTGGCGTTGCCGATGCCGATATTTTTCATCGAGCCGCCGAAGCCGCCCATGGCATGTCCTTTGAAGTGCGTGAGGACAATCAGCGAATCGTAATCGGTCAGGTGCGCGCCCATTGCCACTTCCTTGAGGTGGAAGCCGCCGTGCACGGGCAGATTGACAACTTTGTCGTCCTCGTCCATGATGTCGACGGGGCAGAACGTCCAGCCGTTGACTTTGAGCGTTTCGCGGTGACCTTCGGTCGTGTAACGGTCGCCGGCGTAAAGCGTGTTGCATTCGACGATTGCCGAGTTCGGGATTTGCGCCTGGAATTCTTTAACCCATTCGCGCGGCAAAATGTTCGGACCGTGTTTTTCGCCCGTGTGGAGTTTGATTGCGACTTTGCCGAAAATATTTTCGTCGATGAGTTTGTAAAGCTTGATGAGGTGAGCGGCGTCGAGTTTCCGCGTGAAGTAGACCTTCGCCGCCGAGCCCCGGTACTTCTCGCCGGTCACGTTCTTGCTGCCGACGACGGGTGCTTGCTTTGCCATAAAATTTTTCCTCCTCCTTAACCCCGCGCAGGGGATTTTTTTTATAATAGCCGTTCGAGTTTACTCAAGTCAAGCTCTGAGGAGGCTGATTCGTTGTCAAAAATTTTGTCGAGCGTTGCCGCCGCGTTTAACGTGAGCTCCTCGCCCGCGAAGTCAAGCTTTGAGGACGCTGATTCGTTGTTGAATGTGTTCGCCGCCCGCAATCTCGTCGACAATCGCCAACGCGTAATCCGCGTAACTGATGACGCTCTCGCCCGCCGCGTTCAACGTGAATTCCTCGCCCGCAAGAATGTATTTGCCCGTGCGCGCGCCGTCAGCTTGAAAATCAGCCGCGGGACTCACGAACGTCCACTTCACGTCGTCGCGCTTGCGGAGCTCGTCGAGTTCGTTCGCCTGAGCCTGCGCGGTCGGAAAATATTCTGCGGGGAAGTCGGGCGTCTTGAAAACTTGAATCGTGTGTTCCTTGTCGACGTAAAGGCTGCCCGCGCCGCCGACGATTAACAGCCGAACGTTCGTGCCGCTCAGCAGGTCGCAAAGGTGTTGGCTGGTCGTGGTGTGGAGCGGGAGAGTTTCGGGCGTCCATGCGCCGAATCCGTCGACAACCGCGTCGAAATTTTCCAGGTCGCTCTTTTCCAGCGCGAGGATGTCTTTGACGATGACTTTTGCCGCGCCGTCGACTTCAGCCGCCCGCCGAACGAAAGCCGTGACCTCGAAGCCGCGCGCCGCCGCCTCCGCGACGACCTTGCGTGCCACTCTGCCCGATGCTGCAACCACTGCGATTTTCATTTTGATTCTGCTCCTTTTTTTATGACTTTTGCTCCGCGCTTGTCCACGTTCAAAATCAACGCCTTGGACTTGACGCCGTGAGCTTTGAACTCTTCAACCATTGCCGACGAAATTTTTTCCTCCAGCCCGCTGCGTGTCGTGGTGAAGGCAATCAAGCACGAGCCCGCGCCCGAAATCGCCGCGCCGAGTGCGCCCGCCGCTTTGGCCGCCTCGAAGACCTCCGTCATGCCAGGCACCAATTTTTTTCTGTACGGCTGATGAAGTGCGTCGTCGAAGGCAAGCGGCAATAAATCTTCGCGCCCCTCGACCAACGCCGCGATTAACATCGACGCGCGGCTGACGTTGAATATCGCGTCCTTCATCGAAATATTTTTCGGCAAAACTTTTCTCGCCAACCGCGTCGACAATTCAAAATCGGGGACGGCGACGATTAATTTCAATTTGATTCGCGGCTGAAAGGAAAAAGTTTGAACCGCGCCTTTGTCCATGACGCTGACAGTGAAGCCGCCGAAGAGAGCGGGCGCGACGTTGTCGGGGTGACCTTCGAGCTCCGTCGCCAATTTCAAAAGTTCCTGACGAGTGAGCGGCGCGCCGAGAATTTCATTTGCCGCGACCAGCCCGCCGACAATCGCCGTGGAAGATGAGCCGAGCCCGCGAGAAATCGGCACGTTGTTCCTCGTGCGGATAATCGCGCCCTTGAAATCGGTTTCGCGTCCGACTTCCTGCAAGAGCCGCTGCACCGCTTGCCACGTTAAATTTCTTTTGCCGCGCGGAATATTTTCTGCGCCCTCGCCCGCCGCTTCGACGACGACTTTGTTGGCGTGCAGGAGCGTCAAGTCCAGGTAATTATAAATCGTCGTCGCCAAGCCCAAGCAATCGAAGCCGGGACCGCAGTTCGCCGAAGTGCCCGGCACCTGAACGACGGCGCGATTTTTTTTGTTGTCCATTTGAAAGTTTCTCCACGAAAATTTTTTAATCAATGTTGACGAAATCAGAGGCCGTCATGGATGACGGCCGCGCCGCGTCTGACGCCGTGATGGCGTCATCCGGCGCACACCGGGCACGGGTAACCTCAACCTCCGAATCACGAGCGACCGACGCCCCCGCGAGGCTCCCTTTTCTTTTGCTTACTTTTCTTTTGGGTGAGCAAAAGAAAAGTAAGATTCATTAACTCAAAAAATTTTTTCAGCCCGATGAGCATGACGCGCCCAATCATTGAGGACGGGTTCTGCGAGTCCACTCTTGAGAAAGAGGGGACTCACTCCACTCGAATCACGTTGAAAATTTCGTCGACGACCGACAACGCCTTCAAGGCCGCCTGCGCCTCCAAAATATTTTTGTGCTTAACCTTGTGAGTGATGACAACAATCTCGACGTGGTCAAGGAGCTCGGTTTTGGTTTGCACGACGGACTTCAGGCTGACATCGACGTTGCCGAAAGTCGTCGCGATTTTTCCGAGGACGCCCGGCTTATCGTCGACGAGCAGCCGAATGTAATAAGACGAGACAGTTTCTTCGACGGGGCAAATGTTGCGCTTGTGGTAACAGGTGCAGCCGAAGCGACCCGCCGCCCCGCGATTGAGCCCGCGCGCAATTTCGATTATGTCGCTGACGACCGCCGAGGCAGTGGGCTTGCCCGCGCCCGGTCCGAAGAACATTGCCTCTTCAATCGGCCAGCCGCGCACAAAGACCGCGTTCATGACACCGCTGACCGCCGCGAGAGGATGAGCCTTGGGCAAGAGCACGGGATTAACTCGAACGTCGACGCCCAGTTCCGTGTCGCGCCCGACCGCCAAGAGTTTCATGACGTAACCGAGTTCCGTCGCGTAATTTATGTCGCTCGGAGTAATCTTCGTAATGCCCTCGACCGACACGTCCTCGAACTTCACGCGGGAGTTGAAAGCAATCGACGCGAGAATTGCAATCTTGCGGGCGGCGTCCTTGCCCTCCACGTCGGCGGCGGGATTTGCCTCGGCGTAACCGTGAGCCTGCGCCTCCTTCAAGACCGTCTCGTAATCCGCGCCCAGTTCACTCATCTTCGTGAGCATGTAATTCGTCGTGCCGTTGACGATGCCCAAAACCTCCGTGATTTTGTTTGCGGTCAAGGAACGTTTCAGCGGCATGATAATCGGAATGGCTCCGCCGACCGCCGCCTCGAACAGGAAATCGATTTGATGAGCCGCCGCCGCGTCGAAGAGCTCGTGACCGAATTGCGCGACGACATCTTTGTTTGCCGTGACGACGTGCTTGCCGTGCGCCATCGCCTGCAAGATAAAATCCTTCGCGGGTTTGACGCCGCCCATGAGCTCCACGACGATTTTTATTTCGGGGTCGTTCAAAATTTCGTCGTAATTGTTCGTGGCGGGCAAGCCGCGCTTCTCCAGTGCGGGAATCTCCCGCGGCAGGACGAGAATTTTTTTAATGTCAATCGCGGTGTTCGCGCGCTGCGAAATGATGTCGCGATTTTTTTGCAAAACTTCGATGACCGAGCCGCCGATTGTGCCCGCGCCCAACAGTCCGATTTTTGTGACGTTGTCCATAAGAATTTTTTCATCCCTTCCGAATTCGATTATCAATTCGCGGCAAGTATAACATGCCGAAAAATTTTTGTCACTTGAAATAAAAAAAGCCGCAGCTTTCTGCGGCACAAATTTCCGAATTATTTTTCGCGGGCGATGAGATATTGAACCAGCTCGCGAAAGAAGTCTGCCTCGGTGCCGAAAATTTTCAGCGCGTCCAATGCCTCGTCGACTGCTGCTTGAGCAAAGCCGCGTGCCTCCTCCAACGAAGTCAGGCTTACGTAAGTTGATTTGGAATTTTTTTCGTCGGAGCCCGTCGGCTTGCCCAAAATTTTTTCGTCGCCGACCACGTCCAAGATGTCGTCGGTTATCTGGAAGGCGAGCCCGAAATTTTCCGCGTAACGCGTGAGAGCGTCCAACTTCTCGTCGTCGGCTTGAGCGAGCAGCGCGCCCGAACGAATCGCCGCCCGGAAAAGTGCGCCCGTTTTTCCGCGGTGCATGAGCTTGAGCGTCGCGAAGTCAATCCGTACTCCCTCCGAGCGCAAATCAATCGCCTGCCCGCCGACCATGCCCGCCGCGCCCGCCGCCGTGCTTATCTCCCGCAAGACCGCCAGCAAAATTTCGAGCGGGACGTTCTCTTGCCTCAGCGCGACCTCGAACGCCAAAGTCAGCAGCGCGTCGCCCGCCAAAATAGCTGTCGCCTCCCCGAAGACTTTGTGGTTCGTCAGCTTCCCGCGCCGATAATCGTCGTTGTCCATGGCCGGCAAGTCGTCATGAATCAGCGAGTATGTGTGAATCATTTCAAGCGCGTCCGCCACCGTCACGAATTTTTCGCCCGCGCCGCCCGCCGCGTCCGCCGCCGCCATCAAAAGTATCGGGCGCAATCTTTTTCCGCCCGCCATCAAGCTGTACTCCATTGCCCGCGATAAATTTTCGTCGAGCGACTTCGTCCGCCGCAACTCTTTGACCAAATCTTCTTCGACGAGTTTTACTCTCCGCTTCCACAATTCTTTGAACATGATGACCCTCCAAATTTCAGCGCAAAATATTCCGCGCGCATTTGCTCACGAGTTTTGGGCGCGTCCCACAGCTCGCCGATTGAATTTTTCCTCATGGCCGCCGCCAAGTGACTGAACAGGTCGGGGAAAATTTTTTCCAGCTCGCCGATTAAATTTTTCACACGCTGACGATTGGTCGCGCCGTCGAACGGGCACGGCGATTTTAAAACTTCAAAGCCGCGCGTGAAATTTTTAATCTCGTGCTCGCGAACATAAACCAGCGGGCGAATCACCGTGATGTTCGTCCTGTCCAAAAAAGTTTTCGGCAGGAAAGTTGTCAGCTGCCCGCTCGACAGCAGGCTCATGAAAAAAGTTTCGACGGCGTCGTCCAGGTGGTGCGCGTAAGCAACTTTGTTCGCGCCCAGTTCGTTAGCCCGACGATTCATCACCGCGCGGCGGAAGTAGGCACAAGTATAACACGGGCTTTTATTTTCCTGCTCGCGAATCATGGCGGCGATGTCGACCGCGCAAACCTCGTGGGCAATTCCCAGTTCGTTGCAAAATTTTTTGACGCCCGAAATTTTTTCGCTCAAGTCGTCGCTGAACTTCGGGTCAATCGTCAGCGCGCGCAGTGAAAAATTTTTCTTGGCGCGTTCTCTCAGCGTCGCCAGCGCGTAAGTCAAAAGCAAACTGTCCTTGCCGCCCGACACGCCGATTAAAATTTTGTCGCCGTCGGAAATCATTTCAAATTCGACGACCGCCCGAATGATTTTGCTGAATAAAATTTGCGGCAGAACCATAATTCCTCCTGAAAAATTTTTTGACACGACGAATCAGAGGCCGTCATGGATGACGGCCGCGCCGCGTCTGACGCCGTGATGGCGTCATCCGGCGCACTCTGAGCTGCGGGTAACCTCAACCTCCGAATCGTTTATAACCAACGCCCCCGCGAGGCTCCCTTTTCTTTTGCTTACTTTTCTTTTGGGTGAGCAAAAGAAAAGTAAGGTTCAACAGACAAAAAATTTTTCACGCTCAATCAACGCGACGAAGCCCCGTCAGCCTCAGTTGACTTTGCGTCCTTTTGCTTAACCAACGAAAGGACTCCCGTTCACAGCGCATTCAAAAGTTCCTCGCGATTGACGGCGTAAGTTCCGACCTTCGCCACGACGACGCCCGCCGCCACGTTCGCCAAGTAAGCCGCCGCCGCCGCGTCCAATTTCCCCGCCAAAGCCAGCGCGAACACCGCAATGACCGTGTCGCCCGCGCCCGACACGTCGAAGACCTCTTGCGCCCGCGCCTTGATATGCGAAATTTTTTCTCCGTCAATCAGGCTCAAACCCTCCGCCGAACGCGTGACGATTAAGCCGCGCAAATTAAATTCGTCGATGACTTTTTGCGCCGCCTCCTCAATCTGCGCGTCGACGTTGGAAATTTTTTTCGGAAGGATGGCGTTGAGTTCTTTAAGATTTGGCGTGATGAAACTCGCGTCGAAATATTTTTGCCAGTTGTCGCCTTTCGGGTCGACGACGACAAATTTTTTTTGCGCCCGACACGCGCCGATAATCTCGCGGCAAATTTTTTTCGTGCAGACGCCTTTGCCGTAATCGGAAATAATCACGCCGTCGACGCCGTCCACTTGCGCGGAAAATTTTTTCAGCAGTTCATCAGTCGCCGCGCCGTCGAGTTCGCTTGCGTCCTCAAAGTCGAGCCGAATCATCTGCTGGTGCCCGCTTATCACGCGCGTCTTTGTCGTCGTCGGCTTCGAGCTTTCAATCACGCCCGAATAATCGACACCGCAGTTTTTCAATTTGCTCAGGAAAATTTCTCCGTGATTGTCGCGCCCGATTTGCCCGATTATCGAAGTCCGGCAGCCGAGCAGTGCCAAGTTGTGCGCGACGTTCGCCGCGCCGCCCAAAGTCTCTTTAATCTCCATGACGCGGGCAATCGGCACGGGGGCTTCGGGCGAAATGCGCGTGACTTCCCCGAAATAATATTTGTCGAGCATGACATCGCCGACGACCAGAATCTTGCACGCGCCCATGCCCTCGGCGACAAAATTTTTTAACTCGTCAATCATCTGAACCTCCGCAAAAAATTTTTCATGACGTTGAAACGCGTCGAGCGGCTCAAAAATTTTTCGTCAAGCCGAGGCGCGCGTTGCTCCGTCAATCATTTGCAACCTCCGAACGCGACCGCCGCCGCCGCCAAAGTTTTTTCCAAATCCTCGTCCGTGTGCGCCGCCGACATGAACAGCGTTTCAAATTGTGACGGCGCGAGATAAATTCCCCGCTCCAACATCGCCGCGAAAAATTTTTTGAACCGGTCTTGATTCGCCGCCGCCGCTTCCTCGTAATTCGTGACGGGTTGCGCGCTGAAAAATATTCCGAACATCGAGCCGGCTTGAGGCGTTTGAATTTTTATTCCGACACTCCGAGTCGCGGCTTGAAGTCCTGTGACGAGCTTTGAAGTCTTCGCGGAAATTTTTTCCGTCAAATTTTCCTCAAGCAAAATCGTCAGCGTCTCAATGCCCGCCGTCATCGCCAAAGGATTTCCGCTGAGCGTGCCCGCCTGATAAATCCTTCCGTCGGGCGAAACGTTGCGCATGATTTTTTCTTTGCCGCCGTAAGCCGCGCAAGGCAACCCGCCGCCGATAATTTTTCCGAGGCAAGTCAAATCGGGCGTGACGTGATATTTTTCCTGCGCGCCGCCGAGTGAAACTCTGAAGCCGCACATTACTTCATCAAAAATCAAAAGCGCGCCAAATTTTTCCGTGACGTCACGAAGTCCGCGCAGATAATTTTCTTTCGGCGGAACGAGCCCCATATTGCCCGCGACGGGTTCGACGATGACCGCCGCAATTTCCTCGCCGCATTGAGCAAAAATTTTTTCGACGGCCGCCAAGTCGTTGTAAGGCAAAGCAATCGTATCTTGAGCAGTGCCGCGCGTGACACCGGGGCTTGAGGGCTGTCCGAACGTCGCCGCGCCGCTGCCCGCCTTGACAAGCAATGAATCGCTGTGCCCGTGATAACAGCCGACGAATTTTATAATTTTCTCGCGGCCGGTGAAACCTCTGGCGACGCGCAGAGCACTCATCGTGGCTTCGGTGCCGGAGCTGACCATGCGCATGACTTCCATTGACGGAAAAATTTTATTCACGAGCTTGGCGAGTTTCGTTTCGAGTTCGGTCGGTGCCCCGTAACTGGTTCCGCGTTCGACAGCTTGCTTGAGCGCGGCGACGACTCGCGGGTGAGCGTGACCGAGAATCAGCGGACCCCACGAGCCCACGAAGTCAATGTATTCGTTGCCGTCGATGTCAAAAATTTTTGAGCCCGCGCCGTGCGAGATGAACGGCGGATTCGAGTCGACGCTTGAGAAGGAGCGGACGGGGCTGTTGACTCCGCCGGGCATAAATTTTTTCGCCTCGTTGAATGCGGCGAGAGATTTGGTTAAGTTCATGCTGCGACCTCCAAAATTTTTTCAAAGCCAAGAGGCAACGTCGAGCGCGTGATAAGTGATGATGACGTCTGCGCCCGCGCGTTTCATTGCCGTCAAATTTTCCACGACGATTTTTTTGTAATCAATCCAACCGTTTGCGGCGGCGGCTTTGACCATGGCATATTCGCCGCTGACATTGTAAACGGCGACGGGGCGATTGATTTTCTCGCGGACTTTGCTGACGATGTCCAGGTAAGCGAGCGCGGGCTTGACCATGATTATGTCCGCGCCTTCCGCCAAATCGAGTTCCACTTCCTTGAGAGCTTCGCGGCTGTTGGCGAAATCCATTTGATATTGTTTGCGGTCACCGAATTGCGGCGCGGAGTCTGCGGCGTCTCTGAACGGACCGTAATAAGCTGAGGCGTACTTCACGGCGTAACTCATGATTGACACGTTGGAAAAATTTTTCACGTCGAGTGCGTCGCGAATGGCAGCGATTCGCCCGTCCATCATGTCCGAGGGCGCAACGATATCCGCGCCCGCCTCCGCCTGACTGACTGCGACCTTCTGCAAAAGTTTGAGCGTCTCATCGTTGTCGACGTAATGCCCGCAGAGTTTTCCGCAGTGACCGTGGCTGGTGTATTGGCACAGGCACACGTCGCCGACGATAATCAATTCGGGCACGGATTTTTTTATCGCGGCAATCGCGCGCTGAACGGGGCTTTTCATGTCCCACGCGCTTGAGCCGACCTCGTCCTTGTATTCGGGCAAGCCAAAAATTTCGACGGCGGGAATGCCCAGCGCGGAAATTTTTTTTGCGAGCTCCACGGCGTTATCGACGGACAGATGATAACAGTCGGGCATGGAAGGAATTTCCTCGCGAATGTTTTCGCCCGCCACCACGAACAGCGGGTAAATCAAATCTTTCACGGATAAATTTGTTTCACGAATCATCGCGCGCAAATTTTCATTGAGCCTCAATCTGCGCGGCCGCAACTTCAACATAAAATCATCTCCTCGGCTGCAGTTTATCAGGAAACTTTTCAAAGTCAAACGCCCAACAAAAAAAGCCCTTTGCAGGGCAGATAAAAATTAATCGCGTCTCTTAAATGATTTTGCCTTCTTCTCTGGCGTCCATGGCTTGTTCAATCATCGCCTTCACTCTGTCGGGATATCTGATGTACGAGTAACCGGAGCCGCCCATGAGATTCGCCGACTGAACGTAAATCGTGCCGCAATCGACAATACGCTCGAAGAAGCTTTGCCCGTAACTCACGTTGTTTATCTTACTGAGCGGTGTCGAAATGACTTGCCGACTAATCAAACCCGTCCTTATGTGAAACTTCTTGTTGGTCAAAACAATCTCCTCAATGTAATAATAAGCGAGCCGGTAAAGGAGCCAAGGAACTGTAATAAACACGGGGAAAATAAAAGGGCATGTGAAAACGCAGGCGAGCAGCGGCCAGAAAAAAAACATCCAGTGCTTTTTGATGCGAATAATTATTTGTTCGTCCGGACCAACTTGAATCATATAACGACCTCCGTATAAATAATTTTTGAGTCCCGCAAGCATTATAATTGTTTTTTTTTGTCAATTCCTACGCGCCACTTTTTGCTTCAAAGTCAATGCGGCAGTATTGTAAAGCCGCGGCGAATGATTTAAGATTGACGAAAAATTTTTTGAGGAGCGATTCAATGAAGAGAGCACTCATCACGGGCGTGACGGGTCAAGACGGCTCGTATCTGGCTGAGCTGCTGCTGTCGAAGGGTTACGAAGTTCACGGGCTGATTCGACGGCACAGCACGCCGGGCACGAAGAGGATTGACCACATCGTCAACGAAAAATTTTTTCTGCATTACGGAGACGTAACGGACTCGCTTTGCCTGACAAATTTAATCAGAACGATTCAGCCGGACGAAATTTATAATCTCGCCGCGCAGTCGCACGTGGGCATTTCGTTCGAGATACCCGAATACACGGCGGAGGCGACGGGACTCGGCACGCTGAAAATTTTGGAGGCGATACGGCAAACCAAACCCGACACGAAATTTTATCAGGCGTCGACGTCGGAACTTTTCGGCGGCCTGCCCGAAACCGCTCCGCAATCCGAGAAAACTCCTTTCCACCCGCGCAGCCCATACGCCGCCGCGAAACTTTATTCCTACTGGATAACGGTCAACTATCGCGAGGCTTACGGGCTCTTCGCGTGCAACGGAATTCTTTTTAATCACGAGTCGCCGAGGCGCGGCGAAAATTTTGTCACGCGGAAAATTTCAATCGCCGTCGCGAAAATTTCTGCGGGCTTGCAGGAAAAATTGTCGCTGGGAAATTTGGACGCCAAACGCGATTGGGGTTTCGCGAAAGATTACGTCGAGGGCATGCGGCTGATTCTCCAACACGACACGCCCGACGATTTTGTTTTGGCGACGGGCGAGACGCACACGGTAAGAGAATTTGTCGAGGCGGCGTTCGAGGAGGTCGGTACGAAAATTATTTGGAAGGGCGCCGGAGCTTATGAAGAGGGTCGCTGCGCGGCGACGGGAAAAATTTTGGTCGACGTTAATCCGAAATATTTTCGTCCCGCCGAAGTCGATTTGCTTTTGGGTGACCCGTCCAAGGCTCAACGCGTCCTCGGCTGGCGCAGAAAAGTTTCCTTCCGCGAGCTGGTCAAGTTGATGGTTCAGGCAGATTTGAAAATTTACGGGCGGTGATGTTTTTTGAAAATCGGAATAATCGGACTCGGTTACGTCGGGCTCACCTTGGCGATGGCGGCAGCGGCGCGTGGTGCAGAGGTCTTCGGCACGGAAATTAATCCGCAGATAAAAAAGAGCTTGGCTGAAAATCGTGCGATATTTTTTGAGCCGAAGCTTGACGAATTGATTGCCAAACACAATCACAAAAATTTTCATTGCGTCAATGAGTTACCCCCCCCCAATGTGCATTCGTTTGATGCGTTCATAATCACCGTGGGGACACCGCTTTACCCGAACTCAATCAAACCGAATCTGGAGGCGATAAGCGCGGCGGTAAAATCTCTCCTGCCGGCTTACGACGGGAGTCAAGTCGTGATAATTCGTTCGACGGTCTCGGTCGGCACAACGCGCAAAACAGTTCTGCCGTTGCTGTCGAAACTTATCGGCAAGCGCGAAGAAGAACTTTTCGTGAGCATGTGCCCCGAACGCACGATTGAAGGCAAGGCTCTGCAAGAATTGAAAACGTTGCCGCAAATCATCAGCGGAAATAATCAAAAGGCCGCGGACATGGCACGACGGGTATTTGAAAAAATTTCTCCGCGCGTGATTGAGGCAAAAACTTTGGAGGAGGCTGAGCTCGCGAAACTTTATTGCAATACTTACCGCGACATAAATTTTTCGGTCGGAAATGCTTTTTGTTTGGCGGCGCAGATGTTTGGAGTTGACGGCATGAGCGTCATAAATCTCGCCAATGAAGGTTACTCACGGTCGAAGATTTCGCGCCCGGGTTTTGTCGCGGGTCCTTGCCTTGAAAAAGACGCGTACATTTTGACGGACAACATGCCCGATTGCGCGAGCAAAAATTTAATTCTCGGCGCGCGCAAGATTAGTGAGTCGCTGGAAGATTTGGTCGTTGAATGGGTAAAGCGACACGTCGGAGCCGCGACAAAGCCGTTGGTCTTATCGGGCATGGCGTTCAAGGGGCGTCCCGAAACTTCTGACTTGCGCGGCTCGTCTGCAGTGAACATTGCCCGAAAATTATTCGCGGCGGGATATTCCCTGCGCCTTCATGATTTCGTTGCGTCGGTCAAGGATTTGGAGGCTTTGCAGCTCGGAGAGGCTTTTGAAGATTTGTCGGCGGCCTGCAAGGATGCGGCGGCTTTGCTCGTCCTCAACAATCACGAACGATACGAAAATTTTCTCTTGCCCGAATCAAGCTTGCCGGTTTTTGACGCGTGGCAAGTCTGCAAGAAAATTGATTCGGCGTTCACGTTGGGAAATATTTTGCTTGAGGAGGGTGAATGATGCGCAGGATAATTGTCACGGGCGGCAGCGGTTTTATCGGCTGGCATTTGGCGGATTATCTTTCGCGGCAAAGCGATACTCAAGTCACGATTATCGACAATCATTCACGCGGCGCGGCGGACGAAATGTTCACGGCGTTGACGGCGCGCGAAAATGTTTTTGCCTTGAACGAGGACATGACTCAAAAAAATTTTTACGGAAAGCTTTCGGGGCGTTACGACGAAATTTATCACTTGGCGGCGATTAACGGCACGAAAAATTTTTACGAACGCCCTTATGAAGTTTTGCGCGTAAATCTTTTGTCGCTGATAAATATTTTGGAATGGTGCACGGAGCAAAATTGCGGCGCGTTTTTGTTCTCGTCCTCGTCGGAGGCTTACGCGGGAACGATTAACCGATTCAGCTCTGCCGACGAATTCATTCCGACTGCCGAGGACATTCCTTTGACGATTGAGGACGTCATGAATCCGCGTTGGTCTTACGGCGGGAGCAAATTGGCGGGCGAACTGTTGACCGCAAATTATTGTCGCTCGCGCGGCGTGCCGTTCAGGATTATTCGTTATCACAACGTCTACGGAATTCGCATGGGCTTTGAACACGTTTTGCCCGAATTTTTCAAGCGCGTTCACGGCAAAATTAATCCTTTCCCGATTTTCGGCGGACAAGAGACACGAGCTTTTTGCGCGGTGGAGGATGCAGTTCTGGCGACGGAAGCCGTAATGCTCAGCGACAAGTGCGCCGGCGAAATAATTCATATCGGCAACAGCTCGCAGGAAATTAAAATCATTGACCTGTTGAATTTGGTTTTTGACGTGGCGAATTATCATCCCGCCGTCGAATTGCGGCCGGCACCTTCGGGCTCCGTGGTGCGGCGTTGTCCAAGCACACAAAAACTTTTTTCACTGACGGGTTTTGAGGCGAAGATTACTCTTGAAGAAGCTTTGCCCAAAATGTATTCTTGGTACGAAAAAATTTTTCGCGAACTTGACGGCTTGAAAAATTGAGAGGAGATTTTTATGGAAAAGGATTCAAAAATTTACGTCGCGGGACATCGGGGCATGGTCGGCTCGGCGATTGTTCGAGAGCTCAAGCGGCAAGGTTACGAAAATATTTTGACGCGGACGCACGCCGAATTGGATTTGACACGGCAGGCGGAAGTCGAAAAATTTTTCGCCGAAGAGAAACCCGAATACGTTTTCCTTGCGGCGGCGAAGGTCGGCGGGATTGGTGCCAACAGCGCGTCGCCCGCCGATTTTATGTACGAAAATATTTTGATTGAAATGAATGTCATCCATGCCGCCTGGAAAAATTCTTGCCGCAAGCTGGAGTTTTTGGGCTCGTCTTGCATTTATCCGAAATTCGCGCCGCAGCCCATGAAGGAAGATTACCTGCTGACTTCCGCGCTTGAGCCGACAAACGAAGCTTACGCGCTGGCAAAAATTTCGGGGCTCAAATACTGCGAGTACCTCAACCGACAATACGCCACGGATTTTATTTCGGTCATGCCGACGAATCTTTACGGCGTGAACGATAATTATCATCCGACGCGCTCGCACGTCCTGCCCGCGCTGATTCGACGCTTCCACGAGGCGAAAATAAAAAATTTGCCGTCCGTCACGTGCTGGGGCGACGGTTCTCCTCTGCGCGAATTTCTTTACGTCGACGACCTGGCAAATCTTTGCGTCTTCCTGATGAACAATTACAGCGGCAATGAAATCGTCAACGCGGGCGCGGGCAAAGAAATTTCGATTAAAGCTCTTGCCGAACTTGTCGCCGAGGTTGTCGGTTACGACGGAAAAATTTTTTGGGACACGTCGAAACCGAATGGCACGCCGCGAAAACTTTTGGACGTGTCGAAGGCGGCGGCTCTCGGCTGGACTTACAAAACCGAATTGCGCGACGGAATTAAAATCACTTACGAAGATTTTTTGAAACAGGAGGTCAGGCAATGAAACTTCACATCGGTTGCGGCGAAAGATATTTGCCCGGCTGGAAACACCTTGACGCCAGAAAATTTCCGCACGTCGATTACGTCATGGACAAGCTCGACAATCTGGACATGTTCGCGGACAATTCTGTTGAGGAAATTTATGCGTGCCACGTCTTGGAGCACTTCCCCCGCGCTGAAATGATTCATGGGGGGTGTTGAAAGAATGGTATCGCGTTCTGGAATTCGGCGGCGTCTTGAGAATCGCCGTGCCAAATTTTGAAGCGATTGTCGAGGAATATTTATCGTCACGAAATTTGGAACTCGTCATGGGCTTGCTTTATGGCGGGCAAAATTACAAATACAATTTTCATTATCAAACTTACGACTTCAAAAGATTGTCCGCGCTGTTGAAAGCCGCGGGCTTTGAGCGCGTCGAGCGTTATGACTGGCGAGATTTTTTGCCGGAGGGTTATGACGATTACAGCCGCTCTTATCTGCCGCACATGGATTTTGAGCACGGGCGATTGATGAGCTTGAACGTCTTGGCGAGAAAATAATTTCGGAAGGAGAACTCATGCAGATAATTTTACTTTCGGGCGGAAGCGGGCAAAGGCTCTGGCCGCTGTCGAATGATTTGCGCTCGAAGCAGTTCCTGAAAATTTTCGGCGGCGAATCAATGTTGCAGCGCGTCTTGAAACAAATCCGTCGCACGAACGAAAACGTGTCGATAACAATCGCGGCGGCGGAAAAGCAAGTGCCGCTCCTCAAAAAATATCTTGCGGAAAATTTTGAGCTGTCGACCGAACCCTGCCGCAAAAATACTTTTCCCGCGATTGCTCTGGCGGCAGCGTATCTTCACGACGAAAAAAAAATCCGCGCGGACGAAAAAATTTTAATCTGCCCCGTCGACCCTTACGTTGACGACAATTTTTTTGAGCAGTTCCCTCTGCTCGCCGAACAAATTTCCGACGACGCGCCGCTGGTCTTGATGGGCATTGAGCCGACTTATCCCGGCGAAAAATACGGTTACATCATTCCGCAGGCGAAGGAAAAAATCAGCCGCGTGAAAATGTTCAAGGAGAAGCCGAATCTTCAAGACGCGAAAAAATTTATCGACGCGGGCGGGCTGTGGAACGGCGGAATTTTTTCTTGCCGGCTGGATTACATCCTCGGCAAGGCGGAAAAAATTTTGGGCACGTGCTCCCACGACGCGCTCCGAAAAAATTACTCAGCCCTGCCGAACATCAGTTTCGATTACGCGGTCGTCGAGCACGAGAAAAATATTAAAGTCGTTCGTTACGTCGGCGAGTGGCGAGACGTCGGCACATGGAACACGCTGACCGAAGTCCTTGACGAAAATTTTATCGGGCAAGTTCAAGCGGACGCGGCCTGCGAAAATCTCCACGTGATAAACGATTCCGACCGCCCGATAATTTGCATGGGCTTGAAAAATTCTGTCGTCGTCGCCGGCCCCGAAGGCATTTTGGTTTCCGATAAGGCGGCGTCGAGTTTCATCAAGCCGTTCGTCGAGAAATTGGACAGCCAAATCCGTTTCGCCGAAAAATCTTGGGGCAGCTTCAAGATAATCGACGTGGAGAGCGGGAGCCTGACCGTCAAGGTGACTTTGAACCGCGGCAGCCGCATGAAATATCACAGCCACAATTTCCGCGACGAGGTTTGGAATTTTATTTCGGGCACGGGCAGAGTCATCGTCGACGGCGCAGAAAAAATTGTTCGCGCGGGTGACGTGATAAAAATTTCGCGCGGCGTGAGGCACACGGTCATTGCCGACGAGCCGCTGAAAATCATCGAAGTGCAACTCGGCAAAGACATAACCGTCGCGGACAAAATCATTTGGCAGGAGGCGATTTGATTGGTTGTAACTTACATCATGGGCGGCATCGGCAATCAGCTTTATCAGTACGCGGCGGGACGAAGGCTGGCGCACAAGTTGAAGACGGAACTGAAACTCGACGTGAGTTTCTACGAACGCGACAATCTCCACCCTTACGCTTTGAATCTGTTCAACGTGGCGGAAAATTTTGCGACGCCCGAAGAAATTTCCAGGCTGAAAAAATGTTTTGAACCTCGACCTGATATTTTTGTGCCGGAGATTTTGAATTATCCCGACGACGTTTTTCTTTTCGGTTACTGGCAATACGAAAAATATTTCGCGGACATCGCCGACATTCTCCGCCGCGAGTTCACTTTGAAAAATCCTTTGGGCGCGGCAGCTCAACATTGGAAAGAAAAAATTCTCGCCGCAGAAAATTCGGTGTCGGTGCACGTGCGCCTCGGCGATTTTGTTTACAGCCCGAGAAATGCAAACCTGCATTTCTTTGCAATTCCGTCGCTCGATTATTACGGCGAGTGCTTGGAAATTTTGAAGCGCGAGTACAAAAATCTGACGCTGTTTGTCTTCTCGGACAATCTGAACTGGTGCAAGGAAAATTTTCATTTTGAATTCCCGACGGAATTTGTCGAAGGCGACGGCTTGCAAGACGTTGAGGAACTTTATCTGATGAGTCTCTGCCGGCACAACGTAACGTCCAAAAGCACGTTCAGTTGGTGGGGCGCGTGGCTCAATCAAAATCCCGATAAGAAAATTTTCAAGCCCGTGTCGGCTTCGGAAAAAATTCCGCGCAACGAAGACAAATGGATAAGCGTCCCGTTCAAAGAAAATTTGCAGACCGTCGTCGAGATGCCTCCTTACTTTTCTCTCTTGCTCGTCCTGAACAATGACGCCGATATACTCGTCGACAGCTTGGGCAGCATTTTGGAGCAGGGTTTTAAATTTTTTGAGCTGATTATCGTCGACAACGCCTCGACCGACGGCAGCGGGAAAATGTGTCGCGAGTCGGCAAAAGTTTTTGACAAGATAACCGTCATAAGATTGCACAACAAAATTCAGAACGGAGCCGCGTGGAACATCGCGCTGAACGCCGCGCAGGGCGATTACGTCATGTTCCTCAAGGGCAACGACCGCCTGATGAGAGACGCGCTGACTTTGATTTATTTGACGAACGAACACATTGTTGCCGACGTCGTCAATTCGGTTGCTTATCTTAAAGAGGACGCGGGCGGCGGAGTTGACATTTTCGGGAAAAAATTTGCGGCGGAGATTATGTCCGCGTTCCGAAACATGAACGAAGTCTTCAGAGAGAAATTGGATAAGTCGACGTTGCTGAGAGCTTTGTCGCAAGACGAAAAAATTTTCCCGATTGGCACGAGAGTTTTCAGCCGAAAATTTCTTGCGGAAAATAAAATTCGCTTCAACGAAAAAATCGGGGACGACGCGGAAAATCTTTTTGCCGTCGAGGCGATGTTCCAAACCGACAAAATTATTTTCATTCCGCAGGTCTTTTACGTCGCCCCGTGAGTTTGCTCACCGCGCAAAAAAAATTTTCTCAAGGTACTTGATAATTGTTATCACACATGATATACTCTGCGCAAGCTTTCGTTAAAGCTCTCCTAAAATATAATACACATACGCTTGAAAAAAGTCCCGTGCTGCTCACACGGGGCTTTTTCGATGCCGCGATATTTTTCGGCAGGATATTTTCAACAAATTAGGAATTAGGAGTGAGGAATTGTGAATTGCATAAACGATGGAGGTTGAGAATTTGGTTCACATAGTGATTGATTTGGAGATGAATCCGGTCAGCAAAACTTTCAAAGACGTGCGCAGGTTCACGACCGACGAGGTGATTGAAATCGGCGCGGTCAAGCTCGACGACAATTACAACATGGTCGACGAGTTTCAATGTTACGTCAAGCCGCAGTACGGCGAGATAACCAAGCACATCACGAAGCTGACGGGCATAACTCAAGAGACCGTCGCCGATAAGCCGTTCTTCCCTGAGGCCTTCAAAAATTTTATGGACTGGATTGGCACGTGGGACATGACGCTTTATTCGTGGAGCAACTCGGACATCAATCAGCTCAAGGACGAATGCCGATTCAAAATGCCCGATTATGATATCGGAAAGCTGGAGCGGCAGTGGCGTGATTTGCAGAAGGCTTTCGACGACAGAATCGGTTTGCATTCGAGCCTGGCACTCAAGCACGCAATCGGCGCGATGAATCGTGACTTCGAGGGGACGGCGCACACCGCGCTCGCCGACGCCGCGAACACCGCCGCAATTCTCGCGCTGCTGCAGGACGACGAAGAATTTTTCCGCGTCATGCAACCCGTGATTGATTTGCTCAAGCCCAACGAGCTGTCGCAATCAATCGGCGACCTTTACCCCGAACTGAGCAAACTGAAATTTGGTGATTGACATGAAGAAACTCGGAATCCTCGGACCGCGCGGCACACACTCGGAGGAGGCGGCTCTTTGGCTGAAAAAATTTTTGCGGGAAGATTTTAAGTTGGAAATCTGCGCGGACATCTTCGACGTGCTCACGGCCGTGAAGGAGCGCAACTTGGACGCGGGGCTCGTGCCCGTGGAAAATTCTTTGGAGGGCTCGGTCAACATCACGCTCGACACGCTGGCAAGGAGTGACACGTTGACCGTCGCGCGCGAACTCGTCTGGCCCGTGAAAAATTTTTTGATGACAAAACCTTTCATCGACCCGCAGGCAGTCAAAAAAATTTTCTCGCACACTCAGCCGCTCGCACAGTGCAGAAAATTTCTCCACAAAAATTTTCCCGACGCAGAAATTGTCGCGACGACTTCGACCGCCCGCGCCGCTGAAGTTGTTTCCGCCGCCGAAGAAAATTTCGCCGCCATCTGCACCGAACGCGCCGGCAAACTCAACGGGCTGACAATCGCCGCGAAAAATATTCAAGACAACCCGAACAACTTCACGCGCTTCTTCGAGATTTGTTACCGCCCGCGCGACGCCGCCCCGATTGAAAATTTTGACGGCGACAAAGTTTTAATCATCTGCCAAATCGACGGCTCCCGCGCAGGTTCGCTCTGCGAAGTGCTCATGGAGTTCGCAAAGCGCGGCGTGAACATGACCCGAATCGAATCGCGCCCCGCCCGCACGATTCTCGGCGCGTACATTTTTTTCTTTGAGCTGGAGACCGACGCCGGCGACGACGCTCTGCGCGAATCAATCCGCGCCGTTTACGACAAGAGCATTTGGCTGAAAAATCTCGGCGTCTTTCCCGTCACATACGCGTAAAAAAAATCCCTCCCGACTTCGAGAGGGATTTTTCTTTTGCAGTCCGCGAAATTTATTTGCTGATGGTTTGATTCAAAGCGTCGATTGAAGTGCACAAGCCGGCTTCGACGCTCATGGTCAGGTCTTCCATCTCCAGCGACACGAATCCGTTGTAACCTGTCATGCGGCACACGGAGAAGAATTCTTTCCACCACTGCAGGTCGCGCCCGCAGCCGACGGCAACATAATTCCACGTGCGCTCCGAAGATTTGTCGACGGGCAAGTTTTCGAGCAGACCGTCCACGTCAGCCTTGTAACGTTCAATGCGCGCGTCTTTGCCGTGAATGTAGAAAATTTTCTCGCCGAGAGCACGAGCGGCGGCAATCGGTTCCGCGCCCTGAATCATCAAATGCGACGGGTCGAGGTTCATGCCGATCATCTTGCCCAAATCTCCGCCGACGACTTCCACGAGTTTGTTCAAGCTGCGGACGTTGTAAACGAGCTGGCAGGGGAATTCTTCAATCGCGATTTTCTCAACGCCGTTGTCCTTGGCGAACTGCGCGTACTCTTTCCACCACTTCGCCGCGACTTCCCACTGATACTTCACGGCTTCGACCATGTAATTGACGCCGCCGAATTCCGGCCAGGAAATTGTGGAGGTAATCCAATTCGGAGTGACGTCGCCCGCTTTTGCCTCAGGCAGACCGCTCATGGTGACGATTGTTTTGACACCGAGCTTGCCCGCGAGCTCAGCCGTGTCGTGAATCGTTTGGCTGTGCGCTTTGCCCATGGGGTTGTTGACGAGCGGATTGCCCGAGCAGTTCAGCGCGGAAATTTCGATGCCGCGTTTGTCGAGCTCATCTTTGAAAGCTTGGAGCTTGCCGGGGTTGTCGAGCAGGTCGCGCGCCGAGGGAACGTAATGACAGCCGCCCCAGCCGCCCGTGGTAATTTCGACTGCGCCGATGCCGTAGGCTTTGACTTTGTCGAGCATTTCGCCGAACGGGATTTTCCCGAACACGTCAGAACAGATTGAAAGTTTCATATTAAGTCCTCCCAAAAAATTTTTATCAAGCCGCCGAGCCGCTCTTGTCGAGGTTGCGGAAATAAAGTTCGATTTCTTCAAGCGATTTGCCTTTGGTTTCGGGAATGCAGAAGTGCGCGAAGGCGAAGGCAATCATCAAGGCGAAGACGAAGACGAAGAACGCCGAGCTCAGTCCGAATTGGTCGAGGATAACCGGAAATGCCGCGCCGACGCAAGCATCCACTATCCACAAGACAAATATCGAAACGCCCATTCCGAGTGCTCTCAGTTGCAACGGGAATATCTCGGCGATGATGAGCCACAAGCACGGGGCGATGAACCCTTGCATAAAGGTCAAAAAGACGATTGTCATTGACAGGACGATATACGGCAAGTTCGGCGAGCCTTCCATGTTCATTGCCGCCAGCGCGATTACCAGGAGGCTGCTCATTGTGCCGAGTATGCCCGCCTTGAACATTGTGACGCGTCCGATTTTTCCCAAAAGCCAAATACCGAAGAAAGTCGCGACAACCGAAGTCAGACCGTTGGCGACGTTTGCGATAATTGCGATTTGCCGCCCGAAGCCTGCCTCCGTCAAAATTTGCGTGCCGTAAAACATAATCGTATTGATACCCGTAAAGCGTGTGGCGACCGCGACGCCTATACCGATGAACAAAATCCTGCGAACCCACGGGCGCATTAAATCGCTCCAGCCGAATTGTTTTATCGCCGCCTCGTTCGCGATTGATTCTTTAATTTCCGCAAGCTCCTTGCTCGCCGCGTTGTCGTTGCCGCGAAGTTTTTTCAATGTATTAAGCGCGTTGTCGAAGTGACCTTTCAGAGCCATCCAACGCGGGCTTTCGGGCATTTTCAGCATACCGAAGAAGAGAAGCACTGCGGGCAATGCCGCGACGGAAAGAATGTATCTCCAGACGCCGTTGCCGACGTGCTCCAGCGTCACGCTCAAGACTGCGTTGCAAAGGTAAGCGAGGAATTGTCCCGTGACGATCATCAGCTCGTTCTGAGTGACCATGCGCCCGCGTCTGTCCGCCGGCGAAACTTCAGCAAGGTAAACGGGGACGGTGACCGACGCGCCGCCGACCGCCAAGCCCAACAAAAATCTGCACGGAATCATAACGTAAACGCTCGGAGCGAGTGTGCAGCCCATTGCCGCGCCGAAGAATATAACTGCCAAAATCAAAATCATTTTGCGGCGACCCATGGCGTCAGCGATTCGCCCGCCCGTCACCGAACCGATTGCCGCGCCGACCAACAGCGCGCTCACGACGAAACCTTCCAGCTGCGGAGTCAGATTCAATTGGTCTTGAGCCGCCATGAACGGAAGTGCACCGTTGACGACGCCCGTGTCGTAACCGAAGAGCAAACCGCCAAATGTCGCGGTGACCATAACCGTTCTTACGAAGGACTTCGCTTCGGGACTGATGTTTTCAGCCATGTTAAATACCTCCCTCTAATCCAACGGATAATTGCTTCGGTCGCGGCGTCGAGTGAGGCAGCCGAAATTTTTTTCCGACCGCCTCGTTCAACGCGTTGACCCTAATCTAACGGATAAAATTTTTCCCGCGTCTCATTCGCACGGATTTATTTTTTTTATTTGTAAAAATCGGGAGTGGGAGGAATTTCAACGGCAACTTTGGTTTGAGTGTCGCGCGCCTTCGAGGCCGCCGCCGCCGTGATTTGACCGGCGTATCCGTCCCATGCAGTCGGACCTTCGAGTTTGCCCGCCTTCACGCTGTTTATCCATTCTTGGAATTCGTCATTATAGGCTTGGATGAAACGGTCGCTCCAGTCTTTGCAAATCGGGTAGACGCGCGAGGCGTTCGTGCGAATCATGGCATTGGAGGGTTCGGGCAGAGAAATGATTCCGTCTTCGCAGCAGACTTCGCACTTGATGTCGTAACCGTAGCCCGCGCAAACGAACGCCTCAACGTCAATCAGCACGCCGCTTTTCGTCCAGAGTCTCATGATCTGCGGGTCCTGCAAATTTTTGTGAGCGTGACGAGTTTTCTTCGGGAAGACGACTTCAGCCGCGACATAATCTTCGCCGAGGAGCCAGCGCAGCACGTCGATTTCGTGAATCATGGAATTTTCCACTGCCATGGGCGTATCGTAGCTTTCGGGCACCGTCGGATTTCTGTGCGCGCAGTGGAGCATGAGCGGCTCGCCGTAAGTTTTCTCCGCGATATATTTTTTCAGCTGACGATAGCCTTTGTCATAGCGGCGCATGAATCCGACTTGCACGAGCTTTTTGCCGCCCGCCATTTCCATGTCGACGATTTCCTTGCAGACGGAGGCTTCGGGAGCCAGCGGCTTCTCGCAGAAAACGTACTTGCCGGCGACGATGGCGGCCTTGACGTATTGCGCGTGGTAAGGGTCGGCGGTCGTCACGATAACCGCGTCGATTTCCTTGTCGTTGATGAGCTCCTCGCCGTTCGCGAAAAATTTGCAGCCGTACTTTTCGGCGACGCGCTTGCCCGCCTCGGCGAACGCATCCGAGACCGCCACGACCTTCGCGCCCTGCAGCACGTTGTTAATCCGTTCGATGTGCGTGCGCCCGATCGCACCCGTGCCAATCAATCCGAGTTTCAAATCTGCCATTTTCTTTTCCTCCCAAAAAAATTTTTCACTGCACGCGCATTGTATAAAAATTTCTTGGAAGCCGTTATGGTTATCGTGTCGAAAATCTTCGGCGCGGCAACTTTTTTTTATTTCCGGTTGTACAATCGCGCAGGCTTATCGGCGACGACGCCCCGCAAAATGTTTCCGATATTCGTTCGGAGTGACGCCCACATATTTTTTGAACATCTTGGAGAAGTGCGCGCTGTCATTGAAGCCGAGCCGAAATTCAATCTCCTGAATCGGCTGTGACGTTTCCACGAGCAAACTTTGCGCTTCGCCGATTCGTCGCTGCATGATGTATTGAATCGGCGACAAACCCGTTTCCCGTTTAAAGTAGTGCGACAGGTTTGACTTGCTGATAAAAAAATGCTCGCTGATTTTGTCCAGCGATAAATTTTCCGCGTAATGTTCGTTGAGGTAATCCAAAATTTTGTAGACCAGCCGCTCGCGTTTGAGTTGCTTCGGATTCGCGGCGCGCTCCAAAAATTTTCTCTGCAGGAAAAAATAAATTCCCAGCGCAAGATGCCGACAGACTTCCGAGTAACCCGTTTGCTTGTGGAACATGTCGTAAAGTTCCGGCAGGAGCCCGCCGATTGCATTGTCCTTGCCCAGAGAAATAATCGGGCGTTCGTTTTCCGCAGGGGCGAAGGTCGCGCCGCTCATCACCAGGCAGTAAGTTTGAATGTGATGATTTTGGAACGGGTCCTCGCCGTGCGGAATGTTCGCGCCGCAAATCACGAAGTCGCCCTCGGTCACCGCGTACTCGTAATTGCCGACGATGTATCGCCCGCTCTCCGAAAAAATGTACAGCAACTCCAGCAGGTCGGCGTGGCGGTGGAGCATGTGCGGGTGGCGGTTGCTGTACTCGCGGTCGACGAAAAAAATATCGGTGAGTTGAATTTTCTCCATGATGTTCACCTCCAAAATCATTTTAAACTTTCTGCGCGGCGAACGTTAGTAAATTGTTGCAAAAAAAATCCCCGACGCTCGTCGGGGGAAAAATTTTTTCAGGATGAACTTTGCTTGACTTCGGCGGGAATTTTTCCGAGGAAATAATCTTCCAGCAAATCCCAAATTTTTTCGTTGTCGAAGTCGCCTTCGTAAATGTGCGTGAGCATGGCGACGGAAATTTTGTGGCGCGACGAAACCGCGTTCAAAATTTTGTTCGAGTAGTGGTCGCCGTCGTCAATCATGTTTTTCAGGTTGCGAATCTGATTTATGTGAATGTAAAGCTGGCTGTTCGCGCCGCCGGTCATGTTGAACGACAGCACGCCCAACGCCTCCAAAATGCCGAGCACCGTGTTGAATTCCTTCGCCGCGTTGTTCGCCGTGTTCGTGATGTAAAGTTGTCCGTCGCGCGTCTCGCTGACGATTCGCGCAAAAATTTTTTCGACCCACGCGAAGTAAGAATTCACCGCCGTATTGAAGCGATAATAAATTTTTCCGTTCGGAAAAGTTTTCTCGGCGAAGATGGAGTGCGCGCCGCGGCTGAAATTTTTCCTGAAGGAAATCATCGACGCGATTAAAATTTCGCAGATGTTTTGCGCCCGATACTTTGAAATATTTTCGTCGACGAGTTTCGCGCTCAAATTTTCGACGGAAAGATATTTCATCTCGTCAATCGAAAATTTCACGGCGGCTTTGAACTTCCCGAACAAATTTTGGAAGACGGCGCGGAAATCGTTCGCGAAATTTATCTCGACGCAAAACGCGGGCTCCAGCCGATAACTCCCGTTGAAACTCAGCTCACTGCTTTTGGAGTACAGCAGGTACTTGAACTGCGGAAAGGAACGGTCGCGAAAATTTTTCTCCCAAATCATTTGCAGGTTCACGCGGCAGACGCGGCGGGCGCGTTCAATCTCCCTGAAACAGTTTCCGAAGTCGCGGCGAAGATTTTTTTGCGTCGCGGGGTCAATCACGAAGAAGCCGACGGAGAAGAGCGGAATCGGGCGGACGGTCAGCGGCGAGAATCCGAAGCGCGCCTCAAAATCTTTTTGGATGATCAGCAACGCGGTTTTGACTTTGTTGACGGCGGTCGCCTCGTCCGTGGCGCGGTCAAAGATGTACGAAAAATTTTCCGCGTCGAGTAAAAAATTATTCCGCGGCGAAACTTTGTACAGCTCGTAAATTTTTTTCGCCACGGCAAGCAGCTGAAACTTTTTTATCGCGGAGAGCCCGTGCAGCCTCTTGATGTATTTGAAATCGCGCTTATCGTAATGGTAGCAGGCCTCGCCGCGAAGATTTTTTTTCCGCGCCGCGCGCCCAATCTCCTGAACGTAATCGCAAACATTTCCGGTCGGCGCGAAGTGCATGACAATTTCGATGTCGTTTATGTCGATGCCCATGCCGAAAGCTTTCGTCGCCAACATGACCGGCTTTTCTCCGCTCAAAAATTTTTCGTAGTTCTCGCGCTTGGCGTCCTTCTCCATGCGCCCGTGATAGACCGCGACGCCCGAAAATTTGTCGTCGTTCTCCAGGCGAATCTTCGCCCGCTCAATCAGCTGAACTTCGGGGAAATAAATCAGAGTCTTCTTGCCGCTGAGGTTGGCGCGCATGACGGCTCGGAGGATATCGGGATATTTCGGCAGGTCGAATTCGGCGCGCTCGCCCGCGTCAAAATTTTCCTTGTCGATTTTAATTTCAATGTCGCCGCGCTTGACGTAACCGAGGTAAGTTATCGGGGCGGACAGGTGCAGGCTGTTAATCGTTTCGTCGTACATGTCCTCCTCGCCGCGATAAATCGCCGTGGCAGTGAACGTCGCGACAACGAACGAATGCCCTTTGCGCTCGCGCTGAACTTTGCGCAATTTTTTTATGTGGTCGCCGAGATACCAATAATCGGGGCGGAACTGCTTGCCCCACGTCGTGACAATGTGCGCCTCGTCGATTACAACCATGCCGACGGTTCTGTCGCCGATGAGCTGTTCAAGGTCGCTGCGCCCCAGCAAAGTTTCGGGCGAGAGATAAAGAATGTCGCACGCGCCCGACGAAACTTTTTCCAGGATTGTGTCCTTGAGCAGCGGCGAGATGTCCGAGTTAATCGTTTCCGCCCGCTGATAATTTTTCAGCGTGAGATTTTTTACTTGGTCAGTCATGAGCCCGATGAGCGGAGAAATTACAATCGTCAGCAGCCGATACTTTTCGGCGAGATAAATCGCGGGGACTTGGAAGATGACGGACTTGCCCGCGCCCGTCGGTGCCGTGACGAACACGTCGCGAAAAATTTTTCCGTCCATGCAAAGTTCAACCTGCGCCACAATGTCCGAGATGATTTGCTCCTGCGAAACCGCGAACGTGCTTTTGATTCCGTCGTCGAGTTTTTGCAGGTCGTAAACGAAAAATTTTCTGAAGGCGTCGTAATTCCAGTGGCGTTTCAAAATTTCGGAGTAAGCGTCCCTGTGTTCGAAGCCGCGCGTAAATTTTTCGGGGCGCACGCAGAAAATTTTCGTCCGCGCAAAAAAATGAGCGCGAAGAATCTTCAAACGCTCGTTGAGTTTATTTTTGTCGCCCGTGAAGTTTTGCGTCCGCACAAAAATTTTTTCGGGCCGGGCGAAAATAATTTCCCGAACGAATTCCACGAAGTCCGTTTCCTCCCGCAGGTCAAAAAATTTCTGCGCGGCGTCCGAATTAACTTCCTCAAGTTCATCGGCGGCGGGCGCGAACAAATTTTCAACTTTAACCTTCGGCTCGCTCAAAATTTGCTCGTCATTGTAAACGCCAACCAAAAAATTTTCGCAAGCCTGCAGCCCGACGAAAATGTCCGCGAGTTTTGCGACGCTGCCGAGATTTTCTTCGGCGGGCTCGTCGACGGGGTCTTCGGCTTCCGTGAAGTGCTCAAGCAAAATTTTTTTCGTCGCGTCCGTCAGCTCGGCGGCAATCGGATACTGCTCCATGAACAGGTTGTTGTTCAGCACGACGACCGAATCATATTGCATGAGAATCAGCGCGCTCAGCAAAAGAAATTCCTCGTGCGAAAAAAATTTCCGTCCGCCGCTCCTCAGCCGCATGAAATAATTCAGCGGGTCATCCTTCGCCGCCTCCAAATCCTCGCGGAAATTTTCTTCGACGAAATTCAGCGGCACGCCCTTGAGCACGACCGCAAAATTTTTCCCGCGCGGCAAGCTTGAAAATTTCTCGGTCACTCGCCGCGAAATAATTTCGTTCAAAAAAATCCTCCTCACAAAAAGTCGCGGAGATTTTCGGAGCGGGCAGGGTGCCGAAGTTTCCGAATCGCCTTTGCCTCAATCTGCCGAATCCGCTCGCGCGTCACGTTGAAAATTTTTCCGACTTCCTCCAGCGTCCGATATCTGCCGTCCTCCAGCCCGAAGCGCAACGTCAAAACTTTCCGCTCGCGCTCCGTCAAAGCCGCCAAAACTTTTTCCAGCTGTTCCCTCAGCAGCAGGAGCGACACGGTTTCTTCGAGCGGATTTTTTTCGTCGGGGATGAAATCTGCCAGCGGCGTGTCCTCATCTTCGCCGACGGGCATGTCCAGCGATTTGATGTGCAGGTAAACGTCGCGCAACTTGAAAAGCCGGCGCACGTCCTCCGAGTCCGTTCCCATTTCTTGCGCGATGAGTTCAAGGCGGCGTCGCGTCTCCACGTTTTGCAGTTGAAGTTTTTGGTCGAGTCTCGTCGCTCTGAAAATTTTTTCGACAAGATGGACGGGCAATCGAACAGTCAAACCCGTGTCGGCGATGGCGCGCGTGACCGCCTGTTCAATCCACGGCACGGCGTATGTGCTGAACTCGCTGTCCTTGGTGAAGTCAAATTTCTCCGCGGCCTTGAGGAGCCCGATGTTGCCCTCTTGAATCAAATCTTCGGGCTCCAGCTTGTTGGAAAGAATTTGGGAATACTTCAGCGCGAACTTTGCGACGAGCCCGCTGTTTTTTACGCAAAGGTCTTGGCGCGCCTGTTCGTCGCCCTCTTGAATCAGCCGAATCAAAAATTTGTTCGGGACTTTAATTTCGCGCGGGTCTTTGAAAATCAGCGGCGCGAGTTCGGCGGGCAATTTCTTTTCTTGCGGCTCGGAAATTATTTCGTCGACGAGTTCAATCTTCAGCTCGTCCTGAATCGCGTAACAAATCGGATACTGCTCTTTGAGCGGCAGAAACCCGAAAATTTTTTCAAAGTCATCATACGTCAACTGGTTGCCGACGACGAACGGCTGAATCTGTTTCAAAAGGTATTGTGTGTTCATGAAATTTTATAAAGGAGCATTTTGCAGCCGCGCATGATGTCGTCGAAGGTCGTGGCGAAACCTTTTTTGTCCCACGGGATGTCTTTGTCGAGGAGCGTGGAAATTTTTCCGTCGGGGTCGCCGCCGACAATCGCCTTGACCTGTTCGACGTTGCCCGCGTCCATGCAAAGAATCAAATCGTTCGCGGCGTAATCGGCGGGAGTGATTGTGCGGGCGATGTGTCCGGTGAACGGAATTTTTTCCATGCCGAGTTTGGCGGCAATGCCCTGGTGAAGAACTTCGCCGTTGGTGGGTTTGCTCGCCGCCGAATCGACGGAAATTTTTTCGCTCAAGCCGGCGTCGGCGACCAACTTTTGCATAATGAACTGCGCCATGGGTGAACGCCCGCTGTTCCCGCTGCAGACAAATAAAATTTTCATTGCGATAAACCTCCCAAAAAATTCTCCATCATGATTCGCCCGCTCGGAGTCAAAATCGATTCGGGGTGGAATTGAATTCCTTCCACGTCGAAAATTTTGTGGCGGACGCCCATAATCGTGCCGTCGTCAAGTTCGCTCGTGACCTCCAAGCAATCGGGCAGAGTTTCGCGCTCGATTATCAGCGAGTGATATCGTCCGACCTCAACGCCCTGCTCCAGCCCGCGATAAATTCCGCGCCCGTTGTGTTTGAGCTTTGAAGTTTTGCCGTGAACAATTTCTTTGGCGCGAATGACTTTGCCGCCGAAGACTTCGCCAATCGCCTGATGACCGAGACAAATTCCGAAAATCGGGAGCGCGCCCTTGAGCTCGGAAATAATCTGCTCGGAGATGCCCGCGTCGCTCGGAACGCCGGGGCCGGGCGAAATTATCACGGCGGAAAAATTTTTAACCTCGTCGACGGAAATTTTATCGTTGCGCACAACCTCGACCGCCGCGCCCAATTCCGACAGCAGCTGGTAAACGTTGTACGTGAACGAATCGTAATTATCAATCAGCAAAATTCTGTTCATTCCAAATTCCTCACTTTTAATTTACGCGTTGAGAAGGATTAAGTTGGCAAAGGCAAGCTTGAGGCCGTCAAGGATGACGGCCGCGCCGCGTCTGACGCCGTGATGGCGTCATCCGGCGCACACTCACCACGGGTTGTGCGCGACTCCGAATCACTGACGCCCGACGCCCCTGCGAGGTGTCCTTTCTCTTTGCAACTTTCTCTTTGGACAAGCAAAGAGAAAGTTGATTCAACAAATGAAAAAATTTTTTCAGCCCGCTGAGCACGACGCGCCCAAGCAATTAGGACGGGTTCTGCGTGCCCGCTCTTGAGAAAGAGGGGACAAATCTCTCAACGCGTTAATTATTTTCTACCTCCTCGACGACTTCAAAAAGAGCTTTGGCCTTCTGAAGAAATTCGCGGTACTCGTTGAGCGGAACGGAATCGGCGACAATGCCCGCACCCGTCTGAATCACGGCGTCGACGTCGTTTTCGATTCGCATCGTGCGCAGCGTGATACACATGTCCATGTTCCCGCAGAAATCCATGTAACCGACGGTGCCCGCGTAACTTTTTCGGCGGACGGGTTCCAGCTCGTGGATAATTTCCATGGCGCGGAGTTTGGGCGCGCCGCTGACCGTGCCCGCGGGGAACGTCGCCTTCAAGACATCAATCGGCGTGAAATTTTCCTTGAGCGTGCCCACGACGCTTGAGACCATGTGCATGACGTGGCTGAAGTATTCGACCTCGCGGAGCTTGTCGACCTTGACCGTGCCCGCCTCAGAAATTCTGCCCAAATCGTTGCGCGCCAAATCGACCAGCATGGAGTGTTCGGCGTTTTCTTTGACGTCGGATTTCAAATCGGCGGCGAGTGCAAAATCTTCGTCGGAATTTTTTCCGCGGCGACGTGTGCCGGCAATCGGGTAAGTTAAAACTTTTTTGCCCGCGACTTTGACGAGCATTTCGGGCGACGCGCCCACGAGTTTGACGCTGCCGAAGTTCAGATAAAACATGTACGGCGACGGATTGACTTGGCGGAGCTTGCGGTAGAAGAGGAAGGCGGGCTTGGAAATTTTCGCGCGGAACTGTTTGCTCGGCACGACCTGAAAAATATCGCCCGCGAAAATGTATTCCTTGGCGCGCTCAATCGCCGCGAGGACTTCGGGCGGAGCGGTGCCGTAACGCGCCATGAAATTAATCGGCGCGTGAGAAATTTTTTCGGGCGGAGAAATTTTCAGCGGCTCAGAAATTTTCTCGGCGATTTGATTCATGCGCGCGGTTATCTCGGCGTAAAGTTCGGGCAAATTATCTTGGGCGGAAACGTTTGCGAAGTAAATCAGCCGCGCGGAATTTTTCAGGGCGTCGAGGACGATGAGCACGCGGCAAATCATGAACTGCCCCAAAAGTTCTTCGTCGCCGAGAGAGAGCCCGCGAATCCTGTCGAAGGTTGCGGCGACCTCAAAATTAAAATAGCCGACCATGCCTCCGTTCGCCAGCGGAAGATTTTTATCCAAGGCGGCGGGCTTGTATCGGCTCATGAATTTTTTTATCGCGTCGACGGGCTGACCTTCGATTGACTTCATCAAATCGCCGTCGCGGAAAATAATTTTTGACCTAAAAACTTGCAGCTCGACGAAGGGCTCGGCTCCGACAAAAGAAAAACGCCCGAAGGCTTGTTGAGTCGTGTCGACCGATTCCAAAATGAAACCGCGCCCGTCTTCGACGATTTTGTAGAAGATGGAAACGGGCGTGTCCAAATCTGTGTTAATCTCGGCGGAAACTGCAATTAAGTTTGAACTGCGCGCGAAGCTTTGAAAGTCTTCGAGCGTCGGAAAAATTTTTAACATGCAAATCATTCCTCACTGCGCAAGAGCTTGGGTGGCCTCGTTGACTTTGTCGGTGGCGTTTTCCATTTGCTTTTCCACGACGTTTAAGTCATCAGTGTTGACCTTCTCGACATCAACGCCGGCTTCTTTGAGAACGGGCGCGGCAACTTCTTTCACCTCGGCGAAAATTTTCTGCTTGTAACTCGTGGCGGCTCCGGATACGTCGGGGACTTCGACGTTGTTTGTCGAGCTGTAGGCGACCAACGCCGCAGTCATGGCGAGAACAAGTATGAGGAAGCCCAAAACTTTTTTCAGCATTTTAATCACCTCGCGCGCATTATATCACAAATAAAAAATCGGCGCGATAATTTTCTCACGCCGTCAGAAAATTTTTTCAAATTTCGGAGCCCCAATTTTCCCGTCGCCGATTTTTTTCACAGCCGAAAAAATTTTTCCCGCGTCATAACTCTTCGTCGGAGCCCAAAACATTTCCCGCGTAATCGACGAGAATCGTGGCGACCTTGAGCTTGCCGAAAACATAACGCTCGGCGCGGAGGCTGGCGCGCGCCGCGATTTTTTTGTAAACGCGCTCAAGGTGATTCGCCGAAATAATTTTCGCGGCGTCTTCGGCTGTGTTCGCGTCGAGAATTTTTTGAACTTCGATTGACGGCAAACCTTCCGCCGCAGAGTATGCCGCCAAAGTTTCCAGGCGACCGTCGGCAACGCGATTGTGCGTGTGGAAAACTCCCGCCGCGACTTTTGCCAGCTTGCCGAGGTGCCCGCAGAGAATTATTTTTTTTATCTGCCGCTCGGAGGCCGCCTCCAGCATGAAGCCGATAAAGTTGCTCGTCTGAATTATCGCGCCGTCGGGGAAGCCGAGTTTCTTCGCGAGTGTCTCGCCAATTTTCCCCGGCACGAAAATTAATTCGTCGAAGCCCGCCGCCTTTGCCACGTCGATTTGCGGGACGAGAGAATTTTTGAACGCGTCCTCGCTCATCGGGCGGAGCACACCCGTCGAGCCGATAATCGACAAGCCGCCCTCCACGCCCAAAATCGGATTCAAAGTTTTCTTCGCGAGCTCCACGCCTTCGGGAATGGAAATTTCAACTTCAAGCCCGCCGATTTTAAATTCCGCCGCGACGTTTTGAATCAGCCTGCGCGGACCGGGATTAATCGCGGGCTCGCCGACGGGTAGCTGAAGACCCGCCTTGGTGATTCGCCCGACGCCGAGTCCCGCGCGGAAAATTATTTCGTCGCCAAAAATTTTTCTCACTGTCGTGAAAACCGACGCGCCGTTTGTTATGTCAGGGTCGTCGCCCGAAAATTTTATGACTTCAGCGCGAACGCCGTCCGAAATTTTTTTCACGCGCGCCACGGGAATTTTCAGCGGTGTCCCGTCGAGCGCGACAATCTCCACGCCGTCGACAGCCTCGCCCGCCGTCATATAAATCAGAGCCGCCTTCACACCCGCCGCCGCGCACGCGCCCGTCGTGTAACCGCTCCGCAAAAATTTTTTCACGCCGCACCCTTCGACGCGGGAACTTTTTCGGCGAGCATTTTCCGATAAGCGTCGGTGTCCGCCTTAATCAGTGTGACGAACGCGCTCGTAGAAAATTCGTCGGGCTCGGCTTTCACTTGGTCAATCGGCGTGGGCTCGACGATTCTGTTTTTCATGGGCGTATCCAACTTTCCAGCCTTGAAATCTTCCCAGCAGACCATCATGCAAGCAAGCACATCTTCCGCCATCTCCAGTGCGTTGTAAAGGTCGTTGGCTTGAGTTACTGCTCCCTCGACGTCGGGAAATTCAATGCAGTAGCCGCCTTCAATCGCACGGTAAAACACTGCAGGATAAACGTACTTCATAAAAATTCCTCCTTAACGTTTTTTCGGGACGCCCGCTTGTCTGCGAAGAGCCGCTTCCAACCTTTTTCCGACTTCTTCGTTGTTGTGTCGAGACATCGGGAAGTAATTGTCAGTTATCGGACTGTACCAAATTTCGTGATTGGTGCCTTCATGGTCGAAGCGACAGCCGGTTTTTTTGAAATCGCGTTTGAGCTCCGCAACTTTTGACATGACAAATCCTCCTCAGCGGTTGCCGTACATTTTTGCGTAATAATTTTTGTACTCGCCGCTGATGATTTTCTCCCACCACGCGCGGTTGTCCAGATACCACGCGACAGTTTTCTTTATGCCGTCGTCAAATTTCGTCTGCGGCGTCCAACCGAGCTCACGGGAAATTTTCGTCGGGTCGATGGCGTATCGTTGGTCGTGCCCCTTGCGGTCGGTGACGAACTCAATCAAGTCCTCGCTCTTGCCCAAGATTTTCAAAATCGTTTTGACCACGTCCAAGTTCGTGCGCTCATTGTGCCCGCCGATGTTATAAACCTCTCCGACGGTTCCGCGCCGAATTATCAAATCAATCGCCGCGCAGTGGTCTTCCACATAAAGCCAATCGCGGACGTTAATGCCCTTGCCGTAAACGGGCAGCTTCTTGTCGTGCAGCGCGTTGATAATCATAAGCGGAATTAATTTTTCGGGGAAGTGGAACGGTCCGTAATTGTTCGAGCAGCGAGAAATCGTCGCGGGAATTTTATACGTGCGCTGATAAGCTTGAACGAGCAAATCGGCGGCGGCTTTACTCGCCGAATACGGGCTGGACGTGTGCAGGTTCGTCGTCTCCGTGAAAAATAAATCGGGGCGGTCGAGCGGCAGGTCGCCGTAAACTTCGTCGGTCGAAACCTGATGGAAGCGTTCAATGCCGAATTTTCTGCAGGCGTCGAGCAAAACACTCGTGCCGATTATGTTCGTGCGCAGGAAAAGTTCGGGGTCTTCAATCGAGCGGTCGACGTGACTTTCCGCCGCGAAGTTCACGACGACATCGGGTTTGACCGCCGCGAAAAGTTTGTACACGCCCTCGCGGTCGGCAATGTCTCCGCGAACGAATTCAAAATTTTTATTGCCCTGCGCCTCCGCCAATGTCTCAAGGTTACCGGCGTAAGTGAGTTTGTCCAAGCAAATGATTTTGTCCGCGGGATGATTCTTCAGCTCAAAATAAATGAAGTTGCTGCCGATGAAACCCGCGCCGCCCGTCACGATGATTGTCATGATTTTTCCCTCCAAAAAATTTTTCAAAGTTCAAGCGCGGCGAGCGGTTAAATTTTTTTCGCCGACAAGTCGCGCCCATTGGATGCAACGTCACGTTGCCCTCCTGAAGTTTTTGGCTCATGATAACAAAAAATTTTTCTCGCCGCAAAAAAATTTTACGGCGGCGGATTTTTTTGTTATGATTGAAAAAATTTTTGGAGGCGATTTTATGTTGAGCGACGTCGAAATTGCGCAGGGCGCGAAGGTCGAAAAAATTTCTGCGGCGGCCGCCAAGCTCGGACTGACGGAAGACGATTTGGAGTTTTACGGAAAGTTCAAGGCGAAAATTTCTGCCGACGTGTGGAAAAAAATTTCGGGCAATCCCGACGGCAAATTGATTCTGGTCACGGCAATCACTCCGACGCCTGCGGGCGAAGGCAAGACGACGACTTCAATCGGGCTGGCGGATGCGTTCGCGCGGCTTGGAAAAAAAGTTTGCGTGGCGTTGCGCGAGCCGAGCTTGGGTCCTTGCTTCGGGATAAAGGGCGGGGCGGCAGGCGGCGGTTACGCGCAGGTCGTGCCCATGGAGGACATCAACCTGCATTTCACCGGCGACTTCCACGCAATCACGACGGCGCACAATCTTCTGGCGGCGGTCGTCGACAATCACCTGCACCAAGGCAACGAACTCAAGATTGACGTGCGGCGCGTGGTGTGGAAGAGAGTTTTGGATTTGAATGACCGCGCGCTGCGAAATGTAATCGTCGGGCTCGGCGGCAGGATTAATGGCGTCCCGCGCGAGAGCGGCTTCGACATAACCGTTGCCTCGGAGATGATGGCGATTCTTTGCCTCGCGAAAGATTTTTCCGACTTGAAAGAGCGACTCGGAAAAATTATCGTGGCGTACACCTTCGACGGCGCGCCCGTCACCGCGAACGATTTAAAAGTCACGGGCTCGCTGGCGTTGCTGCTCAAGGACGCGATTAAACCGAATCTCGTGCAGACTTTGGAGGGAACGCCCGCGCTGATTCACGGCGGCCCATTCGCGAACATCGCGCACGGCTGCAACTCGGTCACCGCGACGAAATACGCTTTGAAATTGGCGGACGTCGTTGTCACGGAGGCAGGCTTCGGCGCGGATCTCGGCGCGGAAAAATTTTTGGACATCAAGTGCCGCATGAGCGGCTTGAGACCCGACGCGGTCGTTATCGTCGCCACAATTCGCGCGCTGAAAATGCACGGCGGCGTCAGCAAAAAAAATCTCTCCGAGCCGAACGTCGAGGCAGTGGCGCGCGGGCTGGAGAATTTGGAAAAGCATATCGAGAACGTTCAAGGCTTCGGCTTGCCGGCGATTGTCGCGCTGAATGATTTTCCGACGGACACCGACGAAGAAATTTCTGCCGTGGAAAAAATTTGCGCGGATAAAAAAGTTCGGTTCGCGCGTTCGAAAGTTTTCGCTCAAGGCGGCGCGGGCGGCATTGAACTCGCGCAGGCGGTCGAGGACAGCTTCACCGACGAAAAAAATTTCAAATTCACTTACGCCGACGACGAAACCATTGCCGAAAAAATTTCTGCCGTCGCGAAAAAAATTTACGGCGCGGACGGAGTGACTTTCCTGCCCGCCGCAAAAAAACAGCTCGCGGAGATTGAACAGCTCGGCTTCGGAAAACTTCCAATCTGCGTTGCCAAAACTCAGTACTCCCTTTCCGACGACGCAAAAAAAATTGGTCGCCCGAAAAATTTCAACGTGACTGTCCGCGAGGTAAAAATTTCTGCGGGCGCGGGCTTCGTGGTCGTGCTCAGCGGAGACATCATGACAATGCCCGGTCTGCCCAAGCGTCCTGCCGCCGAGCAAATCGACATCACGCCCGACGGAGTTATCAGCGGGCTCTTCTGAAAGGCGGCGGTAAAGTTGCGCGCCGTGAACTCTTACATAAAATTCGTCCGCTTCGAGGAGCACGATATCCCGAATGACGACGCGAAGAACAAACACCTGAAGCAAGAATTTTATCTGCACCTGAACGCGCGGAAATATCGCGGCATGAAAGATTTTTATGCGGGCGGCGTCGAAAATTTTTACTGCCACTTTGAACTCGTCGGAAATGTTTTGGTCGTGCAGGCGAACGAAAATTTCATTGAGCTTTGCCGAAAATTTTTGTGCATGTTCGAGAACGTTCACGAGCAATAAAAAAAATCCCCTCGGAAATTCGGGGGGAAATTTTTTTGCGATAAGCCGCGTTCAGTTGTCGAAAATATTTTTGAGTGCTTGGATATTCACGTCGCGGTTGAGTTGCGCAAGGTAAGTGGTGAGCTTGATTGACTTCGGGCAGACCTCCACGCAGTTTTGGCTGTTGCCGCAGCTGGTGATGCCGCCCTTCTCCATGAGAACGTTCAAACGCTTGGGCGCGTCGAATTTCCCGAACGGGTGGAGATTGAACAGATAAGCCTGAACGGTCGGTGCGGGTCCGATGAAGTCTGATTGCGGTCCGACGTTCGGGCAGGCCTCCAAGCAGCAGCCGCAAGTCATGCAGCGGGAAATTTCGTAAGCCGTGCGCGCGGTGTAGGGATTTTGAATCGGGGCGTCGCGGTTTTCCCACGAGCCGTCCAACTCAATCCAACCCTGAATCCTCTTGAGTGCCTCGAACATTCTCGTGCGGTCAATGAGCAGGTCGCGGATAACGGGGAACGTCCGCGCAGGCTGAAGTTTAATCGGCTTGGTGAGGTTGTCGACGAGCGCGCAACACGCCTGCTGAGCTTTGCCGTTGATAACCATCATGCACGCGCCGCAAACTTTTTCCAGGCAGTTGCATTCCCACACGACGGGCGGAACTTTTTTGCCATCGACGGTGACGGGATTTTTTTGAATCTCCATGAGCGAGGCGACGACGTTCAAGCCGGGGCGATAGTCCACGTCAAATTCCTGCGTGTAAGGCTTTTCGTTCGGTCCGTCTTGACGCTCTATTACAAATCTGACTTTTTCAGCCATAACTAACGCTCCTTTACTCTTTCTTCGCGACGGCGTAGTTGCGGGCGCGCGGCTTAATCAGCGAGTGGTCGAATTCGCGGTAGCTGACAAGCGGCTCCTCAGTCTTCGGGTCGTAGTTGATAATCGTGGTGAACATGAAGTTTTTGTCGTCGCGTCCCATGAAGACCAAGTCGCCGTTCTCGTCGTGTTTGCGCTGACCGTTTTCAAGGACGATTTTAGCGTGAGCACCGCGAGACTCGTCGCGGCAACGTGCGCCCTTGGTGATTGCCATGGCGTAGAGAATCATGTTGCGCAGCTGGCGAACGAACATTGCCTCCTGGTTGGCGACGTTTCCGCGGTCGGTTATGCCAATGTCGTCCCAACGCTTGAGCAACTTTTTCAACTCAACCAGGCACGCGTCCAAGCCGATGTTGTCGCGCTCAATCGCCACGTATTTGTACATGAGGTCGCCCATTTCGTGGTGAAGTTTGTGCGCGTTCTCGGAGCCGTTCATCTGCAAAATTTTGTCATACTCGTTTTGAACTTCTTGCCGCGCGGCTTCCAGTTCGTCGTCGGTGAGTTCGGAGCCGTTCTTGCCGCTCTTCGCCCACTTCATTGCCTCAGGCCCCGAAACCGTGCCCGAATATGCCGCACTGAGCAGAGAGTTTGCGCCGAGACGATTCGCGCCGTGATATTGGTAATCGCATTCGCCGGAAGCCATGAGCCCGGGGATATTCGTGAAGTGGAAACGGTCAACCCAAATGCCGCCCATGGAGTAATGGACGCTGGGGAAAATTTCCATGGGAACTTTGCGCGGGTCTTGCCCGACGAATTCGGAATACATTTCCAAAATGCCGCCGAGTTTGCGCAGGAGATAGTCGCCGTCGATGTGGGACAGGTCGAGGTAAACGCGGTTCTCGCCGTTAATGCCGAGCCCCATGTGCACGCAGACTTTGAAAATCGCGCGGCTGGCAACGTCACGCGGGACGAGGTTTCCGTAAGCGGGATACATTTCCTCAAGGAAGTACCAGGGCTTGCCGTCCTTGTAAACCCAAACGCGTCCGCCTTCGCCGCGGCATGCCTCAGACATCAAGCGGTTTTTGTCGGAGCCGGGGATTGCCGTCGGGTGAATCTGAATGAATTCGGGGTTTGCGATTTCCGCGCCCTGCTGATAGACAGCCGAGACCGCCGAGCCGTTGCAAATCGTCGAAGCCGTGCAGCGTCCGAACACCTGACCGGGACCGCCCGTCGCGAGGATGACCGTGTCCGCGCGGAAGGATTTAATTTCCATGGAGTTCATGCTCTGCGCGACGATTCCGCGGCAAATGCCTTCCTTGTTCTTGATTATCTTGATGAATTCCCAGAACTCATATTTTTTGACGGAGCCTTTGACTTCCCAGCGACGAACTTGCTCGTCGAGGGCGTAGAGGATTTGCTGACCGGTCGTGGAGCCGGAAAAGCACGTGCGTTTATTTTTCTGTCCGCCGAAATTGCGCAGGTCGAGATTGCCTTCGGGTGTGCGCGTGAAAGTGACGCCCATGCGGTCGAGCATTTTAATCAGCTTCGGAGCCGCCTCAACCATGCCTTTGACCGCCAACTGGTCGGCAAGGAAGTCGCCGCCGTAGACCGTGTCGTCGAAGTGTTCATAAACGCTGTCGTGTTCGCCCTTGGTGTCCATGCAGGCGTTCATGCCGCCCTGGGCGCAAAGGGAGTGCGAACGTTTGACGGGGCAGTAGGAGAACAGCAAGACCTCGCCGCCAAGTTCGCAAACCTTAATCGTGGCGAGCAGACCGCTTATGCCGCCGCCGACGATTATAATTTGTTTCTTAGTCATATCTTTAGCCATAACAAAATCTCCCGATTCTTAGTAAACGTAATAGCTGCCCATGAAGACGAGCGTTATAACGCACATGGCCGCGCACAGGAGCATGCTGATAATGCTGATGGCACTTTGCGCGCGCGGACCTTTGGTGATGCCCCAAGTCATGCAGAAGGTCGTAATGCCGTTGCAGAAATGGAAAATTGCCGCCCACATGCCGATGACGTAGAGCACGGCGATAATCGGATTCTGGAAAAAGTTTTGGAGAAGTTCAAAGGAAATGGGAGTGCCGGTGATACCTTTGACGTAGAAGCGCAGGTAGCCGACGTGCCAGATGAGGAAGACGACGAGGAACCAAGCCGTCCAACGCTGGAGGGCAAAATTGCGGTTGCGGGCGTAGGGATAGTTGCCCGGATTATTTTTGGCTTGCAGGGCGATGTAAATACCATAAATGCCGTGGAACAGAAGCGGAACCGCGATACCGCCGATTTCCAAGCCCATGAAAATCGGTTTGGGAATGAGCTCCATCATTTCGAGCGCGGTGTTAAGACCTTGCGGACCGAGAATCGCCGTGGAGTTGGTGAACATGTGTTCGATAAGCACCATGCCCAAGACGACCAAGCCGCACAGGGAATGTAACCGCCGCAGATAAAAAGTTGTGTGGAACATTGTGACCTCCTTGTTTTTTTAGGGAATTAGGGAACGAGGGAAGCAGGGAAGCAGAATACTATTTCCCTATTTCCCTACTTCCCTTTTTCCCTAGATTTGATTGATGTCGAAGTGGCGATAATCCTTCTGCCCGATTTCGTAGAAGTTATTGCCCTCGCAGTCAATGACGACAATCGCGGGGAAATCGACGACCTCCAAAGCCGCCACCGCTTCGGGTCCGAGTTCGGGGTAAGCAAGGACGGTGTAACTTTTGACGGATTTGGCGATGAGAGCCGCCGCGCCTCCGACTGCCGCAAAGTAAGTCGCGCCGTTCTTTTTCATGGCCTCGACAACTTCCTTTGTGCGCGAGCCTTTGCCGACCATGCCCTTGATTCCCTGGTCAAGCATCGTCGGGGTGTAAGCGTCCATTCTGCCCGAAGTCGTCGGACCGCAAGAACCAATCGGGTCACCGGGTTTGGCGGGCGTGGGGCCAAGGTAGTAAACGATTTGATTTGTCCAATCGACGGGCAATTTTTCTCCGCGCGCCAATGCCTCCGTCATGACTTTATGAGCAGCGTCGCGTGCGCTGATAATCGTGCCGGTGATGAGGACGCTGTCGCCCGCTTTGAGTTTGCGCGACATCTCCTCGGTGAACGGCGTCGTTATTCTTATGCTTTCAGCCATTCTGTTAATCTCTCCTTTGCAAAATAGATTTTAGCTTTGAGCTTCGAGCTTTAAGCTTTAAGGGTAACAATCCTCAAAGCTCCAAGCTTACAGCTTAAAGCTCTCTGTGAGCGTGGCGCATGGCGTGGCAACAAATGGTGACTGCCACCGGCAAGCCTGCAATGTGCGTCGGTGCCCATTCAATGTTGACGGCAAGCGCGGAAGTGGTGCCGCCGAGCTGAGGACCGATGCCCGTCGCGTTAATCATGTCCAGAAGCTCCTGCTCAAGCTTGGCGTATTCGGGCATGGGGTTGCGTTCGTCGATTGAGCGCGTCAAAGCTTTTTTGGAAAGGAGCGCGGCTCTGTCCATTGTGCCGCCGATACCGACGCCGACGACCATGGGCGGGCACGGATTCATGCTGGCGTGCAGGATAATTTCCATGACGGCTTTTTTCACGCCGCGAACGCCGTCAGCGGGCACGAGCATTTTAATTCCCGATTTGTTCTCGGAGCCGAAACCTTTTGGCGCAATCGTGATGCTGAGCTTGTCGCCCGGCACGATTTTGGTGTAGATGACGCCCGGCGTGTTGTTCTTGGTGTTCACGCGATTGAACAGCGGCTCGCCGACGACAGATTTGCGCAGGTACCCTTCAGTGTAACCTTTGGCAATGCCCGCGTTGACTGCCTCTTCCAAATCTCCGCCGACAATGTGCAAGTCCTGCCCGACTTCGAGGAAGACAATCGTCATGCCGGTGTCTTGGCAATAGGGACGATCCTCCGCCTTGGCAATCTCGGCGTTCTTGATAATCTGGTCGAGAACGATTTGACCGACGGGCGACTTTTCGGTCTCGCGCCCGCGCTTGAGTGCACGATAGACATCGTCCGGCAGATAGTAGGCGGCCTCCTTGCACATCTCGGCGACGTTCTCGGTGATGAGTTTAACGTCCAGCTCTCTCAAAGTAATCCCTCCTGAAATATAATTGCGGTCAAAAAAATTTCTTGTCACTTGGTTTGGATATTTGCCGCGCCGATTAAAATTCCTGCAACTTGTTGATAAATTTTCGGTATCGTTGCGGGCGTCAAAATTTTTCCGTCGCCCGTGCAACTTGCCATTTGATTTTCAATCTGATAAGCTTTCAAAAAAATTTTTACGGAGTGATTGACTTGGAAAAATATCTCGGCGGCCGCTTTGAAAGCGGCGGAACAGCGGGTATGCTTTTAAGCCTTCAAAAATTTTTAGCCGCTCGCCGTGCTTTAAGCAAAAATTTTATGAGGTGATAGACTTGGAAAAATATCTCGGCGCGAAAAAAATCATTGAGAAGAAACGCGAATACATCATGCCGTGCCTCGGACATTTTTACAGCGACCCGCCGCAGTTCGTGCGCGGAGAAATGCAATACCTCTTCGACAGCACGGGCAAAAAATATTTGGACTGTTATGCGGGCGTCTCCGTGATTAACTGCGGGCACTGCAACCCGTTCATCACCGCGCGCATGATTGAGCAGATTAAAACCCTCCAGCACGTTTGCAACATTTATCTGACGGAAAACTTCGTGAACCTCGCCGAACACCTCGCGCAAGTCACGCCCGGCGATTTGCAAAAATCTTTCTTCTGCTCGACGGGCACAGAGGCCAACGAAGGCTCGCTCCTGCTCGCGTCGATTTACACCAAAAGCTCCGAGTTCATTGCCCTGCAGAGCGGACTGCACGGGCGGACGAAACTCACCATGAGCTTGACGGGTATCGGCATGTGGCGCACCGACCCTCAGCCCGTCGGCGGAATTAATTTCGCGCCCAACCCTTACTGTTACCGTTGCCCGCTCGGAAAAAATCCCGCGACCTGCGACCTGGCCTGCGCGGACAAAATCGAAACGATAATTCAAAGCAACACTTCGGGACGCCCGGCCGCGTTCATCGCCGAACCGATTCAGGGCAACGCGGGAATCGTCGTGCCGCCCAAAAATTATTTCAAACGCGTCAAAGAAATTTTGGACAAATACGGCGCGCTGCTCATTGCCGACGAAGTTCAAACGGGCTTCGCGCGCACGGGCAAAATGTTCGCGATTGAAAATTTCGACGTGACGCCCGACATCATGAGCGTCGCAAAAGCTCTGGGCAACGGCCAACCGATAAGCGCGTTCATCTCCACGAAAAAAATCGCCGACACTTACACGCGCCCGGGTGCCTCGACGCTCGGCGGCAATCCCGTGTCCTCGACGGCGGGGCTGGCGGTGCTCGATTATATCGCCGAGAAAAATCTTATGGGCAACGCAAAAGCTCGCGGCGAACAACTCATGAACGGGCTGAAGGCTTTGCAAAAAAAATTCCCGATAATCGGCGACGTGCGCGGTATCGGGTTGATGGTCGGCGCGGAGTTCGTTCACGCGGACAAATCGCCCGCCTTCCGTGAGCTCGACGAACTTTTGGAGGAGCTGAAGAATCGCGGCTTCATCGTCGGCAAGAACGGTGTCGGCAGAAATGTTTTGGCGTTCCAACCGCCGCTCGTCATCACCGAGAAGGATATCGACGACGTGCTCAACGCCATTGATTTGATTTTGGAGAGCAAACATGGACAAGGATAATAAACCGAAATCTTTCACGGAGCAAATTTCCTCCAGTTTCTTCAAAGGGCTGCTGATTGTCGTGCCGCCCGCGATAACCGTCTTCGTGGTCACGTGGCTGTTCGAATTGACGGAGAGCACAATCGGAAAATATTTGCCCGCGAAAATCCCCGGCGCGGGGCTCGCCATCGTTTTGGTCGGGATTTGGATTGTCGGCGTGCTCAGCGGCAATTTCCTCTCGAAAAAAATTTTGGAGTTCTTCGACGGACTCATCAGCAAAATTCCCGTCGTCAAGTTTATTTACAAATCCGTCAAGCAAGTTTCAAAGGCGGTCTTCGAATCCGATTCGATGTTCAAGAGCGTCGTGCTCGTGCCGTATCAAAAATCTTACGTCATGGGTTTTCAAATCCTCCACGTGCCCGAACCCGTCCGCGAAAAGCTCGGCGACGATTACGTTTGCGTTTACATGCCCTGGAGCATGAACATGACGGCGGGCATGAATTTCTTCGTGAAAAAATCCGACGTGATTCAGCTCGACATGCTGCCGCAGGACGCCTTGCAATTTATTCTGACGGCGGGCACAATCTCGACGGCGGGGCTCCTCCCGACAAGTTTGGATAAGCTCAAGCCTTCCGCCCAAGGTTCAGCCATTGCTCAAGACGTGGTGAACAAAGAGAAATAAAATCAGGGACAAGAGAAAAATTTTCTCCTGTCCCTATTTTTTTGGCGCGGAAAATATTTTATAATGCGGAAAAGATTTTTTGAGAGGAGATGAACTTCATGGCGGACATCAGCAACTCCACAAACAACACTTTGCTCAGCGGCACGGGCGGCAACGATTCCATTTACAACTGGAGCAGCGACACCGTGACGATTGACGCGGGCAAGGGCGACGATACCATTCGAAACGGCGGCTCGGACGTTTCAATCGACGGTGGCGACGGCGACGATGAAATTTACAACCGGTGGGGTTGCTATGTGGTAATCGAAGGCGGCGCAGGTAACGATGAAATTTATAACAGCGATGGCGACAACGTTACAATCAATGCGGGCGACGGCAATGATTCCATTTATAACTACGGCGCAAGTGTTTCAATCGACGCGGGCGCGGGCAACGATTACATTTACAACGATGGCGAGTACGTGACAATGGACGGGGGCGCGGGTAACGACGAGGTCAACAACTGGGGCGACAAAGTTAAAATCCTCACGGGTGCGGGTAACGATATGATTTTCAACAACAACGCCTTCAAAGTTTCAATCAACGGTGGCGCGGGCGACGATTATTTGCATAACAGCGGCTCCTCGGTTACAATCAACGCAGGCAAAGGCAACGATTCAATCTCCAACGGCGGCTCGAACGTGACGATTAACAGCGGCAATGGCAATGATTCAATTTCTAACAGCGGCGCGAACGTTTCAATCCAAGCGGGCGACGCGCTGTCCAAAAAAGTGACGGTGAGCGGTGCGTACACTTTTGATTTTGCCTCCGATTACTCGAAGGCTTCAATCACCGGCTCAAGCTCCGGCGACACAATCCTCGCCCGCGGAAAAAATATTTTCGTCACGGGCGGGGCGGGCGCAGATATTTTTGCAGTCAAGCCGAGCGTCGCGAATATCATCAGCGATTATGAATCGGAAGACAAAATTTCTTTGACATCGGGCGCGGCGAACATCACCACCGACGGCAACGATTTAATCTTCAACGGCAAGCTGACGGTGACGGGCGCGGCGGATAAAATTGTCACGTACATTGAAGGCGGCGTGGAAAAAATTTTCAAGCCCGCAACCGACGACGTTCGATACAACGCGGCGGGCACGGCGGCGACTTTGACCGCGACTTACGAAGAGGACATCTTCGCGGCAAATTCCAAGCTCGCGACGATTAACGCCTCGGCGGTGAATTACGGGCTGAGCATAATCGGCAACAAGCGCGCGAACAAAATCACCGGCACGAGTGAGGACGATTACATTGACGGGCAGGGCAGCGACGACACACTCATCGGCGGCGGCGGCAACGATACGCTGGTCGGGGGCGCGGGCAATGATTCACTCGTCGGCGGAAAAGGAAATGATTCACTCTGGGGCGGCACGGGCGATGACACTCTCCTCGGCGGCAGCGGCAAAGATATTTTCATTTACCGCGACGGAGACGGCGACGACATAATCAGCGGATACGAATCGATTGACATCATCAAAATTTTTTCGGACAATGAAGTGAATGCTCCGACGACCGACGCGGCGGGCAACGTGACGTTCAAAATCGGCGGCGGGCAAATCACTTTCGAAAATGCCGCGGACAAATACATTGAACTTTTCATCGGGGACAGCAACAATACTTACGACAAAAAGTACAGACCCGCCGGCAAGTGAGCGATTAATCGGAGGAAGAAATTGGAAACTTTTACGGTTGAGGCTGTCGTGCTGAAGACCGACGACTTCGGCGACGCAAACAGAGTGGTCACGCTCTTCACGAAAGAATTCGGCAAGCTGGAGGCGAACGCTTACGGCTGTCGACACGCGCGCTCTCCTCTTTCGGGCGCAACGCAAATGTTCAATCACATCTCGGCGGAAATTTCTCACGGCGCGAAGGTCGACACGATTCGCGAGGCTGACATCCTAAATTTTTACGACGCGCTGACCAAAGACTTGGAGCGGCTGGCTTATGCGTCACTGCTCTTTGAAATTGTAAATCGCATGACTTTTCCGCGGCAACGGGAGCTTGAGACTTTTGAATTGCTGACGAACTCTTTGCCCGCGCTCAACAGACGCAACCCGCGAATCGCCGCGCTAATCGGTGCCTGCCAGTTCATGGAGACGAGCGGCGTGCAACTCAACTTCAGCCGCTGCGTTCACTGCGGAGAAGAAATTTTTGGAGACGCGGGCATAAGTTTGCTCGACGGCGGCGCGGTTTGCATGAACTGCCTCGACGCCGCGCAAGACGCCCGCCCCTACCCCGAAGCCCTGCGAAAAACTTTTGAGACCATGCTCGCGTTCAACTGGCGCGACGAAACCAAGCTGACTTTCAATTCCCGACAACTTATCGCGGCGGAAAATTTTTTCGTCGATTATGTTCAGTCGGTCCTCAGCAGCTCTCTGAAGTCCGTGCAATTCATCCGCGAGTTCATAAACTAAACCGCCCAAGGCAAAACCCTGAGCGGTTAAAATTTTTCTTGAAACTTTTATGAATCGAAGATATAATCTTTGCGGCAGGTAGTTCGATGTGTCGGCTTCTTCCCCGAAGGAAGGAGGTGACGCGTATGGATTTCTTCGATTGGTTGGATCATATTTCCAACGTCGGGACGTTCATTATCGCGTTGCTGACGTTCTTCGGTAAGAACAAATAAGCGAAGAGCCGTCCACCACGACGGCTCCTCAACCGTTTCACCAGTATTGAACCACTAACGGGGAGGGAGTCGACGGGTCTAATGTCGACTGCCTGCCACTGATTTTGTCACTTTAACTGCGCGAATCTTATCACACGAAAAAATTTTTTTCAAGCAATTATTTTCGACGCCCGAAGCTCTCCGCGCTCAAAAAATTTTCTTGAAACTTTTATGAATCGAAGATATAATCTTTGCGGCAGGTAGTTCGATGTGTCGGCTTCTTCCCTCGAAGGAAGGAGGTGACGCGCATGGACATTAAGGACTGGCTCGACCTCATTTTTTCGGGCGTCACGTTCGTCCTCGCGTTGCTTACGTTCTTCAAAAGAAAGTAAGCCGCACGCACTGCGGCTCACAAATCGTTTAGCCTAATCAACTGATATTAACGAGGAAGGAGTCGACGCGCAACCATCGACTGCCTGCCAATGATTTTGCATTTTCAACTGCGCGAATCTTATCATACACAAAAATTTTTTTCAAGCAATTATTTTCGACGCCCGAAGCTCTCCGCGCTCAATCTTCCCGACGCCCAAAAATTTTCCGCCCGAAGTGACTCGCAAAAATTTTTCGTCCGCCGCGTGAATCGTCGTCGGCAATCCGTTCCTGAAGGCGCGAATCCTCCGCTCGTCGAGTTCGAACGCCGGCAGGTGCTCCAAACATTTTTCTATCGGCAGGAGACAATCCGAGCCGAATTTTTTTATCTCGTCGAACGTCAGAGAATTTTTTAAGTCGAAGCCGCCGACCTTCAGCCGAATTAAATTTTTCAGCGTCGCGGGCAAATTCAAGCGCGCGCCCAAATCAATCGCCAGGCTGCGGACGTAAGTGCCCTTGCCGCAATCAATTTCAATCGTCGCGGAATTTTCATTCAAGCCGAGGAGTTCCAGACGAAAAATTTTCACGCGGCGGCTCGGCATCTCAAAATCCAAATTTTTCTTGGCGAGTTCGTAAGCCTTGCGCCCGTGAATTTTTATCGCGGAAAATTTCGGCGGCACCTGCTCAATCTCCCCGACAAAATTTTTCAGAGCCGCGTCGAGTTCGCCGGCCGTCGGCATTTGAAAATTTTCTGCGCGGGAAATAATTTTTCCGTCCAAGTCGCCGCTGTCGGTCGCAGTGCCGAATAAAATTTCCGCGCGATAACTTTTGTTGCGGTCGACGAGATATTCCAGAAACTTCGTCGCCCGGTTAATCGCGACGGGCAACACGCCGCAAGCCGCAGGGTCGAGTGTGCCCGCGTGTCCGACTTTGCGCGTCGAAAAAATTTTCCGCAGATGATTGACCGCGTCGTGACTCGTCATGCCCGCCGGCTTATTCAAATTCAAAAAGCCGTCTATTAAGGGGCAAGGGACATGGGACAAGGGACAAGAGTTTTTATTCCTCATTCCTAATTCCTCATTCCTAATTGTCCACTGCCTCGCCGATTGCCGCGACCAAAATTTTTTCCGCCTCGTCGAGTGGCATTTTCAGCGTGCAGCCCGCCGCCCGAACGTGTCCGCCGCCGCCGAGTTTGTCAGCGATTTGCGCCACGTTCACGCCCTTTGAACGCATGCTTACCCGACAAACATTCGGAGCCTTCTCGGTGAGCAGGAACGCCACGTCGACGGTTTCAATCACGCGAATTTCGTCGATAAATCCTTCCGTCGAGTCAAAAGTTTTCGCCGTCGCGTGGTCGAGAATCATGCCCGCCACTTTGTCGCCGTAAAACATTTTCAGCGAGTTCAACGCCGCGCTGAGCCCGCGCACTTCCGCCAGAGATTTTTTCTCCAGCTGTTCGGAAATGAAATGCGGACTGACTCCAAGCTTAATCAGCTCGGAGGCCGCCGCGAGAGTTTCGGCGCGCGTGTTCGAAAATTGGAAAAAGCCGGTGTCGGTCGCCAGCCCCGTGTAAAGGCACGTGGCAATTTCGGGCGTGATTGTCGCGTCGAGTTCCGCCGCCAGCTTGAAAATAATTTCGCAGGTCGCCGCCGCTTTCGTCTCCACGTACAGGTCAACGCCCTCGCCCTTGTTCGTGACGTGGTGGTCGATGTTCACAATCGGCGCGTCGGTCAGCTTGCGGGCGTTTCCGATTCTGTCGAGTGAAGTGTCGAGCACGACCATCAAATCCGCGTCGAATTTTTCATCAGGCTTCGGGCGACGAATCTCCTCAAAGCTCGGCAGCATGTGCAAATTTTTTCGGACTGTGTCGTCGATAAAAATCTGCGCGGACTTTCCGAGCGCGCGCAACATTTGCATGAGTGCCAGCGTCGAGCCGATTGCGTCTCCGTCGGGCTGAACGTGCGCCGTGATTAAAATTTTATTCGTGGCTTTGATTCGCCTCGCCGCTTCCGTCAACGTGATTAACATTTTTCTCTCCTTCCACCTGCAACAAAAGTTTTTGAATGTGGTCGCCGTAATCGAGTGACGTGTCCAGCGCGAAGGAAATTTCGGGCGTGAACCGCAGCCGCACCCTCTGCCCGATTTCTCGGCGGACGAAACCCAGCGCGCTGTTCAATCCTTCCAGCGAACTTTTTACTTGCTCTTCGCCGCCCATCACGCTCACGTAAATTTTTGCCTCGCGCAGGTCGCCGGTCATCTCCACGTCCGTCACCGTCACGAATCCGATTCGCGGGTCTTTGAGTTCCTTTAAAAGCATTTTGCTCATTTCCTGCTTGATGAGTTCCTGCAACTTTTCCACTCTGAGTTGCTTTGCCATTTTGAACCTCCAAAATCTTTCAGCGTCGTATCTTATAAAATTCCAGCAGCTCGCGAATTTTTTCGGGCGCGCTGCCAATTTCTTTATCGGAAAATTTATTCCGCGCAATAATTTTTTCGGCGGCGGCGCGTTCGTCCTCGTCGAGTGTCAAAAATTTTTCGCGCCAAGTTTCCGTCAAGTTGTCCTCGTACCTCATGCGGTAGATTATAAAAGTTTCGGGCATGTAAAGCAATTCCCTGAACTCGGCAAGATTTTTCCCGAACGCCTTCTCAAAAAAATCTCGCCCGCGCCCGACTTTGCCCTTCGTCGAGTTGATTATCGCCTGAATCGCCCGAATAAATTTTCTGTTCCAGTGCCGCCCGATGTAATCGCGGTTGCGAAAATATTTCGGGTCGTCAATCGGGCAATACTTCATGGGGAAAGAATAAATCGCCACGTCGAGCTCCTCGCACAGGTCGATGTTTATCCGCAGGCGATTGTAAAAATCTTCGGGCGTGTCCAGGAAATTGTACAGCAGGTAATTTGACAAATTTTTCACGCCGAACTTTGCCGCCAATCGAATCGCCCGCTCATAAATCTCGCGCTGCTCAATGTGGTCGAAGGCAATGCGCATGGGGTGAATGTTCAGCTCGGCGAGGCGCGACATTTTGTGCTCGTCAATCAGCCGCGCGTCGAGTCCCTGATTGAAGTCGACGTATCGGGCGCGACGGTTGCGCTTGAAATATTTTTCAAACAGCGGGCGGACGAATTCATCCAGCGCGAAAATTTTTTCGGCGGAGGCACTGACCACGCTCAGCAAAAAATTTTTCTCACGCGCGGAATAAAATTCGCCCGCCAAATTTTCGGGCAAGCGATGTTCCAGCTCGTCATAAAGGCGAATCATTTTCCTCAGGCACGCGCGCTCATTGAAACCCGCGCGAAGATTTTTCAGCGTGACGGAATATTCGTCGGGCGGAAAATAATTCGCGCCCTTCGCGAAGCCGCAAGCCTTTATCTCGTCGATAATCTCGTCAAACTTTTTCGACGCCAGCACGTTGTTGTCCATGAGCAAAAGATTTCTCTTCGCGCCGAATTGCTCTTCGGTTCGCCGCAGCTGTTCAAAAATTTTCACGTGGTCTTTGTATTCGGGCTCCAGCTTGCTGACCGCGCAGAAGGAACATTTGCGAATGCAGCCGCGCGTCGTGTAAGTTATGTAAGCGTCGGCGGCGGGATATTTGTACTCAACCTCGTCGAGGATGGAATAATCGGGCGGCAGCGTGTCGATAATCACGTCGTCGCTCTTGCCCAGATCGTTCGGCTTATCGAGCAGTCCTCTGTGTGGAGGAATGCCCGTCGCCTCCTCAAAAAATTTCGGCACGAGAGTCGCCGCCACTCCTCCCACGAAAATTTTTCCGCCCGCCGCCAAAAATTTTTTCGCGAAGTTTATCGTGGCAACCGTCTCATCAAAAAAGAACGTGAACAGAGAGTTGACGCAGATTATGTCGAACGTCGGGAAGTCTTCGGCCTTGAATCGCTGATGAAGTTTTTTCAGGGCGTACTCGTAAAAAAAATCTTCCTCGCGCAGAAAGTCGAGCAAAGAAATTTTTCCGCTCTTCACGAACTCCAGCAGAAATTTTTCGCGCCGCCAAAATTTTCGGGCGGCATCGTTCTCTTCGGGTGCAAAAAGATTTCCTCTGTCGACATTGCCGGCGAAAAATTCTTCGAGCAAAAGTTGCGCGCCAAAAATTTTCAAATCGCCCTTGAAGAATCGAACGTCGTCCTTGCAAACTTCGCGGAAGTAAGTGGCGAGCTTCATCAAATTCGCGGGCGGATATTTGTTCTTCCAGTTCGGCTCCACAAGCAAAACGCGGCGGCTCATTTGGCGAGCTCCTCTTGAATTTTACGGACGAGAGCTTCGCCGGCGAGTTTCGGGTTATTGAGGATGACTTCTTTAATCGAGCCGTAAAATTTTCTTTTGTTCCGCGACCAGCCCGACATGGAGAATTTTTTTGTTCCCTCAAGCGGCAGTGGAGGGTTGACCGGGGGGGGGGGATTTACTTTATCGTCAGTCATGCGAAGGACGACACGCGAACGAGGAGACTCTTTATCCGCCTCCGCCTTTTGCCGCATGTCCGAAATTTCTTTCGCGGAGTCTTCGGCGATTTTGTTCAGGCGATTGAGTTCGGTGTTGAGTTCACCGCGCGTCTTGAACAGCGAAACGCCGTCTTGAAATTTGCATTCGGCTTCGGCGGGAGCGTCAATTTTTTTGTAAAGACTTCTGATTTTCGAGGCGGTGTAATAAGTATCGTAAAGCTCGGCGAAATATTTTTTCAGCGCGGCTTCGAAAACTTTATAGGCTTTATTTTCCTCAAAGTAGTAGCGGTCGGAAGTCGGTCTCAGATTTTTGTCGACGGCGTGAACTTCGCCGATGAAATAATTCGTGCCGCGCGACCTGGGAAACAAATTTTTGAGAGCCTCACTGTTGCCGATTTGAATGTTGCCAAGACGAAGACGAATGCCACGCATCTTGTTATCGGCGGTGCCGCTTGTCTCGTCGATAACTCCTTTGAAGTTAGACAAGCCAATCCAGCTCCACGCAATCAAGTTACCCTCGGCGTCTTTGAAGTCACGGAAAGCCACGCCGAAAATATCATCTTTGCCCATGTGCGTTTTAACGTCTGTTTTGTACGGCTTATAGAGCGGCTCACCGTTCACAAGAATTTTGTACTCGGTAATTTTAAAATTGAGTTCGGCGGCGTGTTTATAAATTTCACTACCATACATGCAACGGAAGTTGTTGAGATATTCGACGGGCGCGACGAAGGACAGGTATTCGCGAACTTTTTCCACGTCGAGCAAATCTTCGTTCGTGTCGACGATGTCAATCAGCTCCACGCGGAAAAAATGTTCGCCAACGTCAACGTCTTCTTGGGCGGGAAATGTCATAACGTCACGAAGAATGCTTTCGGCAGAATATTTGCTCTCGGTGTAGTAAGCGTCGCGAAGTCTCTCCGCGTCCGTCACAAGCGTCGAAAGCTTCGGCTCACCCGTCACCGTCGTAATGAAACGCAACTCTCTGCAGAAGGCAACTCCACCGAGTCGCCCGATGCCGCGAAAACCTTTGTCGGTCTTCAAGCTTTTGTCTGAGTTACCGATTTTGCTCATAGTCCGTTCGAAGTAACGCGTCGGAATTCCCGTGCCGTTATCCTCGATTGTGATTCGGCGAGCGTCGACGTCGATTGTAATTTTAATCTTGCCTTCATCTTCCTGCAAAATCCCCGCCTTAACAGCGTCGTCAATCGCGTCGCAAGAATTTTGAATGTACTCGCGGAAAATGTCGAGAGAAAGCGGGTAAAGACCGGTCGTAATGTTTTCAATGATGTTAACTCCAAACTCAACCATAAACTTTTCCTCCTAATCTTTGAACTGTTTGTAAGCGGGTTTCGGGAATTTGACTTTGAGCAGCGAGCGGAAGATTGGATTTTGGATGACGTATTCGCCCTGCTCCAGCCGCGTCAAAATATTTTTGTAAGTCGCGGGCAGCGCGGAATAATCTTTGGTCGTCGTCTCCAGGACGTTCGTGCGCCCGAAGGCGAGCGTCGCGCAGTTGCCGGTCACGCGCCCGTGAATGTTCGAGCGAAATTGCTCTGCGCCGAAAAGAATTATTCCGAGGGAGCGACCGCGTTCCGCCACGTCCAAAATCTGCCGCAGGATTGGAGAATTTTTCGCCGTGTCCTTCGAGGCAAATTTATTCAGCTCGTCGACGAACAAAATTATTTTCGACGGCGGAGTTACATCGTATTCGCCGAGCTTGAGCTTGTAAATCGTCTTGAGCACGTCGCCGAAGACGAACGCCTGCTTGTCGGTGGCGAGCTTGGCAATGTCAATCACGCTGACCGAGCCCGCCGAAATATTTTTCAGTTCATCCTCCAGGCGGCACTCAAAATTTTTCTCAACAGTCCGCCTGACGAACATCGCGTCGTTCTTAATCGCCTTGTTGATGATTCGTTTGAACTTGCGCCAGCTGAGCACGGAAATTTCTTTAGCGTTGCCCTTCTTCGAGAGCTCGTTGACCTTCTCCAAAAAATTATCCCACGTCGAAATGCCGCTGAAGTCGAAGTCGTTCGCGTCGATGATTTTGCTGATAATCGAATCCATGGTCTGGGTCGTGTCGTCGATATCGGCGAAGAGCATCTCCAGCGACTCGCGGTCTTCGGTGTAAACGTAAGCGAATCTTTTCAGCAACCCGTCGGCGAGATAATTTTCCACGTCGGACTGAGGGAGGTAACTCGAAACTTTTTTCTCGTCGGAGTGGCGCGGCGCAAAGTATCGAACGTTCGCGAAGGGCGCGCCGCTCAAGTTCAGCCCGCCGTAAATTTTTTCGTCGGAGGAGTCGTCGTTGGGCTCGTGAATCGCCAGCAAGTCTTTGCCCTTGACGTTGAAGATGACGAACGCGCAGTCGGAAAAATTTTCTTGCACGGACTTCATGAGGAACATGGCGTAACTGGTCTTGGCGGCCAGCCCCGATATGCCCGAAATGTTCAAGTGCGCGCCTTCGGGTCCGAGGAGAAATTGCGCGTCGAGATTCACCGGCAAAATAATTTCTTGCGCGCCGTGCCCCTCATACATTTTCAGGAAGCCGCAGGGCAATTTGTTTTTGATTTTGTCGAGCCCCAACGCCTGCTCAATCTCGGCGGCGTCGGCCAGGCTCACGGGCGAATCATTTCTCACGGGCGTGTAAATATTTTTCGTGTTGAAGGAAACGGAGACTTCGACGTAATTCATTCCGATTCGCAAAGTCGGCGCGGTAACCGTCGTGTCCCCGAAGTCGCAGGAAATGTAATTCGTCAGAAAACTTTTGGCGTCGGTGATGTGGAAAATATTTTCCACGGTGCCGAAAGAGTACGAGCCTTCGATGTGCTCAACCTTAACCACGTCGAAGGCGTTCAATCTGAAATCGGCGTCCGTCCAGAAATAAAATTTGTCCATGGTCGCGGGAAATTTTTCCGTGGCCGCGACGCGCCCGATAATCTCGCTCATGTGCTCACCTCAAAATAAATTCAAAAAAGTTTCGGAAGAAATGCTGCGCGCCTTGATAAAACTTTCCGTCAAAAAAATCGGGTAGATGTGATTCGCCCAGCGGCCGTCGCTCCCGTAACAGACGGGGTTGCGCTCGTTAATCAGGTACGCGCTCAAAAGATTTACCTCATCGCTGTCGATTTTCCCGCTTGAAACTTCCGCGTCCGTCACCAAAAATTTTTCAACCTTAACCACGCCGTCGAAGGGCGAGTCGGAAAATTTTCCGTCGCGCAGACGAACATACCACACGGCGATTCGCGCTCCGTCGGGAAAATCTCTGCGCTCACAAATCGTCACGGGCGTCCGATGAAATTTCGGCAACTCGGCGACGAGCCCCGGATTAATTTTGTCCGCGGAATCTTTTATGCGCGCGGGATTAAATTTCTTCGACACGCCGACGACGAATTTGTAATTCTTTGGATTGAAGCCGCGCTTCTCCCAGACGCGATACTCCAGCGAGCCGTCCTTGACGAGATAATTTTTTTGGTCGAGCCTGCCGCGCCTGACGAGTTCGGCAACCAAATTTATTTCCGCGTCGTGCATGTGCTTCATAACCACGGCGACGGCTCTGTCCTCAAATTTTTCGGCGGGCTTGTGGTCGGTGCTGTAAGTCAAAATGGCGGAAAGTTTCGTTTTGAATCGGGCGTTAATCTTCGTGATGAGCGCGGGGAAAAATCCGTCGTGCCCGCTGTAATTTGAAACTTCGGGCAGCACCAAAATAATTTCGTCGGAAAATTTTTCGGGGCGCAATTTTTTCTCCGCGCGCCGACAGCAGCCCGTGACGACCTGCGCGGCGAGAATCGGGTAAATCATTTTGCGCGAGCCGGTTTGATAAGCGAACTCGTCGACTTTGTAAACGCGGCGCGTGCCGTCCAAAAAGTAACTGAGAATTTGCATTCCGTTCGCCGAAAAATTTTTCGCCTGGCTTTCGAGCGGCACGGGATTTTTCGTCGGGCGGGTCTCGCCGTTGCCGCGCAGGATAATTTCCTCTGCGGCGTCTTCGTACTCAATGCGCGTGGTCGAATCAAGTTCGGCGTCCAGCTCCACCTTCGACGCGCGATAACTTTTGCCGTCGGTCTCCTCCGCGATGAACTGCAAAATTTTTTCCACGTCGTGCCTCCTACAAATGTTCGTTGAGTTTCAAAAATTCTTCGTGCCCGTTCGGGTAAAGATAAAGTTTCCGTTTGCGGTCGAAGGTCGGCGCGGCGGCGTGAATGATTCGGTGATGATTCGGGCAGACGATTAAAAGATTCGCCGCGTCGTTGTCCAGGCTCAGCGAGAACGGAATTATGTGATGACATTCGGCGAGGTTCACGCCGTAAAATTCTCCGACGCTCCGCCCGCAGATTTGGCAGCGGAAATTGTAATTTCTCTTCAAGCGATTGCCGATGTCCCGATTGACTTTGCGGAATTTGTTCAAGCCGAATTTCTCAAGCAAAGCCGCCTGCGAATCGGTCAGCGTCGGCAAGTCCAAAAGATTTTCCAAAGTCGGTTCGTCGCACGCGGCGGAAGATTCCAAACGAAATTCATCGACGCGGGCGGTCGGGTACAAAGAAAAAAATTTTTTATCCGCCGAGAAAATCGCGGCGATTTTTTTTGCGACGGCGGTGTTGTAATTTATCTGCCACATGTCTTTGCGGTCGGAATATTTTTCTTGATTGAAACCGACACTGCGCAGAGTCGCTTCAAAAATTTTTTTGCCGAAAGAAATTTTGATGTTGCGCTTCTCGCCGTGAGCCAATCGCCCGCCGCTTAAGTGGCACGAAAGATTTTCCATAACGTCGGTCGGAATGGCAAAGCCGCGCTTAAGAAAAGATTTGTTGACGGGTCTGCTGATAAAAAAATTGTCGCTCATGATTTTTCCTCCGAACGGCAGAAAAAAACGGAGCCGAGCGATTGCCCGACTCCGCGAAAAAATTTTTCAGCTGTTGCAAGCCTCTTTGAGACTCTTGCCGGCTTTGAAGGACGGCAGCTTCGACGATTCGATTTCAATCTCTTCGCCGGTGCGGGGGTTGCGACCTTTGCGAGCCGCGCGATCCCTGACCTCGAATGTGCCGAAGCCCAAAACCTGAACTTTGTCGCCCTGGATAAGTGCCTCTTTAATCGTCTCGAAAGTCGCCGCAACTGCACGCTCCGACGTCTTGCGGTCAATGCCGGCCTTATCGGCGACGTTGACTATCAATTCAGCTCTCGTCATAAAATGAACTCCTCCTTTTAAAAATTATTCTGCCAAAAATTTTTCGGCGGGTTTGCACTTTTTAGCGGACCGATTGCCCTCGCGAGGAAGTGCGCCTCGATTGTTCCAAGCCAAGCTTGAACGGCGCGCAAAGATTAACAGAAAGAGAAAAGTTTATCAAGTACTTTTTACGCCGTTACGTCCAAATTATTTCCGAGCGCGGGGTCCAAGCTCTCGATTGCCTGCAAGGTTTCTTCGACGGCGGAGGCGTCCGACTCCATTGCCATCTTCAAAACCGTGATGCCGAGCTCCTGCTGAGTCTTTGCCATGCTCATATCGACCGATAGTGCCGCGATTGCCATATCCATTGCCGACAGCTCCTTTCCTTAGTCGCCAGTATCTTAGCACACGCCGCTTACCGTTGCAATATCATTTCGTACTGATAATCAGCGCGATGAAAATCAAATCTTCGTCGCCGACGTTTTCAATGCCGTGGGTGTCGCCGTCCGCGCAAAAAGTCGTGTCGCCCGCCTTGACCGTGTAAGTCTTGCCATTGTCCGTGTAAAGCCCCGTGCCTTGAATAATGTGATAAGTTTCGTTGTTGTTGACGTGTTGGTGAACGTTGAGCGAGGAGCCGACGGGAATTTTCACGCCGGCGAACATTTCGCATTTGCCAACCATTTCCTTGGGCGTTAAAAGGTGCGTGATAAAAATTTCGCCCTTGCCCTTTTTCGCCGCGACCGTGTTGTGCTCCATAATCGGCATATGAATTCCTCCTTTGTTCAATTACGTGTTGAGAATGTTAAAGTAGCAAGCGTGCCGCGAACACGAGGCGGCCATGGACGGCGACCGACGCCCCCGCGAGGTGTCCTTTCTTTTGCATACTTTTCTTTGGACAAGCAAAGAAAAGTATGGCTCAACAGACGAAAAAATTTTTCAGCCCGACGAGCACGACACGCCCAAGCATCTTGTTCCTACTCTTCCTTTTCGAGACGCTTCGCTTTAATCTTGCGCATTGAGCCGACAGCGTGCGCGATTTGCTCTTTGGTGTAGGGTTTGTGGATAAAATCAATCGCGCCCATCTTCAGGCACTGCATTAATTTTTGCGGCGTGCCCATGGAGCTGAGCATGACGACGGGAACATCGGGGGCGACTTCGCGAATGAATTCCAACGCCTCAATCCCGCCGACGACCGGCATGACGATATCCAAGATGACTCCGTCGGGCTCCTGCTCCAAGACCAACGTTATCGCCTCTTTGCCGTTGACCGCCTCGATGACTTCGCAGTTGAGCTTCTCCAGTTCCTCGCGCAACTTTTTGCGAAGGAGCCGCGAGTCGTCGGTTATCAACACGCGCAACTTCTCCTGTTCTTCCATAATAAACCGTCGCCTCCCTAAAAAGAATCGCCCGAAGGCGAATATCTATTTCCGAAAAAATTTTGTCGACGCTGGCGGAGAGGGTGGGATTCGAACCCACGGTGCCTTTCGACATCACCGGTTTTCAAGACCGGCTCCTTAAACCGCTCGGACACCTCTCCTTGAATGCGCCGATAATATCAGAAAGATTTTGCAAAGTCAATGCCGCTTGCCGATTCGGGCGTCGGAAAAAATTTTTTACAAAGATGTGCGGCGAAGTAAAATTTGTGCTATAATCGCCTGCGTATTTGAAGGAGGGAAAAATTTTTAAATGAGATTAACGTCAATGCTCGTCAGGTGGAACCCGCTCAAGTATCTTGGAATTATGGCGGGCTGCCTGGTTGCCGCCTCTTCAATCAACACCTTCGTAGTGCCGAGCAGTCTGTTGACGGGCGGCGTGACCGGCATTGCGATTATTTTTTACTTCCTGTCGGGCTTGCCGATTGGCGCGCAAACTCTGGCGTACAACGTGCCGCTACTGATTGCCTCGTACAAACTCCTCGGCAAGAAGTACACGCTCGACGTTGTCATCGGCACGCTCATGTTTTCGTTCGCGCTCGACGCCACGAAATTTTTGTCGGCTTACACTCCGACGGACGATTTGATGCTCGCGTCGATTTACGGCGGAATTTTCAACGGAATCGGTTACGGCATTGTCTTCCGCATGAACGGCTCGACGGGCGGCTTCGATATCCTCGGCGCGATTTTCAAAAGATATTTCTCCATGGACATCGGCTCGGTTATCTTCGGCTTCAACTGTCTGATTGTCGTCGTGGCGGGCGCGCTGTTCAATGTCAGCTCGGCAATGTTCACGCTGATTTGCATGTACATCACCTCGCAGATGACCAACAAAGTTATCGACGGCATTAATCAGCGCAAGGCGGTTTTGATTATCTCCGACCACGCGAAAGACATTGCCGACGGAATCATCACGGACATTGGGCGCGGCGTGACTTTTCTTCACGGCGAAGGAGCTTACACGGGCGTCGAGAAAAAAATCGTGATGGTCGTCGTGAGCATGACGCAAATCGCTAAAATAAAAATCATCGTCAACACCGTCGATAAAAATGCTTTCATGCTCTTCCTGCCCGCCAGTGAGGTCATGGGGCGCGGCTTCACTCGCCCGAATCGCCAGAACGTAAAATTCCGCACAGACCAAAAGATTAATCCCGAAGTCGAACAGAAGATTCAAGACGCCTTGGCGAAACGCGGCGATGATTAAATTTTTAAGGGGCAAGGGGTAAGGGACAAGGGACAAGAAAAAATTCCTCATTCCTAATTCCTAATTCCTAATTGAATTTGGGTCGTCAAATCGACGAAGAAATAAAATTCCAAAGCGGAGGGGGCGGTTAAAAAATTTTTCGCAAAATACGATTGAGATTAGGGGCGGTCGACATCAAAACAAACTACAGTCGGCCGAGGGAGGAAAAATATTTTTATGGACGTTAATTACTTACTCAACAGCGGATTCATGATTCAAGATGAAAAAATTTTGCTGGTGTTCGACGATTACGAAGACCCTGCGGGCATCGTCGACGCTGCGTATGATAAGGGAGGCTTCGACAGGCTTTACGTCTTCGTCACGCACGCGCACTTTGACCACTTCGGCACGCACATTCGCGGATACGCGCAAGGCACCACGCAATACATTTTCAGCAGCGACATCAAGCACACCAAGCGCGTAAAAATTTTCCCGAAAGATAAAATCGTTTACCTGAAGCATTACACGCAGTGGGCAGACGACGCGATTAAAGTTTGGTCGTATGACTCGACGGACGTGGGGACTTCCTTTTTGGTGGAGCTGCCGTCGGGCGCGAAGATTTTCCACGCGGGCGACTTCAACTGGTGGCACTGGGCGGACGACACGCCGGAGAACATCGCGCTGTCGGAGAAAGCTTTCAAGCGGCAACTGAAACGTCTCAGCGGCATGGAGGCGGACATCGCGTTCTTCCCCGTGGACGGGCGGCTCGGCTCTTCGCAGGAGAAGGGCGCGCTCGAATTCGTGGCGCGGACGAAGCTGAAAAGTTTCGTGGCGATGCACCGCGTCGAATATCCGCGCTGGGAACCGTCGCAGGAATTTTTGGCGGCGTCGAAGGGAATTCCGATTTGGGCACCGACAACGCCCGGCGAACACCGCGCCTTCGACGGAGAAAAATTTTTATGACGGCTCGGAGCTCGTAAGCGGCGGAAAAAATTTCTTGCGGCGGGTCGGAGCTCGTAAGCGGCGGAAAAAATTTCTGGAGGTCTGATAAATGGCAGATAAAAAAATTTTGCTGACTCAGGACGGTTATAACAAGCTGGTTGAGAAGCTCGATTACATGAAGAGCGTGCGGCGAATTGAAATTTCCGAACGGCTCAAGGCGGCAATTGCGCTTGGCGACCTCAGCGAGAATTCCGAGTACGACGACGCAAAAAATGAACAGGGGCGTCTCGAAAGCGAAATCAGCGAACTGGAGGCGAAGCTGCGCAACAGCGACATCATTCAGGCGGCGGCGAGTACCGGCAAGGTTATGATTGGCTCCACGGTGACCGTCCGCGACGTTGAACTCGACATGGAAGAAACTTACATGATTGTCGGCTCGACGGAGGCTGACCCCGACAACAATAAAATTTCCGACGAATCGCCGCTGGGTGCCGCCCTGCTCAACAAAAGTGCCGGCGCGACCGTTCAAGTCCATGCACCGGCGGGCGTCATCGACTTTGAGATTTTGGACGTTAAGTGAGGTTTCCCCATGAACGTTTTGCTGATTGGCGGCGGCGGTCGCGAACACGCGCTTGCTTGGAAAATTTCGCAGAGCCCGCGCCTTGAAAAATTTTTCGCGATACCCGGCAGCCCCGGCATTGCCGACTTCGCCGAGTGCGTCGAAAATATTTCAATCTCGGACAACGCCGCGCTCGTGAACTTCGCCAAAGAAAAAAATATCGACTTGGTCGTCGTCGGCCCTGAAGCTCCACTCGTGAACGGACTGACTGACGCGCTCGAAGCCGCGGGGATTAAATCCTTCGGACCGAACAAAATCGCCGCGCAGATTGAGGGCTCGAAAATTTTTGCCAAGCGGCTCATGAAGAAGTACAAAATCCCGACAGCCGACTTTGAAGTTTTCGACTCCGCCGACGCCGCGAAGGATTACATCCGCGCGAAGGGCGCGCCGATTGTCGTGAAGGCTGACGGTTTGGCGGCGGGCAAGGGAGTTATCGTCGCGCAAACTTTGGAGGAGGCGTTGGCTGCCGTCGACGAGATGAAAAATTTCGGGGCGGCGGGAAGTAAAATCGTCGTGGAAGAATTCATGGACGGTGAAGAGGCATCCGTGCTCGCGCTGACAGACGGCGAAAAAATTTTGCCGCTCATCGCCGCGCAAGACCACAAAAGAGTTTTCGACGGCGACAAAGGACTCAACACCGGCGGCATGGGAGCTTACGCGCCCGCGCCCGTCGTCGACGAAAAAATTTCCGCGCGCGTCGAAGAAAAAATCCTCAAGCCGACGATTGCCGCGCTCAGGGCGGAAGGAATTATTTATCGCGGCTGCCTGTACGCGGGACTGATGATTGTCGGCGGCGAACCGAAAGTCGTTGAGTTCAATTGCCGCTTCGGCGACCCCGAAACTCAAGTGGTCTTGCCGCTCATGGAAGACGATTTGCTTGCACTCATGGACGAATGCGCGGCGGGCACTCTCTCCGACAAAAAAATTTCGTGGAAGAATCAAAGCGCGGTTTGCGTGATTTTGGCGAGCGGCGGTTATCCCAAGGCTTACAAAAAAAATTTGCCGATTGACGGCATAAGCAAAGCCAAAACTCTCGGCGCGATGATTTTCCATGCGGGCACAAAAATTTCCGACGGCGAACTGGTCACGAGCGGCGGACGCGTCTTGGGCGTCACGGTCACTGCTCCGACCCTGCAAGAGGCCGTCGACAAAGTTTATCGCTGCGTTGAAGTCATTCACTTCGACGACGCGCACTTCCGCAAGGACATCGCCGCCAAAGCTCTCAAATAATTTTTCGGCACAAAAAAAATCCCTCTCGACAATCGGGAGGGAAATTTTTTATTCCGCGAGTTTCGCCTGAATGTAAATGGCGCACTCCAATCTTTTCTTCTGAATCTCGCAACCGACCTCATAAGGCTGGCGAATGTCTCCGTGAAATAAATCCGCGTTCGCGTGACAGCCCCCGCTGCAAAAAAATTTCGCCCAACACTCGCGGCACTTCGGTTTGTTCAGGACGTGCGATTCGCGAAAATATTTCAGCCAATGCCGCGAAGATTTTTCCACGCCGTCAAAAATATTTCCGAGGCGATAACGCGCGCGCCCGACGAATTGATGGCACGGATACAAGTCACCGTTCTCCGCCACGGCAAAATATTCGTGACCCGCGCCGCAGCCCGCCAACCTCTTGGCCACGCACGGTCCGTTCGACAGGTCGACGTTGAAGTGGAAGAAAAAAAATCCGCGCCCTTCTCTCCGCCGCGCAAGGTAAGCCTCGGTCAGGCGGTCGTACTCCTCGCGAATCCGCGGCAAGTCATCTTCCGTCAGCGCGAGCGGCGAATCTTTTAAAACCACAGGCTCCACCGACAAGATATCGAAGCCCGCGTCGTGAATGCTCAGCACGTCAGTCGTGAAGTCCAAATTTTTTTTCGTGTACGTGCCGCGCAGATAATAATTTTCTCCGCCGCGACTTTCGACGAGCCGCTTGAAATTTTTCAGCACACGGTCGTAACTGCCGCGCCCGCCGATGTCGGGTCTCATGGCGTCGTGAATTTCTTTGCGCCCGTCCAAACTCAGCACGAGTGAAATATTATTTTCGTTGAGCCACGCGGAAATTTTTTCGTCGAGTAAAATTCCGTTCGTCGTCAGCGTCAGCTTAAAAATTTTCCCCGTCTCCTGCTCGCGTTGCCGAACGTATTCTGTGACGGCTTTGACCGTTCGGAAATTAATCAGCGGTTCTCCGCCGAAAAAATCAATCTCGCAATGTTTGCGCAGCCCCGAATTCTTGATGATAAAATCGACGGCCGCCTTGCCGACCTCCGCGCTCATCACTGCCCTGTGCCCGAACGCTCCGCCGTCGCCGAAACAATATTTGCAGCGCAGGTTGCAATCTTGCGCGACCATCAGGCAAAGACTTTTTACCACGCCGCGCGCCGCAAACGTCGGGGGCACGTCGATATCCGCCGCGAAGAGCTCACCCGCGTCAATCAGCGCGTGCAGCTCGGAGAGAATCTCGGCGGTGTCTTCGGCGGGATATTTTTTTAAAATTTCCGCGTCGTTCGTCCCGTCGAAGTCGTCAAGGATTTTGCTCGTCGCCTCGTCGATTAAATGCACCGCGCCGCTGTTCACGTCCAGCAAAATAAAATCGTCGCCCTGCTTAAATTTGTGAATCATCCAATCC